>NZ_JBMRCF010000006.1:0-145762 GCF_057350905.1 Chryseotalea sp. | reverse complement strand
GGAAACATAGATCGATTCGATCAACTGATTGAGAATAGTTTTAACCATGCAATAGATAGCATTAAGCGAAACATTGAAACAGAGAACTTTAATCTGCTGGCCATTGTAAATGCCAAGTACGATACTGCTTTAGCAGACGGATTAAAAACTGTATCTTTTAGAGAGAAATTTTATCCGGTTAGTGGCTTGCAATCAGCGTGTACAAAAGCTGTGAATGATTACCTGCTGAGCAGTACTAAAAAAACATTTGTTAATGGATTAGATGCAGCGCTGAAAGAAAGGGCTGATGTCTTGTACGAAAACCTGAAGAACTGTGAAATTATAGTCCCTGAAGAGATTGTGATACACTATAAGCGTAAAGGACGAAATCAATATCGAACGTGGGGTGAGTTCACAATTGTGGGAACTGATTATAAAGGGTATATTTTGGAGAGGCAAAAGGGGGATAAGCCTACAACATTTCAAACCGACAAACGTGTTCCAGCAGGTACGTACACTTTAAGCTACTCTGAGTATTCTGGTGGAAGTAAGAAATTCGATTATGTTACTTTGTACCTTGTAGATCATAGTGGTTATAAGCTGCACTGTGGTAATCGGGTAGATCAATCTAATGGATGCTTCTTGATTAATTACAATAGTCCACAGTTTGATAAGTACCCTGATGCATATGAAGATGATGATTTACGACCTAACATTAAAAAAGCAACGGTTGCAAATAGGTATCCATGTGATGGACAATGCGAAGAACCACACTCTGATCCATTAAATGCTGCTTTGAAACTACGGAACAAAGTTAAAGAAA
Source organism: Chryseotalea sp. (assembly GCF_057350905.1). Classification (NCBI taxonomy): domain Bacteria; kingdom Pseudomonadati; phylum Bacteroidota; class Cytophagia; order Cytophagales; family Chryseotaleaceae; genus Chryseotalea; species Chryseotalea sp. The sequence goes on along the minus strand of NZ_JBMRCF010000006.1, from coordinate 144,960 downwards.
TGCAAGATCAAATTGAAGCGGCATTTAAAGTATCAACTGTTAGAAAAATCCTAATAATTGATGAGTCAGAAGAAATCGAAGAATTATGAAATACTTATTTACTGTCATTCTTTTTGTTTCATGCATTAATATAAATGCTCAAAAAAAAGAAGATTTTACTGAATACTTTAAAAAAAATTATACTCGTTTAGATTTAGAGTATTTTATCTTTTATGAAACCGAGTTGATAAATTGCATGATCGATACTTCTTTTCAGAAGAGATTTTCTCGTGATATGGAAAACCAAATGAGAAAAGTACAAACATCTTTAAGCTCACAGGCTAATGAAAGAAGGGTTTTTCTTAACATCTTATATGAACGAATTAATAAGACAGTGATTCAAAATAAAGAACAAATGCATGCTAAGGCGTTTCTTTTAAATCAACTTTCAGAATTTAAGAACCTGGATTTTGTCGTTGACTTTGATCTATTGGAAAAAAGACTTGATCCAAAGAAAAGAGGTATGCCTTTTGGAGATGAAGAATGCAGTTATGATTTCAGCTTATTTATTTTTTTTATCTACGATCCTGAATTGTGTGTAAAAGTTACAACTGAAAGCGCTATAGTTAGCTCTATTAGTAAAAAAGTGTTGTTCCCAACAAAATGTTTCTTTGAAGAGCTGAGCCCTCTATCAATGGGAGTTAAGAAAAACACACAACAAGAACTGCTAACTATTTTGAACAAATATAATGGATCAAAATACGATTCAATTCGAAATAGGATTCTCAATGCTGATTTGAATGCAAAGTTTGATTAACTGGTAAATTCTCTCACCTAGTAATTCAACAAATAAATTAAAAAAAATACACCGAATCCATCGCTGGTCGTAGGGGCTCCCCACGGCCTAACAAGAAAAATACAGTTAGTCTTAGCGAGACGTTAAGACCAGTTGGGGAACATCTAGTAGACTAGTCCGTCCCCAATGTTTGAATGGAAAACTCAAAGTTGCCAGCTTTTAATAGACTGCCTATTGCCATAGCTGCATGCATTCTTAGTTCTTTGGTTTGTTTGTGATGTCTGTCAATTTCAATACTCAAAAAGACCTTCCCCTGAATCTAATTATAGCTTTATCAAAAGCTTGATCCCAACTAATTTCCCCATTTAAGAATTCAGTATCAGAAACAACCTCATCGCTCCTAAAGTCGTCATAAAGTCTTATCTCCAAATCTTCATAGGAAATATCAAATCCTTCTCCATAGTTAACACTGTCGATTTCCTTAACGACATTTAGTTTTGGAAGCTTCAATAATGTCGGTAATAATTCTTTAACTCTTATATCTGTTAACACCTTCATTAATATGGCCATACACAAGTAACTAAATTTTTAATTTGTCTCACTATTTGAGATGTTAGCTCAGCTATTCCGAACTACCAATAATACCTAATTTTAAATCATCTCTTCCGAATTTGTAATTCGGAAGCCCTATCAAAGGATTTTAAATCCGGTTTAAGCGAACTTATGCATAGTAGAACACGGCACAAGTCTCGCGCTTGCTTTCGCACAGTTCCGAAGACTTGCGCCAGTTGGGTAGGAGTAATCTAAATGTTTATCCGTTTCTTTAAGTATTCTAAAATACAAGCTAGATGAAATTATTGCAGTTTAAACCAACTCTTTTGATCGCCTATATGAACCAGTAATTCTAGTTATCTCCGGGGTTTGCAAGTCTTTTAATTTTTGATTCTACGCCTATTAGTTTAGTGGTATCTGGAAATAGGTTAGATACATTCTCCGGTGCAACAAGTGCTGGATGTATTTCTGCACCTTTTCCGATCAGGTCTGCAAAAGTTGTAATTGAATTCTTTATTCTCTCAATATTTTCTGGAGTATTTTGTCGAAAGTGTTCAGACGATATATATTCTGCTTCTGCTTGTATCATTAAATCAGTCTCGGCCTTTTGTGCTTTAAGAATGTCCTCTAAGCTGTCGTTTCTAACCTTAAGTCCTCTAACTTGTTCAGCTAATAATTTCCCTTCTAAGATTTTCTTAAAAATTACTGCTGATGCCCAAACTAAACTTGCTATTACAGTTACAGCTGATGCCCCAACAAAAACATTGAACCAAATTGAACCATTTTCAACACTTATAATTTTAGTTTGGCCATTTATATCATCGTTGTAAATTACTTGTGTCAAGCCTAAATGAATCTCTCTAGAAACTTTTGATAATTCGTCAAAATCGTTTACTGGCGGAAGCTTAATATTGATTGAGTTAATATCCTCTTCTGGAACTGTTGTCAGAAGTACATTTAAGAAATTAGTAGTAAGTGTTTTTAGTAAAGTTAAATTTGCAACTATGTCACGTCCTTCTTGAAATTGAATGGTCATTTGGTCGCTTGCAGTAGTATATATAACTGATTTGCTCAATGACTCCACAATACCGTTAAAAAGATTTAAGCTTTTTATATCATTGATAACAGTTCTGATATTGTTAAGACCAGTTAACTTTAAATTAGTTGCTTGACCAGAGGCTACATTTTCCGCACTCCATTCAAGTCGTTTAAGAATGTTTTGAAGTTGTTGCTTAATTAATTTTAAAGACGCGTTCATATATTTATTGTTTCAAATTTTAATATTTAATTTGTAGTCATAGTATTTGCGCTAACTCATTTCTAACCTATTAAAACCTTCACTAATATTACACTTATGCTTATCAAAGGTTACATCCGCTTTCCTAAACTGCATCTAATTTAGTTTCTCGAGCTTTTTTGAATCTATACCTAACTAAGAATTAACTAGATGCATTTAGTATTTTCAATAGCGCACAAAATTTATAGAGATGCACACTTATTCTATCGGAGCCCATTCAACTGCATCGCTTACCCAATATCGCAATATTTTCCCCAACCCTCCAAATACTCATCACGCTATTTTACTAACGTACTGCCTACTCAATTTTACCATTTACTCCTCTGCCGCAGCAGGGATAGCATCGGAAATCCTTTTTGCTGAAGGGCAGGAGCACAGGTCAAAAAGATTGAAGCCACGCGCTTCGTGTGGCCCGCCCGAGGCACGAGGGGCTGCCACGATAAAATTGTTTTAAGAAAACAGTGGTGATAAAATTTACCGCAAGCTTTTCACTCGCTTCACTGGCAGGGCATCGATGCAGCTGCTTAACAAGGCGCGATTACTTTTTAATAACACAGGATGAATAAAGTCCGGGGCTATTTCTGTTAAGGGCTCCAGTACAAAACGCCTTAACTGTATACCAGGATGGGGTACTTGCAAGTGCGGTGTGTTGACGATGCTTTGGTTAACATACAGGATGTCGATATCGATAAGGCGCTCGCCCCACTTTTCTTTGCGCACACGCCCCATGGTTTGCTCGATGGCCAACACCTGTGTTAATAAACTTTCGGCTGTATGCCTTGTTTCAATCTGCAGTACCTGGTTGAGAAAATCGTTTTGGTCTTGTTTACCCCAGGCTGCTGTCTGGTATAGCGAGGAGCGCTGAACAATGGCACCGCAGTGCTGCGCAATAAGTGTTGCGGCTGTGGCGAGATTGGCCTCCAGGTCGCCTAAATTGCTGCCAGTCAATAAAAAAACTCCTTCTATCATGTAATTATAGAGGCTGCAAACATACTTTTTAAAAACATAAGGGCATTCCTTATTTTTGGAACTTAAATAATTGTGAATATGGGTTTTTGGAAGAGTTTTTTCGCGACAATGCTCGCTCTTTTTGTTTTCTCCTTCATTTCTTTCTTTTTAATGATCGGCTTCATTGGCGCCCTTTCTTCTGAGACAGAGGTAGTTGTGGCTGAAAATTCGGTATTGCACCTGAATTTGGACGCACAGATTACGGAACAACAAGTGGATAACCCTTTTGAGGGCCTGCCGGTGTTGGGTGGTGAAGTGGCATCAGTTGGATTAATTGAATTAAAAGAGGCCTTGCGCAAGGCCAAAGACGATACTAAGATTAAAGGCATTTACCTGACGGTGAGCTACCCGATGACGGGCTTTGCCACGCTGGAGGAAATACGTATGTCCTTGCTGGATTTTAAAAGCAGTGGCAAATGGGTGGTGGCCTATGGCGACATGATGTCGGAAGCGGCTTATTACCTGGCTTCTGCGGCTGATAAAGTATACTTGAATCCACAGGGTGATGTGGAGTGGAATGGTTTGGCGATTGAGGTGAGCTTTTTTAAGCGCATGTTCGAAAAGCTGGAGATTAAGCCGGAGGTTTTCAGGGTAGGGGAGTTTAAAAGTGCTGTTGAGCCTTTTATGCTCGATAAGATGAGCAACGAAAACAGACTGCAGCTGACAGAAACGATTAACTCTATCTACGATTATGTGGTAACACAAGTAGCGACAGCGCGTGGTATTGATAAAGCAAAGCTGCGTGAGATGTCGGACAAGATGTTGGTGCGCAATGCCAAGCAGGCAGTTGAATATGGTTTGGTGGATTCGTTGTTATACGATGATCAGCTAACGGCCGAACTGAAGAGCCGCCTGGTGCTTGCGAATGACGATGACATTACGTTTATCAAGTTGAACAGGTATCGTAAGAGCTATTCAACCTATAAATCGTCTAAAAATGAAATAGCAGTAATTGTTGGTGATGGTGAAATTATGCCGGGCAAAGGCAGCGATGGCATTATTGGTGGCGACAAGTTTGCCGAGCAGGTACGCAAGGCACGCGAAAATGATAAGGTGAAAGCGATTGTGATTCGCGTGAACTCACCAGGTGGAAGTTTTCAGGCTTCGGATATCATGTGGCGCGAGATTACCCTGGCAAGGCAGGCAAAACCTGTAATAGCTTCTATGGGCGACTATGCTGCATCGGGTGGTTACTACATGGCCATGGGTTGCGATACCATTGTAGCACAACCACATACCATTACAGGCTCTATCGGTATTTTCAGTGTGTTGTTTGATGCCAGCGATTTAATGTCGAACAAACTTGGCATTACTACTGAGCAAGTGAAGACAGGTGAGTTTGGTGAAATGATTACCATTAGCCGTGCCCTTACTGAAAATGAAAAAGCAGTATGGCAACGCAAAACAGAAGAAGGCTACGAAGTATTTACCAGCAAAGCGGCTGAAGGCAGAAACATGGATGTAGCGGAATTGAAGAAGGTTGCCTCTGGTCGTGTGTGGACGGGTGCACAAGCTCAAGAACGTGGCCTTGTAGATGTGCTGGGCGGCTTTGATGATGCTATTAACCTGGCCGCCACTGCTGCCGGCCTGGGCGATGACTATAAAGTAAAATTCTATCCACAGAAGCAGCCTTTCTTTCAGGAGCTGATGCTGCAGCTGGAAGAAAATTCAAAAGTAAATGCCTTGCAGAAAGAATTGGGTATCTACTATCCGTTCTACTTGCAGATGCAGCGCGTGCAACACTACCATGGTACGCAAGCACGTTTGCCTTTCGAACTTTCTATACACTAAACCCCAAAGCATGACTTCAATACGCAATAACTGGACTAAGCAGGAAATAGAAGCTATTTATAATAAACCCGTGCTGGAGCTGATTTACGATGCAGCCACGGTACACCGTCAATTTCACGAAGCCAGCGAAGTGCAGGTGTGTACACTCTTGTCGGTAAAAACAGGTGGATGCCCTGAGGACTGTGCCTACTGCCCGCAAGCGGCACGCTACCACACCGAGGTGAAAGTGCAGAAGCTGATGGAGGTAGAAGAAGTAATTGGCAAGGCATTAGAAGCGAAGGAAGCAGGCAGCACACGTTTTTGTATGGGCGCTGCTTGGCGCGAAGTGCGCGACAACCGCGACTTTGATAAAGTGTTGGAGATGGTGAAGGGCGTTAGCACCATGGGCATGGAGGTATGCTGTACCCTGGGCATGTTAAGCCCGGAGCAGGCGCAGAAACTGAAAGATGCAGGCTTATATGCTTACAACCACAACCTGGATACAAGCGAAGAATTTTATAACGACATTATCACTACACGCAATTACGGAGATCGTTTAGAGACACTTGAAAATGTACGCTCAGCAAAAATATCAGTTTGCTCAGGTGGTATTATTGGTATGGGCGAGAAGGAGGGAGACCGCATAGGTATGTTGCATACATTGGCTACACTGCCGGAACATCCGGAGTCGGTGCCAGTAAATGCCTTGGTGCCTGTTGAAGGCACACCTTTGGAAGATCAGGAGAAGGTATCGGTGTGGGAGATGGTGCGCATGATTGCCACCGCCAGAATTATTATGCCGAAGGCGATGGTGCGTTTATCGGCCGGCCGTGTGCGCATGACGCTAGAAGAGCAGGCCTTGTGTTTTATGGCGGGTGCGAACAGCATTTTTGCAGGGGATAAACTGTTGACAACACCTAACCCAGGCTATGTGCAAGACAAGGAAATGTTCCAGATTTTACAACTGAGCCCGCGACCTAGCCACAAAGAAAATTTGGCAAAAATACCCGTTTTGTGACGTAACGTACCGTTGCAAATTTTAATGAAATAATCTTAAAGCGCCACTTTCACCAAGCCTCTTACATAGGCTTGGGTGGTGGTTCGAAGAAGTTTAAAGCCTTTCATCAAGAATGTGGAAGGCTTTTTTCATGACTTCCGTTTAAGTGCTGCCTTTAGCTGATGAGTAGAGAGGGACTGCATCAGTTAATCCCTGATTCTTTTCTTTTCTGACTGCTGTGAAATCGCGTAAGAATTAATCAGGCTTCTCCTGATATAGTTGTGATGAGCTCGCTTAACATTTCAGAAAGACAAGAGCAGCTAAAGCAACTATTGTGCATAACAGAAAAGTAATGGAGGTTCTATTGAAAGAATATTTTTCTCGCAACAAATTTTATGCAACTGCGCACTTTAACGTACACGGCTACATAAAATTTGCTTGAGTAAGCAAGGGCTTGGGCTCCCGTACTTAAGTATAAATCTTTGTTTTTCAGAGGGGAAAAATCAGAAAGTGCCTTCTGATACAAACCCACCGATTGGCTCTTGGTTATTCGCAGCCTGCTTGGCAGACTGAGTATTTTGTTTGTTAACAAAAGTGAATGATAAAGTTGCCACAGCAACAATAGCCAATAGGATTAATGTCTTGGTTTTCATACGCTCGTTGATTAAAATTTTTTAGAAACCTTTAACGCTGCCTTGTCCGCCTTCATTACCAGTCGTTGGCTTTACTTCTTCTTCAGTGCAGGCAGAGAAAGTAAGGGCAACAACGAAAACAAGAGCCAGGATTGTAAAGAACTTTTTCATAATAGTTTTGGGGTTAGGTTTTATATTAGGTTTAAATCATTTAAATTGACGATGCAAATATTGGTTGGCTCTCTTAATTTGTATTATCGATCGTAATTCCTATCATACATTCATGCTGAAGATGAGAGCATTTCAGGTTTTTCTTTTCACACTATTGCCTATATTTTGCTTCAGCCAGAATTTAGATTCACTCAAGAATGTAGTCGAGCGCAGTCCGCAGGACCAGCAGTTTGAAGTTATCTTATCTTACATGCGCTCATTACTGGGTGAAAGTGTTGAGCAGTCTTACAACGTATCTGAGTATGCTGTTGAATATGCAGAAAAAAGAGCTGACAGCTTATTAATAACGAGGGCCCTATACGCGCAAAGTTTTTTATTGAGAAGGTTGGCTAAGGAGAATCAGGCGGTAACGAACTTGAAAAGAATTTACGGCATTGCCAAGAGAAACAATTATATCGAGGAATTAAGTAGAATACTTAACCTATTAGCCGTATCGTATACATTCACCGCCAATTATGATGAAGCCTTAAAGGCAAATTTTGAAGCCCTTACGGTAAATGAAAAACGAAATAGCCTGGAAGATATCAGCATATCCTGCAACAACATTGGTCTTGTTTACTTCAAACTGAGTAATTACGATGAGTCTATCAAGTTTTATCAGAGATCATTGATGGCCAAGAGAAAATCCGGATCTACTTTTGATCTTGATCGACTTCACATCAATATGGCTTTGTGTTATAACCAGCTCAAATCCTTTAGTGAAGCTGAGCAGAGTATTCAGGAAGCTTTAAAAGCCTGTGGCAATAATTGTTCGGATGAAATTGTGATGGAAGCGGAATTGGCACTCGGTGTTTCACTACACAATAGCAAAAGATCAGCGGAAGCCATTGAGCATTTTAATAAATCGTTGGCGCTTTCCAGAAAATTAAAAAGCACACGTTTTGAAATGGAAATATTGTCTCTGCTGGCCAGTACTTATCTTGAACAGGGAAATGATGAGAAGGCTTTAGAGATTTTAAGAACTGCTGAAAATATTTCAAACTCCACTGTATACCTTCAGTCCCTGCTCTATCTGTACGAAAAATTCTCCGACTTTTATGCGGAGACAAGCGATTACCAGAACGCTGCTTACTATAGCAGGAAGTATAGTGGTTTAAGAGATAGTGTGTTTAGTGAAAGTCTGATCAAGAACCTGGCAGATGTTCAATCAAAATTTGCGGAACGCGAAAATCTGGCGACTATTTCCATTAAGGACCAAATCATTAAGCAGCAGCGGTACATCAGCTCACTGATTGCACTTACTTTTATTCTTTCTGGTTTGCTCATCCTGTTTATCATGCGCTCTAATAGAATTGCGCGTAAACTCAATTCCAAATTGTCGGAAGAGGTACAGCGCCAAACAGCGGAACTCACGGTAGCGAAATCTAAGCTGGAGAAATCGAATAAATCTTTAATGTATGTGAATGCTGAGTTAGATAACCTCATTTACAAAACATCCCATGACCTGAAAGGCCCGCTCACCACACTAAAAGGCATTTGTAACCTGGCGCTGATGGATGTAAAAGATCCCACCGCCCTCGATTACTTTGCTAAAATTGATCAGACCACGGCCAAACTCAGCAAGGTGCTAGACAGGCTGTCTGTCATCAGTGTAATCATGAGCACGGAGCATCAGGTGATAAATATTGATCTGCCGGGTGTGATTAATGAAATTGTTCAGCACGAAAAACGGATCGCCAAACAGAAGGATATCAAGATTGATTTATTCCTGAAAGATATTCCTGACTTTGCTACGGACCCTAAGTTGCTGCGCTATGCCCTCGAGAGTGTGATCAGCAATGCATTTAAGTACCACAACGACTCACCCCGTGTTGATTCCTACATCAGTATTACTGTTAAGTCAAAAAGGGATAAGGTAATCATCAGCATTATCGACAACGGTATCGGTATGGGTGTTGATGACAAGGCCGATGTTTTCCGTCTCTTTTTCCGTGCTTCTGAGCGCTCAGAGACAGGCGGCACAGGTTTGTTCATTGCCAAACTTGCTACCGAAAAATTAGCGGGCGATATAGAATTCTATAAACTGCCCAATGAAACGGAGTTCCGCATTACCCTGCCCAAGGTTTTTCAAATGACGCAGGAGCTTTATGATGAAATTGAGTTGAACAAGCACGTGATGGCGCCTAAGATTAAAGCACCTTAGCCTCATCCAACTTCTCAGAAGGAGACGAGTTCAAGGAACTTTGTAACCCCAAAGATCGCTGAGCTTCGCAGAGAATCAGCTTTGCACACTTTGCGCCTCTGTGATTAGATTTTTTCACACCGCAAAGATCGCGGAGGTTTGCAGAGAATCAGCTTTGCATACTTTGCGCCTCTGCGGTTAGATTTTTTTACACCGCAAAGATCGTGGAGGTTCGCGGAGAATCAGGTTTAAGCACTTTGTGCCTCTGTGATTAGATTTTTCGCACCGCAAAAATCGCTGAGGTTCTCAGAGAATCAGCTTTGCGCACTTTGCGCCTCTGCGGTTTTTTTTTACCGCAAAGGCCGCGGAGGTTCGCAGAGGATTTTTCCGCTGTTAGCGTAGCGCATCTCGAACTACAAATAATACCGGATTTAAAATCAGGTACATGAAAAATTCCAGATGCCCTTCGGAACTCTGGAATAGCAAGATTCAGCTTCCAGCTTCGAGCCGCTAAGCCCAAAGTTCGAGACATCTCCACAGCACATTTCACACCTCAAAACACCTAGATTACATACCTTATACGTTTTTCTTAGTGCTCCATCTTTAGCATCTTTACGTTTTATTTATCATGAGCAAAAAAGATTTTAAACGATATACCGTTACCGCGGCCTTGCCTTATGCTAACGGCCCCCTTCATATAGGGCATATTGCTGGTGCCTACCTGCCTGCCGATACTTATGTGCGCTATTTGCGCCTTAAAGGCGAGGATGTAGCCTTTGTCTGCGGATCGGATGAGCACGGGGTAGCCATTACCATTGGCGCTAAAAAAGAAGGCATAACACCCAAAGCCTTCGTTGACAAATACCATGAGCTGATGAAAAAGGCTTTTGCCGATTTTGGTATTTCTTTCGATATCTATTCACGCACGTCTAACCAAATCCATTACGAAACAGCACAGGATTTCTTTAAGAAAATCGATGCACAAAACATTTTCCTGGAAGAAACTTCTGATCAATATTACGATGAGCAGGAAGGTATCTTCCTGGCCGACCGTTACATAGCAGGTACGTGCCCTAACTGTGGTCACACAAACGCTTATGGCGATCAGTGCGAAAAGTGCGGTACGAGTTTAAGTCCGAAGCAACTGATCAACCCAAGGTCTACAGTATCGGGTAATACACCCGTGCTGCGTCCGACCAAGCATTGGTATTTTCCTTTGGATAAATATGAGAACTGGTTACGCGAGTGGTTGCTGGACGGCCACAAGAGCGATTGGAAGACCAATGTATACGGTCAGTGTCGCTCCTGGATTGAACAAGGCCTGCAGCCCCGCTCCATCACCCGCGATTTAGACTGGGGCATACCTGTGCCGCGCGAAGATGGCAAGGGCAAAGTTTTATACGTTTGGTTCGATGCACCCATTGGTTATATCTCGGCTACCAAAGAACTGAAAGGCGCTGACTGGGAGAAATACTGGAAGGATAAGAATACCAGACTCATCCATTTCATTGGAAAGGACAACATTGTATTCCATTGCATTATTTTCCCTTCTATGTTAAAGGCGGAAGGCAGCTTTATTGTGCCAGACAATGTGCCTGCTAACGAGTTTTTAAATCTAGAAGGCGATAAGCTTTCAACCTCGCGCAACCATGCCGTGTGGTTGCACGAATACCTGGAAGATTTTCCGGGCAGAAGAGATGAGTTGCGTTATGTGCTCACCTCCATTTCGCCTGAAACAAAAGATGCAGACTTTACCTGGAAAGATTATCAGCAAAAAGTAAACAGTGAGCTGGTAGCCATACTCGGTAATTTTGTAAACCGTGTGATGGTGCTTACCTGGAAATTCTTTGAAGGTAAAGTGCCCTCAGCCCATGAGTTGCCGAACACCAACGAGAAGCGCAAGCGCATTCTTGATTTATACAACCAGGCACATACTGATTTGAATAAATCAGCAGGCGACATGATTACTTCACTGGATGAATTCCGTTTCCGTGAAGCACAATTTCATATGCTGAACATGGCCCGTATTGGTAATAAGTTTTTAGCTGACACAGAGCCCTGGAAGCTTGCCAAGGAAGACATGGAAGCCGTAGGGTGTATTTTAAATTATGCGCTCACAGTAGTAGGTAATATTGCCATTACCTGCGAACCGTTCTTGCCAGACACAGCAAAGAATATTGCTACGCAATTGAATGTTGATCTGAAAGAGGCAGCCAGAAAATTCTGGAAGACAAAAATGTTGGTAGAGCCTGTACCGGCAGGTCATCAGCTGGCACCAGCGGCTTTGTTGTTTAAGAATGTAGAGGACAGCGACATCGAAGTTCAAGTTGAAAAGCTAAGAAAAAACAAACCTACCGTGACACAGGAACCCAGTGCTGAAAAACCATTAACACCTTTAAAGCCCATTATCACTTTTGATGATTTCGCTAAACTGGATATTCGCATAGGTACTGTTACCGGTGCGGAAAAAATGGAGAAGTCAGACAAGCTGTTGAAGTTAACCGTGAACAGTGGTTTGGATGTACGCACAATTTTAAGTGGTATCGCCAAGCATTATAAGGCGGAAGAGATGGTGGGTAAGCAGGTTACTTTCATTGCTAACCTGGCGCCTCGTAAAATGATGGGCATCGAGTCGCAGGGTATGATTTTAATGGCCGAAGACAACGAAGGTAAGTTACGACTGATAGAACCTAACGAAGAAGTTAATCCAGGCTCAACAGTGAGTTGATGTGCTGATTAGGTGATTCGGTGATGTGCTGATGTGCTGATGAGTTGATTTGGTAATATGTTGATGTGCTTATTGCTTTATTGGTAATGTGCTGATTCGTTAATTAAAGAATTAAATAAAATATACGCGTCATTGCGAGGAATTGGGATAGAATGTGTGCTGAGCTGACGTAGCAATTTAAACTGATGTGTTGATGTTGCTAATTCGTTGATTTAGTCAAATTTTCTACGCTTCATCACATTATGCCCAGACAAGGCATTTAAAAGAGACTACTTCAATCGCTCGAGTTTTCCTTTTCGCTTCACAATATTTTTATAATCCCACTGAATGTCGCGCGATTTCTTAACCCAGCGCGCTAAATCTTTTATATTAACCTGATCAAGCGATGTGTATCGCATTTCAGCTGCTTTAAAACTTCCTTCGTTCTGTAATCCATCCTCCTCAAAAGTTTGTCCACTCCAAAATAGCAAACGAACACAATCTTTCAATTTGCTATAACCCGCAACAGGATTACCATCCAAAAACCAGACTGGGTGCCGATGCCAGATCTTACTTTCCGCTTCAGGTAATCCTTTGTCAATTTCCTTCGCTAAAAGATTACAGATAGCTTTGTCGCCAGCGGCTTGTGCATTATTATATGCCTGAATGTCGGTGTTCATAGCAGTTGTAATGAGTGGTCAATCAATTTTATTGATAACAGATTTCTTTTTCAAAACGAGCGAACTGATCAGTGCTACAATGAGTCCTACAGGCAATACTTCTGAATAGGTTATGAGGATAACAAAGAGTGGATTTTTGTACATCTCTTTAAAGTCGGCCATCTCTTTTGTTTTAGCCTGAAGTGCTACGGCATCCTGCGGGTTTACTTCTTTTAAAACATGGGGTATGTAGGCATCAAGAAAATCGGGTACAAACAAGTAGTAGTATACTAACCACACCACTACATAGGTAGTAGCACCTGTCAGGGCAATCAGCGCACCGGTTTTAAAAGCTTTTCCAAATGAAATTATACCGGCAAGTTCTTTATTTCTGTAATTACGTATGCCAAAAAACACCATGGAGAAGATGACCACCATGGCTGCATAACCGATTACATCATTGCCCTTAAAATCCGGATTGGTGTAACACTGCCTTACCATGTAAAACATATTGCCACACAGGATTACACCAAGTACAAGTCCAAAAATCAAAATATTTTTTCTCATAATTAATCTGGTTGATTTGATGCAAACCTATCCAGCACAGAGAAATCCAGTCTCATACTAAAGTACCGATTTTAACCACCTGACACTTTCGTACTAAAGTATGAGTTTGGCTAGGCGATGATTCTCAGTCGCTTAGCTTTATCAATGGCTTGGGTTCTGCTTTTCACATCCAGCTTAACAAAAAGGTTAGAGGCATGTGTTTTAATGGTGCTGAGTGACAGAAAGAGCTTCTCGGCAATTTCTGCATTACTATGCCCCTTGGCCAGCAGATCCAACACCTCATATTCACGATTACTCAGCCCTGCTTTTTTGAGGGCTTCCTCATCTACTGCAAAAGTATTATGCAGATTGACGACCACCTCTTTTTCAACAGTGAGGGTTTGCAATTTTAGCGTGGCCATTTGTGTTGCTACCCACACACCCAACACGGTAAAGAAGATGGCTATCAGCCCTATGTAAATTTCAAGGGAGTTATCTACAATCAGGAATTTCCATTGGAGCCATTTCAGCAGAAAGACTAAAATGGCCATGAGCAAGCCATAAAGCAGAATATGGCGTGTCCTGCTAAAAAGATTTTGTAAGAAAATCATGATGCCTAACTGTGTATATTGTAATGCCACACTGATTTAAATTCATTGAGCACTTGCGCGATGAACTAAATTAATGTATTGTGCCGATTTGGCAAAATAAGTACGGACAGATTTCAAATTTCAAATTTGAAATAGTCGACAACGAACAACTAATTACTTCTTCCCGTGCGCAGCATAGCGCTCTTCTTTTTCGCGCTCTACATCTTCTTTTTCGCGTTTGATCTTCGCTTTCGCCTGCGGACCAACTGAAATAGGTGCACGTTCTGTCTCGATATTGGCAGCCTCCAGACCGTATAATTCTGCGGTACCTAAACTGAACTTCTTAATGAGTCGGTAACCCTGAATAACAATTCTGTCGAAGTTAGAAATCTCACTATCGGACGAAGCCCACGAATTCAGAATAATAAATTTGAAGTCAGCAGTCATGCTGTGCTTGTGCAGCGCAGGGTAGGGGCTTACTAAATCTACCTCACCACACTCAGCCATCTCATGTACAATTTTATTGAACAAGAGATTGATACGATGTGGTGTTTTAAAACCGAGTTTCATGCGCACAAAGAAACACTTGCGCGGAATAATGGTATCGATAGAGTACTTGCTGGTAAAGGGTGAGTCAACCGTATCCACATGCAGGAACCAATAGACGTCAGCGCGTTTCGGTCGTTTCTTGAAAAGAGAATAGATAATATTTGAATCGATATAGCGCTTGCTGTCTGCTACCGCGAGGTACACAAGGTTAGTGGCTTCCTTGGGAATACTCTGATCGTTCTGCACATCCTGCATCAATTCTACATAATGCTTTACGTCTACAAACTCAGTATGCCTGTCGCGAAGCTTGCGCGCGCGTACCAATACAAACATCATGAAGAAGAAGCCCGAAGCAATCAGGAATGTAAACCAACCACCATGACCGAATTTACTCAGATTGGAAACCAGAAAGGCTCCTTCGATAGAGAAGAACAACAGCGCCATCGCCATTGCCCGGATGGTAGATTTTTTTGATAATGAAAAATAATAAACGAGTAGTGAGGTGGTCATCAACATATCAAAGGTGATGGCCAAACCATAGGCACCTTCCATAGAAGACGACTCGCGGAAAATTAATACCACCGCAATACAGCCGATCATCAGAATCCAATTGATGGAAGGAATATAAATCTGTCCCTTCACTTCGCTTGGATAACGCAAGCGGGTTGCTGGCCATAATTTTAGTTTCATGGCCTCATTCACCAAAGTAAAGGTTCCTGAAATCAAAGCCTGGCTGGCAATAACAGCCGCCATGGTAGCGATGATGATACCAAAGATGAGTAAGGGCTCAGGAATGATGGCATAGAAAGGAATGATATCGCCCAATCTGCTGTCCACTTGTGTCATCAGCCAGGCAGCCTGACCGAAGTAGTTGAGTAACAAGGCAACTTTTACAAAGCCCCAGCCCACGCGAATGTTTTTCTTACCGCAATGACCTAAGTCAGAGTACAAGGCTTCAGCTCCTGTTGTACATAAGAAGACAGCACCTAAAATCCAGAAGCCACCCGGGTATTTAATCAACAAGTTGATTGCATACATCGGGTTTAAGGCTTTTAATACTTCTGGATTTTTTACCAACTGAAGCAAGCCCATGGTTCCGATAAAAGTGAACCAGATGAGCATGATAGGCCCAAAAGTTTTGCCCACCACACTGGTACCGAATTGTTGAAAAACAAAAATGGCAATGATGATGGTAATAACGATGGGAACTGTTGGAATATCAGGATTTAAAATACGGAGACCTTCCACGGCAGATGATACAGAGATGGCAGGTGTAATAAAACCATCGGAGATCAAGGTGGCGCAACCAATAATGGCAGGAAAAATTACCCAACCTGCTCTGTACTTTCTTACGAGTGCATACAGGGCAAAAATTCCACCTTCACCTTTGTTGTCTGCGTTCAGCGCCAGGTAAACATATTTGATGGTAGTTACCAGTGTGAGTGTCCAGATCACCAATGACAAACCGCCAAAGACCAGCTCTTCAGTGATATCACGTTGACCAATAATGGCTTTAAATACATAAAGCGGTGATGTACCTATGTCGCCATAGATAATGCCCAACGACACCAGCACACCGGCTGCCGTGAGGGTCTGAATTTTTGAATGACCGTTTTCCATCTATGATACACCGTCTTTAGGACGGGCTATGATAACGCGATTGCTCTTGTCGTAAGAGAAGTAATTAGATAACCAGTTAATTAGTACCAATACCCTGTTACGGGCTCCCACCAACGACATGAGGTGTACAAACATCCAGATAAACCAGGCAATGGTTCCCTGTGTTTTTACTTTGAAAGGTACTTTGAGATCAACCACGGCTCTGTTTCTTCCAACAGTGGCCATGCTGCCTTGATCTTTGTAACGAAAAGGTTTTAATTTTTTCTTGGTGATAATGCGTTTAATGTTTTCGGCTACAAGCCTTCCTTGCTGCATGGCTGGTGGCGCTACTTGCGGATGACCATTGGCAAAATCTTTGTCGACACCTTCCATAATAGCGGCATCGCCAATGGCGAAAATATTTTCAAAACCAAGCACACGGTTAAACTCATCTACTTTAATTCGTCCTGCACGACCAATGGTTTCATCTGGTAAACCTTTAACGGCATTAGCCCTTACACCCGCAGCCCAGATAAGGGTGCGTGTCATCAGTTTATTGCCATTATTAAAATTTACTTCGTGTCCGTCATAAGATTTTACGGCTGTATTCAAGTGTACTTTTACACCCATGTGCTGAAGATACTCCAGGGCTTTTTCACCTGCTTTATCCGACATGCCGTTTAACAATCGTCCGGTTGCTTCGACCAGGTGAATGTCCATGTGGCTCAACTGTAGTTCGGGATAATCGCGGGGAAATACATGCGACTTTAATTCAGCCAGCGCCCCCGCCATTTCCACGCCTGTAGGTCCTCCACCTACAATAACGAAATCCATCAAGCTGTTCATCAACTCTGCATCATCCGTAAGCAATGCAAGCTCAAAATTCTGGATAATGCGATTGCGGAGCTTAATGGAGTCGATAATATTTTTTAGCGGCATGGCATGTTCTTCAACATCCTTCATGCCATAGTAGTTGGTAGACGCACCGTTGGCCAAAACCAAATAATCGTACTTCACACCACCTATTGAAGTTTCTATGTAATTCTCCTCAGGTTTAATGGCTGTAACTTCTCCCAACCTGAAGAAAAAATCTTTTTGCGTGCCAAATCTCCTTCTGAAAGGAAAAACGATAGAGCTGGTATCGAGTCCGGAAGAGGCCACCTGGTATAAAAGTGGCTGAAAGCAATGGTGGTTGTATTTGTCGAATAAAACGGTTTGAGCCTTAAAACCGGCTAAACCCTTGGCAACCTCTAATCCGCCAAAGCCACCTCCGATAACAACTATCCGAGGCTTGCCCAGGTCTGCAATACGCGTACGCGTGGTAATTAATTTGGGCATTTTAGTTGAGAGTTTTTAAAAAAACGTGGCAAAGTTAAGTGCCTTTCAGCAATAGCAAAGCAAAAAGGAGATTATGTTGCTGCCATCGATTTCGGCTTACGGTAATATTTTGAAGCTTATGCTTTTTTGATAATTTTAATCTGCGATCCAAAGCTTAGACAAACCAATTACATTTGTATACCAATTATTAAATCTTTATGAAAAATCTTCTCCTTATCCTTCCCATTGTAGCAATATTGGCTGCTTGTGGAAGTAAAGAATCGGCACAACTCCAATCGCAGGTAGATTCTCTACGTTCTGTACTGGAAACCAATCAACGTGTGGCCCAAACACTACAAGAAGTGGGCGTACTCATGGATTCTATTGATGCCAGCCGACAATTACTGCGCGTAAACATGGTTGAAGGTACAACCTACGATAATTATACTTCTCGTATGGAAGATCTTAACAACTATGTAAAGGATACGGAAGATAAGATTGCAGACCTTGAGAAGGCCTTGAAAAAGTCTAAAGGAACAGCCAATACCTATGCAGCGACTATCAAAAAGCTAAAGGAAGACCTGCAAAATAAGAACAACGAAATTGCCGACTTACAAGCACAGGTAGAGAAGTACAGAAATGAAAATCAGAATTTGATTCAAACAGTGGGTTTGCAGGAGGCAGAAATTGCTGACAAAGATGAGCAACTGGCCGCCAAGCGATCAGAGCTTGCCTTGATCGAAGCCCGCATTCAGGAAATTATGTTGCAGTCTAAAATGAGCGAAGCCGATGCGTATTATGCGAGAGCCGTAGCTGTTGAGGAAGCGGCCAACCGTACCAAGCTGGCTCCCCGCAAGAAAAAAGAAACCTATCAAGAGGCCTTAGAACTTTATAAAAAGGCTCAATCGCTGGGTAGTAAGGATGCGGCAGCCAAAATAGCCGAACTGGAAAAGAAAATATAACTGATTAACAGGCACTTAGAAAGGCTTCAGCTTAAGGTTGAAGCCTTTCTTTTTTGGTGAAAATGAAGTCCCGCGTCATTCTCTTTATTTCTGTATCTTTACGATTCTTATGGCCTTAGAAATTTTTATCACCATATTTTTGGTGTTTTTAAATGGTTTTTTCGTTGCAGCTGAATTCGCCATTGTAAAAGTTCGGTCTTCACAAATCGCATTGCAGGCTGGCACTACTTCCAAGCGTGCAGCTCAAATCATCATTGATAACTTAGATGGCTTTTTAGCCGCTACCCAACTAGGTATTACCCTGGCCAGTCTTGGTTTGGGTTGGATTGGCGAGGATGTGGTTTCGCAACTTATTCTCAACCTTATGCATGCCCTGGGTTTTGAAATGAGTGCTGAACTGGCCCACAGCATAGCCTTACCTATTGCCTTTGCTATTTTAACGATACTGCACATTGTTTTTGGAGAGCTGGCACCCAAGACGGTTGCCATCCGCTACCCGACAGCCACTACCTTATCGATATCGATACCCCTGCGTGTTTTCTATTTCATCTTTAAGCCTTTCATTTCTGTGCTGAACGGATTTGCAGGTTTAATCTTAAAAATGTTTGGTATAAAACCTGTTCACGAAAGTGAAGACATTCACTCTGAGGAAGAACTTAAGTTAATCATTGCTGAAAGTGAAGAAGGTGGAGCTATTGAAAGCAGTGAGCGAGAATTGATTCAGAATGTATTTGATTTTGATAATCGCATTGTGAAGCAAGTGATGGTACCGCGCTTCAAGATCAGTGGCATTCCTGCTACCACCACCATGGAAGAAACCATGCAACTCGTGTTGCGCGAAGGTTATTCGCGTTACCCGGTATATGATAAAAGCCTGGATGAAGTCGTGGGCATTATCCTTACCAAGGATATTGTTAAGCATTACATCGAGAAATCAGGTAAGACGGTTGCGGAGATCATGCACAAAGCTTACTACGTAACCGAGAACAAAGCCATTGATGAATTGCTGCGCGAATTTCAGAAAAAGAAGGCGCAGATGGCCATTGTGGTAAGCGAGTATGGAGGCACCATGGGTATTGTTACCCTGGAAGATATTTTGGAAGAATTGGTAGGGGAGATACAAGATGAGCACGATCAGGAAGTGCAGGTTGTTACCCGTGTTGGCAACACGTATCATGTCATTGCCACATCGCCCCTGCACGACATCAATAAAATTTTGGACGAGCCATTTGAGGAGTCAGATGAGTATGAAACCCTGGCTGGTTTACTGCTGCACCACAAACCTTTTGATTTAAAAGAAGGTGAAGAATTTACCCTGAATCAGTATAAGGTTAAAATAATTAAGATGAGCCGCACCCTGCCTGAGTTGGTAGAGTTGAAGATTATTACACCTCAATAATAATGATCAATGGTCAATTGACCATTGATCATTATTACTCAGTACGCCAGTCATCAGACAAATTACATTTTCATCGCAGCATATCGGGATATTTCTTTTCTTTGTATTGCTTAAGAAATGCCACCAGAGGCATTCAGGCATGTGGCGCCTAAAAACATAATGAACACATGAAGATACTACTCCAATCGCCCCGGATCCTGCAAAAGGGTTCGCCTTTTCATAACAAGGAGAAAAACGTATTAATACAAAACGGGCGCATACAGGAAATAGGAGATAAAAATTACAGTGCTGATCGTGTTATCAAAGCCGAAGGCATGTTGCTTTCTGCGGGTTGGGTTGATTTGGGTACTTTTGTTGGCGATCCTGGGTTGGAGCACAAAGAAGATCTGGAGAGTCTTAACAAAACAGCCATTGCCGGAGGTTTTACTACCCTGGCTCTGCTACCCAACACACAACCGGTAGTACAAAGCAAAAACGAAATCAGTTACATTACACGCAATAACGACAGCCGTCTGGTGCAGTTTCATGCCATGGCAGCTGTTACAAAAAATACGAAAGGCGAAGAGCTTACTGAAATGATAGACCTGCACGAAGCAGGTGCGATTGCATTTACCGATGGTTTAAAACCGATCTGGCATACGGACGTTTTTTATAAGGCACTTCAATATTTACAAAAATTTGACGGACTGTTGGTTGATCATGCCGAAGACCAATGGCTGAACATGTTTGGCCAGATGCATGAAGGTTTGCAAAGTACCTTGCTAGGCATGAAAGGTATGCCGCGCATTGCCGAAGAGATTGCCATCAGCAGAAACCTGGAGTTACTGGCCTATGCAGGCGGCCGCTTACATTTCTCAAAAGTTTCGACAGGTAAATCAATAGACATGCTGCGTAATGCAAAAAAGAAATTGCAACTCTCCTGCGACATTGCTTCCTATCAGGCCCTGTTAACTGACGAACAATTAAAAGGCTTCGATACCCATTACAAAGTAAATCCTCCTTTGCGCGAACGCGCAGATAACGAGGCTTTGCTTAAAGGTTTGAAGGACGGCACCATCGATGTAATTTGTTCAGGCCACCTGCCACAAGATGAAGAAAGCAAACAGCTTGAATTTGATCTGGCAGATTTCGGTATCATCAGCTTGCAAACAACAGGAAGTAACTTAACTACCTTAGCAGAAGAGGTAGCGTGGGAGCATTTGATTGAAAAAATCACAACCACACCACGCAGATTATTGAATTTAGAACAGCCTTTGATTGAACCTGAAGCCAAAGCTAACCTTACCCTATTCGATCCGGAAAGAAGCTGGGTGTTGGATGACAAAACAAATCAATCAAAAGCAAAAAACTCACCTTGGTTTAATTCCAAACTAAAGGGTAAGGCCGTAGCCGTTTTTAATAATAATAAATCCTGGATAGACAAGGATGAAGATTAATACCCCCCTGACAAAGGTTCCATTACGCTATGGAGTAATAGCCTCAATTATTGCTTTTGCGCTTGTCGTAGTATTATTTTATGTGGGCAAGCACCCTTTTTTAATTCCGATGTATGCTGATTTCCGCATCTTCCTTTTTGGATTATTTATCTTTTTCTCATTAAAGGAGTACCGGGATCAATACCAGCAGGGGACCTTGTATTTCTTTCAGGGAATGATTGCCAGTTATGTGTTTTTATTGTCGTTTGCTGTGCTCAGCGCCTTATTTATTTGGCTTTTGGCAACGGCCAAAGGCTCTTTTATTACTGAATTTGTCAGTCTTTTTATCGAGCAAGCCCGCACCATACCGACCGAAGATATAGAACGTGTAGGAAAAGATAATTTTGAACGTAATTTAGAGGAGGTTTCGCATACTAATGCGTTCGGAATGGCCAAGCTATATTTCAGACAGAGTCTGTTGATTGGCTTTTTCATTAGTCTTATCATTACAATTATTTTAAGAAAACAACCTAAACAGTAAACCCCTATGGAAAACGAAAATGCAACCTCATCTTTCATGAATCATGCTGGTAAACATGCAATTATTCTTGGTGTTATCAGTGTGGTGTTAACCCTGGCAGCGTATGCCATTGACTACACTTTGCTGGCTTCTATGTCTTTTGGCTTTTTGTCAATGGCCATTTATCTAGGCTACGGTATTTATGCAGGTATCAACTACCGCAATGAAATTGGTGGCTACCTAAGCTTTGGTAAGGCTTTCCAGCATGGTTTTGTTGTTTTTGCAGTTTCTGCCTTGATTTCTACCATCTTCAACATTCTTTTATATACTGTTATCGATCCTGAATTGCCTGCAAAAATTACAGCAGTAGCTGTTGAGAATGCAGAAAAAATGATGGAAGGATTCGGTATGACTGGAGATCAATTAGACGAAGCCATGGCGAAAACACAGGAAGACACAGCTAAGCGTTATACCGTAGGTGGTTTAGCGATGGGTTATGGTTTTGCTTTAATCGGATGTGCTATCTTTGCATTAATTAGCGGTGCTATCGCGAAGAAAAAGGAGCCCGAAACATTCTAAATGACGAATCTGCAGATATCTGTAATTATTCCGGCAAAAGACGAAGAAGAGTCTATACCCGAATTATGTTCCTGGATAAGCCGTGTGATGCAAACACACGGCTTTTCTTATGAAGTTTTTTTAATTGACGATGGCAGCAGCGATGGTACCTGGGACCAGATTGTGGCGGCCAATAAAATTAACAGCAGCATTAAAGGCATACGCTTTAACAGAAACTTTGGCAAGTCTGCTGCCTTACAAACAGGCTTTAGATTAGCACAAGGTGAGGTGGTGATTACCATGGATGCTGACTTGCAGGACAGCCCGGATGAAATACCGGATTTGTACCGCATGATTAAGGAACAAAAATTTCACCTGGTTTCTGGCTGGAAGAAAAAGCGGAACGATCCCCTTTCTAAAACCATTCCATCAAAGTTCTTTAATGGTGTAACCAGTCGTATATCAGGTATTAAGCTGCACGATTTTAACTGTGGTTTAAAAGCGTATGATAAAACGGTTGTAAAAAATATAAGTGTATACGGTGAAATGCACCGCTACATTCCGGTTATTGCTAAATGGGCTGGCTTTACTCGCATTACTGAAAAAGTAGTAGAGCACAGGGCACGTAAATACGGTTATACTAAATTTGGACTAGAGCGTTTTATCAACGGCTTTCTTGATTTACTCTCCATTACTTTTGTGAGTAAATTCAGGCAGAAGCCCATGCACTTTTTCGGAACCTGGGGAACGGTTTCTTTTCTCATAGGTTTTGTTTTGACCGTTAAAATTTTCTGGGATAAGATGTATTCATTGTACATCGCTAAAATGCCCATGAAGCGTGACATCGCAGATCAACCTATTTTCTATCTGGCCTTAGTGGCAGTGATCATTGGCGTTCAATTATTTGTTACCGGATTTTTGGCAGAAATGTTTACTATGCAATCACAATCCAAACGTGATTATCTGGTGATTGAAAAAGTAGGCATAGAACAAGAAAGAGAGAAGACTGTTGCATGACAAGAGAATGTGAAGGCTTGAAGGTGCGCTTGAGTTAAGAAGCAATCTAAAATTGATGTGCTGATGTGTCGATGTGCTGATTCGTTGATGGGATGATTGATTTGAGAATTTGAAGATTTGAAAATTAAGAAGTTCGTCATGCCAGGGAGGTAGGAGAGAAGCAATCTAAATTTTTGCAGCTTGTTTCTTTTTGTTTGTAACGATCAAATCGTATAAGATTCTAAATTGATATACAGATTTTTTATCTTTACTAAAAGTTTAATACCATGAGTAATAAAACAAGATCTGTACTTAAAGCCATTGCTGTAATATTTGTATTGCTGGCTGTTGTAATGAAGCTGGGTTATGTCAGCATACCTGCACTGAGTGCTTATACTTTCTGGATGGTAGTGATCGCTTTTTCTACTGTGCTGATCGCTTCGAAATAATTTATTCTTCTTTTAGAATTTCAAATTTCAAATTCGAGTTCCATCATTGCGAGGAATTAGGCTTGGGTGTGTTGGCATGACGAAGCAATCTGATTGATTAGCTGATGAGCTGATTCGTTGATGTGCGGATTAATTTGAAATTTTAAATGTGAAATTTGAAATTATTCTATTAGCCATTAAACCTCACCTTCTCGACCATGCGTTGCAGGGAAGCACTGTCGTTATACTTCGACAGGTCTTTTAGCGGCACCCATGCCAAATCATGCGACTCTTCTGTAATAACCAAGACATCCTTCATATCAGCCTCCAATAAAAAACGCACATCGTAATGATCGTGTGCGCCAAAATCTTTTCTGGCAGGAATTGGGTGGATGTCGATATCGAAAATACGGGGCTGCAATAATTTAAAATGCTTTACACCTGTTTCTTCTTCTGCCTCGCGCAAAGCAACATTCAGTACATGCTCATCACCATCCGCATGACCACCCGGTTGCAGCCACTTGTTTAGTTTGGCGTGGTGTGTTAACAACACAAACTCACGGTTGCTGTCCACAATCCAGGCAGAGCCCGTTATGTGCCCAGGTAAGTGGGTGCGCTGATAAGCATCCTCATGTTCGAGTAGAAAAAGAAAGGAAGAGACGAATTCCATCTCTTCCTTATAACTTGTCTGATACTGTTCTAGTGCATGTATCAGCGATTTTCGGTCTGTCATCTATTGGATGATAATATTTACTTTGTTGATTCGGTTGGCAACCAGGGCTCCTGTTTTTTCACCGCCACCAAAATTATTCGCATCTCCTTTCTTGGCGAGTACAAAATATTCCTGGGCATTAAGTTCCTTAAATTTCACAATACCCTTTTCATCGGTAGTACCGCTTTGTACAGGGTTTTGTTCTTTTTCATAATCCACTTCGTTGGCATACAAAGTTACACTAACACCAGCTTCAGTATTACCCAGTTCGTTACGAACGGTAATATGCATTTGTGTTTTTACAATTTGCGAACCACCAAGTAAAAATGCGAGGAGTAGTAAGGTCGTTTTCATAATCTGTCTGTTTATTCTATATTCAATCAGTTTAGCTCTTATATTTTGCTTCTGGTTTCCAGCATCTAACATCTAGCCTCGTGCCTCGAGATTCGAGCATCGAATCTTCTACCGCACCAACACCACACCGCCTCTTTGTTCACGAGTGCCATCTTCCGGTCTGAAACTACTCTTGTATTTTACCACATAGGTATAGGTTCCGGCCGGTAAGGTTGCGCCATTTTTATAACCACCATTCCAGCGGAAATTCAGGTCGGTAGATTGATAGACCATCTCACCCCAACGGTTAAAAATAAATACCTGAAAGCCTTCTTCAGCAATAAAGAATGGGAAGACGTAAAAGTTATTAGTCTGATCATTACTGCTGCCTGGTCTGAAAGCTGTAGGTGCTACAATTCTGGGTTCACATTCAAATACAATGGTGGTTCTGTCTGAGCTTGGGCATCCGAAATTATTGATAAGATCAACAGAATAAATTCCAGGTTCAGTGGCGGTATACGTTGGATCAAAAACATTAAGAGATACGCCATCTTTAAACCATTCTAATGAACTAAACCCATTGCCTGGATTCAATAAAACTGTACTGGTTTCAGGGTCGCCATTAGCCGGGTCGTTGCAAATCAAAGCAAGATCAAGCAAGAGCCCAGCGGTGGTGGGTGCATTCTCAATGGCAATAGATTCTTCAGCGCTACAAACATCACGGTTTACAGTTACTTCGTACAAACCATCGCGTGTGTCTTGCAGGGTTGCATTAGATGCTCCGGTAATGGTACTGCCATTGAATGTCCAGCTGAAACCATCTGCTACTTGTGTAGTTGCTGCAGACAAAGTAAATGGCGTGCCTTCGCAAGGAGGCGTTGATGAAAGCGTAACGCTAAATTCACCCACAACATTGACTTGTAGCGGTGCCGAAGTATTGGTACAACCTGAAATGGTGCTTCTTACGGTTACACCATACGTTGCATTATCATCAGCCGTTGTTAAGGGAAGACTTTGTCCACCCACAGGATCAGGTGCTGGTGTTCGTGTCCATAGGTAAGTAAAATTGCCGACAGGGCTTGCGTTTAGATTTACCTGATTGAGACAAGGATCGGTTTGCGCCAAGGTAGCTGTAAAAGGTGCAACAGCAGTAGCAGTAAAAGGACCACTTACCGGGCACAGCGTTGCATTGTCTACTTCAACCACAAGGTTCCAGGTACCAGGATTGAGCGTTACGCTTGCTGTATTGTTAGCACCATTAATACTTCCTGCATCAGAGGCACTCCAATCAAAAGTGAGCGGTCCGGCATCTGAGGAACTCACCGTTACAATTGTTTGACCGGTTGGTCCACAGCTAGTAGTGAAACCATCAATAGTAACCTGGGGATTTTGATTAACCACGATGGGTGCAGAGGTGCTCACGCAATTATCAATTGTTCTGGTAATTTCAACAACATACGTATCATTGCCTGGAACAGCAGCGCTGGTAAAAGGCGTAGCGCGAATCTGATCTGATCCTGTATCAACATTGGTATTGGCGGCATTAACAATGCGATAGGTAAATGAGGTAACTACGTTATGCGTAATGTCCAGAAAGATATCAGGATCACAAGTACCATTTTGTGTTGCAGTAACCGTGATGGCCGCATTAGCAATGCCGACTATAGTAGTTGCCTGGCAACCAGACAAATCATCTATTACGGTTACACCATAACTACCTGCCGCTATGCCTGTAATGTTTTGATTGATTGGTCCCGGCTGATTTACTGCCTGAAAGGGTGGAGGGCCTGTGAAGAATACTGAGTAGCTGCCACCAGCTGCTGCGAGGCTAATGGCTACTTCACCATCAGCGGTTGCACAGCCTGTAGCATTCGTTGGTGTTGCTGTAAACACAGGTGTTGCATTAATCGTAAAAGTAACACTGTCTTCAACAGTACAAGTGGTAATCGGATCAAGCACCACTACCTTATATTCGAATACACCTGGCGTTGTAGTGTCTACACTCCTTGTTTGAAGGGTGCTTGCGTTGCCATTATTTACTGTCCAATTGTATGATGTGCCAGGATTTTGTGCATCCAGCGGAGCGATGGGTGTGTCTTCACAAATGGTAAGGTCAGGCCCAAGTTCTAACTGTGGCCTGTTGTCGGCTACCAATAGACTACCGTTGGAGGTACAACCGTTAATATCGCTGATGGTGACACCAACAATACTTTGCTGGCTAACGGTAATGGTACGGGTAGTTTCACCGGTTGTCCATAAGAAAGTAAGGTTAGCCAGGTTAGGATTGCTTGCCGGTGTGGCCTCCAGATCAATTGAACCTGTACACAATACAGGTACTTGTCCGGGTTGTAAAAAGCTTGGACTTGCCGGTGGCGCCACAATGGTAATCTGTTCAGTAAGTGTTGAATCCAAACCGCAGCGGTTAGTAATGCGCAATGAAATTAAATAGTCGCCTGCAGTAGTAAAGGTAAAGGATGTACTATCGCCAGTACCCGTACCTACTAAAGTGTTGGAGGGTAATTGTAAGAAGCGCCAGCTGAATTCATCAATATTATCAGTACCAGTACCTAAGAAAACGGTTGGTGCTCCGAGACACACACCTGTCGCTGTAATGCTCGGTTGTTGTGCCGGAGTAGATACATTTTGCGCGAAGTTGGGTAGGCCTAAGCGACTGTTGGTTCCACCCAGCAAGGCAAAACTGTTTAAAACAAAACCAGAAACCTGTGTTGTGTCTTCATTAGGGGAAATGGTGCCTAAAAAGTTTTGGCCTTCCACCGCTACATAAATTTGTCCGTCTGGCCCGGTTTGAATGGCACCCAATCGATTAGGTACAGTTGGAAAAGCATTTTTTAGATATGGATTGCCGAGGGAATCAATCGAAAACTCAAAGAGCTGTGAAGGAACACCACTAAGCGTTGCGTATAATTTGTTACCCCCTGGTGAAAACTCTACACCGTACACCTGGCCAGCCGTGGTATTCAGATTGGCGGTTCTGAAGTTGCTGACAATACCGGTGGCATTATCAAAATCAAATAGCTCCACCACATTAGATACACCCGGTGTAGAAAGTGCAACCGCCAGATGCGCACCCAGTTTCATGTAACCTTCTCCGTTGGCCTGTAGGGTCAGGTTGTGATCGGAACCAATGCTTGAGATTACCGGAGAACCAATGCCTTGCGGGCTGATGTTATAAGCGCGAAAAGAGTTATTACCATATTCATGTGCAATTAACCAGTTGTCGTTACCAGTTATACGCTCGGTACTCTTTGCAAACAATAAAATATTTTGTTGTACTAAATCGCCTGAGCCATTGTTGGCTTTTAAGTCATAAAGAGAATAGCGCAACTCAAAAGTAGAAGTACCAAAAATGTTTTGAGTAGTAAAAATATAATAAAGGGTTTCATCGCCTGCTACAGGCATAATAAAAGCCGATTGCGTAGCGGCCTGATCACCACCGATACCCGTAGCCAGTTCGTTAAAGTCTCGATCCCACACGGAAACACCATCGGTAAAGAAAATGGTCTGACCGTTTTGATCACAAACAATGGCGCAACCCTCTGGTGCATTCATCACGGTGTTGGAGATAGGAACAGCACCATCATTAAAATCAATACCTGCCCGATTTCCGAAGTACCAGATGTTAGCGCGTTGATCTTGTTGCCCATATTCCTTTATGCTTACTCCGGCATGTGCAGCACATCCGCTCGCATCGGTCACTACAACATAATAGTAACCAGCCGAGTCTGGTCGAAGCGTTGAGGTAGTTTGTCCCGTGAGAATTCCCCCCGGACCAAACCATTGCGTTGAGGTTGGCGAACCACCTTGTACCTGCACTTCTACCGAGAAGTCATCACTGGTATCATCAGGGCACGAACCTTCTCCATTGTTAATGGGTAATTCACATTCGCAGGCAGTAGTGTCTTGCACCAGCGTAAGTGTTAAGTCAAACTGTGTAATAGAAATATCTTTTAGGAAGGATGCAGTATCGCCTTTCAAAAAAGCACGTACCCGTACAGGAAAAGTTCCGCCAGCGGTGTAGGTATGAACAGGACTCCATTGATTTGAAAAATTACCATCACCAAAATCCCACACGAGGCTGTCGGCACCGGGTATAACCGTAGGGAAGAAGGTAGTGTTGCTGTTAGAACATAAACCATCCTCGATAAAACTGACTGTTAGTGTAATACGCGCTTTCGGAGCAAAGGCTGGAAATTGTTTTGCAGCAAAATCAATATTGCCAAATGCATTTGGAAGGTAAGTAGTGGCTGTAGCAACGGAGTCGGTATCTGATAAACGTCCCACCAAGAAAGGTCCACCGGCACTGGCCTGATATAAGTGATAGATTGAACTGTCGGGTGCCATTTGTATACCCCAGCTTCTGAATAAACCCGCGGGTAATGTGGTGATGGTATCAACTGTATTAGATGGATTTGTCAGGTCATATTGAAGTAAGTTTGCCTCAATGCCCGTATCACCTGTTCTTGATATGTAGAGAAACTGTCCATTAAAACTAAACTCTGTGTCGTATGCAGCAGCCTCAGTTGTTGCCGCAGCTGAAGTGTTAAACAAAAAACGTTCGAAGGTCAGTGCACCAGTCTCATTGTCAAACAAAAGTGTAATGATATTTAAGGTAGGGTCTTGTGGTGCGACTGCCAATCGGCCACTGGCTGCGTGATAAGAGAAACTGGCGGGGTTGCTATCAAAACCTAAACCACCGAAAGTGGTATTGGTAATAACACCTGTACTGTTAATCTCGCTTACCGTATAGTTTGAAGTTGCCGCCTCATGTGTAATTAACCAATAGGCAGTATCGAGGGGGCTTGAGACCAACAACATCGCTTCAGAACGATTGGCTAACCCAGTGCCTACGGGTTGATTGCGTGTCACCACATCGCCAGTCGCTGGAGCAGGAAACAGTGAGTTGCCAAACTGAGTCATGTCCACTGTACTCATGGTCACAGTGCCGCCACCATCTCGGGTAAAAACAAAAAACTGATTTGCCTGACCGGGTACCGGGCATAAAGCTACGGGCTGGTTGGTAACGGAGGCTCCTCCAAGGCTTGCACCATTGGGCATAACCTCACCCTTGGCATCATAAATATTGGCACCATCTGTATAAAACAAGAGGTTGCGATTAGTGTGATCTGTAGCCACACCCGCACCACCAATACCGAATGGCTGATTTAGATTTTTATTAATCAGCTCGGCAGCATTGCTTGATCTGTCGAAACGGATGGCGCGCGTACTATTACCAAAATACCAGTTATGCCGGGACAACTCCTGAGCATAGGTAAAAGAGGTTAAAAGCAGAAAAAAAGCAAAAAGTAGTTTACGCATACAGTCAAATCTTACCCAACTTAGGGGAGTAGCACTAAATCATCAACACTAAAACGCCCGAAGCCAACGAAAGTATACAATTTGACCAAAAATTGCGTTAAGTGAGGGACAAAAGAGTTGTTTTAACTCGCCCACAGTTTTTTAAACCGTGTTAATCCTTTTACTTTGCTTCAATGAGCTGGATTCAAATCATCCAAAAGCCGATAGCTAAGGCAATTTTAGTGTCAGTCTATATGCTGATTACTAGCCTGCAAGTAACTGCGCAAGATCCGCAGTTCTCGCAATTTTATGCGGCACCATTATACCTGAACCCTGCCCTGGCCGGTGCAACCGGACAAGCACGTGTAGGACTTAATTATCGAAATCAATGGCCATCGCTTGAAGCGAATTTTACCACCATGTCTGTGTATGGTGACTATTTTATCGAAGACAAGAAAAGCGGTGTTGGGTTTCTGATTTCGCGTGATGTGGAGGGTTTGGCGGGACTTCGCTCCCTACAAGTTGCTGCACAATATTCTTACGAAATGAAGATCAGTAAAAACCTGGGCTTTCGTCCTGGTTTTCAGGTAGCGATGTTTCAGCGTGATATCAATTTTGACAAGCTGACTTTCGGTGATCAGTTCGATCCGACAACCGGAGCCATCATCAGCCCGACAACAGCGGAACAGTTTAATACGAACTTTAGTAAATTTTTTGTTGACCTGGGTGCTGGCGGTGTATTTTTTACAAGAAAAGCATGGCTTGGTGTTGCCGCACATCATTTAAATAGACCCAATCAGTCTATCATAGATGAAGAAAGCAAGCTTCCTATTAAATATTCAGTACATGGTGGTTTAAAATTTAAGTTAAAGTCGGGAGTGCAAGGCAGTGGCGTATACATGCGCAATACTGAGCGAAGTATCTCACCGGCAGTTCAATACCGTCATCAGGGACAATTCGATCAACTTGACTTGGGATTATATTTTACCTTAGAGCCTTTAGTGCTTGGTACCTGGTACAGGGGTATACCTTTTAAAGCAGTAAATGGTTTTGTGAATAATGAATCTATTGTATTGCTATTAGGATTTACGCAGTTGGGCGCCAAGGATGCGATTAACATTGGTTACAGCTTTGACTATACCATTTCCCGGTTGGGTATAGGCAGTGGCGGTGCGCATGAATTTAGTTTAGTGTATACGTTCCCCCTCCGCAATCCACGCAAACCACCGGCCGATAAACTGGTTATTCCTTGTCCTGATTTTTAAGACATGAAGAATTTATTGCTTTGGACAGCGATGGCTGTTCTCTTTTCATCATTCGAATGCATGGAGCGTTGTCATGAAAATGCACCACCTCCTTTTGTGGAAAGTCATTTTATTTTTGAAGATGCTGATAATGTTAACCTGCTGACTTCAAATCAACTGACACTCGCATCAATAGAAATAAGAAATGCTGAATCAGGCGAGTTATTGTCTTTTGGAGAATACAATGGTGGTATTCTTGTAAACTTTATGGAAGGCGAACATGATTTTACTTTAACAACCCCGTTGAAAGAATTTGAATTTTCAGTTGATGTAGATAGTTTTCAGGGTGAGTGTAACAGGGCTTATAAGATATCCTCATTTACTATCGATGGTCGCAGCATCACTTTTACGCAGCCTGTATTCACGTTCAGGTTTTAGGATTTTTCCTCCTCCATATTTTTCAACTCAATTTCTAAAGCACGCGTACTGATAGAAATTTCGCGCAGTGATAAAGCAAGAGAAAGTAATAAGGAAAATAAGCTGCCGCCAAAAGTAAACACTGCCCAATTGCTATGCTGGAAGTAAATAAACAACATACTTAGTACGCATAACAGAAAGCTAAAGATACTTGAGCTTTGCATATAGCGTATCAGGTTCAGTCTTTCCTTTAGATTTTTAATTTGCTCTCGAATAATATCGCGCTCTTCCTGTATTTGTTTGTATTTGGTGTGCAGGTTTCTGATTAAAGTAGCCAGCGCCAAAAAGCGATTGGTGTAGGCCAGCATCAATAAAGTAATGGCAGGAAAAAGTAGGGCAGGTGTATTGAGCGAGATTTCCATGTTACTTTTTAAAGTCTTTATTCCAGGTTAGCGTGTCCTCAACTTGTGCAATCCGATAAACAGGACCTATTAACACTATCTTATCTTCTTCTATTTTCATTTCTATACGTTCGGCATTAAGCCAATACGAGAATAGCTTTTTAAATCTTGATGTTGGATAGAAAACTAAGCTACCATCCGCTAAAGTTTGATGACTCACTTTGAATTTATCAATGCGCGCCAATAGCTTTGTGTTGAAGTCAGTAATATCTTGAAATGCTGTGATTGTTAATTTAGATTGACCAAAGTTGTTAATCATTAATGACGAGAGCAATGCAGGGTATAAGAAAACCCAATACACCCTGTTCCAGTACCAAACAACATCTTTTGGTTTTTCAGGATTAAAATAAGAAAGCGTTCCATATATGGAGCCGAATAGGAATACACTAATCCCCATAATAAGCAGAAATGCTTTCCAGTTAAATGCTCCTCTTTCTGATTTTATACTCATGGATTTACTATTTCATGAACACCATCCTTAATGGAAACCTGGTAAAAGGCAGGCGTAACTTTGAATGCATCTTGATAAATCTCTTGCACAGCTTTTTTAAAGGCTTCTACTTTATTTATCTCGATTAAATTGATGGTGCAACCACCAAAGCCTCCTCCCATCATGCGGGCGCCCGTCACCTCCTGTTGTTTGGCAATGCCAACCAACAGATCCAACTCAGCACAACTTACTTCATATACTTTACTGAGCCCTTCGTGCGTTTGATACATGCAGGCACCAAAGGCTTTTAAGTTATTTTGTTGTAGAAGAGCGGCTGCGCTTTGAGTTCGTTCAATTTCACCGACTATAAAGGAACTTCTTTGATATGATTCAACTGGAATTTTTTGCTGATAACTTTTCAGTAATTCCTGATCTACATAACGAAGACTCTTGACTTCTGGATGGTCTTGTTGCATGATATGAACAGCCTCTTCACAAGAGGCACGTCTTTTATTGTAAGCCGAAGATGCTAGCGAATGTTTCACTTTACTATCGACCAAGAGCAGGGTATGATCTTTTAGTGTAAGCGGAAAATACTGATGTGTTAACGAACGACAATCCAACAGTATTACTGATGCATTTTTGCCAAACAAACTGGCATATTGATCCATGATGCCACATTTTACGCCTGCAAAATTATGTTCAGCCTGTTGTGCAATTTTTGCGAGTTGTAACTTATCTAAGTCAAAATTAAAAAGTTTATTAATCGCGAAAGCAAAACCACTGCTCAGTGCAGCAGAAGAGGATAAGCCTGCCCCAATGGGTATGTCGCTACTGAAAATTGCATCGAAACCTTGTGGCTTACAATTCAGTTGCTGGAATCCATCAATGACACCTTTAATATAAGTAGACCAATCATTGCTGGGTTTCAGCTCTTGTACCGAAAATGATATCTCTATGGACTGATCATGGGCGATAATGTTACAGGTATTAGTAGCATTAGGAGCAATGAAGAGCGTAACAGCCTTATCAATAGCGGCAGGTAAAACAAAGCCATCATTATAATCAGTATGCTCACCAATTAAATTGATTCTACCAGGTGCTTGAAAAGCACGGGGTGCCTTCTGGAAACGTTCTTCGAATACTTTCTTCAAAGCATTAATCATTTTTACGAAGACTCATACCAATAGTGCCCAGCAAAATCAAAATAGTAAGCCATGAAGATGCTGTAGTAATTTTGTTACCTGTGTAGTAGGCCGCAGGCTTAAATTCAAACTTAATCACATGCTTTCCTGCAGGAATAGCCAATGCACGCAGTACATAATTAACGCGCAGTATCTTCACCTCCTGATTATCGATGTAAGCCTTCCAGCCCTTTGCATAATAGATTTCAGAAAATACAGCTAATCCATTTACCGTATTATTGCTTTCGTAAATCAGTTCGTTAGGCTTGTAACTCGTCATGCTTATGCTTGCCATTGAATCAGCCGCAATAGCTGGTGCTTTAAATTTGGAAATATCCAGTACCGCTTCATTTTTTGTGTTAGTATTTTTAAGTGCAGCCAATTCTTCTGTGGGTGAATTAACTTGTTTTATAGCTTGCACAAACCAGGCCGGGCCGTTGGCTGCAGGGTTTGGTATAATATTGTTGCGCTGATCACCATACGTAACATACTTCACATTGAGCATATTCATCACCTGATAGTTTTCGTATCGCGGATTACCACTCTGCAAATCATTAATGAAAACATTGGTTTCATCAAACAATGCAGAGTCGTATAAATCCTGATAGCGTCTCATCTTAGCACCATGGTAGCCCCCAATCGACTGGTGGAAATAAGAAGTACGGGCTTCGCTAAAGGTACCTTGTAAATTATAAACCCTGTAGTTGGATTTGTCTTTCAGGATTTCACTATCTGCTTCAGTGGGTGCAAAGAAAGAGTTGTCTCTTTTTCTAACATACTTTTCCTTTGATAGATAACGTGCATCTACACCAACCATATCAATCATTACAAGTAAGACTAGGCCAACCGGCAGGAAATAAGGCTTAATGTATTTGTTTAAAGTTGCCCATACGAGTGCACTAAAAATAGCGATAAACCAGAATGAACGCATGGCATCTCCTCTGAGTAATGAAGTTCTGTCATCCTGCAAAGCCTTGATAAACCAGGCGGGCAATTGACTTTCGCCTTCAGCCAGAAATGATCCGAAGCCGCCTGTAATACCCAGCAGTAAACAGATACCAGCAACAATACCTACAGGCCAGAGTATTTTCTTTTGGGCTTCTTTCCAGGTAAGTGTTAATAATTTTTCCAGCCCGAGTAAACCTAATAATGGCATAGCGAATAATATCAGCAGTAAGGCAAAAGTTACTGAACGGAATTTATTATAAGCTGGCAGGTAATCAAAAATGAAATAGTTAAAGCTTTCAACACTACTTCCCCAGCTGAGCATAACACCCAATATGCTGATGGGGACTAACCAGGCAACGTAGTGTCTATCCGCAAATGCAATACCGATGGCAAAAAGTAGGCAGATAATAGCACCAGCATAATAAGGAGCTGTATTGGGTTGTGGCCCCCAATAGGCGCGCGAATAGGAGGCGAGTTGGTTAGCCATTTGTTCATTACCAGAACTCATCAAGGCCTTATAGGTTTTGCTCTCAGGGTCTTGTACCAGAAAATCGGCTGTGCCACCACCGTAAAAATTGGGAATAAGCAGGGTAAAAGGTTCCAGAATACCGTTGCTGTATTGAAAGGCATAGGCCTTATCCAATCCATCGGTGTTGCCAGCCTTCTGTTGTTTACTCACAAGTTCAGATTTGCCCCGAATGGAGTAAGCAGAATATTCCTGCACAGCCCAGAGTGGCCCGAAATATGTGCCAAGAGCAATAAGAGCAGTAGGAATAAGTATGGCAACATTCGTAAAAAGTGCAGGCACTTTTTTGTCGCGGATAGCAATGATCAATTGCATGATACCGTAGCCCAATACAATCAGGAGCAGGTAATAAGTTATCTGAACGTGATTTTCACGCAAGTGCAAAGCCATGCCAGCAGTGGTTAAGCCAAAACCGAGCATTCGCCTGTTGGTGAAAACTAAATGTATACCTGCCATGACTAAAGGCATAAAGGCAATAGCACCGATGCGCGCATTGTGCCCTGCACCAAGACCAATAATCATATAAGAGGAGAGGCCGAAAGCTAAGGCACCGGCTATGGCCAGATAAGGCCTTACCCTGAAGGCCAACAATAAAATATAGTAGCTGATGAAGGCTGCGAATATATTATTGACTGCATGCGGTAAACTTAAAGTAACAATTCTTTTCAGATAGGCGATTGCTTCAGTACCCCACTGAACAGAAACAAGGTAAGCAGGCATGCCACTAAACATGCGGTTGGTCCATAAGGCTTCCTCGCCAGTACGGGCTCTGTATTCAATTATTTCCTGAGCACTTCCCTTAAATTGCTGAATATCATCCTGCTGCAGGGTTTTGCCATCAAAAAAGATGGGATTAAAGAAAAAGATGCTGACCACAAGAAAAGTAAGTATGGCCAAGCCGTGCGGGAGTACGTGTTCCGCGAATCTAATTTTTTTCATGGATGCAAAATAGATAAAAACTGAGCTTGTATTGTAACCTTTTCTTTAACCTTTCCTAGCCATTAAGCACCGCTCCTGTACTGAGTTTGCAATAAAAACTTCTTTCCCCCATATTTCCTTTTTACCTGATGTTTTACCTTAACCTTTACTCATGAAACAATCCAATTTTTCGTGTTTTGGAAGGCTGTTTTTGTTTTTCGCACTTGCCCTACCGCTTTGGGTATTTGCACAAGACGATCAACCGCTGGCCCCTGTATCGCGAACCTATGCCATCACTAACGTAAATATTATTCAGGCGCCTGGTCGTAAAATTGATATGGGCACCATATTAGTGAAAGACGGAATCATAAAAGCCGTTGGCAAAACTGTTTCAGTTCCGCCGGAAGCCATTGTCATTAAAGCAGACAGCATGTATGTGTATGCAGGCTTTATCGATGGTCTCTCAAGGGTTGGTGTAATTAAACCGAAAGAAGAAACAAACCGTGAAAGACCCAAAGATCCAGGTAATCCTACGAACGAACGTGCCGGTATCACACCTCAAAACGATGTGCGCAATGAGCTTAATCCTACCGATAAATCAATAGAGGAATTAAGAAGTGTCGGTTTCACTACGGCACATGTAGTTCCATACGGAGGCATGCTACCAGGTAATGGTTCTATTATTTTACTAGGCGGATCTTCTGCAGATAATATGGTAGTAGCAAGCAAAACTGCTTTTTATTCAGAACTCACTTCTGCGCAGCGTGTGTATCCATCTACCGTTATTGGTGTAATGGCTAAATGGCGTGAGTTATACAGACAAGCCAGTTTGAGCAAAAATTATGAAAGCTTGTACGCATCAAACCGTGCTGGTTTAGAAAGACCTACAACGGATCGTGTACTGGAAGCTTTTTACCCTGTAATTGATAAAAGACAACCCGTATTGTTTAAATCTGAAAAAGTATTGGATATACAACGCGTATTGACCTTACAAGGCGACTTTGGTTTTTCATTAATGTTAGCCGATGTAAAAGAAGGCTGGGATGTAATCAATAAAATTAAAGCGTCTAATGCTAAAACCTTCTTAAGTCTTGATCTTCCAGAAGCTAAGAAAGAAGTAAAAGAGGGCGACAAGAAAGAAGCTGAGAAAAAAGACGATAAGAAAGCCAAGTCCCTGGTAGATCTTGAAAAAGAAGCGCTGGAAAAACGCAAGGAAGAATTTACAGTCAAGTACACAGCACAACCAGCGGTATTTCAGAAAGCAGGTATTGCTTTTGGTTTTTCCAGCCTAAGCGCTAAACCTAAAGATATTCCTGCCAACCTTAGAAGGATGATCGAGGCAGGTCTTACTGAAGACCAGGCCTTGGCAGCATTGACAACAACACCTGCACAATTGTTGGGATTAAGCGACCGTATGGGTTCAGTTGACAATGGTAAAATGGCGAACCTCGTTATCAGCGACAAACCATACTTTAATGAGAAAGCTAAAGTGCGCTATGTATTTGTTGACGGACAGCCTTATAAACTTGAAGTAAAAGAAGAGAAAAAAGGCGACAAGAACGGAGCTAAGGCAAGCGTACAAGGCAATTGGTCTTACTCTACTGAAACACCGCAAGGCACTAACACGGGTAAAATAAAGTTGAAGAGTACCGATGGTACTTATTCTGGCAGCATCACCAGCAACATGTCTGATAAAGAAACTGAAATCAAGAATGTTACTGTAGATGGAAACAAATTGTCTTTCACTTTTGATTTCCAAATGGGCAGCAACACCATGGCCATAGAAGTGAATCTTACAATAGATGGAACTTCTTTTGATGGTTCAATGAATGTCGGTTCTTACGGAAGCTTCCCGATGAAAGGCACAAAAGATCCAGGTCTTTAATTTTAAATGAGATTGACGATGAAAAAGATATTGAGTTTATTTTTTGCCTGCGCTTTACTCACCACGGCTACGGCACAGGTGCAGCGCGGCAACATGTTGATTAAGAACGGCACCGTTCTCACCATTACCAAAGGGAATCTGGAAAATACAGATGTACTGATTAAAGATGGTAAGATCAGTCAGATTGGTAAAAACCTGGTGGCTCCGGCAGGTTATCAGACAATAGATGCCACCGGTATGCACGTAATGCCAGGTATTATTGATGCGCACTCCCACATTGCCTTAACAGCTATTAACGAAGCAACGCAGCCCAATACAGCACAAGTCTGGACAGGCGATGCGGTTGATCCTTTTGATGTTTCTATCTACCGCGCCCTGGCAGGAGGTTGTACTACCTCACATGCCATGCATGGTTCTGCCAATGCCATTGGTGGTCAGTGTGAAACGATCAAACACCGCTATGGTACAACAGATCCGGAAGTGTTGAAGATGGAGGGGGCACCGCGCACCATTAAGTTTGCCCTGGGTGAAAACCCAACACGTGTACACGGTGAAGGCAATGGCATTGTGCCACGCTCTCGCATGGGTGTGGAGTTTGTTATACGCGAAGCTTTCAGTGAAGCCAAAGAATACATGGCTGCGTGGGATGCTTACAATGCAGCCAAGAATCAGAAAGGTTTCAGAGGAACACCTCCGGCTTACGACTTGAAGAAAGAAACGATTGCCGATATTTTAAAAGGCAACATTATCATCCATTGCCACTCCTACAGAGCAGATGAAATTTACATGTTGCTACGTGTATGCAAAGATTTTGGTATTAAGAAGCTTGTATTCCAGCACGTGAACGAAGGCTTCAAAGTAGCGCCTGAGTTAGCGGAGTACGGTGCGATGGCGTCTG
This sequence comes from Chryseotalea sp., assembly GCF_057350905.1. Lineage (NCBI taxonomy): Bacteria > Pseudomonadati > Bacteroidota > Cytophagia > Cytophagales > Chryseotaleaceae > Chryseotalea > Chryseotalea sp. The sequence goes on along the minus strand of NZ_JBMRCF010000006.1, from coordinate 106,059 downwards.
TATTTGCAGACTGGTGGGCTTATAAATTCGAAGTATATTATTCAACCGCGTATAACGCAGCCATCTTAACTAAAAATGGAGTGACAACTTCCATCAATTCAGATTCAGAAGAATTAATTCGTCACCTCTATCATGAAGCTGCCAAAACACAAAAGTATGGCGGACTTACTGATGAAGAAGCATTGGCTTTAATTACGATCAATCCAGCCAAGCAATTAGGTATTGAAACAAGAGTAGGTTCACTGGAGGTTGGTAAAGAAGCAGACATCGCCATTTTCAAAGGTCATCCGCTCTCATCGTACGCTGTGCCTATGGTTACGGTAGTAGATGGCGTGGTGCGTTTTGATCGTGAGAAAGATGCAGACGACCAGCGAATTTATGTAGATCCCAAGGCTGTTGTTGATAATGCAACATTCCATAACTACAGTCATAACCATGACAACTGTTTGGAAGGTGCCGAATTAAACATGGTAAAATTGTTTGGCCTTAACTAATACAGCGATGAAGAAGATCAATTATATAATAAGCTTGTTATTGGTTTGTGTTGTATTGACAATACAGGCGCAGAGCCCAAAGGGTAAAACAGGAACTTTCGCATTAACCAATGCCACCATTCAAACAGTTACGAAGGGTGTTATTCAAAATGGCACTGTTGTTATCAGCAATGGTAAGATTGAAGCAGTGGGTGCTAATGTTACCGTACCACAGGGTGCAGAAGTAATTGACTGCAAAGGTCAGTGGATTTATCCGGGAATGATTGATGCGGGAACTAGCCTTGGTCTTATCGAGATTAGTGCTGTACCCAGAACGGTTGATAACTCAGAAGTGGGCGATGTTGTACCCCAGATGAAAGCCTTGACAGCAGTGAATCCTAACTCTGCACTGATTCCGGTAACCCGTGTGAGTGGTGTTACAACGGTAATTGCTGCACCAGATGGTGGTTTAATACCAGGTACTGCTGCCCTTATTAATCTGCATGGCTACACGCCTGATCAGATGTATGCCGGTTTTGAAGGCATCGTCATTAACTTCCCAAGCACTGGTCGCAGAGGTTTCTTCGACAGAAGATCTGACGAGGATATTAAGAAAGCCAACGAAAAGGCTATTGGTAAAATCAACGAAGCCTGGGATAAGGCTATCCAATACCATAAGATAGATTCTGCAACTAAGGGTAAGGGAGTAGGCTATTATCCTGAATTAGCTGCCCTTATGCCAGTAGTACGTGGCGAACAAATGCTGATGATTGAAGTAAATGCTTCAAAAGATATCCAGGCTGCATTGAAGTGGATTAAGGAAAAGAAAGTGAAGAAAGTAGTGCTGACGGGTGTTCAAGAAGGCTGGCGTGTAGCAGATGAAATTGCTAAAGCCGGTATTCCAGTAATTACAGGACCCGTTCAGGCTGTGCCTTCCCGTGAATATGATCGCTATGACCGTGCTTATGCCAACCCAGGTTTGATGAAAAAAGCAGGTGTAACCGTGGCCATCAGAACTAACAATGCTGAAAACGTGCGCAACCTGCCTTACCATGCGGCCTATGCAGCTGCTTATGGTATGGGTAAGGAAGAGGCATTGAGAGCAGTAACAATTGTACCTGCACAGATATTGGGTGTGGCAGACAAATTAGGCTCTATTGAAGTTGGTAAAAGTGCCAATTTGTTTATCTGTGATGGCGATCCCTTTGAAACCAAGACAAATATCATACAGGTTTTTATTGATGGCTGGCAGATACCAATGGTAAGCCGTCATACACAATTGTATGATGAGTTCCTCAAGCGCGATCCGGGCGTGAGCAAGACACATAAGTAAAAACCTGTCAAGCGACATAAAATCCGCCCGCATCCCATGGTGATCGCGGGCGGATTTTTTTTTAATGCATTCATTTTACACCTTTGTTATATGCTCCCATTTGGTCTACATAGCGCTAAGAGTTTTGCCATTGATTTGGGAAACACCAATACTTTACTGACAGATAAGGACAAGATTCTGTTGTCGGAACCATCTTATATAGTTTTTAACGAAAACCATTCGATAAAAGCAGTAGGAGAGGAGGCGTATTGCATTTTTGAGAAGAGCCATCAAGCTTTGCATCCAGTTAAGCCTTTACGAGGCGGTGTTATTGCCGATTACCAGTCAGTCGGTAAGATGATACGTACCCTTGTAGACAAAGTATATGGTAAGAATTTTTTAAGCAGAGGTTTTGATACCATTATAACAGGTGTTCCTTTTCACACTACCATGGTGGAGCGCAGGGCTTTTAAAGATGCGCTTGATCAATTCAATCCGAGAAAGACGAATTTACTGTTTGAACCTTTGGCTGCGGCTATTGGTATGGACATGAATATTCGCGAGCCGGAAGGTAAGTTCATTGTTGATATCGGTGGAGGTATTACAGAGATGGTGGTGATATCCTTATCAGGTGTTGCTGCATTTCAATCCATTAAAATAGCGGGTGATACTTTTGATGAAGCCATTCGTGATTATTTCAGAAAAGAATATAACCTATTAATTGGTATACGCACTGCTGAATTAGTGAAAAAAAGTATAGGAGGTGTTTACGCAGATGTTGGCATGGTGCCACCTTCAATTTTGGTAAAAGGAAAATCATTGGCCGAAGGTATACCGATGAGTGTTGAGGTGACATACCATGAATTGGTACGTGTACTCGATAAGCCATTTGCTGAAATAGAAAATGGTATCATTCATACACTACAACATTGTCCACCTGAATTAGCGTCTGATATTTATGAGACCGGCATTCACGTTACCGGTGGCTCTGCATTATTGAAAGGCTTGAAGCAGCGCTTGGAGAAAAACATTTCACTTCCCGTGCATATAGATGTCAATCCGCTAACGTCAGTAAGTATAGGTATTTCAAAAGCCTTGCGTAACCCCAAGCAATATCAAAGCGTGTTGATAGAAGCTTAAGTTGATTCGTTGATGTGTTGATGAGGTAATTCGTTGATTTGAAAATTTGATAATTTAATGATGAAGTGCCGTCATTGCTATGAACGAAAGACGGAATGTGTGTCGGGGTGAGGAGGCAATTTGATCCCTACTCCCTGGTCTGTATCCCCGCAGACCAGCATTAAAACTGTATCATATCAATACTCCCGCTCAGAGTTTCCCGAAGGAAACCCTGAGGCTACTTTACATGGTTTAATCTTAGTTCTAAGCGTCCTTACGTTCATGCCTACCCACTTCCCAAGAGATTCTGAGGAGGAATAATTTTGTATAAACTTTTATTTTTTCAGTCTTAGTCTGTGTGGACTGGTTTTGGGGACTCGCTCGATAAGACCCCGTGCTTCAAGATCTAACTTAACAGTTACAAGATACCACAATACCTTACCATCAAAAGTTTCACTAAGATCATCTACAGCCAGATCACAAAGCTCATCAAAACTTACCTCCTTCCTTTTTTTAATAATATCAAGGATATACTTTTTTAAAGGGTCGTACCTTCGTTTAAGGATATTAACACCCCGTTTCCCTTGTGGATGAAGTGTCAGGATTTTTTCTTCTTTCATACAAATAGTGCCAAGTATGTTGTAGTGATGAACTTGAACAGAGTCTTTTCCTCATTTTACGCATCGTCTCCTTAGGGACGAGCCGTACCATTACCTATTTAATTTCTGTCAAAGGCCTGACTTTTCAAAATCCATCCCTATACATTAATTGTATGGGTCTTTTTTTTAACTCTACTGGTCATCTCCACTCCCTGGACTGTGTCCCCACAGACCAGTATCAAAACTGTATAAATCAATTAAGAATCTTATTCATTGCCTTGTTTCCGAAGCTACGGTGAGCTATTACAATTTTTAATCATTTTATTTCGGTCTGTGGGGACACAGACCGAGGAAGAGGGAGGAGAAAATGTTGAAGATGATTAAGTTCCCATTTTAGCTGTTTTATTATTCCTCATCCTTCACCACCTTTGTTTTTTTAACGAAGAGTTATGGTTAAAATAGAACTTGAACGCCTGGACAATGATTTTCTTATGCAGGCAAAAAATGATCGGGGTAATCTTGTTCAGTTAGATGCCTCGCCACAAGATGGCGGGCAAGGCAAGGGTTTTGGCCCTATGCAGGTTTTATTGGCGGGCATGGGTGGTTGCAGTGCTATAGATGTGGTGAAGATTTTGCGTAAACAGCGCGAACCACTAGACGATATAAAAATTACTATTGAAGGTGAGCGCGAACCTGGGGCAGTGCCATCTCTTTACCAGACGGTACACGCACATTTCAAATTGTACGGAAACTTAAATGCTGATAAAGTGCAGAAAGCCGTGGCGCTTTCTGTTGAAAAGTATTGTTCAGTAGCCAAAACATTAGAGAAGTCAGCGAAGATTACTTACAGCTTTGAAATTATCATACCATGAGCGAGCAAAAAGAAAATTTTGAAACCAAAGCCATCAGAACACAAACGGAACGAAGTCAGCATCATGAGCACTCTGTTCCGCTCTACCTTACCTCGAGTTTTGTATTTGATGATGCTGAACATGCGCGTGCACTTTTCGCTGATGAAGTAAGTGGCAATATTTATACACGTTATTCAAATCCGAATAACAACGAATTTATTGAGAAGCTTTGCTTATTAGAAGGTGCTGAAGATGGTATAGCCACCGCCTCGGGTATGGCAGCTATGTTTTGCAGTATGGCAGCATTGTTAAAAGCAGGAGACCATGTGTTGGCTTCTCGATCCGTGTTTGGGTCAACGCATCAGATACTCAATACGCTGTTCCCACGCTTTGGTATAGAACACACCTATGCAGACATAGACGACACCGCTTCATGGGAATCGAAAATAAAGCCTAACACAAAAATGATTTTTGTGGAGACACCTTCCAATCCGGCCCTTGATCTGCTAGACTTGCAATGGTTGGGTGACCTGGCCAGAAAGCATAACCTGATTTTAAATGTCGACAATTGTTTTGCCACACCCTATTTGCAAAACCCGATAAAGTGGGGGGCACACATAGTGACACACTCAGCCACCAAGTATATTGATGGGCAAGGACGCGTGATTGCCGGTGCCATTGTAGGGAAGAAAGAATTGATTAAAGAGATTCGTTTTTTTGCAAGACACACTGGACCTTCGTTGTCACCTTTTAATGGCTGGATCTTGTCGAAGAGTTTGGAAACCTTGGCGGTACGCATGGACAGGCATTGCCATAATGCTTTGCAACTGGCGACTTTTCTGGAAACACAAAAACAGGTGTTAAAAGTAAAGTATCCTTTTTTGCCTAGTCATCCGCAGCATGCGTTGGCTAAAAAGCAAATGCGCTTAGGTGGTGGGATCGTTACCTTTGAAATTGCAGGGGGTATAGACAAAGGGAGAAGGTTTTTGAATGCTTTAAAAATGATATCACATTCTGCTAACCTCGGTGATACTCGTAGTATAGCTACACATCCCGCTTCAACAACACACTCTAAACTGAGTGATGCAGAAAGACTCGCAGTAGGTATCAGTCCAGGTTTAATCAGGATTTCGGTTGGGCTTGAAAATATTGAAGATATCATTGCAGACGTTAAGCAGGCAATTGAAGCAAGCATGGATTAGCAAGAATTTTTTTTATTGGTTAGGCAACATGAATCTACTCGTGATTTAGTTCACTTGTCTTAATAAAACTTTTCTTGAGTTAATTATTTAGCTAATAACTTTTCTCGAGAAGTGTATTTTCCTCACCTTAATTTTAAGGTTTTAATTGTTTGCTTTTGGATTTAATTTCTGAGAATCAAAAAATATCTTCACCTTATTTTTAAGGTAGTATCATACTACCATTTGCTAAGAGCAATTATGAGCTTTATATTCAATTAAGGTTTTCTGCGCAGAAGCTGAGTTCATACATAAACCTAAAATTTTATCTTTATGACAGTTTACGATTTAGTTATGTTCTTCTGGGATATGACCCCGGAAGGTGGTGCCTCTTACTGGGTTAACCTTGGTGATGGTTGGTGGGGTGGTATCATCTATCAGCTTTAGAATAATTTTAAAAGGTCACCTGATTATATGGTGACCTTTTATTTATGTTTTATTAAGTATTATCACACTTTTAATTCTCTGCTAAAATGGCTAATCTGGTAGTCATTAATATGGTAATTGTATGTCGTATAATTTTCAGATAATTCCATAGTGGTAAACTTAATTTGACTCATGTTCAGAATATTTTTTTTCTTAATAGTTCTTTTAATTTCACATACGATTTACAGCCAACCGTTAAAGAGTATTTCAGCACAATTATTAGATGCTGAAAGTAAGACGCCTGTAGCATTTGCTCATATTCAAGTATCGGGTAAGGTGGTTGTTACAAATCAGTCTGGTAAATTTGTCATTAATTACAATGAAAACACACTTGATGCTAAAGTTGAAATCAGCTGTGTTGGCTACCGTAACATATTAACCTCAATTGGTGCCATTGCTTCAGAAAATATTTTACTAATTAACCCTGATGATAAAGTATTGCCAGAATTAGTAGTTGCTGAATTGAGTGCAAAAAAAATATTTAAAAAGGTAGAAAATAAAGGTTTTAAAAATTATAGAACGAGGCCTTATCTTGCTAAGTACGCAACTGAGCAGTTGGTTTATTATGACAATGACACATCTATACTAGCAGTTGCACGCGATTCAGGTGAATTTATTAATCAAGGTCTTGATACGCTTGGTGTATTTCCAAAGTATCATATCCTTTCAAGAACTTTTAGCAATGACTTTTTATTATACGATACCTTGCCAACTATACTTTCGGGTATCTCAAATAAGCGTAATCATATTTCTTTCGAAACACTTTACTCATTTGATCCTATCAATATTGGCTTGCTGAAAAAAAACCATGCATTGCCAACCATGTTTTCAGAAGGATTTTATAATAATACAGATCAAAGAATTATTGCTATTGTACCCATAACCGGTGTTGATCACTATTTGATAGCAGTTTATCCTAAGGTATTGAAAGGATCCGATAATCTGAAGTTGAAAAACGAGATCGATACCCAAACACTAAGAATGCACCGTGAAAAATTGAAGGAACTATCGAAGATGACTGGTAAGAACTTTACGGATCATGCCATAGACAGTATGATTACCAATAACTTAATAAAAAATAAATCTGTTTCTGCCGTGTTAGGTTTTTTCTTGATTAACGCAGAAGATTTCTCGATAAGTCATGCTGTAATAAAGGTTAATACCTTCGATGCCGCAGGTAAGCCTTACAGTAAACTTCACGTGTCAGCATCATATGAATGCATTAATAAAAAGTATTATTTAAAAAACTTGGATGTGATTGTTAAGAGAACATCCCCGGCATCACTTTCAGGCGAAAGACTGCTCTATTATTATTTTTCACTGATGGTTTCTGATATTGACATGGTGAAGGGTAAGCCTGTATTACCTTCTGAGATAGATGCTAATAGAATGAATAACAGTAGATTAGCGGATGATGAGTGGCACCTTCCGCAATTGATCAGAAACAACTACTTTTTACAGCCCATTATGAATTGTGGTACATGCCCCATTAATCCTATTACTTATTTGAACGGAACTTTTTAGTTGCCTGATTCCTCATTCTAAAAGCGGTTCTTTATTGTTATCTTGGTAGCATGTCATCTTCCCAACGGCTTCAGGAACTCAAACAGACAAGAAATCGCAAAATTGAATTTCAACGTGCGGTTAAAGATGTGCTATTTATTACAACCGGTATTTTTTCAGCGGCTTTGGGCTTAAAGGGTTTTTTGTTACCCAACAATTTTTTGGATGGTGGTGTAATGGGTATCTCCTTACTAATCCAATTATTAACAGGCATTAATCTATCGGTACTGGTGGTGATTATTAACCTCCCTTTTATCATCATTGCATACACACAGGTTTCGAAAAAATTTGCATTAAAAACATTGGTGGCCATTGCAGGCTTGGCACTTGTCATCGCAGTGATTGAATTCCCTATTATCACTTCTGATAAATTACTAATAGCAATATTTGGTGGGTTCTTTTTGGGCGCAGGTATTGGTTTATCTATTCGTGGTGGTAGTGTTATTGATGGAACAGAAGTGCTGGCCATTTATTCTAGTAAGAAAACTACACTTTCTGTAGGCGACATTATTCTCATGCTGAACATCATCATTTTTTCAGTAGCTGCATACCTGATTAACATAGAGACAGCACTGTATGCTATTCTTACTTATCTGGTTGCCTCTAAAACGGTGGATTTTGTCGTGCACGGTATTGAAGAGTATATCAGTGTGATGATTGTTTCCCACAAAAGCAGGGAAATTCAGGAGGCCATCATAAACAATATGGGCAGAGGGGTAACCGTGGTAAAGGGTAAAGGCGGCTATGGCAAACGCGGACATCAGCAGGAATATGATGTAACCTATACCTTTATAACGAGATTGGAGTTACAAAAACTGAAAACGGAAATCGCCAAGATTGATGATGACGCCTTTGTAGTAGAGCACAGCGTAGGCGATATTAAGGGCGGAATGATTAAGAAGCGTGCCTTGGGTGACTAGTGGCAGAAGAAAAAGATTTTAGTCCTTTTTCTCCTGCTTTTTAGTCTTTAAGAAATCGATATAACCAATAGCAGTAGCAAATCCTACCAACACGGCTACAATCGCAATAAAGATACTCACTCCGTCACCTGTGTATTGTGTAAACATGGCTTTTTGTTTGATCATACAAATTTAGACTTTTGCAGCGAAACCCTACGATGATTTTTCTGTTAAAATTTCTTAAATTCTCTCATCATGTCTAAGCTCTTGTTACTCAGCAACTCCACCATGCCTGGCACACCCTTTTTTACCTGGCCTAAACCACACGTTTCCAGGTTTTTGGCTGGAATTGATGGAAAAGGTCTGTTTATTCCTTATGCTGCCGTTACTTTTTCCTTTGATGAATACGAGCAACTCGTGAAGGATGCCTTTGCCGGAATGGGCTTTGAATTGAGTAGTTTCCACCAGTTGAAAGACAAGCAAAAGGCTGTTGAGGAGGCAAGCTTTATTGCTGTGGGTGGTGGCAATTCTTTTGCTTTGCTGTCGCGGATGTATGAGTTTGACCTACTGGAACTGGTAAGACAAAAAGTTGAAAGAGGCACACCCTATCTGGGCTGGAGTGCCGGGGCGAACTTATCCTGCCCAACCATCAAGACGACCAACGATATGCCTATTGTACAGCCAAGGTCTTTGAATGCATTGAACCTGGTGCCCTTCCAGATTAATCCACATTACCATGAACTGAAGTTTGAAGGCCAGGGTGGAGAAACCCGCAGAGACAGGTTAGAAGAGTTTTTAGTGTTAAATGCTGACAAGCGAGTAGTGGGGCTGCCGGAAGGTATGCTCTTAGAACGCCAGGACAATAAGCTGACTTTAAAGGGAAGTGGAGAAGCTAAAATTTATGAAGCGAACAAGACAATACAGGCTATTAAAGCTGAAGCCGATGTTTCTTTTTTATTAGCTTAAGGTAGATTATTGTGTTAACACAAAGTTTTAGATCCGCTAATCCCTTTGTACACCTCAAGTTTTAAAGGCAATAAAAATTTCACAAAAGAGACCATCCGTCAGACCGCTGAAAGCGGAAGTAAACAGCGGTCAGATGGATTTTGAGTAAAGACAGGACTAGCAGTTTTTTTAGATACCCAGGGCTATTCTTTCTTTCTTTAACACTTCAATAATAAAGCCTATGTGTTCGTTCAAGTCAACGCCAAACAATGTCGCCCCTGTGTAAACTTCATCTCTTTCGACTTTAGCGGCAAAACTTTTGTCTTTCAACTTCTTTACTACTGATTTAACTTCCAATGTGGCAATGCCTTCAGGTCTTACTTGCGCACAAGCCACAATAAAACCTGTTAATTCATCGCAGGCTAAGAGAGCTTTATCTAATAACGAATTATAGGGTATATTCCATTTTGTATAATGCGCTGAGATAGCATGTGCAATACTCTCTTCACCTGCTTCACGTAATTTGGCTACTATAATATTCGGATGTTGTTCCGGCCAGGCTTCATAATCAGCGTCATGCAATAATCCGGCTATGGCCCACTCTTCTTTATCTTCACCTAATTTTTCAGCATAGGCCTCCATTACCAGTTCAATGGTACGCATATGTCTTAAAAGACTGGCATTTTTGGTCATGGAGCTGAGTAGTTCGCGAGCTTCAGTACGGTTCATAGCATCCAAAATAACAAACCTGCCCTCAGAAGACAAATGCAAAATTGTAATTCGTCAATCGTAATTCGTAATTTTTCGACATGTTTCAAGAGATTAAGGTGTTAGAATTGGCTTCAGTACTTGCCGGCCCCAGTGTCGGACAGTTTTTTGCAGAGTTGGGGGCTACTGTTATTAAAGTAGAAAATAGTAAAACGGGTGGTGATGTTACCAGAAGCTGGAAAAGTGCAGGCGAACAGACCGATGATCGCTCTGCTTATTTTTGTTCGGTGAATTGGGGAAAAAAATCAATTGCACTCGACTTAACTTCTACAGAAGGAAAGAAAATTGTTCAGCAGCTGGCGGCAAAATCAGATGTAGTAATTGCCAGTTATAAACCAGGCGATGCAGAGAAACTAGGTGTAGCCTATGAACAACTAATAACTAACAACAAAAAACTAATTTACGGACAAATAACCGGTTATGGTTCCCATGATGCGCGCGTGGGATATGATGCGGTAATACAAGCAGAGTCAGGTTTTATGTTTATGAATGGTGAACCCAAGGGCGCATCTTTAAAAATGCCCGTAGCACTTATCGACATCCTGGCTGGGCATCAGTTAAAGGAAGCTTTATTAATAGCTTTGCTAAGACGAGAGAAAACAGGAGAGGGCTGTCTGGCAGAAGTTTCATTGATACAAACAGCCATAGCCTCTTTGGCAAATCAGGCAACTAATTTTTTAGTGGCCGGCAAGGTTCCGCAAAAGCAGGGTTCAATACATCCGAACATTGCGCCTTATGGTGAAGTCTTTAAAACCAGCGATGGCAAAGAATTATTGCTGGCCGTTGGTAATGATAAGCAGTTTAGAGATTTATGTTTGGTGTTGGGTAAACCCTTATTAGCAGAAGATATTTTGTACGCATCCAATTATACAAGAGTACTCAATCGCCTTTCATTGGATAAAGAACTTAAAGTATTAATCGGTGAGCAGGCATCAACGCATTTACTACCTCAGCTTCAGCAACTCAAAATCCCTGCTGGTATTATACAAGATGTAGCACAGGCATTAACTATGAAGCAGGCGGAAGAATTAATGATATTTGAAAATGGTTTGACAGGAATCAGAACTTTTGTTGGTAATTTGACAAATGATAATAAAGTAAAGTCAACAGATAAATTATTAGCACCGCCCCACCTTGGCGAGCATACAGATCAAATACTTAGCCAGATAGAAACTTATTGATTTGAACTTACCCAGAGCACTGAATTTCCGTTATGAAATTCGTTATCCTCCCACTGATCGTTGCCAGGATCCAGAATCCAATTACCATCAACAACAAATTTATACAGGCACTTACCAGGTGGCACGTAGACATCCAACTTCCAGCGATCATTTACCTTTGTCATAGTGATACTGTTCCAGCCATTAAAATTGCCAGCCACTTTTACCTCTGCAAATTTTTTGTCTATTGCCTTAAATGTAAAAGTGTGGTTGGCATTAAAAGCTAGAAATGAATTGCCACTTTCAGTATTCATATTTGGATTGCCCGGGTCGGCAATCCACTTTCCATCGACAATACACTTATACTCATAATTGCCTGAGGCGAGTGTAATGGGTAATTCCCAACCGGTAGCAGTTTGCTTCATTCTTAATTCTTTATCCCGCCAATCGTTAAAGCTTCCTGCAATGAAAACATTTTTAGCAGTCGAAAAACCTTTTAAGGAAATGGTGTAGGTTTCTCCTAATTCTATTACTGAATTTATATTTCCAAAACCATCATCGCGTTGTTTAAGATTAGCAGGATCCGTTATCCATTGGCCATCAACAATGAATTTATAGTAGTGCGAACCCTCTTTTAAAAACATGGGGAGCGACCAGCCATCGCGGGTTCTTGTCATTTTTAATTTTTTCTCATTCCACTCATTAAAGCTGCCGGCAACAATTACTTCCTTGGCTTGTAGATATCCTTTCAGTACAAAGGTATGGTTGTAGGTAAAGTAGATGGAATTATAACCGTGGTAGCCATCATCCTCTTGCTGTTTGTTCTGGCTATCATGAAACCAGTAACCATCGGCAATGAATTTATAACAATGCTTACCAGGATTTAAGGCAACATCCGCAATCCAACCGCTATCCACCCGTGTCATAGGTGTGAGCATTGTACTCCATTCGTTAAAAGTTCCTGATAAATAGATGCTGCGCGCCTCTTGTTTTCCATCTACATAGAAACGCGTTTTACCATTGGGCAAAGTTTTGATTACTTGTTTTTTGAAGTTATTGGTTCCGAAAGTAGCTCTTGTTTGCTCAGCGATCAGGTTCGTCATTTCGTTGGGCATATAAGCCCCAACACCCTTCAGCACTTTTCCAGACAACTCACTTACAGGTTTACATATAGAAATATTGCCCTTGCTATTCTGTTGAATTTTCCAGCCTTCGGCAGACCATTTACCCAGACTTCCGAATCGCCAGAGCGAATCGATCGATAAACCAGTTAAGCCAAAGTTGTTAATAATCGCCTCCTGCTCTTGTAAGGGCAGCTTTGCACTAAGAGTAAGCACGATTGTATTGCCGACAATACGGATACCCACAGGCTGCGCAAACGCTGTTTGCCATGCAATGATGATAACAGATAATATTGTAGCGTACCTAATCATTCATTCAAGTTCTCAAAAGCATAAACAGTTAATTCTTTCTTTTTGAAGTTTATGCAAATTATACCCTTATTCAAGAATTCAAACCCGACCATACCATCAATTTGCTGTTCTGAAGCTTCACCAAATTCCTCCAGATTACTGATAACAGTTGGGAGATTACTCAGGTTCATGCTACCAATGGAAAAATCATCCAATCGGCCCACTAACACTTCTACTTTTGCCCCACCCGTACCGAGTAACACCGATCTTCGTGCCAAAGTAAATTTTTTAAGCACTTTATCTGATACTTTACCGTTAATCACATTGGTTTCTGCGCCACTGTCTAAGCAGAGATTTAGTTTTTTTCCAGCTACCACACCCTGTAACATAATGGTACTATTCACGATTTTAATAGGGATTTTCATCATTTTAGCCGTAAACGGATTCTCCTGATTACTGAGCTCGTTTCCTTTTTTGTCGAGTTTTTTTAGTACGAGAATATTTTTTTGAAGATCAATGGTCATTGAAAACTCCTTAAAAATGTCAACCCCCAACAAACCGAGAATTTTTACACTGCTTCGGTTTTCAATATGACTTAGTTCTGTAAGCTTTGCCTTAATCCGCTCAAAGCGCAGTTCTCTGATTTCAAGCTGATCGATCCAGGTATTTCTAGCGGGGCCGGAGGGAATACCACCAACATTGCTGGCGATGGCATCTGAACTTACCCAGTATTTTCTGAAGTAGGTATGATTGAGAATAAGATCGGGTGCCCCAGTATCAATAATAAAATTACCCTGCATGGTATCAATACGTGCTTCAATCAAAAGAAGCCTGTCTATTCGTTTTATGGGGATAATCAGTGTTTCAAAATTTCCTTTTGGCTTAACACCAATTAAATGGAGGTCTAAAATGAGTGAGTTGCCTGAAATGGGATTTTTAGTATTTGCTTTGCCTGTAAAGCATAATAGTAGTGAGAGTAATATGCAGGCAATGAGTTTCAAAGAGGTGGACTTGAAATGATAAATACGATAGCTTATAAAAATAGTTTTTGTTTTATGCTTAAACAATTTTTTTCAGTCAAGACTTACACGATAGGCCACATTTGGGCGCTAAAACTCCAGTAATTTATTTTTTCGGTAGTTATAATTGAAAACGGGGGCTTATCTTCCAATATTAAATTCCTTCTATTATGAAAAAACCTTATAAAGTAACACTGACCTTAGCCTTAGCCATCTTGGCCTGCTTTAGTGCAATGGCGCAGGGCACCATGTTATTACGGCAACCCACCATCAGTAACGACAACATTGTTTTTGTTTATGCCAACGACCTCTGGATTGTTGGAAAAGATGGAGGTGATGCGAAAAGATTAACCAGTAACGAAGGGCAGGAGAGTCAGCCACACTTTTCGCCTGACGGTAAATTAATTGCCTTTACAGCTCAATACGATGGTAATACCGATGTATACCTGATTCCGGTAGAAGGTGGGCAACCACAACGTCTTACCTGGCACCCCGGTGTTGATAATGTAACCGGATGGACACCTGACGGAACATCCATTTTATTTGCTTCAGCACGAGAATCAGTACCAACAAAAGAATCAAAAATTTTTAAGATTAATAAAAATGGTGGTATGGAGGAGGCCTTACCCATTCCAAGAGCAGTAGCGGGAGAAATATCGGAGGATGGCAAATACATGGCCTATCAGCAAATTGGATTTTGGGATCCGGAATGGCGCAACTACAGAGGAGGACAGGCAAAACCAATCTGGATTGCGGACATGAAAACATTTGAATTGATGCAAACCCCACAAACTGATAATGAACGCCACACAGATCCTGTTTGGTTAAATAATATTGTTTACTTTTTAAGTGAGCGCGATTATGCAAACAACGTGTGGTCATTTAATCCGGCCACAAAAGAATTAAAGCAGTTAACGTTTCATGCTGATTTTGATGTAAAAAGTTTAGATGCGAATAGCGGTAACGTTGTCTATGAGCAGGGCGGATATTTACACGTATTAAATGTAGCCAATGCTACCAGTAAGAAATTAACCATTCAGGTGAAGGGCGATTTTCACTGGGCACGCGAACGTTGGGAAGATGTTGCGGCAGCGACTTTACAAAATGCATCCTTATCTCCAACCGGGCAGCGTGCTTTGTTTGAATACCGGGGAGAAATTTTTACAGCACCCAAAGAAAAAGGTGATTGGAGAAACATCACCAACAATTCCGCTTCAGCAGATCGCTTTCCGGTTTGGTCGCCCGATGGAAAGAAGATTGCTTGGTTTAGTGATGCCAGCGGTGAGTATCAACTCATGATTGGTGATCAGGAAGGTCTGGAAAAGCCAAAAGCGATTTCAATTCCTAACCCAACATTTTTCTTCAGGCCTGCATGGTCACCAGACGGAAAGTACTTATCGTTTACAGATACTGATTATAATTTATGGAGTGTGGAGGTAAACACTGCCGCTATTAAAAAAGTAGATACGGAAAGATATGCCCATCCAAACCGTTCATTAAATCCTGTGTGGTCGCCCGATAGTAAATGGATTGCTTATGCACGTTTGCTAGACAATCATTTTAAAGTAATTAAGGTATACAATGTTGAGACAAATCAAAGCTTACAGTTAACAGATGGTTTAGCTGATGCAATCTCTCCAGTGTGGGATGCTACGGGCAAGTATTTGTATTTTCTGGCCAGCACCAATTATGGTTTGAATACTGGTTGGCTCGACATGAGTTCGTATGAGAGACCGATAACGAGGGCACTCTACCTGATTGTATTAAATAAAGATGACGCCTCGCCTTTAGCACCGCGCAGCGATGAAGAAAAGGCTAAAGAAGAGAAGAAGGATGCAGCTGCAACGCCCCTTGTTAAAATTGATATGAATGGTTTAAGTAATCGCATATTGGCAGTGAATGTTCCTATGCGCAATTACACAGCTTTATTACCTGGGCCTGACGGTTATGTATTTTATGCAGAAGCAGTGCCGAACCAACAAGGTGTTACTTTGCATCGTTATAACTTTAAAGATTTAAAATCAGAAACTTTCTTATCAGGATTAAATGATATGTCGGTTTCTAATGATCGAAAATCTATTTTGTACAGAAGTAATAGTGTTTGGGGGATTTTAGGAACCAGTGATTCAAATAAAAAAACAGGTGATGGCAAGTTAGAATCCATCGCTTCAATGAAAGTGAAAGTAAATCCTTTAGATGAATGGAAACAGATTTTTCGTGAAGGCTGGAGATACCAAAGAGATTTCTTGTACGTAAACAATACACATGGAGCACCTTGGAATGATGTATACAAATGGTATAGCCCCTGGGTAGAACATGTGAGACATCGCACTGATTTAAATTATATTGTTGATATACTGGGCGGAGAAATAGCGGTGGGTCACTCGTATACCAGTGGTGGAGATTTTCCTGATGTTAAAACAGTTCCAGTAGGCTTATTAGGTGCCGATTATGAAGTTGACAACAAATACTATCGTTTTAGGAAAACTTATTTAGGTGAAAACTGGAATCCTGATTTAAAAGCACCACTGAGAGAACCAGGCGTAAACATTAATCCTGGAGATTATTTATTAGAGGTAAATGGTCAGACTATTTCAACATCAGATAATTTATATAAATATTTTGAAGCAACAGCTAATCGTCAAATCAAAATCCGTGTAAACAGCAAGCCCTCAATGGAAGGTTCCAGGGTTGTAACCGTTGTGCCTGTCGAAAATGAGAATCAGTTGAGAAATGTAGAGTGGGTTGAGAGTAATAGAAGAAAGGTTGATGAGTTGTCGAAAGGACAATTGGCCTATGTGTACGTGCCTAATACAGGCAATCCAGGGTACACTTCTTTTAACCGATACTATTTTGCACAACAGGATAAGAAGGGTGCCATTATTGATGAACGTAATAATGGAGGAGGTTCTGCTGCTGATTATATGGTTGATATTATGGCCAGACAATTACATGGTTATTTCAACAGCAAGGCGAGTGATCATCGTCCTTTTTTAACACCCAATGCGGGGATATTTGGTCCGAAAGTGATGTTGATTAATGAACGCGCAGGTTCTGGCGGTGATTTACTTCCATACCTTTTTAATAAAATGAAAATTGGTCCATTGGTAGGAACAAAAACCTGGGGCGGTTTAGTAGGCACCTGGGATACTCCCTTATTTGTAGATGGTGGACGTATGGTGGCACCACGGGGAGGTTTCTATGATGCTAATGGCGAGTGGGCAGTAGAGGGTGTTGGTATATCGCCAGATATTGAAGTACAACAAAGTCCTGCTGATGTAATTAAAGGTCGCGATCCTCAATTAGAACGTGCTGTAGAAGAGGCTTTGAAATTGATGAAGACTCAGGCAGTTGAAATTAAACCAGAGCCAGCACCACCAGTGAAGTATAAGAGACCTGTAAAGAAGAATTGATACGAGTAGAAAATTTATTTTGGAGACTGTCTCAGGTTTTGAGACAGTCTTTTTTTTCTTTAATACGAACGCAAAACTATCCAATGCTAGTTTTAGCGCCTACAGTGCATGAGAATTCTTATAATGGGCGTAAGATACATCTACCAGATAGAAGAATAGACTGAACTTAAGTACTATAGATTATAGCGTGCCCAATAAGTTACTTGCAACTGTAAAAAATATTATACAGATGACTATTCGATTGTTAAGTATCTTATCATGTATCTTCTTAATGCTCTCCTGTGATGATGAGCAAAGTGAGATTAAAAAATTCGGGAAAGCAAAGCTATCCATCAACACCATGGGCAATGCAAACACAGGCCGAACTAATTCAAACAATCTCGATAAAATAAAGAATATTGTAGTGAGTATAGAAACAGCAGGAGGTACATCCGTGCATGACATGCAAACATTTGAGTTGATTCGTTTCAATGATAGTTTTGTAAGTCAGGAGCTTGAACTAGAGGCAGGGGCTTATAATGTTACCAAATTTTTTGTTACAGATGCTGATCAAAATGTGTTATATGCCACACCTTTGGAAAATTCTCCTCTAGCATCATTAGTAACGAATCCCCTCCCTGTATCGTTTGTAGTTAATGCCGATGGCGCCACTACAGAAGTGTTTATGGAAGCTGTAAATGTGGCCGAGACCTCACCTGAAGATTTTGGTTATGCTACCTTTTTACTGGGACTTATTGATTACAAGTCATTTGAGGTAAATGCGACAGTGGCCGATGAAGATTATACAGGCTCAGTGAACGGTCTCTTTGAAGCCTTTGCAAAAAATGCTCAAGGGCAGATTGTTTGGAGTAAATCTTGGAACATAGCGGAGAAGATAGACATAGCAGTTCCAATTGCTGAACGTTATAGTTTCAAATTAACCAAGGCGGGGCACATTCCACACGAGCAACATTATAAATTTGAAATGCTTAAACAAGCGACCAAGTTAAGTTTTGAATTAATTCCTGAGGATAGTGATGACTTTATTGTCAAGCAGTTTCCTGGAAAAGCAACAGTTTATTTCCCAGCTGATAAAGGAAAATTGTATACGCGAATTGACTTATTAGAAGATTATGCTCTGAAAGTTGATGTTATAGATTTGGATCGTCATGTCAATAATTTGACGGGGGAACATCCTGCTGGATATTTTTACGCATTAGTAACATTTGTTAACAATCCATTAGAAGGAGAAAATAATTCAAGCTTGTTCGTGGATCGTGCAGTAAACTTACTCGGTAATAAGCCCTTTGTTGATGCATATGACCTTCGTAACATTCCTCTCTCATCTAGTGAATCCTATTTCTTTGAAGAATTTGACAGGGATGCCAAAGTAGATAGTGTAATTATGATGTACGAACTTACTAACAATAAGAATGAAGGTCATTATCAGGTTTGGCCATTTAAGCCTGATTTTTTATCGTATTGGTGCTCAAAAGTATCATCCAATCAATGCGCTAGTTTGACAAACAAAGTTAATCAATTCAATTTCTATTATAATAATCAAGAAACATTAGCTGATCAAAACAGCCGTAGAATAGGCACACAACATCATCGTGTGGCATATTAACTTAAAATAGGTTGTAAACATGGACGATGGGTTAGTGAAATGGATTCACTAACCCATCTTTTTTTATTGAGTGCCACTGGCGTTTGAAGTTTTATCTTCTCATAAAATGACCTGTTCTTGTTGTTTTAGATTAGGACGCTTATTGTACGATTTTGAACAATAGCTATGATTACTTTTCTTAAAGGTATGTAACAGCGTAAGAAAAAATACGCCATTTTGGGTTACCCAAATTGAGGTTTCGAGGTCTAATCGGTACAAATACTTTTTACGCATGATTTTTGTAACCAACACGTTTTTGCAGAGTTCTTAATCACATAGACCCACCACGTATGTTGACAAACTACATCAAAGTAGCCCTCCGCTCTATCTTCCGAAATAAACTGACAGCCTTTATTAACATTGCCGGTTTAGCATTAGCTCTCCTTTGCGCCTTGATGATATACGTATATGTAGATGATGAATTACAGTATGATCGATACAATACGAAGGCAGACAGAATCTATAGGATGACGCGCAACTTCCTGTCACCGGATGGATCTGTCAATCTTCATCTGGGTCATGTGGCACCGCCTTTCGGGCCTTTATTAAAGAATGATTTCGGTGATTTTGAAGAAGTGGTAAGAACACTGCAAACACGTGCACTATTAGCGTATCGGACGGAAGGTGAAGAAGTAAAATCGTTTAATGAAGAGAGGCTTTTTTATGTAGAGCCTGAATTATTTAAGGTATTCGACATACAAGTAAGTGATGGTAATCCTGATAAATTATTACACGATCCCTTCACCGCGATGCTTTCGAAAGCAACAGCAAAAAAATATTTTGGTGAAGAACCTGCAGTAGGCAAGACTTTACGATTGAGTAATAATTATGATCTAGCGATAACGGGTGTATTCGATGATCTACCGCGACAGGCACATTGGCATCCTGAAATTTTAATTTCTTTCTCCACATTAAATGATAGCACAATTTATGGAAGAAGGAGATTGGAGACCAATTGGGGTAATAATTCTTTTGGTACTTATGTTTTGGTAAAAGAGGGATTCGATCAGAAAGTGACAGAGGCGCAGTTCCCAGATTTTTTGGATAAACACATGGGGCCGCTGTTAGCTGCCAATAACGGACCGCTTCCTTCTACATTCACTAAGATTTTCATGCAAAAAGTTACCGATATTCATTTGCACTCACATCTGGATTCGGAAATTGAAACAAACGGTAACATCACCAATGTTTATATGATGTCGGTGATTGGAATTTTCATCATACTCATTGCCTGTTTTAACTTCGTTAATTTATCCACAGCGAGAGCAACCAAACGCGCCAAGGAAGTGGGTATGCGTAAAGTATCCGGAGCGTTAAAGCAACAATTGATTACACAATACCTGAGTGAATCTGTACTGATAGCCTTGTTTGCATTAATTATCGCTCTTGGCTTTTCCTGGTTCGCCATGCAATGGTTAAATGATTTCACAGGAAAGTCCATTACGCTGAATTTTCTAACTGATCTACCACTGACAGGAAGTGTATTTTTATTTACAATAGTGATCGGCATCATTGCCGGTATTTATCCTGCTTTTATTATTTCGGGTTTTCAACCTGTGCAGATATTAAAAGGGCAGAAGGGATCAGCAGCAGGAAAAGGAGGTATTCGCAAAACACTTGTGGTGGTTCAGTTTACAATATCTATCGTGCTGATGATTGCTACTGCCATTACTTTTCAACAACTTAATTACCTGAATAACAGAGATCTTGGGTATGCCAAAGATCAGGTACTGACTTTGCGATACTTTACAGATTTATCAGATAACTATGATGCTTTTTATAATGAGGTATTGAAGCACTCTTCTATAAAAAATGTTTCCCGATCTAGCAGAATACCGACTGGACGTCTACTTGACTCACAAGGGGCAGCACAAATACAGCAAGGTGATTCCATGAGCACAGCGAATGTAATTTTAAAGAACATTCGGATAGACCATGAGTTTTTTGATACATATAAAATACCTATTGTGGCAGGCAGGAATTTTTCAAGAGAAATACTCACTGACGATTCCCTCGGTTTCATATTAAATGAATCGGCTGTAAAAATGCTTGGCCTCAGCAGCAATGATATACTAACTCGTGATTTTCAGTACGGAGGAGTAAGGGGTCGTGTAATTGGCGTAGTGCGTGATTTTCATTTTGAATCATTGCATGAAGAAATTATTCCTATGGTCTTTCAGGCGTCTTCGTTTTACAACAGAATTTCAGTGAAGATTTCCGGTAACGATATGCAGACTGCAATTGCTCACTTGGAAAGTGTTTGGAAAAGTTTTATTCCTCATCGCCCTTTTGAATATGACTTTCTAAGTATGCAATACAGACAACTGTATGAGGCAGAACAGAAACAAGGCCAATTGTTCACAACCTTCTCTATACTGGCTATTGTTATTGCCTGTCTGGGTTTGTTTGGTCTGGCCACTTTTAATACCATGCAGCGCGTGAAGGAGATTGGTATTCGCAAGGTACTGGGTGCCTCTACGGCTCATATCGTTGGTATTCTTTCTAAAGAGATTATTATGCTGGTTATTATAGCCAATTTAATATCATGGCCGCTGGCCTGGTATTTTATGGACAAATGGCTGGACGGTTTTGCTTACAAAGTGAGTTTAAACCTTGGCATTTTTGCTTTGGCTACTTTTGCAGCATTGTTGGTAGCTTTATTAACAGTGAGCTCTCAAACTATAAAAGCTGCGCTGACTAATCCAAGTAAGACGCTCCGTTATGAGTGATTAGTTTTGAACAGCGGCTGATTATTAATTGTCCATTGCCTATTGTCAACTTTTGATATCCCATTGTCTATTACTTACTCCCTCCTGACTCCCTCCCCAACAGTCGCTTGACCCGCACAGTCAACTCTGGCAAGCTAAAGGGTTTTACCATGTAATCGTCAGCACCGAGTTCAAAAGCCTTTAGTACATTATCTTCCAGTCCTTCGGCAGAGAGTACCAGGATTGGGGTTTTAAAGCGTTGATCTTTTCGTACAAACGAGATAATCTCTAACCCAGAATGAAAGGGCATCTGAATATCAGTAATGATTAGCTTAATATTGTTGAGTTTTATATGCGCTAGGGCTTCTCGTCCATCAACAGCCACGATAACTTCTCCGAGCCCTTCTCGCTGCAGTTTAAATCGTATGATATTGATTACGACAGGATCATCATCGCACACTAAGATCTTCATAGGCAGTAGTATAGTGTATTAGTTGTTTTTGTAATTCATATATAGAGCTAGTGCACAAGCGACATAAATGATTTTGGAGTCGTATGTCCACCGCAGCAATACCTTCCCTTTTAATTAATTCAGCTATCAGCTCACACTGCTCCTTAAGTTTTGCATTGCCCGCATACCCCAGGGTTGTTTTTATTTTATGATAGGCTTCCTTGTATTGCTTTTCTTCCTGTGCTTTTACTGCAAGCAGAAAATCTTGTCTGAAGCTTGCTAGGTTTTCTATGAAGGAGCCTAATAAGGCCTGCGCAAATGCTGAATCGCTTTCCAGGTAGCTTGATAATTCTCTCATTTGTTTATTTTGTTTGGTAAGTGTCTTTTTAATTTGGTATAAAGCTCAGCGGGGTTGAAAGGTTTTGTAATAAAGTCATTCATACCCACGTCCAATGCCTGATTTTTTTCTGAGAGCATGGCAGATGCTGTGAGTGCAATGATGGGAACTTCATCTATCTCATAACCAATTTCTCTTATTTTTTTCGTGGCTTCATACCCGTCCATGATGGGCATTTGTAAGTCCATTAAAATAATATCTATACTTTGCCTCTGTAATAAAGCAATCGCCTCCAATCCGTTTTGCGCATGATGCACAATCACGCCCCAGTTTTTCATGATCTTTTTAGCGATCAGTATGTTTACCTGGTTGTCTTCTGCTATTAAAATGGAGATTCCTTGTAAGGCTTGAAAGTTTTCAATAGGAATATCACTTTTCAACCGTGATTCATTGTTTAATTCTTGTTCACACTTTACAAAGCCAAGTATGAAACTAAATTCTGAACCGACATTAACTTCACTGTTAACATGAATTGCACTGTTTTGCAATTCAAGTAAACGTTTGGTAATGGCTAGCCCTAAACCAGTGCCGCCAAACCTTCGGGTAATGGTTGCATCTACCTGACTGAATTCTTTGAAGAGATGATTTTGCTTTTCAAGCGGAATACCGATGCCAGTATCTTTTACCAGGAATTTTATATAAACCTCTTTATCCAGAATACTTTCCACCTGTACATCGATGGTAACTTCACCACTATGCGTGAACTTAATGGCATTGCTTACAAGATTATTAAGAATTTGCGCTAATCGTACCGGATCACCATTAACCATTTCGGGCATATCGTCATCCCGTTTCAGTTTTAATTTTATTTGCTTATCCTGAGCTTTCAGGTAGTTGGCGTTTTTTATTTCTGAGAGTAGGGTAATCAGGTTGAAGGGTACTTGTTCGATGGTTATTTTACCTGCTTCAATTTTACTGAAGTCCAGGATATCATTTACAATGGACATTAGATTACTTGCGCTAAATTTTAAAGTTTTAATATATTCTATCTGATGGGGTGCAGGATCCTCTTCCATAAGTAAATGAGCGATTCCTGCTATACCATTTAAAGGTGTTCTTATTTCGTGGCTCATGGTTGACAAAAAATCAGCTTTTGCTTTACTGGCTTCTTCAGCTTTTTGTTTCTCAGCAAGCAGTAATTTTTGTTGTTTTCTATTTTCTATTAAGCTGATAACGGAATGACTTAAAGTAGTCAGTGCTTCGCGTTGCGCTGCGGTGAGTAAGCCAGGCTTCTGGTCGATAACACATAGCGAACCTATCTCATATCCTTCTGCTGTAATTAAAGGCGCTCCCGCGTAAAACCGAATATGAGGGTCGCCAAGCACAAAAGGATTGTTGCAGAACTCAGGATCAAGACTGGCATCTGTTATTTCTAAAATCTTTTTGCTTTGTATTGTTCTGTTACAAAAAGCAGTATCTCTATCAGTGCATGAAATTTCTAAGCCAATACTTGATTTTATCCATTGTTTATCCGCGTCAATAAAAGTGATATTGGCAATCGGTTTGTCGCAAATGATGGCAGCTAAGCGAGTAAGTTCGTCAAATTCTTTTTCAGGAAGCTGATATTTGATAGCAAAGCTTTTCAGTGCTGCTAATCTTTCTTTTTCGAATTGAGAGTCGGTTATCAGCATGGTATTAGTAGATCATTTTAATGGATAAATGCATGTCGTGAGGAGCAGGCAATGTTCCGCCAAAGTATGGCCATAACATGTAATACACGCCTTTATTGCAATCGGCACTTCGTGCGATGCTTACTGATTCCTGATTGTTCAGCTTGAAGAGATAGGCATCCGGGGTTAACGCTATTTCGTATCGGTTTTCTTTTTCAAGTTCCACCACACCTATAAATTTTTCAACACGTTCACCATTTACATAACAGTAGGCATATATCTCCATTTGATTGTTAAACCATTGCCAGGTAAATCGGGCACTATTTTCATGATGCATGCAGTTGCAGTCAGAAAATCCCAGAAGCTTATTCTTTGAATCCTGGTAGCCACTTTCTTCAAAGATGTATCGGCACGAATTATCGAACTTTGCGTAAAAGGCAAGTCTTGAACTTTGCAAGCTCTCTACCAGCCTTGGTGTTGCATAGTGTTCACCTTCTTTCAAATGAAAATTCCGATAAAGGTCTGCTTCTGGTTCGCATGCTATAAATAATAAGCCTGCCAATAGGAATAATGTGATGATGCATGTCTTCATAAAGTTGTCTGGTTAAAAAGACTGATTTGTGTTTTAATTGAAAAGGCAGGATAACCTTGTCTGTAGCTGCTAGCTACACCCACAGCTAACCACTTGGATACTTTAATTTTTGTTTCAAGCGAAGGCACGATGACCACAAATTGTTCATCCATTAAACCAGCTCTCAGCATGGCATAAAAACATATTTTTTCAGATTTAGCGATTGATAGGGTTGTAAATGCACCGTACCAATATGACTGCTCACGATTATTTTCATTGATAAACTTATTGAGACTGTTTTGGTAAAAGGGACCAATAGCCCATTGTTTTTTACTTTGGTAGCCCATCATAAATTGTGATTCAGTATCAGCCACTGTTTTCTCTATACCGGTGCTTAACACAAGTGTCTGCGCCTGAACAGCAGTGGAAGCAAAGAGTAAAATGATGAGTAGTGTTTTCATAAAATTAAGCTGGAATAGCTATGCTAAATGTTGAACCTTCGTTTTCTTTAGAAATCAAAAAAAGCTGACTATCTGATTTTTCTACCAGGCGACTGAGTTGAAAAAGACCCATACCTAAACCAGTTGAATGTTCGCTGCCTCTATAAAATGGTTTGAATATGTTCGGTTGGATGGTAGCAGGTATTCCTATGCCGTTATCACTTACCTGGAGTAGCATAAAATGATCCTGAACGTCTATGTTTAGTTTTATTTGTTTCTTTTTCTTGCGTTTATCCTGAAACATCACTGCGTTGTTAAGCAAGTGTGTAAGCATTAATGGGAATGTATAGGGGTCTATATTTTGTTCTGTTGCTTTTATGTTTTTTTTCAATGTTATGGATTTCTGATCGAGCATTCCTTCAAAACTTTTCAGCACATGATTGGTCATCTCTTCGCAGTCGCCAGCTACTTTTTCAGTAATGTGATGGTTGGTTATTAAGAACTCTTCTAACGACTTTAAAAGCTTTTCCATTTTATCTGTTGTGCTGTTGATACGTTCAAGGCACTCATGTATTTCTGCTGTATGCGGTTGTAGTTCAGCCACCTGTACAAGCCCCTTAATCGATGTAATGGGTGATCGCAGATCATGTGCGCAGCTTGTAATAAAACGATCGATCAATTGATTAGCATCCATAACTATAGACGTTTTGATATTAATAGCCTTTTAAGCGATTTGCGCCAAAACTTACACCCAGGTTAAAACTCCATTGACCTGAAGTTTGTGTTTGCCTGAAATCGTTAGAGGCGATTGTACTGAAAGGTTTATTGTACTGCGTAGCGGCAAAGAGCTTTACGAAATCATAGTTGTTCATTATGTTGATAGCAATGCCGGCACCTACTGAGGCATTGTATACATCAAGCTTGCCGAGGTAGGGCTCTCTGGAAACACTGTAGTTTACCTGTGCATTTTCTTCTTTTGTATAGTAACCATAAAGTTTGTAGTAATTTTTAGTTACGCCTGCTGAGAAATATGGATTAATTCTTGAATCTCCCTTTGTAATGGCACGAAGCGGGTAGAATTGAGAACTCGCTTCCATCTCAATCAAATCGATGGTATGTTTTACACGCGCAGCTGAGTAATAGTAACCAATAACAAGTTTTGTTTCGAATGCACGGCTGCCCCATACTAAACCCGCTGAACCACCCTCTTCTAAAGCCTGCATACCATCAATAGCAGTATAGTTACTGGATAATGTGGATGAGCGTACCCCGAAGGATACCGTGAATCCAAGGTGATCTTTTTTAACAGATGCTACATCGCGATTATTACTGCGTAATAATTGACCCTGCGCTATTGAGGCTATAAATAAGGAGCTAAGAACTACTATCCCTTTTAATGCTGAAAGACTTGCCGTTGTTTTCATATGTCTTACCATTTATTCGTTTTGGTAAGACAAAGGTGCAGGCTTGCTAAAGCTGATCCGACAGGGGATTCCTGATTTGCAAGAAATCAGGAATCCCAGCAAAAAGCCTTAAAACAATGGGATTCTTGTGTTTGCCTTGCCTAAAGTGCTTTGTAGATCATAAAAACAACGATGTGTCTAGGGGAATCCCTGATCAACATCTGTCAGGAATAATGAATTGACTTCAGTAAAGCTTAGATTATTATTGTGCTGGAAAGATGATTAATCAATAGAGATGATATTATTTTTGATTGCATACTTAATCAACTCTGTATTGTTTTTGAGTCCGAGTTTGTCGAGTATATGCGTTTTGTGGGTCTCCACAGTTTTTACACTAATAAATAGGCGCTCTCCAATTTCTTTATTTCCAATACCCTCAGCCACGAGTTGTAATATTTCACTTTCGCGCTTGGTCAAGCCCTCAGTAATTTTCCTTTCGCGCTTCTTGCCACTCTTCTCATGTTCGTAAAAATCTTCAAAGATGAGTTTGGTAATGGCTTCTGTAAAATAACGTTCACCTGCCTGAACAGTTCGAATAGCCAGCAGCAGAATATCTTCTGATGCATCTTTAGGTATATAGCCGTCAATACCTGATTTAATACCGGCAGCTACAAATTCTTTTTTTACTTCTGTTGAAAGTAAAATTACTTTTATTTTATTGTCTTGTTCTTTAATCCATCGTGTTGCTTCTATACCAGTCATACCTTTCATCACGATATCCATTAGGATAATATCAGGTGATAGTGTTCGTGCCAATCCAATGGCTTCCTCACCGGTTGAGCAGAAACCACAAACTGCAATATCATCCACATTACTTAAGAGCGATCGTATGCCTTCTCTCACTAAAGTATGATCGTCTACTATTAAAATATTTATCATAATTTTTACTTCTCCCGATTAAGTAACAGATGAACCGTTTCAGTCAGTTCCGTGCTTCTGCAAGGTTTCTTCAAGTATGCGCTTGCTCCGGCATCCATTCCTTTTTGATGATCTTCGGGCGTAGCCTTTGCTGAAAGTATAATAATAGGAAGATTTTCGCCACCGGCCGTATTCCTGATCTTGCTGATTAAGTCCAGCCCGTTCAGATGTGGCATAACAATATCGCTGATAATCAGATCTGGTCTTTGTTGTTTAAAAGCACCCAAACCGGCCAGGCCATCACGCTCCCACTGTACATTATAACCCTCCATGATGAGAATATCCCTGATGTTCTCTCCCAGGTCTTCAGTATCTTCAACAAGTAGGATGTGCTGGGGCATGGGTCGACTATATCAGCTTAAATGATTTTTTGCATAAGCAAATTACACAATTTGTTAACAAAGCCCCATGTTAGGAAGTGAATTTTCTACGCATACGTTGTTTAATTGTTTTAGTCAATTTTTTTCACGACCTTTTATAGGTTAGACTATCTTTTTTGTCTTTACGTATTGATAAAATACACTTTGCTTCCCCCAATGCACATGAAAGATAACAGCTATTTTTTGGCGGCATTCAAAAACAACCCTATCCCTACAATAATCATTGAGTTTTACCAATCAGTTTTTAGTGTTGTCTCTGCTAATGAGGCATATTGTTTATTAGCAGATTTAGGAGAGGATCAAATTGTAAATGCTAATCCATTTGACTTACTGAAGCTGAGCCGATTTGAATTTTCAGCTACAGACTACTTGCTTATCGAGGAATCTATCCTGAATTCACTCAAGAGTAAAAAGACAGATAAGCTTATACTACAAGTCAAAACGAAGCAAGGCACTGCTGCCCAGCTTGAAATCTTGAATAATGCTATTGAATCCAGTGGCAGTACGCATCAACTAATTGTACAGACATTACGCGCAGATTATTCTTCAACAAGAACGGAGTACGATGCTTACAGTTTAACTAAGTACAAAGTCATCATTGATAATTCGCCCAGTGCCATTTTTTTATCAAAGCCGGATGGTACCATACTTGAGGCGAATAAGGCAGCGTGCGAATTGTTTGGCTATACAGAGCAAGAACTTAGGCAAATTGGCCGATTGGGTATCATTGACCATAGCGATCATATTGCACAAGAAAAATTAAAAGAACGAAAAGAGAAGGGTAGAGCCAGGGGAGAGGTTATTGGAATAAAAAAGGATGGATCACGCTTCCCGGTGGAGTTCTCATCAGTCATTTTTACGGATGATGATGGTGAACAGATAGCCTCTACCACCATGCAAGAAATAAGCGAACGAAAAAATATTGAAGAACAATTAAAAAAGAGCGAGCAACGTTTTAAGAGCCTTGTTCAGGATGGATCAGACCTGATAGGTATCCTGGATTTATCCGGAAATTATTCCTATGTAAGTCCAACCTCATTATCTGTGTTGGGTATGATGCCTGAAGAGTTTGTTGGTAAGAATGTATTCACATTTATTCATGAAGCTGATTTACCATCTATACTATCAAACTTTAACAGAGTAAGTAGTGAAAAGCGTATTACGATCGGCCCCTTTCGCTTTAAGCATAAAGATGGTACGTGGCGATGGATAGAGACTACCTTGGTTAATTTGTCAGATGATCCGGCAGTAAATGGATTGGTTGCTAATTCACGGGACGTAACAGAAAAAATTGAAGCTTTTAAATCGCTTCATGAAAGTAACGAGCGGTATCGTTTTGTGACCAAGGCAACCTTAGACGCCATCTGGGACTGGGATCTGGTAACGGATACAATTTTCTGGGGTGAAGGATTTCAAACCATGTTTGGTTTTAATCTGAAGAAACTGGGAAGTGATAGTACCACCTGGACAGACCACATTCATCCAGAAGATTTCAAACGTGTTGTAGGAAGTATTAACACACTGATACAGGGGAAGAGTAGTAAATGGAGTGCTGAATACCGTTACAGAAATGCCAAGGGTGCATATGTTTTTGTTTTTGATCGTGGCACTGTGCTACGCGATGGAGATGGTAAAGCCATACGCATGGTCGGATCGATGCGCGATATTTCTCAGCACAAAAGTGAAGATATTCAAAAGGCACTGTTGGCAGAAATAGGTCATTTATTTGGTAACCAGGAGAACGATCTTTATCACATCTGTAAGCAGGTGGCAGAGACCATCAGAAAATTCACCAATGATCAGCTTGTTGAGATTTGGCTCCTTAGTCCTGACAAAAAGAAAATTTCATTATTTGCCATGGTAAGTGATGATCCGACATTACAACAATTTTATGATGAGACCCGCAATATTAAAACCTTTGTGAAAGGCGAAGGCTTACCAGGTGTAGTTTGGGAAAAAGGTATCGTTCAAAAGTGGGAGAGTGGTCCTAAACATGAAAAATTTGTTCGTGGCCATGCAGCACAACTTGTCGGACTTAAAGAAGTGGTAGGGGTACCGTTAATTTATGGTACTGAATTTATTGGTGTTTTAGTTTTGGGTTCAATTAAAAGTGTGGTTGAAGAAAGAATTGTTCAACCTGTTTTTTACGGATTTGCTGACCGCCTGGGTGCTGAAATAAGAAGAAAGCAATTAGAAAATGAGTTGAGTCAGATTTTTAATACTTGTCCGGATATCATGTGCATTACCGGACCGGATGGTTATTTTACTAAAGTTAATCCCGCTTTTTGTAAGCTGCTGGACTATACCGCTGAGGAACTCATATCGAGACCTTTTTCTGAATTTATTTACGAAGAAGATTTAGTTCAGACAACAACTGAGTACACCGAAACAATTGATGGTTCGCGAAACGCAAATAATTTTATTAACAGGTATGTCAGTAAATCCGGAAAACTGAAATGGATTTCATGGAGTTCTTCCCCTTTTCTAGGTGAAGGTCATTACCTATTTGGATACGGCAGAGATGTTACTGCTACCAAAGAGCTTCAGGATTTATTAGATGAGGCAAACAGATTAGCCAGGATTGGTGGGTGGGAAGCAAATCTTGAAACAAATACTGTTGTGTTTTCAGATATGACCAGAGAGATACATGAAGTTGGAAAAGACCATGTACCCACACTTGAAAACGGCATTCAGTTTTACAGGGAAGATGTAAGACACCTTGTTGAAAGCTATGTAGATGTAGCTATAAAAAAAGGAGAACCCTGGAATTTTGAACTTCCTATTATTACTGCCAAAGGCAACGAACGCTGGATCAGAAGTATAGGCAAAGCGGAGTATAAGGATGGGAAATGTATTAGGTTGTATGGAAGTTTTCAGGACATACACGCGCAGAAATCAGCAGAAGAGAATTCTTTGAAAGCCCTCAGAGAAAAAAATGCTATCCTCGAAAGTATTAGTGATGCTTTTATTGCGGTAGATAATCATTGGGTTATTACTTATTGGAATAAGGAAGCGGAGGTAATTTTAGGTATGACCAAGTCCGCAGTACTGGGTAAAAATTTATGGGATGTATTTGCCGATGCTATTGACAGTATCTTTTATCATCAGTACCACACAGCCATGAAAGAAGGTGTTGCTGTACATTTCGAAGCCAGGTATGAAACACTTGATATGTGGGTGGAGATCAGTGCATATCCTTCAGCCAATGGATTGTCTGTGTATTTTAAAAACGTAACAGACAGAAAAAAAACAGAGCAGCAGGTGCAAAAGATGTATAATGAACTGACTGCACAGGCCAAGCAGTTGGCCCTATCTAATGCAGAGTTAGAACAGTTTGCCTATGTAGCATCCCATGATCTGCAAGAACCCTTGCGCATGGTCAGTAGTTTTCTTACACAATTAGAAAAGAACTACAAAGAGCAATTGGATGACCGTGCTAAGCAATACATCCATTTTGCCGTTGACGGAGCACAAAGGATGAGACAGATTATCCTGGACTTATTGGAATACTCACGAATATGAAGATTGAAGCAAAACAAAGAAAGCATAGACCTCAATGACATTGTAAAAGAGTTACTCTCTTTATATAGAACACAGATCAACGAGATCCCGGCAGAAGTAGTTGTGCAAAATTTACCACAACTTTATGCGAGTAAAGCACCTATACGACAGGTATTTCATAATATTTTCAGCAATGCGCTTAAATACCACAATAAGGCAGTAAAAACAATTATTAAAATTGAAGTAAAAGAAATGGAAAAAGAGTGGCTTTTCTCTATTTCAGATAACGGTATAGGCATTAAAGAAGATTACTATGATAAGATATTTGTCATTTTCCAACGACTTCATACCAGAAACGAATACCCAGGAACGGGTATGGGCTTAACAATTTGTAAGAAAATAATTGAAAACATGGGTGGAAAAATTTGGGTTAAGTCTGAAGAGGGGCAAGGAAGCACCTTTTATTTCACCCTTCATAAGAATACAGATAATGAACGCTTACTATCAGGATTTTAGTTACTTTTGGTTATTAAGTTGGCGCGGCAATCTATGGCTACAGATAAGCATATTTTAATGATCGAAGATAATGAAGGAGATGTGTTGCTTACCAAAGAAGCATTGAACAACAGCAAAACTTCTATCAGAATCAGTGTAGCCAGAGATGGTGCAGCAGGTATTGATTTTCTGGAAAATCAAATGCGTAATCCACGCCCGGAATTGCCTGACCTTATTTTATTGGATATTAATCTTCCCAAGAAAAGTGGTCATGAAGTACTGGAATTTATTAAAACACATGCTTCATTCAAGCAGATACCCGTTGTGATGCTGAGTACTTCATCCTTACCCGATGATATTGCCAGTTCTTATGCGAACCATGCCAATTCATTTGTTACAAAACCAATCGATTTAGATAGCTTCCTGCACGTAATTGCACAAGTAGAATACTATTGGCTAAGTGTAGCCAGGCTGCCGGGCAACTTATAGAACTAAGCCAGCAGGAAGTAGAGGGAAACGCCTATTGTCAGGATTACACCAATGCCCATCGAGATAACGCATTTACCCATACTGGCTAAATCTTCCTCACAGGCTTCTGTTTCGTCCTCCCATTCTAAATGCTCCTGACCAGACCTATCGATTAATTCAGCGGATTTCATACCATTTTTTATATAACAAAATTGGGGATTGCTATACTAAAAAACATCAGAGATGCTATGATTTATGGTATCAGGGATTCCCTGATTTTTACTGAAGACTTAATTTTCTATCGGTAAAAGCACGCGTATAGAAGTGCCCTCATTAATTTTAGAGTGAATAGTGATCTCTCCCTGTAAAAGGTCAACAGCTTTTTTTACAATGGATAAACCGAGTCCAGTTCCTGATATACTTGTGGTGTTGCTACCCCTGTGAAAGGCCTCATAAAGTTTGGGCATGTCTTCCTCGCTAATGCCGATTCCCCTGTCACTTACCTCAATCATCAGGTTGTTACCTTCACTGACAAGCTTGAAACCTACACTCTCTTTTCCGGGCGAAAATTTTATGGCATTGGTTAAGAGGTTGATCAGGATATTACGTAAAAGTTTTTCATCCGTCTGAATTGCCTCTTTTTCACAGGCATATATTAATTCGATTCTATGCGAGTTTTTGGTAGAGTATTGTACTTCCTCCTGTATCTTATCAATTAACGATTTGAGCTTAATAGTAGATTTCACTACCGGAATTTTGTTCAATTCCGTTCTCCCCGCCATGATTACATCTTCCAACAGTGCCGCCATGTGCACAACCTGCTTTTCTATTTTCTTGAGTTTACTCTTGATTTCATCTTTATCTAATCTCTCCAGGTAGTCATGCAGATAATCAGCAGCAAAGCGAATGGTTGAAAGAGGGGTTCTGAATTCGTGAGAAGCGATCGCCACAAATTGATTTTTTAGATCCACTAATTGTTTCTCTTTCTTGATGGCTTCTTCCAGTTCTTTTGTTCTTTCCTTTACAAGTGCTTCCAGCTTATTTCTGGTTATTTCTTCTGCTTTAATAATCAGTTCCTGATTGTGCTTTCGCTCAATGGCATAGCGAATGGTTTTTTCTAGTAGTTTTTCATCATACTCGCCTTTTACCAGGTAGTCTTGTGCGCCCTGTTGAAGCGTGTTTGCGGTAACTTCTTCATTGACTAAACCCGTGAGTACGATAACAGGTGTATGCGCTGATAGCGGAAATATTTTCTTAAATGTATTTATGCCCTCACTATCAGGAAGGAATAAGTCCATCAATATAAGTTTGAAGTCCTGCTCCTTAAGCAGCACCTCTGCATCTGATATTTTTTCCGCATGAAAAATTTGATAGCGAGGCAGGGCCGTCCGTTTCAGAAATTCCTTGATCAGAAAAAAATCACCAGGATTGTCTTCAATGATTAATATTTTTTGTTCATCAAGGTTCTGTGACATGCAGTGGGTAAGTCAGTGTTTAGGTAATCTTACAATACTGATCCAATAGTCTTGATTGGCACTCACAATATGTAAGAACTTATCCAGATCAACTGGTTTAGTAATATAGCAATTTGCGTGGTTTTTATAAGCGGCATCAATATCTTTTTCTGACGATGAGGTGGTGAGCATCACTACAGGTATGGATTTAAGATCAGGATCAGCCTTAATTTCAGTGAGCACCTCGATACCATCAATCTTTGGCAGGTTTATATCTAGAAGGATGAGGTCGGGTTTTTGGGCATTCGTAAATTTTCCTTCTTTCCGAAGGAAGTGGATCGCCTCTTCTCCATCTCTGACTACTGATATATGATTCTTGATTTTTCCAGTAGTTAGTGCCTCACGGGTGAGTACAATGTCGCCTTCGTTATCTTCTACTAACAGTATATGAATTTCCATATTTTGCACATGAGATGCTGAACCAATTAAGTAATTTTAGTGGGGAAAATGTATTTAGACTTAATATGCTTGAATTGCTGCTTTCCCTATTGTTAACTAAAGCTAACATTCTTAGGTCAGTTTTCAAATTTGGAGTTGAATCAGGCAATAGAATGATCGGTAATGTTCTTTTTAAGGGTAAAATGGAAGTTGCTGCCCTCTCCAGGAATTGACTCCACCCAGATATTACCACCATGCATTTCAACAATCTTCTGGCAAACGGCTAAACCAATACCGCTTCCGTTGTAATTTTTTGATGTATGTAGTCTTTTAAATATTTTAAAAATATCCCGATAATGCTCTGAAGCAATGCCAATGCCATTGTCTTTCACCGAAAAGTAAATATGATCATTAAACTCCTTTGCGGTTATCTCAATTTCCGGTATTGCGCTACTTCTATATTTTATTGCGTTAGCAATCAGGTTTTGAAACAAGCGTATAAGTTGAGACGCGCTACCAAGTAACTGCGGCATATTTTCGCCAATATGGATAATGGTATCTGTTTCTTTAATGAGTGGGTGCAAGTTAGTCATGGCCTCTTTCAAGATGGTTTTGAGATCACAAAATGAAAAATACTCACCCACACTTCCCGTTCTTGAAAATTCTAAAAGGTCTTTAATCATGATATTCATACGCTGAGCACCCCCACTTGCATAGTCCATGTATTGCTTTGTCTCATCATCTAATTTATCCTCAATGCGCATACGGGTGAGTTGTAAGAAACTGCTCACCATGCGTAAGGGCTCGTTCAGGTCGTGGGATAGCGCATAAACAAACTCCTCCATTTCTGTATTCTTAACAACCAGTTGCTGATTAATGGTTTCAATCTTTTGTTGGGAAGCTTTTAACTCCCGTATATCCCGCATGATGGATGAGTAGTAAGTATTTTCTTTTGCGCTGGCTTTGTGGTAGAGAATTACATGAGAAACTGGGAATTCTTTTCCATCTGAATAAACGATAGTGGATTCACCTTTCCAAAAACCACTTTCCCGTGCCAGTTTCAAGGCAGTATTTTGGATAAAGTCATACGATTGTTTGGTGAAAAAATTTGTCATCGCGAGATGATCAGGAATACCTCCCTGAGTAAGCCCCAGGATATCGTAAACCGCTTTGTTGAGATAAAGTGGTTTTCCGTTATCATTAAAAATAATAACAAGGTCTGTGGTTACCTCAATAATAGAGCGTAGCCGACTTTTTTCCGATTCAGCTTTGTCTATTTGTTCACTGATAATTCTGGATAGATAAATAGTGACAAAGGTTACCAATATCATCGAAGCGATGGCCACCAGTGAAATGACAAGTGCTTCATTAGGGAAGTACCTGTCTCGTACATAAGTTTGAAAAGCACCACTGGCCAGAATGAGGAATGCCGTTAAGGGTAGAAAGGCTCTTAGTAAACGCGCATAGGTTTTCTGTCCGTAAAAGAGTAACAAAGGAAAGGCCTCATATCCATTGCAGATAAACAGTGTGATGCTTGTAAGCAAAAAGCATAAGCCTGTAGGAAGTGCAATGGGAATTGTAGTGTCCCCATATAGAATGGGCGTATCATACAAGTACCCCACCAATACAACCAGGGTTGTAAAAAAGGATAATACTGAAAAAGTACCAGAAACAATGCTGGCATATTTTTTGGAACTTTGTAAAAAGAAAAGTGATAAGGAACTTAATATAAAAAGCCACGCAGTAATGGGCGACATCCGGCCTATCGGCACCAGACCAAACATAACATCATCACTTACCAGTTTATCTTCAATGGCAAAACCAGGTACACCGGCCACAGCCAATAATGCGTTGGCAGAGAGTATAATTAATATAATGATGAATACGAGTACAAACCAGCGAAACTTGTTTGTACTATACTGCAAACTAATGGCAGTGCTTAAAAATAGAAAAGAAGTGGCTGTCATGGGTGCCATGGGTATGTAGGCCGTAGAAAGACTGGCGAGTATTAACTCATCATTAATCCAACCTATCCATGCCAATAATGACATGATCACAGTCAAAGCAATACAGATCGTGAAAAGCCAACGCGATAATTTCATACTATTTAGACAGCGTAAAATGAAATACGGATCCTTCCCCCAATTTAGAAGTTACCCAGATTTCTCCGCCATGATGCAGAACAATTTTTTCACAAATAGCCAGTCCCAATCCCGTCCCTGAGATTTCTGACTTTCTATGCAGACGGCTAAACATGCCAAATATTTTTTTGTAATTATTCTCCTCAATGCCTATACCATTATCGGCAATGGTGAAGTACCAATAGCGCGATTTTGCCTGGCATGAAATGGTAACAACAGGCAATTTTCCTTGTGCCTTAAATTTAATGGCGTTACTGATCAGGTTTTGAAAAAGACTTATTATTTCTGTTTTAGATACACTAATTGTTGGTAGCTCCCCGACTACCTTAATGGTGGCATTTGTTTCAGCCACTTGATTGCTAAGATTTTGCTTAACCTCTTCAAGAAGTTTATTAAGATCGATTGATTCTTTGATAGTGCCTTCTTTGCCAAGAGATGAGTGATCTAGTATATCCACTATCAATTGGTTCATTCTTTTACTGCCATCTAAGGCTATGTCAATATATTTCCTTCCATCCTCATCCAGGGCTGCAGCATAGTCTCTCTTCAGTAAACCCATAAAACCTGAAATCATTCTCAGGGGCTCTCTTAAGTCATGGGAAGCAAGATGATTGAGTTGTATAAGTTCATCATTGCTCTTCTCAAGTTTTCTTTGTGTTTCCTGTAGCGTTCTGTTGGACTTTCGCAGTTCGAAAAGTTTAACTACCTGGTTGGCCAAAACTTTAAGTGAATGCAGTTGCGTAGTATTAAGTACTTTGGGCTTATTGTCAATTACACACAGTGTTCCTAATGCGTAGCCTTGCGGGCTTACCAGTGGTACACCTGTGTAAAAAACAATATTAGGATCATTTTTGACAAGCGGGTTATCAGCAAATCGTTTATCCAGCCGCGCGTCATGTACCTCTAAAATTGTATTGGGATTATTAATGGCATGGGCACAAAAGGCTTGTTGTCTTGGGGTTTCTGTTTGGTTGAGACCGTGCCGGGATTTAAACCACTGCCTGTCCGGATCCAGCAAGGTAATGAGTGAAATAGGTGTTTCACAAATCTCCGTTGCAAGTTGCGTAATCTCATCAAAGTTTTCTTCGGGTTCTGTATCCAGTATCTGGTAATCCTCGAGTACCAGTAATCGTTCTGCCTCATTCTTGGGTATTTCCGGAATTATCATTTTATCTGCTTTGCTAGTGAGAAACTAAATATACTTCCTTTTCCTACTTCAGATTTTACACTGATGGTACCGCCATGCCGTTCAACTATTTTTTTGCAGATGGCCAGACCTATACCTGTTCCAGCATAATTGCTTCGGGTATGTAAACGCTGAAAAACAATGAATATTTTTTCATAGAATCGTTGGTCGATGCCAATACCATTGTCTTCCACTGTGAAATGCCAATGTGTTTCATCCTCATGCGCTTTGATCGTAATAAAGGGTGTCTCTTCTCTTCTGTACTTGATTGCGTTGGATATCAGATTTTGAAATACCTGTGTCATTTGTGATGAAACAGCAACCACTACAGGTAGTTTCTCTACAATAATCCGGGCATTATTATCACTGGCATAGGGATTTAAGAGCTGAATAATTTGTCTGACAGTATTGTTTAGATCTACACTTTCATATCGTTTGGCTTGCGTGTCAATGCGTGAATAAGCTAACAAATCCAGAATGAGTTGCTTCATGCGATCGGCACCATCCACTGCATAATTGATGTATTCTTCACCTTGCGCATCTACCACCGATTGATACTTCTTTTTAAGTAGTTGCAGAAAACTGCTGACCATCCTCAGGGGTTCTTGTAAATCATGCGATGCTACATAAGCAAAACGCTCTAACTCCTGATTTGAGATCGATAATTCCTGCGTTTGTTTTTTAAGTTCTTCGTTCAACTGCTTTAATTCATCAGCATTGCGCTTTAATGAAGTAATGTCTTGCA
Source organism: Chryseotalea sp. (assembly GCF_057350905.1). Lineage (NCBI taxonomy): Bacteria > Pseudomonadati > Bacteroidota > Cytophagia > Cytophagales > Chryseotaleaceae > Chryseotalea > Chryseotalea sp. Next base: position 67,851 of record NZ_JBMRCF010000006.1, on the reverse strand, counting down.
TATAACCGTACCAGACTACGGTATTTTCATCTTTGCGCTCTGGTCTTGAGCTGCCTTGTATCCACCTGTCTGAATCTGTACGAAATTCTATATTCCACTCTGTTAAATGTTGATAAGATTCAATAATGGAATTATTGAAAGCAAGCCGGTCGTCTTCGTGCACAATACTGAATTCTGCAAGCGTCTGTTGCATCATGGTATCTGCATTCAACGAAGGCCAGATTGTTTCAATGCCTTTGCTTACAAAAGGCAAACGCATGTTGCCCTTATTATCCATTTCAAATTGATAGATTACGGCAGGTACTTTATTGGTCAACTTGATTAGCTTCTCATGATTTTCCTGTATTTTTTGATCAGCCAGTACCCGTGCTGTAATATCTCTTGAGTTGGTAACAATACCCCTTATGGTCGGATCATCGTTTAGATTTGTAGCGACTGTCTCAATCCATTTCCACTCACCAGTGTAATCCTTAAACCTGAAGGGCGAAATTTTAATATTAGTAATTGTTGCTATCTGAGCAAATTCACTTTTTACGCGATCAACATCTTCGGGGTGGATTAAATCAAAAGCATTTTTATTCTCAAAATAGTTTTCCGGATAACTAAGCAGAGGGCTGAAGGTGGGACTAACATAACTATAGTCACCTCTCAAATTGATGATAGCAATTAAATCTCCACCTGATTGAACCAGTGAACGAAAACGCTGTTCATTATTAATCAGTTTAAGATTGGCTATGCGCTGTTCGGTAATGTCATGACAAGCTACGATCATTGACTTGTGTGCTTCAAAATCAAGTCGATGCCCTGTGAGGGCTACATCAATAATCTGCTTGTCCTTTTTCTGATGTTTCCATTCCCCAAGCTGTATACTTTTGAGTGATTCAGCGATTATTTCAGGTTTAGTAAGATAGTTTACATTCGAATCCACATGTAAGTCTTTAACAGACATCTGCATAAATTCTTCTCTTGTATAGCCGTAATGATTTATTGCAGACTGATTTACCTCGAGGATTTGTAATGTTTCTAAATCATAGATTAGTTTGGGTAAAGGACTTTTATCAAATAGGATTTTATATTTCTCTTCTGATAGTTTTAGCGCGAACTCTGCTTTTTTACTTTCTGTTACATCTCTGAAATATACAGTTAAGCCATCCAGTGATGGATAAACATGACTTTCAAACCATTTGTCGTACAGGGTATGATATTCTTCAAACTGTGTATACTCCTGCTTTACCATGGCTTGCTGATAGAGGGTATAAGACTTCTGATAAATACTATCAGGAAATTCAGTCCAGATGTGCTTACCAATGAGATCATCATTTTTGTAACGAAATATTTCGCAAGCCCGCTTGTTCAGGTAAGTAAACCGCAAGTTTGTATCCAAGGAAATGAAGGCGTCACTGACACGCTCCAAAGCTGATTTGTAATTTTGTTGGGTAACCATTAGCTCTTGTGCCTTGGTTTCAACAAGCTCTTTTAATTTAAGCGGCTTTGCTGATAATGAATAAGTATAGGCGCCAGCGAGTACAGAGGCAAAAAGGCCTACAATAGAAAAGAGGATAAGCCCAAGCGTTACTGATTGTTGTTTTTGATTACCAACATAAAGTGTCCAATCTCCTTCTGCAATACGAACACTTACAAACTGACTGCTTTCATGAATATTAATACCTTCAATAAAAAATTCTTCCTCTTTTGAATCGGGATTTATTTTTGAGAACTGATATACAAAATTCGCTCCCGGTGAAGAGTTGATGTTAGCAGCGAAAAGCAGGGTATTTAATTTAACAATAGTGGTAGCAAAACCATAGAATTCATTTTCAATAAAAATGGGCAAACGACCAACAATGCCAACACCACCTTGTTTTAATTTGAGCGGACCTGCAAAAAAGAGTGCTTTCTCTTCAAGGGCTCTAAAGGCCTCCTTATTTCTCGAAGAGTCTGCAAGAATATTGTAACCAATAGCCGCTTCGTTGCCTTTTAAGGGATAGACGTGAGTTATAACGCCTTTCTGCGTGAGTTGCAAAGCATCTACAAACTGGTTGGCTCCCAGAATATTTTGTGCAATCCTGTCAAAATCCTCAGGCGCGCCATATGCTTTAATAATAAATGATAGTGTTTGTGTAGCAGATGCGCTATAGGCAAGCGTAGTTTGAATATTATCTTTAATTTTATTGAGCTCCGATGAAATGCGTTGCCTTTCACTTTCATGATTAATCTGATACTGTTGGTAGGTTAGCATTTGTGTTAATGCCAGGGTAAGTATAAACACTAACAGACCAAGCAAGATTGGTTTTTGTTTTAATGCATCGATTTTTAATACCATGAATGAGCCTAATAATTAAGTACATTAATATAAGCAATTATCGACTGTAAACTAAATTGTTATTCAATCAGCAGTGAATGCTCAAGTCTGCTTAAATAGACCCAACAATGCTTCAAAAGCCTAGGGGATTCCCTGATTTATTATAGATACAAAAGCCCCTGTCGGAATCAACCTGAAAAGCACTCAATTTTGAAGCGTCAAACAGTTAAGTCCTTACATGGCATCTTTAATTGTATTGATGCTGAATACCTTGCGCTTCAGCAAATAAATGGTTGGATATTAATCTATGTAGTATGAGCGGTAATACAAGTTACAGGGTGCGGGGTACCAATACCCTCATGATAATTATCCTTTTTTTGATTTTAGGTGTCTATTCGTGCGTGGCGCAGCAAAAACAGCGAATAAATGTAATAGGGAATGAAACCTCTTTTGGCATGCATCGCTTTTTTGCGGAAGGTGACGGTGCATTGATAAAGAAACTGAATGCCTTTAGCAACGGTGTATCTACAGGTATTTATGCAGGTAATAAATTGGTCAATACGCGACTGCGTATCGGTATGTACAGTACTACAGCACATGTTGAGGGTGAATTGAGAATATTGGAGAACGATTTGTTAATTGATGTTTATCCGTTTGAGTTCTTTAGAACGCATACAAATATATTGGATGTTTACCTTACAACCGGACTAAGTCACCACGCATTTTCGGAGAAGAATGCTATAAAGCCAGGTTACATAAGCACGAGAGAAGCAGGCTTGCCTTCATCCAGAACCTATCAGGTAGCCGGCATTGGTTTAATACATTTGCCACCACGCTTTAATCAGACCACTTCCTTTTTTGCAGAAGTATTGCTTTACAACGCTATTACCTTTAGTAGCAGCCCTGAGTCGAACGTTTTTATTAATGTGGGTGTAAGAAAGATCGTAGCGAGATTGAGACGTGATAGTTATTAATTATTTTAAATTTTACATTAATCTCGCTTTTTGAGATGGTAGTGAATCGCATGCTCATCTCTTTCGAATTAATAGATTTGACATCTTGACATAGTATTTTAAATATGCTTTAAAAAGATTTATGTAAGAGTAGTATACAGCATTCCTCCCGTACATCCATTTGCTCACAAAGTTTTGTGTCAGTTTAGTAAAGCCGTGTATGTTACTGATATTTGAGATAAAGGATAGCTATCTCTGGATTAGATAGATTGTTTATTTGATTTTTTAGATTTTTTATGTTTTAACAATATCTTTATTAAGATTTTGTTTCTAAGTTTTAAAGTAACTATTTTGTAGTTCCTGAACTTAGATGGGCAACTCCAATCATCAAATGGATATAGAATTTGAACGGTTGTTCAAGTCGAACTATATGGCAATGTATAGGTGCGCATTCACTATTTTAAATGATGTTGACACAGCCAAGGATATCGTTCAAGATGTATTTCTTAAATGCTGGGATAAAAGAGACACCCTTCACACAATTGAAAAACTGTCCGGCTACTTTATAGTGGCAACAACTCATACTGCCTACAATTACCTCCGTGACAACAAACGTAAAGCTAAAACAGATAGTGACTTAGATAAAGCAGAGCATATAATGGCTGCTGTAAGCGCTCAACATATAGAATATGTAGAGTTGGAGTTGGCCGCCAAAAAAGCCATTGAACGGTTACCAATGCAGTGCAAAACCATCTTCCAGCTCAGCAGACAGGAGGGATTAACTTATTTGCAAATTGCAGAGGCGTTAGAGTTATCAGTCAAAACAGTAGAAAAACAGATGGGCATAGCCTTGGTTAAGTTGAGAGAATCGCTAAAGCCATTTATGGTTATCGATTTTGTAACTTTACTGGCGACCTTTCATGGAGGCTATTTGCTTATAATAGATCTTTTTGAACCCCTGGCCTTAATGACTTAGGGGTAAAGTGGTTAATATGTGTTAATAGAGCAAAAGTTTCCATCTAGTGAGCATGAGTGACCGGACCGAACAGTATTATTGGGATTTGATAGCTGCTAAGTTATCTGGCAATATTTCTGCTGAGGATAATTCAATTTTGAGCCAATGGTTGGATGATTCAAAAGCCAATAGAAGGATTTTTGCAGAAGCAGATGAACTTTGGCAGAAGACTCACAATAAAGCACATGTTAGGGGCTATCCTGATATTCATCAAGAGTGGCTGGTATTTCAACAAAGCATACAACAACAATCAGAAAAAAGTAAGCCTAATGTCATTAAAAATATCCCCCGCTGGTATAGGACATTGGCAGTTGCTGCCAGTATTTCCATTGTCTTCGCTATGCTTATTTTTGTTTGGCAACAATCAAAAACTAACTGGACAATCTACCAGGCTCAAGATTTGGTAATGACAATCATTTTGCCAGATAGTTCAGTAGTCTGGTTAAATCAAGATAGTGAACTTAAGGTCAATAAAGATTTCACTAACAGAAAAGTGGAGCTAATGGGGGAGGCTTATTTTCAGATCAAACGAAACGAGAAATCACCCTTTGTAGTAGAAACCTGTCATGCCTTTATTAAAGTGCTGGGTACTTCTTTTAACGTTAATGTGAAGGACACCATCAGTATCGTTTCAGTAATTAGTGGAAAAGTACAAATAGAAGATTCAGATAATCACGAGCAGGATTTAATTGCATTAGAGAGGGCGACTGTAAATAGCAACTCTATTTATAAGGAAAAGTTATCGCCTACAACTTTTCTAGATTGGCGGCTTATGAATAACCCCCAGTACAGTGATGAGGTCAATAACGTGTTACGCTATCTAAGTGTGGATTATACCTGGAAGAAAAATAGTATCAATAATTCTGTGCTCGAAGGCTCTCTTCGTAACAACGCTATGCTCGCTGAATACGATTCAATTTTATTGGAGATTCAATTCAGCAGACCTAATGGAAAAGTTGTTAAGACAAGCCTATTACTTAAAGAGCATTTAAAACCCGGCAATAACCTAAACTTTAGCAGACGGTTATTTGATGTATTCTCCAAAACAGAAGACGTTAAAGTGAAAATCGTTTCGGCCTCCGTCAGGGATTAAAAATGACCTGGTTATCTCTTCTTTTTTGAATTAAAAAAGCAACAAAACTATTTTATTTCTTACCTGCCGATTATCTAAGGACTAACCCTACTTTACCTGTATTCGTATTTTTTTCAATCCCGTTCCCTTAAAACCGTTCAAATTGGTTTAAACATTACATGAGGTTCAATAAGCCTGCCTACGCATCTTTAAAAAGCGCTTAGGGGTATAGATGTGAATTTGTGTTATGCTTATAAAACTGCCTTGTGCAGCCTAAACCTATGCTCCGTTTACGATTAATATTCTCTTGTGCAGTACTATGTTTGATTTCCATTCAAGCACAAGCCCAATTTTTTGATAGTCTAAGTCGACCAGCTTTATGGATTCGTCCTGACCAAGGGGTGATTAACACAAACCAATGGACTGATGTAAGTGGTAATGGTCATCATGCGCTTTTTGTCCCCCCCCTTCCTGCTACCACAATCGCTAGCATCAATTATCACAAAACGATACAGTTAAATGGCACTGACCAATTACTGAAAGCACCTGTAAACATGGAAGAACTTGCGGAGCTTGCTATACTTTGTGTTTTTCAGAGTGCAGATACCTTGGAACGTACTATTTGGAGAACCGCAAATGCTGAAACCCGAAAAATTGATCTGAGCACCAGAAGAGCAACCGGCCCGGATTTGATAACCGACATGTATGGTAAATATGAGAATGCTGCCTATCTCAATACGATTTCTCAAAGCTGGGATAAGTCCACGCCTTCGTCATTAACGGGTAGTTTTGAAATAGGAGGTGCAGACATGGCTACTGGTAAACGCATGTTCAAAGGGTCGATTGCCGAATTGCTGATTTTTAAAAGAGCCCTCACTTTTCTTGAACGTGCACAAATAGAAACTTATCTGGCTATTAAATATGGTGTCAGTGTGCAAGGCCATAACTATGTAAGCGCTTCTCAAAAAGTATTGTGGTATACCGATAGGAATGTGGCCTACAATAGAATTGCTGGTATTGGCAGAGATGATGCCTTTTCGCTTTATCAGAAACAATCGGCTAGTGCGTATGATTCTGGAATGGTCGTGATGAGTCTTGGTAGTATGGCTGCTACTAATACCCAAAATACATCAATACTTCAAAATGAAAACTTTGTGTTGTGGGGTGATAACAGGAAGCCTCTTCGATTAACACCCGGTACAGGTAGTGATTCGGTTCTGAGTGTTACTGAAAGAAAATGGCGTGTTAGTGTAAACGGTAATGAGATTAAACAAAGAACCGTATCGGTTCATATCGATATTTCACGCTTACCACAAAGCGAATCAGGGTATTGGTTGGTGATAGACAGAAGTGGAATTGGAAATTTCAATATTGATAATCTGGAGTATGTAATTGCCAGTAATGTAGCTGGAGGTAAAGCCACTTTTAATGTAATGTGGGATAAGGATGGATCAGGTCAAGACGATTTTGCTATTGCTGGCGCTAAAACATTTTTTGCCATTGCAAGAACACTTAAAAATCCGTTGTGTACAGATGAAACAGCAGGCGAGGTATCCATTGAAGTAATTGCAGGAGAAGGGCCTTTTCAGTATACCTTGAGTAACACTAAAGATGATTTAGTAAGAGAAGGCAGGATAACAGCTAAGATTAAAGCCGAGTCAGCCTTGACTGCAGGCGATTATACTTTAGTTATGCGTGATGTAGATGGTTTGACACTTAACAGAAATTTTAATTTAATAATGCCAGATGCCTTATACATTGATGCAGGCGAGGATCAGAAATTGACAAATGCTACGGAGATAATCTTAGATGCCAGCAGTAGTGTGCCCGATACAATAGCAGTGAGCTATTTATGGCAAAATAATTTTGGATTCTCATCTGACGAAACTGCCATACGCGTTACAGAGTCGGGGATTTACAGGGTAACAGTAACTAAAGAAAGTGATGGTTGTGCATTTACAGACGAGGTAGTTATCAGTGGAGCAGAAGAACAGCGTCTGGCGGTATACCCAACAGTAGTAAGAAGCAATTCTTCTTTTACGATTAGTGCTTCCTTACCACAGGCTGGTAATGTTCAGGTGGTGATTAACAACACACAAGGGCATCCAATAATGACTTTCTCTGGCACTGATCAGTTGGAGTATCAATTTAATGCTTCAATAAACACAGCTGGTTTGTATGTAGTGGTTATTCAAACACCCATGGGCATAGAAAGCAGGAAGGTAATTGTGCAGTAGAGCACCAATGACATACTGTCAATAAATAGAAAATAGAAATTAGTATTCAAATAATATATAAGGTCGCATGACTTCACAACGCTTAAGTTTCATTGGTCTTCTTTTTATTATCGCTTTAAAGTCACTGGCAGGAGCAAAACCCACTGCTGTAGTAAAGCAACATTTTCCTTCCCAACAGCAGGAGGGTCTAATCGGGATTACTGAGGCATTGCCAATAGATAACCCTGCTGATAATATTTTTCACATTGTTCTTGATACTGAACTTTGTGCAGAGGATAAAGTTTGGCTTGTATACGAATTAGATGGTGTGCAAGATCATACCGCTGTATCACGTAGTATCAATGATCAGCTTGCCATTGGAGGGTACTTGGTGAAAAAGCGCAGAGGTTGGGCTTTGCAGCGTGAAGAATTAAATGGGGTATGGCTAAAGCAGGGTGATAATACGATAAGATTTACACTACCTGCGACTGCAAATCATAGTTACCGTGTAAAGAATTTGCGGATAGAAGTTGAGAAGGGAGCAATCAGTAATGAAGAAACTCAAATAGTCTTCAATAGACCATCTGAATTTCACTACCAGAACAAAGCCTATGTTAAAGGATTTGTAAGGGGTGACGTGGCAGCGGTGCGGATTGATGGCAAAAACATTTTATTTAAGGGAGATGTATTTGAAAGCTTAATTGACCTGAAACAAATAGAAAGCAATTGTTCAGTTGATGTGGAGGTAGTTGGTTTTGATGGTAGTTCCTATTGCCACTCAGTAGTGTTTTCAGAATTGGCGAACGCTGATTATGTTTTCACCCGCGATGGTCTATACTACGAAACAGAAGATTTCTTTACTAACAATACACAACAAAGTATTGAATTGAGAGGAGCAAGGTTAACTGCAGAGGAAGGTTCACTCCAGGCACCTTCCTTCCTTTCCATTACTACATTAAGAGATATAGACATACCAGCACTTGATGCAGGGATGGTAAACGTAACAGGCGGACACCAGGCATTTCGCTTCCTGCCCAACGGCACACAGTTTGGAAAAGAGATTAAACTGACTATCCCATTTGATACCGATCAAATACCCGATGGCTATACAGAGCAGGATATAAAGTCTTATTATTTCGATGAACAAAATCACCACTGGGTGGCAGTGCCTACTGATACGGTAATGCTAGAGAGGGGTTTGATCGTATCAAAAACCAATCACTTCACCGATTACATCAACGCCATTATTAAAGTGCCAGAATCGCCTGAAGTAGAAGCTTATAATTCTACTTCCATGAAAGGCATCAAAGCGGCTAACCCAACAGCAGCTGTTAACCTGATCAATCCACCGCAAGCAAACAATACCGGTAGTGCTTCTCTGGGTTATCCAATTAACATTCCAACTGGTCGTGCAGGCATGCAGCCACAACTGGGCATTAACTATAACAGTGGTGGCGGTAATAGTTGGATGGGCTTGGGTTGGAATTTGACTATCCCTTCTATCAGCATCGATACTCGCTGGGGTGTGCCTCGCTATGATGCTACTAAAGAAACGGAAACCTATACAATGAATGGTGAGCAATTGACCCCGCTCGCACACAGAGAAACATTAGTAGAGCGCAATGCTTCTGGTTCAAAGCGTTTTTATCCACGCGTTGAAGGGGCCTTTAATAAAATTGAGCGATTTGGTAATACGCCAGAAACATACTATTGGGTTGTCACAGATAAGAGTGGAACAAAATATTTCTATGGAGCTATAGGCGGTAATGGAAACGGCCAATTTGATAAAGATGCAGTGCTCCGAACAGATGAAGAAAATGATGGGGGTAATGTGGCGCAATGGTGCTTACGTGAAGTGCGAGATTTGAACGGAAATACAGTAAAATATTATTATTCGAAGCCTGTAGATGTTGGCGTGAATGGTGGATCCGTAAAAGGATATCAAATATATATTGAGCGTATCACCTACACGGGTATGCAGGGAAGTGATGGAGCTTATTCTGTTTTATTTGTTCGCGAAAACGGCAGGCAGGATAAAATCATTATGGCTAACCTTGGCTTTAAGCAGGTAACTGGCGATCGTCTGAAAAAGATTGCTGTCAAATTTAATAGCGATGTTATCCGTAGCTATGAATTTGATTATAGTTATGGGGCCTTCTATAAAAGTTTGCTAAAGGCAATTAAAGAATTTGATTCTGAAAATAATCTATTCACAACACACATCCTTGAATATTATGATGATGTAAATGCGAAGGAAGGTTATGTGCCATTAATGGATGAAGAAGTCTTGACAACCCATTCGGATGATGTTAACGGAGGCTTTTTAAACAAGGGCGCAGACTTTAATGATAAAGCATCTGCCTTGAGTGGTACGCAGTCGCGCACTATAGGGGGTGGCTTGTCCGTTACGGTAGGCCCAGGAGCAAACTTGTTTTCCAAAACCAACTCAGCGGGTATAAGCTACAATTACAATAACACGCGGAGTGAGGGTCGTGTACAAATGCTCGACATCAACGGTGACGGACTTCCCGACAAAGTGATTATGTTTAAAAATAATAATGACAGAAGCCTTATGTACCGTCCTCAGACCAGAGGAGCAAATGGTAGGACTACATTTGGTACACTTAGGCCGGTTAGTGGCATTAATCAATTTCTGAAAGAAGTAAGTAGTTCAAACGACTTTGGACTGGAGTCTCACTTTGGTGTTTTTGCCGGAGTGAATTATACACTTACAAAATCAACCACTTCTATTTATTTTACTGATGCTAATGGTGATGGTTTGATCGATATAGTGAAAGATGGCAAAGTGTTCTATAACAGACTGGATGAAAATGGAGACCCCGATTTTTTCGATTCCAGTGAAGGCACACCTAATGAAATCAATACAGGTGCCGGATTGGATAAAGATGTGTTTGCAGTGAGTGAAGATGAAGTTAATCTGATAAAGGAACAAAACCCGCTGCAGGATATGGTGAGGTTGTGGCTGGCACCCTATAATGGAACCATCCGTATACAGGCACCAGTAACCTTGCTGCAGGATTTTTCTGAAGAGCGTGCCACTTACACCACCGCAGATGGTGTAAAAGTTTCCATTCAATTGAAAGGTGATGTATTATGGCAGGACTCAATTGCAGCAGATTATTATTTAGCCAAAACACCATTGGGCCTTGCTAATATTCAGGTGAAGAAGGGTGATAAACTTTTTTTCCGCGTGCAATCTAAAGAAGATGGTTCGTTTGACCAGGTGCGCTGGAACCCTATTATTGAATACACACAGCATAATGATACACTACGTGATGCCAATGGAAAACACGTGTATAGGTTCGAAGCAAAAGATGATTACTTGTTGACCTCCCATGGTGGATTGTCCTTCCCCATAGCCGGTAAGGTGAATATCGAAGGACTTTTTATCAAACCACGCACAACCGATAGTGTTACTGTGGAAGTACTATTGAAGCAAAGCACTACTTCTAAAGTGCTCCATCGCTCAAAATACCGAGGTGATACACTCGTTACCGTTCCGGTAGCGATGAATGATCTTGTGGTAAACCAGGACGATGAGGTATACTTCACCGTTTCGTCTTCATCAAACATCAATTGGCCCACCCTTCAATGGAGGCCACGCATGTACTATACTGAATCATACGACACAACCGTAACTGATGTAAGAGATGAAGAAGGGCGTTATTTGATTAATTCATATCCGACCCCACAACTATCCCTCTATCCGGAAACCGTAGTCAGGTCGCTGGAGTGGCAATCAACAACTACGGATACTATTCAGATTACACCACGACTGATTTTTAAAGAGAAGAATGTAAACGGAGATATTGCCTTCACTGTTAAAAGCGCAGACTCTTTATTGGCCAAATTCCTTCTTGCAGTAAAGGATAGTGTAGTAACAGATAAGCTTACCAAAGCCTATCCCGTATCTAAGAAAATATATGTTAAAAAGGGAGATAAACTGTATTTTGAATATCATACCCAAATAAGAAAGGTGGCTCTCACTACTTTGAATAATGATGTTGTACTTGAATCGGATACTCTTGGAAAGAAAACGGTAACTGCTGGTCTGCATACAGTACTTGATCCGGCACTAATCATTTTTGGCCCCCTTTACAGACAGTGGGGATTCTTCTCGTACCGTGGTAATGATCCAAACAAAAGTTTTCCTATTGACCAGTCTAAATTAAATATAGATAATCTCAACAAGCCACAACCACAAGTAGACCTAAGTCAATCTACCTCTGAAGAGGACATGGAAGGCACCTTTGATTCATCAGGTGGAAATCGTGCTAATAAAAATGACTTCGCGTTGATGTACCCGGATGCAAGAAAATTGCGCTGGATGGGTAATGACGATTTAGCGTTCATTCATGCCGATACATTGAGCAGTTCCCGCATGGGCCTTGACCAGATATCCTCTTTGTTGCCGGAATTGTCGCAAGGAGATGGCGGAGTTGGAGGTAAGGGTTATGCAGTAGATAAAATAACAAAAAGCAATACAACATCTCTTGCTGTAAGTGCTGGTATTGGTGGCAGTGCCTCTACAGGAAACAGCAGAGTAATTACAGACTTCGTAGATATGAATGGTGACCGCTACCCAGATATTTTAGGTGAGTTTAAGATTCAATACACAAAATCACAAGGCGGTTTTGAAGAAGCATCTAAGTCGCATGCCTGGGAGTTTGGTCATCGTACCAAATTATTATCTGGTGGAGTAACGGTTGGTGGTGATTTTTCTGGTTCGGGTAAGGAGGCAGGCGGTAATCCTAAAACCTCTAAGTTTTCTGCCCTGGGTAAGGCCACAAGTTTTAGCGCAGGGGCCGTGTATAGCGATGATAAGGCAGAGTATTCGTGGGTGGATATTAATGGAGACGGTCTTCCTGACCGGGTAAACGTAACGGAGAACAAAGTAAATCTCAATCTGGGCTACTCTTTTGCACCCGCTGAAAGCTGGGGTAGTTTTCAGTTGCGTCATGGATCCAGCTTAAGTTTGTCAGGAGGCCTTGGGGTAAACATAGGAAACAAAAGCTGGCAGGCAGGTGTGGGCTACTCGCGCTCCGACAACTACGTACATGAGGCTTTACAGGATGTGAATGGTGACGGGTTGGTGGACAAAGTGGTATTGGACCGAGAAGAGGTACTTGACTCCAAAGAAGTAAAAGTCTATTTTAATACAGGCAATGGATTTGCAACTAATGCAGTAACCTGGGGTGATGATATAAATCGCTTTGGTAAAGGGGTTTCCACTACTTGGTCAGCCAATACTTCGTTTACGTTTGGTATTCCACTCGTACCTCCTGTCATAGTAGCTAGAATTAATTTCAACCCGAAGGTGAATTACAGCCAGAGTTTTAATCGTGAGAAGATACAATTATCGGACATAGATGGTGATGGCTATCCCGACTATCTATTCTCGGACAAAGACGATGAGCTTATTGTACGCAAATCAACCATTGGCCGCACTAACATGCTCAAAGAAGTAAAACGTCCGCTGGGTGCAAGCTTTACCTTGAACTATCACCGCATTGGGAACACCTACGAAATGTCTAATAATGTATGGGTGCTTGACAGCGTAAAGGTTTTCGATGGATTTGCTGAAGATGGTATAGATACCATGCTTACCACCTATGCTTATGAAAATGGTTATTACGATCGCCACGAACGTGAGTTCTATGGTTTTGAAAAAGTAATCTCCCGAACTCACGATACCAGTAAAGATGAAAAGCCTGTTTATACAGTAGTAACTCAAACCTTTAACAACGATGATTACTTTAAAAAAGGATTGTTATTTTCGGAAGTAATGACGGATGGCCTAGGCAACAAGTATGTGGAAAAGGAAAATGAATATTCGTTAAATGATGTAAGAGTCGGTGTAAAATTCCCGGCACTTACCAAGACAGAACAAAAATTCTTCGAAGGACAATCATCAGCTGGTAAAAGCACCAGCATGGCCTACCAATACAATGCTATTGGTAACGTAATAGCTTATGCCGATAATGGGGATGAAGGAAGTGAAGATGATTTAAGCGCTTTGATTGCTTATCATGATATTGACGCTTTGTACATCAAGGGTACACCTAAGTCAATTGTCGTTACTGGAAACGGAACTACCTATCGCAAGCGTGAAACAGTCATTGACCCTGCCACAGGTGATATAAAACAAATCAAGCAATATCTTTCTGATAGTGAAGTATCCGTACACGACATGGAGTACGACACCTATGGTAACCTAACCAAGATTATTCGCCCGGCAAACAGCAAAGGCCAGCGTATGGTATTTAACTACGAATACGATCCAACCGTATTTACATACACAACCAAAGTAAGTAACAGCTATGGTTATAGTTCAACGGCCACGTACGACTTGCGCTATGGTAAGGTATTGAAAAGTACGGATCTAAATGGCAATGAAATTACTTACGAACTGGATGCATTAGGACGGATACAAAGTGTTACCGGACCTTATGAAAAAGGTGGCACCAATAAAACAATCGAGTTTGAATATCATCCTGAAGCGCAGATACCTTGGGCTCTTACTAACCACTACGACCCCGCCAATCCTAAAAACAACATGCAGACTTCCATCTTTGTAGATGGTTTAGGTAGAGTATTGCAAACCAAAAAAGATGCAGCCATTTACGATGGAGAAGGAAAGGCCGATAAAGAAGTAATGGTGGTGAGTGGAACAGTAACTTTTGATGCCTTCGGTAGAACGACCAGCGTTTTGTATCCAATAACAGAACCTATAGGCACACCGGGTAACTTTAATCGCGAAAAAGACGATCAGAACCCTACTACCACCGAATACGATGTTCTAAACCGTACCATGAAAGTAACCTTACCTGATGGCGCAGTAACTACGACAGCTTATGGTTTTGAGAATGACCGCAATAACAAAAAGCAATTCAGTACTAAAACAACCGATGCGAATGGTAAGCAAACCGAACAGTTTACCGATGTGCGTGGACGGGTAACTGCTGTAAAAAATTATACAAGTAGCGATCCTGTATGGACAAGCTTTAAGTACAATGCCATTAATGAGCAGATAGAGGCCATCAATGATTTAGGGCATACTACTTTTAGTAAGTATGATAACTTTGGCAGACGGATTGAGCGCAAGCATCCGGATACGGGCATTACTCAATATAGCTATGATCTGGCAGGAAATTTAACTGAGTTAGTTACTGCTAACCTAGCAAAACAAGGTGGAGCCATTTCCTATAGCTACGATTTCGAGCGCCTTACAGAAATCATCTATCCGCAAAATCCCGAAAACAATGTAAAGTATAAGTATGGAGAAATGGGGGCTTCCGACAATAGGGCAGGGCGTATTGTTACACAGGAAGATGCCAGTGGAGTACAAGAGTTTTTCTATGGACCATTAGGGGAAGTAGTAAAGAACATTCGTACTGTAATTATACCACAGCATGACGAACAGACTTACACAACGGAGTGGACTTATGATACATGGAATCGCCTTACTGGTATGGTGTATGCTGATGGCGAAAAAGTAGACTACACCTACAACGTTGGAGGGCTCCTGCGCAGCATGAGCGGGAAGAAGAAAAATGATAACTTCGCTTATGTAAACCAGTTAGGTTACGATAAGTTTGAGCAACGCGTCTTCCTGGCTTATGGAAATGGTACCAAAACCACTTACACATATGAAGAAGACAGACGTAGACTCAAGAACATGACGGCACAAACAACGGCTAAGCGTTTGTTTATGGATAATGCCTATGCATACGATAAGGTAAACAACATCCTCAGCCTTAAAAATAATGCAGCCATACCAAGTGCAAACTTAATGGGCGGCACCAGCGAGTACAGCTACAACTATGATGATTTGTATAGGTTAACAAGTGCACAAGGTTCATACAAAGGCGCTAATGATGAGCATACTTACACACTGGGTATGAGTTACAATAGCGTGGGAGGGATAACACAAAAAATACAAAACCATCAACGCAAAGGGCAGGAACAAAAGAAAACTACTTACAATTTAAACTATACCTATGGAGAGGAGCAACCCCACGCTCCCATTCATATAGGCGACCAGACATTTGTATATGATGCCAACGGAAACCAAGCCGGTTGGATCAGCGATGTGAGCGGCCAGCGCAGGCAATTGATGTGGGATGAAGAAAATCGTATAAGAGCCATCCAGGACAATGGTTCAATCTATCATTACATCTACGATGCCAACGGTGAACGCGTATTAAAAGGAAAGAGCACAGGCCAGCGTGTATTTGTAAATGGTGAGTGGAAAGCAGGCAGTGGGGGCATGGGGAATTATACTGTTTACGTAAACCCTTACCTGGTATTAAAAAGTGGTGGTTACACCAAGCATTATTACATCGAAGGGCAAAGAATAGTAAGTAAACTAGGGAGTGGCATCGATGGCAATGGAAAAGGCCCGTTAAAAGCTGGAGGCAGCAACATTGATTATGCCACCAAAGGCCAGCGCATTTTCGATGGCATAGTGAAGAATTTGAAGTTTTTGGGAGCTGATGGGCAGATACTTACTGCAGGCAAGAGCGGTAAAGTACCACCCGGTCAGATAAAGGGAGTAGGTAGTACTAGCACAGCAGAATCCTTCCGCTACTTCTATCATCCCGATCATTTGGGTGGTACTTCGTATATTACCGATGCTTCGGGAGAAGTGTACCAGCATTTGGAGTACATGGCTTTTGGGGAGACGTTCGTTGAAGAACACAGCAACACTGAAAGAACGCCTTACCTCTTTAATGGTAAAGAACTAGACGAAGAGACTGGTCTGTATTATTATGGAGCAAGGTATTACGATGCAAGGACAAGTGTGTGGTTGAGTGTGGATCCGATGGCAGACAAATACCCTCAAGTAAGCCCTTATATTTTCTCTGCTGACAATCCTATCAACCTTATTGACCCCAATGGTCGAGAGCCGGTACCGTCAATTTATGGTTTGAATCCATGGTTCAAGTTAAAACCAACACAGTGGTATTCTACTGCCGGGGTTTACGATAGTAAAACATTCCACGCTGCAGCTATGTATAGTACTGCTAATCTAAGATCTGATGCATATCAATCAGTATATCAACGAAATGCATACTATGGTTGGGCTCAAAGTCAAGCAGATGATAAAGGATATGGTTCTAAATGGTTTGGGGCGGCTGAATTGGTAACAGGATTTAGAGGCGTAGGTGGTTCGGAAATACCAGATGGAGGAATGTTTTCCAGCTCATCAGTAGATAAATTTCTTCAAGGTGGAAATGAGTTTTTATTTGAACATAATATGAAGAATGCAAAAGACTTATTGGATGACGGTAAACTTTCAGGAGGTTTCGTTGATGCTAATGGGAATAAACAATCTTTTGAAGGTTTAACAGGCATAGATTTAGATAATAAAATGGTTGAATTTGAACAATCCAAAGTCCAAGAATATATTAATAATTACAAAGGGAATGACTTAGATTCAATAATATCGGGAATTAACGATTTAATGAGTAGTTCGCTTGGACCAGGCGCTGTAAAAGATGTAATGAAAAAAAGCTTCAATGGTGGTAAGTCTTTCAATTTCATGAGCTATGAAGACAGAGTTAAATTAGGCCAAGAATTAATTAAGAAAGCACACAATGAATAAAGCAATAAGTTTTTTTATCCTATATATAAGCCTGTTCCTATTAGAAACACTAATCAGTCTTAGTTTTCTAGTATTTGTTGCTTTATTTCAAGATGGATTTGATTTCTTCTTTATAAGAGGTGCTTGGCGTGACACTGGTTTATGGAATTTTTGGAGGATACTATTCTATGGATTGCCTTTTATTATCTTTTATTTTCTATTATTTAAGCATGTAAGAAATATCAGATTAATCAAGTCGTTATTATTTTCTCTCTTTAATTTACTCACTTACATTTCCTTTTCTGTTCTATCAATAGCTATTTGGGGTAATAATGTTCCGCTTCCACCAGAGGGAATTATGTTCTGGATAACCTGTTCAGCGATATTTTTGAGTCCTATTATCTTATGGCAAATACCCTATTATAAAAAGCTAATGGAAGTTTTATAACTACTACTATAAAATAAATGTACCAAATATTTTAGCTGTAAATTCAACTTACACTGGTCGTAGGGTCTCCCTACGACCACATAAATTAAGTGATATGCAATAATGGTGTCGTTAAGATCACTTTCTTGAGTTATAAATTGAGATCATTAACAGAAATGAAAATAAACTTCAATCTGCTATTAAATCAGATAGATTGAAATTTTAAAGAACCACTGTATATAGATTATGTGTACAAAAACTAAATTGAGAAAAGAATATATAGCAATTAACTTTAAAAAAAAATATTTATGAAACAATTTCTTCCTCCTATGAAACAGTTGAATCTTGTATTTTTAGTATTAATGATCTCTATGTCTTTGTCATGTAGCGATGACAATAATCCATCAATAAGTACCGCTATTGTTGGTAAATGGGAAGCAACCAAAGAAGTGTTAACCGGTTGTGATGATACTAGCAGAAACGGAACTAAAGATTGCCCAGGATTTATTTTCTGCTACTCTTTCGAATTTAAAGCTGACGGAACGTATACCAGATATTTTACAGCTTCAGGAACTCCAATTGATGAGGGTGGATATATCATTGACGGACCCCAAATTTCAATCATATCTACGGGTGTTTCCGAAATAGATTATGGTTTCCAATTAAAAGGGTCAACAGAATTGCTACTGACCAACGAAGACTCTTACCCGTGTGTTTATACTTACCATTTCACCAAAAAAACTAACTAGATATACTCGGTGTTCAAATTTATGAATGTGAGTTTTCAAAAAATTTATGGCTGTAGCGTTTAATCAGTATTGAAATAATAACTATCATTTTAAACGCTTGAATTTTTTAAAATATCACCTTTTTAAATGAGTTACAGTTAAACTAGTATATTTTATTAATCCTATTTGAATCAAACTTCATAAATTTCTTCCTTTTGAAATTGACAATTAATGGTTCGTCTATGGTACTAAGCAATAAAGCTGGTAACAACACTTCATCTTGTACATCAACCGAGACTTTCATGAAAATATAATTATATTGAAAGATTTCCATGATTTTTTCTAACGTATGGTGAACGTCTGTGGCCAGCGACACTTATAAAATTAACTCAACTTACAAAATATATACGCAGTTGTAATTTTTCTATTTAATAAAGCGCTCATCAGTAAAATTTTTAAACTTAACCAGCATGATTCGAATCTTATACTTTATTCTTTTATGCATTAGCATTTTTTTTGTTTATCCATTTTCAAGCTTAGGTCAGTCAGGGTCAACTTTGCAAGTGGGACAAATGATAAAACAGACCATGAAAGAAAGTTGGGCTGATGTTGAACCGATTGGACAAGACGATCAGGGGGTTTATTACTTAATGCTTCCCTATACAGAAGTTATGTCAGGCATCGTAATTGGTGATACTGATTTCTACATTTCTTTAATAAATGAAAAAGCAGAGCTAGTAAAGAAAACACCTACTAAATTTTTGGTAGATGGGAAACCATCGCGTTATGAGTTCACACAAGAAATAGGCGGAAAGATATTGTTCTTTACAACAATGGAAGATAAAAAGGCTAAAACTGTCACTTTTTTTTCGCATGAGTTGGATAAGAAAGCTTTGCAGCTCATCAACACAAAGAAAGTTGTACAACTATCCTTTGCGCAAATTAAAAGGGAATATGAACGTTCTAGTTTTAAAGTTGAACTATCACGAGATAAATCAAAAATGCTTATTTCCTATAGTCTTATAGATGATGAGAATAGTATTCTCACTTTTGGGTATGTAGTGCTGGATGGTACAATGAAAGAAATTTACAAATGGGCTGGAAATCTGGATATGTCGGATGGTGTTTATCTCTTCGATCAGTTCAGAATCAATAATAAAGGTGAGGTTTATCTTCTTACGCGGTATTTTCAAAACTCTAAAGCGCTTAACAAGAATACCGCTATGAAGAAAGCAAATATTCTTTCTTCAACACGTTCTATGGAAATTGAGGACAATTACGAACACCGGGTTGTTAGGTTCGAGAGTAATGGAGCCACTAAGATTATTCCTGTAACCAATAGTAATAAATTTTATACAACACTCGATATCGAAATTGCCGGTGACGGAAGCCCCATACTTATTGGCTTTTATGCACCAGAAGGAACATTACCTTCAGGGGCTGTATGTTTGAAAGTAAATTCAAAAACCAATTCGATTTCAGAAATAAGCACGAAAGAATTTGGAAATCAATTTCAGTTACCGAGCGATATGTCAATAAAAAATAACGGACTAACAGCAGGTGAGGATCAATATCGCAATTATAGATTTATACTCAGCGACATTCAGTTTAATAAAAATGGAGGTTATACGTTAATTGGGGAAAGAACTGTTACGCAAACAAAGAGAAATGGTAATGTATTCTATACTGTAAATCATCAAGACGATTTAGCTGTAGTAGATGTCACGTCTACCGGCACAATTCAGGCAGTGCTTAAAGTAAATAAAAGCCAACAAGCAGTTGATTTTGAAATATTTAATTCATCTTATTTTTATGCAGAGCACAACAATAACAAGCTTATTGCTTTTTCCAATCTCGGAAAAGGAGGAACTAACGAAAGTGTCTTGATCAGAATTTCCCCAGATGGTAAACAGACCAGAGAAGTAATGTTCAGTACGAAAGATGCAGAAATAACTATTCGCCCAAAAGATTGTCAACTATATAAGAGTAATAAACTCATCCTTTATGGTCAGAAGAACAATAGGTATGTACGCTGGATAGGCAAACAGTTGTAGACAAGGGAGAATTCTCTTTTGCTATTATTCTTCTTCCTATTTTGATAAATCACCTCCCTGTTTGTAGTTAGCTATCACACTACACCCAGTGGAGGTTTTTTGTTATTTAACAAGGCCTTCTTACGAGGCTTCACTTTCTTGTATTTATCAGCATAGCCTGCTCAATCTTCCTATTCAACTGATAAAAAGCCTCCTAATACTCACTTTTATCATCAAAAAGTACGTCAACCGAAGCACCTGGTGAGGTTAATCCAGGCTTCCCATTGCTAAATCCAACCCATTTTTGCCCTAAAATGGCATAAAGTGGTAAGTTTTCCTTAAAAAGTGTAAAAAAGTGTAGTAAAGTGGTGGAAAGTGGGTAATTTTTCCTTACGTTTGTTTAGGAGAAAAAGACAACCACTACGTCTATGACCTTCTTTACCAGTGAGTATGAGATTAAGCTTGATGCCAAGGGCAGACTGGTTCTGCCTGCCCGGATCAAAGCCCAGCTGCCCGATACGGACAGCCAGGAGCTTGTGATACGGAAAGGCTTTGAGCAAAATCTGATCATTTACCCCATGGTAGAGTTCAAAAAGGTGTTCGCTAAAATTTCAGGATTAAGTGAATTCAATGAAGAGTACCGCAGTCTCCAACGGAACTTCTTTGCTGGAATCGCCACGGTAGAGATGGACAACAACGGTCGCATACTCTTACCAAAAAACATGCTCACCTACGCCCAACTCGACAAAGATTTAATGTTGGTGGGTATGGGTAATCGTGTTGAAGTCTGGAATCCTACGCACTACGAAAAACACCTGATCCAAGATCCAAGTGAGTTGTCTAAACTGGCCGAGAAACATTTGATAGAGTAGGAATGAAGAACAGAAGCTTCGAGTTACGAGTTGCGAGCTTCGAGTTTTTCGAAAAGAGTTTACTACCTATTTAATCAAATGCTATGAAGGATTTTAAGAAACTCAAGATATGGGTGAAAGGAATGGAGATTGTTAAGCAAGTATATCAATTGACAAGTGAGTTTCCTGAATTGGAAAAATTTGGTTTACGAACTCAAATGAACAGAGCAGCCGTATCCATTCCTTCAAACATTGCAGAGGGTAGTGCAAAGCGAAGCGACAAAGAATATATAAAGTATCTAGAAGTTTCATTGGGTTCAGCATATGAATTGGAAACACAAATACTGATAGCAAGCGAAGTAAGTTTTGGTAAAGAGCAGCTGAGGGAGTCACTGCTAAAAGAGATTGACGAGGAGCAGAAGATGCTTCAGAGTTTCATTAGAAAAATAGAAGGTAATGAGTAGCAAGGAGCAAGAGGCTCGAAGCTCAAAGCCCGAAGCTCAAAGCTACCATAGGCCCGTCATGCTTAACGAGTGTATTGAGGCACTGAACATTCAACCGAATGGCATTTATGTAGATGCAACATTTGGTGGGGGTGGACACAGCATCAAAATACTCGAACATATTAAAGAAGGCAGATTGCTTTCCTTCGACCAGGATGATGATGCGAAACGGGAAGCAGAAAAGATAAAGAGTCGTTCTTTTACATTTTGTCATACCAACTTCATGTACTTAAAAAAGTATTTGAAGTTGAATGGAGTTACCAAAGTGCAAGGCATACTGGCCGATCTGGGAATTTCATCGCATCAGATCGATTCACCTGAACGCGGTTTTTCAACCCGTTTTGATGGACCCCTCGACATGCGCATGGACCAAAAGCAGTCAGTTACTGCGGCCACCATAGTAAATGAATACAGCGAAGCAGATTTGCACAAGCTCTTCGGCATGTATGGTGAGCTGAAAAATGCTAAAACTGCTGCACGCATGGTAACGCAACATAGAGTTAACAAACCCTTTGCCAGAACGGAGGATTTAAAAGCTGCATTGAGTAGCATAGCCCCCCGTGGTAAAGAGAACAAGTATTTCGCCCAGGTGTTTCAAGCGCTTCGCATTGAAGTAAACGAAGAAATGAAAGCACTCGAAGATTTTTTGCACCAATGTGGCGAGGTGATAGAGACAAAAGGCAGACTGGTAGTGATGAGCTACCACTCGCTGGAGGACAGGATGGTGAAGAACTACATCAACAAAGGGAAGGTGTTTGGAGAAGTAGAGAAAGATTTTTACGGGAACGAGATCAAACCTTTTGAAGCAATCAATCGCAAACCGATTGAAGCAACAGAAGAAGAGATAGAACAAAACAAAAGAGCAAGAAGCGCGAAATTGAGAATAGCTGAGAAGATATAGTTGTTCGTTGTTAGTTTTTCGTTAATGGCGATCAACAAAAAACGATCAACCACCAACTAAACATGGAGAACAAATTTAAAATAGAACCAAAAAAAATAACTGCTCCTAAGGGAGAGCCTGGCACCAGTGTGTTTTCCGGTTTGGAAAAGAAGCTGAACCTCGAAAGCTATTTTGAGGAAGGTTTTCCTATTCAGTATCTACCCAAAATTTTATTCGTATTGGGTCTTGCACTTTTTTATATAGGCAACACACACTATGCAGAGAAGACTGTACGCAAAATCAACCATATACAAGCAGAAGTAGAGGACCTTCGTGCTGATTATACCACACTAAAGTCAGACCTGATGTTTGCCAGCAAACAAAGCGAAGTAGCCATAAAAGTAAAAGCTTACGGATTAAAAGAAAGTTTAACACCACCCACTAAAGTAGTTGTAGAAGAAGGTGAATATTAAGAAGTCCATATTAATAAGAGTAAGGATTGCATTTTTGTTTGTAGCCCTCTTTGCTATTGCTGTAGTAGTAAAGACAGGACACATTCAGGTGATTGAAGGGGAGAAGTGGGCTGCCATGGGTGAGCGTATTTCTTTTGATTATAAAACTGTACAAGCCACCCGAGGCAATATTTACTCTGACAACGGTAGCCTATTGGCAACATCCCTGCCGTTTTATAAAATCGCTTTCGATGCCACACTTCCAAAAGATGAAGTAT
This sequence comes from Chryseotalea sp., assembly GCF_057350905.1. NCBI lineage: Bacteria > Pseudomonadati > Bacteroidota > Cytophagia > Cytophagales > Chryseotaleaceae > Chryseotalea > Chryseotalea sp. Next base: position 44,534 of record NZ_JBMRCF010000006.1, on the reverse strand, counting down.
TCAGAGAAGGGATCGACTCTTTGGCTTATCACTTATCCGTTTTCTTTAAAGATAAATCCAAGACAGACTATAAGCGCATGCTCGTTGATGCCCGTGCATCTGGTAAGCAGTACGTTGTATTAAGCCGCAAGCAAATTGACTATCAAGATAAAAAGAAAATGATGGAATGGCCCATCTTCCGGGAAGGAAGATTGCGGGGAGGCGCCATTTTCGAAAAAATTGATGTGCGCTACCATCCTTTCTCTAACCTGAGCAGAAGAACTATCGGTTATGTAAACGAAGATAATAAAGGTGCCGGACTGGAATACAGTTTTAACAATTACCTGGGTGGTCAGGATGGTTACGCTTATTATCAAAAAATAGCGGGAGGTATCTGGAAGCCGATCTTCGATGCGAATAATGTGAAGGCAGTGGATGGCATGGATTTACAAACCACACTTGACATTAACCTGCAAGACGTAGCCGAAACCGCATTACACAAAGCCATGATGCAACACAATGCCGATGATGGACTAGTCGTAGTAATGGAAGTGAAGACTGGAGAGATCAAAGCCATTTCAAATTTGAGCAGCGATGGCAAAGGTAATTTCTCTGAGCGTTTCAATTTTGCAACAGCAGGTCTGTTCGAACCAGGTTCGACTTTCAAACTGGTAACCATGATTGCCTTATTGGAGGATAGCAATGTTGAATTGACAGACACAGTAGATACTGGAAATGGAGAAGCTATCTTCTACAATAAGAAAGTAAGAGATCACGAAGAAAAAGGATTGGGTAAAATATCAGTGCAGGAAGCATTTGAACATTCTTCGAATGTGGCTATGGCTAAACTGGTGAATAAACAGTTTGGTAATAAGCCTCAGAAATTTGTGGATTATGTAGATCGTTTAAAACTATCACAACCGCTGGGTATACAAATTACAGGCGAACCACAACCTAAAATTCACCGTCCGGGTGAAAAAGGCTGGAGTGGTATTTCACTGCCGTGGATGGCCTATGGCTATGGTTTTGAAATCACACCATTGCATACACTTGCACTTTTTAATGCAGTCGCCAATGATGGTAAAATGATCAAGCCAGTGCTTGTAAGAGAAGTTAAAAAGGCAGATGATGTTGAAGAGTCTTTTGAAACAGAGGTATTAAATGATAAGATCTGTTCTAATAAAACATTAATCAAACTGAAATTAATGCTTGAAGGTGTTGTTGAGCGTGGTACCGCAAAAAATATTCGGGGTACACATTATCGCATTGCAGGTAAAACAGGTACGGCTCAGATTTTGGATAACGGTCGTTACACACAGCGTTACATCACATCCTTTGCAGGCTACTTTCCGGCCCATGCACCCAAGTACAGTGCCATTGTCCTGATCAAGAATCCAAGAGGATGGCAGCAATATGGTAGCAGTGTGGCAGCTCCTGTTTTTAAAGAGATAGCAGATAACATTTATTCAAGAGATGTTGAATTACACATGGCCATGGATAAGAAAAGATTAATGGAAGATGATGTGCTTCCTGTAATCAGAGGCGGCCACCAGGAAGAATTAACCATGCTTTGCAATGAATTAGGTATCTCAACACATTCTCAAACAGAAGAGGAGTGGGTGAAAACAGCAAGAGCAGGAGCAGGCGTAAACTTAAAGAAAGCAACCGTTGGAAAAGATCTGGTACCCGATGTAACCGGCATGACTTTCCGAGATGCAATTTTTTTACTGGAACAATCTGGTTTAAGAGTTTTTTACGAAGGCAAAGGAAGAGTGGCTTCACAATCCATCTCACCCGGTGCACGAATTAATAAAGGAGACAGAATTTATATACGACTGAGTTAAAAAATAAAAACCTTTCCTCATCCCCCTCTCCTATGGAGAGGGGTTAGGGGTGAGGCAAGGGGTTAGGCAAATGGCAGAATTAAAAGACATATTATACAAAGTATCCCTTACCTCTACATTCGGTAACATGAATGTTGAAGTAAACAATATTGCTTTTGATTCACGTTTAGTTAAAAACGGATTTTTGTTTGTGGCAGTGAAGGGCTCGACTTCTGACGGGCACGCGTTTATTGATAAAGCTGTAGCCAATGGTGCAGCTGTAATAGTTTGTGAAACATTACCCGCTACAATAAATGAAAAAATTACCTACATCACAGTCAAAGACAGTGCTCAGTCACTGGGAATTATTGCTGCTAACTTTTTTGGCTCTCCGTCACAAAAATTAAAGTTAGTAGGCGTTACAGGCACCAACGGTAAAACAACAACCGCTACACTTTTGTATCAGTTGTTTGGTTCATTAGGTTACCGTTGCGGATTGTTATCCACAGTTGTGAATAAAATTGTGGATAAAGATATTCCGTCAACACATACTACTCCAGATCCTATTCAATTGAATGCTTTATTAAAGCAGATGTTGGAAGCCGGTTGTACTCACGTATTCATGGAAGTGAGTTCGCATGCAGTAGATCAGGAACGTATTGCAGGTTTACAATTTACAGGAGCCATTTTCACTAATATCACCCACGATCACCTCGATTATCACAAAACTTTTGATAATTACATTCGCGCGAAGAAGAAATTCTTTGATGAACTAAGCAGCAGCGCTTTTGCATTAGTAAATGCAGATGACAAGCGTGGTATGGTAATGCTTCAAAATACAAAGGCTAAGAAGCAATCCTTTGGTTTGAAGAAGATGGTAGATTTTAAAGGTAAAATTATTACCAACTCTATTGAAGGACTTGAGCTTGAGGTCAATAACAAGATTGTTTGGTTTAAACTGATTGGTGATTTTAATGCTTATAATCTATTAGGCGTATATGGAGCCGCGGTTTTATTGGGTGAAGATTCAGATGAAGTATTAAGACACTTATCTAATCTGCAGGGTGCACCGGGAAGATTTGAATTAGTATTGCCTGGTTCCAAAGTAACGGCCATTGTGGATTACGCCCATACGCCCGATGCATTGAAAAATGTACTGGATACCATTGCGCAATTCAGAACAGGAAATGAACAAGTGATCACAGTAGTTGGATGCGGTGGGAACCGAGATAAGACCAAGCGACCGCTCATGGCCTCTATTGCTTGTCGCATGAGTGATAAAGTAGTATTGACGTCCGATAATCCACGCGATGAGGAGCCCATGGAAATTATCCGTGAAATGCAAACCGGTGTTATGCCATCTGAAGCGAGAAAGACTTTAGTAATGGCAGACCGTGAAGAGGCAATAAAAACAGCCTGCATGATGGCCAAGGAACGCGACATTATTTTGATTGCAGGAAAAGGACATGAGAATTACCAGGAAATAAAAGGAGTTAAACACCCTTTTGATGATAAAGAAGTTGTCGCTAGAATGTTAAGACTCATTGTAAACTAGAATTCAAAATTATAGTTAAGTATGCTTTATTATTTGTTTGATTATTTGGATAAACAGTTTGACCTCATCGGAGCCGGTGTGTTCAAGTATATTTCATTCCGTGCAGGAATGGCAGCTGTATTATCTTTAATCATTACAATTTTCTTCGGTAAGGCACTGATCAATTTTTTACGCAGACAACAGGTAGGCGAAGACATTCGTGATTTAGGTTTACAAGGTCAATTAGAGAAAAAGGGTACACCTACGATGGGCGGTATTATCATCATCATGGCCATTTTAATACCAACCATTCTTTTTGCCAAGCTCGATAATGTGTACGTGATTCTTTTGATCATTTCGACTATCTGGTTAGGCCTGATAGGTTTTCTGGATGATTACATTAAAGTCTTTAAAAAAGATAAGCAAGGTTTAGCGGGCAGATTTAAAATTATCGGACAAGTTGGTCTAGGACTTATTGTTGGTATTACACTCTCATTTAACGATAGTGTAGTGGTGCGTGAAGTAAGTGTAAAGCCTGCAGAGCTTGCCAGTCTTGAAATTTTATCGCTACAGGAGCAGGAAAACAAACTTGAATACAAGGATGTTCCCTCTACTAAAACAACACTCCCTTTTGTTAAAAATAATGAATTTGATTACGGGAAATTACTTCCATTTATATCAACAGATTATACCTGGATAGTTTATACACTGGTAGTCATTGTTATTATTACTGCAGTATCTAACGGTGCCAACATAACCGATGGTATTGATGGCTTGGCAGCGGGTACTTCTGGGATCATCGCACTCACACTTGCTATTTTTGCTTACCTCTCAGGCCGTATTGACTTCAGTTCCTATCTGAACATCATGTACATTCCTAACTTGAGCGAGTTGGTAATTTTCTGTACGGCACTGGTGGGAGCATGTCTGGGTTTCTTATGGTATAATGCTTATCCAGCTCAAGTTTTCATGGGCGATACCGGTAGTCTTACGCTAGGTGGTGTTATTGCTGTTATAGCACTTGCTGTGCGAAAGGAATTATTGATACCAATCCTTTGTGGTATTTTTCTGGTGGAGAATTTATCAGTGATTATACAAGTTTCTTATTTCAAATATACGAAGAAGAAATATGGCGAAGGAAGAAGAATTTTTCTGATGTCGCCCTTACATCACCATTATCAGAAATTGCAAATACACGAAGCAAAAATTGTAACACGCTTCTGGATTGTGGGAATATTACTGGCCATTCTTACACTAGCAACACTTAAATTAAGATAAAAAATATTTACAATTTAAAATTTACGATGTACAATTTTTAAGTTAATGACTAAAGAGGAGTTAATAGCACGGAATAAAATGTTTGTGATACAGACACTGAATTTAATGGAGACATTGCCTGGCGATAGAATCTATGATGCTATTGTGAGACAACTTGTAAGAAGCTCCACTTCAGTAGGTGCTAATTACAGAGCTGCGTGTAGAGCTAAATCCTCTGCTGATTTTGTAAATAAATTGAAAATTGTTGAAGAAGAATCGGATGAATCTTCCTACTTCTTGGACTTACTATTAGAAATTGATAAAGGACAGAATAAAGAAAAAATTAATCTGCTATTAAAAGAATCAAACGAACTACTTTCAATCTATTCAGCTTCAATAGTAACCATGAAAAAGAAATTAGCTGAATCTAAAAAATCGTAATTCGAAAATATTAAATCGTAAATGCAAAAACGAATAGTAATATTAGGAGCAGGAGAAAGTGGCACAGGGGCAGCCCTGTTGGCCAGCAAGAAGGGCTATGAAGTTTTTGTTTCTGACCAATCACCCATTAAGGATAAGTACAAGCAAGAATTACAAACGAATAAAATTGAGTTTGAAGAAGGTCAGCATACTGAAGCTAAAATTGTCAATGCCTCATTAATTATTAAGAGTCCAGGTATTCCTGATAAGGCAGAAATTATTAAAAAATCTAAGCAGGCTGGTATTGAAATCATTGACGAATTGGAATTCGGCTTCCGCTTTATCAAGGGAAAAGTAATAGCTATTACGGGAACCAACGGTAAGACAACTACGACATTACTTACTTATCATTTACTGAAAGAAGCCGGTCTTAAAGTCGCCCTGGCTGGTAACGTAGGCTTTAGTTTAGCCAGACAAATTGCTGAACAAGACCACGACTGGTATGTAATTGAGATTAGCAGTTTTCAACTGGACGGCACTACTACCTTTAAACCAACAGTTGGTGTTTTGCTGAATATTACACCCGATCATTTAGATCGCTATGAGTATCAGTTGCAAAACTATGTAAATTCTAAGTTCAGAATCGTTCGTCACATGAGCGATACGGATACTTTCATTTACTATGCAGATGATACTATTCTGAAGCAAGAAGTAAAAGCGAGACCCATTGCTGCAAGGCTCTTACCGATCTCTTTATCAGATGAGTCAACGCCTGTACATTACGATGGATCCAAAATGAGTTTTGGTTTTAACGAAGCATTTAAAATTGCTCAAGATGAAACTACTTTAAAAGGTCCGCATAACCTCATCAATACAATGGCTGCTGTTTCCGCTGCGCAGTTGGCAGGTTTGAGTGAAGGGGCCATTCGTAAAGGCTTAACAACATTCAAAAATGCTCCTCACCGTTTGGAATCTGTAGCAATCATTAATGGTGTTGAATTTGTCAACGATTCAAAAGCCACTAATGTAGATTCAGTAGTATATGGTTTGGGTAGTTACACAGGGCCACTCGTATGGATAGCAGGTGGTGTGGACAAGGGAAATGATTATTCGCTGATTGAAAAAGAAGTAAAGCAAAAGGTAAGAACCTTGATATGCTTAGGCAAAGAAAACGATAAGTTGAAAAAAGCTTTTGGCAATGTAGTGTCTACTATCAAAGAAACACAAAGTGTAAAAGAGCTGGTAAGAATTGCATTAGTAGAGGCAAAGAAGGGTGACGTTGTTTTATTGTCTCCCGCCTGTGCAAGCTTTGATTTATTTAAGAATTATGAAGATAGAGGAGATCAGTTTAGATCTGCCGTATTAGAACTAAAAATGGAAGTGGAGGGCCAATCCAAATGAATCAAGTAAAAGTCTGGGCCGATAAAAATTTACAAGGTGATAAAGTCATCTGGGCAGTTGTATTTGCCTTATCAATGATCAGTATTCTTGTGGTGTACAGTTCTATTGGTACCCTGGCATTTAAACGTACGGTAAGTCCTGAAAAATATTTACTGAAGCACTCACTGACAGTCATGGTAGGTTTATTGGCCATGTGGGCTGCGCATAAAGTAGATTATCGGTACTATTCCAGATTATCAAAGATTGCTCTTTGGATAAGTATTCCCCTTCTTGTTTACACAGCTACCAACGGTACAACAATTAATGAAGCCGCCCGCTGGATTGAACTTCCGCTAGTGGGTAGTTTTCAACCTTCAGATTTTGCAAGCTTGGCACTTATTATCAACCTCGCTAGTATGTTGGCCAAGCGTCAGCAAAACATTGATAGCATAAAAGAGTCACTTATCCCAATTCTCTTCTGGTGCGGAGTTATTTGCGGCCTTATTGCTTTGTCTAACTTATCAACAGCTGTATTGCTTCTGCTTACTTCTATGTTGATTATGTTTATTGGTCGTGTACCAGCTAAGTACTTGGTTATGTTGGTTTTTGTTGGCTTGCTTTTCGGTGCATTGGCAGTTGCCTTTGGTAGTCGTGGAGAAACCGCAAAAAACCGTATCAAGAATTTTGTAAACGGTACTGAACTTCCTTTTCAAGCTAAACATGCACGCATTGCCATTGCCACAGGCGGTGTAACAGGTAAGGGCCCTGGTAATAGTGATCAACGGAATATACTTCCACATCCTTACTCAGACTTTGTATACGCTATCGTTATTGAAGAGTATGGAATGATTGGTGGTATAGTTGTCTTGTTACTCTATCTCATTTTACTGCATCGGGGTATGAAAGCAGCGTACAATAGTGAGCGTGCGTTCGGTGGATTATTATCTGCAGGTTTAAGTTTTGACTTGGTCTGTCAGGCGATGGTAAACATGGGTGTTGTAGTTGGCCTTGGGCCGATTACTGGCCAGCCCTTACCCTTGATTTCAATGGGAGGTACATCAATGGTATTTACAGGACTTGCGCTAGGTATTGTATTAAGTGTGAGTAGAGGAGAACAGCAAGATCAGGTGTGGGATAAACAAAAAGGTGAACAAGAAGTAAAAGAAAAAAATGTAACTGCGAAAGCAGCATAGAGTAGCTGCTAGCGATGAGTTACGAGCCCCGAGCTCGTAGCACATGGCTCAAAGCTCGTAACTGAAAATAAGAGTGAAAGAAACAAAACCATATCGTCTCATCATCAGCGGAGGAGGAACCGGAGGACACATCTTCCCGGCCATTGCTATCGCTAATGAATTCCGTCAGCGTTACCCTGATGCACAAATTTTATTTGTGGGTGCACAAGGTAAGATGGAGATGGTGCGTGTTCCTGAAGCTGGATATAAGATTATTGGTTTATGGATTAGTGGTATTCAGCGCAAGCTTACCTGGAAAAATTTATTATTCCCCTTCAAGCTTGTGTTTAGCTACCTGCGTGCGGTTACCATCTTACAGAGATTTAAACCACATGCAGTGGTTGGCACTGGTGGTTATGCCAGTGGCCCCATTATGATGGCCGCTACTCGTTTAGGCTACGCTACAGTAATTCAAGAACAGAATTCTTTCGCAGGATTGGCTAATAAGCAAGTAGCCAGCCGCGTAAAAAAAGTATGTGTTGCCTACGAAGGCATGGAAAATTATTTTCCTAAAGAAAAAATTGTATTGACTGGTAATCCTGTTCGTAAAGATTTATTGGAAATCGACTCTAAGCGAAGCAAAGCGCTTAATCACTTTGGTTTTGATGCAAATAAGAAAACACTTTTGATTATTGGAGGAAGCCTTGGCGCCAGAACGATTAACAAAAGTATTTTAAAGAATGTAGAGAAACTTCAGGAGACGGAAGTACAGATAATCTGGCAAACAGGCAAAAGCTATTACGCGAGTTGTAAAGAGGCCTTATCTAAATATGATTTACGTAGAGTACGCTTACATGATTTTCTAAAGGAGATGGACATGGCTTATGCAGCCGCTGATGTGGTGATCTCCAGAAGTGGTGCCCTGGCTGTTTCAGAACTTTGTATTGCGGGTAAGGCTACTATTTTAGTGCCCTCACCCAATGTGGCGGAAGATCATCAAACGAAAAATGCAATGGCCTTGGTAAGCAAGGATGCAGCGGTTTTGGTAAAGGATATTGACGCTATGAAAACCCTGGTGGATACTGCTTTAACCGTGTTGTTTGATGAAGTGCGTTGTCAACGATTACAAACAAATATTAAAGCACTGGCCAGACCAGGTGCTACAAGTGATATAGTAAATCAAATTGAGGAATTGATTAAGTGAGATTAGATAAATACGATATTATTTATTTCCTGGGAATCGGAGGTATAGGCATGAGTGCGCAGGCGCGTTGGTTTATTAAAAAAGGACTACACGTGTTTGGCTACGACAAGACATCGACTGCACTAACGGAAGTCCTACAGGCAGAAGGTATGCAGATTCATTTCAGCGATTCAGTAGATGCTATCCCTGCACTAGTTAAGGAAAACAAGGAGAAGACACTTGTCATTTATACACCAGCTATTCCTAAAGATCATGCAGAACATGCTTACCTGAAGGAAAATGGTTATACAATTCTCAAGCGTTCAGAAGTATTGGGCCTGCTTACAAAAAATTACAAAACTATAGCTGTAGCCGGAACACATGGCAAAACTACAACATCATCTATGGTAGCTCATATTTTGAAAGTAGCTAACAAAAAGATGGTTGCTTTTCTTGGTGGTATCACTACCAATTATGAGTCCAACCTTGTCATGCATGGTGAAGTAGCAGATGATACCCTTGTAGTAGTAGAGGCTGATGAATTTGATCGCTCCTTCTTAAAATTATTTCCAGAGGTAGCGATTGTTACCAATGCCGATCCTGATCATTTGGATATTTATGGCGATCATGAAAATGTTATCAGTTCATTTAAGGATTTTATAAAACAGATTAATAAAAATGGTTCATTAATTATTCATGAATCAATTGATGATTTATTAACCCATGATGTGAAAGACATCAAAAAGGTTAACTACAGTATGAGTCGGGGAGATTTTTTTGCCGAGCACATTACTTCGAAAGGAGGATTTTTTGAGTTTGACCTTCACGGTTTCGGAAAGGTTCAACATATCTCTCTCGGTATCCCCGGTTTTCATAATGTAGAAAATGCCATCGCAGCGGCTGTCGCAACACATAAAGTAGGTGTTGACCTGGCAATGATTAAGCAGGCACTAACTTCCTTTAAAGGTGTAAAAAGAAGATTTGAATTTATCCTTAAAGGTAGTAACGTAACTTTTGTAGATGACTATGCGCATCATCCCACAGAAATAGAGGCTTTCCTTCGTTCTCTGAAATCAATGTACCCACGTAAAAAATTGTCGGTAATTTTTCAACCACACTTATTTACACGTACCCGTGATTTTGCCAAGGGCTTTGCAGAAAGCCTGAGTCTGGCGGACGAGTTGTTCTTAATGGATATTTATCCGGCCCGTGAGTTACCTATTGAAGGCGTTGATGCCAACATCATTTTTAAAGATGTTACGAGTAAGCGAAAAGTAAGATGCACCAAAGAGGATTTGATGGCAATGTTGGAAGAGACATCCCTTGAACTGGTAGCGACAGTGGGAGCCGGAGACATTGATACGTTTATACAACCAATTAAAAAAATGTTGACTGAAAAGTATGAAGCTTAAATTCAACATGCGCAATGAAATTAAAGGTGTATTGGCACTGGCGGCTTTGCTGGTACTGATCGCTTTTGCCGAACGCGAAACAAACGATACCGCTGTAAAACAGATATCGATTGACATTGATAATTTAGAGAATAACCATTTTATAGACGAAGAAGATGTAAGACGTTTAATGCAATTCAAACAACAGAACCTGATCGGAGCCTCCATGGGTAGCATTAGTTTGAAAGAAATTGAAAAACGTATTAAAGCCGATAAATTCATTGAAGATGCAGAGTTGTACAGTGACCTGAAAGGCAATTTGTTGGTGAATGTAGAATTGCGCAGACCCATTGCCCGGATTGTACGCAACGATGGACCAGATGGCTACATTGCTGAAGACGGAACGGTGATGCCAGTTTCGGAAAAATTCACAGCGAGGGTTATCCTCATTAGTGGTTCTTACGCCCGCAACCTATTGGCTATGGGTAATTTGAATAAAACAGAAGAAGGTAAACAACTGATGGCATTAATAGAAATGATTGGAGAAGATGATTTCTGGAAAGCCCAAATAGCACAACTGGACATTGACTCAAAACAGAATATTAATCTTTTCCCTCAGGTAGGAGATGAGCTCATTGAATTTGGCCATGCAGATAACGCAGAAGAGAAATTGAAGAAGTTGATGATATTTTATAAAGAAATACTCCCTGTAAAGGGATGGAATAAATATAAGCGAGTTAATCTCCAATACGAAGGACAAATCGTAGCGGAATAAATAAAGAAATAACAACCACTAAACACAGAATCATGGAACAGGAAAAAATAGTTGTAGGTCTTGATATAGGCACAACTAAAATATGCGCGATCGTTGGTCGCAAAAACGAGTTTGGCAAACTCGAAGTATTAGGCATGGGCAAGGCGGAGAGCGAAGGTGTTGTAAAGGGCATCGTGTTTAACATTGATAAAACTGTGTATGCTATTGAAAAAGCCATTAAAGAAGCCAGCGACCAGTCGGGTATTGATATCGGGGTGGTTAATGTAGGTATTGCTGGTCAGCATATAAAAAGTTTTGTTCAACATGGTGGCATCACGCGTTCTTCAAAAGAAGATGAAATAGCGGTAGCCGATATTGAACGACTTACGCAAGATATGTATCGCATGGTGGTTCCTCCTGGAAGTCAGATCATTCATGTGATGCCACAGGATTACATGGTAGATTACGAAGAGGGTATCAAAGAACCAGTAGGCATGTCGGGTGTTCGTCTTGAGGCTGATTTCCATGTGATCACCGCGCAGACAAATGCCATCAACAATATTCATAAGTGTGTGCGTAAGGCAGGTCTGGAAATTGAAGATTTAATTCTTGAACCCCTTGCTTCGAGCCTGGCAGTGCTTAGTGATGAAGAAAAAGAAGCAGGTGTTTGTTTAATTGATATAGGTGGTGGTACTACAGATATTGCCATTTTCTACGACAACATCATTCGTCACTCCGCAGTTATTCCTTTTGGTGGTAACATTGTTACCAATGACATTAAGCAGGGCTTAATGGTGTTGCAACAGCAGGCAGAGCGTTTGAAAACTTCATTCGGTCGGGCCATTGCTGAAGAAGCAAATGCCAATGAAATTGTAGCCATACCGGGTATCAGAAATCGTGATACAAAGGAGATTTCAGTGAAGAATCTCTCGAATATCATCCAGGCGCGAATGGAGGAAATCATTGAAATGGCACATGCAGAAATTATTTCTTCAGGGTACGAAAACAGATTAGCAGGTGGTATTGTGATTACCGGTGGTGGTGCCCAATTAGCAAACCTTAAGCAATTAGTTGAGTACATGACAGGTATGGATACCCGAGTTGGTTATCCTAACGAGCACTTAGGTAAAGGCAAAGTCGAAATTGTGAAGAGCCCGATGTATGCAACGGCTGTAGGTTTGGTGCTATCAGGTTTCCGTTCTTTAGATGAACGTGAGGACCGCTACAAAGAAGCGAAAGAAGTAATCAGAACAGTTAAGGCAAAGAAGGCGGTAAGTGTTCCATCGTCTTCCAAGAATTTCTTTAATGAGATTCTAACCAAAACGAAGAGCTTGTTGATAGATGATTTGAATGATAAGAATGAGTACTAGACTTTAAGACGATAGTAGCAAGACATAAGACTACGTTCAAGTCTAATGTCTTACTACTAAAGTCTCACTACTAATAGAACAACCACTAAATAAAAAGATATGTTTGATTCAGGATATAAATTCGAAATCCCCAAACACCACAAGTCAATTATTAAAGTAATTGGTGTTGGTGGCGGTGGAAGCAATGCGGTGAACCACATGTTCAAGCAAGGCATTAAAGATGTAGAATTTGTGGTGGTCAACACCGATTCACAGGCGCTGAATAGTAGCCCTGTTCCTTATAAATTGCAAATTGGTACCAACCTGACGGAAGGTTTGGGTTGTGGTGCAAACCCTGATGTAGGTCGTGCTGCAGCAATTGAAAGTCGTGAACAAATTCGCGAAATGCTCAACGGCACAAAAATGGTTTTCGTAACAGCGGGTATGGGTGGTGGAACCGGAACAGGGGCTGCTCCTGTGTTAGCGAAAATCGCCAAAGAGATGGATATACTTACCGTGGGTATTATCACTGTGCCTTTTGGATGGGAAGGAAAAAAGAAATTTGCGCAAGCACAAATTGGAATAGACGAGTTGCGTCAAAACTGCGATACAGTATTGATGATCTTAAACGATAAGCTGCGCGAGATATATGGAAACTTACCGATTGGTCAGGCATTTGCACAAGCGGATAATGTTTTAACAACGGCTGCTAAAGGTATTGCAGAAATAATCACATTAACTGGTCACGTAAACGTTGACTTCCAGGATGTGCGTACCGTCATGCTGAATGCAGGTGCTGCTGTTATGGGCACAGCTGAAACCAGAGGTGACACACGTGCCAAGAAAGCGGCTGAAGCTGCACTTTCTTCGCCATTACTTGACAACCGTGACATCATGGGTGCCAAGCGTATCCTGCTATCAATATTCTCTGGTTCGGACATTGAACTTTCAATGGACGAGTTGAGTGAGATCACTGAATATATACAAGCACAAGCCGGACAAGAAGCAGAAATGATTTTTGGTCACGGTGTAGATGAGAGTCTGGGCGATCGTATTCGGGTAACAGTAATTGCTACTGGTTTTGATGCAGAGGCTAAAAAGCAAGAGAAAAAAGAAGAAGCAAAAAAGGTTCATGATCTCGACCGGTCACAAGGTTGGTTGTTCGAGGCAAAGGAAGCCAAAGATGCCCCCATGGCAGGCAAAGTAGCACCTGAACTTAAGTCTAAAAAATTTAGAGTGGAAGAAGAGGATGATGACAGACCAGCTTCACGCGAAGTGGTTTTCAATTCAAACTTCGCAAAGCCAACAGCCTCATTTGATTTAGAAGATGAAGATGATGGAGAAGATGGTTTGTTCAGAGGGGATGATGAGTTCGACATGAGTGCTGAAGCTTTTGGCGACCAGAAAATAAATGATGAGGGTATGATGGAGCTGCGCTCTACGCGCGAGCGTCTGCGCCAACAAGCAGAGTTGCGCAAGAACAAACTGAAAGAAGGAAAGAAATCAGAAATGACAAAAGAAGAGTTCAGTGAGAAGTGGGCATTACCGGCTTACATGCGCAGAGGTGTGAAAATGCAGGATGTACCACACTCTTCAGAGCCCTTTATTTCCAAGTATAATCTAAACGATGACAATAATATTTTAGGTAACAATAAATTCTTACACGATAATGTGGATTAGTAAGTTGTTGATAGTAAGTAGCTGTGAGTTTGTATGATGAGAAGACGCGAACAAAAACAACAGTACACTATCAACGATACAAAAAAATTGGCATGGCCGTTATGACAGGTACTTTACTCCATTCGTAGTGGTTGTTGGTAGTAAATATTTTTAGCCGGTAACGGCATGCCTTTCTTTTTAGTGTTGCAGGTCTGATGTACCTGACCATTTTTTCAACGCAAGAAGCCCCGCATAGCAGGGGCTTTTTGCGTTTAGGCGCATTATTAAAAATGTGAAATTTGAAATTATCTTTCCCTCCATCAAAGTCTCTAAAGGATGAGGATGAAATAAATTTTATTACCTTACAATATGAAGAAGCGTAAAATACTTATTGCACTCTTATTAGTCTCAGCCGCTATTTATCTGGCTGGCGGAAGACCGGATTCACCGGTTTTTAACCTCAACATGCCTCAGGTGCCACAAGAAGCTGAGGAATTGGAAGCCTTCATCAGCCAAAACGAAGCGAAACATCAGCTTAAAAAAGATAATGAAGCCAGAATAGTGTGGCTTAACGATTCCTTAAAACAAAAAACGGAGTATGCAGTGGTTTACCTGCATGGCTTTAGCGCAAGCCAGGAAGAGGGCAATCCGGTGCATCGCAATTTTGCAAAACAATTTGGTTGCAATCTGTATTTAGCACGCCTGGCGGATCATGGTGTTGATACAACGGATGCCTTACTGTATTTTACAGCCGATCGACTTTGGGAATCTGCCAAGCAGGCCTTGGCCATCGGTAAGCAACTGGGCAATAAAGTAATTCTACTAAGTACGTCAACCGGTGGCACTGTTGCTTTAAAACTCGCGGCCGAGTATCCGGAGGATGTACATGCCTTAATTAATCTTTCTCCAAACATTCGCATCAATAATCCTGCAGCATTTTTATTAAATGACCCCTGGGGTTTGCAGATTGCGAGACTTGTTATGGGTGGCAAGTACAATAAAACAGGAATATCAGAAGAGAGTGAACGTTGGCAGTATTGGAATGGTTTATACAGATTGGAAGCCACCATCCAATTACAGGAATTATTGGAAGCCAGTATGACGAAAGAGACCTTCGCTAAAATCACGCAGCCTTCATTAACACTTTATTATTATAAAAGCGAAGAAGAACAAGATCCACAAGTGAAAGTAAGTGCTATGCTAAAAATGAATGAACAACTCAGCACGCCCGATTCCTTGAAATTTGCCATTGCAATACCCGCGGCAGGGGCACATGTGTTAGGAAGCCCGATGGCATCTAAGGATGTGCCTGCAGTTTACGCAGAGATGGTTAAGTTTGCTACTCAAACATTAAAGCTGCAAAGCCAGCTTTAATGAAAACTTCAGAACATGCAACAATTTTTAGATCAATATGGATATCTCGCATTATTAGTAGGAACGTTTTTTGAAGGAGAAACTGCTATACTGATTGCCTCATCACTTATTCATAAAGGTTTCTTCGAATTTCCTTTCACTGTTTTCTTTGCTTTTTCAGGTTCATTCATCAGCGACTGGATTTATTATTTAATTGGCAGACTTAATGGCAAGTATTTTATTGAGCGTAAGCCAAAATTAAAAGCATTGGTTGCTCCTGTAACCAATCTTTTCCAGCGGTATCAGTTACAATTATTGTTAAGTTATCGTTTTTTATATGGTTTCAGAGTAATCATTCCTGTGGTTTTTGGTATGAGTGGCTTAGCACCCTCAAGTTATTTACTGTTTACGGTCATCTCGGGTGTATTCTGGGCATCGGTTGTAAGTACAGTAGGTTACTTTGTTGGTTCTATCTTTCAACTAGATACCAGTTCCTTTGAAAACAATTTTGCTTTTGTCGTTATAGGTTTTACAACTTTTGGACTGCTGATTGGTTATATTGTGAAAAGAATCATCAGTAACTCAATGCACGTTGACTAATGGATCTGAGATTTAGACAGAAGGTGATAATTATAGCATATAGAATAGAGAATAGAGAATAGAGGATGTAGCAGAATGAGTAATGTGTATCAGTAGAAATAGTTGAAGGACCCGCATATTTATCAACTTTATTGCTTAAGCCTTTTGATAGTTATAGATAATATTATAAAATTCTAAATTCTAAATTCTAAATTCTAAATTCTAAATTCTAAATTCTAAATATGGAATACAGACGTCTCGGTAAATCAGGTTTGCAGGTAAGTGCACTCTCCTTTGGTTCCTGGTTAACTTTCGGTAAGCAAATCGAAAATGGTATTGCAGATGAACTGATGACCATTGCTTATGATAATGGTATTAACTTTTTTGATAACGCAGAGATTTACGCAAGAGGAAAATCTGAAGAAGTGATGGGTGAGATCTTGAAAAAGAAAGGCTGGTCGCGCGATAGCTATATTGTTTCCAGCAAAGCTTTTTTCGGATTAGGGGGTAAGGATTTGAAACCTACACAAAAAGGACTGCATAGAAAGCATTTAGTAGAAGCATGCGAGCAGGCACTCAAACGCTTTCAGCTGGATTACCTCGATTTGTATTTCTGTCATCGTCCGGATAAGCAAACACCCATAGAAGAAACGGTATGGACCATGCACAACCTGATTCAACAAGGTAAAATCTTGTATTGGGGTACCAGCGAGTGGAGCGCCCAGGAAATTATGGAAGCACACATGGTGGCGCAACGGTATTCATTGATCGGCCCAACCATGGAGCAACCTCAATACAACATGTTAGAACGTAATAAGGTAGAGGGGGAATTTGCTCAACTGTATAAGACAGTAGGTCTGGGCACAACAATCTGGTCACCGCTGGCATCTGGTGTTTTAACAGGCAAGTATAATGATGGTTTTCCTGAAGGAACCCGCTTAGGCATTGAAGGTTTGGATTGGCTTAGAGACAATGCATTGGTAGAAGCCAACTTGAAAAGAGTTAAAGAACTTACAAAATTCGCCTTTGACTTGGGCATGACCATGCCAATTTTGGCCTTGGCCTGGTGTTTAAAAAATGAAAATGTCAGTACAGTCATCTTGGGTGCCTCTAAAACATCTCAATTAGTTGAGAATTTTAAGGCTTTTGAGGGTAGAGATCGACTAACGCCCCAGGTAATGGAGCAGATAGAGCAAATACTTAAAAACAAACCAGCACCACCTCCGTTTTAAGTTAGTGTATTTAATTACTTAATGTCGTTTAGCTAAGCTTCTTTATTCATCCTCTCCTGCGGAGAGGACTGGAGGTGAGGCTAGAAAAAAATGCTTAGCTAAATGACATTGATTAAAAAAAAATCCATAAGAATGATGATACGCATTGCCATCGTTGTTCTGTTCTTCCTGACGTTTGCTGCACATGCACAACAGCAAACGACAGACGAAATCCGTATGAGCATTTACTTCGGTGGCGGTAGTTACGATATCGATGAATTTCAGCAACAATCATTATTGCACTGGCTGGACTCTATCCCCAACCTTGACCGATACGAAGTCCACCTGATTAGTCACACAGACCCTATTGGTGGTAAGCGCTATAACGAGTGGCTATCTAAAATGCGTAGTGAGTCCGTTGAACAACTCATTCTGCAAAGAAATATTCCGCAACATAAAATCAGCAGAAAGGATTGGGGTCTGGACAATGCCGTATACAGCAATCAAACCTACCGTGGTATGCAAATGAACAGACGTGTGGATGTAATTCTCTACCCGATTGTATTTTAGCTTTATTGGAAAGCGACTGTATCTTCTAATGCTTTCGCCTGCAGAAAACTTTCTTCTGTTGGCCGCTCTGTACTGCCGTACTGCAACCACATTTTCCATTTTCCATTTTCTAATTTATGGAAGAAGTGAACAATCCCATAGGCAGGGGGTTGTGATCCCTCAGCTGTGATCAATGTGAACTTCATTATGCAGGTCTCCACAGCAAAATCTTCTTTTATGTTCCGTGACAGGAATCGTATGCTTAATTCACTTTTTTCACCCTTCTCTTTTCTTTTCTGCATGACGTTACGGGAATCCTCTGCATATGCTTCAAAATCCATGATGCGACCTTTATTGCCGGGGGCTGTCCAATAAAATGAAGTACTATGCACATTGATGTATAGATCGTCTACACCTGTGTTAACACCCTGAATAAAGTCTGACCAAACATCACGATTAATAGCCTGAAAGGCTTCACTACGATTATGTTGAGCCTGAGAAAAAGTGTAGCTGCAAATGGCCAAGACGAGTATAACTAGTTTCATTACCTGATTTTTATTGAAGTGCTTACGTAAAATGGCCTTGGGTAGTTGGGAAATTAACAAAGCTTAACAGCAGATGCATTTTAGCCACAGGTGTCCGAAAAAGAACAGCACTTTTCGATAGCGAACGTCTGGATTACGCGAAAAACCTTATTTTTGAGTTTTTAAGGCCTTTTTTCCTTGGCATTATATTGGTCATGATGGTGGGGATTCATGACTGTACTGTTACCCCAGTGTATGGATTTACGTCTAAAATTTAAAGCATGATCAACCTTAAAGACATTGACAAATACGTGGATTCCCGCTTTCAGCGCACGTTCATTTTAAAGGGAGTTAATCTTGAAATTCAGCAAGGAGAGTTTGTTACCATTATGGGGCCTAGTGGTGCCGGTAAATCTTCCTTGATGAACATCATTGGCATGTTAGATGAGCCATCTGCCGGTGAGTACTACTTTTTCGATGAGCCTGTGCACCGCATGAAGGAGAAGCAAAAGAGCGACATGCACAAAAACTATATCGGCTTTATTTTTCAAGCCTACCACCTGATTGATGAGTTGACAGTCTACGAAAATATTGAAACACCCTTGTTGTACAAAGGTGTAAACAGCGCCCAGCGCAAGAGTATGGTAGCTGAATTATTGGATCGCTTTAACATGGTGGCCAAGAAAGATTTATTCCCTGAGCAACTTTCAGGAGGACAGCAACAATTGGTGGGTATTGCACGTGCCATTGTAGGTCAACCCAAATTATTACTGGCCGATGAACCTACCGGTAATCTGCACAGCGAACAGGGTAAACATATTATGGAAATATTTAAAAAACTGAATGAAGAGGGGATTACCATTATTCAGGTAACGCATTCTGAAGAAAATGCCAGGTACGGCAAGCGCATTGTGCGTTTAGGTGATGGTGCCATTGTTCAGGATGAACGTCTAACAGTAAATGCTTAATCAATGAGAATAGTATTTGTACTTTACTTAGGAGTAATTTCATTTGCAGCAGTAGCGCAAACACCAGCAACGCTATCGTTTAAAGAAGCCGTGAAAATTGGTTTGAAGAATAATTTGGCTTTAAACCAGGCTAACAATAATCTGGTAACTACAACGGTTACTAAAAACAGTAGCATGTTACAGTTGGCACCAAGTGTAAATATTCAAGGTAACGCAGGAAGAAATGATGGTAACTCATTCAACCAACAGGAAGGACAGGTAATTAATGGTGTGCTTGATTTTGTTGGCGCTAACCTGAACGTATCCATGCCGCTGTTTAATGGGATGAGCACTATAACCACATTCAAACAATCGGTACATCAGAATGATGCACAAATGAATTTGGTTAAGCGAACCAATCAGGATGTTATTACCAACATTGCTAATCAATTTTTGCGTTGCTTATTAGATCAGCGTCTGGCTACGATTCAGCAAAAAAACCTGGAAACACAACAACAGCAGTATGATCAAATCCGAGAGCAGGTACTTGCCGGAAGCAGACCAGAAGTTGATATGTATAACCAGGACTATCAGGTAAAGAATGCCGAGCTACTCCTGTTGCGGTCACGTAATACCTTAAGAAACAATAAGACCATTTTAGCAACTACATTACAAATAGATCCGCTTGTTCCCTTTGAGCTGGAAGAACCAGCATGGGATGTAAATGCAGCAGATGCTGATGTGCTGTCAATAGAACAATTAAATCAAACTGCTTTAGAAAACCGTAGTGATTTTGAATCTGCAAAAGCTACTGAAAAAGCTAACCGCTTTGGATACTACTCAGCAAAGGGAAGTTACCTGCCAAGCGTGAATGCATTCCTGCAATATGGCTCACGTTATAACTACATACATCCCAATCCTGAAGAGAATTTTTTCCCGGACAATCGCTCTTTCAATAATCAATTCCTGAACGACAATACGCAGCTGACCTATGGTGTAAGTTTTACTATACCCATCTTTGGAGGCTTCCAGAATCGATCTAATGTAGTGCGGTCTAAAATGAATTATGAAAATGCTAAGCTGACAACTGCTAATACAGAAATACAGGTGAAGTCATCAGTGATGCTGGCTTTTCAAAACTATAAAGATGCACGCTCAAGCTATGAAGCAACCAATTCGCAGTTAAAAGCTGCAGAAATTTCTTATAATTTTGAAAAGGAACGCTATGGTTTAGGTATATCTGATATTGTTGCTTTAACACAGGCAACACAAAACTATACACGTGCTCAAGCCGATTTTGAGAGCGCACGCTATACATTAATGTTCCAGAAAATACTAATTAACTATGCTACAGGAACTTTAAAGTTTGAAGACATCCCATAACCAACCAAATTTTCCTTAACCCCAAGAGCCTCTGCAACCATCAGGGGCTTTTTTTATGCATCTTAATCAGTGTAGGATTCAATAAGCTCTAACCTTTACCGGCTCTCTCAATATCGTTTTCAATTTTTCTGGTGCAGTCTTTCTAAAGTCGGATAAATAGATTTCATGATGCAAGCCGTTTTTCAGGAGCTTGTGTTCACGCGAAAATTCACCAATGATTTTTAACGATTCAGGTTCAGTAGAATAGGGGCCAAGATGCAGCATTTGTATGCAGGTGCCTTCAGTCATCGTAAAAAATGCAACTTCCTTGAGTAAGGGTATATTCTTTTTCCGACTGATTGTTTCTACAGCTAGCTCAACATCTTTTTTTGTAACATAGTCTGGTAATCTAATCAATAAGCGATATTCCCATTCGCTTCGAGGTACTTCAATAGAAGCATTTGAAATTGTCTTATTCGCATATTTCTTTTCGTCAAACCACCAAAGCCCTTCCAACTTTGAAACAACAAAGTCTTTACCTTTTGCCTTGCAACTGAATTTAATTGTATACGCTAATGGATAAATCGTTTCAATGCGATCGGTAAAATCTTTACCGGATGGATCTCCTTTACCGCAGATTGAAATGAAGTTGGCTGTTTCAATTTCTACAAGTTCAGGATTGGTTTTGGCGGTAAAGTACCTTTTATACTTTTTTGTCAGATCGAGCTTTTCCATGACTTTTTTCTCAAAGAAAACAAGCGATGATGACAAGGGTATGTCAGCAGAAGCACTCCAAATACTTAACTATTTACGAGTATCAGAATAGACTCGTTTTTCTTCTGCTGCTTCTTCGGGGTGCTGAGCCAAAGAGCATCCCGAACACACCTCTTACTAACTCACGACCTACTTGTTTTGCCACCGGTGATGCCATCACTTCCTCGAAAGTAGATTTTTCCTGCCTTCTGCTACCAGGGGTTTTACGTTCACTTTTTTGTTCTTCAACTTTATTTTCCTCTTGCTGAACCATGCGTTCTGAAAGCATTTCAAAGGCACTTTCCGGATCAACTGAATCTTTGTATTTCTTAAACAGATCAGAGTTTTTAAGTAAATCCTGATAGTCTGATTCACTCAATGGCCCCATTACAGAAGTAGGTGGTGCCAGGTGTGTTACAACAGTTTCAGTCGGGATACCCTTTTCATTAAGTACAGTAATAAAAGCCTGGCCTGTACCTAATTGTGTAAACTGCTGTTCCATGTCGTAATACTCCGACTTGGGGAACGTTTTAATGGTATCTTTTAAGGCCTTCACGTCATTAGGCGTAAAAGCACGAATAACATGGTGTATACGATTGCCTAGCTGTGCCAATACGTTAGCAGGTACATCTTGTGTGACTTGTGTGCAAAAGAAAATACCAACTCCCTTAGAGCGTATCAGCCGGATGATTTGATCGATCTGATCTAAAAATGCTTTGGGCGCGTCTTTAAAGAGTAAGTGCGCCTCATCTAAAAAGAATATAAGTTTTGGTTTGTCTAGATCTCCTGCTTCTGGTAAGCGTTGATAAAGTTCTGCCAACAGCGATAGCATGAATGTAGAGAAAATTGCTGGCTGACTTTGTATGTCTGAAACATTCAACAGACTAATTACCCCTTTACCATCAACCTTTTCAAATAAATCTTCAATATCAAATGAGGGTTCACCAAAAAGATGATCCACCCCTTGTTGTTCCAGCGAAACGATTTTGCGCAAAATCGTTGAGGCAGTAGCGGAAGAAATTTTTCCATAGTCCGCTTTTATTTCTGCTGCGCCTGCACCTTCCGTTAGGTAGTTCAAGACCTTCTTCAGGTCATTGAAGTCAACCATAGGTAATTGTTTATCGTCAGCATATTTGAAGAGGATATTAAGTACGCCTGTTTGGGTATCATTCAGTTCAAGAATTTTACTGAGTAGGGCAGGGCCAAATTCAGTAATGGTGGCACGCATTTGCGCACCAAGTTTTCCACTTAAGGAATAGAGCTCGACCGGAAAGGTTGAAGGCGAAAAATTTATTCCTAAAGCTTGAGCACGTTCATCTATTTTGGCGTTGCGCTGTCCCTCAGCTGCCATCCCTGATAAATCGCCTTTCATGTCAGGCATAAATACAGGCACTCCCGCATTCGAAAGCTGTTCAGCCAGCAATTGTAGCGTCCTTGTCTTTCCCGAACCGGTTGCACCTGTTACCAAACCATGCCTGTTCATCATGCGCATGGAGAGATACACACTTGCTTCAGCCACAATAGCTGATTGATAAACACCTGCCCCCAAATAGATACTATTCGGATTTTGTGTATATGAACTTTGTATCGAGGTAATAAATTTTTCTTTTGACATAGCTTTTAAAAAAACTGTTAAGCAAGTTATAAGATTGTCAATAAAAAAGAGGCGATTAATGCAGTATTTATACTGTTCAATCGCCTCCTGAGATTAATCTGTAATTTTATTTTTTCTTTTCAGCGTAATTCTGAATGCTATAGGAGAAACCAAAATTGAATAATTGACTCAGCTGTACTTCATCGTCCTGGTCAAAGTCATAAATGAGTACACCGCCCAGGTTCACGTTAAAGAAACGGTTTACCTTGGCAGTCAGCAATAGATCAAGTCTGTGGTCAATCTTTTTAGCTTCCAATGTTTCGTAGTTAGCGAAGAGCATGTAACGCCATTTTAAATTTATATTTTTGGCGATGTCTTTATTGAAGTCAGCAGTGAGTTGAAAAGCGAACCACTCAAATCGGGTTGTTTTGGTTGAATCGACCCCGTAGGGTTCTGGTGCAACAGACTGAGTGAAACGAGTCGGATCCTGAACAATGGTGAGTCGGGGTGCAAGAGGAGAAATTCTTACTTTAAAATAATCTACAGGCTTGTATTCAAAACCAAGTGCAGCGGTAATAAAAGCAGGTGCAAAAATATCTGATATGATATCCTCTACTTCAACGCCATTGGCATCTTTGGTGTATTTATAACCAGGTGCAAATTGTGATAGAAAGTTGAGTGAGGAGAACATGCTCCATTTTGTTGTAAGGTCATGTCCGTATTTAGTGTCGAGGTAAATACGGTCAAGTGTTTTGCGCATCCCCTGTCCATCATTATTAACAAAACCGTATTGCAGGTCTATTTCATTGTCCCACCTGTCTTTTCCTTTAGCAAAGTTGGCTTTGTGGTTGAAAAATCCATTAAAACCAATGGAGTTTACGCCACCACCTTTCCAGTTGGAGGAGAAGGAAGCCTGATTGAAGTTAAGACCAAAGGATGTTTTCTTCTTCCAATTGGAGAGCGTATCGGGCTTTACAATTTGTGCGGTACTGTAGGATTGGGCAATAACAAGCAGTGCAAGCGTGAGCAGACTTGTTCTGGTTAGTGTTTTCATGGGCAATAGTTTAGCGTAGTTAATTAACTACAATAACTATTGAGAAACAAATGTTGTTAGATGTTGTTCAGTTTAATTTCATCTAAAGCCACCTCAGTAAGTGGTTTGGTAATGAATTTAATCACGTGGTTATTGTTAACAATCTTGTCAATATCACGCTTGTTATCAGAGCTTGATAGAATGATTACTTTGCACTTGTTACGCACGAGTTCATTAAACTTTTCAAACTCGTATAAGAATACAAATCCGTCAACGATAGGCATGTTAATATCCAAGAATATCAGACTAGGCAGGTTCTCTGCATTGTTCTGATTTTCCCTTAAATAATCAAGTGCTGACTTACCTGAGCTCTTTACTTCAACCCGGTTAGAAAACTTTGTAATTTCGATTATGCGCTTGCTGATGAAATTATCGGTATCATTATCGTCCACCAACATCACTAAATCGATTGCCTTTGTATCTGTATGCATTAATGTTTGCTAAGAAGTCTGAAAAATTGGTCTTGGTCAACCGCAAAATTATCCTTTTTCTACGAATAATTAAGTCATTACCTTAAAATTGAGGGTATAAAAAAGCCCTTATTTGCCTAAAGTACTAATTGTTGGCCTGATTTCTATAAACTGTAAGCTTTTCCCCAATAGAGAGGGTAAAATCCTTTTTGCCGTTCCATTCCATCAGGTTTTTAATGGTAATGCCATATTGACGGGCAATGCTGTACAATGTATCGCTTGCTTTAACTTCATGTACCGTTACCTGTTGAGCCGGTGTATTGCCTAAATCCTTGTTTTCACTAAGCCGCAAACGTTGTCCTGCCATTAATTCCCTGTTGTCACCAAGTTGGTTCCAACGTATCAGGTCTTGCAAACTAAGGTTGTAACTACGGGCAATGGCAGTTAAATTTTCTCCTGCCTGTACGATGTGTATTGTTGGTATCGAATCAGCCTGTATAGCCGGGCTTGTTTGGTCGTTTATGAGGGGCTTTTCTATAATGCTTCCCTGGGGCATGGCCTTGGGTGCCTCAGTTGGCTGTGTACCCCAGTTAAAATAGGCGTCATCAGTAAGAATGGTTTCTGACGTTTTATTGTCAAAATCTTTAGGCTTCTTTGAAGCTAACCAAACTGATTGTCCTTCTCTTACCCTGATATCATCGGTTCTATTGTATTTTTTAAGCTTGTTTAATGACACACCATATTGTTGGCTGATTGTCCACAAATCATCACCTTTTTTTGCAAAGGTCTCGGATTGCGTGGCCTTGCTTTTCTTTTTTGCTAAGAAGTAGTGTTGATTGGGCTGAATCTTTTCAAAACCCTGCAGATCGTTATAACTCATGAAACTTGGCAAACTGAGTCCTACACGCTTGGCCAGGGTAGTCATGTTTTCGCCCGGGAGTGCCTTGGTAGCCGGCACACCGTTAATTAGAATCTTCACCAGGGCAGAGGCCTTGGCTTCGCCCTGTACGGTTTTAGCCACAATAGGTGCATCTTGTTGTGCAGGTAATTTATCAGCAGGCAGTGGCACTACAATGGCGTAAGTTCTGTCGCCCGGAATGTTTCCTTTTCTGATCCATTTATTGTAAGCTAATAACTCCTCGGCAGGTACTGCTACCTTTTGGGCAACATCATTAATGGATTGTGCTGTATTGCTTTGATAGGTGCTGATGGGCTGTTGTGCTTTGCCACTGACTGCTTTTTCGAAAGCAATTTTATGCGCCAGAAATTTCTTCACGTACCAATAGGTTGCTGAAGTAATGGTCATGTGCTTGGCACCACTCTCAACGTCTTCCACAGAACGCAACACACCACCAGCTCCCATTTGATAGGCCTGTAAGGCATAGATCCAGTTATTGAAACGATAATTATTCTTTTTGATGTATTGTGCTGCACCCCGGGTAGCAGAGGCAATATTCATTCGCTCATCAATTTCATCATCAACACGCAAACCCATTTCCATTGCAGTAAAATCTTTAAACTGCCAGAACCCCACTGCATCAGAAACAGAAACAGCATCTGCTATCAATGCACTTTCTTGTAAAACTAAAAATTTGAAATCATCAGGAACACGCTCTTCAGCAAAAATTTTCTCGATAGTAGGGAAGTATGTTTTAGCCCGTTCTACTTTTATATTGAAGTGTCGTGGTGATTGCCATAAAGCATCAACATCTTTTTGAATTTCCCGTTTGGCATCATCGCGAATGGTTAAGGTAATACCGGCAAAGTTCAGCTTATGCGGAACCTGTGGCACTTCGTAGGGCTGCGCTGCTGCCGTAAGGGTGGCAACAAAAAATAGCGCTGTTAAAATTTTCATACTTACTCTTTTACTTTCTGCATTAGCATAAGTCCGTCACGCAATGGCAGTAAAACATTTTCGACACGTTCATCATGTTGTATCATTTCATTGAATGACAAAATTGAGCGCGTGTCTTTATCAGGTTTGTCTTCTACCACTTTACCACTCCACAATACATTATCCACTAATAAAAAGCCTCCTAAAGTTACACGATTGATCAGTAATTCGAAGTACTTCCCATTGTTTTCTTTGTCTGCATCAATAAACACCAGGTCAAAAGATTCTTTAAGGGTCGGGATAATATCCGCGGCCTTTCCAATACGATAGTCAATGCTTGCGCCATAGGCTGATTGATTAAAGTATACCCTTACGCGATCTTCTAATTCTTCGTTGGCGTCAATCGTAATCAGCTTTCCTCCTTTAGCAAGACCTTCCGCAAGACACAGCGCAGAATAGCCGGTGTACGTACCTAATTCAAGGATGGTCTGAGGCTTTATCATGCGACTCACCATGGCCAAAAAGCGTCCCTGCAACTGACCAGACAGCATACGTGGCATCAATACCTTGGCATGGGTATCTCGGTTTATTTTTTGTAACAATGTACTTTCAGTAGATGTATACCTCTCTGCATATTGTTGTACAAGCGGGTGGGTAATATCTAAGGGCATTGTATGCTTATGATTTAATAATGAGTTGACTTAATTCCTTCTCGCGAAACATTTCGTTGGCAATGCGTTGCATTTTAGCAGGTGTAATGGCATTGATTTTTTCAAATACTTCTTCAATGGAGGGCACTCGGTTATAGTCTAGAATACTTCTTCCCATCATCATCATTAAACTCAGGTTGTTTTCTTCCGACATGGCCATCTGTCCCTTTATCTGCTCTTTGGCTTCATTCAATTGTTTGTTGCTTAGCTTGGTTTCACGGAAGCGATTGAGTTCTTTCTTAACCAGATTAATGCAACGATCTAACTGCTTGGGTTCTGTTCCAAAGAAAATAGCAAACAAGCCGGTGTCTGAGTAGGGAATGTAGTGCGCATCGATAGAATAAACATAACCATACTTTTCGCGCAGAGACAGGTTGAGTCTTGAGTTCATACCAGAACCGCCAAGCATATTAACAAGCAAATAAAAAGCGACACGATCGTTGTGATGTATCGGATACGCCCGGCTTCCAATAGCACACTTGGCCTGTTTAACAGGACGCGTCAATAGCTTTTCACTGGGTTTATATATGTTGATTTTCTTCCGCTTGGCAGTTGCTTTGCCAAGCGTGCGTTTTTCAAGATAACGTTTGGCCATCTTTTCCACTTCAGCTAAAGTAATGTTGCCAATACAGCTAAACACTATTTTATCGTTACTCAGATTTTCGTCAAAGAACTGCTTGAAATCTTTGCGCGTAAAACGACTTACCGTTTCTTTTCTCCCGAGTATGTTCATGCCCATCGGATGTTTGGGATAGACGATGTTTTCAAATTCGTCTTGCAAGGAGTCATCCGGACTATCAAGATACATAGACATCTCTTCCAGAATAACACCACGTTCTTTCTCCAATTCTTTTTCGGGTAGGGTAGAATTGAATGTAATATCAGAGAGCAGATCCACGGCCCGTTCAAAGTACTCATCACGAGCCGAAGCGAAAAACACAATCTTCTCCTTGTCAGTGTAGGCGTTTAATTCACCACCCACCGAATCTAAACTTGTAATAATATCAAGTGTCGATCGCTTCCTGGTTCCTTTAAATGCCATGTGCTCCCAGAAGTGAGCTATACCCTGGTTTTCGGTATTTTCATCGCGACTACCAATACCCAGGAATAATCCGCAGTGAACAATTTTAGTATGTGCAATGTGCTGGTGAACGACACGTATGCCATTGCTGAGTTTGAAAATAGTACAGTCCTTCATAAATGCCCTGCAATTTAATCAATTATGCCAGTGTATTTGTCGCAAAGTCGAACGCAAATGCCCGAATTCGGGCGTGATATTGACTTTGATACTGCTGATTTTGTTATTAGTAGAAGAATTAGTTTGGTATACTCATTGCTAATTGATTATTGCTATGGAAACTCAACAAGTTAAAACCTGTTTTACAATCACATTTACTGACGATCAGTTTCAACGTGCCAAGGCATACGTAGAAGACATGCGCAAGCATCCTAACCGTGTGTACTGGAGAGGCAAAGATGGTAAGTCAGACAATGAATTGATTATTGAGCAAATTGCTCACCGTATTTTGTCAGGCTTCTACAATGATAGTCCGTTCCAGGCTGGCAAATACATTAAGCGTATGGAGAGTGGCGTAACAGCTTAGCTAAACAAGGTCAAGTACCTTCTTGATCAGGTCGTCAACGGTCTTGGTATGTTTTTTCGAAAACTTATTCTTAACCCGGTTGGCAATAATAGCATTCAGACTGATTACCTCATGTCCCAGCATACGCCCCAGGGCATAATAGGCAGCGGTTTCCATTTCTAAATTGGTAAGCCAGAAATCGCTGTTTTTAGTGTGGAAATAGGTAAGATCTTCCAGCAGTTTTGGGTAACGGGCAGGAATGCGCATTTCCCTTCCCTGAGGTGCATAAAAACCAGGGGCAGTAACGGTGTTTCCAATAATCATTTCCTTCTTGAACAAATCGCGGAGGCTTTCCGAGCCCTTTACAACATAGGGTGAAAAATTCAGGCCGATTTGTTTCTTTAACGCCCTGCCTATGCTTTTTTCAAACTTATCCATCGGCAGGTCATAGAAATTCATCAGGTTATCAAAACCTATTGCATACTCGCTGATCAAATGCGAATCCAGGGGGATGTCTTCCTGAATGGCACCGGAAGTACCTACACGAATAATCCGTAATTTCTTTTTGCGTGCTTTGGGTTCTCGAGTTTTCAAATCAATGTTGACCAGGGCATCCAACTCAGTTAAAAAAATCTCGATGTTATCTGTTCCGATACCCGTACTGATAACTGTTATTCTTTTACCACTGTATTTGCCTGTATGCGTAATGAACTCGCGCTTGTTCATTTCAAAATCAATATCATCAAAATGCTGGCTCACCTGAAAAACTCGGTTAGGATCACCCACAGCAATAATGGTATCGCTAATATTTTTCGGAAGAAGATTCAGGTGATAAACACTTCCGTCTTCGTTTAAGATGAGATCAGTTTCAGAGATTTTACCCATACAGGTTTAGTTAGGGGGCTTATAACTAATGATTAACTATTTACTTTTTGAGCGGGGTTTCCAAAAACAGTTTCACCTGATTTTACCTGACCAATCACTACAGATCCCGCACCTACACGGGCTCTTTTCCCAAGTGTAATATCAGCCACCACTGTTACTCCGGCTCCTACAAATACTTCATCCTCTATTTTAACACCGCTGCCTATAATGGAGCCTGCACCAAGATTAACATAATCACCTATTTCAGCACCTACTCCGATAACAACATTGGCATGGATTATACAATGACTTCCCATCTTTACACCCGCACCAATACGGGCTCCCTGATCGATCATATTGCCATGCCCCAGTTCCACATGGTTTCCCATAGAGCCTTGGTTGTGTATAGCGTTAACAGGCTGCACATGCCGAACATCATTCAACATCTCGGTCAGGTTTTTCTTTAGTTTGATGTCGTCAACTGCGATAAAAGCTTCACACTTTTTTCCAATCAGTTTCAGGAAGCCATCATCATCTGTACTGCCTAAGCAAACCACATTGTCTATTTCCTTTTGATGAAGTTTCTTATCGTCATCCAAAAAGCCATAGACAACATTGCCATTGTTTTCAAAAATTTCTTTTGCTGCACGGCCCAAAGCATTGGCACCGAAAATAAGTACAGGGTTGTCCATATCTAAAAATACGTTTAGCGTTTATTACCAACAAACTTTTGTCGGATACTTGATAATAAATTAATAATCAGGTTAAAGATAGGACTTGAACTGGCAGTGAGGAAAATAAAAAAAGGTAAAAAACCTACACGATAGCGTATTAGGGTGCCAAAGTTGGGTGTAGAGAGTGTTAAGAATACACTAAGCACAAAACAGTAGACCAACGTTGCAAAAATCAAAATCCTGTCAGTGTGTTTGGATAAAGTTTTTAAGGCATGTAAACTGCTGACGGTCAGTACCAAGAAACAGGTATTTTCTATGGCTGCGATCGTTTGCAATAGATTGCTGCTTTCCCAAATAAATGGCCTGAATAAGCCAGACATAAAAGCCCATGGTGAAAGGAGCGCTACATTTATCCAGTTTTCTGACAAATATTGAAAATGCATGACATCTTCCGGAGCGGAGTTAGCGATAAATGCCAGGTAATTGTTATAAATAACTGAAAGAAAACGACTTGGATAAAAATTGGGATGGAGTTGTGTTACCAACAAGCTGAATGTGCAGAACACAGACAACCACAAACATAATTCCTGTATAAAGGAGCGCTTTGTCCAATGCCTTACGATGAATTGCACCAACAAACTTGTGATAATTACGGGCATCACAACCGCCAGATAGTAATACTTTAAGTTATAGAGTAGCCAAATGCAAATAATACTGATAAGCCATTGCCGCCAAATCAGTTTCTTGTTTTTATAAAGTAAGATAAAATGGCTGACGATACATAAAAGTGAAGCCAGCGCAACGCTCTCCTTTACAACACCACTCGACCAGAAAACAACTGATGGTATAAGAAGGAAGGAAAATAAAATGGCATTTTGTTTTTCCGGAAAATAATGGTGGAGGGTGCGTGAAATTTTCCAGCTGGCTAAGAAACTAATTATGGAAAAGTAAAAAGAAGCAAGCCAGTAATTATTAGCGGATAGCAGTAAAATAATGCTACTGATTTTTACCATAAACAAGGCACGCTTGTCTGTGTAAACCATTGTATGCAGAAATGAATCATCACCTGCGTTGCTCCAGAGGAAATTCAGATAAAGTCTTGCATCTGTAAAGAGTAATTCATTCAGCTTCAGCCCCTCCTGAAAATAAATGAGGGTGTCGCTTTCTCCATAATAGTGGACATAGAGTAAGCCTAAACAAACGCCAGCCGTAACATGCAATAACAGGGCCGATAGAAAAAAAGACTTTATGGCGCTATTCGTTTTTTTCCATACACTGTATAGAAAAATAGTAATCAATGATATCGAAACAAAAGCGAGCAGGTACATCATGTCTTTCGAATCAAGGTATGCCCTATAGTACACTGAAGACACAAGCGCTTATGGCAAAAGTTATTTCTGAGTTCAATCAATGCCTGACTATCAAATGCTGATGTAACAGACCAACCCAATGCTTTCCATTCGCTGATAATGCTATTTTCCTCGGGGCTGATCTTACTCAAAAAATCGATTGCCCGATCCATCCAGATACTTTCATCTTTATAAATACTGTAAGCAGCCATGGTAGGTACTACAGTATTAATGATAATGTTCTCAATAGCGGTCTCTCCCAAAACCGGAACAGTTTTCTTGCTTTTTTTATCAAAGCGATAATGTGTTTGCCAATAAGCTGACTGACTAACTTCAAAAAGTTGTTTCAAGGCTACAATGGATTCAGTAGCTAGTATGGTTGAAAATAAGTTTTTGCGCATTGATAATAAGGTTGCGAACTGCGCAATTCTCAAGGTAGGGAAGTTGGCAGGTCTCAATCGTAAAAAGCGCCACTGACTTTCATTCAACTGTTTTTTGGTAAGATTAAATTTATTTTGTAGAAGACTGTATTCGCGTTGTAAGGATTGCGCATAATCATCTTTCACTTTATCGAGAAAGCCTGCAGTACCTAATAGCATAGCCTCCAGTTGCAAAAGCTTATCACTGTGCTTTAGCAAGCTTCGATATGGAATTGCCCTGGTCAATGCATAAAAAGCTTCACTGTTAACTTTAAAACCAAAGTTTTTACCCAGTAATTGATAGAAGGTTTCTTCCCAATCATTGTTATTTTCTTCAAGACTTTTTAATATCAGTCTGGCTTTGTTTTCCAGGCGTTGTGCCAGGGCGCTATCCAGTGCCGAAATTCTGGTTAGACTATTAACTGTGTGTAAAGCATGAGCGCAAGGAATAGAAACAGGCTGGTTAACCAGATGCTTGTAGTTCAATAATAAAGAATCTTCAATTCTGTTTTTAAGCTCCAGTGTGGGCACCAGACTACCATCACTTCTTGTAATAACTTTATCGTTTTTCCAAACAACGTGCAGTACTACATTGTCATAGGCCTTGTCGTGCTGATGTTTATGCTGTTGCCACTCAGAAGCATGAATGTGAATTTCCACATGACCAATCCACTCAAGGTCACCTATTTTTATTTTAGCTTGAGAGAAATCGGGTCCGGCATGTGTATTATAAAAGCCGGTTTTTAAAATAGTAATAGTTTCACCCTCAGTCGTGACTAAGTCCTTTTTATCAAAATATTGAAATTGCCATATGTAATGGAGAAAGGCTTCGCTCACAACGGTTTTATTTAAAACTAAATATATTTATTCAGATAAATCTTCATCTCCTCACTTACTTTTTCAGCTTCGCGTTTGGCGGCCTGTGCAAAATCCTTTTCTCCCGATGCGTAAATGATGGCCCTGGCAGAGTTTACTAATAAACCACATTGTTTATTCATACCAAATTTCGATACCAACTCAAGGTCTCCGCCTTGCGCACCTATGCCCGGAACGAGAAAGAAATAATCCGGTGCGAGTTTACGAATGCTTTCAATTTTGTCAGCTTGGGTGGCACCCACCACAAACATGAGCTGATCACTGCTGCCCCAACTTTGTGCACGTAGCATCACTTCTTCGTATAAGCGCCTGCCATTCGCTTTAGATTCTATCAGTTGAAAGTCGGCCGCCCCCATATTAGAAGTATGCGCCAGTAAGATCACCCACTTATCCTTAAATTTTAAAAAGGGTTTTACCGAATCTTCGCCCATGTAAGGCGCAACTGTTATCGAGTCGAAATTCAATTGCTCAAAAAATGCCTTGGCATATAAAGAAGAGGTGTTGCCAATGTCGCCACGCTTGGCATCAGCAATGGTAAAAATATCTTTGGGAATATATTCCAGTGTTTTTTGCAGGCTCTCCCAACCCTTGGAGCCAAGTGCTTCATAAAAGGCAAGATTGGGCTTATAGGCTATGCAATGCTGGTGGGTAGCATCAATTATTTGCTTGTTAAACTCAAAAACGGGGTCTTTTTCCGATAATAAGTGCTTAGGAATTTTGTCTAGGTCTGTGTCAAGGCCTACACATAAATAAGTTTGCTTTAGTTGGATTTGCTCAAATAACTGTTTGCGATTCATGCTTCAAATTAGGAAAAGGAAAAGTATTTAGGCAAGGTATTATCGATACTTAAGAAGTTTTTTACAAGGCTGTGCGTCATTGATTGAAAAAATCGGAACTTGCAGCATGGCATTTGAACTTTTTAAAGAAAGCAGTCGCATTATTGTAACCTGTAACAAGCGAATTGCACCTTATTTGGAGCAGGAAATCAGAGACCTGGGCTATACGCCTGAAGGTGTGTACCCGACAAGAATTGAGTTGATGGGCACTATGTTGGATTGTATCCGACTTAACCTGAACTTACGTTGTGCCAGTCAGGTTCATTTTTCATTGCGTCAATTGCGTGCTAAAAATGGTGACGAGCTCTATCGTGGCCTCGAAGAAATTCCCTGGGAAGATATTATTCCGAACGAAGGTTATTTCTCAGTAACCTGTAATGTGGATACGCCCAGCATTAACAATACCATGTTCGTTAATGTAAAAGTGAAGGATGCTATTGTAGACAGGATTCGACATAAAACAGGTACGCGCCCCAACAGCGGGCCTAACATGGATAAAGCCGCTGTCTATTTGTATTGGAAGGACGATGAAGCAGAGGTATTTATCGATACATCCGGTGAAACGCTTTCCAAACACGGCTATAGAAAAATACCAGGTAAAGCACCTATGCTTGAAGCTCTAGTGGCAGCCACTTTATATGCAACCAAGTGGGATAAAGTATCACCCTTTGTCAATCCCATGTGTGGTTCCGGTACTATTGCCGTGGAAGCTGCCTTGATAGCGACCCAACGCAAGCCTGGCTTGTTCCGCAGAAATTACTCTTTCATGCATTTTGCGGGTTTTGAAATTGGCAATTATCACCGCGAGTTTCAAAAGTTAAAAGATCAGGTAAAGGAAGTACCTAACTTGGCCATCTATGCCACTGACATTAGTGAAGATGCTGTGAATGTAACCAAAGTCAATGCTGAAATTGCAGGCGTTGCTGAATACATCAAAACAAAAAAGTGTGACTTTGCCGATACCTATGTTCCGGAAGGCGTAAGTGGTGTTGTGTATTTTAATCCGGAGTATGGCGAACGTTTAGGGGAGGTGAGCGAGCTGGAAGCAACCTACAAGCGTATGGGCGATTTTCTGAAGCAGCAGTGCAAAGGCTACACCGGCTATATTTTTACAGGTAATTTAGATCTTGCCAAAAAAATTGGTCTACGAGCGAGCAAGCGCATAGAATTTTACAACGCCAAAATTGATTGTCGTTTGTTAGAGTATGAATTGTATGCAGGGACACGTGATAAGGATAAACTATTAAAAGCAGAATCATGAGAACTGTTGGCACGCTTGTTTTTTTCTTTACTTCCCTTCTTGCACTGGCTCAAACTGATGCAGCCAAAGTGGATGCCTTACACAAGCAAAAGTTTGAATGGTTGGTTAGCAACAATATAGATTCCATTGATTACTTTCTTGGCGATAAAGTAAGCTATGTACATTCCAATGGCTGGATTCAGAACCGCGAAGAAGTGTTAAGCGATATGAAAAGCGGTAAGCTCCAATATAAAAGTATTGTGGTGGAGGAGTCGAGCGTAAATCTGATTGACCAAACCGCTATCGTAACAGGCAAAGGAACCTTTGTTGGCAAAGTGAATACAACGGAATTTTCCTTGAAGCTATCATACACCGAAGTTTATGTAAAAGTGAACAATCACTGGAAGCTGATCAGTAGACATTCCTGTAAATTATAAACAGAAATTCAGTGTCTTTTAGTTAAGCTCCAATCTTCATCCTCTCCTTTGGAGAGGAAAGGAGGTGAGGCCATAAAAAACTTAACTAAAAGACATTGAATTTGATCTAAATAACATTAAAGCAATATGAGTAAACAACACTTTGCTTACATTACCCTGGTTGTTCGTGACTATGATGAAGCCATAGATTTTTATACACGCGTTTTAGGCTTCTCTCTTGTTGAAGATAAAATCACGTCACCCACCAAACGATGGGTGGTGGTATTACCGCCTGGTAATACAGGCTGCGGATTATTATTGGCCAAAGCAGCAAACGAAGAGCAAAGCAGCAGA
The DNA here is from genome assembly GCF_057350905.1 of Chryseotalea sp. NCBI lineage: Bacteria > Pseudomonadati > Bacteroidota > Cytophagia > Cytophagales > Chryseotaleaceae > Chryseotalea > Chryseotalea sp. The sequence goes on along the minus strand of NZ_JBMRCF010000006.1, from coordinate 9,103 downwards.
ATAGGCAACCAGACAGGAGGGCGTGTATTCCTTTTTCTCCACACACAGAATTTTCAAGCTGATTACGAAAATCTTCAAAAACACAAGATAAAAATCGTACGTGGCCCTGTTGAAGAATCCTATGGAAGAGTGCTTGTGTTTGAAGATTTATATGGCAACCTCATTGACCTGATTGGATCTGAAGAGAAGACTCACTAGCATTGACCTTCGAAAAATATTTTATGAATTTTTATTCTAATTCTTTCTCTCAAGTGTAATTCGATCTACATACACGCTGTTAAATTTCAACAGGTTCTTAATTAGCTAAGGATTTGTTAAATATTTTTTCTCTTTGTAATACAGAAACTTTTGTCCAAAGCGTTCTTATGAAAACAATTCCATTAGACTATGACAACAAAAGAATTTGTGTCGTTTTCAGTTTTTATGCTTTTGCATTTGTTTGCCAACAGCCAAAATGCGAATCGCGTGGTAATCTATTCCCAAAAAGTTACAAGAGACGATCGGATGTTTGAAAAGCCGTTTAGTAATAAGAGAGGAGTCATATTACTTACAAACGACTCCCTCATTTTTGAATGTAAAAAAGAAAAACTTGCTGAGTTTAACTTTTCAATACCGTATTCAGACATATTAACAATAAAACCCCTTTACACATTCTTATTTCCAAATCGCATAAAGATTCGCACAGAGCATGGAGAGTCGTATAGATTATTCACTTATAAAAAGCGTCATATCTTGAGAATTACGAGGGGGAAAATGAAAAACCTCTGAGTAAGTGTTTTTTCATAACCCAATTACATTCTGCACTTTCATCATTTTCATCACTCCACCACCCCTTTCCTTTAGAGAGTAACAGAGGTAACTCCACTCTAAGCAAAAGCATATTTTGCGAACTGCAAAGGCAAGATGAGCTACAAGTAATTCAGTGTTTTAATATTACAGAGTTAAATTCATTGCAAGTTCATCATTTTCATCGCTTCACCACCCCTCTCCTTTGGAGAGGGCAGGGTTAACCCCACTCTATGCAAAAGCATATTTTACGAACTGCAAAGGCAAGATGAGCTACAAGTAATTCAGTGTTTTACTATTATAGAGTTAAAGTCATTGCAAGTTCATAATTTTCATCGCTTCACACCCCTCTCCTTTGGAGAGGGGCAGGGGTGAGGCACCCCCCTGCAAGAAATATTATTATGAACTTATTAAAACATATTATGAGCTTATTAACTGATTACCCTCAGTTTATCGCCCTTGTATACCATTTGTATCGACCGAAAATTCACATAGAAGGAGCTGCGCGACTATTTTTACTGTATTAATATCCATTGAACTGTATGATCAAAACCTCCTTGTGTTGCCTCTTGTTTTGGCTTTTAATCTTTAATAAATCAGTCGCCCAATTATCCTATACCATAAACGTTTCTGTAGATCAATCAGAAGCATGTCAACAGGTGGTTGGGCTTAAAGACAGATTCGAATTATTTAACATACACCCCAACCCCGCAACGCATTTTATACAAGTATCCAGCGCAGCGGCAGGTAATCTGCGTTTCTATAATCCAATAGGTTCAACAATATTTTCAATACCTATATCCGCTGGCATTTCTACAATTGACGTGCGTAAACTCAAAGCGGGTTTTTACATACTGAGCTTAGAGGCCGCAAATAGAAGCTCGCATGTCCGACTTATTAAAGAATAAGATTGACCCCACTTATTTTCCCAAACAAGAGCTACTATGAAAAAAATATTCATCGCGATACTAATATTTTTGTCTACATCATATCTATGTAAAGCACAAGTTGCTGAAGTGCAATTTTATGATACGCTAAAATTAGAGATACCTGCTACTACAATAGGAGATATTCAATGGCAGTTCTCAACAGATGGTGAGGCATGGAATGATATTGAAGGTGCTTCTGACCTTACACTTAAACATGTAATCCGTAATACTGGCAATTATTTCAGGGCACAAATTACTGAGCCAGATTGCCTGCCCGTTTTTTCCAACATTACACAAGTAACAGGCAAACAAGTATACTTATGGTCTGATCCTGCCACCTGGCCCAATGGTAAGCCAGGCACTGGGAGCGATGTTGTAATTCCAGAAGGCATGACCATTCGATTGGATGAGAATCCGCCAGCGCTCGGAGGCATTACCATAAATGGTGAATTAGAATTTGCCAGAAAGGATTTACAACTCAGTGCGAAATGGATAATGGTACATGGTACCTTGCGCATAGGTACAGAACAACATCCTTTTTTACAGAAAGCAATCATCACACTCACCGATACAGATACGCAAGCCAGCATCATGGGCATGGGTACTCGCGGCCTTGTACTCATGGATGGAAACCTGGAATTGTATGGTAAAGCGCCAGATGTTATCTGGACTAAAATCAATCAACATGCAGCGGCAGGTTCAACATCCATCAATCTATTACAAAACGTTGATTGGAAAGTAGGCGATGAATTAGTCATTGCACCTACTGATTACTATCAGGCGGGTGGCGGTATTTCGGTCACGCAAAAAAATTCCATAACATCGCTTAATGGAACGCAGCTTGGATTAAGTATCCCCCTCAACGCTTTTCGTTGGGGACTATTACAATATGCCACCACAACAGGTGTGGGTCTTGAGCCTGCTAACTTACTAACACCACCACAACCGGATACAGAAGACTTGCAAACACCACTTGTACTCGATGAGCGAGCCGAGGTAGGAAACCTCAGTCGCAATATTGTTATTCAAGCTCCGGATGATGCTGTATGGCAAACTCAGGGTTTTGGTGTGCATATCATGGTGATGGGATCTTCCGTAGCACATGTTGATGGCCTTGAAATTAAAAGAGGTGGTCAAAGGGGAAGAGTAAGACGTTATCCTTTTCATTGGCACATGCTCAGTTATGCAGGCACTCAATTTACAACGGATGCCAGTGGTCAGTATTTTAAAAATTCTACCATTAACAGTTCCAGAAACAGAGGCATTGTTATTCATGGTACCAATGGGGTGTTGGTGCAAAACAATATTGTCTATGATGTACAAGGCCATGGTATTTTTACTGAAGATGCCGTAGAAAGAAGAAATGTAATAGATGGTAACCTTGTATTGCGCGTAAGAAATCCTCCTTATGAGAGCCGTTTAAAAATGCATGAAGTAAGTGAGAAGGGTTCTTCAGGATTTTGGATAAGCAATCCAGACAATACAATCATTAACAACATTGCCGCAGACTGTGGATCATTTGGTTTTTGGCTGACTTTTCCCACCAGACCTTTCGGTGAAAGCACAGGTGTGTTGGCAGAAGATGGCATGCTGATGAATCCAAGTCGGATGGAGTTTGGTGTGTTCGATAATAACACTTCGCACTCCAATGGCATTAATGGTATCCACCTCGATGATGTAGAGAACGACAATGAAGGCAACACCATCGGTCACCAGTATGCATCCAATGAGGGTGGGAGAGCAACACCCTGGCCAGAACCGAGCTTGCGTAGATTTCATCTAACTCGTTTTAAGGTTTGGAAAAATATGGGCCCCGGTATTTGGGACAGAGCAAGAAGACCTACAAACCAATCAGTCATATCAGCAGATAACCACGGCAGATTCTTTGCAGGCTCTGGAGATGACGGCATCATTGAGCGCTCCCTGATTATTGGTACAAGTCTTAACCACACTATGAATGGTACTGGCAGAAGCGATGCAGCAGATCCCTTTGCAGGTTTTTCCAATCCCGATCCTGTTGCATTCGCCACCTACCATAGCACATTTGATATCCGCGATAACATTGTTATCAATTTCCCGGCCAGTGTCAACGGGCGAAGCGGAGTTTTTTCAACGGAAGATTATTACACGCGGCCAGTAGATAAAGGCATGATCAGAAATACCAACAACCTCATACATAGTTCACATCCTGGAGTAAAGTTGCGCGCACTCTATCCGCACTATGTATTGGCCTCTGCTTTATTGGATGCACAAGGCGTATGGGGACCCGTTGGAAATTATTTTGTGTATAACGAACCCTTTTTTACTTATGGTAAAACAATAAGTATTGTTACTCCGGGTGAAATATCCGGAGGTGTAAGTGTACCCGGACCCTTTTATGGTTTTGAAGGATTTGTGCTGCATGGTGTTGGCGATACGCCTCCGCAAAATCAACCCTACATGGATTTGATGGGCATAGAAGTAAAGCGACTAAATAATGATTTACAAACAGTAGCCACCTGGACAGTAAACGCAGCACAGCAAGACTGGTTTTTACAACACATGCGCCATTTTGCCACAACACCTGAAGGTATTTATGAATTAACTTTTCCGGCAGAAGCAAGCCATCCAACCAATTTCCAGATGAACGTGGAGAATATGCTGGAGGCAAGCGACACACAAGTAATCGGCATACAGTTCGATGGCAATATCAATGCAACTGTACGCCTATGGGTGGATACCGACACATGGTTTAATTACAGTGAGCTTAATTCCTTGCAAGCAGTAATCGATTCAGCAGGCGAAACCTATTGGCAAGACCCTGCAAATAACAGGGTATGGGTAAAGATAAGAGGGGGGCGTTGGGAATTCTGGACCAATAATCCGCAGGAAGCTGTGCCCAGTAGCGATGAATTGATTTATGAAACAGTAGTGCTTAAGATATTTTAGAGCAGAGAGGATTTTGTGAATCATTTATGTGGTGATGGGCAGACTGGGCTCGTTCATCAATGCTGACTACAGCAAACCGATTAATTACGTGGTTATACCTTAAAATTAAGGCACACTATTTTTATAAATGAATGCTTTTAAGATAGAAAATACTACCAACTGTTATTAACTTACCAGAACCTAAACCTAGTTATGTTACGTCATTACCTCCGTACCATCTGGCGCAACATGCGCTCATTAGATACTTTTATTAACATTACTGGTCTGTCAATAGGCTTTGCTTTTTTTATCGTTATTTTTATTTGGGTAAGCTATGAGCGAAGCTTTGATGATTTTCACGTTGACGCTGAATCCATTTACCGTATAACACAAAAAAAATATGATGCAGACAGTCTTACTTCGCAGGTAGCGTTAACACCTGGGCCCCTGGCAGAACACCTGCAGTCAACACAAACAGCCATTGAAAAAACCACACGCGCATCATTGGTTGAATTTTGCATCAGAACTGACATTAACTGTTTGTACAAAAAAGGCATAGCTGTAGATTCTTCCTTTTTAGAGGTCTTTACCTTTCCTTTAATAAAAGGCAGTGCCTCAACTTTTGGAAATGAGCCCAATCAAATTATAATTACACAACGACTGGCAGAAATTTTCTTTGGAGATGCTGATCCACTTGGCAAAACATTTATCATCGGCCCATTTAACCTCCTCATTTTGGCGGTAATGGAAAACCCAACAGAAAATACACACTTCTATGATTTCGATTTTTTGATTCCAATGCAATTTATGTCTGGCAATGGATTGCTAACTACAGACGATTGGTATTTTTCCAGTCTGCATACCTATATCAAATTAAATACTGAAAGTGAAGCCACATCATTTGAAAAATCAATTTCTAAAGTATTAATGGAAAATCAGGAAGATGGAAATTCGCTTTTAGCATTGCAGCCACTTCAGCAAATTCATTTACAATCAACCGCCTTGAACAATGATGTGCCCGGCAGAGGAAATATCACCTATGTCATCATTTTCTCTTGGGTTGGAACTTTGGTTTTACTTATTGCCTGCCTTACCTACGCTAACCTGACAACAGCCCGGTTGTTCAAGCGGAATCATGCAGTGGCTGTTAGAAAGGTTTTAGGATCAAGCACAAGGCAAATTATTCTTTATAGCATCGCTGAAACTTTTCTTTATGCACTGATGGCCCTGCTGATGGCACTTGCCTTGGTGTGGTTAGTCTTACCTCATTTTAATGCCTTAACAGGTTTAAAGCTTGCTCTGATTTTTTCGCAGACAAATATTTTATACCTGCTTGTTATGCTGGGTGTAACAACAATACTTTCTGGTGTGTATCCGGCAATACTGCTTACTAAACAACAAGCGGTGGAGTCACTTAAAGGTAAATCCACAGCTGATGGAGCACTTTCGATCAGACGTATGCTGGTTGTAACACAATTCAGTTTAGCCATTGGCCTGGTTAGTGCAACCCTGATCATACAAGATCAGCTTAATTTTATCAACAGTAAAGCCTTAGGCTATGATAAGGATAAGATTATCTCCTTTACCGCCTTACGAAAATTTTTACCACAATTCGAGTCGCTGCGTAGCGAATTAAAAACATTAAGTCAGGTGATTGCAGTAACAGGTCATAATCATCCCATTGTATTTACCGATCAAAACACCAGTGATGTGGAGTGGGCAGGCAAGCCCGAAACGGACCACACCTTTTTTCACAAACTCATTGTTGATCATGAATTTATTGACGTATATGGTTTATCCTTACAATCAGGTCGCGCATTTACCTTACCCGCGAGTAACGATACAGCGTCTATTATGTTGAATGAAAGCGCGGCAGCCATCATGAATATTACAGCAGCCGAAGCGCAGGAAATAGTAGTTCATGAACGTAAATACCACCTTATTGGTATTCTAAACGATTTCCATTTTAAGTCAATACATAAATCAATAGAACCCTTGATCATGTACACTTATCCATCATCAATTAATAATGTTTCAGTAAAGCTTAGGGATGCCAGCCCTGGAACCGTTGCGGCTGTAGAAGGTGTTTTTAAGAAGTATGCACCGGAACGCCCTTTTGACTATCACTTTATTGACGAAGATGTGGCTAACTTGTATAAAACAGAGCAACGAACCAATGTGGTGTTCTCTTACTTAGGTGGTTTTGCGCTTTTTATATCCTGCCTTGGTTTATTGGGTATAGTCAGGTTTATGACAGAGCAACGTGCCAAAGAAATTGCCGTCAGAAAAGTGTTGGGCGCTTCTACTTTTTCAATCACCGGTATACTATCTGCAGAGTATGTTAAAATTTTATTGACTGCCTTCCTGTTGTCTAGTGTAGTCGTGTACTGGGCCATGCAACAATGGTTGGAGGCTTTTGCTTACCGTGCTGATATTTCTTTTTCTTCTTTTCTACTAAGTTTAAGCTTTGCCCTGCTCACCGCGATGATAACCGTGGGTATAGTTATACTGAAGTCGGCTAATACCAATCCTGTTGTTAGTTTAAGAAACGAATAGGGTTTTAAAGTTGAACAGTTGATTTTAGCTTTCACATGGCCGAAATTGAGATGAGCTTACAACTCTTCAGTCAATGGTTGTTGGTGCAGGCAGATTATAATCGATTTGAATTCAATCTTCTTACTATTTTTTCAATACTCCTATATAGTCATTCAGGGATCGGATTATTAAATTAAAATCGTTGGTTATTTTTATGTTTCTACTACGAATTACATTCTCGGTAGTAAAAAATTGATTTATCAAATTTCCATAGATTGGTTGTTGAACCTCATTAGCAAACTCTTTTAAATCAATGGTTACTGCTGATACATTTTTTTGATATAAATATCTTTTAGAATGTATCATTATTTCATTCCTGAAGTATTCAGCAGTCTTATTTTGTTGGTCATATAAATGTTGAAGGTCAGGTAATTTGCTCTCATAAACATTGTAAATTTTTAATTGAATGGAATCTGGTAGTTTGGTTAATAAGCCACTGCTTATTCCTGACAAATAAGCTGGAGATTTTGAGTCAAACAAGCCAAATTCTTTGCCAGCGAGTAAGTTGTAAAACCATAAAAGTTCTGGTTCACCAACTTTTTCTAGATCACGCTGTATACGAAGAGAATCTAGATTTTTAAGCCAAATGTTCGTTCCCTTCAAGTCAGATTCTAAGTGATTCCTCCCGATTTCCGCATCTCGTATAAGAGATTCGGCTAGTCCTATGAGCTCTTCCTTTTGTCTATTCTCTTCTCGCCACTGCTCAAACAAAAAGGAAATAGTAATGCCTATAAAAATAATTACAATTTCAACAAAGTACACGAGTAGCCGGTGATAGATGTTTTTGAAATTTTGTCTATTAAATAGTTTCATAAAAAAACCTATTGTTATTCACAATTTAGTGAGGATGTCAGATAAAGCGTGACAAGGATTGACTAATTTCTCATAGTTGCCTTCCGCCAACTTCTGACTATATCCATACTAACTCCAACATTGTGTAAAGCCACCCTATATGGTAAATATATATAATTGCTGCTAAATTTTAATCTACAGCACTGTAATCACAGTTCATGAGATAATCCTTCACACTCTTCAAGTCATACCTTGGAGGAAAAACGTATTGTTATCCACCGATTTTACCCACAGTTAGATTTTGGTGATATTTTTTTCTTTTTCAATTCATTTAACTCATCAATCAGCTATAAATCTTGGTTGTTTTTTAGTCGGAAGTTGTAAATCAGTATTGTAATTCGGAAACATTTTTTTTAGATTCTCCATTGTCAAATTTACAGTGTCGATAAAAAACCATTGATTTCCATTGTCCTTTGAAATTGCTAGTAAATGCGTTTCGCTTTTCATTTTTCCTCCGGGTACTTTCATTAAAATTGTCTGTGGTACTAGACAGTGGATTTCGTCTCCCGCTTTTACAGTGTTTGAAGGAGTTCCAATTGTCACTTTGTCAAAAAATATGCCTTGCTGACTCATTTCCAACTTTCCCTTTTTAATTAGCAGAATCATTCTGTCTTTTCCTCCTATCTTTTTTACTATTTCCGGATAGGTAAGTTTTATTAGGGTTTCATAGTCGTCTTGAAGAAGAGCACTTGCCGTCATTTCAGCTTGTTCTTTAATTCTATAGCTGTCAACTTGCGCAAATGCTAAAGTTGTCAATAGTACAAATCCAAGTATTAAATTTTTTCTCATACCTAATTTGGAGTTCAATATTTCTTTTGAATTTATAATCAATTACTCAACTCGTTATTTTGATTGGTGTCTGAACGCCTTTCCTACAACACTTGTATATGAATCGTGCCGGCATTCTAAAATAATAAATTTAACTCAACCGGACCGTCATGTTTTATATACTTTGTTGTGGACTGTGCTTTTTTATATTGTTTCTATTTAAGTAGCCTCCAACTATTCCGATAAGTCCGATCACAGTCCCAACT
>NZ_JBMRCF010000002.1:0-130891 GCF_057350905.1 Chryseotalea sp. | reverse complement strand
TACAAAAACCTGTTGATCTTGCTATTGCTTCAATACGTGACTCGCTTAAAGACTCAGAAAAATACCTGTTTAAGGTATTGCTAAAATTCTCTTTCTTGCTCTAATTCAATGGATTACACGCTTAACCTGACGGCTATGGTTTGCAACGAGGGCCGCGTGAGGTTGGCACTTGCAGTGCCATCTTGTCTATAATGCAGTTACAGCTAAAAGTCTTTTCCCTTTTCTTAAATAATCCAATGCACTGCTATAAACAAATTCTCTGCCCGATAAACAAAATTGTCCGTATCCGGATGGTCAGGATTTGAAGATTAACAAGATTATATTTTTTTATACTCAATAAATGTTACGCTTATTACTTGTCGTCTCATCGTCTCCGAAGGGACGATGAGACGTTAAATTTTACCAGGCACCAATCGCCAAAACTCTTTTACAGGCGCTAGCGTGTTGCTCACGCTTGTCGAGGATTCCGTAAAAAAGAAGGACAATCAACCACTCGTCTTGGTCTTGACATCCTCAGGTCAGTCGACTACTTTAACTGCTCGACTGAAAAGGAGACTTTTGATTGGTCCAATTTTAGGACTAGCCTACAAATGCTTTTCAAGTTTAGTTATTTTCTCCTTTAATTTTTGATTCTCTTCTCTCATCTTGTCCATCTCCTTTTTGAAGTCAATCATGTAAAGAGTTAGCTCCTCAATTTTTTGTAGGAGCTTCATATCCATTTTCCCAAGTTCCAAGCCTTTTTCTTCCATTTCTTTTGCTGCTTCAATGTCAGGAAGATGCTTATTGTCCTTAATGAATTTCTCGACTTCATTCAATGTCTTTAAATTGTAGTTGTCCTGAAAGACAAAGTCAGCACCTGTCACATTTACGACAACTTCATTTGATCGCATAGATCCGTTCACATCTAACTTATATGCACTATTGACCTGAGTTGCCTTGCCAATCAAGACATTACCACCATCTAACACTAATTTTGAGCTATAGATTTGAAATGGCATATAGGTACTTGTTGATCTGTTGTACGTCTGTAGCCCGACTCCCTGCGGAAATTGGATACCAGTCGGATCGATTTCAATCCCTGCCGCACCATTGTTTGAAATTACAGTTTTATATCCTGGTGTAGTTGTTCCAATTCCAATGTTGCCAGTATTGCTTAAGAAAAAATAAACAAAGTTAGGATTTTGAGTATTCAAGGGAAGATTAGCTGAGTTAATACCAGATCCGATTCCAAATCCGGTAGACAGCGTGACTAAATCTGCATAAGAGGAACTGCTACCTATCCTCAACCCAGAAATTGATTGAGTGCCTGCTGAGGAGAATCTTGCAATGAATTGATCACTCGCTTGAATTGATAGCTTCATGTCTGGGTTAGTTGTCCCTATACCGACATTACCACCGTTTAATACTAATTTTGAACTATATATCAAAAATGGTGTATACGTACTTGTTACTCTGTTATATGTTTGCATTCCTACTCCTTCCGAAAACTGCCCACCTGTTGGATCAATTTCCATTCCTGCGGCACCGTTATTTGAAATCACAGTTTTATATCCGGGTGCCATTGTACCTATCCCGACATTTCCAGAATTATAATATATATTCCCAGGTGACCCAATCCATTGAGCCATTAGATTTGAAGTTAAAATTGTCAGGATGATTAAAGGTATTACCGTCTTCATATTTTTTTTCATGATTTGTTGAAATTTCAATGAGCAATTCAATTGCTTATAACGCTTGGCTATTTTTAGTGGCTAGTTTTTGAAAACGTATTTGTCCACCGTGACCAAACTTGGAGCGAAGATAACACTTACAGCTTATACGTCACACCACCATTGGCAAACATTATTCTAGCAGTCGTAATTAAAATCAAGCTCTACTCATCCTCGTTTGTAACGAGGATGCCTGTGGTTGGCACTTGCAGTGCCATCTTGTCTATAATGCAGTTACTGCTAAAAGTCCTTTCCCCTTTCTTAAATAATCCAATGCACTGCTATAAACAAATTCTCTGCCCGATAAACAAAATTGTCCGTATCAGGATGGTCAGGATTTGAGGATTAACAAGATTATATTTTTTTATACTCAATAAATGTTAAGCTTATTACTTGTCCACTCATCGTCTCCGAAAGGACGATGAGTTATTAAATTTTACCAGGTTGACCCAAGTTACAAAGCAAGGCGAGTTGGGATGCCTTTAGAAATCACCCCACATTTTTGGAAATATATTGTCTTCAATCTGTTTTTTAAAAAAATCTTTATACTCGATTATATCTCTAAGTCTTCTTATGGCTTTTTTGTTAGTTCCGGACAATCTTTGGTAATACTCCATTCTATGCATGTCTGGATTTATTGAGTCCGAAATAAAATTTAACAGATCTAAAGTCTTACGCGAATTCTGAGACTTGTCAGTTAAAGGCCCATAAAGACTGAAAACTCTATATTCCTCTTTTGATGAAAATTCAATCAATATTCGGTGGCCATCGTGTATTACTGAAACCGCCTTATTATCAATACGACTTTTTGCGTCCCACCATTTATCTAGCTTTAAACTATCAAAATGATTTAACAGTAGTTTGGGATTAATATCCAGACTTATATTTTCTACATTATCAATGAAAGTTTGTTTCTTTTTCTTATCGTAATTAGTGATGTATAAAGTCAAAATCACATTATTTCCAATTTCTATTATTAAGTCTGGCTCAATCCAAATTCTATAAATAATATCCTTAGCTTCATTTTCTAAGTTATGAAGCTTTCTCGAAATAATCTCTGATTCGTTAATTATGTAGTCTTTCGTTATCACTCTTTCCTGAGCAATTGCTGTAAGGCTTATCAGGGATAATATAATAATCAATCTTCTCATTATCTGTCGCAAAATAAATCCTATCGCTTTTAATCGTTCCTCGATCTCCTTCGATAAAAAACGAGGGAGAGTGGGGGGTTGACCTTACAGTTTTGATAAGTTACTTTTAAAATCTAAGCTATTATTGATTAATTTTATTTTCTCCATAAGTTCAGTAAATAATTCACTTTATTCCGGAGAAGTAATGAATGATGCAAGTTTATTTTCCTTATCAAGGTATTCAATTTTATAAAATTTATATTGCCCAAGCTTAGATCCTGTCTTTGTTATTGATTTTATTCTTGTTAAGTCTATTAATTCTTCTCTTGCATCGTAAGATACTATTTTAACCTCTGTGTCTTTGAATTCTAATGTCTTGAACTTTTTGTAGTTAAAAATGAATATTTTATTTACACTCAATACTGCAATTATACCAATAACTAACTCAATTGATAATGACTTGTAAAATATTAGCCCAAACAGTAAAAGCGTTGCAGTCGCATTGAATAATACTTGAAATGTCCTTAAAAGTTTGTGATCGATTGTTTTCATTTTTAATATAAATCAAAACACTTAGTTAGAAAACCCCAAATGGAGCAAGTGTTATGTGTGGCATACGTGTGGCTCACTTGTTTCTAATTAGAAACCATCCATTGTTAGGCACAAGTCTCGCGCATACCTGCTCACATGCTAAAGACCTGTGCCAGTTTGGGGGAAATTCAATTTGTTGAATTTCTGGATGATAAAAATTTTCTACTTCCGCTGAAGACTTTCTGCTTCCAACCATCTTTAGGAATTCGACTACTGCTTTTTCGTTTGCATTATTGCTCATCGCTGATAAAATTATAGAATCTATGTTAAGTTTTAGTTCACCAAAAATGAACGCTAACGATTTTAATATGTGCAGTGGGTCTGCCTTCAGCTACTGTTAAAAATAATTTTTAGAAACCCTCGCACATATGCAGTATTGTAGGTCGTTTCACTTATTTTTAATTATTAGATATTTATAGTATCCAAAAAATTCTCTTACTATTGAATATATATCTCTTAACTCAAAATAACCTGCATGGCCTCCATAAACTTTTTTATATCCACTATTCCTAAAAGCTAGTCTTGCTCTTGAAATATGATGATATTGAGTAATCACTGTAATTGAATTAACATTCAAATTCATTTTTTTAAAATTAATTGCTGTCAACTCTGTTGTATTTCCAAAATTGTCTATAATAATTTTATCATTAGGTATTCCTTTCTCTAATAGGTATTCGCTCATTTTTGTTCCTTCATAATGACCTTCCGCTCCAAGTCCACCGCTTACTACTAGTATTCTAACAAGTGAATCTTTATACAGTTGTATGCCTTTGTCACATCTCCTTTTAAGACGTTCGGATAAACTTCCATCAACATTAACTTTATTTCCAAATATAACTCCAACATCACTTTTTTCCTTTTCATCAGTTAATCCATCAATTATTATTATAGCAGAATGAATAAAAAACCACAGAATCAAAAAAGCTGATATATATTTAATTGATTTTTTCATTTTGAAATTACCTACAACGTGCGGCAATATACATTGAATTTATTTCTATTATCCCGAGTATACGCTGTTGTACACAGTCCCTAATATCGGCAGGTTTTGTGCAGATGTGCAAGCAAAATGGTTAAATATAACTCGAGGCTCGAGGCTCGTAGTTCGAAGCTAGAGGTTAGAGGCTCGAGGCTGGAAGCTCATAGCTCACAGCTAAAAAACTTATTCACCACACACTAATTACATTTTCCCCGGCACGAGTCGCCATACCTCATCATACTTTATCCTCCCCTCCTCCACCAGTTCACGCACTACTTCAACAAATAATTCAGTATCCGCAGGGGCTATTCTTGTTTCCAGTTCATCTACAGTAAAGAGCTGCCCTTTTACAAGGCGAATAATTTCTTCCCTCAGTTCTACAACAGATTGTGTATTTTCTTTTTTGCGCTTATCTACGCACACATCGCATAAACCGCATTGCTCAAAAGTCTCTTCACCAAAATATTCCTGAATCACCTGCATGCGGCAACGATGATCTTGTGAAGCATAGTTGAGCATGGCTTGCATCTTGCCGATAATCAAATCGCGTCTTTCCTTCAGTTGCTTTTTGTCTACCGGCAAATACTGACTGTCTTGGCGTGGTAACACAAAGGTAAGTTGTGGTTGTTCTTTCAATGGCAAGTAAGCCAGTACCTGCAACTTATCGAGGTGAATGAGTTGTTCTTTAACAATTTTGGCGCTGGTCTTTAAACCTTCGGCCAGATACGATTCTGCAATAGAAGTAAAATCTGCAAAGACTTCACCACCATATAAACGCAAAATCATTTTAATCAATGGATCGAATTTCTCGTTGGCTACCTGAAACTGATAAAGTGTTCCTTTATCCATGCTCATGTGAATGCGTGAGGGTGCATAGAAACTTTCATTGAAAGTGATTAAACCGGATTCCTCCAGCTTGCGCAAAGCATGGTAAACTTCACCGGGAAAAAACTGAAAGCGGTCGCAGAATTGTTGTAGATCAAAATCATAACTCTCTCCCCCACTGCTACCCATGGCCAATTGAAAGTGATTACATAAGGCCTGATATATCTTTTGCAAAAATTCAAAAGCAGGTTGCGATTGCTCCACCTTGGTTTGTAAATCCTGCGCATCTGCTTCCTGAAAAAGTATAGCCGCAAAAGATTTCTTACCGTCACGCCCCGCACGGCCTGCTTCCTGGTAATAAGCTTCCAGGTTTTCAGGTAAATCCAGATGCACCACTACACGCACATCTGGTTTATCGATACCCATACCAAAAGCATTGGTCGCCACGATCACCCTTACCTTGTTGGCAATCCAGTCGTCTTGCAACTTATTGCGCACCGCATGCGAAAGCCCGGCATGGTAATAGGTGGAAGCAATACCATTTCTGTTCAGCATGTTAGAAACGGCTTCAGTTGCCTTTCGCGAACGAACATAGACAATGGCAGTGCCTTTAACTTTTGTCAGAATCTCGAGCAGCTTTCTTTCCTTGCTTTCACTTTTGCGAACCACAAAAGAGAGGTTTTCCCTGGCGAAGCTTTTCTGAAATACTTTATAGGATGGTTGAAAAGAAAGTTTTTGTGTGATGTCTGCGCAAACCTGTGGTGTAGCAGATGCTGTGAGTGCAATGATGGGAACCTTCGGGTGCCAGGTGCGCAATTCAGCAATTTGCAAATACGGAGGCCGGAAATCATAACCCCATTGCGAAATACAATGCGCTTCGTCAACGGCTATAAGTGCGACTTTCATTTGCTTAAATCGCTCAATAAAAATATCGGTTTGGAGTCGCTCCGGAGAAACGTAGAGGAATTTCATTCCGCCATACAGTGCATTGTTCAGGTGTAAGTCTATTTCATAGCGACTCATACCCGAGTGAACAGCCACAGCCAGAATGTCTCGTTTCTTAAGTTGCTCTACCTGGTCTTTCATGAGAGCAATCAGCGGAGAGATCACGATGCATACGCCCTCCATCATCAAGGCAGGCACTTGAAAACAAATGGATTTGCCTCCCCCTGTTGGCAGTAAGGCTAAGGTATCATGTCCCTTAACAACAGCATCAATAATATCCTGCTGCAAAGGTCGGAACTGACCATGCTTCCAATACTGTTGTAATATGGATAAGGCTGTTGACACGCTTTGGGAAAGCGACTAAGATACAACGAGAATTGCTAGAATATAAGTGTTCGATGATTAAACTGAATGTGAGAATATTTTCAAATAATTCGAATAAGTGGCAATAATTGTGTTTTCGCTCTCAGGCCGCTGGGCCTCGCATACTCATTCAAGGCTGTATGCTATCCGCATATACCCTGCCAGACCAAAGATAGCATAATGCCTTGTCTGAGCATGCTGTAAGTAAGCACAAGAAAATCGCATTCTATTCAGGATGGTTATTTTTAAAAGACTTACTCCACCAAAAAATTTTACTAAACACAACGTTCAACGAGAAGCAACCTCCTTCGTTCGAGGACGATGAGTAAAAAAAAATCCGTCAGACTGCTGAAAGCGAAAGCAAACAGTGGTCAGACGGATTTTTAGTAAAGAAGCACATTAACAGACTTTACATTTGTAAATCCATTCTGTCAAGTATCGTCTCCCGCTAGGGGACGATACGCCTCTAAAACTTACTGCGTTTATAAAAATTTACGCAACGCAACCTTCAAAGAGGGCAACCTCCTCCGTTTGGAGATGATGGAGGAGAAAAAAAATCCGTCAGACTGCTGAAAACGGAAGCAAACAGCGGTCAGACGGATGTTAAGTAAAGACGTGCAATAGCAGTTTCTACAATTGTAATTCAACTACTACTTGGCGCTTTGTAATAGTTTAACACCGGTTTCGCCAAGGTGCTTTACCAGAATTTTTCTATACTGTGCGGAGTTCAGATAACCTCCACCTGAGTTGAAAAATTCTTCCAACACTGGATACCAATCACTGTTCAGTGGCAGCACAAAACCAAATTGCTCTGCAGCTTTGTCGGCAATGGGGTGTCGCTTGATGCTCTTCTTCATATTAACAGCCTCCAGGTAAAAGCCTAAATCCAGATAAGCGAAACCATTAGGATCAGCCATTACTTTCTCCAGCGTTTCCTGACTGGTGGCCGTATAAGCAATCTTCATAGCCGGAAAATACTTTTGCTTTAACTCCAAAATGCGTTTCTCATTCAAGGTACCTTTTGCTGTGTAGCCTGTTAACTTACCGAAAGTAGTAGGCAAATCTTCAAATTTAGCAAGTGTAGCAACACTGTTTTGTGTTACTAAAATGGCAAAGTTCGTAATAAAAGGAGGACTGAATTTCACTTCTTTCTTGCGCTCATCGGTAATGGTAATGTTGCCTAAACCGAATACGCCACCCACAGAAGCTTTTGTTTTATCGTACATGTCTCGAAAGCTGCTACCATCACCAACAAACTTTGAGGTGAGTGTAACCTTTTTATTGTCGTTTGTCCATTGCACAAAATCTGCCATGATATCAACACAGATACCAGTCAGCTTTCCATTAGCATCTTTATATACAAAGCTGGGTGTCTCCACATAGGCCATGCTAATGGTGCCCTTACCACCTGCTTTTACTTGTGCCCACGTGTCTCCAGTATAACCTTGGGCAAAAAGGTTAACCGTACTGATCAAAAATAATAGGGGGATTAGTTTAATCGTTTTCATTGGTCAATCGTTAATCTTTTAATATTAAAGGATTAACTCCAATTATTCTGCCAAAAAGTAATATTGAAGTACTTTTTATGTAAGATTTCTACCAAATCAGCTTCTCCTTATTTAAAAATGCTGCAATTCCACGCTGACAATCTTCGCTGCCTCTTGCTGTTGCATTCATCGATGAGGCGTAATTTAAGGCTTCAGCTAAAGGCATAGATTGCACTGCGGCAATCATCTGTTTGGTTGTGGCCATCGATTGAGCCGAGTTTGAGCGTGTTAATTTATTAGCAAAATCCAAGACATCCTTCTCCAGCTTATCTGCTGTACTTAGAAAATTAACAAGACCCAAATTACAAGCTTCTTCTGCACTGATCAAATCACCACTCAACAAAAGTTGTTTACTTTTTCCTTCTCCTATTCTCCTCAACAAAAACACCATGACAATGGCCGGTATAAAACCAATTTTTACTTCAGTGTAACCAAACTTTGCATCAGGCACTGCAAAGGCAAAATCACAAACTGCCGCCAGGCCGCAACCACCTGCTAAGGCATGCCCTTGTATTTGCGCAATGACTACTTTATTCAGTGTGTATATTTTCAGAAAGAGTTCTTTTAAATGATTTGAGTCCGCTACATTCTCCTCATACGAGAACGACTGTAATTTTTGCAGGTATGATAAATCGGCCCCGGCACAGAAAGCCTCCCCCTCAGCACGCAATACAACTACTTTAGCTGCATCGTCTTTGGAAGCGGCATCAAAGGCCTCATGAAGCTCAGAAACCAATTCGTGACATAATGCGTTTCGCTTCTCTGGCCTGTTTAAAGTAATCACAGCAATCCTATTGGAGACTTCGTATTTTAAGTAATTCATATCGCGAGTTTAAAATATCCCTGATGCAAAACTGAAAACGCCTTTTTATTTAATTGCGTTGCTTCTGCCAGCATTCGTTCAGCAAAGTAAAAAGAGTTACTACTATCTAGTATCACCTGACCAAAATTAATCTTCTCTGCCAGCTGCTTTACCGTAATTGCGTTATGGCTGATCACTACAAAATCAACAGATATGGATGGTAAATTCAGAATTTTTTCATGTATAATTAACACCTGCTTATTTTGAAAAGTAAACAACCTGCATCCCTTTAAGGTTTCACTACCACCAACAGCAACTTCCGCCTCAACTTGCTTCACCTCATTAATCAAGCGATTGGGTCGGATGTGAAATCTGATTTTTTCTTCATCACTTAACAAAGCCGAATCTGCTATAAAATGTGAACGACCCTTGCCGATAAAATCCATAGCAGAAGCACCCGTTATCTTATAGACAATCCATTCATGTTTCTCTACCGACTTATAGTAATGATGCCACATACTGATTGCAAGCACCATTGCAAAAGCAAATGCAACGTTAAGATAGACGAATTGTCTGTACTGAAAGAGTAACAATAAAGATCCCAGGCAAAGCATTATAAGCCACGATTGGGTGGTGTTGATGTACAAATTATCCAGTAAACTGAAGGGAAGGCTTTCTACTAAAAGTACTGATCCATTCATGGCCTGAATACACTTAGTTAATAACCACCCCGCCAGTGATGCCACTGGAGCTAGCCATGCAAGTACCAGCACTGCCAAACCCAACACGAGCACCGCAAAAGAAATCGGTATCACAAAGAGATTGGAAAAAAGAAAGTACACCGGGAATTGATGAAAGTACAACAAACCTAAAGAAACTGTTGCCAGTTGTGCCGCTATGGATACCGTTGAAATCTGCCACACCTTATCAGCCCAATAACCTGGGGCGTACCACAACAAATAGATGGGCCGTTGTAAGTACACAATGCCTAATACAGCAGCATAGGAAAGCTGGAAACCTACAGACATAATTAAAAAAGGATCATGCACCAATAAACAAAAAGCAGAGGCAGCCAGTGTATTATAAATATTCGTAGACCAGCCCAATGGTCGAGCCAATGCTACAAATGAGAACATTGTAACTGCCCGCAATACAGAAGGCGACAAGCCAGTAATCAAGGCGTAAATCCACAGCACCCCCAAACTAATACTTGCAATTATCCACTTGCCACTTGGCTTTTTGCTTAATGGTTTTAACAACAAAAGCAGTATGCCATAGATGATGCTGACATGTAAACCCGAGACAGCCAACACATGCAAAGCCCCTGTTGCCGAATAGGCATGCATGATTTCATTATCCAGCCCATCGGTAATGCCCAGCACCAAGGCACTGGCAATAGCCTGTTCCTGATCACCGTTTACATACTGCTTCAATGTTTTTTCTGCCCATGATCGTACTTTAATGGCATTCGCCAGTATAGAGGATGTCGGAGTATTGCCTAACCGGTAAACCTGATTCGACCGGATAAAAGCCTGATGATAAATATTTTTAAAGCTGAGAAAACGTTTGTAATCAAACTCGCCTGGATTAGCCGGTGCGGTTAGTAACTGCGGGCTTCCTGCTATCAACAACTCATCACCGTATTGAAAAGCTTCTGGGAAATATTCTTTAGAGAAATACAATAAGACTTTCCCCTCAACAGCCAGCCATTGCTTATTTGTATTTACCTTTTGTATGCGAGCCTCCATCTTCCACGACTTCGCTTTGTCCTGCGCGTGACTGATCAACACTACCTGAAAGTGGGATACTGTATCTTTATAATGGATCAGGTGATGAATATTTCGTGTTTCAGTTTTTTGCAACACCAGCAGATAGCCGGCTAAGAAAATGATGGCAAGGCCAACAAAGCCTGGATTGCGCTTACCATCCCAAAATACTTTTACAGCATAAAGCAAAAAGTATAAAAAGATTTCGCTGAATAATAGCCAGTAAGCGTGGTTTTCTGAAATACAGTCAGGAATATAAATGGCCAGCAGAATACCCGCCATAAAGAAAATTGTAAACCTTACAAACACATAAGGAACCCATCTGAACATGGGTACAATTACAAGGGTCTGATACTAATCCACAACAATAGACAGACCTAATATCATTCTATAAAGATCAACAGGAAACAAGCGCCAGAGATATCACAGATCTGCACAGAAAGTCACGCTATCTGAGTTGATTTGTGATAACTGTAGCAGAAAAGAAATTCTGGTACCAATGCCAACCTTGGTAAGTAAAAATTTCAACTAAACAGACTTCTGGTAGGCCTCAATGATATCGCGAACCAGTTTGTGTCTGACAACATCTTTCTCATTCAACTCCACAAAGCCAATACCTTTTACACCAGCTAATATTCTTGATGCTTCCTTTAAGCCTGATTTCTGGTTATGCGGTAAATCAATTTGAGAGGCGTCACCCGTTACCACCATTTTAGATTCAGGACCCATGCGTGTTAAAAACATTTTCATTTGCATAGGGGTAGTGTTCTGTGCCTCATCCAATAAAATGAAAGCATTGTTCAGCGTGCGACCGCGCATGTAGGCCAATGGCGCAATCTCAATTACTTCGCGCTCCATGTAGTACCGCAATTTTTCAAAGGGAATCATATCGTTGAGCGCATCATAGATGGGGCGCAAATACGGATCGATTTTCTCTTTCAAATCGCCCGGCAAAAAACCCAGGTTCTCGCCAGCCTCTACCGCGGGCCGGGTAATAATTATTTTTTTTACAACCTTATCCTTCAGCGCTTTTACGGCCATGGCCACAGAAATGTAGGTTTTACCGGTACCGGCAGGCCCCAGTGCAAATACCAGGTCATTCTCGCGCACCATTTGCACCAGCTTTAACTGATTGACTGTTTTGGGTTTAATCGGATTTCCCCGCGTGCCAAACAACAGCACATCATCGCCAGCCGGAGGTGTTGGCCCATCTGGCAAAAAGCCCTCTTCTTCTCTGCCGATTCTTGATTTTACATTTTCCTGTGTAACCCTGCCAAATTCATGGTAATGATCAATCAGTTCATTTAAAATTTCTTCAATTTGATCTACCTCCGAAGCGCTGCCCTTAATGATAATCTGGTCGCCCCGGGAAACCAGCCTGGATTTTGGAAAGGCTTCTGCCAGGGTGTGGATGTTTTTATTCTCTTCTCCCAGAAAATCAACCAAGGATACAATGTCGAGATCTACTATTCTTTCTATCAAGTGTATATGATTTATATCTTAAACAATCTGCCGTAAAAATGTTTACTTTGCTTCGCCAAAAGTAAAGAATATCACTGGCAGCATCAACCATGGCCATCGTCACCTTGCTAACTGATTCAGGCGAACAAGATCACTACGTAGCGGCCATTAAAGCTAAGATACTCAGCACGAATCCGAGCATAAAAATCGTAGACATTAGTCATAAAATAGCCTCCTGCGATATCGGGCATGCAGCTTTTGTCTTAAAATCTGTTTTCAGAGACTTCCCCAAAGGCACCATACACCTGGTGGCCGTTGATGCTATAGGCAAAAAGGGAGATGTTCCCATAGCGATGCAGTTGGAGGATCATTTTTTCGTAGGTGTCGATAACGGTTTATTCGGACTTATTACCGAAAAAACACACCAACAGATTGCTGAGCTCAATACGATTAATCCCATCAATAGCACCTTCCCTGAAAAAGATATTTTTGCTCCGGCAGCAGCCAAGCTGGCCAGCGGTGTTTCACTTACGGATCTGGGCAGGCCGCTCGGTACCTTTAAGCGGATGATCGACCGCCAGGTTAAAGCCACCAAACGACAAATTACCGGAAGCGTAGTGCGGGTAGATACTTACGGAAACCTTATTACCAATATTCCAAAAGAGGCTTTTGATATATTGAGTCAGGGTAAGGTTTTTACGGTACAATTTGGTGGAGAGAAATTCAGGCGTATCAATGCTTCTTATCAGGAGGTTGAAGAAGGCGATTGTTTTATTCTTTTCAATAGTTTGGGTCTACTGGAGATCGGTGTAAACCGGGGCAATGCTTCTGAATTATTCGGACTTGAATATGATGGCGTTGTCAGTATTCTTTTTGATGAATAGTGATACTGGTTGCTTGTTGTTGGTTGTTCGTTGTTGGTTAAGCTTCCATACAAATCCCTTTCCTTATAGAGGGGGCAATAAAAAGGCTTGACTAAAACTATGATAGTTTGGCACATACTAAAACGAACAACCAACAACGAATAACGAATAACCAAAAAATAACAACTAACACCCAAGCCCATGCTCATCCGAATTGTACGTATGCACTTTACCGATGCCGGTGTAAACGAATTTCTGGAAATATTTAATGCCAATAAAGAAGCTATCCGCAACTTTGAAGGCTGCACACACTTGCAACTTTTGCGCGATGCCAATGAACCCAACACTTTTGCAACCCTAAGCCATTGGCAAAATGAAACATGCCTGAATAACTATAGAAAATCAGAACTTTTTGGAAAAGTCTGGGGGCAGGTAAAAACCCTGTTTTCAGAAAGATCGCTGGCCTTTTCGCTGGAAAAATACATCGAGTTATAAAAAGACTAAAACGCAGCTGCCTATTACTAAAATGGCCCTTTATTTACTCATGTAAAACAGCGATATTTCGGGATTGCCATTTTCCGAAATGCTAAAAATAGATTCGCATACACATATTATCCCCAAAGAACTGCCCAACTGGAGTGAAAAGTTTGGCTACGGTGATTTTATTTACCTGCAACACCATAAAGCAGGCTACGCTAAAATGATGCGCGGCAATCAATTCTTCAGAGAAATAAAAGAAAACTGCTGGGATGCTGACGTACGCATTCAAGAATATGCAAATTTTAACACCCAGGTACAAGTTGTCTGCACGATTCCCGTTATGTTTTCATACTGGGCCAAAGCCATGGACTGCTTAGAGGTTTCGAAATTTCTTAACGATCACATTGCGGAACTTGTAGTCCAATATCCTAAAAACTACATAGGGCTCGCCACGATACCTATGCAAGATGCAGACCTGGCTATACAAGAGCTGGAACGCTGCAAAAAAATTGGTTTAGTCGGCATTCAAATAGGCTCTAACATTAACGATGAGAATTTAAATGAAGAGCGCTTCTTCCCAATTTTTGAAGCTTGCCAACGTTTAAATATGGCTGTACTTGTTCACCCCTGGAACATGATGGGGCAAAAAGATATGCAGCGCTATTGGCTCCCGTGGCTGGTGGGTATGCCTGCGGAAACATCGCGGGCTGTCTGCTCTATGATTTTTGGCGGCATCTTCGAGCGTCTTCCTAAACTAAGAGTAAATTTTGCGCATGCGGGCGGTTCATTTTTACCAACCATTGGTCGCATTCAACACGGCTTTGAATGTCGCCCTGATCTGGTGGCGATTGATAATCCAATAGAACCAAAAAAATACATTGGTCAGTTTTGGGTAGACAGCATAACGCATGATGCTCCCATGCTGGAATACGTGTTAAAAATGGTAGGTTCTAAAAAGATAACATTGGGTTCCGACTATCCTTTTCCCCTTGGCGATTTAGAGATTGGCAAGTTTATTGAAGACATGCCTTTGGACAAGTCTGTGAAAGAAGATATTTTTCACAACGCAACATTGGAATGGCTTGATTTACCAAAAGAAAGATTTTTGTGAGTATGAAATATTGCTTTATTCTGATCAGTCTCCTTGCATTACCATGCATGTTATTGGCGCAAACACCTGCTG
Source organism: Chryseotalea sp. (assembly GCF_057350905.1). Lineage (NCBI taxonomy): Bacteria > Pseudomonadati > Bacteroidota > Cytophagia > Cytophagales > Chryseotaleaceae > Chryseotalea > Chryseotalea sp. The sequence continues at coordinate 116,247 of NZ_JBMRCF010000002.1, read as the reverse complement.
AGAAAGCAAGGGAATATCAATTACAACAGGAGCAATATCGCAAAACACAATTGTTGAGAGAAATTGATTCAGGTAAATACTATATGGAAATAGGTGAGTACCAACTGGCTGATAAAAAATTAAAGTATGCCCTCGATAATATCAAAAGTGTTCCTTCTGAGTTGGCCTATTTTTTTGGAAAAAATTCTTACTTCATTGGTAAGTACAAACAAAGTGTTGACTGGCTTACCAAATACGTACAATTAAAAGGAACTGCAGGCCAATACTATCAGGATGCCATTGCTGTATTGCAAAAAGCAGAAAATAATTTAATAGCGCAGCGTAAAACAGAAACAGCACAACTTGAAGAAGTATTTTCTCAGAACTACGACATTGATTGCGGACCCAGTGGCAAAGTCATATGCCCCGTATGTAAAGGCAGTACCGTGATTGTGAAGCCAGGCATTTTTGGCAACACTTATAAAACCTGCACTTTCTGCGATAAGCATGGTTTACTAAGCTGCGAAAACTATAATAAATTAATCAGAGGGGAACTGGTTGCTGAGAAATAATAAATCTATACACCAGCACAATATATAGAGGAGGTCTTCTGCGTCAGTTGTGCCAGTCATAAGTTTCAGTCTTGTCCTATCAAAAACGTTGAAGGTCTCGCCTGCTCTACACTTTACAGAATACCATTTGGATTTTTGAGCATACTCATTCCTGAGGCAGCTTTTTATTTTTGAAAAGCACTAAAATCAGTGTGCGTGTTGTGTAAAACAACTTTATACTCATCCTGTTAAGCAAAGTAAACAGAAGCTAAAATTATGATTAACCTAGACGAAACCAGAAACTTTATTGAGGTACTGACTAAAGCAGAGGCACAAAACGAACGCATATTTATTACACTTGATGGCGGCAAAGAATATTTCGGAAAAGTGAAGCGATCAAATGATGTTAATTACTTTACCTTACGCGAAATTGTCGATAAAGAATATTACGATGCGATTTTCAGGATTGACAAGATTATTGCTATTGAAGTAAAAGGACGAGAAAAGTAATGAGCAGGTGGGTCTTAAAGTTTATTTACAATTACAAAGGCCTGCAGACCCAACATTGATTTACTGGATAGATACTAATTCTAAAAACTGAGCTAAATAAGCTATCAATTAGGCTTATTACACCATTTCTTTATCATTTTACTTAACTACTTGCCTACCCAGGTAAATATTCAGCATAAATGAAAAAGTCAGTTTTACCAATCCTATGTGCAATCATTTTAAGCTGCCATTCTAAAGGCCTATGCCAGGATAGCTGGAGCGATGTGAACAAAAAAGGAGAAGGGACATTGGGAGTTATCTACTACCAGCAACCCGGGCTCATTCAAAAAGATAAAACTGGCGAGCTCAGTGGTTTATGTGTAGATATCCTAAATGACTTTACTGATTTTGTATACAAAAAATACGGGAAGAAAATCACTATCCATTACATTGGTGAAGATGCAGTATTTAGATCATTTATTGAACGCATTAAAACAACTCCATTTATTTTGGGTGTTGGTAATATAACCATTACCCCCGAGCGCGAAAAGTTCCTTCGCTTTACCAAACCTTTTTTAACAAATCCTGTAATCCTGTTAAGTCACAAAAATGCTCCCGACATAACTGCGATTACGCAAGCATCAGAAAAATTTAAATCATACACTGCCTTGGTTGTTGACAAAAGTACCCATGAAGCTTACGTACAACTCATCAAAAATAACTACTTCCCTAGTCTCAGCATTATGAAAGTTACATCCGGTGTAGTTTTAATGAATGAAATTGTTAAAAATCAAAAAACTTTTGGGGTTATTGATCTTACTGAATTTATATACGCGGCAAGAAATCAATTACCGCTAAAGAGGCAAAATGTAAAAATCAGTGATAAAAATGAAGAGCTAGGCTTTGCTATGCAGTTGAATAATGACTGGCAAGTACCTTGGGATGAATTTCTCACCCCAGAGTATAAGCAATCTACTAAATACAGGAAACACATTGTAAATAACTTGGGTTCAAGTTATTTGTCGTTAATAGAGATGTAACGTGTCATTAATACTGTACATCCATGATCTGCTATTAAAATTTATGAAAGTCCCGATTGTTAAAACAAGTTTTCAACTAATTATCTCCATATTTTCCATCGGCTGTAACCAATTACCCAATCAAATTCCCGAAGACTTTCAATTAATATTGCAGAGTACAGCTATACAGCCGGGTGCTAATGGCAATTACTCTCTGATCATCAGGCGAAAAGTCGGTAATAATCAATACGAACTTATCCGGAATTATGACAACACAATCCATCAACTTACACTAAGTAACGATGGCGTTCAAAGCTTGTATAATGCCGTACGGCATGCTAACGTATTTAAACTCAAAACTCGCTATGCAGATATGGATGTGCTGGATGGTACCAATATAACTTTAACCGTACATGCTAATGGAAAAACAAAGGTGGTAAGCATGCGCAACACACAACCTGACGAATTAAAAAGTGTCTTTTCTATTTTAAGAGAATTTGAATTAGAGCTTAGGTAAAAGTGACGAAGATGCATACAATAGAGCTAATAGTTGAAGCAATCATAACATTTTTTACAGAGAATTACATTTGGAGACTATTCAGAAAAAAGAAAAACAATAAAAGGTAAATATTTAAACTAGTTAAAGTTAGCTCCTGGAAAATTTACTGTATCAGTTCATGCAATTGAGGAATAGTTATTTAGCAATAAACTTGTCTATCCTGCAATTTCCCTAACTCCAAACTGAATATCCATGTTTATACCTAATAAGAGTCTTAAACTGGTGCTTATTGATGAAGTATACTAGAAAGAGTAGAGAACCACTTTACGGTCTAGAAAAAGAATACACGCATACCCTCTATATGCTTGCCAGTGGCTCAGCTTAACCCAGTTATATATTCTAACGCAGCCACACTTTATGTTAAAATGGAAAAGTATAATAAAGCGTTGATAAATTTTAAACACTACTTTTCATCAAACGATAAGGATAAGACCATACTTTACAAAGGATTAATAACAGAAAAGATGTATGAGTGATTCAGGGGACACACAAATATTAAATCCTTAATTACTTAAATAAAGTAAGAAGCTTCATGGAAAGGATCAATAGTAAATTCTGCCCATAAGCAATTTCAGTCTAAGACCGTACCATTTCAATTAACACCCTAACTGTACTCAGCGTCCAAAGACTAGTAGCTATTTAAAAAAAGTCATTGAATAGCTGGTCACCTGGCAAACGAAAAGCGTAAGTCATGATCTTATACACTAAACAAACTACGGTAATTTTCCGATGAATCTTTTGGATTTTGTTTTTTTGCTCCACTTGCTTTGCCAAACAACTACCTGAAGCTTTTCAGCTGTTTATTCAGTATTTATAAGTATAAGAAAATACACCATGTACGTATTCACTATCATTTATAAAAAAGGCTAGACAATTTGATTATAGTCTATGCAGCATTTTAACAACACTAATGTCACTATCCACTAAGCAATAAGCAAATACGGGTCTTTTACTTTGTCTTGAGGCGTTTGAAAATATTCTAATGTGATAGTAGTTATGAGTATTTAAGTATACGATACAGCAATAGTTATACGTGCCTATGGAAAATCAAAAAAAATATCCGTACGTACAACAAGCAAGTCAATTAACAGGTTTAATCATAATTATCCGAAATATTAAAGCGCATACAGAACAAATCTGCCTTTGTAAGCCCAGAACGGATAAATTTGAGCAAGATCATAAGACCCACCATTGGTAATCTTTAGTAAGCCTCCTCTGTGATGAATACTATCGTTTTATGTTAGGTGGCAAAATAAATAAAATCATATAGTAAAGTAGCAGGCTGGGTAAAGGGGTGCAAATTAAAATTGCCATTATACTATAGAATCGGTTCTCGGAACTGAATGCGATTTTGTGATTTATAATCAGTATAATGATGCATGTTAAAAATACAAGTATCCAAAAAATGGGCATCCAAAAAAAAATATAACCCAGGGTATTATTCATATTTGAAAGTCTAATATAACCTATGACTGTTATGATGTTGGCGAATAGACCTAAGTAAAATAATATGCGCATATAAAGTGAAGTAATTACACTGGGTTGTATATCTGCTTTATTATTTTTTTCAGAATTGATTTATTATACTAAGGCTTTTATGTTTTGGAGAATCCACTCCATGAAATCAGTTATAAAACAAAGCATCATAAGTGTAATTTGGTTTCTAAAAGCTCATCCCTATCTTCCTAACTTATACTCATATCCAAATGATAAGCCTGCACTATTAAACGGAATCAAAAAAGCAAGTTCATTATTTGTAGGTCCATTCGGATCTACTTCCTTTACAAATCGCGTAACATTTCCAGAATCTTGTCCATCAAAGTTTTCAATGTTTCGCAACTGCTTAGGTTTAAATCCAATTGTTTTAATGGTTAGCTCTGCAAACAAGTTTATTTTTTTGTTTAGTTGCCTGGAAAGCCCCAAAGCACTAATAAGCCCAAAACTCCAGTTACCTGAATACTTATCAATACTCTTACCTGTTGCCCTAGTCATGGTACTGATTGAAGTAACTGAAGCCAATCCAGTAAGTAAACCAAGTCTTGCATAAGGAATAATACCCGGGTTGCCTTTAATGCCTGGTTTCAAAATGAGGTAGGGTGATACATTAAAAAAAGTACCCCTGGTGGCAAAATCTATTCGATTAGGATCGCCCACTCCGCTACTGTTAACGTGCTGGTAGTAGTCAATCTTAAATCCACTGAAATAACCCATGTCAAGCCCGAATGCCACATTTTTGCTTATGTCAAAACAGATCAATCCATTAAAATCAATCCCTCCACCCAGGGTGCTTAGCAACACTTTTTGTGTACCATCACTTTCTATCTGCACAAAGCCAGGCAATGCAATTCTTGAAGTCGGCAAATGCCCGCCTAGTTTTAAACCCATTGTTATTTGTGCGTTTGATTTATTGACTATAGATACCAAAACAAAAATTATAGCAATGTGCTTCATGATAAATTTATTAAGTCGCAGTAAGTGGCGAGGTGTAAACTCTATACAATGTATTAATAGCTAGGAATAGAAAGCAATTCCAGAGCTTTCTCAGATATAAAAAGAAACAGATTGAATAACAATTTTTGATCACGGTAGGATTCTGGTAAAAATGGTACCATCTAGCCCTGATGATACACTAAAGTATAATCTTTGAGCCTTGATTATTACTTACCCCGATAGGCATGACTAAGTAATTATGCAGCATTTCGTTTGACCTTTTGAAGTAAGTAAGGATTGGCGACCAATTTGTTAACATCAATGGAAAGTCTTATGCATAGTGACCGTGCAGACAAACACGCTTCTACACCCCATCATTTATTAAACCCTGTTCTGTTTATTGACTTTTGAGTTGTAAAAAAGTGTAAAACACGGGTTGATGGTATATCAAAATCCTCTGCAGTGCGTTAAGCTTACAATATAAATTAGTTAGCTACCAACTTAACTCAGGTTCACAAAAAAATATTGAACATTAAAACTTTTTTATAGATACCTTACTCTAAAGAAATGTGTCTTTTTTGTAACCTATTGAATTAAGATCGGTAAGCATAACTAAAAAACCGTCACTATAAACCTACCTCTACCGCAGCATGAAACGGAAAATCCTCATTGGCTCATCAGTTGCCCTTTTATCAATCTTCTTGTATTTCTTGATAATAAAGGGCAAGGATGGCGATACAGCCTCCATTTTATCATCCGTTAAAAAGGGTGAGTTCCGCGTTGAAATCGAAACTACAGGTGAGTTAGAGGCTAAAAACTCTGTAAAGATTATGGGGCCTCAGTCGCTTCGAAACTTTCAGATTTGGCAGGTTACCATCCAGGACATTGTAAATGAAGGAACGGTAGTGAAAAAGGGTGACTGGATAGCCACATTAGACAGATCAGAGTTTCAAAATAAATATACCGCCAAGCAGATTGAACTAGACAAGGCCACCTCCAAGTTTAACCAAACACAGCTGGACACTACCCTTACCATGCGTCAGTCACGCGATGAACTCATCAATCTTGCTTACTCTGTAGATGAATCCCGGATTGTGTTAGAACAATCTAAATTTGAACCTCCTGCCAGCATTAAGCAAGCCGAAATCAATCTCGATAAATCAAAACGAGCATATGATCAAGCCGTAGAAAATAATAAAATCAAAAAGAAACAGAACATAGAAAAGATGCGTGAAGTAGCGGCTGAACTTCGCAAAGTGCAGGCAGAATTTGACGGCATGACAAAAGTGATGGAATCCTTCAATGTTCTGGCACCCGAAGACGGAATGGTTATTTATGAAAAAGGTTGGGACGGTAAACCCATTAAAGCGGGATCACAGATACAAATGTGGGAACCTACGGTCGCTACCCTACCAGACCTCACTAAAATGATGTCGAAGACCTATGTAAACGAAGTGGACGTACGCAAGGTTAAAGCTGGACAAGTAGTGGAAGTAGGATTAGACGCATATCCTGACAAGAAACTTACAGGCGTGGTAACAAATGTTGCCAACGTAGGCGAACAACGTCCCAACTCAGATGCAAAAGTATTTGAAGTAAGTGTTGAAATAAATGGTACAGACCCAAGCTTGCGTCCGTCCATGACTACCAGCAATAAAATTATTGCTAACGTTATCAATGATGCCATTTATGTTCCCCTAGAAAGCCTACACAGCCAATCTGACACCATTACGTATGTGTTTCTAAAAAAAGGATTGGACATCATTAAGAAAGAAGTAGTTGTGGGTGAGACTAATGCCAATGACGCAATTATCACGAGTGGCTTAACCCCTGATGATAAGCTCTATCTCTCTGTACCGTCTGGTTTGGATAATAAGTCTGTAGAGCTATTGCCCGAAATGAACGGTAAGCGAAGCAAAGACAAGCAAGACGCAAAAGTTACTGCCAGTTTAGTTAAACCTGTAAACCAGTAACGTGAAATTCTTGTCTGCTTTTTTCTCACCCCGTTTGCTGGCAAACCTGCTATTAGCCATTGATGCTGTGCTGGCAAATAAAGTTCGTTCGCTCCTCACTGCGCTTGGTATCATTTTCGGAGTCGCTGCTGTTATTGCCATGCTCGCCATTGGCAATGGTGCACAACAGGAGATTCTAAACCAAATCAAGCTGGTGGGCGTCAATAACATTGTTATCAAGCCTATCATTGAGCAAAAGGAAGAAAAGCTAGAGGAGACTGGTGGAAAAACTGATAAGAAAAAATTTTCACCCGGACTAACAGTGCGTGATGTTGCCAGTATTCAATCCACCATTCCTGGCCTTACCACGGTAAGCCCTGAAATATTATTAAACACCAATATCATCCGGAATGGCATAAGGCGCTCCGCTAAACTGGTGGGTGTAGAACCCACTTATTTCGACATCTATGATTTTCAACTTTTTGAAGGGCAGATGTTTAACGAAGAGCAAAGAAAACTTGGAGCCGCTGTTTGTATCATTGGTTCTGGAATAAAAAGCCGCTTCTTCCCTACAGAAAATCCTATCGGTAAAAGTATTAAAGTAGGCAGTCATTGGCTCATCATTGTGGGGGTACTGCGTGAACGAATGGTGTCACAAGCCAGCATTAGTAAACTCGGCATTCGCGACTTTAATATGGACGTTTATGCCCCCTTACAAAGTGTGTTGATACGCTACGAAAACAGAGACCTGATAACAGCCGAAGCCTTGCGCAAAGCAGCCATGCGTAGTCGAGGCATGGTGATTATCGATGGTAACAGTAATAAAGAAGAAGATGCCGATAGTAAAAACTATCATCAGCTCGATAGACTCGTTATACAAGTATCAGAAACAGAAAAGCTTCAATCTACTGCCGAAATTCTATCGCGTTTATTAGCACGTAAACACTATGATGTAATTGACTTCGAAATTGAAATCCCTGAACTCCTGTTAAAACAACAGCAACGAACGAATGATATTTTTAATTATGTGCTTGGCGCTATTGCTGGAATCTCTTTGCTGGTAGGTGGTATTGGTATTATGAACATCATGCTTGCTTCGGTGCTGGAGCGCATAAAAGAAATCGGACTAAGACTCGCTATTGGTGCACAAAAAACAGACGTGGTGCAGCAATTTCTTTTCGAAGCCATGATGATCAGCATCGGTGGCGGGTTGATCGGTGTAATCCTCGGAGTCTCGCTCGCATTCATTGTGTCGGCTGTGGCAGGCATTCCAACCATTATAACCATCAGTTCTATTTTACTATCCTTCGGTGTTGCCGCTACTGTGGGGCTTATTTTCGGAATTGCCCCCGCCAGAAGAGCTGCAAACCAGGATCCAATAGCCTCATTACGTTATGAATAAAAAAATTATGTGTGGGATGGCCTTCATCCTGATCTCGTTGACTAGTTTCGGACAAACAACGCTTACTATTGATGAACTGATCGCCAGATCAAAATCGCAGTCACCTGCGTCCAAACAGGCAGAGACCAGAAAAGAAAATAGGTATTGGCAGTATAGATTTTATAAAAGCGATTATAACCCTCAATTAAGATTGAGCGGAAACCTGCCATACAATAAAATAGTTTCGCCTATAGAACAAAATGATGGAACGTTTGTGAACACAGGCATTAATCAGCTGAACAGCAATATGGGGCTTTCATTATCACAACCCATCCCATGGACTAACGGCTCATTATCCGTCAATTCTTTATTAGGCTATATTAACAACTACAATAATCTGAATCCTGGCACCCCTAATGAACAATGGCGTGGCACCATGGTAAACGTACAACTCAGTCAGCCTTTATTCGCATTTAATCCTTTACGTTGGAATAAGAAAACTGAACCTATCCGATACGAAGAATCGAGACGCGAGTATGTGGAACAGATGGAAGCCATTTCACAAGAATCAGTCGGATTATTCTTTAATGTACTGGAGGCGCAAATCAACCAGCAGATCGCTAATTTTAATATCGCTAATAACGATACCATCTATAAAATTGAGCAGGGGCGCTACAACATTGGCACCACCTCTCAGGACAAATTACTACAGGTTGAGTTGCAATTGCTTCGTTCCCGCCAAGATGTAGCACAAGCGCGTTTAAATCTGCAAACAGCCAGTCTTCAGTTGCGTTCTTACATTGGGCTGCAACAGAATGAAGCGCTCCAATTAATATTACCAGAATCAATACCCTCATTTGATATATCAATTGACGATGCCTTGGCATATGCCCGTAAAAACCGCTCTGATTATCTCGCTTTCGAACGCAGGCGCACAGAGGCTGAGCGTGAAGTAGCACAAGCGCGTGGACAACGCTTTCAAAGTAACCTGGTCGCCTCCTTTGGTTTAAATAATGATGGAACAGTTATTAACGATGTCTACCAGGATCCGCAACTACCTCAGCAACAATTTAACCTGTCGCTAAGTGTACCCATCATCGATTGGGGGCGTAACAAATCACGCATGCAAACAGCCATTGCCAATAAAAAACTGAACGATTACGTAATTGCACAGGATGAAGTCAACTTCGAGCAGGAGATTATCACCAAAGTGAGTCAATTCGAAATGCTTCGCTTACAAATTGAAATAACCAAAAAAGCAGATGAGGTGGCGCAAGAACGATACAAAGTTGCTCAAAATCGTTACCTGATTGGCAAAATTGATATTACCAATCTTAACATTGCGCTAACTGAAAAAGATAATGCCAAAAGAAGTTATGTGCAAGCACTCAAATCATTCTGGACTTCATACTACGAATTGAGAAGGTTAACTCTCTACGATTTTGTAACGAAGCAATTGTTGTATATCGCGGAGTAGCCATTACGCAGTAAGTTTTTTGGATCTTCATTAGCCTACATGCATTTGATATCTGAGACAATATTGTAAAAAAATGTAAGCAGAGGATTGTCAAATTTTTCCTTTGTAATAAAATGAAGGGAATAATCTATTAGGTTATAACTGAATACAAGTACTTCATAATATAAGATTGCGCCCTGGTTGTTGTAAGCTAAGGGATTCCTTTCTTATTAGAAAAATCATGAAGAAAGTCTCCTTATTCTTGAAACTATATTGAATTAGTTTCAAGAATGTATTAAAACTTAGCCTTATTCAGGAGTGCTTCAAATCGTAAGAGTTTAGTTTCCATATAAGTTATCCTTTGCTCAGTAGATGCTTTTGTCTTTATGGCTTCAGATTTAAGTTCTTCATTTTCTTTCTTCAATTCTTTAATGGCCTCAATCAGGTGCGGCACTAAACCGATGTAGTTAACCGACTTAAAACCTTCTTCGTCAGTCTTTACTAATTCAGGGAAAATTTTTTCTACTTCCTGGGCGATTAATCCAGTTTGAAGGGCAAGTGTGTCTTGTGGTTTTCTCCCGTTCCATTGATAGTGAACACCTTGCAAATTGTTTAAAGAAGATAAACTGTTTTGTAAAGCTTTGATATTGCGTTTCAGGCGCATGTCGGATGCATCTGTCAGTGTACCTAAAAGTGTGGCATCACCATTCTTAAAAATCACTAAGGCATTCGATCGGTTGGCATCATCAAGTCCGTTTCCCAGAGTAAACAAACGATCGTTGCCATCGAAGTTTGTAGTGGAGTTGGGTACATAATCCACTGCATAAATGCCCATGGTAGTTTCTCCATACGAACGCGAAGCGCTATACAGTGACAGAGCCATGGCGTGCACACCCGTTGTCGCCACATTTCTTCCCAGTGCAATTGAATTATATCCTTCCGCTTGATTGTTCGTACCAATGGCCACCGAAGAAGCGCTATGCGCAAGGTTGTTCTGGCCTAAGGATAAAGAAGAATTACCCCGGGCAATGTTACCTAATCCCATCGCCACAGAGTTGGTTCCGCGTTCGGCTTCATCCCAACGTGTATCTGTAACGGTACCTACACGAAAAGCCCCCGTAGTTTTTTCAAAAAACATACGGGTATGATGATCGGCATTGCCATCATCATCAAGACCTGGGCTGCCAATGACAAAACTGTCTGTAGTATAGTTCCCATTTTCGTTAGAGATAATAGTAGTTGTTCTGCCAAGTATTGACTCCGCAGCATCCTGCCAACTTACTGCACCATTGCCATCGGTGGTCAATACCTGATCAGCAGCACCATCTTGTCCTGGTAAAGTATAGGCCTCACCTACTCCGCTTACATTATCCGCATCGATGGTGAGTTGACCATGAAGGCGAGTGTTTCCGTTTTTGAGCATGACGAGGGCATCGGAGCGACCTCCTTCTCCATTACCAATGGTAAATAGCCTGTCTGTTAATTCAAAAGCTGTTGTTGACAAGGGTGTGTAATCGGTAGCCATTAAACCGAGAGTTGTTTCGCTATACGAACGCGCAAAATTGGCAAATCCCAATGCTGTGGAGCTGATTCCTGAGGCAATATTATCACTTCCAAGAGCAACTGAGAGATCTGCCGTGGCGCTTGAGTAGTACCCTAATGATACCGAAGCATAACCGGATGCTGTTGCGTTATTTCCCATTGCCACCGAGCTCCAATCATTTGATATACAGTTTGCTCCAATCGCTATTGACCCGTTTCCTGATGCGAGAGACATGGTTCCCATGGCAACTGAGACGTCACCGGATGCAGAACCACCATGAGAAAACGAACGGAGACCCATCGCACTTCCGGGTCCAATTGAAAAAGACCCTGTACCGCTAGCCAATCCTCCATTGAAGGCAACTGAGCCATTCCCGCTGGCTGTTGAGTTTGTGCCAATGGCCATTGAGTATTGCCCGACATTTGCATCATCCCATTGAGTTCCTGTTGCACGACCAGTACGAAACGAACCTTTACTTTTATCAAAGAACATTCGATTTTGATGTGTCGCATCACCATCATTTGCCAAAACCGGACTACCAAACACAAAATCATCGGTTGCATAATTTCCAGGTGAATTTGAGGTTACGCCTGCAGCAGTGTTGAACGCAGGCATGGGTAGTGTAGACCAACTTACTACTCCTGATCCGTCTGTAACCAGTGCTTGTCCATTCGTTCCACGTTGCCCGGGAAAAGTATAATCGCCACCCACACCCGCTACATTATCCGCATCGATGGTGAGTTGACCATGAAGGCGGGTGTTTCCGTTTTTGAGCATGACGAGGGCATCGGAACGCGAACTTTGATTGGGGCCGTTTCCGATCACGAATAACCGATTTGTACCAACATAGTTAGCAACATCGTAACCTACATAATTAGTGCTATACGTACCCATGGCAGTTTCTCCGTAGGAAAATGCGGTAACCGCTCGCCCAAGGGTCATTGAATATTGACCGAAAGCATATGAACCAGTGCCAAATGATGATGTGTAAATATCCAGCGCATTATTGCTGATACCGACAGCTACTCCACCTAAACCGGAAATGATGTGATTTTCTCCAAGTGCGTATCCACCAGTACTGTTGTTCGGTACTGGGCTAGAAATATTATTGCTATATCCGACCGCGGCTGATTGGGCCGCAGTGATAATATTTCCGAAGCCGTGAGCGTGAGAATTTAATCCTGAAACATTATTTTGTCGCCCTATCGCTGACGAATAATCTCCAGAAGCGTTGTTACCATTGCCCATGCCTATCGAATTAGACCCGCTGGCCCGCGAATTATCGCCTGCCGCAAAAGATGATGTTCCGCTTGCGCGTGTCCGATATCCCAGCGCCACAGAATATACCCCAACATTGGCATCATCCCAATCGGTAAAGGGAGCGCCACCCGCTCTAAATGCCCCCTTACTTTTATCAAAAAACATTCTGTTGTTATGTGCTGAATTTCCATTATTTGCCAAATGCGTACTTCCAAACACAAAATCATCGCTGGCAGGATTTCCTGGTGAGTTTGAAGTCACCCCTGCAACGGTGTTGAATGCAGGAACAGGCAGGGTCGACCAACTTACAACTCCTGATCCGTTTGTCACTAGCGCTTGTCCGTTTGTTCCGCGCTGACCTGGCAAGGTGTAATCACCACCAGCACCTGATACATTATCAGCATCGATGGTGAGTTGGCCGTGAAGGCGTGTGTTTCCATTCTTAAGCATCACGAGCGCGTCAGAGCGAGTTGGAGGTAACGCTAAATCATTAAAAACGAGCGGTGTACCATTACCGATAACAAATAATCTATCTGTTGGAATCCACAGAGTGTTTGAAGCGGGAGAGACATCAGTATTCCCGTAACCCAATGTAATTTCGCTGGTACTTCGAGATTGGAGCCTATTGCCAATACCAACACCTCCCCAACCAGAAATTGTATTACCACCCCCCATTGATACCGCTCTAAATGCAGCGGGGTCTATTGTTGATGTTAGGCCAAATGCAGTTGACCAATGACCATTCACGGTGTTTTGTTGTCCAGCAGCAAAACTGCTGATGCCAGCTGATTGGTTTGAATTTCCCATGGCAATACTTCCATTAAAAGTGGCCGAACTTCCGACACCAAAGGATATAGCACCAGCACCAGAGGCTAGCGAATTGATACCAAATCCAAATGACCCGATACCAATATTGGCGTCAGCCCAAGCGTTATTATTCGTCAAGCCGATTCTAAACGCAAAATTACTTTTGTCAAAGAAAAACTTTGTTCCATTACTATTTAAGTCTTGCCCTCCAAACACAAAATCATCTGTGTCATAATCTCCGTTTTCGTTGGAGATGACACCATTCGTTCGTTCAAAAATATTTTGATATGGAGTCAGATCAATCTGAGTTGCATTGGTATTGTTCGTGATAGAGAGAGTATTGCCAGTTAAATTAAGATCCTGAATTTCATTGGATGAACTGGCATCGGTATTACTCCAGGTTACATTTCCGTTGCCATCGGTTGTCATGACCTGGTTGGTATTTCCATCCTGTCCTGGCAAAGTGTATTCTTCTCCTGTACCGATCAGGTTATCGGCATCAATAGTTAATCGGCCGTGTAGGCGGGTGTTGCCGTTTTTGAGTATGACAAGGGCATCGGAGCGCGTAAAGGAATAAGGTGGTGTTGAATTAAAATCATACATACCATTACCGATTGTAAATAATCTATCAGTAGGTGTTACATCACCAACGGGTGCATACTCCGTAGCCAAAGTTCCCAAAACGGTTTCACCGTACGAGTAAGCGGTACTATTATGGGCAAAAACTTTTGAGTAATCGCCAAGAGCAGAGGAATGATCGCCTAAAGCGAAGGCGTTGAATCCTGAAGCGAGATTGGCAAAACCACCCGCAAAAGATGAGTACCCGGAAGCTGCATTACTTGTACCTGCAGAAAACGAATACGAACCTGTTGCGGTATTGCCAACACCAAGCGAGACCGAACTTGCACCAAGACTACTATTGTTCTCGCCCACAGAAAAAGATGATACCCCAAGTGCAATGTTATTAAAGCCAAATGCCGTGGAGTAAAATCCTCTATTGGTATCATTCCATGAAGCATCGTTAGTATAGCCCGCACGTAATGCACCCTTGCTCTTATCGAAAAATAGTCTATTTCGGTTCGCCTCTTCTGCCGGATGGTCAAGCATGGGACCTCCAAACACAAAATCATCAGTACCATAATTGCCGTTAGCATTTGAAGTAACGCTGCCAGTCGTTTCAAATACATTTCGATAAGGACTCAAATCAATGTTAGTTGCTGTATTATTATTGGTGATGGTGAGTGTGTTTTCATTTAAATTCAAATCCTGAATCTCCTCAGTCAAGTACCCGTTGTTGGCAACCATATTATCCACATCTTCCTCAGTCAAATTATTACCCAGGTAGGGACTGAGATTTATAACAGACGAATTAGGGTTATTCGTGATCGTTAATTGGCTGCCTGATAGCTGAAGATCCTGGATTTCATTTGTGGTGGAACCATCGACTTCAGACAAAAGATATCCGTTGTTTGCTACATAAGCATCTACCTCCTGCTCACTTAAACGAGCAGCCCCCAGCAGGTTGGATAAATCAACATTATTACCCTCACTGATTGATAATTGCGTGCCCGTTAAATTTAACAATTGGATTGTATTATTGAATCCGAAGGGAGGTACTACAATAACTTCCTCCCCCATATTAATAAAACCATTGCCTAAGTCGATCTCAACCTGCATGAAATACGATTGATCGCTCCACCGCAGCATTTCTAAATTTGTTCCCAACAGTTTTTCACCCGAACCAATTACTACACGAAAGATTCCGAAAATGTCCGTTGTTGTTGCATGCATTTCCTGATACTGAATCACACCATCTGCACTTTGTTCATGTATGGTGAAGCGAACTTTTAAGGGTTGATTAAGTAACACTTGCCCTTTGGAGTCACGCCCAAAACCCTCAGCCTTGGATTCATCTAAGGCTACTGCCTGATATGTAAAGCCGATTTGCTGTGACCAGGCGCTTGCGCCTATCAACAAAATCAAGATTGTGAAAAATAAGTTTTTCATGATGTGATATTTTACTTTTTTAGTTGGAAGTAGAGTGTGGCTGTTAACTGCCATGCGTGAAGCATGGCTGTTTGCCCAGCACTTTTTTCCATGTTGCGGAAGCCGCGCATATAGTTAAGCTCCAGTGAACAGTTGGCTTCATTGGATATTTTATAGCAGAGACCTGTGAAGACTTTTGCTCCAACGTTTAATACACTCAGATCATTGGTAAGATCATACTGTTCAAAGCCTCTGTTTTGGGTTCCGCTGATAAGAAAATCGTTAACAATACCTGCTCCGAAAAATGGATTTGCTTTTCGCTTTGAGCTGTACTGACTTATAAAATTTACTGAAGTCGATAAAAAATTCATTGACCAGGTAGTTAGCAAATGACTTCCCTGATCTTTCAAGTGACCTCCCTTATAACCCAGCTGGGCACTGATGGCATTCGAAAAAACACTTTTGGATTTTGCTTTTGTTTTTAAAGCATATAAATACGAAAATGAAATAGATGCAGCCGGAAGACCTTTAAGCTGATCTGACTTAATACCATCTGAGTTGGTGTAGGTAAGATTCTGAATGTTAGTGCCTAGACTAAAACCAAGCTGTTGTGCAATAACTTTTGAAGGTATCGCCAACAGCATCACAAAAAATATTTTTTTCATATAGCTAAATCAAAATGAGTATATGGGTTGCATAGCCACTTTTATTACCCCTCAGCTGGAGTATATAGGTTGCTTTTGGCAGAGATGAGGCATCAAAACTTACTGCTTGACCCTTGCGTTCCAGAAGCGTTTTGATAATAATTTTTCCATGAACATCCACCACATTCATCCATACCCAATCATGTTGTACATCATCAGTCCAGCGAATAGAAATTATACCCTGAGAGGGATTGGGATAAACACTGAGTGCAGCCGTTTGAAAGTAACAATCGCTACAATTTAGAAGGAAGGGATGCTGAAAACCCTGCAAGAGATGAAGTTGACCAGATATAAAATGATTGACACCAGAAGACTGACCAATGGTATGATTTATGGATACTGTACCTGTAGCAAGATTAGGTATGCCACTGGCCGATGCACCCATAGTTGATTTCATGAGTTTAACATCTTGCGCTATTGCAGAACAAGCAAAAAAAAGTAAAATAGAATTGCGAAAAATGGCCAACATATTTTCTGTACAAGAAAATATTTAAAAATCACTTAGTGTGTTCTTAAAAGCTCAAATGATATTCATAAAACGCTGTACCAGATATTTCTTAAAGAATCACTATTGGCCTAAGCTAATTTTCCCAAAGATTCAATGGTGCAATGACCTATGCCCGAAATTCTGTGATTCTAATCGGTAAAATGCTGAACCCATCGGTAAATTATCAATCTTCACCCTGGTTAAGGATTGGGTATTGTAGGGCATTTTCCTTATCTTTGTCGGTTGATTTTCAAGTACATAGACCATGGCCCTGCACAATAGAATCGATAAGCGGATTTTAAAAGAAAAGATGCTCCACACTACAGAAGAGCGCATCACGATTTCATTTTATAAATACCACCAACTTGTTGAGCCTAAAACTTTTCGGGATGAGCTTTATAAGCTGCTTGACCAGTTGGGGGTAATGGGTAGGATTTATGTGGCGCATGAAGGCATCAACGCGCAGATCAGTGCACCTAAAGCAAACCTTGAAGTTTTCAGAGAAAAATTATATTCGATCCCTTTTTTAAACGGTGTGCGTTTAAATATTGCCGTTGACGATAATGGAAAATCATTCTTCAAACTGAAAATTTTAGTTCGTAAAAAAATAGTGGCTGATGGTTTGGATGATGCATCCTTTGATGTAACACAAACCGGTCAACACGTAAATGCAGCCGACTTTAATAAACTTGCGGAAGATCCCAATACCATCATCATCGACATGCGTAATCATTACGAGAGCGAAGTCGGACATTTTAAAGGTGCTATCCTTCCTGACGTTGATACTTTCCGAGAAGAACTTCAAATTGCAGAAGACCTTCTGAAAGATAATAAAGATAAAAACCTGCTCATGTACTGCACTGGTGGCATACGCTGCGAAAAAGCGAGTGCCTGGATGCGTCATAAAGGGTTTAACAATGTATTTCAATTAAATGGTGGCATTATTGAATATACCAGACAGGTAAAAAGTGAAGGCCTTGAAAATAAATTTATAGGTAAAAACTTTGTATTTGACGAACGCTTGGGCGAACGCATCTCTGAAGACATAGTAAGTGTTTGCCACCAATGTGGTAAGGCTTGCGATACACACACCAACTGTAAAAATGATGGTTGTCATTTGCTTTTCATTCAATGCGATGAATGCGCAACTCATTTTAACGGTTGCTGCTCTGATGAATGCAAGGAGATTATTGCCATGCCGGTTGAAGCGCAAAAAGAATTAAGAAAAGGCATTAACAAAGGTCGTCAGGTTTTCAGAAAAGGTCGTTCGGAGAAAATTGCTTTTAGAAAGGTTAACCATCAATCACCCTCCATACTTTAAAAATTAAGCCCGCAACATGGCACGCATAAAATATTATTACGATACAGAAACCTGTAAGTACGAAAGGGTAAGAACCAAGAACAGCGATATTATTTTAAATACGTTGGGCATTGTATCATTAACGCTTTCGCTTGCTGTTGGATTACTTATTTTATACAGCAACTACTTTGCTTCCCCGAAAGAAGTCATGCTGAAAAATCAGGTTGAAGAACTTGAATTTTATTACAACAACCTGAATAACGAAGTAGACCAGTTGCGTAAAATTCTGGGCAATATCGAACATCGAGATGATAACATTTACCGCGTAGTGTTGGGTGCGGAGCCCATTGACAAATCAGTGAGAGATGCCGGTGTAGGTGGTGCAGATCGCTATGCCGATATTAAAGAAAAGAGCATAGTACAAAAGGATTTAATTCTTGAACTGCATGAAAAAGTAGACATGCTGCGAAGAAAACTTTATATCGAATCTAAGTCGCAGGATGAAGTGGTGAGTCTTGCGGAGAACAAAGAAAAGCAACTGGCCGCAGTACCCGCCATACAACCTGTAGCCAATAAGCAATTAATTGCCTTGGCTTCTGGCTTTGGACTACGCGTACACCCTATCTATAAAGTAAAGAAAATGCATACGGGTATTGACTTTGCCGCATCTATTGGTACACCTATTTATGCAACAGCCGATGGCAAAGTAATTGAAGTAAGCGTACGTTTCAGTGGATATGGAAAAATGGTGGAAATCGATCATGGTTTCGGTTACCGTACCCGCTATGCGCACATGCATGGTTTTGCTGTTCGCCAGGGGCAAAACGTAAAACGGGGCGACTTAATCGGTTATGTCGGCAACACGGGCCTCTCTACTGCCCCACACTTGCATTATGAAGTCATGCTGAATGGTTCACACATTAATCCTGTGCACTATTTCTTCAATGACTTATCCGCTGCTGAGTACGAGAAGATTATTGAATTGGCTTCTGTGGAGAATCAGTCGTTAGGAATGTAAATTATTAAGTTACATCATCCGTTAGCGTTCGGATCTTGATCAGCGTTTAATTAAGTAAGGTATTGTTCCTCTTTTAATCAAATCAAAAGAATTTATGCCGTAACCTGGCCTAATAACTTAGATTTGGTATTTGCATGGCTATGCCTTATCCATGATGTTTTTAGCTTACGTTGATTTTAAGCAAATATATTATGCTCATGCCATGTAACTAACAACCTTCATCCTCCAATGGATTAGTTTTTTCTTTTAAATTTGATTAACCAAACCTCACCATGTCCACAACCCGACTTTTATTGGCGTTTTTGGTATCAGTATCCATTATTGAAAGCAATGCACAAGGATGCAGCGATGCTGGTTTTTGTACTATGGGTGCCATGAAACCTGACCAGCCTTTCAATAAAAAATTACAAGTGAGGCTCAGATCCATGGAGATCAGTTTCTACAGAGGTACGACTACTGCCACCCCCATTGTTTATGTTGCTAATGCTGATGTCAGCTTTAGTCTCAATAGCAAAAACTCATTTCAGATTAAATTACCATACCAGACAGTGCAAAGTGGTACTTTCGATCAAACCGGTGGGCTTGGCGACATTTCACTTTGCTTAACCAGAAGCCTCTTTACTTCAGAACGATTTGATATCAATCTTTCTATTGGTGCCAAAATACCAAGCAACGATTCAAACTTAAAAGCGAAAGGAAGATTTGAAGGCAAGCCACTCCCTATGTATTATCAAACCAGTTTGGGTACTTACGATGCTATCTCTGGCATTTCTGTACTCACAAAGAACTGGTTGTTTGCCACGGGTATACAGATTCCGCTAAACGAGAATAACAATCAGTTTCTCTGGAACGAATGGGCTGACTACCCTGACCAGCGCTATTTAGAAAAATATAGTCAAGCCAAAGAGTTAAAACGCGGTATTGATGTGATGCTGCGCGCAGAAAGAAATTTCAGGTTCTCTCAATTCAATTTTTCAGCAGGGTTATTGCCTATTTACAGAATTACAAATGATGAAATTACAGGCATCAATGGAAATAGAATTAAACCCGATGGCGCAAGAGGGCTTGCGCTGTCTGGCATAGTAACAGCAGGTTATAACCTCAATGTTAGAAACTCAGTTCGTTTATTGGTAGGTCATAAGATTGTACAGCGCGAACGCAACCCTGACGGTTTAACCAGGGAATTAGTAACAACCTTTAGTTACAACTACAGATTCTGAGCATGAGACTAGCCCTATTTTTAGTTTTAATCGCAAGTCAATTTACACTGGCACAAAGCAGCATCAGCAAAGCCGATTCCCTATTATTAGATAATAAAGCCAATGAAGCTATTAGCTTGCTTAACGAGGCCTTACCTACAGCAAACGTTAACGATAAGCCCTATCTGCAACTTAAAATAGCCGAGTCATGGTTATCGCTTCAACAATATGATAAAGCACAAGCTTTTATTGATTTGGTTAAGCAAGGGAATGCCAGCGGATTATTACTGGCCGAATTAAAATCAGTGGAAGGCTACCTATTTCTCTATCAGGGAAAGAATGAACAAGCAGAAAAAATTTTAGTAGAAGCAGAGCAAATCCTGACAGCGGAAGGACAGGCTACTAATTTACAGATGGCTAAAACATTAACTGGGTTAGGACTCGCCTATTATAATGATGCCAAATTTAAACAAGCTGAAGAGCACCTGTTGATGGCCTTATCCATCAGATCCAAAATACTGCCTGCAAAACATGAGATGATTGCCGCTTCGTATAATGATCTTGGTCTGGTTTACAGTCAAAGCGACCCGGACAAGGCCCTTTCCTATTATGAAAAAGCACTCCCGATTTATTTGGCACTACACGGAAAAGAGCATGCTAAAATTGCCATTAACAATACCAACACAGGTGTTATCTACGGCAACCTTGAATTATATGGTGATGCCATCAATAATTTGGAAGAAGCGCTGAACATCTGGAATGTCTTAATAAAAACACCAAGCCCGAGAAAGGCCTTTGTGCTGTATCAACTCGGTTATACTTATCAGCAAATGAAAAACAATGAAAATGCTGAAGTCTATTACCTAAAAGCATTGGATGAATACAGAAAGAGTTATGGTGAAAAACATCCTGATATTGCTTCCGTGTTAAATGCGTTAGGTAACCTGGAAAGATTAAAAGACAATTACGCACAAGCACTTACCTATTTCCATCGGGCACTAATCAGTAACCTTAAAAGTTATGCCAATCCTGATATTAACAACATCCCGGAGGCTGTTGAATTCTATAATGGAAAATACTTGCTGTTCTCCATGATGTATAAAGCCCAAACTTTTGAAGCACGTTATTTTGGCAAGACCTTAAAATTTTCGGATCTAAGTACAGGGCTACAACACCTGATGGCTTGCGATTCGTTGATTGATGATTTGCGTCAGCAAAGTAATAATGAAGCAGACAAAATTACCTTGGGCACGGTAGCCAACGAGGTTTATGCTGATGCGGTGCGTCTGGCTTCAACGATGAGTGAAGTAGCCTTTGGCGATAGAGACTATTATAGAGAAAAAGCTTTTTACTTCTCTGAAAAAAGTAAATCAGCTGTTCTTCTGGAAGCCATCTCTGATGTAAATGCCAAATCATTTGCCGGAATACCTGCTCATCTGCTGGAAGATGAAGAAAATATAAAGTCTGCTATAACACTGTCTACGCAAAAGCTGGCTCAAAAGCCAACTGCAGAAGAAGAGACATATCTGCGTGAGTCACTATATGCACTCAACAAACAGTATAAGGAATTTACTAAAGCATTAGAGACGCAATACCCTGATTATTTCAATCTGAAATTCAACACCAAAACACCTTCTGGTAGCGACCTGCAAAAAATTACAGATGATCATACCGCATTGTTAAGTTATTTTATCGATGACAGTAAAATAAACAGCGCTGCCCGATTGTACATTTTTGTAATTACCCAAAAGAAAATAAGCATTGTATCTCATACGCTCGATGCTAACTTTAATAAATACCTGACTGGGTTCAGAAACGCGTTGTACTATAACGAAAGTAAAACCCTTCATACGGTTGCCAACAAGCTTCACAGGCTGCTTATCCCACCTTTACCCAAGCGCATTAATAGCTTGGTGATCTTCCCGACAGGCCGTTTGGGTGTAATCCCATTTGAAGCACTTATCGCCAAACCTGTAAAAGATGAGACTTCAATTCCTTCATACCTGGTAAATCGATATGCAGTGCGCTATGAATTCTCTGCATCATTAGCCTTGCAGAAACACAGTGGTAATAAAAAAGCTATCCAATCTATTTTATTATGTGCTCCGATCACCTTCAATGAAATAGATAACCTTTCTTCGCTACCAGGCACAAATGATGAGGTAAGCAATATTGGTAAATTGTTCGATCAAGCATCGGCTAAGGCTACCGTTATTACTAACGCGCAGGCTAGCGAAGAAAGGATCAAGTCAGATGAACTTGAAAAATTTGACCTCGTTCATTTTGCTACGCATGGCATTGTTGATGAATCAAACCCTGAACTATCAAAAATATTTTTAAAAGCGAGTAATAGTGAAGATGGGTATTTATATAGTGGAGAAATTTATAACCTTAAATTAAACGCTCAACTGGTTACACTTTCTGCCTGCCAAACAGGCTTAGGGAAAATAGCCAAAGGCGAAGGTGTAATTGGTTTATCAAGAGCATTGATATACGCTGGCGCCAAAAACATCATGGTTTCGTTTTGGAGCGTAGCCGATGAATCTACTGCGCAGCTGATGGAAGATTTCTACACAAATACTTTACAAACAAAAAGCACATTCGCACAATCGTTGCAACAGGTGAAAATAAAAATGCTTAACAGTAAAGAATATCACTCACCTTACTATTGGGCACCATTCGTTTTAATTGGGTTTTAATATAAGAAGTATTCTATCTCTCCTCAAAGTCTCTTGGAAAGTGGGCAGGAATGAGCGGAAGGACTCTAAGGATTAAGAAACTAAAGATAAGGTTTATGAAAATTATAATACTCTTGCTTTTCTCTTACTCATTTCTTGCTGCTCAAGATCAAGATATAACAGCCATTCGCAAAGTATTAAGCCAACAGCAGCAAGATTGGAACAGTGGTAATCTCGAATCATTCATGCAAGGTTATTGGAAATCCGACAGCTTAAAATTCATCAGCAGCAGAGGCATTAATTATGGATGGCAGGCAACGCTTGATGGTTATAAAAGAGGTTACCCTACAACAGAAGCTATGGGTAAACTTACCTTCACCATTATCAGTATCGAAAAACTTTCAGATGAGTCGTCCATGGTCATTGGCAAGTGGCATTTGCAGCGAACAAAAGACGAGCCCCAAGGACATTTTACACTTCTCTGGAAAAAGATAGCCGGCCGCTGGGTTATTGTGGCCGATCACACAAGTTGATTTTATGCTTACCTTTGTATTGCAAGTTGTTCTACCGCTGTCTCGATTTATCGGGAGGGAGGAAAGTCCGGGCAACTAAGAGCACCGCACCCTTTGAAAGGAGGGGATTCCGCTAACACGGAAGCCAGACAGTGCCACAGAAAACAAACTACCCCAACCCGACTTGTCGGGATCAGGGAAAAGGTGAAAAGGTGGGGTAAGAGCCCACCGTGCTTGATGGCAACATCGGCAGCATGGCAAACCTTGCGGGTTGTAAGATCAAATAAGTTCCGATTTTGGGTGCTTGAACCAACCTTCGACTTGTCGGAGTATCGGAATGGGTAGATCGCTTAGATAAATGGTAGAAGTCCCTGACTTGTCGGGGAGACAGAACCTGGCTTACAGACTTGCATTTTTAAACATAAAGCCGCTGAACCGAACAGGTAGGCGGCTTTACTCATTTTATTCCTATCATTACAGTTCAATTCTTTTACCATGGCTAAAATTCTGATCATCGAAGACGATCAAAAAATTCGAAACAGTTTAAAAGAAATACTGGCGGAGAAAGGACATCAGGTTGATGAAGCTGCTGATGGCGTTGAGGGGTATAAAAAGTTAGAAAGCGGAGAATACCAGCTTTGCCTGAGCGATATTAAAATGCCCAAGATGGATGGCATGGAGGTACTGAGTAAAGCCATGAGCAACGGCATCCCTACTAACTTTATTATCATCTCCGCACACGGCACCATCGATGTAGCTGTAGAAGCCGTAAAGAAAGGCGCCTTTGATTTTCTTTCAAAACCTTTTGACTTAAGTCGCCTCGAGATAACAGTACGTAATGCATTAGAAAGAACCACGCTTGTAGAAGAAACTAAAGTACTTCGTAAAAAAGTACAAAAGCGTACTGAAATAGTGGGAGAAAGTGCTGCCATACAGGCTGTAAAAGAAATGATTGAGAAGGTAGCCCCTACCGATGCACGTGTTCTTATTACAGGCCCTAATGGCTCGGGCAAGGAGTTGGTAGCGCGTCAGTTGCACGAGTTAAGCAAGCGATCTGGCGGACCCTTGGTGGAAGTAAATTGTGCGGCTATACCCTCAGAATTGATAGAGAGTGAATTATTTGGTCATGAAAAAGGTGCATTCACTTCAGCCATTAAACAAAGGTTAGGCAAGTTTGAATTAGCAGAAGCAGGAACTCTTTTTCTGGATGAAATCGGAGACATGAGTTTGTCTGCACAAGCTAAAGTACTAAGGGCACTACAGGAAAATAAAATAACAAGGGTGGGTGGCGACAAAGAAATACCGGTAAAAGTGCGGGTAGTGGCTGCCACCAATAAAGACCTCAAAAAAGAAATTGAAGAGAATCGTTTTCGTGAAGATTTGTATCACAGACTCAGTGTAATCCTGATTAAGGTCCCTGCTTTAAATGAGCGGAAAGAGGACATTAGTTTACTGGTACCAAAATTTTTAAATGATATCGCTGAAGATTACGGAACTAAAGTGAAGGCAATCGATAAAGCTGCCTTAGATCTATTAAAGGCACATTCCTGGACAGGAAATATACGCGAGTTAAGAAATGTTGTGGAGCGACTGATAATAATGGCCAACGAAACCATTACTGCAGAAGATGTCAAAAAATACCTTTAAAGGTCTTAGATCTTATTCTCTACTTTTTTAGGTGCAGGTGCTTTGCTATAAGTAGGGCAAGTGTACTGGCTGCAAGAAGCTAAAAAGATAACTGCTACGATAATTACAACTAATTTCTTCATTTTAGTGGCTGTTAGGGAAGAACAAATTTAAACTTAAGCTTCTATAAAACAAATTCAAGGCCAGATAATTCACCTTAACGTAAAATACGACTATTCAACCAGCAGGTTACAGCCACGGACATCGCTATTATCAGAACGGCCTAAAACCTCAAAATTTCCAGCTTTGTTAACTTTTCCTAAATCTTCAGTTTCAATGAAAGCAATGGAATAAATATTGGCCAGGTCTATCACATTTATGCCACCGGTTTCGTCAATAAGGCCCTTTCTGAGGGGATCGGTAATTTCACGGATTACCACATTCATACTATGTGAAGGGTAAAAAAGGTGCTCCCCCTGTGTGTAAGCCTGACTCAGCAATTCGGTCATTCCATATTCAGAATAGACCTTATCAAGTTTCAGTTTGGTTTTTAACACCTGATGCAATTCTTCGCGAGTAATTTCTTTTCTGCGCCCTTTCATCCCCCCTGTTTCAAAAACTACAACGTCATGCCAGTCGGGCTGGTATTTCTCTGCTATGTCTAATAGGGCATACGTAACTCCCCATACAATTATTTTTTTTGATGAAGCCTTCAGCCGATCAACATCTTCAACCAATTTTGAATAATTATTCAGATAGAAACCTGAGTCTGCAGAACCTGTTTTTTTTATAAAATGATCAATCATGGCCACCAGCGATGAGTTACCCTTTTCCAAATAAGAAGGTAATAATGCCAGCAGGTGATAATTAGTTAAGGGGCCGAAATTTTTGGCGAAAATTTGTTCAGCATGCAGCAAATAACTGTCAATATCCTGAATGGCATGCCTGCTGGTTTGACTACCCGTGGTGCCACTGCTTTCAAAAAACAACTTTTCCGCCCAATTTCCGGTTTTTAATACATGTTCTTTAAAAAAACGGATGGGTATAAATGGAATATCAACGATGTTGTCAATCTTATCAGGATTGACGCCCAAAGCTTCCAAATAACGTCTGTAAACCGGATTTTCAGTGGCTTGAAACCTGAACAGGCGCAATGCAATTTCATTAAAGCTTTGTGCGTTTAAAGAAGGTAGAAGCGATTCAAAACTTTTAAAAGTATCCAAGTGTTCTGTATCTTAAACGTTTAATATTACACCGTGAAATTAGCGTATAAATTTTTAGGTAGCCTATTGATTATTTCTGCCACGAGCAGCTGTTTTGACCCTCCCGTGTTTCCCGACACACCTACCATCGAGTTTGAAAGTATTGAGTTTAGAGAGTTTGGAGGCTTTGCTGACCCTGACTCGCTGATTTTAAAAATCAAGTTTCAGGATGGTGACGGAAATTTGGGCATTGATAAGATTACTACCAACAGAGGTGACTTGATTGATAACATAAACGACCCTTTCCACGACTCCAATTTTTATCTTTCTGATGGTGGTACTTCTTTAAAAGAAATAGGTACAGAGACCTTTTATACCGATACGCTACAAAATGGTATTGCTGAACTCGTACCGCTTAAGATCTTCACTACCCGAGGACAAAGCGGTAAACTTATTACCAAAAAGAATCAGGCCGGTTACAGCGCCCTTCCGGCATTTAATGCCAGCACGAAAGAATGTCAGAACTTTACGCTGCAAAGCTATTTTGTATTTATTGACGACTGGAATATTATTGATCAGCGTTACGCAATAAAAGACACCTTACGCGATGCTTTTGGCAATGATTTTATCCACTTAAAAGACACGCTTTACTTTCAGTTTAATCCGAATCATTATACCATAGAGGTAGATTTTTATGTAAAAGAGCCCGGCCATCCCAACGCAGATGCTAGTGGTTTCAGAGAATATGATTGGCGTAAAGAGTTCTGCACGACCTATGATGGCAGATTCCCTCAGCTCAGCGATTCTCCAACACCTTTAGACGGTATACTCACTTACAACATGGGGTCTACGGGTTTCAAAACTATATTTAGTGTTAAAACAATAAAACTTAAGATATCCGTGAAAGACAGGCTGTTGAACAGAAGTAATGAGATTTATACGCCTGAATTTACGCTAGACAAAATATGAAAGGGCCAAAAAGCCCTTTCATATTTTAGTTCGATTTTCTTACCGACCCACCACTGCTGGCGTTTGTATTTGAACGTTCTGGATTGCCCCGGTAACGAATACTACCCCCACTGCTTGCCCTAGCCTCCAAGTCTTTTACCACGGTTAATTTCACTGAGGCGCCACTGCTAGCCTCGGCCTCGGCTTTATCGCATGTAAGGTTATAAGCATCTATTTCACCCGCGCTACTGGCATCCAGCTCCACAGCTCCGGCACTACCTTCCACCACAATTTCACCTGCACTACTGGCACCCGCCTCTACTGTTTTAGCCTCTGTTTTCAACTCAATCGTGCCGGCACTCGAAGCCTTTAATATCAGGTCATCTGTTTTTAAAATTCCCTCATGAAAGACGTTGGCACCAGAACTGGCACCAAGGCTATTAATAGACACATAGGTTACATATACCTTTACTGTTCTGTTTCTGTACACACCTTCCTCCATGTGTATTTTAAGGTAATTGCCAGATACTTCGGTAATTACATTAGAAAGATCAGTACCACTGGCCTCTACCCTTACCTCCTCTTTAGTACCTTTTTTCAGGTAGGCATCAATTCCTTCCGACACCTTTATACCACTAAAAGATGAAAGTTTTCTGGTTTCAGATTCCTGAGCAAGGGCTACAAGACTAAAAAGACTTATCCAAATGGTTAAAAAAATCCTTTTCATATTTCGTTTTTCTAAAAGACAGTAAGCTAAGCCTTAGGTTGCACAATAATTTCATTTTTTTACTTCGGATGTACAAAATCCATGTAAATTTCATTAAATTTCTAAACCTTATTAACAAAATTGCCCTTCAAAACCAACTATACGTTATGACATTCGATAAGAAATCAGAGCTTAACATCCTTATCAACCTGGCTGCCAGCGACAACAAAGTGGAAGAGAAAGAGTCTAAGCTTATCCACACCATTGCAAAGGCTAATGGGATCAGCAAAGAAGAAGTAGAAGTGATGATCAAAAATCCTAAGCCCATTCACAACGTCAGTGGTATGACACAGGAGGAAAAATTTGAACACCTTTATTACCTTATCCAACTCATGAAAATGGATGGTCAGGTTTTTAGAAGTGAAATCATTTTCTGCGAACAAATGGCCGAGAAGCTTGGCTTCAAGAAAGGTGTTGTCTCTGAGTTGTCTGCAAACATTTACAGCGATCCTTCCATTACCAGCGATCGTGATATGCTTTGGAAAAAGGCGCTGAAGTTTTTTAAATAAGACTTTGTGAAAACAATCTTAATAAAGATCCGGCCTTCAAGCCGGATCTTTTGTTTTATACCATTCTTATCCATTAGCCTAACTGCTGTTCGCCCACGCCAAAAAAAAATTGCGCATTAAAAAATAATTTTACTATACCTTTGCACCGGACTAAAAAACCATTTATGCCTTTTATCTAGCGTTTCACATTAACCATCAGACAGAAATTGAAAACATCGATCACCATCTTAACAGTAGCTACGGCTACCCCAACCTTTAGCAGAACATCTCAGTTCCTAAAAGAAGCCTGCACGGTGACCAGGCGACCAAGCGCGACTCGCTTTGCGCGTATCTGATACCATCTTAACATCTTATTGAGTTAACCACACTGTCTCCAGGATGCAGTGTCTCTGTGCTTACAGTACTTCGTGTGCTGTGCATTTGTATCATTTACTTTCATTTTAGTTCATACAACATTGGAGAATCAACCTATCATTGTCAGACTGGCAACAGCTGACGACATCCGCTATTCCGAAACCATTACAAAAGAAATGGAGGAATCAGCTAAAGCACGCGGTACAGGTATTGCCAAACGCTCGCCTGCTTACATTGAAAAGAAGATGCAGGAGGGTAAGTCTGTTATTGCACTTACCACCGATGGCACCTGGGTCGGGTTTTGTTACATTGAAGCGTGGGAACACGAAAAATATGTAGCTAACTCAGGTTTGATTGTGGCGCCTGCTTTTAGAAAAAGTGGTGTGGCTACCGAGATCAAGCGCAAAATCTTCGAACTGTCGCGACAGAAATACCCACAAGCTAAAATATTTGGCCTCACCACGGGACTGGCTGTAATGAAAATAAATTCAGAGTTAGGTTACGAGCCAGTGACTTATTCAGAGCTTACCAGTGACGATGAATTCTGGAAAGGCTGCCAGAGCTGTGTGAACTATGAAATACTGATGAGCAAAGGCAGAAAGAACTGCATCTGCACTGGTATGCTGTTTGATCCTGCAGAGGCAGAAGCTAAGATCATGGCTGCTGAATTGTTGCGCAAAGCGCAGGTGGAAAGTGTACGTCAGCCAGCACTGGTGACTAACCTTGTTAAAGAAGAACAAGAACCACGAAGAAAATTTAAGGGCAACTTTAAACTATTCGATCGTTGGATTCGCTTCAAGCAATTCGTATTGCTCAAGTCAATTCGCAGGAAGGACGAAAACCCAAACATTGAAAAGAAATCATTTCTAACACTATTCTGGTAACATCATGAAGAAAGTTGTTTTAGCATTTAGCGGAGGTTTGGATACTTCCTTCTGTGTAAAATATTTAAGTGAAGACAAAGGTTATGAAGTGCATACCCTGACTGTTAATACTGGCGGTTTTGATGCCAAAGAAATCGGAGAAATTGAAGCAAGGGCAAAAGCACTGGGCGTGGCCTCGCACCAGACAGTGGATGAAACGAAAAATTATTACGACACTGTAATCCGCTTCCTTATTTATGGAAATGTATTAAAGAATAACACCTATCCATTAAGTGTAAGTGCTGAGCGTATGTCGCAGGCATTGGCTGTGGCCAATTATGCTAAAAAGATAAAAGCAGATGCTGTGGCACACGGCAGCACCGGTGCCGGAAACGATCAGGTTCGTTTTGATATGGTGCTCAATATCCTAGTGCCTGGTGTAGAAATTATTACCCCTATTCGCGAACTGAAGTTATCGAGAGAAGCCGAGATTGACTATTTGAAATCAAAAGGTGTACAATTCAATTTTGAAAAAGCGCTTTACTCCATTAATAAAGGTTTGTGGGGAACTTCTGTGGGCGGAAAAGAAACCCTGAAGTCGCTGGGCATGCTGCCGGAAGAAGCCTGGCCTACCCCCATCAGCAAAACTGAGAGCGAACAAATTTCATTGACTTTTAAACAAGGTGAACTGATCAAAGTCAATGGCCAATCTTTTGCGCATCCAAGTGAGGCGATACAACATTTACAGAACATCGCGGCACCTTTTGGTATTGGCCGAGATATTCATGTAGGTGATACGATCATCGGTATTAAAGGCCGTGTGGGTTTTGAAGCGGCTGCACCTTTGCTGATTATCAAGGCGCATCATGCCCTTGAGAAGCACGTACTAACCAAATGGCAATTGAACTGGAAAGAACAACTGGCACAATTTTATGGTACCTGGCTGCATGAGGGTCAATACCTCGATCCGGTAATGCGCGATATCGAAGCGTATTTACAAAGTACTCAACGACAAGTTAGTGGTGACGTCCATGTAGAACTACTTCCCTACAGGTTTGTCATTCTTGGTATAGAATCAGCTTTCGACCTGATGTCGTCCAAATTTGGCAAGTATGGTGAAATGAATCTGGGATGGACAGGTGATGACGTGAAAGGTTTTACTAAAATATTTGGGAACCAAACCGCCATTTACCATCAAGTTAAAGAAGCAGTTAAGGATTAACGGCAATTTTAAATTTCAAATTTCAAATTTAAAATTATGAGCGAAGTGAAGATAAAAGCAGGCATTATTGGCGGAGCAGGGTATACTGGTGGCGAAACAATCCGCTTATTACTGAATCATCCGATGGTTGAGATCAGCTTCATTCACAGCAGAAGCAATGCAGGAAAAAAAATACATACCATTCATCATGACTTGCTTGGCGAAAGTGAATTGACATTCACGAACAAGCTTGAGCAAGCCGATGTACTATTCCTTTGCCTGGGACATGGGGAAAGCAAGAAGTTTCTGGAAGAGAATACTATTTCAGCAGCAACAAACATTATAGACCTGAGTCAGGATTTCAGGCTTGATGGAAATTTTAGAGACAGATCATTCGTTTATGGCTTACCTGAATTGAATAAGCAAGATATTACGCAGGCGAAATCAATTGCCAATCCGGGATGCTTTGCTACGGTTATCCAACTAGGCTTGTTGCCTTTAGCCAAAGCAGGATTGTTAAGTGAAGTCTACACAACCGGCATTACCGGATCTACAGGTGCCGGGCAGAAATTGCAAGACACTACACATTTTACCTGGCGTGCCAATAACATCTCTGCTTACAAAACACTTGTTCACCAACATTTGGGAGAAATCAAAAAATCGCTGACTCAACTTCAACAGCATTTCTCAGCACCGATTAACTTCATTCCATGGCGGGGAGATTTTACAAGGGGTATCTTTGTTAGCTCTACAATCAGTTCAGATTTAACAATTGAACAGATCCGGAATTTGTTCACTGATTTCTACGCACAACATCCCTTCACTATCGTTTCTGATAATACGATTGATTTAAAACAGGTAGTCAACACAAACAAGTGCATCATCGGTATAGAGAAAGAAGGGAATAAAGTTGTCATCCATACAGCTATTGATAACTTATTAAAAGGTGCCAGTGGACAAGCTGTTCAGAATATGAACCTGATGTTTGGTTTTAACGAAACGTCAGGTCTTAAACTTAAAAGCATTGTCTTATGACGCAAAAAAACCAACAAAAGTCATAAGACAGTTTGATTGTCATTAAAAATATTTTAAAATGAATCTCTTTGACGTATATCCTCTTTTTGATATCAATCCGGTTAAGGCACAGGGCTCATGGCTTTGGTGTGAGAAAGGTGAAAAGTACCTCGACTTATATGGTGGACATGCCGTTATATCCATCGGTCATTCGCATCCACAGTATGTAAAAGCCATTACTGAGCAACTGAACAATATTGGTTTTTACTCCAACAGTGTTCAAAATAAATTACAGGCAGCACTGGCAGAAAAATTAGGCGCCTTATCCGGCTACACTGACTACAATCTTTTCTTATGTAACTCTGGGGCGGAAGCCAATGAAAATGCTTTGAAGATTGCTTCGTTTGTTACGGGTAGAAAAAAGATTGTCGCTTTTCACAAAGCATTTCATGGCCGTACGTCAGGAGCCGTGGCGGCAACTGATAATCCAAAAATAGTAGCACCTTTCAATGCCGGACATAACATCACTTTCGTACCCCTTAACGATGAGAAAGCTTTTGATGAAGTCATGGATGGAGATGTTGCTGCTGTTATCATTGAAGGTATACAAGGTGTAGGTGGCATTCAGTTGCCAACAGACTCTTTTCTGCAATACATTGAGAAGAAATGCAAGCAACACAATGCCTTGCTGATACTTGATGAAATACAAAGTGGTTACGGTCGTACAGGAAAGTTCTTTGCGCATCAATTCGCAAATATTCACCCACACCTGATTACCACCGCCAAGGGTATGGGCAACGGTTTCCCTATTGGCAGTGTTTTGATCCATCCGGATATCAAGCCCTGGAGTGGTATGTTGGGAACAACTTTTGGCGGCAATTATCTGGCCTGTGCCGCGGCCATCGCTGTGCTTGATGTTATGGAAAAAGAAAAGTTGATGAACAATGCATCAACTGTAGGTAATTATTTATTGGAGAAACTCGGAAAGATAAAAGGCCTACTGGAAATCAGGGGTAAAGGCTTGATGATTGGTGTTGACTTACCAGACGACAAAAAAAACGTGAGAACAAACCTGCTTAAAACCCAAAAGATTTTTACAGGTGAAGCTAAACCCAACACCATTCGTTTGTTGCCTTCCCTCACACTTACAAAAGCAGAAGCTGATATTTTCCTTCACGCAATAGAAAAAGAAGTAGCATGAAACACTTCCTATCCGTTTACGATGTTGAAGACATTGATGCTTTAGTAAATAAGGCACTACAATTCAAAACGAACCCGCTTGTAAGTCAGCAAATAGGTGCTGGTAAAAGAATAGGGTTGGTTTTTCTAAATCCCAGTATGCGTACAAGGCTGAGCACACAGATCGCTGCTGAAAACCTTGGTATGAAAGCCATAGTACTGAATGTAAATCAGGACGGCTGGATGCTGGAATTTGAAGAGGGTGCTGTGATGAATGGAACAAGTGTTGAACACATCAAAGATGCGGCTCCTATTCTTGGCACCTACTTCGATATCCTTGGTGTTAGAACATTTCCAGGCTTAAAAGACAAGGAAGCTGACTACAGTGAATTCTATTTGCAGCAATTCATCAAGTATGCAGGCATTCCAATACTCAGTCTCGAGAGTGCTACGCTACACCCTTTGCAAAGTCTGGCAGACATCATTACCATAGAAGAAATTTTTAATGAGAAGCGCAAACCAAAGGTTGTACTTACCTGGGCACCACATGTAAAAGCCTTACCCCAATGTGTTGCCAACAGTTTTGCACAGTGGATCAATGCCTGGGGTAAAGCAGATTTTGTCATCAGTCACCCTGCTGGTTATGAATTAGATGAACAATTTACAAAAGGTGCCAACATAGAATATAATCAGGATACAGCCCTGAAAGATGCAGACTTCATCTATGTTAAAAACTGGAGTGCTTACCAGAATTACGGAAAAATACTCATTGAAGATAAAAATTGGATGTTAACACAAGCTAAACTTGTCGACACAAACGAGGCTAAAGTCATGCATTGCCTGCCCGTAAGAAGAAATGTTGAACTGAGCGATGAGGTGTTGGACAGCGCCAGTAGTATTGTTACACAACAAGCCGGGAATAGAGTATGGGCTGCCCAAGCTGTGTTGGATGAATTATTAAAAAATAAGTAATAGAGAATCATGAATAAACTCTTTATCATAAAAATTGGTGGCAATGTGCTCGACAATGAAGAGCATCTCAATTCTTTTCTGAAAGATTTTTCTTCTATTCGTGAGCCGAAAATTCTAATTCATGGTGGCGGGAAAATTGCAACACACATAGGCAATCAGTTAGGGATAGCATCTAACTATGTTAATGGAAGGAGAATAACTGACGAGCAAACCCTTGATCTGGTAACGATGGTGTATGGGGGTTTAGTCAATAAGAAAATAGTTGCCACGCTTCAACAATTGCACTGCAATGCCATTGGTATTTCAGGGGCAGATGGAAACATGATTAAAGCAGTGAAACGCCCTGTAAAAGACATTGATTACGGATTTGTGGGTGATATCAAGCCAGGAGATGTTAACACACCCTTGCTTCATGTGTTGCTAAAACAAAATACCATACCTGTTTTTGCACCACTTACTCATGCCGATGGTAAGATGCTAAACACCAATGCTGATACCATCGCATCTGTTCTGTCAATCGCCCTCAGCAAACATTTCGATATCAGGTTAATTTTCTGTTTCGAAAAGAAGGGTGTACTTCAGCATGTTGATGATGAAAATTCAGTAATCCGACACATCACACAAAATACTTACAACAGCTTACTTCAACAAAATGTATTGAAGGACGGAATTCTTCCTAAATTAGAAAATGCTTTTGCTGCCATTAAATCAGGGGTAAAAGAAGTATTGATTGGTGAGGCTAGCGACCTGTTAAAAAATACAGGACAAATGACAGAAGGCACGCTTATTACACTTTGATAAAAGGCTATGAAAGAATTGAGCAACAAAGCCCTCGAACTGCTAAAACAACTCATTACCATTCCCTCATTTAGCAAGGAGGAGCACAATACTGCTGCTGCCCTGGAAGCTTTTTTTGCGCAAGAAGGAATTCCAACACAAAGGAAAGGAAATAATGTGTGGGCACTGAACAAACTCTTTGATGCTTCCAAACCCAGTATCTTACTCAATTCGCATCACGATACCGTTAAGCCCAATTCTCAGTACACCAGAGATCCCTTTGAGGCAAGTATCATTGAAGAAAAACTATACGGCCTAGGCAGCAACGATGCCGGAGGACCGCTGGTGTCCCTTATTGCCACCTTTCTTTATTTCTACAATAAAGAAAATTTGAAGTACAATATAGTAGTGGCTGCTACTGCAGAAGAAGAAATCTCAGGAACTGAAGGCATAGAAAGCATTTGGTCATTATTGCCCAATATAGATTTTGCTATTGTAGGTGAGCCCACCTTATGTGAAATGGCTATTGCCGAAAAAGGTTTGATGGTGCTCGATTGCATTGCACACGGAAAAGCCGGACATGCGGCAAGAGAAGAGGGTGTCAATGCCATCTATGAAGCCATCGAAGATATTAACTGGCTTAAGTCTTATCAATTTCCTAAAGTATCTGCAACGCTTGGCCCTGTTAAAATGAGTGTAACCATTATACAGGCCGGGCAACAGCACAATGTAGTGCCTGCTGAATGTCATTTCACCGTTGATGTGCGTCTAACAGATGCTTACAGTATGGAAGGAGTCCTTACAACGATTCAAAAGCATTGCAAAAGTGAAATCAAACCGCGCTCGATACGACTCAGGCCTTCAGGTATTGAACTCGATCATCCACTGGTGATAGCTGCCAAAAAATTTAACATCAATCTTTACGGCTCCCCTACTACTTCCGACCAGGCATTAATACCGACACCCTCCGTAAAAATAGGTCCTGGTGATTCCGCCCGCTCGCATAGTGCAGATGAGTTTATCTATGTAAAAGAAATACAACGGGGCATTGAAACCTACATCAGGTTGCTAAACGAAATCATATAATGAAATGGATAATAAAATCTATGAGACAAGGGTAGCTATTTGTTAAATGTTAATCTGTTTTGAAACAACTAGGTTTTAAAACAACATGAATTTAGCCATCAGGCAATCCGTCAGACCGCTGAATGCGGATGTAAACAGCGGTCAGACGGATTTTAGGTAAAGACACAAATAAGCATTAATTATTATTGGGATATCTAGTTATCCTCACATTAAAAATTATCAACAAATGAAACTCTGGCAAAAAGATAAAACCGCACTTAAGGCTGTCGAAAAATTTACTATCGGCAAAGATCAGGAGATGGACATGTTCCTCGCTCCATTTGATGTGCTTGGTTCGTTGGCGCACATCCGTATGCTGGAGCAAGTAGGGCTGCTGAATCAATCAGAGTTAGTAGTGCTCACTGAAGCACTCAAAAGTATTTACAAACGTATTAAAGAAGGGAAGTTTGTTGTTGAAGAGGGGATTGAAGACATACATTCACAGGTCGAGTTTGAACTCACCAAAAGGTTGGGCGATGTAGGTAAAAAAATTCACAGCGGCAGGTCGCGCAACGATCAGGTGCTCGTTGACATCAAACTCTACCTCAGAGCTGAAATAGAAACGATAGTTGTTGAAATTCAAAAACTTTTTTCGCTTCTGTTAGAGCAAAGTGAAAAGCATAAGGCGCACTTACTTCCTGGTTATACGCATTTACAATTGGCCATGCCCTCCTCTTTTGGTTTGTGGTTTGGTGCCTATGCCGAAAGTCTGGTGGATGATGTGTTAGTGTTACAAAGTGCTTACAAAGTCGCTAATAAAAATCCCCTTGGCTCGGCTGCAGGCTATGGATCTTCATTTCCGCTCAACAGAACACTAACCACACAATTGTTGGGCTTTGAAGATTTAAACTATAATGTTGTGTATGCCCAGATGGGCAGAGGTAAAACTGAGCGTATTGTTGCATCCGCTTTATCGAATGTAGCAGCGACTTTGGCCAAGCTTTCAATGGACGCTTGTTTATTCATGAACCAAAATTTCGGATTCATTTCTTTTCCTGATGAACTGACTACCGGCTCAAGCATTATGCCTCACAAAAAAAACCCGGATGTGTTTGAACTCGTAAGGGCCAGGTGCAATCAGTTAATGGCATTGCCGAATGAGATTGCCCTGATGACTACAAATCTTCCTTCAGGTTATCACCGCGATTTACAATTGACTAAGGAATTGCTTTTCCCAGCCATCCAAAACCTCAAAGATTGTTTACAGATGATTCAGCTGATGTTAGCTAATGTTGTCATTAAGGAAAATATTTTGGAGGACGAGAAATATAAATTTCTTTTCAGTGTAGAAGAAGTTAATAAATTAGTGCTTGGCGGAATGCCCTTCAGAGATGCCTATAAAAAAATTGGTCAGGATATAGAGAACAATCAATATAAGCCCGCCAAAAATATTAACCATACCCATGAAGGTAGTCTTGGTAATCTTTGCACTAAAGAAATTAAAAGGATGCTGGAGAAAGCTGTGGCTGAATTCAATTTCAGGAAAACAAATGAAGCCATCAACAAGTTGGTGAGTTAAAAAATGAGTCTTTAGTGCACGACACACTAAAGACTCATGTAATTATTATTCCTGATGTGCTTCGCCTATTCTATAACGGAATCCTGCATAAAACATTCTTCCAAAAATAGGACCCCACACCATCGATGTGTCAAAATTATTATTTGCGTTAAAAGGATCATTAGCCCCTACAATCGGGCTATCTAAAGTATAATCACTCAAATTCTCAACGCCCAGATAAACACTCCACGGTTTTTTAAACTCCTTGGTTACCTGACTACTCATCAATACATACGAAGGTGAAGTTGAAGGCAACTGATTCTGCACTTCGTTTAAAGAAGTATCCGGTATGCGTTGTTCACCTAGCCACTGCACCGTATAATCAAACTTCCAGCCATTGCGTGTTTCATATGCCAGGTTAGCAAATGCACGATGCTTCGGAATCAGCGGGCGCTGCAACCTGCCATCGAGGTAATCAGTTTGTACATCCAGCCAACGGTAGGCTAAGCGAAGATCAAACCTTCTTATCAATTCATAATCCACCTGGAATTGTAAACTATGCGAAAACGATTTACCGGTTAAACCAAAGAAGTTAGCTTGTCGGGTCGAACGATCAAAATCAAGCACCGCCTGATTCTCAAAATCTGTGTAGAAATAATCGATCACGATATTACCCGAACGGTAATCGAGGGTAAAATCCTGTGAAAAATTAACCCCATAATTCCAGGCCATATCTGGTTTAAACCCATAAGCATAATCAGATTGCAGCCTAGTGAAAACCAATTGGCGTGCCGAAGCCAGCACACCTGTATTCTCTGTTAACAAATTCGCCAGACGAATGCCACGACCAGCAGATGCACGAAGTGCTGTGGTTTCTGTTAATAAAAAGCGTGTATGCAACCGTGGTGTAAAAAGCGTACCGAATAAATTGTGGTAATCAACACGCATGCCTGCAATCACCTGAATATTTTTATGGTTGTCATAATCATATTCAAAGAAAGCACCTGCTACATTTTCTGTTCTGCCGAAATCCACAGCTTGTGTTACATCCGTGCTACCATTCTGGTTTTCAATAATAATGAATGATGCGGGGTTGACTGTATTCACAGCAAACTGTTCATCATAATCATCATACAAAAAGCTAAGTCCTGTTTTAAACTTATGAGAGTTATTGCCAATGATGGATTGGTAAATCAAATTCGCATAGGCAGAACGTTCCTCAGCTTCATGTATGTTAAAACCAAAATAACTATCATGCTGATGTTGTGTCGCTGACAATTGCAGGCCTACGCTCTTGTAAGGCTGACCTTTAAACTGATAGCCAACCTTTCCCCAAGCTTCATAGCGATCCGTATTGATTTCAAAACCATATCTATTCGTGGTGAACTTATCTTCATCCGTAAAATCAGTCTGCCCACCTTGCTTGGTATCACGTAAAGCCTTTACACCAAACTGACCTAACCAACCAGTGCCACTGCTGTACACCCAGCGGTTAATAAAGTTGATTTGCGAGCCTGTAGGAAAATCAAGGAAGCCATCTTTATTCTGATCCATTTCAAAAGGACGCGTGCTGCCGTGAAGCAAAACAGTTGTTGCCCATTTCTTACTTGGGTGCGCTGTCACATTCGCATTCAGTTCACTCCTACCCGATTCATTCACATAACCATTCAGGTAAAAAGTTTCACTCTCTTCCGGTTTCTTTAATTCAACGTTGATTTGTCCGGCAATGCTCTCATAACCATTCACGACAGAACCTACACCTTTTGTTACCTGAATGGAATTGATCCAGGTGCCTGGTATAAATTGTATACCCTGACTTCCAGCCAACCCACGCACACCAGGCATGTTCTCGATGGAGATCATCGTATTCGGTCCTGCCAAACCCAGCATCTGTATCTGTCTTGTGCCCGTAATGGCATCCGTAAAGGCAACATCAACAGAAGGATTTGTTTCAAAGCTTTCTGAAAGATTACAACAAGCTGCCTTGAACAATTCTTTTTCTGTCATGACTACTGTATTGATCGGCTTCAACTGATCCAGTCCACTGGAAGATCGCCACCCTTGCACCGTGATTTCATCCAGCACCTGATCTGAGATGAGTACAACCTTTACGCTTGTTTGATTAGTGATGGTGAGCGTATCGCTTTTATAGCCCACAAAACTGATCACCAACTTTGTTGCACCTTCAACACGATCGATCATGAACACGCCATTTTCTCCAGTATTAGTACCCTTACTTGTACCCAGCCAAAAAACATTGGCTCCAGGCAAGGCCTGATCAACACCA
This sequence comes from Chryseotalea sp., assembly GCF_057350905.1. NCBI lineage: Bacteria > Pseudomonadati > Bacteroidota > Cytophagia > Cytophagales > Chryseotaleaceae > Chryseotalea > Chryseotalea sp. The sequence goes on along the minus strand of NZ_JBMRCF010000002.1, from coordinate 76,616 downwards.
TTGGCGTTTTTTTCAACCACTAAGCCCATTACTTTTTGTGCATTACTCTCCAGAGCAATACACATTACCATTCCTATCAAAACAGGAATGGATTTAATCCATTGATATCGCATGGATTATGAATTAACGGTGGTCGCCATCTTCCATACCACTATGATCGTGGTCGCGGTATAAGCAGCAGAAAGGAAGTTTGGCATACACTTCATCTTTTGCTTTGGCCTTATCAGTATCATGACCAACCTCTGCAATAAATTTATGTATGTCCAGTTCTGTCAGTTTATCGGAGTTATAAACGATAGAGAGGTTTTTGGTTTTTGTGTCCCAGGTGGCAGTCTTGATACCCGTTCTGTCTAGCGCCTTTTGAATACGTGCCTTGCACATACCGCAATTGCCGTAAACCTTGATTTCAGCTTTAACCAACTTTGAGGACTGACCAAAAGCTGCAACAGATAAGAGTAAGGATAATATAAAAATGAAAGTATTTTTCATGTTGATGTTTGTCGTTAGTAATATTTAAAGATAAAATTATGCCAAAGGCACGTCAGTACAAAACTGATCATTAACAAGTCGACAAATCCTCCTCGTAGAGGGTATAAGCACACAATATTTTGTAGAGTGGCTCTTTTGGAGGTGGAAGGCTATTATTCAGATATAAATCTGACTCATGCTCAGTCAACAAAGACGTTAATTCTAAGTCAATGCTATAAAGTTCGGCTATCGGAAAGTATTCTGGAGAAGTTAAAGAAAGCGATGAAGCGAGGGTTTGATCCTCGTCTATTACGATGAGCTCAGACTCGTCATGACAGCATGAATTTTTTTCCGAATTTGGGAGAAATAGGCTGCAACCACATCGTTTAGCCTCGAAAGTATAGAAAATAGAGGAACTCTCCCTGCCCATGCAGTAGTGGGTGGTTTTAACCACTCCTACTGACAGGTGCAGGTAAACACATGTGAACGCTATGGCAAAAAGCTTTATCACTGTGTGGAGAGAACCCTAAAATAACGGGGTAGGTTTCACTTTTCCTAAAGAATTTTAGAAACTTTGTTAAAGCGGAAAAATTGGCTTTTTTCGTGCCAAAATAGCATGGCTCCAGATACCTATAAAACACGCGGTTTACGCAACAAATTAGTGAAAGTCCTTGAAAATAAGGGGATTACAGATTTACGCGTTTTGCAAGCCATCGCAAAAGTTCCCAGACATGTTTTTTTTGAGAACGCTTTATTAGAACATGCCTACCAGGATAAAGCTTTTCCGATTGGTGAAGGACAAACCATCTCTCAGCCCTATACGGTGGCTTTTCAAAGTGAGAAGTTGGAAATAAAGCCAAAAGACAAGGTTTTGGAAATTGGCACCGGTTCAGGCTACCAGGCCTGCATTTTAGCTGAATTAGGAGCCACTGTTTACACAATTGAGTACAATAAGGTGCTCTTTGAACGGACTAAAAAATTTCTTCCCGAATTGGGATACAAACCTTACTTTTTTTATGGTGATGGCTCTAAAGGCTTACCTGCCAAAGCACCTTTTGATAAGATTATCGTAACAGCCGGAGCTCCGGTACTTCCTGATGCGCTTACCGATCAACTGGCGGAGGGGGGTATTTTGATTATACCAATTGGCGACAAGGAAAAACAGCAAATGGTTCGCATCCGTAAGAAGCATGGCAAACTGATTCGCGAAGACTTTGATTATTTTGCTTTTGTTCCTCTGTTGGGTGAGCAGGGCTGGAATAAGTAAGATAACTCTGACATTTTTCTATACTCTTATTCCTTCAAAAATGCCGTTATTTGTAATCATTTTAGTTTTATCAAGATGGAAGAAATCATTTTTTTAGTTGAAGAGAGCCCTGAAGGAGGTCTCACTGCAAAAGCTTTGGGCTTCTCCATTTTTACTGAGGCCGATTCAATCGAGGCTTTGCAAGACAAAATCAAGGATGCCATCCGCTGCCACTTTGATGAGCAAAAGCCTCGTCTAGTAAGACTCCATGTCGTCAAAGATTTTGTTTTTGCCGCATGAAGTTACCCCGTGATATCAGTGCAGCTGATTTGATCAAAGCCTTAAAAAAGTATCATTACATTCCTACAAGGCAATCAGGCAGTCATATCAGGCTTACTACACTGGAGAAGGGAGAGCACCATTTAACAATACCTAATCACGATCCAATTAAAATTGGAACACTTTCGGCAATCTTACAAGATGTAGCTGAGCATTTTAACAAGTCTAAAGAGGAGATTATAAAAGAGTTATTTTAATGGCAAAAAAGAAAAAGACACCCAGCGAATCCTTTGTAAGCATGACTGAACTCGTGCTGCCTAATGACACCAATACGCTTAATAATTTAATGGGTGGACGACTCATGCATTGGATGGATATTGTATCGGCCATCTCTGCGCAGAAGCACTCCAACAGAATTGTGGTAACGGCCTCTGTGGATAATATCTCTTTTAAACATCCTATTCGCCTGGGCAATGTGGTGACTTTGAAAGCAAGGGTAACACGCGCCTTCAATTCATCTATGGAAGTACGCATCGATGTAGATGCTGAAGACATACCAGCAAGTCAAAAGGTAGAAAGTAATAGTGCCTATTTTACTTTTGTCGCGGTTGATCAAAGCGGAAGACCCATAGACGTACCTGAGATAGAACCAGAAAACGAACTGGAAAAAGAGTATTACAATGGTGCCTTACGCAGAAGACAACTTCGCCTTATCCTGGCAGGTCGTATGAAGCCCAGTGAAGCGAATGAACTAAAGTCTCTATTTGACATTAAAGACGCTTAGGCATGAGTAATGCATACGAATTTTTATACCCTGAAGATTTATACAAGGCTGCAGATACTACAATGGTGCTGATCAACCAGCCATGGTCAAGCATGAGTGAAGCTGACAAGGTTTTATTGAGTAAAATTCTTGGATCAGTTAAGATTTCTATGGATCAGGTAAATATTCTTCAGGCGGATAAAATAAGTCTGGCCAATTTAATTCAATACAATCCTTCCAGAATAATTGCCTTCGGGACAATTATTTCAGAAAGCGAAGCACCCTACAAAAATCAGAAACAAGGTGAAACTGCCTTTATTACTTCCGATGCATTATCAGCACTGGATGATATAAAGAAAAAGAACCTTTGGGGTGCATTGAAACAGATGTTTGCCTAGTCAGGCTTTTCTTAATTTACATTAACCTGATTATCAGCTTAATAAGTCAAACAAAACGTATTTGCGTGTTTTGTGAGTTCTCCTATCTTTGCCACGCTTTAAAAGACCACCTTGCCTACGATTACATCGGGCAGATGGTTTTTATTGTTAACTGAAACCTAACTATATCATGGAAAATGTACTGTATTCTTTGCCTGTTTTCGGGGCACTGGGTCTGATCTTCGTAGTGTGGAAGAGCGCCTGGATTGCTAAACAGGATGCCGGCACGGACAAAATGAAAAAAATTGCCGGACACATCGCTGAAGGTGCTATGGCTTTCTTGAAAGCTGAGTACAAAGTGCTCGCCATCTTCGTAATCTGTGTAGCCATACTTTTAGGCGTAACAGCAAATAGCGAAACTTCATCACCCTTAGTTGCAGTCTCTTTTGTATTGGGTGCCTTCACCTCAGCCCTGGCTGGGTTCATTGGTATGCGTGTAGCTACAAAAGCTAACGTACGCACTACAAACGCAGCACGCACTTCTTTAGGTAAAGCCCTGGAAGTAGCCTTCACAGGCGGCTCTGTTATGGGTATGGGCGTAGTTGGACTGGGTGTTCTTGGTCTTAGTACCTTATTCATTATTTATGCTTCTATTTTTGGTCTTGATACACAAGCTAATTTAAATCAAGTAATTACTGTCTTAACCGGTTTCTCTTTTGGTGCTTCCTCTATTGCCTTGTTTGCACGCGTAGGTGGTGGTATCTATACCAAAGCTGCTGACGTAGGTGCTGACCTTGTTGGTAAAGTTGAAGCGGGTATCCCTGAAGATCATCCACTGAACCCTGCTACCATTGCCGATAACGTAGGCGATAACGTAGGAGATGTGGCCGGTATGGGTGCCGACTTATTTGAATCATATATCGGTTCTATTGTAGGTACTATGGTATTGGGTGCTGCCTTTATGGTGCCCGGTTTTACAGATAACTTCAGTGGTCTTTCTGCTGTATTATTGCCTTTGGCCTTAGCAGCGGTTGGTATTGTGATGTCATTCCTGGGCACCTTCTTTGTAAAAGTAAGAGAAGGTGGCGATCCACAAGCTGCATTGAACCGTGGTGAATTCATTTCTTCTGCCTTAATGGTGGCCGCTTCTTATTTTATCATTACATGGATGCTACCTGCCGAATGGTGGTTTAAAGATCCTTTGTATGCATGGGAAAATCCTGAGCTTGGAAATCATTACACCTCTCTTGGTGTATTCTGGGCAACAGTGATTGGTCTTGTTGGAGGTGTGTTGGTTGGTTTAGTAACTGAGTATTACACAGCCATGGGCAAAAAGCCGGTACTTTCAATAGTACGTCAATCTTCTACAGGTGCTGCTACCAACATCATCGCAGGTTTAGGCGTGGGTATGATGTCTACCGCTATTCCCATCATCATTATTGCACTTTCTATCATCGGTGCATTCCACTTCGGTGGTTTGTATGGTATCGCCATTGCTGCTGTAGGTATGTTATCTAATTTAGGTATTCAGTTAGCGGTAGATGCTTACGGACCTATTTCTGACAATGCCGGTGGAATTGCTGAAATGTCTGAGCTTCCTAAAGAAGTTCGTCAGCGTACAGATAAATTGGATGCTGTGGGTAACACAACCGCGGCTATCGGTAAAGGTTTTGCAATTGCTTCAGCTGCATTGACAGCCCTTGCACTTTTCGGTGCTTTTATGACCACAGCCAACGTAAGTACAATTGATGTTTCGAAGGCTAATGTAATGGCAGGCCTATTCATTGGTGGTATGCTTCCTTTTGTATTCTCTGCTTTGGCAATGGGTGCGGTAGGTCGTGCAGCCATGAGCATGATTGAAGAAGTGAGAAGACAATTTACCACCATTCCTGCGCTAAAGGCTGCTTTGGATGTGATGCGTAAAAATGGCGACAAGGAAATGAAAGACTGGACTGCAGAGGACCAGAAAACTTTCCATGAAGCTGATGGGAAAGCAGAATATGCTAAATGTGTTGATATTTCTACTAAAGCTGCGATCCGCGAAATGGTATTACCAGGCTTAATGGCCGTAGTAATTCCAGTGCTCATTGCCTTCTTACCTGGTTTTGGTGTAGAAGCCTTAGGTGGTATGCTGGCCGGTGTTACTGTGTCGGGTGTATTGATGGCGATCTTCCAATCAAATGCCGGTGGTGCCTGGGACAATGCCAAGAAGAGCTTTGAAGAGGGTGTGGAAATCAACGGACAGATGTATTACAAGAAGTCTGAGCCACACAAAGCAGCTGTTGTAGGAGATACAGTAGGTGATCCGTTTAAAGACACTTCTGGCCCTTCATTGAATATATTATTAAAGTTAATGTCGGTTGTGGCCCTTGTTATTGCGCCACTCATCGCCCTTGACAAAGAACCTAAAACGGCAGCGGTAAAGCCAACCATTGAAGTGGTTAGCCAAACACCTGCTGAGGAAGTTTCAGCGGAAGGCGAAGGCGTTACTGAGCAGCAATAAGCCAGGCTCTTATACGTTATCCGAAAGCCCTGACAAGCAATTGTCGGGGCTTTTGTTATTTTTGGTCAACTGAATAAAAAATTATGCGATTATTATTGGCACTTCTGTTCATTTCTGCGTCTGGTTATGCACAAAACGCTGTAATAGGTAAATGGAAAACCATTGATGATGAGACTGGTAAGGAAAAATCGGTGGTGGAGATTTTTGAAAAGGGTGGAAAGGTATATGGTAAAATAACCAAGCTTTTCCGTGAAAAAGGCGAGGATCAGGACCCCATTTGCCTGGAATGCGATGAAGAAGATGATCGTTACAAAAAGAAAATTATAGGTATGGAGATCATTCGAGATATGAAAAAGGCTGGAACTGAATTTGCCGAAGGCACCATTCTCGACCCCAACAATGGCAAGGTTTACCGGTGTAAAATATGGATTGAAGGCAGCGAGTTAAAGGTGAGAGGATACCTGGGCCCATTTTACAGAACACAAACCTGGCTGCCTTTTAAGTAGATTCAAAGATAAATTTAATATTAAAGTAACATAGCTGGTTACAATTAACCCCGACATGGCATCTAAGTCGACTGAGATGAGTGAGACAGAGATTTTTGACCGCATTAAAGGCGGTGATGAAAAGGCTCTTGAATACCTCTACAAAAAATACTACCGTATGATGACCAAAATGGTGATCACCAACAGTGGTACGGAAGAAGAGGCTCGCGACATCTACCAAGAGGCGCTGATCGTATTCTGGCAAAAGTGTACATCAGGTAATCTGGTGATGACTTCTAAGATCAGCACCTATATCTACAGTATTTGTCAAAATCTGTGGAGAAAAGAGCTGGACAGAAAAAAGCGACTCTCTAACGAAGAAAAAGATATGCCGGTGGCCATTGACACGGAATCGGCAGAACGAGAAAAGATAATAGCGCGTTGTATTGATCAGCTAGGTGAAACTTGTAAGAAAGTGTTGATGTATTATTACTTCGATGAACTTTCAATGCAGGAAATTGCAGACAAGCTTGGTTTCGCCAACACCGATACAGCAAAAACAAAAAAATATAAGTGTAAACAAAAGCTTGATGAATTGGTAAAATCACAATACAGCGAGCAGGATTTCCTGGATTGATATCATGGCAGTAGAAAAAGATTTGGAATTGATGGATGATTACCTGGCAAACAGAATGCCGGTAGAGGAGCGTGCTGCTTTTGAAAAAAGAATAGAGGCTGAAGCTGGTCTTAAAAAAGAAGTACAACTTCAACAAGATATTGTTACCTCTTTGCGGAATGCACGCATGGCCGAACTGAAAAACTTGCTGAATAATGTCCCAGTTCATAATTTGCCGGGAAGTACCAGCACTGCATTCATAAAAGTAGCTGCAGGTGTAGCCATCACTACTTTAATCGGAACATCCATTTATTATTTCTTGAATCAGCCCGCGAAACAGGAAGTGGTGGTTCCAATACAAAATGAGGTTAGTAAGACAGAAGTTCCTCAGCCACAAAATGAGCAACCGGGAGCGCTATCAGAACAACCAGCGATAGTAGAAGAAGAAGAAAACAAAAAGACTCAAGCTTCAAATAGTATAAAAAAGGCAAAAAAAGAGGTGCCCCCAGCACCAGTTGCCGACCCTAAAATTGAAGTGTTTGATCCCACGGCTGAATTAGACGATAATTCCAATGAGCCAGGTGAGTCAGAGATTTTAACAAATGATGATATTCCTTCAACGTTTGAGCCCAGCATAATGGTTACGGTGGACTCCACCAGTCGCAGGCATAATTTCCACTACAAACTAGAGGAAGATGCCCTGTTACTCTATGGGCCATTCGAGAGAAATTTATTTGAAATTCTCGAGTTTATCAGCGACAATAAACGAACGGCCTTCTTGTACTATAAAAAATCTTACTATTATCTAAAAGAAACTGACAAGACCCTGGCCCTTACGCCTGTACAAGATCCCGCCCTCCTCAACAAATTAAGGCAGTATAGAACCAAGAATTAAGTTTCCTTCAAAAAAGCCAGGCTGGGCATTTAACCGATGCCGTTCTTAAAGAACTGGCATTTACACCTTTCTGTTCTTCATAAAGGATATCTTCTTAACTGTCACTTAACGGGGGTAATGGGTATTTTTTTTACTCATCCCCTTGGGCATGCTTCTAAAAACTATACCTTTGGAAGTCATGAAGTATACTTCGCGCAAAAAACTAGGCAGCTATCCCACTATTGGTGTAATCGTAAGCATTACACTGGCGCTGTTTGTTGTTGGCTTGTTCGGTTTACTTATCATTTACTCAGTCCAGTTAGAAAGGGTTGTCAGAGAAAATGTAAAAATGCAGGTATACTTAAATGGCAACCTGACCGAAACCCAAAGACTTCAGATTGAAAACAAAATCATTTCTATGAACTTCGTAAACAAAAGCGGAGACAATAAAGGGATGGTATACATTTCTAAAGAAGAGGCGGCTAAAAAATTTATTGGCGAAACAGGAGAAGATTTCACCAAATTCATTGGTGACAATCCGCTAAAAGATGCTTTCCTGATCAGTATTGATCCGGGTTTTCACTCTAAGTCAGACATTGAAAAAATCAAGAAAGACATTGAAAAGATAAACGGGGTATTTGAAGCTTCGTACGTAGAAGGACTCATTGAATCTATTAATCAAAATATCAAAAAAATAGGTCTTATACTTCTCGGGCTGGTCAGTCTGCTGCTACTCACAGTCATCCTGCTAATCAATAATACTATGCGCATAGCATTGTTTTCCCAGCGTTTTTTAATCCGCAGCATGCAATTGGTGGGCGCCCGTCAAAGTTTTATTCAAAGGCCTTTTTTACTCAGAGCCGCCATGCTTGGTCTTGTCGGCTCCATTATCGCCATAGCGCTTCTGTTTTCAGTAATCAGTTATGCTCAATCGGAAATAGAGGATTTAACCTTACTACACAATCAGGAGCACTTCATCATCCTGGGGGGGAGTATGGTTTTAACTGGTGTACTCATCTCCGTTATCAGTTCCTTTTTCTCTATTCGCAAATACTTACATTTATCATTAGACGAATTATTCTAGTCATTAACTAAATCATCAAACCGTGGATTCAAAACTTCCCTTTAGCAAAAAAAACTATCAATTGATGATTGCAGGCCTCATCACACTGGTAACTGGTTTCATTATTATGTCCATTGATTCAGAACCATTTGGTTTTGGTTTCCTTGGCATTACCCTTGGCCCTATTGTAGTAATGGCCGGGTTTATCTTAGGCATTGTAGCCATTCTTTATTCACCAAAGAAGTCTGCATAAACTTCTGTTCTTTTTTCTTTTGTAAAAAAATTCCATCATGGATATTTTTCATGCCATTATACTAGCCATTATTGAAGGGTTGACCGAATTCCTCCCGGTTTCTTCCACTGGGCACATGATTATCGGCTCTTCGTTGATGGGCATTGCTGCAGATCCGTTCACTAAAATGTTTACCGTGGCTATACAGTTTGGCGCTATTCTGTCGGTGATTGTGTTGTATTGGAAAAGATTCTTTCAAACGATCGATTTTTACGTAAAACTTTTCCTGGCGTTTTTGCCTGCTGCCATTATGGGTTTTTTATTTAACGATTACATCGATCAATTATTAGAGCGCGTTGATATTGTTGCTTACATGCTGATAGCAGGTGGTATTATCTTCCTGTTTGTCGATAAGCTATTTGAAGAAAATGAGAAGAAGGAAAAAACCATCAATCACTTTACAGCCATTCGCATAGGTTTCTTTCAGGTCATTGCCATGTTGCCTGGTGTTTCCAGGTCTGCAGCTACCATTATCGGTGGATTGTCGCAAGGGTTGAATAAAAAAACGGCAGCAGAATTTTCATTCTTTTTGGCTGTACCCACCATGTTTGCTGCTACGTTGTACAAGATGTATAAGTATTTTGATAGTGGGGCCAGTTTTGGTGGCTCAGAGATTACATTATTGGTTATTGGCAATGTGGTTGCATTCGTGGTTGCACTGTTGGCCATTCGTTCCTTTATTAATTTTTTAACAAAACATGGCTTTAAGATATTCGGTTATTACCGCATTATCCTTGGTATTATTCTTTTGATTCTCTTATACAGTGGCGTTGAATTATCAATTGTTTAATGCAAGCAAATCAACAACCAGGGCAGGTACTGCTTATTAACAAGCCATTGCGCTGGACCTCTTTTGATGTCGTTAAAAAACTACGCTACAAACTTAAAATCAAGAAGATCGGGCATGCCGGTACACTTGATCCATTAGCTACAGGTCTTCTCATTGTTTGCAGTGGTAAAATGACCAAAAGCATCAACGACTTTATGGGCATGGAGAAGGAATACACAGGCAGTTTGATTATCGGGCAAACTACTGCCTCCTATGATTTAGAAACACCCCCCACAGACCCTGTTGATATTAAACACATCAACGCAGAGGCTATTCAAAACGTTGTTAACAGCTTTATTGGTTTGATTCAGCAAACGCCTCCACTCCACTCAGCTATTAAGATAAATGGCAAGCGAGCATACGAACTGGCGCGTGCCGGTGAAGTGACTGAGTTGAAAAAGCGTGAAGTAGAGATCAAAGCATTTGAAGTGGTTGCCATAGATTTGCCGCGTATAGACTTTCGCGTTGTGTGCTCGAAAGGCACTTACATCAGGAGCTTGGCGCGCGATGTGGGTGAAGCCCTGGGCGTAGGTGCTTACCTGTCTGCTTTATGCAGAACCCGAATTGGAACTTTCAAATTAGAAGATGCATTACAGGTAGAAGAAGTAATGCCTCCACCGCAGACACTTGCTTCAGAATAGATACATTTACGTATGAAGATTTACCATGGTATAGCTGATTTTTCAACACTACCCTTTGCGGTGGTCACCAGTGGTACTTTTGATGGTGTTCATATTGGGCATCAGAAAATTCTACATCGCTTGCTTGAAGTAGCTAAACAGCATACAGCTGAAACAGTGGTGATTACATTTTGGCCACACCCACGCCTTGTTTTACACCCGGAAGACGATTCTTTGAAATTGCTTAACACTTTTGAAGAAAAGGCTGAGTTATTAAGTCAACATGGTGTTAAACACCTGGTGCGTATTCCTTTCACTAAGGAATTTTCACAGATGAGTTCCGAAGAATTCATCACTGAAATTCTTGTAAACAAAATCGGCACAAAAAAATTGGTTATTGGTTACGATCACCATTTCGGCAAAAATCGTGAAGGCAGTTTTGAACAGCTAAAAGAGAATGCTCCACGCTATGGTTTTGAAGTGGAAGAAATATCCCGACAGGATGTTGACAACGTAGGTGTCAGCTCTACTAAAATCAGAAAAGCATTAGAAGCAGGCGACATTGCAACGGCCAATCATTTTTTAGGCAGCAACTACCAGTTGACGGGACGTGTTGTACCTGGCGATAAGCTTGGGAGACTGTTGGGATTCCCTACCGCCAACATTGAAATGGACACTAAGTTTAAATTAGTGCCTGCAGACGGCATTTATGCAGTTAAGGTCCATTACCAAAGCATAGTCTACAAAGGCATGCTCTACATCGGTAACAGACCTACAGTGAATGGTGTTAAAAGAAATATTGAAGTGAATATCTTTGATTTCAATCAGGATGTTTACGGTGATACACTAACCATCTCTTTCCACCACCTGATCAGAAATGATAGTAAGTTCAGTGATCTGGAGGGACTCAGCAAACAGTTAGCATTAGATAAAATTGATGCGCTTCGCTTATTAAATTAATGATATTAAGATAAATGCTATGATCAACAAAGTTGTAAAAGATGCAGACGAAGCCTTACGCGACATGAATGACAATGCGGTGTTGATGTTAGGCGGCTTCGGACTTAGCGGTATACCAGAAAATTGTATTTCGGCTATTCTGAAAAAAGGCGTGAAGGGTCTAACCTGTATTTCAAACAATGCCGGTGTAGATGATTTTGGCATTGGCCTACTCCTTAAGACAAGACAAGTAAAGAAAATGATCTCTTCTTATGTTGGTGAAAATGCAGAGTTTGAGCGCCAGTTATTATCAGGAGAATTGGAGGTTGAGTTAATTCCACAAGGCACGCTTGCTGAAAGAGTAAGGGCGGGCGGTGCGGGTATTCCGGCTTTCTTTACACCTGCAGGTTACGGTACCGAAGTGGCTATTGGAAAAGAGACAAGAGAATTTGATGGCAAGATGTATTTAATGGAGCGTTGGCTCCGTGCTGATTTCTCTATTGTAAAGGCCTGGAAGGGCGATACGGCAGGTAACCTTGTATACAGAGGCACGGCACGTAACTTTAACCCAATGATGGCCGCTGCAGGAAAAATTACTGTAGCCGAAGTAGAAGAACTTGTACCACTAGGCGAATTAGATCCTAACAATATTCACACACCAGGTATTTATGTTCAGCGTATTTTTCAAGGCAAAGATTATGAGAAGCGGATTGAACAGCGCACCATAACCAAAATTTGAGGATTAAAGGATTTGAAGATATGATGAGGTGATGTGCTTATGTGATAATTAGCTGATGAAAATGGGGACTACCAAGAACACCGATTCAGTTGAAAAAGAGAATTTGATTGTCTCTTTGACTTTTCAATTTGCTTTAGAGATTGTAAAGTTTGTCGAAATACTAGAGAACAATCGAAAATATGCTGTTGCAAATCAACTCATCAAATCCGGCACCTCTATCGGTGCCAATGTTCGCGAAGCACAGCACGCAGAATCAAAAGCTGATTTTATCCATAAATTAAAAATCGCTGCAAAAGAAGCAGAGGAGACCGAGTACTGGTTAGAGATTTGTCAGCAAACAGAATCCTACCCAAATTGCGGAAACCTTCTTGAGCAGGTTTTGAGTATCAAAAAAGTATTATCCAAAATCATCTCCTCTTCAAAATCATCAGTACATTAATCCATAAGCACATCAACACATTAGCACATCAAAAAATCAAGTTTATGTTAGATAAAACCGGAATAGCAAAACGCATTGCACAAGAAGTAAGAGATGGTATGTACATCAACCTGGGTATTGGTATCCCTACGCTCGTTGCCAATTACATCCCTGCAAACCTTCATGTAGTACTCCAATCAGAAAATGGATTGCTGGGTATTGGCCCCTTCCCTACCGAGGATAAAGTTGATCCGGATCTGATCAATGCCGGTAAACAAACCATTACCATGATGCCCGGCTCCGCACTCTTCAGCTCTGCCGAAAGTTTCGCCATGATCCGTGGCGGTCATGTGGATTTAACTATTCTTGGTGCCATGGAGGTATCTGAGCAGGGAGACATTGCTAACTGGAAAGTACCCGGTAAGATGGTAAAAGGTATGGGGGGTGCTATGGACCTGGTTGCTTCGGCCAAACACATCATCGTGGCCATGCAGCATTGCAGTAAGGATGGCGCATCCAAATTATTAAAAGAATGTACTCTCCCAATAACAGGTATTAAATGTGTAAAAAAGATTGTGAGCGATCTGGCTGTGCTGGATGTATTACCTGAAGGCGGATTTAAATTACTGGAGCGTGCCCCAGGCGTATCTGTAGAAGAAATTAAGAACGCGACTGCAGGGAGGTTGTTGATTGAGGGGGATGTGAAGGAGATGGTGATTTAATCAGAAATGATTTGAAAATTTGAAGACTCGATAATGTGCTAATGAGTTGGTGTGCTGATTTCGGTATCCATAGATATATAAGGTTCAGTCTTTGTTCTAAAACTCACTAAGCACAAAAAGTCTCAGCAGTCTTACTGAACCAATTATTAATTTAACTTACTAATGACAGGGGCAAATCAGTTGCTTTTCTTCTTCAGCGCATTGGGAGCATTCAATGGCTTCTTACTTTCTATATATTTTGCCCTCCAGGCTAAAAAGAAAATTTTCACAAACTATTTTCTATCCTTACTCTTACTGGTGTTAAGCATTAGAATTGCCAAATCAGTGTTTTTTTATTTTAATCCTGACTTATCCAATATCTTCATTCAGATCGGTCTTTCTTCTTGCGTACTGATTGGGCCATTTCTTTTCTTGTACCTAAAAGCACTCGCAGAAGATAAAAAGCAAAAGTGGACAATACATGTGATTCCTTATTTGGCAGTCATCACAATTTTAGGAGTTTTTTATCCATATGTTGAGCATGTTGAAATCTGGAGCGGATGGATTGTAAGTGTTATATACGCTCAATGGTTTCTCTACCTTGTTTTGGCCTTAAAATACCTTCAGCCCATTATTCAAAAATTTAAAGGCAGAGAAAATTTAAAAAGAATCGACATCTGGTCGCTTAGCATCTACCTTGGGGTTGTATGTATTTGGTTAGCCTATATCATTGCAGCCTACACGTCTTATATAGTAGGTGCCTTATCCTTTACTTTTATCTTGTATTTACTTGTCCTACTCCTGATTTTTAGAAACAGTAACGAGTCTACTTTTTTTCAAGAAAAAGAGAAATACAAAAACAAGGAGATGGATGCGGAAACATTGGATTTAATTGGCCAAAAACTAGCTATCATCATTAATAAGGAACTATATCTCAATCCAGACTTCAGTCTTGACGAAGCCGCAAAAGAACTGAAAATTGCAAAGCATCTATTGTCTCAGTATGTAAATGAAGTATTAGGCAAATCGTTTTCAACACTTATTAAAGATTTTAGAATTGAAAAAGCAAAAAAACTACTAGAAACCCAAAAAAACTACACAGTCGAAAGTTTAGGGTACGATAGTGGTTTTACCTCCAAGTCAACCTTCTTTGCCGCCTTTAAAAAAACAACAGGCCTAACGCCTGCTGAATATCAGAAAAAGTACTCAAAATGAGTTCGGATCTATAAAACCGTACTCTCATATTGCGAACTAAGCCCTGAAGGGCAAAGTGTCCCTATACATTTACGCCAAAAAAAAATTATGTATAGATCAACATCTAAATTTTATCGAGTGCTTTTTATGGGCATTTTATTCTGCGCATGGCTTACATCTGGCTACGCTCAAAAAAAGGTTTTGTTTGTAACATCCAACCAGGCGTTTTACGGAAACAGTAAAATTACTACGGCCAATCACTTTGAAGAAATTGTCATTCCCTATGATCAATTTATAAAAGCAGGATTTACCGTAGATTTCATTAGTCCCATGGGAGGCGCCATTCCGATTGGCTATATCAATTCCTCTGATAGTATTCAGAAAAAACATCTCTATGATGCCCTTTTTATGAACAAGCTGAAGCATACCTTCAAGCCATCAGCTATCAACGCAGATAATTATAGTGCGATTTTCTATAGTGGCGGTGGAGCAGCCATGTTTGGTGTAGCCGAAAACCAGGAGATTCAACGCATTGCAAGGAAAATTTATAATACGAATGGAGTTATTGCTGCTATTTGTCACGGTACAGCAGGCTTAGCCTACCTGAAAGGTGATGCTGGAGAATCGTTGTACAGTGGAAAGAAAATAACCGGCTTTCCTGACAAGTTTGAAAGCAAGGAAAAAGAATATTACAAAACATTTCCTTTTGCCATTGACCAAGCCATAAAAAGCAATAATGGCAACTTTGTGTATTCTGATAAGGGTTGGGACAGCTTTACGGTTGTTGATGGCAGATTTGTAACTGGACAAGATCCTAGTTCTGCAACAAAAATGGCTTATGAAATCATAGCGCTTATTGAAGCCAACACAAATCCTATTGAGAAAGCAAGACTAAAAAATCTTGACAAGGTATTCTTGGAGTGGAGCAATGCAACTCTTAAACCAGGTGTTGCAGCAGGACTAATAAAGGATGGTAAAGTTATCTATTTAAAAGGTTTCGGAAGTGCTGATGTTAATCACCAATTACCCATAACAACAGATACCAAATTTAACCTAGGTGCCATGTCAAAGCCATTTACAGCCTTTGCCATTTTACTGCTGGAAGAACAGGGTAAACTTTCATTATCTGATGATGTTCGTAAATACATTCCTCAACTGCCTGATTTCGGGTATACCATCACCCTTAAACATTTACTAAGTCAATCAAGTGGTTTGCATGATATTTTAGCTCTGAAAGAAATTGCAGGGTGGAGAGATAAAGATGTTTTCACACAAAAAGATGCGTTGGGTTTAATCTTTCAGCAAAAGAAACTGGATTATGTACCGGGTACAAAATTCTCTCAGACTTCATCAGGACTTATTTTATTGACTGAAGTTGTGCAGCAAATTACAGGACAAACCCTGGCTGTCTTTGCTCAACAAAATATTTTTCAGCCCTTGGGCATGACCAACACCCTATTTTCTGATGACTCCGAATTGATAATACCCAACGTGGCTGTTGCTTATCAAGCTGGTAAAGCCGGGATAAAGAATAGTCGTAGCAACAACTCCATTACCGGAACTACCAATCTTTACACTTCGGTGGCAGATCTAAGTCGTTGGTATCTCAATTTTGAAAACCCCAAAGTAGGCAGCAAAAAATTGATTGAAACAATGACGTCACCAGTTACACTCAATGATGGTGTCACCACTTTTAATCCTACAGCCGGAAGATTGCTGTACGGGCAACAACATCTTCATGCAGAGCGAGGTGTTGCCAAAATTTGGGCTTTTGGTTTAGAGGATGGTTATGCAAGCAATATTTTCATTTTCCCTGGTCAAAATGTAACTGCTTTTGTGCTTGGCAACAACAATAGATACAACGGCAGTCTTGCCATGAACATGGCGATTGAAGTGATGGGTGACGTATTTCCGGAACCTCCAAGTATTGATTTCAGTAGGCTTAAAGTCATAAAGCTGACAAACCAACAATTAGAAAAGTTCAGCGGTTACTACTGGGACAATGAGCATGTAGCGGCTCGCAGCGTGTATGTAAAAAATGATACACTACACTACCAAATTTTAGGCAGCTTGGACGAAAGTCTGTTAGTACCGCTATCAGAGAATGTTTTCCAAATGGTGGTTGATGGTGATGATATACGGAAGGTGAAATTTCGTAAAGAAGCGAATGTCTTAAAAATGGTTTACACTTCAGGCGAAAGTGATGAATATGTATATGAAGTCTTCAACGCTGTAAAACACTCGCCTGCTACCCTGAATGAATACACAGGTACATTTTACTGCGATGCGCTAAAGACAACGTACACATTGTCTCAAAATTCAACGGGTTTATTTACAAGCAATAAAAATCACCCCACTATAAGCTTCACACCTATTCAAGCAGACTTATTCTTAAGTAGTGCCAGAAATTTTGGAGGTATTCGGTTTGTTCGTGACAAGCAACATAGCATTTCAGGGTTCTATATAGATTCTGATCGGATTAAAAATCTTTTTTTCGAAAAAATACAGTAATGCTTACTTAGTCACAGATGCTGATAAACAGCAATAGATCTAAATCATCTACTCTGATAGAAAATTTTCTATACAGCGTATGCGCAGAAGTAGTTCTTTGATCATTTCTCTGCTCAGTCTCGCTCGCTATTATGATGCGTGAGGCTGAGCAGATTAGATTTACATTAAGATCAGATTAAAATCAGATTAGGTTCAGAAAGTTATATTCGATTTTCGCTAATAAACTCCATAAAAATATTTTCGACACAATCACCGAATCAATTCACTAAGCAATTGGCAAGAATATTGTTCTTAAGCATCGAATTTACTTCGAGGCTTTGCTGCAGCAATACTTGATAGAGATTCTCTGTAAAAAAATAATAACTTACTAAACCCAGTCAACCATGAAAAAGATTTTGTTAATGATTTTAGTTACGCTGCCTTTATGCACGCAAGCTCAATTTACCAAGGGCGTTAAAGTATTGGGTGGCAATTTGGAACTCAATACAAGCGACCAAGGAAACGTAGATGGATCGGAATATCGATACAGGAATTTCTCTGTACTCCCTCATCTGGGTGTTTTTATAAATGAAAAGTTAGAAATTGGCGGAGCTCTCGGCTACAGTTCATATTACCAGCGTGTTGATGCCAGTGCAAGCTCTATTGACTATACTTCAAAATCCCAATCATTAACAACAGGTTTGTATGCACAAAAATATTTTCCCCTGACTGATAAGTTTCTTTTCGCATTCCTTGTACAATCTAATTTCTCCAGAGGAAATAATATCTCACCACAATATGATCCATTAACAGGAGGATATATTGATTACAAAACATTGCATTACTCGATCAACTCTTCACTACGCCCTACCTTTTTTTTCTTACCTTCTCCTCAATGGGGTTTTAAATTAAGCCTGGCCTCCCTTAATCATAGCTTTAGTAGAAACCTCACCACAGAAACTAAAACAAATCAATTTACACTTTACTATGGCGGTGTGAATCTAGGGGTATCCTATTATTTCAGAAGCTGAAAGACTAGTAAAAATTACTAGAAGCTAATTGTTGGCTAAAGCGTAAGGATGCACCTCTGTAGTCTGCATCCTCCAGCCCCTTCTATTTTCCTATGTGAGACCATCATCTTTATACGCTATGGGGTGTAAGTTGATGGGTCTCACTCAAAACCCTTAAAAAAACCTCATAAACAAGATAATTTAACACTATTTTTAAAAATTAGTTAGTTTTTAACCCTTCATGGCAGAAAATAACTACTTTTGCCGCCATAATAGCTTAAAAAAATAACCACTTATGGCACATTTACGATTCAAAGCCCTTGACCAACTAGCGACAAGGCCTAAAATTCATGTTGAATTGCCTGCTGCTAAAATCTCTGATTTCTTTGGTGAAAGTGTTTTCACCATTGAAGAAATGAGAGCGACTTTAGCTCCAGCAGTATTTAAAAAAGTAAGCCAAGCTATTCGCAATGGTGAAAAAATTGATGAAGTAACTGCCGATGCAGTGGCCTCAGCTGCTAAAAGCTGGGCTATCACTAAAGGTGCTACGCATTTTACACACTGGTTCCAGCCATTAACAGGTGGTACTGCTGAAAAACATGATAGTTTTTTTGATGGTACCTCTGGCATCGAAAAATTTAAAGGAAGCGAGTTAGTACAACAGGAACCGGATGCTTCTTCTTTCCCAAGTGGTGGTATCCGCAGCACATTCGAAGCCCGTGGTTATACAGCCTGGGATCCTTCTTCTCCTATGTTTTTATACGGAAAGACTTTGTGCATCCCAACTATTTTTGTTTCCTACACTGGTGAGACGCTGGACACAAAAGCTTCTTTATTAAAAGCAATCAAAGTAGTTGATAAAGCAGCTACTAAAGTGGCGCAATTATTTGACAGAGAAGTAACAAAGGTTACTGCGTCCTTGGGTATTGAACAAGAATATTTCCTGGTAGACGAGGCTTTATACATGGCGCGTCCTGACCTGGTAATGGCCGGTCGTTCAGTATTTGGTCATGCCCCTGCGCGTGGTCAGCAGTTAGAGGATCATTATTTTGGTTCTATCCCTGCACGTGCTTATGACTTCATGAAGGAATTTGAAATGGAAGCCTGGAAACTGGGTATTCCGTTGCGTACACGTCATAACGAAGTGGCACCAAGCCAGTTTGAAGTGGCACCTATGTTTGAAGAAGTAAACGTTGCTAACGATCACAACCAATTGTTAATGGATGTGATGGGTCGCGTTGCAGAGAAGCATAACCTGCGGGTGCTCTTCCATGAAAAACCTTTTGCAGGCGTTAATGGTAGTGGTAAACACAACAACTGGTCGCTGATTACCGATACAGGCGTTAACTTGTTTGCTCCTAGTAGCAGCGCACGCGATAACCTCATGTTCTTAACGTTCTTTGTTACTACGGTAAAAGCAGTACATGAGCATGCCGATTTGTTGAGAGCAAGCATTGCTACTGCAGCCAATGATTTCCGTTTGGGTGCCAACGAGGCCCCTCCGGCTATTATGTCTACCTTCCTGGGCTCACAAATGAGTGCCGTGCTTGACGAATTAGAAAGCAAGGGCAACGTTAAGATTGAGAAGGGTGATAACATGTATATGAAACTGGGTATTGATCATATACCAGAAATCATTTTGGACAACACTGATCGTAACCGTACTTCACCTTTCGCCTTTACCGGTAACAAGTTTGAATTCCGCGCTGTAGGTTCTAGCGACAACTGCGCCACTGCCATGACGGCCCTGAACGTAATTGTAGCTGATCAATTAGAGCAGCTTCATGAAGAGGTTAGTAAAGAAATTGAAAAAGGCACAGAAAAGAGATTAGCGATTGTAAACGTTTTAAGACGTTACATTAAAGAATCAAAAGCTATTCGCTTTGAAGGTGATGGTTACAGCGATGAGTGGGTTAAGGAGGCGGCCAAGCGCGGTTTGTCTAACCACAAAAACATGCCTGCTGCGGTTAAGGCTTATCTAAGTAAAAAATCAATTGACTTATTTGAACGCCACGGCATCTATAGCCACAAAGAAGTTGAGGCACGTCAGGAGATTAAGCTGGAATCTTACATCAAACGTGTACAAATCGAGTCTCGCGTTATGGGAGACCTGGCCATCAATCACATTATACCTACCGCTATTGCTTACCAGAGTAAGCTAATAGACAACGCAAACGGTTTAAAAGGCCTTGGCATTGATAATAAAGCAGTAGTAAAAACTATTCAGGAGATTAGCGGGCACATCGAGACCATCAAAGCTAATGTGCATAATATGATCGAGGAGCGTAAGCGCATCAACAAAATGACAGATGCCCATAAAAAAGCAGCTGCTTATTGCGAGGATGTTAAGGAGAAATATTTTGAAGTTATCCGCGAAGCGGTGGATGATTTAGAACTTTTAGTAAATGATGAGGACTGGCCACTTGTAAAATACAGAGAACTTTTGTTCCTTCGTTAGACCTAAACCTAAACCTATGAAAAGGCGGTCCTGAGCAATCGGGATCGCCTTTTCTGTTTTTAGGCTATTCAAGGGGTTTACCATTAACAAAAGGAGCTATTGTAAGGTCTCGCAATGGCATGGTCTTTTTAATATTTTGCAGGATCCGTTCCGCCTCTCCGCGACTTTTGAAAGAACCTATGTAATAATCGATCAATCCATCTTTGGTAATGCTTGTATGCAGGCCATAAAAAGTATCTAAGGGCGGCATTATTGCCCAGTCCTTTGTTTTTTCAAGGGTGAATAGCTTGATACTATATCTTGTTGAATCAAAATGCACTAGTCTGCTTTCCGATACTTCTTTATTATACTTGTTAAAAAGCAACCTTGAGTCAGTAGCAAATGTTTTAAATGCTAGTTTCGAAGCTTCATCTTTTATAAATCCAGTAGTGTCATTTTCAAAAGGAGGCACAGGCAGCACCACGTATTTTTTTTGTGCATCGCGATGAACGTACTGTAAAATGTAACTTACTGAATCAATATGACTGCTGATTACAGAATCGTTACGGATTTTAGAAAGATCAATCCGTACCATGGCACCACCATTCTTATAGCGGTCGCGTTGTCCGGAAACAAAATTGCCTAATGAATAAACTACTAATTGTTGATTTTCTTTGTTGAATTGCATCGGTTGCAATACATGCGGATGTGCCCCAATTACCAGTTGAACACCAGAGTCAAATAGATATTTTGTTATTGATTTCTGATAGCCATTGGGTTGTGATTGATATTCACTGCCCCAATGCATAAAGGCGATGATGTAATCAGGATTGGACAATTTTGCCTGCGCCACATCCTTTCCCATTTGCGCTGTATCAATCGAATTTACAATGGTCGGTTTGGGAACAGCTATACCATTAGTGCCGTACGTGTAGTTAAGCAAGGCCAGTTTAAAACCGTTTTTTTCAAGTATCAGTGGATAGTCATTCAATCGGCTTGCCTCGTCTGTAAAAGTACCTGTATGCACAATCTTAAAACTATCCAGCATTTCAATCGTGCGCTCAATACCACGTTTACCTTTGTCGCAGGAGTGATTGTTGGCTGTCACTAATATATCAAAACCAGCATTCTGTAAAGCCAATGCCAGTGCATCGGGTGAACTGAATGCCGGATATCCTTTGTAGGGGGCACCGGCAAGCGTTACCTCCAGATTTGCAATGGCTACATCTGCAGAAGCGATATAGGGTTTTACAAATTGAAAACAAGTTGAATAATCATAGCCTCCTTTACTTGCGTTGTAAGCTGCTGCAATTTGTGAATCGTGCCCCATTACATCCCCCGCGAACAATAATGATAATCGGGTTGTATCCTGTGCATAAATATTGCTCCAGCAGGTAGCCACAAGCAAAAAAACAAATTGTAAGTTTTTTCGATTCTTTTGGTTAATCGTCTTTTTCATATCATCTATACCTACTTGAAAGAATATATTATTCTATGCTTATACTTTCAAAATTTTATTTTCAACGATCACAAACACCTGATCATTTTCTTTGGGTGCTATGCGGGCTAATCCAGTAAAGGCACCAAAGGCTGGTAATAAGCACTGCTTACTGCCAAAATAAAAGCAAGGCAAGGTTAAACTTTGTTTTCCTTTACCCACCAAGTGTGCTCCGGGGTGAATGTGACCGGCCATGTTATACAATTCACCTTCATAATTTTCTATCGGATGATGTGTCAGCAAGAATGGTTCCAATACCAACGTTTCGTGTAGTACAATACCATGCTTTTCGTATTGATGTTTACTCAGAATATCATGATTACCCAACACCAACTCAAAGCTGTGTTTGTTAAAATGCCTGATCAACTGTCCGAATTCTTCCCATGCGTCATTATAATGGCTATGAAATAAATCACCCAAAAAAATGATGCGCTTTGCATTGGTTAATTGAATTAACTCAAGCAACTGCTCTAGATTTTTTGCATCTGCTTTGGCCGGAACCGGAACACCCGATTTTCTGAAATGGTTGATTTTCCCCAGATGTAAATCCGCTAATAATAAAACCTCTCTGGCTGGCCAGAATAATGCCCGCTGGGGCCATAGATGAATCAACTCATTGGCGAGGGTAAAAGAAACAAACGGGCTATTTTTTTTCATTGATTTGGCAAGGTAATAAAGCGCCTGAAACCTGAAACCAGATGTACAACCTGAAAGGTATATTTTTACCTTGCGCCCAAATCCCTGTTATGAAAAAGTTTCTGCCTATACTCATCCTGATTTTACTGGTTGGCACAGGTTTACATGCCCAAAACAACATGACCCCCTATTTTTCTTATGGAAAAGGGCTTGGCATTACTTCCCCCGATAGTCTCTTTATGTTGAATATTCGTTTTCGCATTCAAAACCGTTTTGCTTTTACAACGGAAAGCCTGGACGATTTAAGTATTTCGGAAGTAGAGGCAAGGGTGCGCAGAATGCGTTTGCGTTTCGATGGTTTTATTTATGATCCCAAACTAACTTATGTTATCCAGCTTTCTTTCTCCAGAGGTGATCTGGATTTTGATGATACAGGCTTTCCCAATGTAGTACGCGATGCCCTAGTTTTGTACAGCTTCAATAAGCATTTTTCTATCGGCTTAGGCCAGACTAAACTGCCTGGCAACCGTCAGCGGGTAAATTCATCCGGTGATTTACAATTACCGGATCGCTCTATTGTAAACTCTACATTTAATGTCGATCGCGATTTCGGCCTGCAATTTTATTACAACAACAATGTTGGCTTTATGACTTATGTAGTTCGGGCAGCCTTAACATCCGGTGAAGGAAGAAATGTAACTAAATCAGACAGAGGTCTTGCTTATACGGGCAGACTTGAATTACTCCCTTTCGGTCAGTTTACCAATGGCGGTGATTATTTTGAAGGAGACTTAAGCCGTGAGCCTAAACCGAAAGTATCTCTTGGCCTTACTTACTCTAACAATGAAAACGCGACACGTACGGGTGGGCAACTTGGTGTTTTTCTTCCTGCAGGTGAGCAAAGAGATATTGAAACCCACATGATGGATTTTCTTTTGAAGTATAATGGCTGGGCATTAGCCTCTGAATACTTAAACAGGTCTACGATTGATCCGCTGATCCTTGTCGATCCTGTTGAAGCTGATTATGCCTTTATCTACAAAGGGCATGGTTTTAATGTTCAGGGCAGTTACCTTTTTAAGAACAACTGGGAACTGGTCAGTCGGTTTTCTGAGGTTAAACCCGATATGGAGCTAGCTGATTTTACGCCTTATATTAAACAGTACACGCTAGGTACCACAAAATACATAAAAGGGCACCGTGTTAAACTACAATGCGATGTTACTCTGGAAGAAAGAGACTGGCTAACTAACTTTAAACCCGACACGCGGAATTGGCAAGTACGTTTTCAGGTTGAAGCCGGAATTTAATGCATCGGATATTTTTTTTAAATAACTGTTTTTCAGCTAGTTAAAATTTAAATGAGTTCCATCATATAAAAAAGCTTAACATTCACTTAACATTGTCAAAAGCATTAAACCGTAGATTGCGCGCCAATTCAATTATATGTTTGAATTAGAGTTATCTTACTCCATCCTTTTAGTCATCTGTCTTTTAGCCGCCTGCGGTTTTGAGTTTGTAAATGGCTTCCACGACACCGCCAACGCAGTAGCTACTGTCATTTATACTAACTCCCTGAAACCCTGGATTGCAGTAATCTGGTCTGGTATCTGGAACTTCATTGGGGTGCTTTTTGGAGGCATTGGCGTTGCCATGGGTATTGTTTATCTGCTGCCTGTAGAATCGCTTGTTGACCAAAGTATGGGGCAAAGCATAGCCATGGTGATGGCTTTGCTTATCAGCGCCATTACGTGGAATTTAGTTACCTGGTATCTAGGCATTCCTTGTTCAAGTTCTCATACACTGATTGCTTCTATTCTAGGCGTTGGTATTGCCTATTCCTTACTCCCTGATGTCAGTGCCGCTGCAGTAAACTGGGGCAAGGCTAAGGAAATTGGTATGTCTTTATTGATATCTCCTCTTTTTGGTTTCTCCATGACCATTATACTGATGTTCTTACTGAGGTCATTGACAAAAAAGACCAAGTACGGAGACAGTCTTTTCAAAGAACCCAAAAAGAACGCGCCCCCACCCTTGTGGATACGTTCTATTCTTATCGCCACTTGTACTGGTGTAAGCTTTTTTCACGGCTCTAATGACGGCCAAAAAGGTGTTGGTCTGATCATGCTCATCCTGATCGGGATTGTACCAGGCTATTTCGCCCTGAGCGATTCAGTATCTCCTGAATCATTAAATGGATCTTTTGTAAAGATTGAGCAAGTAATGGGTGTTATGGACTCATCAACACTTTCCGCGCCTGATAGAGTTATCCTGGCTGATACCAAAGCAATGCATGCACGTCTGGTTAACAAACTTAGCAGCACACCCTCTGTCAGTGTTATCCCCAAGAGCGAGCGTTTTGCCATCAGAAAAGATGTAATGGTGATGAACCGTAACCTGACTGATCTTTTAGACAAAGAAGAATTACGCTTAAGCGATAAAGACAAAAAGACATTAAAAGACGAATTAAAATCTGTTCGTAAGATAACCGACTTTGCTCCGCAGTGGGTGGTACTCATGGTTTCATTCTCACTGGGTATTGGTACCATGATCGGTTGGAAACGCATTGTAAAAACCATTGGAGAAAAAATTGGTAAAGAACACCTTACCTATGCACAGGGTGCCTCTGCTGAATTAGTAGCTGCTACTACAATAGGTTTATCATCAGGCCTGGGCTTACCTGTTAGCACAACACACGTGTTGTCATCCGGTATTGCAGGATCAATGGTAGCCAGCAAAGGCATTAAGAATCTCCAGGCAGATACGGTTAGAAATATTCTGATTGCCTGGTTCCTGACGCTTCCGGTAGTACTCATCATGTCTGGAACCTTGTTCTTCCTGTTCAGAATGCTGCTCTGATAATTTTAAACTTCAAATTTGAAATTTAAAATTGCCACTACCAATCAATTTCTGGCAAGCCCTTACTTTTCAGATAAGCATTCGTCTGACTAAAATGTTTGTTGCCGAAAAAACCCCTGTCTGCTGAGAAGGGTGATGGGTGTGCCGACATGAGTACGAGGTGCTTTGATCGGTCGATGATCTCACCTTTCTTTTGAGCATACGCACCCCAAAGTAAAAAAACTACATGTTGCTTTTGTTCTGAGATTCTTTTGATCACTGCATCTGTAAATGTTTCCCATCCCTTATTCTGATGCGATCCTGCTTCTGATGCCCTTACCGTAAGGGTTGCATTGAGCAATAAAACGCCCTGTTCGGCCCACCTTCTCAAATCACCTGAGGTAGGTATGGGTTTTCCCAGATCATTTCTGATTTCTTTAAAAATATTGACCAACGAGGGTGGTGTTCGCATACCTTCTTTTACCGAAAAACATAAACCATTCGCCTGCCCGTGGCCGTGGTATGGATCTTGCCCGATAATAACTACCCGGCTAGACGCAAATGGACTGCTATCAAAAGCACTGAAAATCTCTTTGCCTGGAGGGTATACCGTTTTTGTCTTATATTCTTCTTTAACAAATTCGATCAGTTGTTTGAAATATGCCTGCTCAAATTCACCCTGAAGCTGATTTTTCCAGCTTTCTTCGATTTTTATGTCCATTATTTTCCTCAAAATCCAAAAGTAACCACTAAAAACGAAGAAAAAGCTAATAAAACTGCTGGCCCATTCTATTTGCTGAAATGAAAAATCTCTTACATTTGAACCGATGGTGACCGAGATAACAGAAGGAATTAAAGTGACTGTAGAAACTGAATACCAGCCTGGCTATTCCAGCCCGAGCCAGTATCATTATGTTTTTACCTACAGGATCACCATTGAAAACCAAAGTGATTTTACTATACAGTTATTACGCAGAAAATGGCTTATTCACGATGCCGGATTTAATGCACGCGAAGTGGAAGGCGAAGGCGTAGTTGGTCAGCAGCCAGTAATCGAACCCGGGCAAAGTCACCAGTATGTATCGGGTTGTAATCTTAAATCCGGAATTGGCAAAATGATAGGTACCTACCTGATGGAACGTATTGTAGACAGCACAAAGGTAGAGGTGAACATACCTGAATTTACCATGGTAGCCCCTTTGCGCCTCAACTAAGCCAAAGTGTCAAAAATTTTTCAAGCAAAAGCATTTTTATCGTACTGGTTAAATTGTGTTGACGAGCACTCTTTACACTCTCCTTTCTTTTACGATTTCTACACAAAAGTTGTAAAGCAAAATCCAATAGCTAACGCCCCGGCTGAGCGCCTCAGAGAGCAGTTGCTTAACAGCACGCTTACTGTAAATATTAATGATCTGGGAGCCGGCTCGGTGATGAAATCTACGAACAGGCAGGTAAAAGACATTGCCAAACACAGCTTGAGCAGCACTAAATTTTCAGCGCTCTATTCACGTGTAATACAGTTTTATCAATGCAAGCAGGTAATTGAACTGGGTACTTGTTTAGGCATTAACACACTCTATCTGGCAGAAGCACGCCCCCTTAACCTGACCACTTTCGAAGGGGCTGACGCGCTTGTTAACCTGACAAAAGACACTTTCAACTTTGCTGATGTACGAAGTGTTAAAATAATAGAGGGCGACATAGATGAAACCCTCGAGGATTACCTGAGAAGCAATCCCAGAGTTGATTTTGCATTTGTTGATGCCAACCACCGGTACGATGCCGTGATGCGCTATTTCAGGCTTATTCTCAGAGCCTCTCACGACAAGACCATTATCGTATTTGATGATATACACCTGAATGCCGACATGGAGAAAGCCTGGTCTGAGATTAAAAATGACTCACTGGTATATGCTACAGCCGACCTCTTTCGCTGTGGGTTTATCTTCCTGGATCCCTCACTTAACCACAATCACAAGGTTTTGCAGTTTTAAATTTGTGACGAAGCGCCCTAAAGTTCTATATTTCGACTGCATAGTTGCAATGTTAAAGAGCCTTTACACACCTTATGAGCGAAGTCATACAAACACCTGAAGCACCCAAGCGCAATAATAAAAGCCTTATTTTCATTGCCTTGCTTATTCTGATTATTGTGGTGCAATCCGTTAAGATTTTCTTAGATGCACAAGATAAAGTTGAGCTGAAGGCTGAAAATGAGACTACAGAACAGGAATTGGCCTCTACTATGCAGCGCCTTACTGAAATTCAACAAGAATTAGATACAAAGATTGCTGAAATAGAAAAGTTGGGTGGTGATGTTACTGAACTACAAAAAGCAAAAGAGGATGTAGAGAAGCAACTTCGGATTAAAACAAAAGCTACTGGTAATTTGATTGCCGAATTGAGATCAAAAGTGGAGGGGTACGAGGAGTTGTTAAAGTTGAAAGACGAGGAGATAGAAAAACTGAAAGATGTAAATAAAGAATTACTCAGCGAGAACACTACCCTCAAAACTCAAAAAAATAAGCTCGGTGATTCAATTAATAAGCTTGAGCAAAAAGCAACAGAGTTAGCCTCTAAAGTCGCGATTGCCTCTCAATTAAAAGCAGAGAATTTTAAGATTGTTGCCGTATCCGATCGGAATCGCGAAAGAGAATCGCCATTCCGTGTCAGACAGATTGCAAAGCTAAAAATTGAGTTTAGCCTGGCAGAAAATAATGTAGCCCCTATTGAAGGAAAGAAGATCATGATTCGTATTGTGGATCAGAATGGGCAAGTAATCTTTGATGTTAATAAGGGATCGGGCACTTTTATTTTTCAAGGCAAGGAAGAATTTTTCACTGCTTCACAGGAAATACTCTTCGACAACTCAAAGCAACGCCTGTCTTTTATCTATGATAAAGGTAGCGACTATGCTGAAGGTAATTACGTATTAGAGGTATATACCGATGATTACCTCATGGGAAGAGGTGCTTTTGAAGTGAAGTAAGGACTGGTCTGTTCTCAAGTATTCGTTTTAAATTTGTCTATGGTCTGGCTTAGTGCGTTACTGTATTATGGAGTCTTTATTCCTATTTCTCTGTTGCCTTATCGGGTGCTTTATGTGATATCCGATGGTGTCTATATTTTAATGTACCATGTGATTGGCTATCGCAAAAAAGTTGTGATCAACAACATCTCAAAATCATTCCCCGAAAAAACAGCTGCGGAGCATAAAAAAATTGCCAGCGACTTTTATAGACACTTTTGCGATGTTATAGTAGAAAGCTTCAAGACCTTTACTATCTCTGAGGAAGAAGCCATGCAACGGATGAAATTTGTTAATCCGGAAATGCTTAAAGTTTACTCAACTGAAAACCGAAGTATTATTCTGGCGGGTGGTCATTACAACAATTGGGAGTTATTTGCTGTCGCCATCGATTCATTGATGGATCACCAAGCCATAGCTATTTACAAACAACTTAAAAATAAATACCTGGATGAAAAAATGCGCTCTACGCGTGGCAAGTTTGGATTGAAAATGATCTCTACCAAAATTGTAAAAGAGGAATTCGAAAAAGAAAAAAGCAATTTGACTGCAACCATCTTTGCGAGTGATCAATCACCCAGTTCCGGAAAAACTGCTTACTGGACTACCTTCCTTAACCAGGAGTCGGCTATGATTTACGGACCTGAACGTTATGCGAAGGAGTATAACTATCCCATACTCTATGGGCGGATTAATAAAGTAAAGCGAGGTCATTACGCATTTTCCTTTGATCTGATTAGTGACAACCCGCAGGAAACTGCCTACGGAGAAATCACAGAAAAGATTACCCGTCATCTTGAAAAAGACATCAGAAAGGCACCACAATACTGGTTATGGACGCACAAACGCTGGAAAAAAACGAGACCTGATGGGGTGCCCTTGCATTAGTCTTGAAAACCATTCCGCAAAAACAACACCGCGAAACAAACAGGCATGAATTTGCGTTTAATAGAAAGTATTTAGAAAGTAATATATGCTTAGTCCGCTACGCTATTTTCTTACCCTCATCCTGGTAATTTTACTTTCAGGCTCGTCTTCGGCTTTTGTAGTACTTAAACAAAGTGCTTCGCTTACAGAACAAAACGAAAAAATCGAAACCGAAAATTTTGTAGACGAAGCCATACCTGAGGTCCGGTCAAAAAAACAAGTAGCAAAGCATGTTAATCCTTTTTTAAGGAAATCGACATCAAAGCAAAAAACAAGTACTACATTCAAAAATTCACCACAATGCTTTGGTGAAAGTTACCTGTTCATCAAATACAGGAAGCTCATTATTTAAATCCTCCTCAATTACCCTCTGTTCTTAATTCAGAGGATTGCTGATATTCTTCAGCAAGAAATACTACCATTTTATTAATCTTAAATTCATCTATATGAAATCCATTTCATATGTAATACTGCTTGTATTCGCATTATCCTCGTGTGCTGTTGTAAGACAGGGAGAAGTTGGTGTAAAAAGAAGAATGGGAAAACTAAACGACAAGGCACTCAGTCCGGGGCCGGTTATGTACAATCCCTTTATCAGTCGCGTTATTAAAGTACCTACACGCACTGTTAACGTAGAGATCAACTCAAATTTACCCTCGAAAGAAGGTTTAAATGTAGGATCAGTAATTTCTATTCTTTATAAAATTGATCCTGCCTTTGCTCCTTCCGTTGTCGAAAACATCGGCATGAATTACGAAGATGTTTTGATCACGAGTGTTTTTCGTTCCGCAGCAGCTGATGTATGCTCACGCTTTTTTGCTAAAGATATGCATACAGCACAACGCGCTGTTATTGAACAAGAAATTTCAAATCAAATGAGGAGTATACTTAAAAATCGTGGATTTGAAATTGAAGCCGTACTACTAAAAACAATTCAACTACCCGCTGGTCTGGCTCGTGCTGTTGAAGAAAAGCTGGAAGCAGAGCAAGATGCACAACGGATGGAATTTCTTCTACAGCGCGAAAAGTTGGAGGCACAACGTAAGCTGGTAGAAGCACAAGGTATACGTGATGCGCAAAAAGTAATCACAGAAGGGCTGAATGAGCAAATACTTAAATGGCAGAGCATAGAAGCCTTTAAAGAACTTAGCAAGTCACCCAACACAAAAATAATTATGACAAATGGAAGTACTCCATTTTTGATTGAACCTAATAAATAGTACAAATATGAAATGGATTGTATTGGAAGAAAACCCAATGCCGGACAATTACATCGTTATAATGGCCGCAGAAGAAGACAGAACTTTACAGATTGAAAAAAAGCCATGCTCAACTTTTGATTCATGCGACAAGGCGATGGAGCGTGCTCGAGAGCTGAGACTAAAGTATAATGTTTCGAGTATACGTTTGTTTCATCAGGAAGGTATTTCGGCACTGGTATAGGTTAGGGTTAGTCCACTTTTCTGGTTAGGGTTTCAAAGTGGACGGAGGGCATTCGTTTGAATGCCCTCTTATTATATTACTTGCATTTAATCACACATAAAAAATCATTATGGCTTTATCGACACTCTGGATCAGTTTTAATCTCTTCGTAGTAATCATGCTGGCGCTGGATCTTGGTGTATTCCATAGAGCATCAAAAGTAATCAGCGTAAAAAACGCATTACTGTGGACAGCGACCTGGGTATTCTTTGCATTTATCTTTAATGTTTTTGTTTACTACCAGTTTGGGCAAGAAAAAGCTTTTGAGTTTTTTACTGGTTACATCATAGAAAAATCGCTTAGTGTAGACAATATCTTTGTCATCATACTAATCTTCTCTTACTTCAATGTGCCGCCTGCCTATCAGCACAAAGTACTTTTTTGGGGAATACTCGGTGCACTCTTGCTTCGGGTAGGCTTTATCTTTGCTGGTGTTGAATTGATTCATCGATTCCATTGGCTGGTATATATTTTCGGTGGGTTTCTTATTTTTACAGGAATAAAAATTGTTACACAGGGAGAGATGAAGCTGGATCCTCAGCGCAATCCAGTGGTAAAATTTATCAGAAAAATATTCAGAGTAACGCCTGATTTTGAACAAGATAAATTCTTTATAAAGAAAAATGGATTACTCTGGGCGACACCCCTATTTGTAGTTGTGATTCTTATTGAAGCGACTGATTTAGTATTTGCTGTAGACAGCATACCAGCCATACTCGCTATTTCTGATGACACCTTTATAGTTTATACTTCCAATGTATTTGCCATATTGGGGTTACGCTCCCTATACTTTGCATTGGCTGGAATAGAAAAGTATTTTATCTATTTGAAATACGGGCTTTCTGTTATTCTTGTCTTTGTAGGCGTGAAAATGTGCATTGTTGACTGGTACAAAATACCAATTGAAATATCGTTAGCTTTTATTATTCTCACTCTATCGGTCGCGGTACTGGCTTCGATGGTCTTAAGCAATAACAAAAAATAATTACTAAAATTGAAAAGAGTCATTAGGCTCTTTTCAGTTCTAAAATAGTTAGTTCAGGAGGCATACCAATTCTACCCGGATAACCAAGGTAGCCAAAGCCTCTGTTCACATACAGGTGCTGATTGCCTTCTGTATACAAACCTGCCCATTGCTTATAGGCATATTGGGATGGACTCCATTTGAAATCGCCTATCTCTACACCAAACTGAAAGCCATGTGTATGACCTGAGAACATTAAGTCTATGTCCTGGTATTCTTTCCTTACTTGTGCATCCCAATGGCTTGGGTCGTGCGATAATAACAATTTAACTGCTGCTTCATCGGTACCTCTATGCGCTTCATCAAGTTTACCGTACTTAGCAAAGCGACCTCCTCCCCAATTTTCTATTCCAATAACTGCAATTTTATCTGCACCCATTTGAAGAAATCTATTTTCGTTCATGAGCAAATCAAAATTCATTTGCTTATGCGCAGTAATTAAATCACTGAAATTTTTTCTTTTTGCTTCCGTTGAAGCCCAGTTTTTATAATCACCATAATCATGATTACCCGTAACAGAGTAAACACCCAATGGTGCTTTCAGTTTATCGAAGATATTAATGTACTCTTTTACTTCTTCGCTTTCATTGTTCACTAAATCGCCTGTGAAGAAAATAGCATCAGGTTTTTCACTCATCAGCATTTCAACGCCACCCTTTACTGCTGTTTTATTAAAGAAACTCCCGGAATGTATATCAGAAATATGTCCGATCTTAATACCATCAAATGATTGCGGCAGATTAGGTAAACGCAAAGTGACGCGCTTGATCCGGTAATCGTGTGCACCTGAAATGATACCATAAGCCATCGTACCGAAAGGAATGGCAGCTGCAATCAAGGCAGTCTTTGACAAGAACTCCGATCTTGTGAGAGTTTCACCAGGAAGTGACTTTTCTTCCTTCTTAAAATTCTCCACCATCCATCGTATCCCCCTTTGTACATCATCGATAAAGAGAAAGAGCACTGCAAAAGTTTTAGAAATATAAACACCAACAATGCCTGTAATTGCCCAGTTTCTGAATTGTGGCCCTAAACTGTAAGGATTACCAAAAGTCCAGAAGAGTATAATCAAAATGGTGAGTAAAGTAGGTAACCAAAAGAGAAGTCGTACAGATAGCTTCCAGCCTTCTGAGAGATTTTTGCTTACCTGAACTACTGCTTGAAAAACATAATAGTCAACTAAGAGTAAAACGATGATGAGTATAAAAAATGTTAACATACGGGCCAGCATAAAAGATATTGTATTAAAACGCAGTGAATCAACTAATGTTTAGCTCGACAATCTTCTAAAAGAAAAAGGTCGCCCATGGTATGGACGACCTTCTCAATAAAATAGTCTATTCAATTAGTGAGCTGCCACTGTAGGGTGTTCATCATCACCTTTTTTCTCAGGACCGAAAATACGTTCCTTTAAGCGTGTACGTATCAAATACATAACAGGCACCAGGAATAGGGTAAGGAAAGTACCGAAGATCAATCCGAAGATCATCGTCCATGACAAAGGTCCCCAGAAGGCAACGTTATCACCTCCAAAGAAAATATGTGGATTAAACTCAGTAAACAAGGTCACGAAATCGATGTTCAAACCAACAGCCAATGGAATTAAACCAAGGGTTGCAGCCATTGCGGTTAAGATTACCGGAGTCATACGTGTTTTGGCAGCTTCGATAATGGCCGTCTTTAACTCCATGCCTTGTGCCAATAACAAGTCTGTAAACTCTACCAGAAGAATACCATTTCTAACCACAATACCGGCCAGCGCCATGATACCCACACCTGACATAACAATGGAGATTTCCATTTTGAAGAGTGAGAAACCAATTAACACACCAATGATACTGAAGATAATTTCTGACAGAATGATCAAAGGCTTACTGGTTGAGTTAAACTGAATAACCAGGATCATAAAGATCAACCCAAGCGCGATTAGGCCGGCAGCACCCAGGAAAGAAGAAGTTTCTTCCTGATCTTCCTGCTCACCTGTCATTTTAATACCTATTTCATCAGACTTAGGGAATGACTCGAGGCTCTTCTTGATTTCAGAAACCACCTGGTTAGGATTATATCCACTCAGTACATTAGATGCCAAGGTGATTACACGCTTTTGGTCTATCCTGCGAATACCGGCATAGCTGTTCGAATATTCAATTTTGGCAATCGCTGATAAGGGTACTTGACGAACAGCTCCGCCCATTGTCATATCGCGGTATGTGATCGGTAAGTTCATCAGGGTGTTGATGTCGTTACGTTGATCTTTAGCAATGCGCAGGGTTACATCGTAGTCGTCATTTTCATCGCGGAACTTCGATATCTCCTTACCGTAAATAGCTGTACGCAACGCACCACCTATCTGTCCGGTTGAAATTCCTTCACGGTTGGCCTTCTCACGATCAATGTTAATCACAATCTCAGGCTTGTCGCTTTGGAAATCCGATTTCAATTCTTCTATACCAGGAATCTGCAACGAATCCAGATAGCGTTTAAGGTTATTAGAAGTTGCTACCAGTTCATCAAAATTATCAGCTGATATTTCAATGTTAACTGGTTTACCCGTTGGTGGTCCGTTTGCTTCCTGATTCACCGATACTTCTGCACCCGGAATACTTTTTACTTCCTCTCTCACTTTGTCAAGAAATACACGTGTTGATTGACCATCACGCTTAGCGAAGTCGACAAAAGCCACAGTAACTTTACCTAAGTGGGGTTGTGCATTATTACCAGAAGTTTGGTCTTCTGCGGCACCCACTGCTACGTTAGAGATGATGGATTCAACAATAGGATTATCCTTGCCATTACCTTCACCCACAACCTCTGCCACTCTATTCTCAACAATGCGTGTAATGGAATCTGTTACTCTTTGATCAGTACCGATTGGCAAAGTAATATAAGCATACACAAAATTAGGATCGCCCTGAGGGAAGAATACAACCGGTGGCTGACGAATGCCTGTAAAGACAATAGAGAAAATGAACAGTAAAATGATACCGACAATCACTCCATAAGGTCTCCAGCTTTCTAAGCACCAGCTGATCATTTTCATATAGACGTTCTGCACCTTGGGCCAATACCTGGTTTGGAAATTAGAGATCACTTCATTCATGACGAATCGTTGCAACGTAATCAGCAAGAAGAGGAATACCGTAAGATTACCTAAACCGAAGATGCCCATCATGTACCAGATCGCAGCAAGCGACAGAAACACAACAGCTGTTATTTTATATCCTTTTGTAAATTTAGATTTACTATGATCATGCTCGTGTGGCTTCATGAAATCTGCAGCAAACACAGGATTCATAATGTAGGCAACTACTAATGATGCTAACAATGCCACGATTAATGTTATTGGTAAGTAGAACATGAAATTACCAATTACACCAGGCCAGAAAGCCAATGGCACGAAAGGCGCTAACACTACCATAGTACCTGACAATACCGGTAAGAACACTTCGCCCGCAGCAATTTTAGCTGCCTTCCGGATTGGCACTTTACCATTGTCGAAAATACGGTGTGTATTTTCAATTACCACAATCGCATCATCTACTACGATACCCAAGGCGAGTAAGAAGGAGAAGAGCGTCATCAGGTTTAGTGTAAAACCTAAAGATGGAAATATCAAGAAGGCCATAAAGGCCGATATAGGCACAGACATGGCCACGAAAATGGCATTGGTTGCTCCCATGAAAAACATGAGGATGATCGTTACCAGCACAAAACCAATAATGATAGTGTTGATCAAATCATGCAAGGTTAAACGTGTGCTGTCAGATTGATCTGCTGTTATCGTGATCTTCACACCAGGAGGAAGGATGTTCTTTTCAAAATTTGCAACGATCTCATTGATTTGATCAGAAGCAATAATGAGGTTTTCTCCACTTCTTTTGATAACGTTCAGGGTGATTACATTTTTACCATCTAAACGTGCAAAGCTCTCCTGCTCTTTATGTGAGTCTATTACCTCTGCGATATCCTTTAAGTAGATTTTACCACCTTTGATAGAACCCACTACGATGTTTGACATTTGTTCTGCCGATTGAAACTCACCGTTGATACTCAAGGAGCGTTTCATACCGTCTACAGAAAGTTGACCGGCCGATACAATTAAGTTTTCATACTTAACCGCCATCTCAATATCATCCAGGCTTACACCTGCCAATGCTGCTTTAAACAAATCAACATTAACCTGAATTTCACGATCGAGTGCACCAATGATATCGACACGTCTGATCTCACGCACACCTTCGATGGCATCCTGCATCTGCTCAGCATAACGCTTCAATGTTTGCAGATCGTAGTCACCAGAAAGGTTAACGTTCATGATGGGCAACTCAGAAATATCAATTTCAATTACCTGCGGATCGTTTGGAAGATCCGTTGGCAAGTTTGCCTTGGCACGGTCTACAGCATCCTGTACTTCCTGCTTGGCTTTATCAATGGCTACATCTGTTTCGAAATCAACAATTACGTTTGAGAAATCCTGAACAGAATTGCTTTTGATCTTTTTTACACCAGAAATTGATTTTACTTCTTTTTCAATTTCCTTGGTCACGAGGTTCTCAATATCTGTTGGTGCTGCTCCCGGATAAACCGTAGCAATATAGATTTGAGGGAACACTACTTCAGGAAAATTTTCCTTCGGCAGGTTATTATAGGTAAATATACCCGCAAGGCAGATGATAATCGTGGCAACATAAATGCTCACTTTATTATCAATCGACCAACTGGTGGGTTTAAACTCTTGATTTGAATCTTGCATAAAGTCTTTGGTTATAAGATGCTTGTATTAAAAAGATAACACAAACACCTTGATGGTACCTTTAATTAAAGCTTAATGAATTGGCCATCGCTTAAACCCTGGTAACCCACAGTTACCACTTTTTCATCGGCAGCGAGTCCGCTTACATGAGCTAAACCATTGTAAACACCCAGTAAGGTAACCACACGCTTTTTAGCAACTGTGTTTTTACCATCAGCCTGCGCCACGAATACGATTTTTTCTCCATTCAATTCTTGTACTACATTGATGGGAACAGTTATCGCGTTTGCTTCAGTCTGGAATATTACTTTGATAACCGCTGACATGTTAGGACGAAGGTCTTCATGATAGGGTAAGCTCACCTCCACAGGAAAAGTACGTGATAACATGTCGATATTTTTACCAACAAAAGTTACACGTGCTTCAATATCCTTTTTCAATTCAGGAATGGAAACAATCA
The DNA here is from genome assembly GCF_057350905.1 of Chryseotalea sp. Classification (NCBI taxonomy): domain Bacteria; kingdom Pseudomonadati; phylum Bacteroidota; class Cytophagia; order Cytophagales; family Chryseotaleaceae; genus Chryseotalea; species Chryseotalea sp. The sequence continues at coordinate 39,627 of NZ_JBMRCF010000002.1, read as the reverse complement.
CCTTATTACCAGTTTTTATTTCTGTAACATGTGCCTCAGAAACTGCAGCGGTTAATTTTAACTCAGATGTGTTTACGATGCGGGCAGCTGGCATACCAGGGGCAATATTCTCCCCTACCTTAACCAGAATCTCATCAATGGTCCCGGCAACAGAAGCTTTGATCTTTGTCATTTCATTCTGCTCATTCAAGCCAGCGATTTGCTTCTCAAGACTTTCCTTATTTGTTTTAGCTTGTAGGTATTGCACTTCAGTACCAATTTTTTGCTCCCACAAATTTTTCTGTCTCTCATATACAGTAGTAACCAGCTCCAATTGAGATTTCATTGATTCAATGTTTTTCACCAAAACAGAATTATCAATTTGTGCCAGGGTTTGTCCTTTGGCTACCGTTTGTCCTTCGTTAACATATACCTGTGTTACCACACCCATTCCCTTGGCGCTAAGCATGATATTGTTTTCAGCCTCTACACGACCTTGTGTTTGAACATAGTAGTCGAATTTGCGGGCAGCAATTTCCATTACCCCCACGTCTTTAGCTCTGACAACAGTTTCAGTAGGATTTTCTAGTGCAATTTGCTTCTCGAGTAAATCGATTTGTTCCTTGATAGAAGCTTGCTGCTGTCGTAGCGAATCCAGTTGTGATTGTTTATCGCCAGCCGGAGCACTGCCACAGGCAATAACAATTGCGCTTACTAACGCAAGAGTGAAAAATTTATAAATAGTAGATTTCATATAGAATGGTTCGGGGTTTAATTCTGACTTGTTGACGTATTGAGTGTTTCGATTTTTCCGTAGGCTTTCATGAGGTCAATCTTAGAGATTATAGCATCATAAAGTGCACTGAAATAATTTATTTGGGCTTCGCGTAAAGCGCTTTCTGCTTCTACTACTTCCAGACTTGAACCAACACCTTCCTGGAATTTAATTTTAGTAACACGGGCAATTTTGTCAGCCAGTTCACGATTCCTTGTTTGAGTGTCTAATCCTTTTAATGCGTTGTTATAGGATACTTTTCCAGACTTGATTTCAAGATCAATACCCTGCTTGGTGGTTGTAAAAGCATTCTCGATTTTCAAAGCGGTTAGTTTGGCTTGCTTGATTTGGTAGTTGCGCTGCATGCCACTGAAAATCGGAACATTTAATGTTACCCCGAAGTAAGTTGTCGGGTACCACTTGTCGGGACCTACCGTGCCGTCATCACTTATATTTGTCTGTGTTGCAAAGAGACCACCAATATCAGCTGATTGTGTATTCATTCCGAAATTAGCAAAGCCAACCAGGCTAGGCAGTGCTTTAGAATATTCATTTTTTATATTCAGTTCCTGAAGTGTTCTGTTAGATTCAAGAATGCTAAAGTCAACGCGTTTTGCATATGACCAATCTTGCTCCAAATCGGTAATATCCTGACTAATCGGCATAGCAGCCAGGTCAGTTGTCAATGTCAATTCCTGATCTTGCGGATAATTCATCTGAAACTTTAATATCGCCAAAGACAACTCCTGTACTCCTGCAAATTTATCGCGCTCAGCAATCAAATTATTAAGTGTTACTTCTGTACGGTCAACATCAATGGATTCAGCAAATCCTTGTTTATTAAAAGCTTTGATGGTTACGAACAAGGAGTCTACACGCGAAATATTGACATCAAACAACTTGATTCTTTCTTGATTGATAAGCGCACCATAGTAAGCCTTGGCAACACCCTCAATAATTTGTTGTTCAGTTTGCTTTACTTGCTTTTTAGCAAGGTCTCGATAAGCACCAGATGCCTTCAACCCTACCAGATAAGAACTGTTAAAGATTAACTGCGAAACTGTAATACCTGCAGTGCCATTACTTTTTAACTGAAAGGGTGAATTTACAGCTGCTATGTCTGTTGGCGCTGCATTGATAGTTTGTCCAGTGAATTGCTCTAATACAGCTACCTGGTTAAAGAATCTACCCAGCTTTTGATTATGCATAAGCTGAACACTACCATCAATTTGCGGTAAGCCGATACCAACAGTCTCTTTTACTTTAGCATCTGCAATTTGCTCATCAAGCTTTGCATTTTTTGTTGAAATTGAATTTTCAAGTGCATAGCTGATGGCTTGCTCAAGCGTGAAACTCGATGAAGCTTGTTGTGCCTGCGAACTATTCGCAAACACGAACATGGTTAGTACAAATAAGTATATATATCTCATATAAGAAGGGGATTAAGGATTGGTTATTTCAATTGATTTATTTTTACATTTTTGATAAATTTTCTTTCCTTTTTCGGTGACTAGCCCATAGACAAAGTGATCAAATAGTTGTACTTGTATTTCCGACAATTTGAACTTCTTCTCCTGAAACAGTTCCTCGCTAAAAGCCGCTTGTATAGTTTCTACTCGCAGTACTGCAAAAATCTCTGGATTAATCTCTTCGCGTATATACCCCTCCTCAATGCCTTGCTTCAGATTATCTACTACTTCCTGGATCAATTCCTTTTTAAAGTTTAACCAGATTGCCCAGGCCTTCGGATGAAACTTCTGAATATCGAACAACATGGCAGGGTTGACCATATCCATTTCCTGCTTCATACAGAGCGAAATGTTAGCCAGATGCTCTATTGAATTGGCAGCATTTATACGAATCTGCTCAAAAACTTCATGTTGACTTTGCAGATGCGATTTAGACACTGCCACCACTAAATCTTCCTTATCCGCAAAATGTTGGTAAAGTGTTTTCTTGGAAACCGATAAATGGCGGGCTATGTCATCCATCGAGATACTCCTCACCCCATAGCGCCTGAAAAGCTCTTCGCTTCCTTTTAAAATCTTGTCTTTTATTTCTAACTCTTCCATGTGGGTACAAAACTGCGGAAACTTTTGGTATTTTAAAAGTTTCCAACGTTTCCTTTAACGCCATGCCGGCACAATAGTTGAGTTTTTTTAGAATATTTTTTTGGAGAAGTGTCCGAAGTGGAATTTCAACCGTTTGAAGTGTCTGTATTCTCTGTTGAAGCTTTTTCGTCCCAACGACACCATTTTTCCTTCATCCGCTTTTTGAAATGCTCGCGGTCTTCGGGGCTCATGCTCTGAAATTTATCATACATCTGCTTCTTCATCTTCCAATGGCGCGCGCCACCACCACAACTTTTACCACCAAAACCAAAAAGTATTTTGGATAAGAGTAACAAACCGAAAGTTTGCAGCAGGTTAATCGCTGGTAAACCAAATATTGTTGGCATTAACCAGTTCCACAGGTTCATGGTAAGCAGACCGATGAGGGCAACAAACAAAATGCCTAGACCAACCCACATCACTATTTTCAATCCTTTGTTCATAAAATCTTTTCCGGCTAATTCCGGACTTTATAATTCATCGTATAATTTCTGTAACCTCTTTCTCAAGGCAATAATAGCGTAGCGCTTGCGCGATAGCAGTGTATTAATGGAAACGTCCGTTTCTTCTGCAATCTCTCTGAAGCCCTTCTCCTCCATCTCATTCTTAATGAATATCTCCCGTTGATCAGCCGGCAGTTCATCTAAAGCATCCATGATCGTATCCCATATTAAATCCCTGAAATAGGCATCTTCTGGTGTGTTACCTAAGTCGGGTAAAATTTCCTGCAGGGTAATGGGGGCATCATCTTCCAGTAAAGAAAGGCCTTCAAAATCTGCACGCTGAGGTCTCGTGCTCTCTTTTCTGTAACGATCAATAATTTTATTGCGTGCCACAGAATACAACCATGATGTTACTCTGTCAAGCGACTCAATGGTTTGGTAACCGGAAACAAATTGAAAGAAAACATCCTGCAGAATATCTTCAGCCTCTTCTGCAGACGATACCTTGCTGCGAATAAAATTCAACAGCCTGCCGCGTTCTTTCAGAAAGGTTTCTTGTTGTGTCTGCATGGTTACGTCCATCGCCAACATCATATGCTTTTTTAATGGAGTCGGGACGGCTAAGGAAATAGTCTAACAAGATTAGGAAATATTTCAGTAGAAAGTTCCCTGCCCCGCTTCCAGATCAACACAAAGCTTATCTTGCATGCAGGACAAACGAATGCAAACAGCTTTTTTCACATATCAACAAGCCAAGCTCTGTTATCATAAAATCGGCAAGGGTTCTAAAATCCTGCTTTTTTTCCACGGCTACGGACAGCACGGGAAGGTGTTTGAGGAGAACTCCCGTTTTTTGGAGGAAGAGTATACTTGCTATCTCTTTGATTTGTTTTTTCATGGACAAAGTGAATGGAATTATGGTGAGGATGTGCTCACCAAAGATTTCTGGCATGCACTTATTCAGGCCTTTCTGGAGGAACAGCAAATAAATCGTTTTTCATTGGCGGGCTTCAGCATGGGGGGGCGCTTTGTTTTTGCCACATTGGAGGCGAAGGCTCCTTATGTGGACGCTATTTACCTGATGGCTCCGGATGGTGTTAAAACCAATTTCTGGTATAACCTGGCTACTTACCCTACCATTTTCAGAAGGCTATTTAGAAGTATGATCCTCCATCCCTCCTATTTTTATAGTGTTGCCAATGTCATTCACAAAATCGGCCTGGTCGATAAGGGCCTTATCCGTTTTGCTGAAAGTCAGATGAAGACAGAAGCTATGCGCAGTCGCGTTTATCATTCCTGGGTAGTATTCAGGGTCTTGCTTTTTGACATGCAGAAAATAGCTGCTCTGATTAAACAACATGCTATTCCTACCAGTATGGTGCTCGGCAAATTTGACAAAGTGATAACTGTTAAAAACATGCAACACTTGCTTAAGCATTTGCCCGCATGCAAAGTTGAATTACTGGATACCGGGCATAATGGAATTATCAGTCAATGGAGGCCATAGACAAGATCTTGCCAATGGTTGTGCCCACGGATATGGGATATCAATGCCAAACGATGCATTTATCGAGTATAAAATCAAAAAAGTAAAAGCCTTTCTCCCCGATAAACCTTACTTTTGCACCTTCTTCAAATCCACCTCACCATGGTTTCATTTTTCAGGAATACCAACGGCCACCTCTACGCTGTTGGCACGCCCGCTATTTTACAAAGTTCTGACATTCAAAAGCTTGAGTGGCTCTTCAGCGGAGCTCAACTGCTGACAGACAAGCGTCTGTCTGGTGAATTTATTGGCCCCAGAAAGGAAATGATTACACCCTGGAGTACCAATGCCGTAGAGATCACCCAGACCATGGGTATTGTAGGAATCAGTAGAATCGAAGAATTTCAAATTTCAGATTCAACATTGCCTTTCGACAGGATGTTGCAGCATAAATACAATGGTCTGGATCAGGATATTTTTACAATACAACACACACCGGAAGAAATAAAACTGATTGATGACATTGCTGCATACAGCGCAAAAGAAGGCTTGGCTTTAAGCAAAGAAGAAGTTGATTATCTGGAAAATGTAAGCAAGGAATTAGGTCGCAAGCTTACCGATAGCGAAGTATTCGGTTTCTCTCAGGTAAATTCAGAACACTGTCGCCACAAAATTTTCAATGGCACTTTTATTATTGATGGTAAGGAAATGCCCACAACGCTTTTCAAACTCATCAAGAAGACTTCACAGGAAAATCCGAATTACATAGTCTCTGCCTATAAGGACAACGTTGCTTTCATTAATGGTCCACAGATAGAACAGTTTGCTCCAGCCTCACCCGATCAACCTGATTTCTATAAGACAACATCTATCAAATCCATTATTTCTTTAAAAGCAGAAACGCACAATTTCCCTACTACGGTGGAGCCATTCAACGGTGCCGCTACTGGCTCTGGTGGAGAGATCCGCGATCGTCTGGCAGGTGGCAAGGGTTCTATCCCCTTAGCAGGTACTGCTGTGTACATCACATCTTATCCACGCATGGAAGAAGGTCGTGCCTGGGAAAAAAATATCGATCCGCGGAAATGGTTGTATCAAACACCTGAGGAGATTTTAATCAAGGCCTCCGATGGTGCTTCTGATTTCGGAAACAAGTTTGGGCAACCCTTGATCAATGGAAGTGTATTAACCTTCGAACATGTTGAAGGCGATAAAAAACTGGGCTTTGATAAAGTGATTATGCTGGCCGGTGGTATCGGTTATGGCAAAGAAGAAGATGCCCAGAAAGAACATTTACAAGCTGGCGATAAAATTGTATTGCTCGGTGGCGATAACTATCGCATAGGCATGGGTGGTGGTGCAGTTTCCTCTGTGGCTACAGGTGAGTATGGTAATGCCATTGAGCTCAATGCCATTCAGCGCTCTAACCCTGAAATGCAAAAACGCGCCATGAATGCCATACGCGCTATGGCTGAAATGGAAAAGAACCCAATTGTTTCTATCCACGATCATGGTGCTGGTGGTCACTTCAATTGTTTGTCGGAATTATTAGAAGAAACTGGTGGAAATATTGACACCTCGAAAATTCCGGTAGGCGACCCTACGCTTTCTCAACGCGAAATTTTAAGTAATGAATCGCAGGAAAGAATGGGGCTTGCAATAAAAGATAAAGACATCGCTTTTCTGCAACGGGTAGCTGAGCGCGAACGCTCACCCATGTATGTAATCGGTGAAGCCACCGGTGATCAACAACTAATTTTCGGTAAAGCATCCGAAACGCACAAGCCCATCAACTTTAAAGTAGAACATTTGCTAGGCTCATCGCCTAAAACCATTTTAACGGACGCTGCTACAGCAAGTAACTACAAGGAAATTAGTTATGATGTAAGAAAGCTTGAGCAATACATTAATCAGGTATTACAACTCGAATCGGTGGCCTGTAAAGACTGGTTAACCAATAAAGTAGATCGCTCAGTTACAGGGCGAGTGGCCACGCAACAAACATGTGGTGCCATACAATTGCCACTGAACAATGTTGGTGTGATGGCACTTGATTTTGTAAGCCATACAGGTATTGCTACTGCCAACGGCCATGCACCAGGCGCTGCTTTGGTAGATGCGAAAGCCGGAAGTCAGCTGGCCATTGCCGAAGCCTTAACCAATATTATTTTTGCACCACTTACGCACGGACTGAAAGGTGTTTCATTGAGTGCCAACTGGATGTGGCCTGCCAAGCAGCAGGGTGAGAATGCACGCTTGTATGAAGCTGTGCAGGGGGTAAGTGATTTCGCGCTTGCACTCGGCATTAATATTCCTACCGGTAAGGATTCTTTGTCGATGACACAAAAGTATCCGAATGGAGAAGTAGTGTTATCGCCCGGTACCGTTATTATTTCTGCCGTAGGAGAAGTCAGTGATGTGCGTAAAACCACCTCGCCTGCACTTCAACCTAAAACTGGCAGCAAATTAATTTACATCGACTTCTCTAAAGACAAAATGAAACTAGGCGGCAGCAGCCTGGCTCAGGTACTTAGTGCTTTGGGTAAAGTAACTCCAAGCATTACTGATGCCGCATACTTTGCAAAGGCATTTAACGCGGTACAAGAGTTAATTCAACAAAACCTTGTACTCGCAGGCCATGATATTTCTTCTGGCGGACTTATTACCACTTTGTTAGAGATGTGTTTCCCTACACCTGATGTTGGGCTTAACATCACGCATACTTTTGATGCAGATGTGGTGAAAGCATTGTTCAGTGAGAATCCGGGTATTGTTTTACAAATAGAAAACAATACTGCTGAAAAATTCTTGCAGACAAATAACATCGACTTTATTGTGTTGGGTGAAGTAACAAGCGCCAGAATATTGTCCATTGCAAATCATCAATTGTCAATTGATGCACTCAGAGATGTCTGGTTCAAAACTTCTTTCTTGTTTGATCAGAAACAACGCAAGAAAGGACATGCCTTACAACGTTTCGAAAATTATAAGAAGCAAAAACTAGAATACACATTCCCAAAAAACTTCACCGGTCAATTAGCAGATTATGGTTTAAGTACATCACGCACAAGCAAGTCGAACATCAAAGCGGCTATCATTCGCGAAAAAGGATCGAATGGGGAGCGTGAAATGGCCTATGCCTTACACCTGGCCGGCTTCGATGTAAAAGATGTACACATGACTGACCTTATAACCGGAAGGGAAGATTTAAGTGATGTGAACATGATTGCCTTCGTAGGTGGCTTCTCTAATTCAGATGTACTGGGTTCTGCTAAAGGCTGGGCCGGTGCTTTCTTGTATAATGAAAAAGCTAAACTTGCCCTTGACAATTTCTACAAGCGTAAAGATACCTTAAGTCTTGGTGTGTGTAATGGTTGCCAGTTGATGATGGAATTAGGTTTGCTCTATCCTGAATTAGGAGACAAGCATCCACGCATGCACCACAATGGTTCTGGTCGCTATGAATCTACTTTTGTAAACATGAGTGTCCCTGAAAACAACTCTGTGATGCTATCAAGCTATGTCGGCACGCGCTTAGGGGTATGGTTGGCCCATGGTGAGGGTCGCTTCCAATTGAAAGATCAGAAAAATTATACAGTAGCCGCTCGCTTCAGCTATGAGCAGTATCCTGGCAATCCAAACGATTCAGATTTTGCCACGGCAGCCCTATGCTCTGTTGACGGTCGTCATTTAGCCATTATGCCGCACATCGAGCGTTCACTTTTTGCCTGGAACTGGCCTTATTATCCGGCAGGAAAACAGCAGCATGAAGTATCGCCCTGGATAGAGGCTTTTGTCAATGCACGGAAGTGGGTAGAGGGAAATGGTTGATGATTAATTAATATTCGTTATTCGTTATTCGTTATTCGTTATTCGTTATTCGTTATTCGTTAAAAAACTATAGCGCTTCATCTGAAACGATTTTAGTGCATAATCGTATAGATAAGGCTATGCGCATTCTTCTATCATTGCTACTATTTACAACTCTGTCAAGTCAATTGACTTTTGCGCAAGCTTCGCTGCAAGTGGCCACTTATCAATATGCCACTAACAACAGACTTGCCAATATCAAACCCCTGGCTGATCATTTGGCTGTTAGCTGTAGCTGCATAGCAACAGTAAAAAGTTATGAATCGGTAAATGCCATGCTCACAGGCATGCAGGCTAATGAAAGTGATTTGGTACTGATGAATACTTTTGGTTATCTCTTGCTTGATGCCACGCAGAAAAATTACAAAACACTTGCGGCCTTGCAACTTGCAAAAGGTAAACCGAGTACCTACCAAAGCGCCATTGTTGTCAAGAAGGATTTAGGCATTAACACATTGGAAGAAGTGAAAGAACGCGCTGCTGACTTACATTTATTACTTGTTAACCCAGGCTCTACTTCGGGTAACTTAGTACCCAGATTAGGGTTCGCCTCTGCAGGCATTGATAATGCCGATCAAGCTTTTAAGTCAGTTACGTATTCCAAAAATCACGCAAAAACCTTACAGGAAATTATTGGTGGTCATTATGATATCGGTGCCTTCGGAAGTGAAGAGTATGCCAAAGCGCTTGCAAAGGATTCGAGCATACGTGAAAAAGTAAATATCATCTGGACGTCATCTGACATTCCCCTTGGTCCTGTGATGATCAAGACTTCTCTGGATAAAAAAATACAGGCTTGTATTAAAAAAGAATTACTGGCGCTGCATCTCAACAACCTAGCAGTCCTGGAATCAGTAAAAGCTGGCTGGACAGAAGCTATACCGGCTGACCGTTATGTTTTAATTACTGATAAAGATTATCAACAATGGTTGAACAGCATGGGCGGCAAGCAAGCATTAAATATTATCCGGCAGTTTAGTCAGTAATTTTTCTCTACTGTATAAAGCGTAAAGCTTAGGCGTAAAGCGCCTGCTTCTGCTCAGCAATCTTATCGCTCTCGATATACTCATCATAACTCATCATTTTATCAATGATGCCATTGGGCGTAAGCTCCACAATGCGGTTAGCTACAGTATTTACAAACTCATGGTCATGAGAAGTAAACAATACTGTGCCCGGAAAATCTTTCAATGCGTTGTTAAAGGCCTGAATCGATTCCAGATCAAGGTGATTGGTTGGTTCGTCTAACATTAACAAGTTGGCACCGGCCAACATCATGCGCGATACCATACACCTAACCTTCTCTCCTCCCGACAATACGCTACACTTCTTAAAAACTTCTTCTCCCGAGAAAAGCATCTTACCTAAGAATCCGCGAATGTATACTTCATCTTTGTTTTCTTCTTCAGCATACTGGCGTAACCAGTCCACTAAATTATCATCGGTCTTAAAAAAGGCTTCATTGTTACCAGGTAAGTAGGCGGTGGTAATGGTCTGCCCAAATTTGAACTCACCCGTATCCGGCTTCAGTTCATTATTTAAGATCTGGAAAAGTGAAGAGATGGCCAAGCCGCTTTTGCTTAGGAAGGCAATCTTGTCGCCCTTCTTTACATATAAGTCTAATCCTTTAAACAGTGTTTCACCATTTTGTGAATAGCTCAGATTCTCAATTTGTAAAATCTGATCTCCAGCTGTGCGCTTCTGCTGGAAAATAATCGCAGGATATCTTCTTGTTGATGGCTGAATGTCATCCACGTTAATCTTCTCCAATAATTTCCTGCGACTTGTCGCCTGACGCGACTTAGAAGCATTCGCACTGAAGCGTCTGATGAATTCCTGTAACTCGGCTTTTTTCTCTTCCGCTTTTTTATTGGCATTAGAGCGTTGTTGGGAAGCCAACTGACTGGATTGATACCAGAAAGAATAGTTACCCGAATATACTTTCACTTGCTTGTAGTCAATATCAACGATGTGCGTAGATACTGTATCCAAAAAGTGACGATCGTGTGATACAACAATCACAGTGTTTTTAAATTCTAACAGGAAATCTTCCAACCAGGTGATGGTGTTCAAATCCAAATCGTTGGTAGGTTCATCCAGAATCAAAATATCAGGGTTACCGAAAATAGCCTGTGCCAATAACACACGTACTTTCTGGTTACCGCTCAATTCTTTTACATCTTTAAAATGTTCTTCTTCGGTAATACCCAAACCACTTAACAAGGCAGCCGCATCTGATTGTGCATTCCAGCCATCCATTTCGGCAAACTCTGCCTCCAGTTCCGATGCGCGCACACCGTCTTCTTCAGAAAAATCGGGTTTTTCATAGATCGCATCTTTCTCTTTCATGATCTTCCACAACTTAGCGTGGCCCATCATTACCGTATCAATTACCGGGACGTTATCAAATTCGTAGTGATTCTGACGCAACACCGCCATGCGTTTGCCTGCATCAATACTGATATTACCGCGCGTAGGATCAATATCGCCAGCAAGGATTTTTAAAAAAGTAGACTTACCTGCTCCATTGGCGCCAATAACACCATAGCAGTTGCCTGCGGTAAACTTGATATTTACCTCATCAAATAATACCCTTTTCCCAAATTGTAATGAAATGTTGTTTGCCGCGATCATTTTCTATGCTTTGACTTGCAAAGGTACAAAATAGAAGTGAACGATAAATCGTCTTTATCGCTTCAACTTTTTATTCTGTGCAACGCAACATTTCAAAACTTAATTTTGAAAAAGAAAGACACAGGTATATACTCTTACAGTAAAGAGACATTTTACTAGAGGCTATCTCAAGAATAAGAGGAGTCGTTAAGTTATCCCAATTAAATCGGGGTAAGCAGCTGGCTGGAAGCTATAAATTCCCCTCACCAGATTGCTTCCTCACCCCAGCACACTTTCAACGCTTCGTTCATTGCAATGACGCGATTATATTGTTTGAAGTATGCTGAGATGATCGCTAGGCAGAATTTCTGGCCGCGTTAATGATGCCGAACATGCAGCGAATAATCAACTTTCGGTAGCGCAACTCCATGACCCTATCAGCTTCTGCGGGTTGTGCCAAACGCATCAATGCATATTGCTGTATGGCTATCAAGGGTAATACTATTGTTTCACGCAATTTAACTGAGTCGCGTATGGTCGGGTTGTTTTCCAGTAATTCCTGCAAACCAGAAACTTCCAATACATTTTTGCGCGCCAGTAAAAATTCATCATGCATTTTATTCCAGAAAGCACCATACTCAGGATCATTGCCTAAATAGGTTGTGGCTTTGTAATAACTTTTTGTTAGCGACATCATGCTATTGCCTATCAAGGTGCGGAAGAAAAGGGAGCGCTGATATAAGGCTTGTAAGGTCTCTGCTTGTCCTTTCTCTTTCAACACCTGAATGGCTGAACCCACCCCATAAAAACCAGGAATGTTTTGTTTCATCATGGCCCAGGCACCCACAAAAGGAATGGCGCGCAGGTCTTCAAATTTCAAGCCTTCTCCCCCATTTCTTTTTACAGGGCGCGAACCAATGTTGGTGTCTCCGAAAAAGGTAAGTGGCGTTTTGTTTTCCAGGTAGGGCACAAATTTCTCATGCTGCTTCAAACTCAGGTACGCTTTGAAACCTTCATTGGCCAGGTCATCAATTAAGGCTTTGTCTGCTTCTGTTAATTGATTTTTCTTTTCAATCAGCGAACCCTGTAAACCAGCGGATAACAATTGTTCGATATTAAACTTACAAGATGCAGGTCTGCCAAAATTAGAATTGATGGTTTGTCCCTGTATGGTAATCTGTACTTCCTTTTGTTCAATAGTATCACCCAGGGATGCATAGAAGTCGTGGGTGTTTCCTCCTCCTCGTGCCGGTGGACCTCCGCGACCGTCAAAGAAAATTACATCAACCCCATATTTTCTCGAAATGGTCGTCAAGGCTTCTTTCGCTCTGAAGATTGACCAGTTCGCGCGCAGATAGCCACCATCTTTAGTACCATCTGAAAAACCAAGCATGATATCTTGCTTGTTACCACGATGTTTTATTTGTTCACGATATGCCGGAATCTGGTAGAGTTGCTCCATGATGTCACCCGCATGTTTCAAATCGTCAATGGTTTCAAAAAGAGGCACAACGTCTACCGGTACTGTAGCTTGCTTAAAATTGAGACGCGCCAATGTAAATACAGCAATCACGTCTTGTGCTTTCTGACAATTACTAATTACATAACGATGACAGCCAGCCTCTCCGTTGTTTTGCTGAATTTGTTGCAGTGCCTTTACACTGTTTACAGTCTCCTGTGCAAATTCATCCTCAATAAGCAGGTCAGTGATCGAAAAATTTAAAGCCAATAAGTAAGAGATTCTCTCTTCTTCACTAAGCGATTCGAAAGTATTGGCATTCTGTGTAATACCTTTTGCATGAAGCTGGTTAAATAAAGCGTTCCAGGCGGCTGTATGCCTGCGACTGTCTTGCCTGATATCCAATGAAGCAAAATAGAAACCGAATAATTTTACTTTAACAATGAAGGCATCGAGTAAGTCGAGAAACAAACCATCGTGCTCATGGATTAATTTCTTTCTGATGTTTAACAAATCACCCAGTAGTTGTTCGGGGGATGTGTAATGCGAACCACCTGCAAAAGCCATACTATAAATAGCCTGTTCAGCATCAAAGATCAGCCGATCGACTCCCTGAAAAGTTAACCTTCTGCGCAATATGCGTAAATCGCGGTGATAACATTTAAGAATACCTTCGCGCAACCTTTCCGCTACACGCAAGGTGATGGCACTGGTTACAAAAGGATTGCCATCGCGATCACCCCCTGGCCAGAAACCAATAGCTATTAAACGTTTGTTAGCAAAATCATCCAGCTTAACATTGAGCGCTGATTGCAACTGAATCGCTATTGAACCAATGGATTCATAAAATACATTCTCCAAAAACCAGCACAAACTCACAGCCTCATCGTAAGGCGAAGGTTTTTCTTTATTGATAAAGGCTGTTTTGCCTAATTGCTTTAACAAAAGGTTAATATGTTCCAGGTTATTTTCGCGTATAGCCCTCTCAAGATCAGTAAGTATGCCCAACACAGGGCCAGGATAAAATTGAGTCGGATGCGCAGTTAAGACTAAGCGCAAGCTAAATTCCTCAATTTTCTTTTTCAATTCTTCTTCTCGTCCCTCTTGCCGTACCTGCATTAGCAAAGCTTTGATACTTCCCTTGCCTCCCAAATCGTTCATTTGTTCAAAGGCGGAATCTTCTACCGAGTCAAAAAGAGCTACCTGGCGCTCAACATATTGTATAAATTTAAAAAGCAGGTCCAGACGCTCATCAGCGTTGGCTTGCTGCACAAAGTCAGCAAAAAAGTCTTTGACAATTTCTTCGGCTGAATTTCCCTTGGCAAAACCAGCTTCGCAATACTTTTGAAAGAGTGGCAGTAGTGTACCCGTATGGTGGATACTCGCGAAAGGCAGGTTTAAGAATAAACTATTGTAGATGTGGTAACGGGTGCCTATAAGATCGTTAAAAGCTGAGTTCATGCTCAAAGAAAACAAGAATCAGCATAGAAGCCAACCTATTTTGGATAGCATTACTAAAATTTAGGCAGCAAGCTGGAGGCTGAAGGCTAGAGCTTGTAGGTTCGAAGCTAGAGGTCAGAGGCTAGAGATTGGAAGTTAGAAAACTGAGCGACAATTATTGAGCGATCAACTATCAACTACTAACCAACAACCATCAACGACCAACTATCAACGAAGCACCATCAGCTCATGATGATTAAAAGAATTTCTTGAGCAGATTTAAAACCTTTTGTCCGCTTTCTTCCTTTCCATTAATCAGGTTTTCAAAAATCGCTTTGTCTTCAGTGGATATGCTGGTGTTAAACTCCACTTCATTGCCAGACAATTTCTTGGAGCCCATGTGCCAGCTGGGGAATGATTTTTCCTTAATCGGACTGTAGGAGATCATCATGGTGTTGCTGTGGCGATCGTCAGTCTTTATTTTATCATACAAACTCATAATCACCTTTGCTTCGCCTTCTACAAGTTGAATAAATTTTGAGTCAGAGTACAGCAATACACCTGTAATATCGAGGGGAGGGTTATTTTTTTTACAAGATTCAAGTATTTTGTCAATTTCTGCTGCTGTACAAGAAGGTTTTCTGTTGCTTACGTAAACGAGTTGTGATAACATATAATAACCGGATTTATGAATAAACGACAGTATAACAGCCGGCCTGAGATAATGTTTAAGGAAGCAGGAAATAATTTATTATATACTTAAGCGTATACGAACTGTTACATTAGGTTAGATCGGCAATTATAAGACATAGTGATTATGGCAGATAAAGAGAGGTTTTAAATCACTAGTGATATCTGTCAAACATTGGCATGCACTACTCAACCATTAAAAGTTTGTTTCTACTGATTTGCTTGCCCTGTCGAAGCAATAGTGCATGATACGATGAGGGTATATCATGTTCCCAATGTTTGAGTAGCATATAGATAAGCAGCCTGTCTGCGTGGACTACCAAACCAATTATTAAAGCAATGGTGAAATGATTTCCCTCAATCTGGAGCAATAAAAGCGTAAACTCAATGACCAAATAGATACCCCAACATTTTGATAGTATTGCATGGGGAGAAGGGTATTTCCCAAACCGTAGCAAGCTGGTTGCATACATTAATCCTTCAAGTACAAAAACAGCAAGAATTAGCTCTAAATTATATTCAATTTCATATCTGCGAATTGAATAAATAAAAAATAAAATAGATAAATAAAAAAATAAGTCGAAGATTGTATCAAGCAATCTGAAGTTCGCTGTAGAGATATTGAGTTTTCTGGCGATGATACCATCCAATACATCAGTGATCACACCTGTATACAATAAAACCAGCACGATCCTTGTGGCATCTGAATAATTTGAGAGTGTTAAGAAAATGATAACAAAGGAGAAAAGCAGCCTGCTATACAAAAGAATTTTAGGAATTTGGTATTGTAAATGCTTCATATTCTCGAATCGTGTGATAGCCCATGATCATGGTTTAGGACGCGGACGTTCAGGAAATACCTTTATTAATTCCCGACTTTAGTATTGACATGAAGAGAATACACGAAGCATCATCAATAAGGATTGGCTATAAAATTCATATGCACCTTCAATGGGAATTTATTTAAGTTCAAATGTTAAGGGTAAGACCAATCGTGAACTTACTGGTCTTCCTTTATAAAAGGCAGGATTCCACTTTCCCGAAGTTGAAAGCAAAACTTTTTTAACTATTCTTTCTGTAGGTTCATCCAAACTTACTAAAAAATTTGGATCAGTAAGTTTACCATCTTTTTCAATTATAAATTGAACGAATATCTTACCTTGTTTACCTTTAAGCTTACTAATAAGGGGGTACTTTAGCTCCTTTAAAAGGTAGGTGTAAAACTCTTTGATACCAGACTTATACACTGCTGTATCATCAGTCACTGAATATACACCATTTAATGCGACTTGATTTCCGTCAGAAAATTCATATTCAACCGTACGACTTAAAATTGTGTTTGTTTTTATCCAAGATGCCTCTTTAAAATAGCATAGGCACTTACCTATGCTTAGGAGACTGTCGCTTTTAAAATTTGTTGAACTGATACTTTGAATAAGAGTGTCCTTACTAATTTCCTGCCCATTACTACTCCAATACATCCAATCACCCTTCTTCATATCTTTCTCGATAGTACCTGCCGCCATCTTCACTCCATTATCGTAATAAAAAACAAACTCTCCATCCTTAGTCTTACCATTTTTTGATTTTGCTAATCCACTAGTAAACAATTGGCCATTTTTGTAATAGTCATAAACTAAATATTGAAATTTTCGCTCTGGATGGTTTTTAACTATTCTCTTAATATCGAAGTTATCTTCAGAAACAAAATTTTCACAAAAATCCAAATATAATGTCCTATCCTGCCCCAGTGACACGTTTACTATTGCAAATGCTGTTAAAATTACAAACAAAAGTTTCATTTTAATAAATCTCTAATCATGAATTACAAGGATACATAATTCGGTTCATTATACTGAATACCTGACAAAAAAATGAAACTAAAGCTTACATGTCAACACATAACTGATCAATGTAAACAAATTGATAAGGGTAGTATAGATAAATTCAGTTATACAGATTACAATTTAACGCTATCTCCCTGACCTCGTTGGTGCTGTGGGGTGAAAATCCGCTGGGCATCACCAACGAGTGATCCTATACCTCAATCAACATTATGTTTTTACTGCTCATGAAGTCTGCGCTTGATTATAATTTATTGGTGAGCTCACGTGCTAATGCAAACACGCAACACCAGCAAAGGCGAGAGAGGAAAATTTAACTTAGCCCCCATTGAAATCTCTAACTAGCAATTGAATGGAGGTGTCATCTTTTCTATCTAAAATTTTTTTAACTAGATCTGGTCTGTTCGAAAAGTAATTCGCAATGTCATCGCGTTGTCGAGGAAAATTCCAAATTCCTAAATGTTTTTTACTTCTGGATGATATAACAAATCTATCATTTTTGTAATGCGTCTTTCCATCATAACTAGAGCTCTTATGCAGATAAAGATTAATTCGTCCCACCTCAATTACTTGTACAAAATCTTTTACGTATTCACCCGAAATTGAACTAATTTTAAAATCTTGGATTACAGTAAAACTATCTCTTTCAACTACGAATGATACGATATCATCGGGTGTCAAATTTATTGCTTTCGAACCTGAATTTAATTTGAATTTTATGCTACTTGGCTTGCTCCCAAATACCGAGAAGCTTCCTCTGCTAAATTTAATAAGGCCCTCCACTTTCTGACCATCCTTGGCATAGTAGTGCCCATTTAAAAATGGTGCCCCAGATAAATTTTGACATTGAAGTAATAAGACTGTCAGAATAACTAAAACGAATTTCATAATTGTTTAATTTTTTATTATGCTCACCAACTCTAACCAACTGTAAGAAGAATTAAATTATTGTAATGGCTAATTTGCTTAGGGTAAATATATAATCCAAGTCTCCTTTTCACACCACACAAGTCATCAACTTTGTTTAACCCCTACCCTACCTTACCCGCTGAAACTACGTCTGTGGGTTAAACACCAGCATTGACGCCAAAAAGGTGTAGGATTTTTATTGCCTTTTTTTATTATATTCATTGCTTAAATCCAGGGTTTATGATGCGACTCTATCCAATCTTCTTACTACTTGTGTTAAGTTCCTGCCTCGGCTATAAGGAATTACCCGTAGAATACGATTACAGTTATAAAGGCAATTTCAAGAAATACCGAAGCTTTTCGATGATGCATGCCGTGGGTGCCCAGCAATCCATGACCAATGATATCATCCAAAAATCGATTGTAGCCCGCATGAAGTTTCTCGGTTACAAGGAAAACGACAATAAACCCCACCTTATCATCAGTTTTCGGATGTTTTCGGACAGCCTCCTCTTTAGTGGCTATCAGCAACCCGAAATTGAAGATTGGGTTAGCAGTCAGAAAGAAGACCTGAACTACGACCAGCAAAAATTCAATTTAAAAACGGGCACCCTACTCATACAATTCTACGACAGACGCCAAAATCGCTCGGTTTGGCAGGGTTATGCCACTACGCAATACGGATCTATCGATTTTAATAACGACCGCCATTTAAAAAATGCCGTTATCTCTATCCTGGATAAATACCGTTTCTGGGCAGAGGGCTTTCTGGAAGGTCAGACGGAAGTTGCGGAAACTGAAATTATTCCCTGATTTCAAGCCCCTGAGAATCAAATCACTGAGATTCCACTTAAAAAAGCTGGAATCAGCCTCTTGTTTTTTCAAAATTTATTCTACTTTTGCAGACCCAAATTTAGGGTAGGTATTGACCTATGGTGTAATGGTAACACAGCAGATTTTGATTCTGCTTTTCTAGGTTCGAATCCTAGTAGGTCAACAAGCAAAAATCCCCCCGAGCGGTCGGGGGGATTTTTAGTTATTAGTTGTTCATTATTGGCTTAATTTCGCTTCGCATAAATAATGGCCAACAACCAATAACGAAAAGAAATATGGCAGTAAAAATCTTCAGTGGACGATCAACCCAATACCTGTCCGATAAAATCGCGCACTCGTATGGTGAACCCCTGGGCGAGGTCTTGTACCAAACCTTCAGTGATGGTGAGATGTCTCCCTTCATTGCTGAGTCTGTTCGCGGCCATGATGTTTTTCTGATCCAATCAACTTTTCCTCCTGCCGATAATTTAATGGAGCTTTTGTTGATGGTGGACGCAGCCAAGCGTGCCAGTGCGCATAACGTGAACGTTGTAATTCCTTATTTCGGCTATGCCCGTCAGGATCGTAAGGATAAACCCCGTGTTGCCATCGCTGCCAAAATGATTGCCAACCTGATTTCGGCTGCCGGTGCTACGCGCATCATGACTTGCGATTTGCACGCAGACCAGATTCAGGGTTTCTTCGATATTCCTGTAGATCATCTGGATGGTGCTTTCATCTTCGTTCCTTATTTAAAGTCGCTTGGTCTTGAAAGCAACATCATGTTTGCTTCACCGGATGTGGGTGGCATCAAACGCGCCAGAAGTTTTGCCAAATTTTTTGAGGCAGACCTTGCTGTGTGCGATAAGTACCGCAAAGAAGCCAACAAGATTGAATCCATGCGCCTGATCGGTGAAGTGGAAGGTAAGGATGTAGTGTTGGTAGATGACCTGGTGGATACTGCCGGTACTATCTGCAAGGCTGCTGAATTATTAAAAGATAAAGGTGCCCGTTCTGTTCGCGCTGTGTGTACACACCCGGTGCTGAGTGGTAAGGCTTATGAAAATATTGAGAACTCGATGTTAGAAGAATTGGTAGTAACGGATACCATACCGTTAAAACAAAAGACTTCTAAAATTAAAGTGCTTACGGTTTCTGATCTTTTTGCGAAAGCAATACGCAAGATCCACGACCATGAGTCTATCAGTTCTTTATTTATGCGTTTGTAACAATTTTAACTTAAACAATAAACAATTATGAAGACCATTGAGATTATAGGGTATCGAAGAGCAAATCTCGGCAAGTCAGAATCAAAAAGAATACGCGAGAACGGTGACGTTCCATGTGTATTGTACGGAGGCGACAATCAGATCCACTTCCGCTCACCCATGATTCTTTTCCGTGATTTAGTTTACACAAACGAAGCCCACTTCGTACACCTGAACATTGAAGGTGAAGAGTGCAAGGCTATTCTTCAGGAAGTACAGTTTCACCCGGTAAGTGAAATTTTATTACACGCAGATTTTCTGCGCATTTCTGATGACAGAAAAATTAAGATGGACATTCCTGTAACCTTAGTGGGTGCTGCCCCTGGTGTAGCTAAAGGTGGTTCGTTGGTTCGTAAAAGAGCTTCATTGAAAGTATATGGCTTCCCTAAGGACATGCCTGATCATATTGATGTTGATGTTTCTGGTCTTGACTTCCACCATGCTGTAAAAGTTGGTGATATGCAATTACCAGGTCTTGAATTCCTTGATCCTAAAGCTGCTGCTATTGCTGCTGTAGAAGTTAACCGCGCTGCTAAATTGGCTGCTGAAGAAGCTGCTAAGGCTGCGGAAACTGCTGCTGCTGCGCCTAAGGCTGCTGCACCTGCTGCTGCTGCCAAGGCTGCACCTGCCAAGAAGGAAGAAGGCAAGAAGTAATCAGCAGATTACAAAATTTAAAATCCCTCCTGAGCAATCGGGAGGGATTTTTGTTTTAATAGTTTTTACCTTGTGCATTCATTCACTGATCAATCGCTATGAAATACCTGATAGCCGGTCTTGGCAACATTGGTCCTGAGTACGAGTTAACACGTCATAACATTGGCTTTCTTGTGCTAGACCGTTTGGCAGAGCAGTTCAAGGTTGATTTCAGCCTGGAGCGTCACGCTTTTAAAACCGAAATTAAACACAAGGGCCGCAGCCTGCACCTGATCAAACCTACTACTTACATGAATTTGAGTGGTAAGGCTGTTGCTTACTGGATGAACGAATTAAAAATACCGAAGGAGAATTTATTGGTAATCGTTGATGACCTGGCCTTGCCGTTCGGCACTTTGCGTATGCGCCCGAAGGGCAGCGCTGCCGGACACAATGGTTTAAAAAATATTGAAGCACTCTGTGGCGGTCAGGATTATCCGCGTTTGCGATTTGGCATTGGTGATGACTTTGGCAAAGGACAACAAGTGGATTTTGTGCTGAGCAACTTCAGCAGTGCTGAGTTTAAAGAACTACCCCTTGTGATGGACCGCGCCAACGAAATGGTATTATCATTTTGTACAGCAGGCATTGCTAATACGATGAGTCAGTTTAATAAGTAGGGCAATGTTAATTGACAGTTAACAATGGGCAATTGACAATTTGCAGTAGGCAACACGTGCTGTCTACTCCCGTTTATTCGTACTAAACATATAAGCCAGATATAAATCAACAGTGTCAAGAAGTAAAAGAAGTATCAACAAACAACGAACAACCACCAACCATCCACTAGCCTACAACCTATTCAAACCAAACAGTGTCTAAGAGTTAAGACAACTTATCATGAAATTCCAAGCCCTATTTTTTGTCCTGCTTCTTTTTCTATTGATCAGCTGCAGCGATGATGCTATACAAAATGAGCTGGTGATTGGTTGCCCCACAGCAGAAATTGTACGGTATAAGCAAAGTGCCAGTACTTTACTGCTCGGTAAATGGGAATGGATCAAGACCTTTTATGTGAACCGCGCCAGTGGTGATTATGTGGAAACAAGCTACACATCAGGTAAGCAGATTTCGTATGAATTCAAAGCAGATAAAGTTATTATCACCGAAAACAATATCGTGACGGAAGAGTCTTACGAAATTGTTGTTTCTGAACTGAACGTTTCCCTTACCGAACAGTTACTCATGGTGAATTTTATAACAGCAACAGGTGAAATAAGAGAACGTAGTATCCTTCATTTAAGTACTTCAGGGCAATGTCTTACCCTGGTTAATTCATACGATGATGCCGGTGGTGATCTGAATTTTCAGAAAGTGAATTAATTTTATGCTGATATGATACGTGGCCTTCAGTCAATCATTAACAATAAGATATCCAACCCAAGAGGAATCTTTTTAGTGGATGGGATTGGGGCCACAATATCAGCCCTCTCCCTGCTGGTGGTACACTACTTTGAAGAAGTATTCGGTGTGCCTTTTACCGTATTACAATATTTGATTTTGATTGCCCTGGTTTTTGTTGGCTACTCTTTGTCTTGCTTCTTCTTTCAGGTAAAAAATTGGCAAGTATTCTTGAATATTATTGCAATAGGTAATACGCTGTACGGCTTGGTTACACTGGCACTTGTTTTTTATCTATACAATCAGTTGACTGCACTGGGCATTGCTTATTTCTTTGTTGAGCTGCTCGTTATTGCCTTACTCGTACAGCTTGAATTTACAATGGCCAATCAAAAAAACTGACAAGCCTATGAGAGGTTAGATGTTAAAAACTGTAGGTTGATAATTGTGAATTTACAATTATCAGCATATCATCGAATCAGCACATTACAGAATTGAAACGCCCGATAGCGGACATCTCCGTTCGTTTTTACATGTTACTCAGAGCTAAAAAATTCATTTTTGAATCAAAAATAAGCTTTGTGCTATGGCATTGATGTTGATTAAAGTCGTCAAGGTATACCCTTGAGGACGATGGGTATTCGTTAAAAATTTATCTAAAAAGAGAAGCCGATCAACCATGCTGAGAAATTATATCATCCTTGCCATTCGTAATCTGACCAAAAATTCAGTTTACAGCTTCATTAACATTACAGGCTTAGCAGTTGGCATTACCTGCAGTCTGCTCATTTTCTTGTGGGTACGTGATGAAGTAAGCTATGATCAGTTTCATGAAAACCGCGACCGACTGCATCAGGTGTTTATGAACCAGGAGTTCTCCGATGGCATCGGTTCTCAACAAGCCTTACCTTATCCGTTAAAAGATATTCTGAAAGAAAAATCGAGCAACATCAAGCGGGTAGCAATAACCAACTGGGGAGAAGGCAATCTGCTTACCGTAGGTGAGAACAGACTTGAAAAAATCGGTTTGAGTGCCGGAGAAGATTTTCTTCGCATGTTCAGTTTTACTATTGTAAAAGGTGATGTTCAAAATCCCCTGAAAGATCCTTCAGGCATAGTACTCACAGAATCTACGGCTAAAGCATTATTCAATGAGCAAGATCCAATTAACCAATTAGTAAAGATTGATAATAATCGTGAACAAAAAGTTGTAGCGATCATCAAAGATGTTCCGCCTCAATCAACTTTCCAATTCGATTACCTGCTCCCCTTCACTTTTTACGAAGAAACCCAATCATGGGTCAGGGAATCTAAAGACAGTTGGGAGAACAATTCATTTCGCATTTATGTTGAATTAAATGATGCAGAGGCGCTTGCCGCCACCAATCAGGACATCCAACATACAGTGAAGGAAAATAACGAGAGCGCTACTTCTGCCGCCTTGTTTCTTCACCCGATTGGCGACTGGCATTTGTATTCAAACTTTGAAAACGGAAAAGTGTCCGGAGGCATGATTGAATACGTACAGATGTTTTCGGCCATCGCCATTTTTATATTATTTATTGCCTGCATCAATTTCATGAACCTTGCCACCGCACGCTCAGAAAAAAGAGCACGCGAAGTCGGCATTCGCAAAAGTGTGGGTTCGGGCAGAAAGGAATTGATTTATCAATTCATCGGAGAGTCAATTTTTATAACTTTTGTTGCCTTTCTGCTGGCGTTGGTGCTGACTGAACTGTTGCTTCCATTTTATAATGCTATTGTCGGCAAAAAATTATTTATAGACTACACTAATGGTATGCTGTGGCTTTTGGCAATAGGGCTGATACTGGTTACTGGTATTGTGGCCGGAAGCTATCCGGCATTTTACCTCTCAGGTTTTAATCCGGTAAAAGTATTAAAAGGAAAAGTACAGATCGGTAAAGGCGGCAGTACACCCAGGAAAGTATTGGTGGTACTGCAATTCAGCTTCTCCATTCTTCTTATTATTTCTACCATAGTCATCTATAAGCAAATACAATTTGTGAAAGCACGTGACATCGGTTACAACAAAGAGAACCTGATGCTGGTGTGGACCACCCGCGAAATTGAAACCAGTTTTCAAACCATACGTGAAGAGTTGGTACGAACAGGTGCTGTGCAGTCTGTTTGCAAATCAAACAGTCCTATTACCCGAATATTCTCAAGCAACAGTGTAGATTGGCCAGGAAGACCAGAAGGCCCACCAGTTTCATTTACCACCATTGCCACTGAATATGATTATACTAAAACCATGGGCATTAAATTGCTGGAAGGTCGCGATTTTTCGCCTGAGTTTAAAAGTGATACTGCTGCTGTACTGATTAACAAAGAAGCAGCCAACAGAATTGGTAAAGAAAATTTAGTAGGAGAAACACTTAACTTCTGGGGCAGTAGCTTCACCATTATCGGTGTGATGGAAAACGTAATTATGGGTTCTCCCTATCAACCAATTGATCCGCTAATTATGGTGTACTCACCTGATTGGTCGAGCACCATTACGGTTCGACTCGAGGCCACCAACGATTTACCCGGTGCTATTGCCAGAGTAGAATCTGTATTTAAAAAATACAATCCGGCCTATCCTTTCTCTTATCGTTTTGCTGATACAGAATTTGACGGGAAGTTTTCGAATATCAATCTCATTAGCAAACTCGGCTCAAGTTTTTCTGCATTGGCTATTCTTATTACCTGTCTTGGACTTTTTGGACTGGCTGCTTTCACAGCGGAACAACGCACCAAAGAAATTGGTATACGCAAAGTAATGGGCGCCTCTGTCAATAGCCTGGTGTTGCTCATCAACAAAGATTTCAGTCGACTGGTTATACTTTCATTTCTTTTTGCTGCACCCTTGTCCTGGTACTTTACAAGCTGGTTTTTAGAGCGCTACCCTTACCATACAGAGATTCCTTGGTGGGTGTTGCCTTTGGCAGGCGGACTCGCTTTGTTACTGGCCGTGAGCATCGTTAGTATTCAGGCACTTAAAGCTGCCTTTAGTAATCCAACCAAATCGCTGAGAAGCGAATAATAGCAAGCGGGTTTGGACATGGTAAATTACTGTATCAATGTCGTTTAGTTAAACCTTTTTTATAGCCTCACCTCCATTCCTCTCCAGAGGAGAGGATGAATATGGACTCTTAACTAAACGACATTGAATTACTATATCCAAACCCTTTCCTGGATTTAAACAGCGAGTACTCAAATAATTTCATTGAGTCTTGCCGTTAATTAAAAAGCTTTTGAATATCTTGTCAATACTAGACAAGCCCTCATGCGTATCTTAATAATTCTCGTTTTGTTAATCAGTCAGACTGCACTGGCTCAAAAAAAATATCAACTCACCAGCAAGGACACCCTCATTACCTACAGCATTGCTATACGCAATGTTGTATCGGGGCCCATGCATGATAATCATGCTGCGGAGCTGGAAAATCTGGTTGAAACTGTTTTCAAAGCACTCCCCTTTCCTGCGCAACCCTACAGCCAGTTTCGCTCTAATAGCAGCGAAGCCATGCAGATTGGCAAACATAGTTATGATGAAATTGAATACCATACTTTTTTGCTCTATAACCTTGATTCTGCATCGCTGTTGAATTTAAAAGCAAGAACAAAATTTGGAATACTTGCACTAGCGGCTCACATGGCAGGGCACCACGGCTTTAATCATTTAATGCCCTGGCTGGATAATAATGCTTCGTTAAAAATTCTGCGCTCGGATTATATGGCAGGATGGTTGCTCGCCAAATTCAATGCCAGTGAAAGTGATTTGACTAAAACATTAGAGGCCATGCTTGCCGGACAAGTGCCTCAAAATGATTTTCCTGTATTGAAAGAAAGAATGGCAGCCTTAAAACTTGGTTACACCATGGCAAAGCAAAATCCTGCGAGTCCTTTACGAAGTATTGAGAGCAATGAAGACCTGGATAAAACATGGGAACGCCAGTGGAGCCGCAGTGTGCCTGCTCCAGCTACCATAATACCTTTTGATGCATCATCAACAAATGGAAAACTATTTCTGGATATGAAAGGACAGTTATTACTTGAGAAAGATGGAAAACACCTTGTTATTGCAAGAGCAATGCCCTCAAAAGATAATCGATATGCTTATTTATTGTACGACAATACTCTTCACTATTGGCTGATTGGTAAAGATGGAACTGTAACAACAAAAGAAGGAGGACGCGTATTGGGTAATTTTAATATTGCACCGTTGCGGGAGAACTAGTTGATCGTTATTGGTTGATTGGAGAGCGATTCGTTAATTTCCAGTAGTGGCTTTAAGGCGCAGGCCTTATGATAAAGCTTCGAGCATCAAGCCTCGAGCATCGAAGCTTCGAACATCGAAGCTCTGGTCTCAAACATAGAAGCTTTACTTTTTAAAAGCCAGGCCCTTTTCTTTCAGCGCCTTTCGCATTATTGGCAGGGCACTGGGGCCTACACCATGCAATTTTAAGATATCTGCTTCTTTATACTTTGCTAGCTGTGTCAGGCTTTTAATGCCCGCATTCAGTAAAGCGCGTGTTGCCGGTGCCGACAATTTTTCAATAAAACCCTCTGCTGCTTTATTTTTCTGTTCGCATATAGGGCACGTTGGGCAATCGCTGCTTTTATAAAACTGATGTCCTTGCTTACAAATTCTTAATTGTGCCTTTCGTTCTTTTTCGGCTGCCTTATCATAGTTCTCCTGCAGTCTGTACTTAACTATCCTCCTAATTAGTGTTAATGGCAAGGGCTTATCCAAGGGCAGGCGTATGGCACCCTTTGAATATGCATACGCCTTTAGTTCTTGTGTAAAGGCTGCAATGCCGGAAGAGGAAGGATAAAAACCAATATGACCTTTGTATCCGGCAAAGTAAACAAGGTTACCCTTGGCATAAAAACAGGGCATGCCATAACTTATACGCTCAGTAGCTTCAGGTGCTGCCGCCTGAATGGTTTTACGCATGGCCTGTAATAACTTTTGTGTTGAAACGGGGAACTCCTTCAGATACGCATCGATCGATTCTACTTGCTTCATCATAAGTTTATATTTTTAAACCAGCACTTCACACTGATGTCCCAAGGCCTTTATCATTTTCGTCACTTCTTCAACCGGTATCTGACTATGTTCTATGCGTAAAATTCTGTCGCAGTCCTCCAGATCAATATTGATTTTCGCTGCCGGATACATAACATGCAAAACATTACTGACCAAACTCGATTCCTGTTGACTATCAATACTTGTCTTAAATACCTCAACTACCTTATTAGTCTCCATCCGCATGACAAAAAATTGTCCAATAGTGTCCATACTTATCCGTAAGTGAAGTTAGCCATGCATTATCTGAAGTCCTGTTCAAGTCTTGAATAAGAACACCGCCATCCAGTAATTTAGTCATCACATTTTTTACTTCTTCATGTGTAGCACAGTTCAACATAAAAGTTACCGTATTTCCCTTTACTAAAGTGTCATCATAACTTAAATCACTTGCCTTCAATGTAAACGAATCTTTAATCAGCGTGGCCTGCATAACCATTCGACTAAGGGCATCAGGCCACTGATACTGAACAGGCACATCTTCCACCGTTTGAAATGTAAGCTCACCTCCCAGACAAGCCTGATAAAAAATCATGGCTTCTCTGCAATTACCATTAAATAATAAATAAGGTGTTAGTAGCACAACAACAGATCAGGCTTTCAACAAGGTGGCGATATCAAATTTCTTCATCTGCATAAAAGCTTGCACAACACGTTGCGAACGATTCGGATCCGTCATCAGCTGGCTTAAAATACGAGGTACTATTTGCCACGATAATCCATATTTATCCTTCAGCCATCCACACATGCTTTCACTGCCGCCTGCTGTCAGTTTATTCCAGAAGTAATCAATCTCTTCCTGGGTGTCGCATTCAACTACGAAAGAAACAGCTTCATTAAAGGTAAAATGAGGTCCGCCATTCAAGCCCATAAACTGCTGTCCGTTCAATTCAAAGTTTACCACCATGGGTGTGTTGCTTGTTATTTTTGAATTGGTAAATACAGAACAATAAAAATTAGCGGCTTCAAGCGCATTGCCATTAAACCATAAGCAGGGGTGTATCGGATTATTCATATACCTTTCATTTTTAAACTGATAAGACAATTAACGTTCAGCAATCGACTTTAACTTCGCCAGGGCCCTGGGCCAGACTTCTGAAAAGAAGCCTTTATATTCTTCGTTGCTGTCTACCTCTATTGTAAGCTTTGTCCCTTCTGGTACGGCTTTAAAAATATAATCCTCATGTGCTCCTGCCCACGCTTCTATTTCTTTGCCAGTAGTTATTTCTTCTTCTCCGTTCAATACTCCGTAGTGTTCAATACTGATGAATTCGTTTGGAATATTTTCTGCAATTCGTGCTACCATTCCTCCACGTTTCCCATCTTCGCTGGTGCCTACAAACAAAATTTTCGAACCCTTTTCCCAGGTGCCCTCATAAAATGAGGTTGGGTTAAACTCACTGGTCCATTCACGATACGTTTTATCTGCCAGCATGTCCTTGAAAACTTTTTCCGGACTTGCTTTAATTACAATATCAAAGTGTAGCTTTTCCATAATTAGGATTCAGTATATTTTTTAAAATTATCCAATATGGCTTGCCAGCCATCTCTTTGCATGTCAATAGAATTGGTTTGTTCGGCATCAAAGGTTTCAATCACTTCAACTGCATTACCTTTGGGTGTAAACGTAACATCTACCCTTCTGCCATCCGACATGGCATAAACCAGTCTCTTGCCTGGTACAACCGTTTCGTACACGCCCTCAAAGTCAAAACCCATGCTGCCATCTTTAGCCTCCATGCGCGATGTAAACTTACCTCCCGCACGCAAGTCGTTGGTCGCGCGTGGTGTATGCCAATCATCCGATGCAGCATTCCATTTAATGATGTGCTTCGGCTCTGTCCAGCATTCCCATACTTTTTCTGTGCTTGCATTTACCAAAGCCTTAATCGTGATGCTTACAAATTTGTTTGTTTCCATGGTTATTTAGTTTGCTTATACAAATATCAGGGGAATACGCGGTTTATCCGCTGTAGAGAAACGACAATAGAGGGGTGTTTTGCGACACTAATTATTGTAAATTCGCTTCATGAAAACAATCAGCATCCTTGTTCCTGAGTCATCGGTGCCACAGGCCATTGCCGATCCGCAATACCTCTTCAGCACTGTAAACCATTTTCTAATGGCTTCGGGCAAACCAGCACTCTTCAATGTACAACTAGTGGGGCATGCAAAAGAAGTAAAACTAAACGCAGGTTTATTTTCAGTGCATGTCGATAAGCAAATTAGTGAAGTAGAACAAACAGACCTCGTTTTTATTCCTGCCCTCTTTGGTAATATGCAACAAGCCATCGCGCAAAATAAGGCACTGCTTCCCTGGATCAACGAACAATACAACAAAGGTGCAGAAGTTGCTTCGCTTTGTGTTGGTGCTTTTTTACTCGCCTCCACAGGCTTACTGAATGGTAAAAAATGTTCTACCCATTGGGGCTTCAGTTCCGAATTCAGGCAGTTATTTCCTGAGGTGGAATTAGTAGACGGCAGCATTGTAACAGAAGAGAACCGCATTTACTCCAGTGGTGGTGCTAACTCCTATTGGAATTTACTTTTACACCTGGTGGAGAAATACACCGATCGCGAAACTGCCATACTGGCCTCCAAATATTTTGCGATTGATATCGACAGAAATAGTCAGGCAGCCTTTGCCATGTTTAAGGGACAAAAAGAACATAAAGATGATGTAATTAAAAAAGCGCAGGAGTTTATCGAACAGAATATTCATGAGCGCATTAGTGTAGAGAGCCTGGCCGATCAATATGGTGTAGGCAGACGAACCTTTGAGCGCAGGTTTAAAACAGCTACCAACAACTCAGTGCTTGAATACATCCAACGCATTAAAATAGAATCAGCCAAGCGCTGTTTTGAGAGTAGCCGGAAAAATATCAATGAAGTAATGTACGATGTTGGCTATACTGACACAAAAGCCTTTCGCACCATCTTTAAAAAGATAACAGGGCTAACGCCTTTAGAGTACCGGAATAAGTACAGCAAACAGAATTAAATTTCAAATTCAAAATTTCAAATCTCAAATTTTGAATCGTATGAGCAGCCTCTCGTGCCTCGAGCCGGGTCACGCGCTTCGCGTGGCTGCAATCTTTTTGCCCCATGCTGATACCCTGCAGCAAAAAGGATTTACGCTGCTATCCCTGCTGCGAATGCGTGTAAAAAATATACGCGAGACACCATAAAAAGAATGCGATATTTAAAATTGATCGTATAGCGGGATTAAAATCCCGCATCATCAATAGTTCGACATGCGCTTCGATAACATGTCGAACAGCTTGGCTTTATTCGCTAAACCAGGCATAATACATTTAAAGCAATAAATAGACTTACCCTTCCATAGTAGCAGAAGGCGCATTACTCATGACAGAGGCAATGCCATTTTCCATGGAAGTAGCGCTTTCATACATTTCGCTCGTACCAATCACCAGACCATTTGCAGCCTTAAGGTTAAAGTAATGTTTCCCATTAGTCGATTTGTTTCGCTCAAAGTTAGCATCCACCTGCGAATTCTCGCGCACAGAAGCTATGCCATTCTCGCAATTAGCGCGAGACGAATATCCCTGACTTGTTAAAATAATTTGGTGGTTAGCTGCCTTTAAATTGAACTGAAACTCACCATTAGCACGTGTTGTGATCTCAAATTTTCCCATAGTATAAATGTGTTTCTACAATTTACGAAAGATTCCTTTAGGGAGACCGTTAGGATTTGTCATTAACCCTTGGGGAGAAAGACAAAACAGTACTCCATCTTTTAAAAGCTTTAAAACACGCTGATTAGTCAGTTTTCAATTTTAACACAGTTGAAATATTCATCAAAAATTAACTTAACCGAAGACTGATCTTAGTTTATACTAAAGACTACCCGCAATCCTGACAATTGCTTCCATGCTGATCTTTGGAATATGGCACAAGTCTCACACATGCTGAAGACTTGCGCCAGATGGGGTTTTATTATTTCTCGCGTACTAACCTGGCTTAAAATCTGTGGACAAAACTTCCTCTATCTTCAATGTTCCAACTCTTGTGTGAGGTACACCAAAAAACACTAAATCACCTTCTTTTAAAGTTAAAGCGACTTGTGAATTCATCGCAGAAAATTCCACCGTTGCTGTTTCACCGGGATAAACTTTTCCTGTAGAGTTGTACACTTTTTCCATTCTACAAGCCGTGAAATTAGAATCATCTCGCCATAAAGAAAATTGACTACCAACTCCTAAAATCGATTCACTAAATATGATTTTTCCATCTCAATAGTAAAATCTCCTTTAAACAAACTTGATTTACTCCAATCAACCTCCATTAGTCGCATATTTTACTTGCCATTGTTATTGATACAGTAATCTTCCCCAAACTGGCGCAAGTCTTTGGCATTGCGCAAAAGCACGCGCGAGACTTGTGCCTTGTTATACATAAACCAATCAACAACAGAACAAATTACAAAATAATACCCACCTAAATTATGAAATTTATATTCGGTACTCATGAAGCAGAAGATACCAACTTATTGAATATGGCATAAGTCTCACACATGCCTGCGCACATGCTGAAGACTTGCGCTAGATGGGGGAATTATTATTTATTAAACATATTTTTCATATGCTCAATTCTCTTACTCCTTATTTCAAGATCTTCTTCTTTCGAAGTGTTTGGATCAATAAGCTTAAGTTCATCTTGCAAATATCTTTCATCGTGAATATTGAGAGTAAGAAAAATTTCTACAGTTTGATTTTCAAGCGAACACTTAAAATTAATTTCATTGTCTTTGTTTGATATGACGAGCAGGTTATTATCAACCCATTTGATATTTTTTACAATACTTAAAAATTCGTCTTGCTGTTGTGCGACTTTTGTAAGCACTCCTTTTTGAATTTTCCCGCCTGTATCTTTTACCTCAAGAAAAATTCTGCTGTAATCTTTATCTACCCTTACACTTAGTGAAGCACTGTGCTTTTTATCAGGTGATGACTTCGGGGCCACAAGAAGATATTCGTTTATAAAGTTAGAAACTATCACCTTTGAGTAAGCTTCAGTAAAAATTTCAACCGGCCAACCAAATTGCTTTGATGCTTCTATTAATGTCTTCGACATAAAATCCAGAAGGATTTTATACCTATTAATTTGGTTCTCCTCTTTATTAAAAGATGTCCATTCAAAGTATTTGTAGATTAGGCAAACTTTAGTAAGCCAATTGGCAGAACTAATCCCTTCCTTTTTATTAGAATCTACTATAAAGATTGTAATCTTTCGTAGATTTTTTGGATGCCAGTCAGACAAAAATCTCGTAAATAATCTCGCTACAAATACCATTTCCGTGCTATAACGTTCAACCAATTCTCTGGTCTCAATAGACGGTTCTGAAGTTTCACCATAATTCTCAGGGTTTATTCCAAATTCAACGAAAATAAAGCTCATAATACATTAAGGTCTAAATTGTAGTGGAGGCCTATTACCATATTGACTGATATAGGCATCAACTAATTGCTTTTCCATATTTAATGCTGATTGCCTACCAAACTGGCACAAGTATTTGGCCTTGCGCAAAAGCTTGCGCGAGACTTATGCCTTGTTATACATAAATCAATAAACAACGGAACAAATTACAAAATAATACCAACTGGTTTATGAAATTTATATTCTCTACTCACAAAGTAGAAGACACCAACTTATTGAATAGGGCACAAGTCTCACACATGCCTACGCACTAGGCTAAAGACTTGCGCCAGATGGAAGATGGGCGGAATTAAGGATGATTTTATTTCAGAATACTTTCAAGATGTATTAATGATTTATAAAGTCCTTGATAAGTGAAATCTTGTTTAAACTCAGGTATCATAATATTGTCCATAATAATAATAGCCCTATCATTAGTAACAATCCTCTCTAAACCTTCACCAATTTCTATTCTGGCTAAGCGATCTTGGTAAGCAACAGAGATTAAAATCCCCTCACTCTGTTCAACTCCTCCCAAACGAATTTTCTTAGCGATATTGATTGAATAATCAATTATATCCCTTCCTCCCAAAGAGTTAATTAAAACTATTGCAATTTGGTAACTAGTACTATCTTCGATTCTTTGAATGATTTTTAAGAGTTCTTTCCCAAACTGGCGCAAGTCTTTGGCATTGCGCAAAAGCACGCGCGAGACTTGTGCCTTGTTATACATAAACCAATAAACAACGGAATAAATTACAAAATAATACCACCTGGTATATGAAATATATATTCGGTAATCATGAAGTGGAAGATACCAACTTATTGAATATGACACAAGTCTCGCACTTGCCTACACATATGCTGAAGACTTGCGCAAGATGGGCGGAATTAAGGATGATTTTATTTCAGAATACTTTCAAGATGTATTAATGATTTATAAAGTCCTTGATAAGTGGAATCTTGTTTAAACTCAGGTATCATAATGTTGTCCATAATAATAATAGCCCTATCATTAGTAACAATCCTCTCTAAACCTTCACCAATTTCTATTCTGGCTAAGTGATCTTGGTAAGCAACAGAGATTAAAATCCCCTCACTCTGTTCAACTCCTCCTAAACGAATTTTCTTAGCGATATTGATTGAATAATCAATTATATCCCTTCCTCCCAAAGAGTTAATTAAAACTATTGCAATTTGGTAACTAGTACTATCTTCGATTCTTTGAATGATTTTTAAGAGTTCTTTCTCCTCACTAAATGTCAGTAAGTTAGCACTATCCATAACTCCGTCAATTCCGCCATTACTCTTATCAAGAGTCGAATTATAGCTTTCTTTTTTCTCTTTACAACTAAAGGCCAAAAGAGTTGCGGTAACTACAAAAAAATGAAATATTCTAAATACCATCTAAAAATAAATTTAATCCCCAAACTAGCGAAAGTCTTTGGCATTGCGCAAAAGCTTGCGCGAGACTTGTGCCTTGTTATACATAAACCAATCAACAACAGAACAAATTACAAAATAATACCAACTGGTTTATGAAATTTATATTCTCTACTCACAAAGTAGAAGACACCAACTTATTGAATAGGGCACAAGTCTCACACATGCCTACGCACTAGGCTAAAGACTTGCGCCAGATGGGGTGGTTAAGGAGGTATGCTCAAGAACTTGATGATATTAATCCAAATGTTTTAATGTAAATACCTAGCGCAATCGCTGGGCTTTGTAGTTTATTTCAA
Organism: Chryseotalea sp.; assembly: GCF_057350905.1. Lineage (NCBI taxonomy): Bacteria > Pseudomonadati > Bacteroidota > Cytophagia > Cytophagales > Chryseotaleaceae > Chryseotalea > Chryseotalea sp. Next base: position 5,620 of record NZ_JBMRCF010000002.1, on the reverse strand, counting down.
GAGCCGTAGCGAGACGCTACGACCAGAGGGTTCATTTCCTAATCAGTTCATACTCATTCTGAATAAGACTATCTTGTTTAATACTATAACCACATGGTAAATAATCAAGAATAAATGAACCGACCCTTGTTCTAACTTCAAGGTTGCTATCACAGTTCCTCAATACTTCCCATAGAGGTGGATTAAAATCTTGGCCATCATTTGCTAATGATAAATCATATTCCTTTATAACTTCATCAAGTTCTGTTTTGATTCCATATGATGAAAAAAACTTGTGTCCTCCAAGAAACAATAAAACAACCGCATTGTCTTCATTAATGAAATAGTAATCAGGCTGATCTGTGGTAAACACTTTTTGGCGAGCTTGGGTGATATAATAGAACTGGCGAATACCGTCATTGTAAAACCGTATAACAAGTAATCGTTCATGAACGTCAACTTTATTCACTGCTATATATTTCGAGATCAGCGAATCTAATGATTTATCCTCTAACACAATTCCATACCGTTTATCCAAATACACTGTCTTTGCGGATTGCTCATCCTCACGAGTACAACGGGAGCATATAAAAATGAGGGCTCCAACAAATAAAGACAGTGATAAAAATTGAGAGCTTAACTTCATACTGAATTTTAAATTTTAGTCCGTCTACTTAATAAATCTAAAAAGACTGTCAGAGAGATATCCTTTAATAATATCACTAGTCATTCCACTGATTGAGTGTCTTTCAGGTGCCAAATTCACATTGATTAAACTGTAAGCACGATCGGAGAGCACAACTCCGGGAATGCCCTGTTGTCGGGTATTATAAATATCATCGCCAGATGGGAAAAACACCCCAAACTGGCGCAAGTCTTTGGCCTTGCGCGAAAGCATGCGCGAGACTTGTGCCTTGTTATACATAAACCAATAAACAACGGAACAAATTACAAAATAATACCACCTGGTTTATCAAATTTATATTCGGTACTCATGAAGCAGAAGATACCAACTTATTGAATAAGGCACAAGTCTCACACATGCCTAAGCACATGCTGAAGACTTGCGCCAGTTGGGGAAGACTTGCGCCAGTCGGGTAGGGACTTATTTCTTATAATAAAACATTTTATGCTCAGGGGCATACATTAGCCTAACTTCATCCTCCTTTGTAATATCTACAGTTGAGTGCCAGATACCAGGCGGATTATCTGGCCCTTCGTCATTGAAGAAAATAAAATCCTCAAAGGTGATTTGATTTGTAAGTGAGTCATACTTCCATGATCCTTTAGATTCAAATATCCTTTCATTACTTGAGGTGTATTTATGGTGATACTTTCCATTCTCAAATAAGAACAATGAATCACGATTACTCCTGTTGGTGAAACAATATCTTCCCGGTAACATCTTTTCGTCCACATCTTTCTTCTGTGCACATCCAAGAGTAGCAAACAAAAGCAAGCAGACAATTGAAATCGTCAATCTGTTATCCATACTCATCATTTATTAGGGACTATCCATATGAATCTTTGATAGATATTTCCCATAGGAGTAATCTGACCAGGAACTCTAGGAATATCATCGGTGGAATCATAACCACCGGAGTATTTTCCTGTGGTGTTATTTAGAATAAAGACGGTACCTGCTGATGAGGGGATGATACTAATTCGAGCGCTGCCTACAAACTGCTCCATCATGTTTAGTCCAGCAAGCGGAACATGGGCAGGTGAGAACTCAATATGCTCGCGTATTAATGGCTTTTGCCCTCCGTTAATAAACCTGATAATTGCTTGTGAAACAATTGTCGACCTCTTCATTGCTTCAGTCATCGGATGACCATCTAGAAATAAACTTCTTTCAGGACCATTACCGGACAAAAATTCGGAAGTCAGAGTAGACCAGTCAACATTGTTTCCTCTAACGGAATAGTATGAATTTGCTAAAAACTCATCCTTGAATCCGAAAGGGTCTCCTTGCGTTTGTTGCTCCGCACCCTCACCACTTTTCTTCTTCTCCGGATCAGTTTCCGAATCAGAAGCTGTAGTCGTTGTCGAGCTAGTAGAGGCTTCTGAGGAACCCTTCTCATCATTCTGCTTTTTCTTCTCAGGGTCTGTTTTTTTGCTAATACTCGATTTCATACCATTTAGAACGGCAGCAATTTCATCAGTATCAGTAGTTATCACCCCACCCTTCGCAGATTTTGCCCACATACCATCTGGGTCTATAAAACGAATAGGGTTATTAAAAGCATACGTATAAGGAGACCATCTTCTACCCAATTCTGCAAGTGGATCCACATGATTCCAACGTGCAATAGTTGGATCATACATTCTGGATCCATAATCTAACAAACCAATGTTTAATTCATCTTGTAGTTCCTTTCCATTATACAAGTAATTATTCTTTGTCGAGTTCTCTCGTGAATAATTATTAAACGTTAAACCAAAAGGATAATAATCTGCTGTCTGCACAATCGCTTCCAGGTGCTCCACAGCAAAATCATCAAAGTATACTTCCTTTCCGGTTTCTTCCATCGAAAAATAAATATACACAAATCCGTGTTGTTCTATTTCTATCTCAGGCATTTCCAAACGCTCATGAGGTACCATGTTGCCACTTTCCTTAGCCACGTCTGTCATTCTTCTAAAACCACTCTTGGCAGCAATAGGATTAAAGTTTGCATCAAACACAATCCAGTTTAAATAGGCTTTCGGACCCGTGCCATTGTCATTCGATTTGCTCAACAAGCCGCTGTAGGGAATCGTAGAACCACCTGTGCTTCCATACGCACCCCCGTCAATAACAGTACCCGGTGCGGCAGTACCATTGGCGATGGCTGCCAGTAAGTCGTTGAGTGTGCTTGTCCAGTTGCTGGCATTCGGGTCTATATACTTAGCATACACCTCAGCGCTCACTTTGTCGCCAGGCGCCACCTGCAAGGATTTGGCCAGGCCATAAGTTTCGCTGCTGCTGCCTGTTAAACGTACAGCATAGTGCGTACTGCCTCCGGGTGTATGGTCGAACAGTACAGCATTCACTTTTCGCACATCATCATATTTCAGGAATTGAGCTACCTCCTCCGTCTCATTCGCTGTCTCCATCGTAGCGGTAACTGTCTGCGCCTGTGCATTAAAGGTTATGCGCACGTTACCTAAATGATCTTTGAGGTGGTACTGGTAGGTGGCCTCTCCTGAGGAGAGGGATAGGCGGCCTTCTTCGTGTTGAATAATTTTAATGGTATCGTTTTCAATGATCAACTCCCCTACATAGTTTTTTGTTTTTTCCGGACTGGCTGTGCCTACAGTATCTACTTCCTGTTTCAGTTTTTGCCCTGTTGCAGTATAATGATACACAATCCTGTCTCCGTTTTGGTGTAACACTTCGCGCGGCAGGTTCAGTGTGTTGTAGCTGATGGATACTATTTTCTTATTGGCATCGCTTTTCATGTTACCGTTGGCATCATAGGTATACTCTGTGGTGGTCATGCTTCCATCCTTAAAACCGGCATTGTCATTACCACTGTCATCTACTTTTTTCAATTGATTACCCACATAGCTGTAGGTAAGGTTATCCATCAGGGTAGCCGTGGCATCATGTCGCTGAAGTTGTTCGATATTGCCATTCAAGTCATACTGCAGGCCACCTTCTTTAAAGGCATTGTGCATAGGAGTAATCCAGCTACCTGCCTTCTCTTTCGCGTGGGCATTCTTTAAACGATACAAGGTATCATATTCATAGACATAAGCACGTTGTTTAATGGTGCTATAGCCCATGTTTTCACTCCATCGTGTGGCTGAAATATTACCGTTGAACAAGGCACTGTTGCCCAGCGAAGCATCCACTGAATTGTAATTCAATTCAAAACCAAAGTAATCTTTTGCTTCATTGGCTTGTAGTGTAAGTGCTGCATCGTTAATTGCAGTAAGCCAGCCCCGGATGTTGTAGGTGTAGTCTACGCTTTGTGCAAAACTGCTGCCGTTGTCTTCACTGTGCAGCTTCTTATCTATAAGCTGGCCTAATGCATTATATTCATTCTTTGCGAGCAGAACCGAATCCTGCGCATTCACCTTATGCCAGGTTTCTGTCAGGCGACCTGCTGCATCGTAGACCAGGCTTCGCTGCGTGCTTACGGCAGTGGTACTGGTGCTCGTGGTGGTTTTTGTCTGCACCAGTTTTACAAAATCATATTTGTTAGTGGTGCGTACTGTTCCGCCCACATGGTTTTGCATCACTACCTGTATAGGACGGTACTTATCGTCATAGTAGGTAACTGTCCATAAATAATCTGCACTGTTCAATATATTTACTTTGGTGGCAGTTACCTGTCCGCGTAAACGATCAAAGTATGCAGCGCGCTGGCCTGTCAGGTGGTCGTCATCAAAATTGTAAGCGGCACCTGCCAGGATACTGAAGTCGTAGTTGTCGTAGAAAGTAACCGAGTGCACAGTAAGGTTAGCGGACGGGAATACATTGGTGGTGGTGTAGCCGTGTGGTTGCGCTGCACTAAAGGTCTCGGTAAAAGCCGCGGTGCTGATGTTGGCACTCATCTGCTGTTGCGTTTGTGGTGAAGTGTGGGCGTAGAGGCCTGTTACTACGGGCCTGTTCAGTGCATCGTACTTGGTAAAGCTCCATTGGTTTTGTGTGCGCTGGTTGCCGTCTTGCGTAAGCACTAATCTGTCTCTGTTATCGTACACCATGTACACCGGTTCGGCACCGGGCACTTTTTTCATCACTAGGCGCTTGCGTCCATCATAGTGGTAGCGGAAGGCCCAGCGTTTCAAGAAGGCTTCTTTCGCATCAGCCTGTGCATTAAAAAATTCAGCGTTCAGGCGTTTTGTTGCTTCTGGCGGCAATACACAAGTCAGGTTACCTCTGTCATCGTAGATGTAGTAGGTACTGGCGTAGTCCGTATTATTAATCTGTGTTTCATTATTTGTTGCCTGTACGCGTTTCAGCAGCATGCGTCCGTTCTTGTCGGTATATTGAATAACAATGCGCTGCTGCTCGTCTCTCATTTTATTTTTATAGAGTTGATTGGCTGCATAATAAGTATTACCTGTACCCGCGCTGATGCTGGCAAAACTTGTATCCTGTACGGGTTGTACTACAGACCAAAGCCACACTTCTCCGCTTGCGTTAAAATCATTGTCGTACTTAATGGTATGATCGGGCGAATCGAAAGTATTATTGCTGTCGGGCTGCCAGTCAAGGCCCGGTGCGCCTTGTTTAATCATCCGGCTCAGGGGTGAGTTCTCCAACACCGTCACCGAAAAGGGTGCCGCATCATGGGCTACTGTGCTGGCGTTGCTGTAAAAATTCAACTGATCTGCAAAAGCCGTAGGCTGGTAGCGGCCATCTGCCGAGGTGTGGGCGTAAGGCAAATATTTTTTTACCTCGCGGCCGTAGGCATCGTACTCAACAGGTTGTATCAGGTCAGCACCGTTACCTGCCGCACCTAAACTTACTGATTGCACCGGGCGACCCAATCCATCAAAATAAGTGGTGCTCAATGTAAACTCACTTGCTTCCAATTGATAAACGTCTAGCTGATCTTCAGCCAGTGGCACATTAAACGTTGTGCTGCGAATGTAGTTCATATCAACAATCGGATTGTTGAGTGTTCCGTCAATATCAATATCGCCC
>NZ_JBMRCF010000005.1:0-33347 GCF_057350905.1 Chryseotalea sp. | reverse complement strand
CTTTGCATAGCTGTACCTACCAATAGCCTCTGTTTTGTAGTAAGCATCAATACCCAGGCTTGCAACACTCTTAATTTCTTCAAGTTTGATAAAACCATCATCTGCAATAATGCTTTCCTCAATTCTTACTTGCTGCAACTCCCCTATCACAAAAAATGTATTGTTGTGTTTGATGGGAATAATCTCCACTAACTTCATGGCATAGGAACACCTACTCTCTTGTACAAAAGGCACAGGAAAATCATTAATATAGTCTTCCTGTAAACCTACGGATGTAAATTCATTTACACCTGCTGCATACTTTGCACTGGTCTGATGCGCCTGCGTGACAAAATCAGGGTGAATATGGTTGATGGTGTAAAAGCCAGTGGCTTCAATGTTAGCAATAGTGTGTGGAGCCGCTTCAAGGGGTCTGTTAATAAAACCAATGAGCGCTGGATCAGCACCCAGGTGGACAATATTGCTGAAGATGGCCAAATTAGGAATGCTCTCTGCGTTGATTGTGGCTATCAGACTGGCGGATTTATAGCCCGACAGGCTATTCACAAAATTACCACGATAAAAACGTTCCCAGCTTTGAATGGTTTCTTTAGCAATGATTTCCATGTCTAACAAACCTGAGAAAGTCGGTTTTGTTTTAGCCTATGAATCCAATTTTAGGCCACCTGTAACACAGAAAATGTTTTTATTGTTCGAGAGCAAATGTTAACTGCCCAACTCCGACAATTCCATCCAACGCATGGTCTTCTCGTCAATCAGTTCACCTGTCTTCTTTACTTCAGCTGCCCATTGTTGCAATTGTGTATGATCGGTCGTGCCGCTATTCAATAAAGTGGTTAACTCTGTTCTTTTAGTCTCCAACTGATTAATTTCTTCTGGCAGTTTTTCGAGTTCCTGCTTTTCCTTGAAAGTCAGTTTCTTCTTCGCTTCATTACTGGTGTTGACAACAGGTGCGGCTTCTTTCTTCTCTGCCTTTGGCGATGCCTTCATCGCTTCCTCCTCCTCCAACCAATCGCGGTAGTCAGTGTAATTGCCAGGAAATAGTCTGATTTTTCCATCACCCTCAAATACGAAAAGCTGATCCACTAAATGATCCATGAAATAACGATCGTGAGACACAAGCAATAAACAACCGGTAAAGCTGTCCAAGAATTCCTCCAATACATTCAGGGTATCAATATCGAAGTCGTTGGTCGGTTCATCCAAAATCAAAAAGTTTGGATTGGTAATCAACATCTTCAAGAGTTGTAAACGCTTCTTTTCTCCACCACTTAATTTTTCTACATACGTATATTGCTTCTCTGGTGGGAATAAGAAGTTATCTAAAAATTTAGAGGCAGAAATCTGTGTACCATCAGAAAGGGTGATAAACTCTGCGATGTCCTTTACCTCCTCAATCACGCGGTTGGCAGGATTCAAATTCATGGCATCCTGTGTAAAGTAACCGTATTTAGTGGTAACACCAGGAATTACTTCACCGCTGTCCGGCTTCAGGCGTTGCGTAATCATGTTTAAGAAAGTAGACTTACCAATGCCGTTTTTGCCTACGACACCAATTCTATCTTTCTTCTTGAACACATAAGAAAAATTATCAACCAACAATTGATCTCCAAATTTTTTAGAAACCTTTTCTAACTCAAGAATTTTACCGCCTTGTCTGGCTTCCTTAATGTCGAGTTCTAATCTCTCTTTACGCAAATCGGTTGATGCCTTTTCCTGTAACTCATAGAAGGCTTCAATCCTATATTTAGCTTTCGTACCACGTGCTTTAGGTTGTCTGCGCATCCAGTCCAATTCTTTCTTCATCAGGTTACGTGCCTTAGCTACTTCTGATTTTAAGATTTCTTCTCGGTTGGCTTTCTTTTCCAGGTAGTAGGCATAATTTCCTTTGTACCTGTAAAGTTGTTGACGATCCAACTCAATAATTTCAGTGGCTACTGCATCCAGGAAATAGCGGTCGTGGGTAACCATGATGAGGGTTACATTAGGCCCCGCTAAAAAGTTCTCTAACCACTCAATAGCTGTTAAGTCCAGGTGATTGGTTGGTTCATCCATGATAATCAAATCAGGCTCTTGCAATAAGAGTTGCGCCAGAAAAATACGTTTCTTCTGTCCGCCTGATAAATCACCAAAACGCTTGTCCATGTCGGGCACCCCCAACTTACCAATTACCTCTTGTACTTTATTATCGTAGTCCCAGGCATTCAGATCGCTCATCTTTTCCAGCGCTGCCTGCATTCTTTCCGGTGCAACGTCCGGGTGATGTAAACAGTCTTCATACTCCTTCACGGCTTTAGCTACTTCGTTGGTTTCGCTAAAAAGTATGTCTTTTACAATCAGGTTTTCATCAACATTAGGTTGTTGCGTCAGGTAACCAAAACGGATGCCATCGCGTAAAACGACTTTACCTGAGTCGGAAATAACCTCGCCTGTTAAAATTTTGAGCAAAGTAGATTTACCTACACCGTTATTACCCACAAACGCAATTTTTTCACCCTGCGCGATACCCAGGTTGATCTCTTTAAAAAGCCAACGATCGTTATAGGTTTTGGATATGTTCTCGGCAGAAAGGTAATTCACGGGATGTAATTTTTAAAAGGAGTGCAAAAGTAGGCTATTTCGCCTCACGCTACAAGCTGTGAACTCGAGATTCGATGTTCGAGGTTAGAGGCTCGAAACTCACATCTAACTAATCACCAATCTCCCAACCGCCTACGCTTGTCTAATCACCGTCTCCGAAGGGACGGTGATTTTGTCAATCTTTATTCCTATCTATTAACTTTCATTTAAGACATGGATTAATTTGAAAAAGCAATCTGTTTATTGCTCCTCGTCCCCTGCGGGAGACAAGGAGCGGACAATAGTTTAACACCGCCTACAGCGTGAAGCTTGTTGCCAGCTACTTTACCAATAGTATTCTACATAACTCGAAGCTCAAGGCTCGATGCTCGCAGCTAGTTAAATACCAACCTGCCAACCGCCTCCGCACAACGCTCACCATCCATGGCCGCAGAGACAATGCCTCCAGCATAACCTGCACCTTCACCACAGGGAAACAAATTCTTAATCTGTGGATGCTGCAAACTTTCTTTATCGCGCGGAATGCGCACCGGAGAGGATGTACGGCTTTCCACACCAATAATCTGTGCATCATTGGTTAAATAACCTTTCATTTTCTGTCCAAAGGCCTTAAAACCCTGGCGCAATGCATCGGTAACAAAAGCAGGTAAAAAGGCACCCATGTCTGCAGAAACCAAACCTGGCTGATAAGAAGTATCGAGTAAAGAAGAGGATTCTCTTTTTTCTACAAAATCAATGAGTCGCTGAGCGGGTGCAGTTTGTGTTTTACCACCTAAGGTCCAGGCTTTTTGTTCGACTTCTGCCTGAAAATACATAGCGGCCAACGCACCATATTTTTGATAGGGTTTGAAATCAATTTCATCAATGGCTACTACAATACCTGAATTAGCAAACTTAGAGTCTCTTCGTGAAGGACTCATACCATTTACCACTAACTCACCAGGCGCTGTCGCGGCCGGAACAATAAAGCCACCCGGACACATACAAAAAGAAAAAACGCCTTTATCCTTACCGTTAATGGCTGCCTGGTGCACTAAAGCATAAGCTGATGCAGGCAGGTAGTCGCCACGGTCTGTACTGCAGTGATACTGAATCTTATCAATTAAATTTTGTTGATGCTCTACCCTTACGCCCAGTGCAAAAGGTTTTGCTTCAATGAGCACATTCTTTTGATGCAGTAATTCAAAAATATCACGTGCGGAATGCCCTGTAGCCAGAATGGTTGCTACTGCTTTGATGGTATCTCCCTTTTCGCTGACAACACCTTCAATGGTATCGCCTTTAATAATGAAATCAGTAACCCTTGTGTTGAAGTGAACCTCTCCTCCTGCTTCGATAATACTATCGCGGAGCGCAGCTACCAGCTTGGGCAATTTATTAGTGCCGATATGCGGGTGCGCATCATACAGGATTTCATCTTTAGCGCCATGTGCCACCAATATCTCCATGATGCGTTGCACGTCACCTCTTTTCTTGGATCGCGTATAAAGTTTACCATCAGAATAAGTACCGGCACCACCTTCTCCGAAACAATAATTGGAATCAGGATTGACAACATGATCTTTATTAATGGCTGCCAGGTCGCGCCTGCGTGCCTGCACATCTTTACCTCTCTCTAAAACAATGGGTTTATAATTCAACTCGATCAGCCGCAAGGCAGCAAAAAGCCCTGCTGGCCCGGATCCAATGACTAAAACCGGCTTTTTATCATGTACTGAATTGTAGTCTTTACCACGTAAGGGTATAAGATTTTTTTTGTTCAGCAACTCATATTGCATGCGTACTTTGATCTCGCGCCCTCTCGCATCAATAGATCGCTTAATGGGTTGAACAACTAATTCTCCGTCTGGTGCAATGGATAGTTTCTGATAAAGCGTACTGAGAAAATGTGCTTCATCGAATGCCTCTTCGGGCGTAAGTATTAATTCTTTTATCTGCATACGGAAGGTGTTTATCCTTCAAGTTTTTATTCATTGCGGGACGACTCAAGTGGTCAATCTGCAATTATTGTGTAAAGATAGTGAATGCTGTTGGAAAGAGGTTTTTACAATCGGAAAGAAAATACATTACCAATATTTAATCCGAAATGGAATGAAGTATAAAATGGTTTTTGTTCGATAATCTGAAATAAATCCTCGTGTTGGGCATCCGTTACAAAACTTCTGTAGCCCAGATTAAAAGAACCGAAAACATCCATGGTAAATCCTTTTGCATTGTTCTTTCGCATAATCCGGTATCCTGTGAGGGCTCCCCAGCCAATGCGTTGTTCAGCTGAACTTACTGTAGAAAATTTATCAGGAGAAAGCGGCCATTCTATGTTTATAAAATGCCCCAGGTTAGTAAAGCGAATTTCATGTCCGAAATACCACATACCCGCTTTTAAAGGATTGTACATCTTTTGCTTGATGCCAATGCTGTAACCGCGCATAAAGTTTTTGCCAAGAGAAATATTGTCGTCTTTTTTGAAGAATGGATCGCGGATGCCAATAAACTCAAACTCATGGCCAAGGCGCTCCTGTAAATAAAACTCTATGGCAACAGGTAGACGGCCTACCGCAGAAAAGAATGGATTGGTGCCAACAATCACACCTTTAAACTCATTGTGTCTCGGATCAAAATAGGAAAGCCCTCTGGTATGTGATGCATTGGTGCGCTGGTATTTTTTATTTGCCATGGCCGCGATGTCTTTACCAGTATTCTTGTCATCATAAAAAGGTTTGTAATAACCTGACAGTTTACCATCACGCTCAAAAATTTCCCAGGTACCCACTTTTTTATCATCCTCCATTTGACCCTTCGTCTGCATGGCGCCATCCTGATAATAGCCATAATAGGTGCCTCTTCCTTCTACATATTCACAGTCTGCTTCCTTTTTGCCATTATCATAAAAAAACTCCCACTTGCCTTCTCGCTTATCATCCTTAAGATTGCCAACAACCCTGACCTGCCCATTGGCATAGTACTCTTTATAAACACCTTTTCCCTCAGTAAGCTTAGCTTCGCTTTCTACGGCACCATTTAAGTCATAGGTTTTCCAATCACCTGACTTCTTACCGTTTACGTATTCACCTTTTTTATGAAGCTCACCTGTTTCATAAAAATACTCCCATACCCCTACAGGTATGTCATTTTCGTAATGTCCTTTTGAGTGCTGCTTACCACTGCTGAAATAATGTATCCATTCTCCTTGTCTTTTACCGGCTACAAACTCTCCCTCCATCTGCAGTGTCCCGTCTTCTGAAAAGTAACGCCAATGCCCACTGTTCTTATTGTTCATTTTAGGTCCTTCGCCATATACCTTACCTGAGTGATAGTATTCGATGTAGCGGCCGAAGTCATCCACATAATCAATCTCACCTTTTAATACACCGTCTTCAAAATAAGCTTTCCATAAACCTATGTGCTTATTCTTTTCATAACTGCCTATTTCCTTAAGCTGACCATTTTCGTAATACGATTTCCATTCTCCTTCACGGAGCTTACCATTGATGGTGCCCTCCATGCTTTTTTGTCCACTCTCATAGAAATATTCCCATAGACCATAGTTAGAATTTTGTCTGAGAATACCTCGCATTCTCAAATTGCCAGTCTCATAGAAAAACTCCCAGACGCCACTGGTTTCGTTATTGATAAACTGTCCCTTCGATTCAGGATGGCCATTCAGGTAAAAGGAAATGTATCGACCATGCAGGATATTCTTGGTTGTATCTTTTACCTGGTAAAATTCTTTGATATGGCGCTTTTCCAGGTCATGATAGCTGGTGCGGTTATAGAGCTGCGCCATGGCACTTTGTTGAAGTGTCAGGATAAATAGCAACAAGGGGATAGTAAAACGCATAGCTCACGTATTGTGAGCAATTTACGAAAAAACTAGCATCGTGGATTTGGATCAGCGCTCAAATGCTGCGCGACCCCAATGAGTCTTTTCTTCTTCAGACCAAAGCTGAGGGAAGAACATAATGCGCTGAAAGCGTGGGGGCAAATACTTTTGCCAGTTGGTGCCGCCCGTGGCTTTGATGTCTTCCGGGCTTTTTTGCAAATAGCGACCAGCAGAACGAAGGTGGGCTAATCGCCATTTAACATTAGCTAACACATCCAATTCCCTTAAACGTTCCTTTATGGCTTCACCCGCATCCGTGGATGCAAAATGTTTTTGGTAAAGTGTATAGAGGTTTGTCTCCTTACTGTTTTCAGCCTGTTCACAAAAGTCGTTAAGATACTTCTCCTCAAATTGTTGAAGGGTCAGGGTTTTCTTACCTGATGCTAATTCTGTTGCGCCACTTCGCCAGTAGATTTTCTCCATCTGTTGACGTATTGTGTCCGTGGGTTTTACCTGTTTCCTGCTCTCATCATCGAGTAGATTTACCAGCGCTGTTGAAGCAATCTCAATCATTCTGTATTGTGCCGACTGAAAGCCACTGGCAGGTAATAAGGACATTCTGAATTTCAGAAATTGTTCCTTTTCCATACCATCCACCATGATATCAAAAGAGTTTTCCAACTGCCTGAAGTATCGGATAATACGGTCAATCCTGGCCATGAAGAAGGCGGCATCAAGTTGCTGATTATTAGCAATTTGCCCCATTTCATGCAAAATCATTTTAAAGTACAATTCAGTGACCTGGTGGTACATAATGAACACCTCTTCATCAGGAAAACTGGTCTTTGGATTTTGTAAACTCAACAGGGTATCAACATGTATATAGTCCCAATACGTGAGGTAATCAGAATACAGTAAGCCATCCAGGTAACTGGATAAGTCCTGCCCCATAACAGCGTATTTGTCCTGAAGCTTTTTTAATTGCTCAATCAATACTGGATCAAAGGATGTGGTTGGCATCGGTTAAGGATTATGTAGTAAATTGCTCCGAAAATTAAGCATAAACGTCAAACCTATGGCTACCGCGACAGAAAATGGCACACACGCTAAGAAATCGCTGAAACAAGATTTATACGAACACCCTGACTTCTACGCAATTGACGATCTTCTGACGGAAGAGCATAAATTGATCAGAACCAGTGTTCGTCAATTCGTTAAAAAGGAGATTTCCCCTTACATCGAAGATTGGGCACAACGCGCTCATTTTCCGTACGAAATCGTGAAGAAGTTTGGTGATGTTGGTGCCTTCGGACCCACCTTACCGGTAGAGTATGGTTGCGGTGGTCTTGATTACATCTCTTACGGTATCATCATGCAGGAAATTGAGCGTGGCGATTCAGGCATGCGTTCAACTGCTTCTGTGCAAGGTTCTTTGGTGATGTACCCGATTTATAAATTCGGATCAGAAGCACAGCGCAAAAAGTACTTACCCAAGCTTGCTTCTGGCGAATGGTTGGGTTGCTTTGGTTTAACAGAACCCGATCACGGCTCTAATCCTAGCGGCATGGTAACCAATTTTAAAGATATGGGTGATCATTATCTGCTGAACGGTGCTAAGATGTGGATATCCAACTCACCCAGAGCCGATGTAGCTGTGGTATGGGCCAAGAATGAAGAAGGCCGCATTCATGGCTTGATTGTAGAACGTGGTATGGAAGGTTTTTCAACACCAGAGACACATGGCAAGTGGTCATTAAGAGCCAGCGCAACAGGTGAATTAGTATTTGATAATGTAAAAGTTCCAAAGGAAAATTTATTACCAGGTAAAAGTGGTTTAGGTGCTCCGATGATGTGCCTTGACTCAGCCCGTTATGGGATAGCCTGGGGTGCTATAGGTGCCGCCATGGACTGCTATGAAAGCGCCAGACGTTATGCGGCTGAGCGGATTCAGTTTGGTAAGCCTATTGCTTCTTTCCAGTTAATACAAAAGAAACTAGCTGAAATGCTTAGTGAGATTACCAAAGCGCAGTTATTGAACTGGAGACTGGGTGTGTTGATGAATGAAGGCAAAGCCACTACACCACAAATTTCACTAGCGAAGAGAAACAACGTGGCTGTTGCTTTAGAGATAGCCAGAGAAGCAAGGCAGATACATGGTGGTATGGGCATTACCGGTGAATACTCTATTATGCGCCACATGATGAACCTGGAGTCCGTGGTAACCTACGAGGGTACGCATGACATTCACCTTTTGATTTTGGGCAATAAAATTACAGGTATACCGGCTTTTGTTTAAAAAGACGAAATGCTTCACAAAAAAGCTGCTGATTAAATCGGCAGCTTTTTTTATATTCATACCTCAAGACTTAAACCTAAATCTGAGATACTTAATCGTCTCCCCTTTCTCTGCAAACATCATTTCGTATTTGGTTTTGATGTCAAACACCTCAGGACTTAAAGCTGAGTTATATACTTCATTGGTATATTGTAGCTCTTCGATGTCGTTGCGCTCAGCCAAGACTTCAAGTGTATATTGATACAAAAGGGTATTATCTGTTTTTAAGCGAACATAACCACCTGGCTTAATAAACCTCTTATACATGTCCAGGTAACGCGGACTGGTAATTCTTCTTTTGATATCACGCTTCTTCGGGCGCGGGTCTGGAAAGGTAATCCAGATTTCGTCTACTTCATTTTGTGCGAAGAAATTTTCGATCATCAAAATGTGTGTTCGTAAAAAGGCCACATTCGTCAAATTGCGCTCCACCGCCCAGCTACTTCCTTTCCAGATGCGTTCGCCCTTCATATCGATGCCGATGTAATTACGATCCGGGAACAAAGCAGCCAAACCAACAGTATATTCACCACGACCACAGGCTAATTCGATCGTAACAGGATGGTCGTTCTTAAAGTATTGTTTATTCCATTCACCTTTAATATCGTGGTAATTTTCCTTGGTGGGCTCAATTACATTGGCTCGCTCTTCAATTACCTTGAATCTTTCTTTCTTCCTTTTCACTTACGTAAAAGCTATGTTCTAATTATCTTTTTGATCTACAAGTCATTCAATTCAGCCACTACAAAAGTACTGCCGCCAATAAAAATGACATCATTCTCTTCAGCTTGTAATCTTGCTGTTGCTAAGGCCTCATTCACATCCGGAACTACTATGCCGTGTAATCCAAACACCTTGGCTTGGTCTGCCAGCACCTGTGCATGTTCTGCTCTGGGTATTTTGGCTTCACAAAAGTAATAGCTAGCTTCTTTGGGCATGATCGCCAATACAGCTTCTGGATCTTTACCTTTTACCATGCCCATAACTATGTGTAATTTCTTATATGTGAGCAAAGCTAGCTGCTTTAACACCTGCTGAATACCATCTTTATTATGACCTGTATCGCAAATGATCAAGGGTTTATCGCCTAACTTTTGCCAACGTCCCCTAAGTCCTGTATTCTTCACAACATTGATCAAACCACTTTGCAAAGCAGTTAAGGGAATAACCAACCCTTGTTCGTTTAATATTTCCACTGCCATTAATACACCCTGCACATTATTGCGCTGGTATATTCCGCCCAAGGGGAATGTATCCAATGCAAAGAAAAAATCTTTATTCCAATATACTTTGAAGCCGTCAAAAGCATGATCCTTGTTTAAGACCACTTCATAAAAATCTTCTGCAAAACAAATCGGTGCCTCCTCTCCTTCTGCCTTGTGCTTAAATACTTCTTCAATATTGGCTTGCCGCTCGCTGATAATGACAGGTACTTTATTTTTGATAATCCCTGCCTTTTCGTATGCGATCTTCTCCAGACTATCACCGAGTAAGTCCATATGGTCCCAACCAATGTTAGTAATCAAGGACAGTTCAGGGGTAATTACGTTGGTAGAGTCAAGTCTTCCTCCCAAACCTACTTCAATAACAGCCACCTCAACCCCCTGTTGGGCGAAATAGTCAAAAGCCATAGCCACCGTGATTTCAAAGAAAGAAGGTTTGATCTCTTCTATGACAGTCTGTAGCTTGTTAATGAAAGTGATAACGAATTGCTGCTCTACAGTAGCACCATTGATACGGATGCGTTCTGTAAAGTCTTTCAGATGGGGTGATGTATATAAGCCTGTTTTATATCCGGCCTCTTGTAAAACAGAACCCAGCATATGTGAGGTACTCCCCTTACCATTGGTGCCTGCAATATGAACAGACCTAAACTTATGTTGGGGATTGCCTAAGGCTTCGCATAAGGTGAGGGTATTTGTTAAATCCTTTTTATAGGCCACTGCTCCCACACGTTGAAACATCGGCAGGTTGCTGTAGAGATAGTCTACAGCTTCGCTATAGGTGGATATTGTTGGCATGCGGCCGCAAAGATAAGTGCGGAAAATGATCTTATTTAAAAAAGTCAATCATTTCACCTTCTATTCTCTTGGGCCTTAAAGTCGAGGCATCTAATAGACACCAGGTTGTTTTAACCCGGGCACTGATTTTATTTAAAGTGACATTAAACAACTCAACGTTTCGTACAATCTTCGGGCCCTGCGGATCCTCCACCCAGGTCTTTCCCAATAGTTCATGGCCAAGCGCTGCGGGTGTTAAATAATCTATTTCGTGCCTGAGTACTACCCATAAAAAGCGCTTTCGAATAGCATCAGTTCCCTTGGCTAACCAATGCGCTTCAGCAACTTCTTGCGCATAGCGTAAGTAGATGACATTATTAACATGATTCATGTTATCAATGTCATCTTGCTTAACCCAGATGGAGTAATGGAAAACGCTGGCCATAGTTTGCTTTGAGCAAATATAGTCAGGTTACATTTATTCTTATTCGTACTTCAGTGTATCCGCTGGGTTAGTTCTGGCTGCTTTTAAAGCATGATAACTTACCGTAAGCAGGGCAATGGCAAGACCAGTTAATAAGGTAATACCAAAAAGCTCCCATGAAAGCGTTATCCTGTATTTGAATGCATCGAGCCATTGTTTCATCATCCACCATGAAATGGGTGCAGCAATTACAAATGCGATGAAGGCAAGCATGATGTATTTTCTGTTTAATAGAACCATTAATTGAAAGAGTGAGGCCCCCATCACTTTTCGTATGCCCACTTCTTTTACACGGTTAAGCGATTCTATTCCAGCTAAGCCAAATAAACCAAGACATGAAATAATAATGGCAAAGCTCGTAGAAATGCCCATAATTTTCATCCAGCGTTCGTGGGATTGATACTGCCTTGCGACATCCTCATCCACAAAAGAATATTCAAATGGTTTATCGGGAAAAGTTTGCTTCCACTTCTGCTCAACTTTACTTAACTGTTCAGGTGTTTTACCAGGACCTAATTTTACTAAAATGGTCGTCAGCCTTCCGAAGTCTTCTTTTTTGGCGCCCAGAAAGAGTGGTTCAATTTCGCTTTCTAATGAAAGAAAATTGTAATCCTTCATCACGCCAATCACTGGCGAACCTTTACCTACTGTGTCTTCCTGCCAGTTTACGTATTCAGACAAAGGATCAGTCCAGCCCATATCCCTAACAAAAGCTTCATTCACGATTACCGCACTGGAATCAGCAGCGTGGTCGAAATTTCTACCTTCCAACAATTCAATACCAAACAGGTCCAAATACGCTTCATCTACACGAAAAACATAAGCCCATTTATTCTCTCCATCAACTTGCCAGCCATAGCGCGACCAACCTTTATTAAAAGATGTAGAAGTTCCTGCAACAGAAATGACATCTCGTTCCTGGCTTAAGGCATTTCTGAAAAGTGGAATCATATCATCAGATGTTTTGTTCCATCCTGCGTTTGTCTTAATAGCAATGACTTTATCCGCATCATAGCCTAAATCTTTACTGGTAATGTACTCCATCTGTCGGTACATAATCACTGAACTGACAATTAACAGTGTAGACAAGGTGAATTGCAAAACAACCATGGCTTTTGCAAAAGGAGTTTGCAATTTGGCACTATTCTTACCTTTTAGAATTGTTACTGGCTTAAATGAAGAAAGTATAAAAGCCGGATAAAAGCCGGCAGTCAGTCCAATGGTTATTGTTAATACCAGCATCATTGCGACTACTGTTGACATATTACCAAAAGTGAGTTCAATAGATTTAGCGGTGTATTCATTAAACAGGGGAAGCAAAGTGATTACAAGACCTATGCCAATAAACATTGCAATAAAAGCAAGCAATACGGATTCAAAAGAAAACTGGTTGATCAATTGTCCGGGTTGTGCGCCCACTACTTTTCTTACACCTATTTCTGTCTTTCGTGAGTTGGATGTAGCGAGCGATAACACTATATAATTGATACAAGCAATGATAAGAATGAGCAATCCTATCCCACTCAATATCCATGAATACTTAGTATCGCTTACTTTATACCAACTCACCTGCGGACTAAGGTGAATATCAGTTAGAGGAATAAAATCAAATTCGCCTACTTTAAATTCTGCCGGAATTTTTTCGCGTTCCCGTGTTTTCACATTTCTAGCCCCCATGTATTTTTCAATCAATGAATCCAGGTGTGGTTTAAACGTAGACAGGTCCGTGGCATTTCGCAGTTGTGCAAAGGTTGGATACGAAAATGCTCCCCAATGTTTTGCATTGTTACTAAAATAGGGTTGCTGCGAAATATGCAGGATCATTTCGAATACGAGGCTTGAATTAGCCGGTGGTGCTTCAATTACCGCGACAACTACAAATTCATTTTTTTCATTGATTGAAAAACTAAAAGTTTTACCGATAGGGTCTTCCTTACCAAAAAATTTCTCTGCCACTGCAGGCGTTAGTATAGCTTCATTTGTTTTTCTGAAAACCTTATTGGTAGAACCTTTGATTACCGGAAAAGTGAACATCTTAAAAAATCCACTATCAACGAAGGCTGTTGCTTGTTTGAATATTTTATCATCATGCTGCATCACACCTTCTGTACCACTGTTAAAGCGTGTTACGTACTCGACCTCTGCCAGTTCATCCTGCATTACATCTGCGAGCATAGCAGGCAACCACGCACTACTACTATACGGCTTTGGATCGCCTACTTTAAACTTTTCTTCATCAAAAGAAGTGCTATGGATGCGCACGATTCTATCTTTGTTTTCATGGAATTGGTCAAAGCTGAGTTCGTCCATCACATAGAGATAAATCAACACACAACAAGCAATGGCGATGCTTAAACCGAATGAGTTAATAAAAGCATAGAGTTTGCGCCTGGCCATGTTACGAATAGCCACCTTCCAATAATTTTGCAACATACTTGAATTGAATAATTGTAAAGAAAATTTATTTCGGAGTACTATACCCGGCCTGAAAAACAGGAATACGTTTTTCGTATACTGCAGTCTTGCTTTTCTAATACCAAGCGAGGCAACATCCTGCTCGAATTGCTCTTCCAAATCACCTTCAATGCTCTCCAGCAAATAATCAGGGCAATACCATCGTAAAAATCGTAACGACCAGGATGGCACCGTATGATCGAATGATTTTTTAAGCATGGGTAAAAGAGGTATGTGACATAAAATGGTTTAGATACCAACCATCTTTAGTTGTGGAACCAACTTCCACAAATCCATGCGCATCTCTTTCATGGTTTGCAACATGGCCAAACCAGCATTGGTAATTTTGAAGATGCGTTTACGCCTGCCTCCACGTAATTGTGTAGCACCCCCCATTTCTGACTTCACCAGACCTTTATCTTCCAGACGATAAAGTGTTACGTGCACTGCGCTGAGATTAACTTCTCGCCCCACCCGCTCTTTAATTAACTCAACCACAGCATTGCCATAGGCATCCTCTTGTAATATGCCCACCATCATCAAGACAAGCTCTTCAAACTCACCCAGGTATTCCTTACTCATTTGTATATATTTTGTAAAACTAATATACGGATATCTTTTACAAAAGTTATACTAATGGATGTGTGTCGCAATAAACAGCTGATAAACAAGTATATATAATCTTTTTAAAAGACTTTAAAGCTCCTGGCTGCGAGCTACTGGCTTCTGGCCAATAGGGTTAGGTTAAGAAAACTGATTTACTAATTAAGGATTATTCAAAGCATACACTTAAACACTTTAGCACTTTAATACCTTAACACTTTAACACACCCACATAACAAAAAAGCTCCCATGTTTACCATGAAAGCTCTTTACATTCCTTAAGAAAATGCTCTTCAACCCACCAGCTTAATAGAGGCCGAGTTAATGCAATAACGCAAACCCGTTGGTTCAGGGCCATCCGGAAAAACGTGTCCCAAATGACAATCGCAAACACTGCATTCTACTTCAACCCGCGTCATGCCATAACTGGTATCTTTTGTATACTTAATCACATTGGCTTCAACCGGTTCGGCAAAGCTTGGCCAGCCTGTGCCTGATTCAAATTTAGTTCTTGAATCAAACAATGGGGTAGCACAGCAACGACATGCGTATAAGCCAGGCTCATGCGCTTCACAATATTCACCCGTCCAGGCTCTTTCGGTTCCTTTTTTTCTGGTTACCACAAACTCTTCGGGGGTTAAGAGTTTTTTCCACTCCTCGTCTGACTTTACAACACGCTTAGGAGGTGTTAAATTACCCTTGTTTGCCCACTGCAAAACATCAATCCATTTCATAACGCTTCAACAACAGAAATGATAAGAAGGTTTAATACACTGCTTTGTTAGTTTGTATAACAAACTGAAGCATGCTTATTTTTTTAACAAGTCCCTAATTTCTCTGAGTAACTTAATATCTTCGGTGGGTTCCGCTGGTGGAGTAGGTTTTGCCTCTTCTTTCTTCTTTGCGGCATTCATGCCTTTTACAATCAGAAACAGGACAAAAGCCACGATAATAAAGTTAATGGTAGCAGATAAGAATTTACCATATTTAACAGCGCCAAACACTGTAAGGTCTTCTAACTTACTTAGTTGTGCCGCCTCCAGCGCTGGCTTTAACAACAAGGGAGTGATTACGTCAGCGATAAATGAGTTAACGATGGTGCCGAAGGCAGCACCGATAATCACACCCACTGCCAGGTCGACAACATTACCCCGCATGGCAAAGGCTTTGAATTCTTTTAACATAGTGCTCTGGTTTATTTCTATGTTAATTTTAAACAATTGTGGCCAAAGTGCAAAATCACGCTTTAAACGTTAGGTGATGCAAAAGGTTTAATCTGAAGTGATCTTTATTTGATCAATACCCTAAAAATAAGGTATACAGGCCGTTGAGGATTTTAGTAAGTTTGACAGTCTATGGTAGATTCACCAGCTCCAATTGTCGCCCTCGTTGATGATGACTATATTTTTCAACTAACTGCATCACGCTTATTGAAAGCTGCGGACGCCTCTGCAAATGTATTGCAATTTTCGAATGGTGAAGAAGCATTACGATACTTAAATGATCATGCAGAAGAAGAGTCAAAATTACCTGATATACTTTTGCTTGACATTAATATGCCTCATGTAGACGGTTGGATGTTTCTCAGTGATTATGCACAGCTGAAAGGAAAACTGAGCAAAAAAATTAAAATCTACATGGTGAGCTCATCGATAGATCCTGTGGATATGAACCGTGCTAAAAGTAACCAATCAGTTGAGGACTATATTATCAAACCTATCTCACGCGAAGGTTTTAAACAACTGATTGCTCAATCATTTAACTAGATTTAGCGGATGTTTCAGTTTTCCATAGTCTGTTAACTCCACCCCTGCTGAGCCAATAAACATCTCTGCATCGATTTTCAGCGGAATTCTATTTCTGTCGTCAGAGAACCAGGCCGTAATTGAATTTTCGCCATCAAACAATTTGTTGTCCGGCATCACTGGCTTAAACTTGAGGGCTCTGACTTTTCCAAACTTCATTTTTACTACATCCTTGCCATAGTATACAATGGCCTGTTTATAAAATGTGTCTTCAAAAAATCCCTTGATTATAACTGTATCACCCTTCTGCATCTTAGAAAAGTCGAGTGTGCGCATATACAAAAAGCCAGCAACCATGTCGCGGGTGTGCAAATTGGTTTCGTATTCTTTTGGTTCTTTAAACTTGCCTGTATTTTTATCAATTACTTTAACCGATACTTTTTTATTCTCATGATCGAAGTAGGTATACTCGTCCAACTTATAATTACCCTCTCTGATAATGCGGTACGAAACTTCAGGAAGTATTGATACTGTGTCTATGTACGCGCCCCAATGATCATCTACATGCGTAACCCAGCTTAGCATGCCCGCAGTTGTTCCATAGGCATCCAGCTTAAAACAAGAGCGTCCGTTTAGGCTGTAGTATTTATCACTGATGACAGCATGACCCTTGCCAACATTAAAAAATCCGTAGGTGAGTTTATACTTGATATATTCTCCTCTTTTAAAACTGTCATTTTTAACGGCTGGGTAAATCTCTTCCTTCTCGGCACTGAAACCGAATAATAGAATGGTATAGAGCGACAGTATCCGAAATTTAAACATAAGACTGGGCGTAAAAATAAGGATTCTGTTCAAAGTGAAGATGATGTGATCTTTACCATTTTACAAAAGAGATGCCAAACGTAAAAAACCAATAATTTTACAACTTCCCTGCCGAATTAACCTGCTTAAACAGACAAGTGCTTAATATTCCCGACCAATGGCTTAAACAAGTTAGGCAACGTTGCGATTAAACCGCAACGTTGTTCTCGCGTAAGGCATCATTGAGCGATGTTTTCTTATCGGTACTTTCTTTGCGCTTACCAATAATCAAGGCACAGGGTACCTGATAATCACCCGCAGGGAACTTCTTTGTGTAAGATCCAGGGATAACCACTGAACGCTCGGGTACATAATTCTTGTATTCTATTGGCGATGATCCTGTTACGTCAATAATTTTAGAACTGGCGGTAAGCACCACGTTGGCTCCCAGTACAGCTTCTTTACCTACCCGCACACCTTCAACCACTATACTACGCGAACCTAAAAAAGCGTTGTCTTCAATAATTACAGGTGCAGCTTGCACAGGCTCCAGCACACCACCGATTCCAACACCACCACTTAAATGAACGTTTTTACCAATCTGGGCACAACTGCCGACAGTCGCCCAGGTATCAACCATAGTACCTTCATCCACATAGGCGCCAATGTTTACATAGGAAGGCATCATGATAACACCCTTGCTCAAATAAGCACCATAACGGGCAACGGCATGTGGCACAACCCTGACACCAAGTGCGGCATAGTTTTTCTTCAGTGCCATCTTATCATGGAATTCAAATGGGCCAACCTCAATGGTTTCCATCTTTTGAATGGGAAAATATAGAATCACTGCTTTTTTTACCCAGTCATTCACCTTCCACTCATTCCCTGCGGGTTCGGCCACACGCAATATGCCCTTATCCAACTGCTCAATTACTTCTCTGATCGTCTTTTGTACGCTTGCATCCTGCAACATGCTTCTGTCTTCCCAGGCCTTTTCTATAAGTTCTCTCATTTCTTTTATCTTACGATTGAATTAAGCATGCAAGAAAGAAAAAAAAAGAAAATAGTAATCGCTTCAGTATTAAAACCTGTCGATGAAACTCGCATGTACGGTAAAATGGCAACTTCATTGGCCAGCGCTGGGCATGAAGTGCATGTTTATGGCCGCACCGGAAGTGGTGTGCATCTAAACAGTAACATCTTTCTTCACGAACATACACTTCGCGACAGAATAAGTCTAAAACGCTTACTGGTGGCCTGGCAACTACTCCGTAAATGGCTGGTACTCAAACCTGAGGTGCTGATTATTTGCAGTCATGAACTGTTGGTTGCTGCTATTTTCTACAAAGGTCTAAGGCCTGTTAAATTGATTTACGATGTACAGGAAAACTATTACCTGAACATACTTCACACTACTGCTTTTCCTGCCGTCATCCGCTGGTTGTTGGGCACTTATGCGAGATTAAAAGAAAAAATGGGTGCACCTTTTATTAATCATTACTTTCTGGCAGAATACGTTTACGTTGAGCAACTGACTTTTATTAAAAGTGCTTACAGCATTCTACCTAACACAGTTCCAAGGCCAGATCTTGCGCGATTGAAAAATCATGGATATAGCCAATGGTTATTTTCCGGAACGCTGGCCGAGACAACGGGTGTTTATGAAGTAATTGAACTGGTTAAGGCACTTCACGCCTTGGATGCCTCGATGCACCTGATTATTTGTGGCTTTGCCCCTTCAGCCCACGAACAAAGCCGCATCCGAAGGCTTTGCGCTGGCCTGGATTATATTTCATTGAAAGGGATTGAAAGTCCGGTTGCGCATAAAGAGATCGTTGAGGCTATTCAACAAGCCGACATAGGTTTTATTTATTATCCACCCGCTCCACATACAGCCGGACGTATACCCACCAAGTTCTACGAATACAGTTCATGGGGATTACCCATACTTACCTGGAAAGATCAAGCCATTGCCAACATGATTATTGACCTCAATTTAGGCTGGGTACTTGATGGCAAGGAAAATACAGACGAAATATTGGCTCAAATCAAGCACCTCCCTTCCAGAAAGCCCCTACCAGCGGATCATTCCTGGGAATTTACTGAAAAGCAGCTCTTTCAGGTAATAGATTCCCTTTAAAAATTTTTTAGATTAGTCTAAACTTTTATTTTTGCATATCGTTTATATAAAGGTATGCTCAGTTATACAGAAGAAAACTATCTGAAAACCATCTATCACTTGTCGGAAGGCGGGCATAAATCCGTGCTCACCAACGAAATAGCCGCTTCCTTGCTTACCAAGGCGGCTACTGTAACTGACATGATCAAAAAGCTTTCGCTGAAGGAATTGATCACCTACGAAAAGTATTATGGAGTCAATGTTACCAAAAAAGGCAAAGCACATGCTTTGTCCATTGTACGGAAGCATCGTTTGTGGGAGACTTTTTTAGTAGAAAAGCTTGGTTTTACCTGGGATGAAGTACATGATGTAGCCGAACAACTCGAACACATTAACTCAAGCCTGCTGATTGAAAAGCTCGATGAATTTCTGGGCTACCCTACTGCCGATCCGCACGGCCATCCTATTCCCGATAAGCATGGGAAAATCAAGCAGGAAAAACAAATTGTATTGAAAGATGCTCTTGTGAATAAAGCGCTTACTGTTTGCGCTGTACGCAATGGCTCTGCTCCCTTTCTGCAATACCTTAGTAAAATAGGAGTATCGATAGGTATCTCTATCACTGTGCGCGAACGCATTGAATTTGACGGCTCGCTTGAGGTAAGCATTCAAAACAAAAAACCGCAGCTGATTTCACGCGAGGCTGCCGAAAACATTTTAGTAAAAGAATAGACTATGTTATACACATTCAACATTTCAAATTTCAAATTTCAAATCTTAAATTCAGTCACGTTACTGTCTCTGGTGTTCATATTGTTAAGCGCTTGTCAGCCGAAGCAAAAAGATGCACAGCGCGAACGTTTACTGATTGTAACAACTACAGGCATGATTGCCGATGCAGTCAAAAATGTAACAGGCGATGGTGCGGATGTCATTTCATTAATGGGCGCAGGTGTTGATCCACATCTCTACAAGGCAACACAGGGTGATCTGCAAAAATTGACTGATGCGGATATTATTTTCTACAACGGATTACACCTGGAAGGAAAAATGGCTGAAGTGTTGGAAAAACTTGGCAGAACAAAAACAGTTATTCCAGTAACCCAATCCATTCAGGAAAATGAGCTCAGGTTAATCACCGAAGGTATTCATGATCCACACATCTGGTTTGATGTAAAGCTCTGGAAAAACGCAGTAAAGGAAGTTGAAAAAACTTTACTTGAAGTCGATTCGGCCAGGCATCAAATTTACCAGGCCAATGCTACGCGCTACTTAATGCAATTAGACTCCCTCGACAAGGCCGTGGCTGCACAAATTCAAACCATACCCGAAACACAACGCGTACTCATCACTGCCCATGATGCCTTTGGCTATTTTGGTGATGCTTATGCCATGGAAGTAAGAGGTTTGCAGGGTATTTCAACAGTTTCAGAATTTGGGTTAAAAGATGTAACCGCCTTGGTTGATTTTATCATCAGCAGAAAGATCAAGGCCATTTTTGTAGAAACATCCGTATCTGAAAAATCAATTAATGCTGTGATAGAAGGATGCAAAAACAAAGGCTGGCAGGTAAGCATTGGCGGAAGTTTATATTCTGACGCCATGGGTGAAGCCAATACACCTGAAGGAACTTACATAGGCATGGTTAGTAAAAATGTGAGCACCATTGTGAGTGCTCTCCAATAATATGAATAAGCATATAAGTACAGTACCGGCACTCGAAGTACACGATCTTACTGTTGCTTTCGATCGCAAGCCTGTGTTGTGGAACATTGATCTTGAAATACCGCAGGGAAAATTAGTGGGTATTATTGGCCCGAACGGAGCTGGTAAATCTACTTTAATTAAATCCATCATGGGACTCCTCCCGCTCAGCAGCGGTTATTGTAAAATCTTTGATGAAAATATTGATGAGGTTCGCCATCGTATCTCTTACGTGCCACAACGCGAATCGGTTGATTGGGATTTCCCGGTATCGGTGTTGGATGTAGTGATGATGGGACGTTATGGTAAACTAGGTTTGCTCAAACGGCCCCGCAAAGCAGATTTGGATGTGGCTATGGACTGTCTGCGAAAAGTCGGCATGGAATCTTTTGCCAACCGCCAGATAGCCCAACTGTCAGGTGGGCAACAACAAAGGACTTTTCTTGCCCGCGCTTTAGCACAGCAAGCCGATATCTACTTTATGGATGAGCCCTTTGCCGGTGTAGATGCAGCAACAGAGAAAGCCATTATCAGTTTATTGCGAACCATGACAGCCGCTAACAAAACTGTGATTGTTGTGCACCACGATTTACAATCTGTAAGCAGCTATTTTGACTGGGTGATTCTACTGAATACAAGATTAGTGGCACATGGTCCGACTTCTAGCACTTTTACGCAGGACAAATTGCAGGAAACCTATGGTGGTAAGCTTACACTCCTATCAGATGTGGGCGATTTAATTCGGAGAGAAAACTTTCCTAACAGAGAGGAGAAAGTAGTATGAGTAACTTCACTGACTTCTTTTCATTTGCAGATCCCAATGTGCGCTACGTTACAGCGGGGGCAGTGCTGATAACTGCCAGCTCAGCACTGGTGGGTTCTTTTACTTTCCTCAATAAGAAATCGCTAATCGGTGATGCGATTGCACATGCTGTATTACCGGGCATTTGTTTAGGTTTTTTATTGAGTGGCACTAAGAATCCACTCTACCTGATTGCAGGTGCTTTTATAACAGGTTGGTTATCGCTTTATGCGATTCAGTACATCACTGCTAAAAGTCGAATTAAAGAAGATACAGCCATTGGATTAATCTTATCTGTATTTTTTGGCTTTGGCATTTTACTACTGACCTTCATACAGAAAAGTGGTAATGCCAATCAATCCGGTTTAGATCATTTCATTTTTGGCAAAGCAGCTGCGCTGGTGGGAGCCGATTTAATTTCATTCTCTATTGTTGCTTTACTCCTGATCACTTTTACACTTTTATTCTTCAAGGAGTTTAAACTCCTTGTCTTCGATCGCAATTATGCAGTTGCCCTCGGCTTACCTGTAAAAAGATTAGAATTGCTTTTGACGTCCATGATTGTGCTGGCAGTTGTGGTGGGTATACAAGCGGTGGGCGTTGTATTGATGGCGGCTGTATTGATTACGCCAGCGGCTGTTGCACGTTTCTGGACTAACTCCATTCGTATCATGTTCATCATCGCTGCATCGGTGGGAGCATTCAGTGGCCTTGCCGGAGCCTACATCTCCTATACTGCCCCCTCCATGCCCACAGGTCCCTGGATTGTTATTGTTGTCTCAACCTTGGCGCTGCTGTCATTTATGATCGCACCTAAAAAAGGGATCTTAAATCGTTATTTTAAACAAAGAAGGTTCCGCAGAACCATACAGGATGAAAATGTTTTAAAAGTTTTATATCAACTTGGCGAGAACAGTAAAAACTTCTTTGTAGAGCGTTATGCAGATGAGATTATTCGCAAACGAAGTTTTGATAAGCAGGGACTGCAACGATCCATTCAGCGTTTATGCAACCAAGGTTATCTTGAAAAATCAGGTAAGCTTTGCGTGCTAACCGAAGAAGGCAAAACCCGGGCACAACGCATCGTAAAAATCCACAGGCTTTGGGAATTATATTTAACAACACACGTACACATTGCCCCTGATCACGTGCATGAAGATGCCGATACGATTGAACACTTTCTTACCCCTGAACTTGAAGCTGACCTGGAACAGATTCTGAATTACCCTGTTGTAGATCCGCATAAAACAAAAATTCCTTACTGACATGAATGACTTCTGGATTATTCTTACCGGTTCTTTAGTAGCGGTTTCCTGTGCCCTGCTGGGTTGTTTTCTTATCCTTAGAAGAATGGCTTTGGTGAGTGATGCGATTTCTCATGCTGTATTACCCGGTATTGTATTGGCTTTTCTATTTTCAGGTTCCAGAGATTCATTAACGATGGTGATTGGTGCCAGTTTACTCGGACTAATTACTACTTTTCTTATTGAGTTTTTTCACAAGAAAGCAAAACTACAAAGCGATGCTGCGATTGGTGTAACCTTTACCTGGCTTTTTGCCATCGGTGTGGTATTGATCTCACTTTTTGCAGGCAAGGTTGACTTGGATCAGGATTGCGTTTTGTACGGGGAGATTGCCTATACACCCCTTGACATGATTATACTGGAGGGTGGTTATATACTCGCCCCTAAAGCCATTGTTGTAATGAGCGCTGTACTCATCGCTATTTTATTAGTACTGTATTTTTTCTACAAAGAATTATTACTTACTTCTTTTGATCCTGGTTACGCCACTGCGTTGGGTTTGTCTACAGCCTTTTGGCATTATCTGTTGATGGGTATGGTGTCTGCAACAACTGTTGCATCGTTCGAATCTGTGGGTGCTATATTAGTAGTAGCCTTGCTGATTGTACCACCCGCTACAGCTTACCTACTCACTGATAATTTTAAACGCATGCTGGTTATTGCCAGTAGTGTTGGCGTTGTGGCAGCTGCCTCAGGGTATTACCTGGCGGTTTGGATGGACGGCTCTATTGCGGCAGCCATTGCCACCATGTGCGGTTTGCTATTTGCATTGGCATTTGTATTCTCACCCACGCATGGCATACTCAAAAGGAAATTAGTCAGGGCAATTAACTAATAATTGCTTCATCTTCAGTCTTAGCTGAATCTTCTACTTCCTGTAATTGTTTATTCAATAAGTTAATCCGGATAATAAGATTAAGGATCAAAGCATCCTTTACTTTTTCGCTGGGTTTATTATTCATTTCCTCTTTCAACACCATGTACATGGCTTCTAACTGTTGGAAATCCTGAGTAAAACCATTCAGGTCACTGGCATTTACCGAATGAATCATCTTCATTTTTTCAGAAATCTCTTCTATATAAAAAGCTTCTGTGGCTTTAAACTCCTTCATGCTTGCCTGCTGCTGTACCCCCACCCTGTCCTGTAAATAAAGAAAAGACGATAGTGCAAAAAATAAAACTGCAGCAGCTTGCCAATAGCGGATAGGTTGCCAAAATACTTGTCTGCCAAATAAATGTTGATTGACATTTAACCATACTTTTTCAGGCACTTCCTTAGTATCAAAAGCGTCTCTGTTCTGCTCGATAAAATCCTTCAATTCGTCTTTCATACCTTTATCGTTAATTGTTCCCGTAAGCGTGCCTTCGCTCTGTTAAGTTGTGACTTTGACGTTGATTCTGAAATACCTAAAATGGTGGCAATTTCCTCGTGATCATAACCTTCTAATAAGTACAGACTTACTACAGACCTATAGCCATCTGGTAGATTCATAATGGCCAGGCGAATGCGTTCAACCGTCATGTCTTCTTTGTACACCTCAGGTGCCGCCTGCTCTTCAATATCAAAGCGTTCGTCATCAGGCCAAAGCTCAGCTTTTCTGGATCGCATGATATTGATTGACCTGTTTACAACAATTCGCTTGATCCAGGCACCAAAGGCAGAGTCTCCTCTATAGTGCTGAATATTTCGGTAGGCACTGATAAATGACTCCTGTACAGCGTCTTGTGCATCTTCTTCTCGGGCAGTGATCCTGTAACTGACATTGTACATGGCTTTGGCATAAAGCTTATACAAGGCCTGAAAAGCACGATCATCGCCATTTTTGCAGCGATCAATTAAATCCTGATGAAGATGTTGATAGTCAGCCAAGCGCCTAGTTTATCTCTAATAGTTTACCTCTAAAGACAAGATAGGCATTAAAGGGTTGCATGGATGGGAAAAAAATTGAGAATTTTTGCTTGAGGTTGAGAGAAAGAGCTTAGAAGTTGGAGGCCAGGGTCTGAAGGCTTGAAGATTGAGTGTTCCTCAACCCAAACAAGGAATAACCATCAACTAACACCGAATCATTGAACCTGCAATCCTTTTGTGGCTGCAAATTTTATCATCAGCGCTTTCGCCTCTTCATAATCGTTTTTGATCTCCCCCTCTAATATGGCTTCCTTAATGTATTCTTTTATTTCTCCAATAAGCGGGCCTGGTTGCAGCGCAAAGGTTTTGATTATTTCTTCTCCGGATATGGGCGGTTGAAAATTGCGGATGCTGTCTTTTGCTTCCACCTCTTTCATCTTCACCTCTACCTTGTCGAAGTTGTTAAGGAAGCGCGATACTTTCTCGTGGTTTTTAGAGGTAATGTCTGCACGGCACAACATCATTAAAGCATCAACATCATTTCCTGCTTCAAAAAGTAAGCGTCTGATCGCAGAGTCCGTCACATTCTTCACAAGTGAAATCGGACGAAGGTGAAGTCGAACCAGTTTCTGAACAAACTCCATTCGGTCATTCAAAGGCAATTTTAATCGCCTGAATATTTTAGGGGTCATGCGGGCTCCTTTTTCTTCGTGCCCATGAAAAGTAAAGCCCACTTTTGGATCATAGCGCTTGGTGGCAGGCTTGGCAATATCGTGCATAATGGCAGCCCATCTTAACCATAAATCGTTTGATACTTTCGATACATTATCCAACACCTGGAGTGTGTGATAGAAATTATCTTTATGCGCATTGCCACCCACATACTCTACACCCTGCAGGGCTACCAATTCCGGAAAAAACTGATGAAGCAACTTACTCTGAAACAAGAGCTTAAAACCATAGGATGGTGTTTTACTGAGTACAATTTTATTGAGCTCATCAATGATTCGCTCCTGAGAGATAATAGCAAGTCTTTCCGCTTGTTGTACAATCGCATTGAAAGTATCAGCTTCAATATCAAAGTTGAGTTGAGAAGCAAAGCGAATGGCACGCATCATTCTCAAGGGATCATCAGAGAAGGTTATATCTGGTGCAAGTGGTGTTCGTATTATTTTATTCTCGAGATCCGTTAAACCATTAAAAGGATCAATCAATTCCCCGTAAGTGCGATCATTGAGGCTTATGGCAAAAGCATTGATGGTAAAATCTCTTCTCTGCTGGTCGTCTTCCAAACTTCCATCTTCTACTATGGGTTTGCGCGAATCTGATCGGTAGGATTCTTTTCGTGCACCTACAAATTCAAGATCAAAATCATGAAAAGGTATTTGCGCTGTTCCGAAACTCTTAAAAACATTTACACGCACGTTTGGCCCCAGGGCCTTTGCCACACGTTCAGCAAGTGCTATACCACTGCCTACGCAAACGAAATCAATATCCTTTGAAGGTCGTTTTAGCAGAAGATCGCGAACATAGCCCCCCACTACAAAAGCTTCTACACCCATTTCTTGCGCGCAGCGGCTAACTGTCTTAAAAACAGGTTCTTGTATGGATTCAGCTAAGTTTACACGCGAAGTCATTACACCGGATTTGGCGCAAATTACAACAAGGATTTTGAAAGACGAGTACCTCTTTTTCCTAATTCCAAAAACCCTCTTTGCTATTGAAAGACGGACATGGAATCATTCTGTATTTCCGTTTGATACTTCTGTTTAGAGGCTTCGCGACAAATTCGTAAGTAAGGGCAATTTCGTGTGCACCACCTGCAGCAGTTTGCAGTTCGGATACAGTAAAATCATAACTATAACCAATCGATAAGTTTTTCAAATACATACCCAATGATAATATGAGTGCATCCTGAGCCACTGAATTAATCACAGTTTTCTCAAAAGGTTTTCCTCTGTACCAAAATCCTACTGACACCGGGTCGATATGGTAGTTAATACCTACATCCAACTGGCTAAAGGATTTACCCTGCTTACGAAAGATGAAGGATGGGGTTAGGTAAGAAACTTTCGCGAGCGTACGCGGTCCATTATAAAGCGAAAGTCTGGCACCTCCATGAATGGAAGTCTTCATGGGCAGTCTGCTTACATCATTCAATACAGATAAATTGGGTTGATTCATGTGATGAAAAGCTGCACCCAACCACAAGTTTCTGTTATAAAAAATGAAGCCTGAACCAAAATCAAAATAATCTTGTCTACCCAATTTATTCAACTCAGGATCTAAAGACTGACCTTGAAATTCCAACCCATCCCCTAGTGTAAGGCGGTTTCTATCCAAACCATTGGAACCATAGCCAAAATATAAACCTGGCGAGAAAACAATATTGTCGGTCAGCTTTACTTTGAAGGAATACAATAAACCAGCCGTGCTGGTTCTCCAACCGGCTGATCCCATTTTATCGGTAGTTGCCAATACGCCAAAACCACTTCTCAACTCATCTACAAAAATATCGTAAGACACTGCGTACGTAGAGAATGCCTGTGGTAAGTTGGGCCATTGTACACGATGATTAGCCACCAACCTTTGTTGAGGAGTAATCCCGGTAAAGCCAGGATTAAGATAAAGTGGCGCCTGATAATACTGAGAGAACTGAGGATCCTGCGCAGCAAGATCCGTCATTAACAGTATACAGAGCAGACAAAATAAAATTCTTTTCATCATCATCGAAAATTAACGAATGAGTGTAATATCTCCAACTTGTGTTGTTCTGTCTCCATTGGATAAACGGAGCTCTAACTTATACACATAAACACCCGCAGGTACCAGGTTGCCATTTTGGTCGTAACCATCCCAGCCTTGATTTTTATCGCGACTTTCAAATACTAATGTTCCCCAACGATCGAATATCTGCATCACAAATTCTTCCACACCTTTTGTAATCGGCAGGAATACATCGTTGAATGAGCCTGCACCTCCGTTGCCTCCATTTCCACCGGGTCCGTTAGGGTTTGGTGTAAATGAGTTTGGTATTCTGGTTAAGCCACCATCACGGGCCTGAACATTACGCGTTGCTGTATCATAACAAACAATGCTGCCATCCAGTATGCCGTCACCATCAACATCGCGCGAGCCATTATTAAATCCGGCAACGAGTGTAATCGGATACTCGCCTTCAATT
The DNA here is from genome assembly GCF_057350905.1 of Chryseotalea sp. Classification (NCBI taxonomy): domain Bacteria; kingdom Pseudomonadati; phylum Bacteroidota; class Cytophagia; order Cytophagales; family Chryseotaleaceae; genus Chryseotalea; species Chryseotalea sp. The sequence goes on along the minus strand of NZ_JBMRCF010000005.1, from coordinate 5,557 downwards.
CGGTATTTGATTTTTGGCTCAAAGTCGATCGAAGTATTGCCATCACCAAAATCCCAATCGTATTGATTTGCACCAGAACTGAAGTTGAAAGTGGTGATTTCCTGATCTGGAATAAATACGGTGGTAGGTCTTACTTCAAATGAAGCTACCGGACTTTCAAAAATCTCAACATCTCTTACACTTGGTGGACTTTGCTGCCCGGTGAACGAATTAGTCGTGATCAATATAATAGTATACTTACCCGGATTCGGAATTGAAAATACAGGCAGGTTCGCATTAGAGGTTGCTGAAATTCTACCAGCCTCATCAATCACTGTCCATTCAAACTCATCACCCGTTGCCAGGTTTTCTATCACAGTAATGTCTACAGGATAACAGGCTGCTAAAGGCGTTGCCCTGAAGTTCGCCAATAAAGGAGGCACTATGATTTCAATCGTCTTACGAATCTCACTGGCGCATACAAGTCCGTTGGCCTGTGCATCAATATTTGTAACCAACAACGAAATTTCTTTCAGACCTGGTGTTGTATAATCGATAGGATTAGGTGGTGTTGTACCATTCAAGTCGGCTGGTGCTGCATCTAATCCAAAATTCCATACATAGGTAAAATCAGAAGGATCAATCGGAGTTGTCGTATTAGTGATGTTTACAAAAGAGTGACCCCCTACAAATTCTGTTGGCGTACTTGTTTCGAAGTTTGCAGTAACACCTCTGTACACGGTGATTGGAATAACTACATCAGCCGCAGGACAGTTCAGATTTGAAGCCTGGTACACTACTTCAATAACAAGCGGATCAGTAGATGTGAGGTTTTCAAGATCATAAATCTGGCTGGTGGCAGGACGTTGTGGTGGTGTATACGTGCCTGAAATCGGTTCCAGTTCTCCACTTGAACCTTGTACACGATAGAACCATTTATCTTGTCTCACACCCTGAGATGTGTTAACAAAACGCACTTCATCTCCGCTGCAGATTTCTGTCTTATCAGGGAATACAGCCGTTGCTACTGTAGGATATACTTGCACTTCTTTAAAAGTAGTCTCGAAACAAGCACCCGGGTAATTATCGTCAGGATCAGCGGCATCAGCAAAGGCTGTTTCCAGAAACACTTTATACTTAACAGTAGCCCCTGGTGCCGGATTAAAGAAAGTATGCCTTACGATCTGATCGGCAACATTGGTACTTGCCGTGTATAAAGAATCAGGCTCACCATCAAACCATTTCCAGTTGTACACCACACCATTCTGTTGGTTGTATTTAAAGTCAACCGGAAATGGACTACAATTAACTGGATCTCCAACAATACTGAAATTGGCATCGGTACTTCCAACATTAACAACTACTACATTGTCGCTTGTTGGCACAAACTCACAACCAAAAGCATCTTTTACAGAGAGAATAGTATAAGTTGTAGTAACCGAAGGTTGAACTTCCAACAACTTAATGATGCCTTGCTTGGTAAGGTTAATATCATTAATGCTTGAACCATTATCAACACGGTAGGTCATATCGAAGGATGGTAAACCTGTATTTTCAAAGAATAAGAAACCTTTACTTCCTTCGCATAGGTAATCATCATTATCACCCGTAGAACTGAATAAGGTTGCCCCTACTTCTGGCGCTATATTGATACTGACAATTTTTTCAGCACCTAAACAATCTGTACCATCTGTTTTTTCAACGATGGGTGTAATGGTGTAGGTAGCTGTTGCCAGCGCACCTGTCGCATTCGACCAGGAATCGTCAATAGCGAGACCGTTACCACCTGTTGATCCTAACACCAATGGATCCGTATTATCAACAGTCCAGCTAAAGATCGCATTGGTCGTGGGACTGAAGTTGTCGAGGTTAATTTCAAAATCTGCATCGTCACAGATGTTGAAAGATGAAGGTACATTAACAAGTTTCGGTTGAGGAAGAACGGTCGCTGTGAGATTAACAGCAGTACCTACACAATTAAATGATTTGGGTATGAACGTATATGTAACAACTCCTACATCATTTGTTGAATTGAAAAGTACTTGGGTAATATTATCTCCTGCACCATTGGATGAACCTGTTATACCGGTCACTGGATTCAGAATCCTTGTCCAGGTGATGAGTGATGATGATGGATCGGCATCAACAATAGTGATGGCTTGTGTAAATTCTTCTCCACTACAAACTTCAACATTGGTGAGGGGTGCTATCTGGGCTCTGGGACTAACCGTTACGAGTATGTCTCTTTCTGTTCCCACGCAGTAACCAGCAAGTGCCGTATTTGCCTCTACCGTAATAGGCACCTCAAATCTTGGCCTTAACGTATAAGTTATTACTTCCTGATTAAGGTTGGTGGTCGTCAGCACATCATTAAGTGTACTTGATGTCGCAAAAATAGTACCTGCAACAGCGTTTCCATTTATAGAACCAGATGGATTAGTTGCTGGCGCCAACAATTCATACTCAATATTTCCGAAACCTGTTCCAACAGTTGGTGATGAGGTGGTACTCAAGGCTATACCTACTGCGTCATCCTCACAGATTGTTTTATTGGTAACAGAAACCAGATTAGGTCTTGGTTGTATAATAACATCAACGAAAACTGCTGCACCAGTACATCCTGGAGTTCCTCCGCCTGCACTTGCTGCCCTTGGTACTATTCTGTATTGTAGTGTAGTTGGTGTAGTATTATTGTTAGTTAGTACTTGCTCAACTTCAATATCCGGGCCATCCGTTAACGCAGAAAGTGCAGCGAATCCAGTTACACCTGCTGGGGGTGTGGGTATTGTTATATTAAAAGTAACATCACCCGCAGTTGGCAATGTTGGAGATTGCATTTCTATCGCAGTACTAGCCCCACTACAAATTTCGGCATTGCCATTAACTGGTGTTGCCACTATCGTTGGTTCAACCGTTAATACAATTTGCTTAGCAGGGCTTTCGCACAAGCTTGCATTGTTGCCAGTCCAAGCATTTACCGTATAGATAACCGTTAGAGGGGTATTGGTTGGATTCTCAAAACGATCATTTTCTATAGCAGTAATGTTATCAGCACCATTATAAAAAGGATCAAGTGCCGGTGCATTATTAACTATTAGGCTAGCATTAATAGTTCTGCTTATTACAAATGATTGTGCACTTATACCTATACTGCTTACACTCTCCGTATCGCGAATTAAGATTTCAGAATCGGTATCACTACATACAATATTATCTAATCCATCAGCAATAGCAGGAGCGGGAGAAATAGGTATCACAATTGTCCCGTCAGGATCTCCTTCGCAAACAAGATTTTCAACGGTGTATTCCGTAATGGGCACCACAGTATAGGTTGCATTTCTGATAATACTGGTTGTATTCGTGTAGGTATCCTCCAATACACTTGGCATACCGACAAATACATCTCCAACATTTGCGTTTGATGGACCCTTAACAAGAAGATTATCCCATGTGATACCTACTACCCTAAATCTGTCAATATCCACAGAGCTTGCAACTTTGCCTAGTGTTACATCAATTTGATCATCACTACAGATAGGATCTGGATCAATCGTTGCCAAGAGAACAGGCTCCGGCTTAATCTCAAGGTTAATGTCAAAAGGATTTCCCAAGCAAACACCTGTTTGTGGTGTTACATTATAGACAACAGTCCTAACTGTAATCGGATCGGACACATCAAAATTCTTAACAGTAAACTTATCAGTTCGAAGGAAATCTTTATTAACAGGGTTAGTTGGCACGATTGTTTTATTTCCTGCCGCGGCTGTAACATCCCCTACAATAGTTCCCCCTACTCCAATAGCTGAACCCTGAACCAAAGCACTATTAATAAAGAAGGCTGTAGCTACTGGCGTAAAGCCATCTGTCTCTAGTTGTATATCTGAGGGTGAATCACTACAAACCACAAGGTTTGCTAATGCCGGATCAATAACCGGTTCCGGTAAAATCTCCATTACCACACTGAGATTATCTCCAACACAAACTAAACCAGGAGTCGTCTCACTCTTACCTGTTACGTTGTACTCAACAAATAAACTTATAGATCGTTTATCATTTGTGTATTGTTCATTGCGAATAACATTTGCAGCTTGATTACTTAAGCTAACCGGGCCAACAGGTGCTTCAAAAAAGGTGTTACCAGGATTTGGTGTTAGGTCCGGATGGACTGATACTAATGTGACATCATAGTTGGATAATGAAACGGTACCAGCGGTAGGTGCTAAATCAAAATCAAAAGGGGTATCACTACAAATTGGTGTATTAATAACTGCTGCATCCAGAACAGGTTCCGGATCAATAGGCACAGTAATGTTAAATGTTGATCCTACGCAACTTCCTGATGTTGGCGTTATTGTATAGATGGCAAATTTTTGTCCGTTTGTTTTATTTGTAAGCGTACCATCTACCCTCCCATTCAAGTTTGTATCGGTTGCAGGAGGAGCAGCACCGTTGACGGTAAGATTACCCGGTGTACCATAATTAGCCGTCCAGGTAAATGTACTTGAAACTCCATTTCCACCGTTCCCAATATCGTCTATTATATTTTGTGGGTCTATGTCGAAAGGAACATCCGAACAAACAGGATCTGCCAAAAAGTCGAAACCAACAGGTTTTGCACTTACCACTACCTGATATAAAATCGGAGCTCCAGGACAATTTGGTGCAGAAGAACTATAAGGAATAATCGTATAGGTTACAACAACATCAGTTCCTGATAAATTGACAAAGGTATCCGTGATTGGTAAGTTATTGGCAACTGTTCTATCTAATCCAACCGGTGTTGGCACTGCTACTTCATCACTAGACGAAACGGTATATGTAAAGATACTGTTAAGGGAATTTCCTCCTATTACATTAATCTGTTTAGTCTGAATATTATGGTTTAAACCATCATCGCAAGTAGGCTCCGTAAAATCAATGCCAACTGGCTGCGGTAGTATGGTAATTTTTACTTCAAAGGTACCTCCTTGACATCCTGATGGATCACTATAGGGAATAACTGTATAGGTTAACACTATAGGATTAGCAGACAAGTTTGTAAATGCTGTGGTGATGGGTGCATCTGAAGGTGTTAACCTGTCAAATACCCCAGGAAATACTAATGGAGAGAGACCTACTAAATTACTAGCTACTACTGTATAAGTGAAGCGACTATCAACACTATTACCCCCTACTCCATTAATGGCATCTTGCAGATCATAGTTTATATTAAGGCCACTGCAACGTTCAACATTTAAGATGGACAATGAAGTGGTGGCTACTGGCTTTGGATTGATTGTAATGACTATGTTTTGGTAAGCTCCTATACAATTATCTGGACCAGGACCAATCCCACGAACACGATGCGTAACCGTAGCTAATGCGCCTGATACGTTAACTAAGGCCTGATTCAAATTACCTGTGCCTACATCACCAATCGTGGATCCTGTTGAGGTACCTGTCTTGCTCATCACTTCCCACTCAAAGGTGCTGCCCGCTACATTTGAAGTAAACACGGTAGTCGGTGTCCCATCACTACAGATCGTCTCTGCTGTTGCGCTCGTCATCACCGGCTTGGGTGTAATCGTAATCACGATGT
>NZ_JBMRCF010000001.1:0-1211062 GCF_057350905.1 Chryseotalea sp. | reverse complement strand
GGTGATCAGGACACAGCGTTATGAAGGGCAACTGGATTACCTGCAGCACTGGACGATCGATCAGGTGAAGCCCGGCAGTTATTACATTATTACAAAACAAAAAAATAAGATCACCGCCAGAAAAATTATTGTGGTGAAGTAGGAATTGAAAAATATTGATGAGCTTTACAATATCTGAGACTTATGAGAATTATTCTGACTATTGTTTTTAGTGGTATTGTTATGGTATGCCAATCACAAAATGCCGTACGTGATCTGGAGAAATACCTTAACGACATACGAAAGCAACCTTATCTCTCTTTGCCTAAGAGCATTCTGGAAGACCGTAAAAGCGAAAATAAACAGCTGAAGCTTTTAAAAAGTAGCCTAAGCGATAGTTTAAGTATAGTGAGAAGCAGAGGCTACTATTTGATTAAAGTAATAGGTCAGCGAAGTGAGGATGCTTCATTGAGACAGGATGCAGTCCTTGAGCTCATTGACGGAATTGCTGATAAGGATACGGGTATCAGCGGAAGCAATAGCGAAGCATTAAAAGGATTTGAGAAGAAGGATTTTACAAATGAAGCTAAACTTGCGCTTGTACAGTTTATAAAACCTGGCACACCTCACCTGCATCAGATAATCAGATTGATAGGGTATCTTGATTTAAAAGGTCAGCAAAGCAAGTTGGCTGAAATGATTAATTCAAAAGCTTCGGCTAATGATAAATGGGCTTGCCATCTTGCATTAGCACGCATGGGCGAATCGTCTTCTGTTAATTTTATTATGGAAAAGGTTAAGTCGACAGCTGTTAATGATAAACTTGTCTATGGCCTTGTAGCTGATTTGACCTACACCAAGCAAAAGCCTATTTTTGATTACCTGGTCACTATCATTAATCTTGACACACCCTCTTGTCAATCGGCTAACCCGGATTCAAATGAAAAGATTTTATGTGGTTACAGAATAATGGAGCAAGTAGCAGATGACATTAAAGAATTTCCAGTCGCTGTTGATGATTTTGGAGACTTAAAGACCAATGACTACAAAAAAGCACTAGCTGACGTTAGACAATGGTTTAGTGCACACCCTGATTATATGATTAATAAGGATATTTATTAAGAGCGTATAGAGTTATTAGGTTCTGACCGCTTTATCTTTTAGTAAAAACCACATCACTAAAGTAATGCTTGCAATCATAATATTGATGCCCAATTGATAGGCCGCTTGCTTCCGCCAACTGTGTTATCATTGACTGGTCGTACTTGATAGAAACTTCCGTGTGAATATGTTCCCAGCGATTAAAACGAATTGTTTTTTGTAAGGCTTCAAAATAAACATCCTGCTGCCGTAAGCTGACCAAATAACTTTTTGCTTCACCTGTTTCCGGGTTATAGGTAGGGTAATGGCTGAACTGATCAAGCATGAAATTGGCACCCAATTCTCTGTTTAATCTCACTAAAAGATTAATATTAAAACTTTTAGTAATGCCCTGCGCATCGTCATAAGCACGTTGAATCATACGTGGATCCTTTTTCAGATCGATGCCTATAAACAATAAGTCCTTAGGATGCATAGATTTTTTAATGCGTTGCAGAAAAACTCCAGCTTCAGACACTGTAAAATTACCAATGTTGGCACCCAGAAATAAAATAACTTTTCTTTTATCGGAAGACAGATTCAGTTTTTCTAAGGCAGTCTCATAGTCACCTTGCTGAGGAAAAAAAGGAAGATTGGGTAAGGATTTGTTTAATCGGTCTTGCAACTGTGCGAGCACAGTGGCGGAGATATCGATGGGGTGGTATGTAAAGTCAGCTTGTTGCTGTGTGAAATGTTTGAGCAGTATTTCAGTTTTTAATCCATCACCAGCACCTAATTCTACCAGTTGAAAAGCACCTTCTTGTTGAAACCGATTAAGAATAGCATCAGCATTCATTTTCAGTATTTCATACTCGCATCCTGTCAGGTAGTATTCAGGCATGCGCATAATTTCCTGAAAGATGCGATCTCCATTTTCATCGTAAAAAAGCCAACTCGGAAGCGATTTAGTTTCTTTGAACAAACCTTCTTCTACAGTCTGTGTGAGTTGGGGTGCTATGGTGCTGGTTTTCATGAATGCTTATTTTTTGCAAAGGCGTAACCCTGTAAATTGCCATTGCATAGAAGGATGAAAAAAGTTTCGGTAAGTTCTGCGTGCATGACCAGCCGGAGTAGCGATGGAGGCACCCCTTAATACCATTTGGTTAACCATGAACTTGCCATTGTACTCGCCAAGCGCTCCAGGTGGTTTTACATAACCAGGGTAAGGAAGATAAGCACTATTGGTATGTTCCCAACGCTGTCCCCACTGGAAATACTCAGCAGCTGCTTCCCACTCAAATTCTGTAGGTAAACGCATACCGCTCCACTCGGCAAAAGCCGCAGCTTCATAAAAGCTGATGTGTGTAACAGGTTCATCCAGCGGTAATAATTCAAGTCCACTTAATGAATAACGTTGCCATTCTCCATTCAACTTATGCCAATACAAGGGGCTATCGATTTTTGTTTCCTGTAGCCAATACCAGGCATCACTATGCCAGAATTGTGGATCATGATACGCACCGGATTCAACAAAAGAGAGGTACTCACGGTTGGTCACTAAGGATTGCCTGATGGCAAAAGCCTGTAAGTAAACCTGATGCTGTTCACCTTCATTATCAAACGCAAATCCAGTTCCATCATGACCAATAGTATACATGCCGGCATGTATGGTTTTAAATTCATCAGTATGTTCAAGGTATTGCGTTTCCTTAAAATCATTTCTGTAAGCAGAAAAGAGCGGGTTATGCCCGAGTATAAATTTGATATCAGTTAGTAAAAGCTCTTGATGTTGTTGCTCGTGATGTAGTGCAGTTTCTATTAAATACAACGTATCGGGACCAGATTGTGGAATAAGCTTAAGCATGTGCTCATCAACATGCCCGCGATAGGTCAGTATTTCATCAACAGTAGGCCTGGACATGTTGCCTCGCTGAGGCCTTAAAACCCTGTCGCCCAAAGCATTGTAATAACTGTTAAACAAGAATGCATACCTGGGGTGGAAACGTTTATAGCCTGGTAGATACTTAACAAGTAACATTTCTTCCAAAAACCAAGTTGTATGTGCTAAATGCCATTTAGGCGGACTTACATCCGGACTTGGTTGAACCACGTAATCTTCGCGTTGCAAAGGTTTGCAGAGTTCAACAGAGTAGTTGCGTACGGTCTGATATTGGGAAATCATAACATGAAAAAGTAAAACAAGATAAGGAGCTTAGCCAGAATAATATGCAGCTTAAAAATTTAATCATTTAATAACCTGCACACCTTTCCAAAATGCCACGCGTCCTTTTATTCCTTTTGCCAACTCAGAAGGTTCTGCATAATACCAAGCTGCATCCTTATTTTCCATGCCTTTTATCACAAGATTGTAATAGGATGCAGTGCCTTTCCAGGCGCAATTCGTGTGTGTCTGGCTGCTTGTTAAGTACTCTTGTTTAACACTTTCCAGGGGGAAGTAATGGTTTCCTTCAATGATAAGTGTATCATCGCTTTCGGCTATAACCTCGCCATTCCATAATGCTTTCATGTAGCTTTAACCCAGAAAGAAGCAAAATAGTTTAAACCGTTAACAAACAGAACCTTCTTTGGCTTAGAAAGTTCTATAGATGAAACTTTTTTGCGCAGATAATTTTTATCTAGTAATATTATTAAATATTGTCAATGTCCGCGAGAAGTCCTAAAATAAGAATTCGCGTCATTGCGAGGGAGGTACGACCGAAGGAATCTAAGATTTTGCAGATTGTTCCCCTATTTGTAATGACCAATTGGTCCAGGACTTTAAATGGATATAGATATTAAATACTAACCCCTTACATGGTAAAAGATGTTTTTTATTTATTGAAGCAGGTGCCAGAATTTACTGCAGTGCCTGAAGTACAACTGAAATGGTTAGCTGAGCATGGTACAACCAGTCAATATAAGGAAGGAGATAAAGTATTCGGTAGTGGCGATCCTATTGATGGTTTTCAAATCGTATTGCAGGGAGGTGTTACGCTGTTTATTAATCAACCCAATGGTCGCAGAAACTTAGGGACTTATGAACCCATGGAAATACTTGGGCGTTTGCCTTATTCCCGCATGAAGGGCGCAGTGGCCGAAGGTTTTGCAGAGGGTGATTTGCTGCTTTTCTTTTTACATAAAGATCATTTTCACGCTTTAATCAATCAGTGTCATGAGGTAACTGAAGCTTTGGTGCACAACATGACTGACCGCGTCCGGGATTTTACCAAACAACAACAGCAGAATGACAAGATGATGGCCTTGGGTAAACTTTCTGCAGGCCTAGCCCATGAACTTAATAATCCTTCGGCTGCCGTAGTACGCAGTGCGCAGGAACTTAAAAAACACTTGTCGCATACACCTGAGAACTTTAAGCGTGTCATCCGGATTCAGGCGACTGATGCAATTGTGGATAAGGTAACGGATTTTGTTTATGAAAGAACAAATTGTTATGGTGATGTACCACTTTCTTTAATGCAAAAAACCGCTCTGGAAGATGAACTAAGTGAGTGGTTAGAGAAAGCTGGGCTTGAAAATCCGTATGACATTGTTGAAACATTTGCTGAGTTCTCTATTACAACAAAGGTGTTGGATGAAGTAAAAAGCTGGTTGCGCCCCGAAGATGTGCCAGCTGTAATGAATTGGATTAATCAGGTGCTTACCACCGAAAAACTGGTCTTTGATATTGAGGAAGCTTCAAAAAGAATTAATTCACTTGTTACCTCAATCAAAGGCTACACCCACATGGATCAGGCTACTGAAAAGCAAGTGACTGACATACATCCGGGTATACGCAACACATTAACCATGCTTAATCACAAGCTGAAAAAGAACAATATTAAACTAGTCGAAAACTTTCAACAAGACTTACCAAAAGCATCTATCTTCGTCAGTGAAATGAATCAGGTTTGGACTAATCTGATTGATAATGCCATTGATGCTATGGAAAATGTTGCCGATAAAACGCTTGAGATCAAAACCCAGCTTGATCGTGATTTTATCAATGTCTATATCATCGATAGTGGTGCAGGCATTCCTAAAGAGATACAAGATAAAATATTTGATCCCTTTTTTACAACCAAAGCAATGGGCAAAGGCACCGGTCTTGGTTTGGAGGTAGTTCGTCAAATTATTAATCAACATAATGGCAAAATTGAATTGACCTCAAAACCAGGCAGAACAGAGTTTAAAATTTGCTTCCCCATTAAATAAATATGAACAAAGCTATACTGATAGCCGTAGATGATGATCCGCAGGTAATACGTGCTGTCGCACGTGACTTACGCAACAAATACGGAAAGGATTACAGAATTCTTAGCACTACATCAGCTAATGAAGCATTAGAGACGCTGAAAGATTTAAAGAATAAAAATGAAGTAGTCGCCTTATTCTTATCTGATCAGCGTATGCCTGAAATGCTGGGCGTTGATTTTTTGCAACAAGCCAAAGAATTGTATCCGGAAGCAAGGCGCGTTTTGCTTACGGCTTATTCAGATACCGATGCAGCCATTCGTGCCATTAACGATGTGCAGCTTGATTATTATTTGATGAAACCATGGGACCCACCAGAAGAAAAATTGTATCCCGCGCTGGATGAACAATTGGACGAATGGATGAGCAAGCATGTTCCTGTTTTTCAAGGCATTCGTATTGTGGGCTATCAATGGTCACCCCGTTCACATCAGATCAAGGATTTTCTGTCAGGAAATTTAATTCCGTATCTGTGGTTGGATGTCGAGAGTAATCCCATAGGTCAGGAGTTGGTAGAACTGAATAAAATTGATGTAAAGACATTGCCTGCGGTATTTTTTGAAGATGGTGCCTTTCTGCTGAATCCTGATTTGCCGGCTATGGGGGAAAAAACTGGTATGCGTGCGAAAGCTTCAAAGACCTTGTATGACGTAACCATTATCGGTGCGGGGCCTGCCGGCTTGGCTGCTGCTGTGTATGGTGGTTCTGAAGGCTTAAATACTGCCATGATAGAAAAGCGTGCTCCAGGCGGACAAGCTGGTACGAGTTCACGTATTGAAAATTACCTGGGCTTTCCCAATGGTTTAAGCGGTGCGGAGTTATCGCGCAGGGCTATCTCCCAGGCTACACGCTTTGGTGTAGAGTTGTTATCTCCGCAGGAAGTAGTGGATATTGCCTTGAAGGATACTTATAAAATTATTACACTCCGCGATGGGAGCGTGATCAATACACGAAGTGTAATCATTACGACTGGTGTAGATTATCGCTCTTTAGATGCGCCAGATATTGAAAAATTTACAGGTGCAGGAATTTACTATGGTGCCTCAACAACTGAAGCACATGCTTGTCGCGAGCGTGATGTCTATATAGTAGGAGGTGGAAATTCTGCTGGACAATCGGCTATGTACTTATCAAATTTTGCTAAAAAAGTATACATGGTTATTCGCAAGCAAGATTTGTCATCTACCATGTCACAATACCTGATTGATCAGATTAACAATACTCCTAATATTGAAGTGCTTGGAGAAACCATAGTGGGGCAAGTGTATGGCAATGAAAAACTGGAAGAGATTTGCCTGGAAAACATTGTAACTAAGGTGCGAAGGCAAGAAAAGGCAGCTGCCTTGTTTATTTTTATTGGTGCTAAACCTGTAACAGATTGGTTGAAGCTTGACATCATTAAAGATGATAAGGGATATATAGAGACTGGACGGGATTTGCTTAAGTATGATAATTTCAAAAAAACATGGAAGCTGTCACGAGAGCCCTATTTGCTGGAGACCTGTAGCCCGGGCATATTTGCTGCCGGTGATGTACGCGCAGGTGCCATGAATCGCGTGGCCTCGGCTGTAGGAGAAGGTGCTATGGCCATTAAGTTTGTACATGAATACCTTGCGGAGAATTAATATTAATTTCAAATTTCAGATTTGAAATTTGAAATTACTTTAAACTGTAAATTAGTGTAATGAAAGGAGAACGCTGTGAACACTTGCGCACACTGGAAGTAACTAAATTTTCGAAAGATTATGTGTGTGATGCTTGTATTAAAACAGGCGATGAATGGTTGCACCTGCGTACCTGCCAGACTTGCGGTATTACTTTATGTTGTGATTCTTCGCCCAATAAACATGCTTCTCAACATGCCAAAGAGCAACAGCATCCTGTAGCAATTTCTGCTGAACCGGGTGAACGCTGGGCATGGTGTTACGTACATGAGCAAATTGTAGGCTATTGAGTTTCAAATTTGAAATTCAGTAAACGAACAGAATATTAGCTATTAAAAACTGATTATGATCTTATACGAACCCAACCACAACTGGTTTAGAGACATCGGCAATCTTGCCAAAAGCTGGACAATGCAAAAGATACTGAAAGGTGTTGTGCTGATTGGTTTACTAGCCAGTGCCATTTGTTTTGGTATGCATTTTTTCCAAATCGAGCCAAGGTTAAACTCTAGTATCTTTTCATTATTGGGTATAGTACTCAGTATCCTATTGGTATTTCGTACCAATACCGCTTACGACCGCTGGTGGGAAGGTCGTAAGCAATGGGGGAGTTTGGTTAATAATACGCGAACGTTGGCCACGCTACTGCAAGCCAGTTTACCTGCAGATGATAAAGAAAGTCGTTTTTATTTCTCCAAGACTATTTCAAATTTTTGTATCGCATTAAAAGAGCACTTACGCAAAGGAGTTAAACCAGAAGAGTTGATTTACCTAGATGAAACCGAACTTCATGAGTTGAATAACAAGCAGCATAAGCCTGCTTACCTGGCAAACTTAATTTATGGTAAAATGCACACCATCTATCGGGCGGGTGCACTAACCGATGCAGACTTGATTAACATGAAGCAACATTACTTTTCTTTGTTGGATGTAATGGGCGCTTGCGAACGGATTAAGAAGACCCCCATTCCCTTCAGCTACTCAGTTTATATAAAAATATTTGTTTCACTCTATGGTTTGATTTTACCCTTTGGCTTGTATAATGATTTTGGCTTTTACGCTATACCTTTAACCATGTTCATATTTTTTGCCATGTTAGGTTTGGAATTAATGGCAGAAGAGATAGAAGAGCCCTTTGGTCTTGATTGCAACGATTTGCCTACTGGTGACATCGCCCTCACCATCAAAAAGAATGTATTCGAGATATTGGAGCAAGAGGCGGTGAAAGAAACCAAAGCTGCTGAGTTGTATACAAAGGTATTTTAGTCTGTTTGTAGCTTTAAGCAAGTAAGCTGACGAGTAATCCGGCACCCATTGCCAGACCAAAGCTTAGTAAGGTGCCGATAAGAACGTATTCAGTTAATTTCAAATCGCGCGAATCTTTGAGGTCACCGAAACGAAAAACTGATTTTGCGGCAATTAAGAATCCAATAGCTTCCCAATTATTGGTAACGGTGAATGTAAATACCATTAATCTTTCTAAAATACCAATGTACAGTCCTGCATGTTGCAACGAAGCATTCCTGGGTTTATCTGTAATGGGTGTCCACTGAGAAATTAACGTTTTAATGATGATGGATGCAGGCGTTGTAATGAAAATAACGGCTGTAATGTATAGAAGAGTTGTTTGGTTAAGCTCAAATAGCAAAACGGGATTTTCCACTTGATACCAGACTGTAACAATGATGGTCAGGTGAAGCAATTGATCCAAGGCAAACCAAAGCCTTTCGGTGCGTTCCTTCTGATAGTGCAGTTTCACAGCGTCAATAATGCCATGACTCAGTGTAATGAATAGGGCAGGGATCAGAAAATCAATATCCCAGACCAATAATATAATCAAGATAAAGTGGACAAGCATATGCACATACAGTTGCCATGCTTTTAGTTTCTTTTTCTCTTTTGCTTTTACCCAACTAACAGGTTGCAAGATAAAATCGCCAACAAGATGTGCCAGCACTAATTTTAGCAACAGTATCATACGGTGCGTATTAATTGTTCAACCTTTTCTCTAAACAGAATTTCAAGATCCTTTACTTCGTTATAATACGCTCTCTTTTGTCTTCCACTCACTGCCGACTGTGTAATCTTTAGTTTAGTGGCGAGTTTGGTTTGTGTAATATCAGGATTATCCAATAGCATTTTAATCAAGTCCGCTGCGCCAGTGCTCCAGTTATCCATAGCAATTAGCGCAAGTCGTAAGTATAAGTTCATACCCCTGTCAAAGTCAGACCATCTGCTTTTTATAGCCATATTTTGCTTCTCTTGTTTCAGGTTTTCTAATTTTTCACCTGAGTAAATAAAAGCCTCTCCGTTTGATTCTGTTATGTTAGAGCCAGAGAATTCTTTTTCACCTATGCCAATGGCTATTCTAACATCTACGTTTTTAATTGTTTTTATATAAGCCTTAATGCGAATCGCAGTCATTAATGCCTCTGCTGGATTCTTTACCTCCAACTGAAAGCTATCTCCCCTGTATACTTCCCAGACTTGAGGGCTTTGCCCCGTTAATGCCAGTGCTTTTTTAAGAACGGGAAGCCACTGTCTGACCTTACCACCTCTTGAGTTAATAATGTCTCCTGTGATAATACCGGTGATTACTTTTTTTTTGATCATACAATTTCAAATATGCTTGGAATGATACGTGTGAATGGATGCTTTGCTACTTTATGTTAAAGATAGAAATAAAATTATTACGCAAAAACCTAATATTTCAAATTATTAGATATTTACATAATATATTCAATTATTACGCAAAAATCTAATAATTGTAATTGGCGGTAAAAGTCTATAGAATAGAAGGCAATATATTTTGTTTTGAAAATGGGTTGCCCTGCACATTATTATACAAAAACATAATAATTGCTATTATTACATCAAAACCTAATATCATGAATTGTGCCTGATGTCTCTTTATCAAGCACCTATTCCTTTCAATCTGTCCTGTGCTTTCCCTGCAAGTACGTGTTTGTTTCGTAACGGAATCATAAGAAAATTTAACCTTGAGCAGGCATTAATTATATAGTTTCAAGATAGACGCTTATACTTGTATATGAAATTCGCAGTTCCACTCTTTCTATTTGTAGCATCCTCTTATTTGTCGTTGCATGGTCAGGGTAACGCTCATATACAATCAAGTCAGTATCAATGGCCGGAAGATTCCCTTGTGAAAGTAAAGCTGGAGAAATGGCGGGATCAGAAGTTTGGTATGATTATCCATTGGGGACTTTATGCTGTACCTGGTATTGTCGAATCATGGACGCTATGTTCGGAAGATGTAGACTGGATAGGTCGCGACAGTTCGATAGCGTATGATGATTATAAAAAATGGTATTGGGGACTGAAAGAATCCTTTAATCCCCGACAGTTTGACCCAACGCAATGGGCTAAAGCAGCCAAAGATGCCGGTATGCGTTACGTTGTATTTACCACCAAGCATCACGATGGTTTTGCTATGTTTGACACCAAACAATCTGATTACTCCATTACTAACGGACCTTTTGCTGATCATCCTAAGTCAGATGTAACGAAACATGTATTTGAAGCTTTTCGTCAGCATGATTTTATGATTGGCGCTTATTTTTCTAAACCGGATTGGCATTCTGAATTTTACTGGTGGCCCAAATACGCTACAGCCGATCGTAATGTAAACTACGACATCCTGCAACATCCCTGGCGATGGAATCAGTTTAAAATATTTACATTTAATCAGCTCAGTGAATTAATGCTCAACTATGGCACTATTGATATTCTCTGGTTAGATGGAGGTTGGGTACGTCCACTCGAAACGGTGAATGATGAAGTACGTGCCTGGGGTGCAAGGATACCACCCTTCAGCCAACACATAGATATGCCACGCATAGCACAAATGGCGCGTAAGGCACAACCAGGTATTCTAATAGTGGACAGAACAGTGCATGGCGCATACGAAAATTATCAGACGCCTGAACAAAGTATACCCAAGGTAAAGTCAGACTACCCCTGGGAAAGTTGTATCACCTTAGGCAATGCCTGGGGCTATGTACCCAACGATCAATTTAAGAGCAGTACAAAAATCATTCATACTTTAATTGAAGTTGTGGCAAAAGGTGGAAGTTTGTTGCTGGGTGTTGGACCTGATGCACAGGGCTTACTACAAGATGTACAGGTAAAGCGTTTGCAGGAAATAGGTAGCTGGCTCCAAATCAATGGTGAGGCCATCTACAATACACGTACTGTTGATCAGGTACAGGATGGAGAAACTTTTTTTACCCGTGCTAAGGACGGATCACGCTATGCTATCATACGCTTGCAGGAGGGTACTGCTCTGCCAACCAGTATCCGTTGGCATGGTAATATTCCCGCTAAAAATGCGAAGCTCACATTGCTTAGCGAAGGCACAGTTCTTAAATGGAAACAAGTGGGAGATGACATAACTGTTGAACTGCCTCCTTCACTGATTAAAAAATACAAAACTTATCCGGCCTTGGTATTTAAATACTAACGCAACACTATTGGCATGAAGTATACAGTATATGTTATTTGCCTCACACTGGTAATATTGTTCTTGAGCAATGCGGATGTGTCAGGGCAGCAACTCCCTTATAAGAATGCTTTACTTCCAGTGGATCAGCGCGTAAAGGATTTATTGAGTCGCATGACAGCTGAGGAAAAGGCCTGGCAGCTTTTTATGATACCCAGTGACTTAGATCAACGTGAACCAGAACAGTACAAGCATGGTATATTTGGATTACAGGTAAGCGCAGCCGCACAGGGTACTGAAAACACACAACAACTCCTGCGGTATAATACTACTGAAAATACCCTGGCTTTGGTGCGTAAAATCAACAGCATTCAAAAATTCTTTGTTGAAGAAACAAGGTTAGGTATTCCCATCATCGCATTTGATGAAGCCCTGCATGGATTGGTTCGCGAAGGTGCTACCAGCTTTCCGCAGGCCATTGCCCTTGCTGCCACTTTTGATACAACATTAATGAAACAAGTAGCACATGCAATAGCCTTGGAAGCAAAAGTGCGTGGGATACGCCAGGTATTATCGCCAGTAGTGAATATTGCCAGTGATGTGCGTTGGGGCCGTGTAGAAGAAACGTATGGAGAAGATCCATTTCTAACTACCGAAATGGGTGTTGCCTTTGTAAAGACTCTTGAGCAGATGAACATCATCACCACGCCCAAGCACTTTATTGCCAATGTAGGGGAGGGAGGTCGCGACAGTTATCCTATTCATTACAACGAACGTCTGTTGGAAGAAATTCACTTTCCACCTTTCATAGCGTGTTTCGATCGGGGTGGTGCCCGTTCTTTAATGACGAGCTATAATTCCATTGATGGTACAGCGGCCAGTATGAATGAGTGGTTGTTGAGGAAAAAGTTAAAAGAAGCTTGGGGATTTTCCGGTTTTGTAATTTCCGATGCCAGTGCCGTTGGGGGTACTACTGTGTTGCATAATACTGCCCAGGATTATCCAACCTCGGGCGAACAAGCGCTTAATGCCGGTTTGGATGTTATTTTCCAAACACAGTATAAACACTTTGATCTGTTTAGTCCTGCATTACTGGGTACTACTGTTGATCATGCTAAAATTGATGAAGCTGTAGCTCGTGTTCTAAAAGCCAAGTTTGAATTGGGTTTGTTTGAAAACCCTTACCTATCAGAAAAAGAGGTTGAAAGATTAATTGATCAAAAACTTCATAAGAAAGTGGCGAGAGAAGCTGCATTGAAATCAATTGTATTACTGAAAAATGATAACGCAATTTTACCGCTCAAGACAAACATCTCAAGCATAGCCGTTATTGGTGAAGAGGCTACTGAAGGAAGATTAGGTGGCTATAGTGGTAAAGGAAATAGTGTAGTGAGTATTTTGGATGGAATTAAGCAACGCGCAACAAAACAAACTGTACTATTTGCGGCAGGATGTGGAAGAACCAGTAAGGCCTTTAGGAGCGTTCCAGGTCAATACCTGACGAACAACAATGGATTAGGATTGGCAGGTGAATATTTTAACAACCTCGACTTCTCAGAAAATCCTGCATTGAGGAGAAATGATGAACACATTGATTTTCATTGGACACTCTACTCACCCGATAAAGCAATCAATAATGGCTTCTATTCAGTGCGTTGGACTGGTCAAATTCAAGCACCTGAAAGTGGTTCTTTTAAAATTGGCCTGGAAGGCAATGATGGATTCCGCTTGTACCTGAATGATAAACTTGTTATTGACCAATGGGGAAAACAAAGCTACAGTATGAGCTTAGCGGATTATGCATTTGAAAAGAATAAAAAATATAACATTCGAATTGAGTTTTATGAACCTGTCGGCAATGCTCATATCAAATTAATTTGGAATGTTGGTGTGCCAAATGACTGGCAGGCTAAAATTGATGAAGCCGTAAGTGTTGCAAAAAAGGCAGATGTTGTTATTCTAACCGCAGGCATAGTGGAAGGCGAGTTTCAGGACAGAGCCATGCTTCAGTTACCGGGACATCAGGAAGAATTAATTAAACAAATTGCTGCTACTGGCAAACCTGTTGTGGTAGTCCTAGTTGGCGGCAGTGCCATCACCATGAATAACTGGATTGGAGAAGTACACGGTATTGTTGATGTCTGGTATCCGGGAGAAGAAGGCGGACATGCGCTAGCCCAGATATTATTTGGCGATTACAATCCTGCTGGAAGATTACCCATTACTTTCCCTGTACACGAAGCACAACTGCCACTGGTTTACAACCATAAGCCTACTGGCAGGGGAGATGATTACAACAATTTAAGTGGCTTACCATTATTTCCCTTTGGCTTTGGTTTAAGCTACACAACTTTTGCCTACCGGAATTTGAAGCTTGAAAAAAGCGAAATAGAATTAGATCAGTCTACAACGCTATCGTTTAGCATTACCAATACAGGCACTCGTGATGGAGATGAGGTAGTGCAGCTTTATCTAAAAGATGTATTGGCTTCAGTGGCGCGACCTGTTTTAGAGCTCAAAGGATTTCAGCGGATTACGCTCAAAGCAGGTGAAACGAAAAATATAACATTCACCATCACACCAGAGATGTTGAAGATGTTGAATGCCAATATGGAATGGGTTGTAGAACCCGGTAATTTTGAATTTTTTATTGGCGCTTCAAGTAGAGATATAAGACTGAAGACTTTGCTGACTATCAAACCCTAAGTGATTTTTACTATTGAGATCAAAACGCTTTCATTGTCTAAAAACAAGTGTTTGTTGACGTAACGCAGTCTTCTGTAGTCATGCGTTGCATTTGATACTGACTATTGTGATTTTAAGCAGATCAAACCCTGCGCTAATGCAGTTAGTTAACTTATTGCATGAAAAGTATACAATCAAAAATAGCCCAAGTCGATAAGGGATTACTTATCGGTTTATTCGCCATCCTGGTCAATATTATAACAGTAACAGTGTACATGTATCAGGCTAACATCATGCGCATACAGCAGCATGCTTCGGCCTGGCCTTACCTGGAATGGTTGCCCAGTTATAATGAAGATCAATATTCAATAGCAGTTTCTAATAACGGCATTGGTCCTGCGCTTATCCAATCCGTTGAATTAAAACTGAATGATCAGCCGATGCCAAATATCGATGCAGTGTTTGAAGTAATTATGGGAACATCTTATTTCCCACATTTGATTTCAACGATAGAAAACAGAGTTTTGCCTCCCAATACATCCCTGAAGTTATTCGAGATAAATGATGATCAATGGGCAGGAAAAGCATTTGCTGCTATGCAAGCAAATAAGTTTGAATTCGAGATTTGTTATCAATCTATTTATGGCGATGCCTGGACTTGCAAAGGCACTAAAGTAACAGAGAGCATTTGTAAATAGAATTTGTAAATGTATTGATTATCTGAATCGACTATAACACTTAAAGATTCAAATATTCTTTAGCATTATAATAAGAAACATCACTCACAATTTTACCCAGCCATTTTTCGTCATGTGGTAATTCACCACGTACTACATCATCGCCCAGCATATTACACAGTATTCTTCGGAAGTATTCGTGGCGGGGAAAAGACAAGAAGCTTCTTGAATCGGTAAGCATGCCTATAAAGCAACTCAATAAACTCATGTTCGAAAGGGCATTCACTTGTTTGGTGATACCATCTTTTTGATCTAAAAACCACCAACCTGATCCATATTGTATTTTGCCTTTTATGCTGCCATCATTGAAATTACCAATCATGGTGGCCATTACTTCATTGTCTGCAGGATTGAGATTGTACAGTATGGTTTTCGTTAGCTGGTTTGTCTTATCCAATTCATTCAGGAATAAACTCAGGTTTTCAGCCTGACTATAATCTCCAATGGAATCAAAACCTGTATTAGGGCCAAGCCTACTCAACAAACGACTATTGGCATTGCGCAAAGCACCCAGGTGAAATTGTTGTGTCCAGCCTTTGGCATGGTAAAGTTTTCCAAGTTGCAAGAGTATGTCTGCCTTAAAGCTTTCAATCTCTTTCACTTCAAGCAAAGTGCCAGACAATACCTTTGAAAAGACATGTGCAGCATTAACAGTTCCGTTCTTAGCAAAATAAATTCTCTCCAGTCCATGATCAGATAACCTGCATCCGGCAGCATGGAAGTAGTCGATACGTTTGCTTAACGCCAGCAACAGTTGCTCATAGTTGTTAATGCTAATGCCAGATACTTCGCTGAGTTTTTGCAGATAGCTTTTGTAAATCGCAGGATTTTCAACAGCATAAGCAGCATCAGGTCTGAAAGCCGGCAGAACTTTACATGCGAAGCCATCACGTTTTATAGTGGCATGTTGTTCCAAAGAATCGATAGGGTCGTCTGTTGTACAGATTAACTCAACATTCATTTTTGAGATTAACCCTCGGGTGCTGTAATTCGGCTGATTCAGTTTATTGGAGACCTCATCATAAATAGCACGGGCTGTATCTGGTGACAATAATTGATCGACATCAAAATATCTTTTCAATTCCAGGTGCGACCAATGGTATAAAGGATTACGCAAGGTATAGGGCAGGGTGTGTGCCCACTTTTCAAATTTTTCGTAGTCGTTGGCTTTCCCTGTTATATATTGCTCATCGATCCCAAGTGTCCGCATGGCTCTCCACTTGTAGTGGTCACCTTCAAGCCAGATACTTGTCAGATTTTTAAATATTCTGTCCGTTGCTATATCATCGGGTGGCAAATGACAATGGTAATCAAGTATGGGTAAATCTTTTGCATAGGTGTGATACAACACTTTGGCTATAGGTGAATGCAGCAAAAAATCATCGTGTATAAATGAAGCTGTGTTTGTGCCTGATTTACTCATAAACGTTGCATTATCTGTCTTACTTGTATTGTAAACTTGCCAAACCTCTTTCCAAGCCGCGTAATTCTGCCAGCCCTTTCAGTCGGCCAATGGCAGAGTAGCCAGGATAGGTTTTCTTTTGTAAATCATCTAACATCTGATGACCATGGTCAGGGCGCATGGGAATGGACTGCTTCGTCTTATTCATCAAGGCCAATACTTCATTGACAACGGCAGGCATATCCGCATCACCCTCCAGGTGATTGGCTTCATAAAAATTGCCATGCTCGTCACGTTTAGTATTGCGTAAATGAAGAAAATGAATGTGTGCTCCCAGTCGCTTGACCATGCCAACCAAATCATTGTCTGCTCTGGCGCCAAAAGAACCTGTACAAAAACAAAGACCATTAGCAGGAGAGGGCGCTGCTTCAATCAGTGCCTTTGCATCCATTTCAGTACAAACCACGCGGGGTAATCCTAACACTGAAAAAGGTGGGTCGTCAGGATGTATAGCAAGTTTCAGGTGAAGTGCTTCTGCTACGGGTACAACTTGCTGCAAGAAATAGAAAAGGTGTTGTTGCAGTTTGGCTGCATCAATATGCTTGTATTCTTCCAACGCGGAAAGAATTTGTGCTGGTGTAAAACTTTCATCACTGCCCGGTAAGCCCAGCAATGCATTTTTAAACAGCGATTGTTTTTCTTCCTCGCTGGCGCTTGCAAAAAAATCTTCTGCCTCCTTGATTTCTTGTGCTGAATAGCCTTGTTGTGCACCTGGTCTTTTTAGCAAGAATAAATCAAACGCTACAAAAGCGGCTTTCTTAAAATATAGGGCTTTGCTTCCGTTTGGTAAAGTATAAGATACATTGGTGCGCAACCAGTCAAGGATGGGCATAAAGTTGTAGGTAACAACCTTTAGGCCACAGGCAGCAACATTGTGTAAACTCTGCTTGTATTGCTCAATGTACTGCTTATAGTTGCCGCTTTGTTTTTTGATGTCCTCATGAACGGGCAAACTTTCAATGACAGTCCAGGTTAGTCCGGCAGCCTCAATTATTTTTTTTCGTTTTTCAATTTCTTCAATACTCCAGACTTCACCCACAGGTATGTGGTGCAATGCCGTTACCACACCTGTGCAACCGGCTTGTCGGATATCGCTTAAACTTACCGGATCAGCAGGGCCGAACCAGCGCATGGTTTGTTCCATTAAAATCATAGACGATGCTTTTACGTTAGAATCCTATAGAGTTACCACCATCTACCGGCACCACGGTACCTGTTAAATAACTGGCTTCATCAGAAGAAAGATAGTAGGCTGCATTGGCAATGTCTTCCGGCATACCAAGTTTACCCATAGGGGTACGTGACAATACCTTTTGTTTTCTTGCAGGATCATTATCGAGTGCTGCGGATGACATGCGTGTGAAGATGAAACCTGGGGCAATGCAGTTTACCCGAATACCCAGCGGACTTAAGTCAACCGCCATGGCGCGTGTCATGCCTTCAATGGCAGACTTGGAAGCAGAATATGCAATGACCTGAGGAATGCCGTACTGAGAAGCCATTGAGCTGATGTTGACCACGCTGCCGCTTTTTTGTGCGATCATTACTTTGGCTACTTCTCGTGATAAACTGAAAACGCTGTTCACGTTGGTGAAGAGTATGCGTTGAAAGTCTTCATCTGTTACCTCAACTAAATTCTTCTTCATGTTAATACCGGCATTATTGACCAGTATATCTATTCGGCCTTTTTTGCTTACAATATTATTGACCAATTCCGGTATTCCCTTTAAATTGGTAAGATCAAAAACTATGGCTTCGCAGTTAGCACCAAATTCCTTGCAGGCCTTGTCAAGATTCGCTTTATCGCGACCGATGATGAAGGTATAGATGTTATTGGCTGTAAATTTTTTGGCTATAGCATAACCCAATCCTGATGATCCTCCGGTTACGATGGCAATTTTTTGCTCCATTTCTATTTAATATTTAGTAGTTGTTACCACTCTGACTTAATGCCAGGTGCATAGGGATAGGTTAGGTTTTTGTAATACTCTAATGAATGTTTGGGTGATGGTAATGTTGATGGGATAGGTCTCTTAGAAAATGTCTGGAAATAGAGCAAGCAGGCATCTCGCCAAATACTGGCTTCCTCGTATTGTAAAGCCAGCAATGATGTTACTTCCTCAAATCTTTCTTTATCTACTTTACCTTTCAGCGTTTGCCAGTTTTCCTGCATCCATTTTACAGAATCTACACCTTCATAATAGCGATGACATAGTTCATCCCACAATGTTCTGCCTGATTTCATTTTGTGATCCCATGAAACATGGTGAAACCAGAGTAAAAACTCTTCGGGACAATCTTCTAACGATGAGAATTTAGCGGCTACTGCTTTCGAGTATTGTGATACGGCATCACTTCCTGATTCGGTCCGATTAAATCCTATGCCTACGCTATCTGCTTTGTGGTAATAAACCGATGTCCAGTCCGCGCGGTGTTTATCTTTAATCCAGGGAGCGGGTCCGTGGTGGTGGCTCCAACCCATGAGGTGATGCAAACCAAGCGGTGTCATGTAGTTGACTGTAATTTCGCGGGAAGCCATCATTACTTCTTTAAGAGGTTTTATCACCGCCTCTTGATTAGAGAAAGTCATGCGTATCCATTCATCAGCAATGGCTTCTGATGATAGTGTGTGGTTCCATGCCAATCTGCCGAATGCATACCAGTTGGCTTGTGCGAAAGGATGTCCACACCAATTGATATCGGTACCAATGTTGGCAACACCTGCAATACCGGTTAATGCATGTTTGTCAATGGTGCCATCAATGATGCGGGCCACACTGGCCATCTGATCACTTGTTTTTGTATCAGCCTCCAGGCATTCTTTAAACAAAGTTGAAAGGTAGACGAGGTGCGTGCTGAAGCCAAGATACTCTTGCGTAATTTGGAACTCCATCATCAAAGGTGTTTTTGGCATCGCACCAAACAATGGATGAAAGGGTTCACGTGGTTGAAAATCAATCGCTCCGTTCTTCACCTGTACCAACACATTTTCCTTGAAGGTTCCGTCAAGGGGTTTAAATTCTGAATAGGCTTGCTTGGCGCGATCGTCAGGTACATTATTATCATAAACGAATGCACGCCAGATCACCACACCCTTGTATGGTTCAACAGCTGTGGCCAGCATGTTAGCACCATCTTTATGGGTTCTTCCATAGTTCTGTGGCCCTGGTTGTCCTTCTGAATTTGCTTTGACCAGAAAACCGCCAAAGTCAGGAATGCGCTGATAGATCTCTTTTGCTTTGTTATTCCACCATAGTTGTACCCGTTGATCCAACGGATCGGCTGTAGGCAAATCACCTAATTCGATAGGGGCACTGAAGCGGGCGGTTAAATAAACTTTTATACCATAAGGACGAAAAGCATTCGCAAGTGCCTCTACTTTTTTCAGATAAGCTTCTGTTAAGATATTTGCGTTGGCGTTTACGTTAGTCAGTACGGTTCCATTAATGCCAATAGAAGCATTGGCTCTCGCGTAATCCAGGTAACGCTGGTCGATATACTGAGGCAATTTATGCCAATTCCACAAAGAGAAACCTGCATAGCCACGCTCAACAGTTCTGTCTAGGTTATCCCAATGATTTAAAACGCGTAATTTGATTTTAGGTATTTCAGTTACGGCAAGTTGGTGAATGGGTTGCTCAGTCTGAATCAAACGCAGTAAATGGAATACGCCATATAAGACACCAATATCTTCATTGGCAGCAATCAGAATAATTTTTTGTTTGTCTTTAGTAATTGTTTGAATGGTGTAACCCTCATTACCCAGCGCAGAAGCGGAAGTGTTTTGTAAGTATTGTTTGATAGCAGGTGAGTCAATACGTCCGCAAATAATCAAACTGCCTTTGCTACCCTCAGTTTTGATTTGTGCTATGGATGATCCGAATAATCCCTGCAGACCTCTGCTGAGCTCATCAGCTGCTATGGATAGGGTAGGACTGCTGCCTTCAATTCTGAATCCGGTAATTTGCTTTTTGTATTCAGCAAGCTTTTTATCATTTGTCAGCTTTGCATAGCGCAACCAAAGATCATAGCCGTTTTCTGATTTTCCTGTAATGAAAATTAAACAGCCTAGTAGAATGAGGTAGGATAGTCGCAATGGCTTGGGATTTAGTGTTTTCTTTTTCGTAAAGAGGAGTCCCGAATAATTAAATTATGCCTGAGCACAATGGTGTTTAAATTACCACTGGGTTGCTTTTTAAGTTTATTGATCAGCGTGGTGGCCGCGATCTCACCCATTTCTTTTCCGGGATAATTAATGGTAGTGAGATTAGGTTCGATGACTGTAGCAATAGGTTCATTATTAAAACCAACTACGGCAATATCTTCAGGCACACGGATACCAGCACGTTTTAATTCACGTATACAGGATACGGCAGAGATATCATTAGCCGTAAAGATGCCATCGGGCAATTGCTTCATGGTTAAAATCTTTTGGGTAGCCACAGCAGTTGCCTGGTCGGTAAGTTCTATATTCAATACTAAAGATTGATCGAATTCAATATTATGTTGTTGCAAGGCTTGTTTGTATCCTTCGAGACGGTCGGCATAAACATTTCTGTTTACGTTACCATCTATGTGCACAATACGCTTGCAGCCTTGTTCTAATAGGTGGAGCGTTGCATCGTATCCCGCTTTTTTATTGTCTATCACAATGCTGGTACAATCCGGGTGTTCAATTACACGGTCGAAGAATATTAATGGCACCTGCTTCTTAAGCAGCTCTTCAAAGTGATCAGTGGTTTTGGTTTCGTTAGCAAGTGAAATCATCAAGCCATCAATACGACTATTATACATAGTCGAAACACCATTCACTTCTTTTTTATAAGATTCCTGCGATTGACTTATAATAAGGTTGTAGCCGTGTGCATTGGCTACCTTTTCAATACCGGATATAACAGTCGAATGAAAATAGCTTTCGAGGCGAGGAATAATAACACCGATTGTATTGGTGCTCTTTCTTCTTAGGTTGGTAGCAAACATGTTTTGCTGATAACCCATTTTGCGGGCGGTGTCAGCAATTCGCTTTTTAGTATCCTTTCCAATACCTGGATGGTTCTTAAGTCCACGGCTTACAGTAGCTGGAGAGATACTGAGAGCTTCTGCGATGTCATAAATAGTTATTTCCTTTTTAGTCATATCAATCGCTTACGTGGGAAATTCGAAGTAAAAATAGGAAAATTTGGCATTTTAAAAATAAATTTATGCAATCGGTTGCATTATATCTTCAATTTTATTCCTTTTATACTTCCTTAAAAAAGGGTGTTTCAAGCAAAAAAGAGCCTAAATGTGAACCGAGTGTCAATTAAACAGTAGTTTATGCAACAAAAATACATTTTTACACTAGTTCTGATAAGCCTTGCAGGCCATTGTATGGCACAGGAGGTCTCCCTTTTTCGGGATGCAACTAAACCCTTGGAAATGAGGGTACAAGACCTGATTAGCCAGTTGGCTTTAGAAGAAAAAGTGCATCAAATGATGCATAATAGTCCGGCAATTCCACGACTTAATATGCCTGCTTATAACTGGTGGAATGAAGCATTGCATGGAGTTGGTCGTGGCGGTGTAGCAACGGTTTTTCCACAGGCCATTGGACTAGGCGCTACCTTCGATGAAGATCTTGCATTCCGTGTTTCATCTGCCATCTCTGATGAAGCGCGTGCAATGTTTAACGCATCAGTCGCCAAAGGATTTCACAAACAATATGGAGGGCTTACTTTCTGGACGCCCAATATCAATATCTTTCGTGATCCGCGGTGGGGAAGAGGCCAGGAAACGTATGGCGAAGATCCATACCTCACTTCAAGATTGGGAGTATCATTTGTAAAAGGACTGCAGGGCGATAATCCTAATTATTTAAAAACTGCAGCTTGTGCCAAACACTTTGCCGTACACAGTGGGCCTGAAAAATTAAGACATGAGTTCAATGCAGTCTCATCATCTAAAGATTTGTGGGAAACATACCTGCCAGCTTTTAAAGCACTGGTTGATGCAGATGTTGAAGCTGTTATGTGCGCATATAACCGTACGAACGATGAGCCTTGCTGTGCTCACAATTTTTTATTAACGGATGTACTTAGAAAAAAATGGAACTTTAAAGGACATGTTGTAAGTGACTGCTGGGCCGTAGTAGATTTTTATCAGGGGCACAACGTAGTTAAAACAAAAGCTGAAGCAGTTGCCCTGGCTGTTAAGAATGGCGTAAACCTGAACTGTGGCGATGAATATCCTGCCCTGGTGGAAGCAGTCGAAAAAGGACTCATCACTGAAAAAGAGATTGATGCTGCACTCGCTGTATTATTACGCACCCGCTTTAAATTAGGGTTATTCGATCCTGCAGAAAGCAATCCTTATAATGCTATTTCGACAGAGGTAATTAATAGCAGTAAACATCGTGCGCTGGCTCGGGAAGCTGCGCAGAAGTCAATTGTTTTATTGAAGAACAACGGTGTGCTACCCTTAAAAAATAATCTTGCCAAGTATTTTGTAACCGGCCCGAATGCCAGCGATGTGCAGGTGTTACTGGGAAATTACTATGGCGTAAACCCACAGATGGTAACCGTACTGGAGGGGCTTGCAGGTGCGGTGGAAGCTGGAAGTCAGCTTCAATACAGACAAGGAATATTACTGGATCGGGATAATGTAAATCCGCAGGATTGGACTACTGGTAATGCTGCTAACAGCGATGCCACATTTGTAGTATTAGGTATTTCAGGTTTACTGGAAGGAGAGGAAGGCGAGTCGATAGCATCACCTTACTTTGGTGACAGACTTGATTATAATCTTCCAAAAAACCAGATTGATTTTTTGAAGAAAATACGAGAGAAGACTACAACTCCTGTTATTGCTGTGGTTACAGGTGGAAGTCCCATGAACCTTGCCGATGTGCATGCACTTGCTGATGCTGTTCTATTAGTATGGTATCCGGGACAGGAAGGTGGAAATGCAGTAGCGGATATTGTGTTTGGAAAAATTTCTCCTTCAGGGCGTTTGCCAATTACTTTCCCTAAATCGCTGGATCAACTTCCTGCCTATGAAGATTATACCATGAAAGGTAGAACTTATCGCTACATGGAAGCTGAACCGCTTTATCCTTTTGGGTTTGGATTGAGCTACACCCAATTCGAATATTCAAACCTGACACTATCGAAAAGTACAATCAAGAAGCATGAGAAAATTGAAGCACAGGTAACACTTACCAATAAGGGTAAGGTTGCCAGTCAAGAAGTAGTACAGCTTTACTTAACCGATGTAAAGGCGAGTACAACCACACCCTTATATTCTTTAAAAGGAATTCAACGCATTACACTTGAGCCGGGAAAATCTGTTGTGGTCTCTTTTACGATCACACCTGATATGCTCATGTTAGTAGACGATAAAGGAAACTCCATACTTGAGCCGGGAGCTTTCACTGTTTCAATAGGTGGTTCACTACCCGGAAACAGATCTGATCAATTAGGCGCTGCCAAAACCTTACAAACCAATTTTACAGTAAAATAATTTTAATGATTTAAACATGGAAATTCTATCAACATTAGACTGGGTAGTTATTGCTCTTTACTTTCTTGTTATTGCCGGTATAGCAGCCTGGTCGATGAAGAAGAAAAAGGAATCAACGGAAGATTACTTTTTAGCTGGGCGGAATATAGGTTGGTTTGTAGTAGGTGCTTCTATTCTTGCCTCCAACGTAGGCAGTGAGCACGTAGTAGGTCTATCCGGTACTGCAGCCGAAACAGGTGTGATCATGGGACATTATGAACTGCACTCCTGGATCGTATTATTATTGGGTTGGGTATTTATTCCTTTCTACATACGCAGTGGTGTTTTTACCATGCCTGAGTTTTTAGAAAGGCGTTACAACTCTTCTGCCCGTTGGTTTTTATCCGTAGTTTCTTTGCTGAGCTATGTTATTACAAAAGTATCAGTAACGGTTTACGCTGGTGCTGTGGTTATCGCAACCTTTATGGGTTTTGATTTCTGGACAAGTGCCTTGGTGTTAGTTGTACTTACCGGTATCTACACGGTGCTCGGTGGTATGAAGGCTGTTGTATATACAGAAACATTACAGGCCATTTTGCTCATTGCAGGTTCACTCATCTTAACCATTCTCGGTTTAATTGAATTGGGTGGCTGGGATGCAATGATTGCTGCCACACCTAAAGAGAAGTTAAACATGTTTCCTCCGCTAAATCACCCTGAGTTTCCATGGGCGGGTATTCTTTTCGCTTCACCCATTGTAGGTATCTGGTACTGGTGTACTGATCAATATATTGTACAACGTTGTCTTACTGCCAAAAATGAACAAGAGGCCAGACGCGGTACGATCTTCGCTGCTTACTTAAAACTTTTCCCTTTCTTTATTTTTCTTGTACCTGGTTTAATCGCCACTGCATTGGTAAGCGCTGGTAAGTTAGAATTAGCAAGTGCTGACAGTGCTTTCCCTACCTTGGTTAAAGCTCTGTTACCAGCGGGTCTTCGTGGTTTGATTGCTGGCGGATTGCTGGCCGCGCTGATGAGTTCATTAGCCTCTGTATTTAACTCATGTTCTACCTTGTTTACCATGGATATTTACAAAAAGGTAAGGCCAGAAAGTTCGGAAAAGCAATTAGTGACTGTTGGCAGAATTGCTACTGGTGTTGTTGTTATATTGGGTATCTTATGGATACCTGTAATGAGTGGCATCTCTGGAGTGCTGTATCACTATTTACAAAGTGTACAATCCTATCTGGCACCGCCTATCGCCTCTGTGTTTCTATTGGGCTTGTTTTACAAGCGTATTAATGCCAAAGGTGCGATGGTTACACTGATCACCGGTGCCGTTATTGGTTTTATGCGTATCATCCTGGAACTTAACAAGAGTTCATTAAGCGGTTTGGTTTACGATTTTGCTAATCTTAACTTCTTGTACTTCTGTATACTGCTGTTTGTCTTCTCTGTGGTGTTGTTGCTGGTTGTGAGTTTACTTACAGATAAACCATCCGAACAACAGATTCAGGGATTAACCTATGCTACAATAGTGGCAGAAGACCGTGAGAAAACCAGGGCAAGCTGGACAAAGTCTGATGTAGTGCTTTCAGTGATTGTGCTGTTCTTCATTGTGGCAATTTTCATGTACTTCTCTCCAATAGGCGTAGGTGGTTAATATATTATGAAAAAACTAAGTTTTTTATTCCTCATACTTGTATTGTTTGCTTGTCAGACAAAACGTGAACAATTCACCAATCCGATATTGGCTGGCTTTTATCCGGATCCAAGTATATGTAAAGTAGGTGAGTACTACTATTTGGTAACTTCTACTTTTGTCTACTATCCGGGTATTCCTGTTTTCAGGAGTAAGGACTTAGTGAATTGGAAGTTGATCAGTTACGTAATACATAAACCTGAAATTTTAAACGTGGAGGGCTCAAGAGTTTCGCGAGGACTATTCGCACCTTCCATTCGGTACCACGATGGACTGTTTTATGTAAGCTGTACTTTGATAGATCGTGGGGGCAATTTCATTTCTACGACAGCCGATCCGGAGAAAGGTTGGTCTGATCCAGTGTGGTTCCCTCAGGTAAATGGTATTGATCCTTCTCCTTTTTTCGATGATGATGGGCGTGCCTATTTAATCTACAATAGCGTAGCGCCAAACAATGCGCCACTATACGATGGGCACAGAACCATACGCATTGTGGAGTTTAGTAAAGATAGCCTGAAGGCAATGGGTGATGAGTTAATTCTGATTAATGGTGGAACAGATTTAAGTAAAAAACCAATTTGGATTGAAGCACCTCACATTTTTAAGAAAGATGGCTATTACTATTTGATTGCTGCAGAAGGCGGTACTGCCTATCAACACTCAGAAGTAGTGTTCAGAAGCAGGTCACTTACTGGACCCTATATTTCGTATGAGAAAAATCCAATCCTTACACAGCGTCATTTGGACCCAAAACGTGCAAACCCGATTACAACTACCGGCCATGCAGATTTTGTGGAAACAGAAAACGGTGAGTGGTGGGCAGTGTTTCTTGGCTGCAGACCTTACATTGATAAAGATTATTACAATAATGGGAGAGAAACATTTCTGGCGCCTGTTAAATGGATTGAGGGCTGGCCTGTGATTAATCCTGATTTTGATGAAGTGCAGTACACGTACGACTATCCTTTACCAAAAGCAGTAACAGATGACAGGCCGCAAAGTGGGAATTTTATCTTTAAAGATGATTTCAATACAGATCAGCTTGCCCTGGAGTGGATGTTTTTGCGAACGCCCAAAGAGGACTGGTATTCGCTATTAACTAAAGCCGGCTCTCTTACCATGAAGGTGAGACCTGAACAATGTACACAATACATTAATCCAAGTTTTGTCGGACATCGTCAACAGCACCTGAATAGTAGTGCAAGCACTTCGCTGAATTTCGAAACACAAAAGGAGAACGAAAAAGCAGGCCTTATAATTTTTCAGAATGAGGAGCATTTCTACTTTTTATGCAAGTCGGTGGCGGATGACAAACCTGCTGTTCAACTTTATCAATCTGGAGTAAAGGATTCAAGTATGTTGTTGCTTGCTACAAAACCTCTTGAAATATCAACAACAGACATTCGTTTGAAAATTGAGAGTAAAGGAGACCGCTATGCCTTCTATTATGCAACAAACGATGTTGATTGGATATCCATGGATAATGATGTAGACGCTAAGTTTCTCAGTACACAGGTAGCAGGTGGTTTTGTTGGATGTATTTATGCCATGTATGCCACTTCAATAGGTGAACCCAGTACTGCAACAGCAAGTTTTGATTGGTTCAGTTACGAAGGTGATGATGCTGTTTATAAGCAGCAGCAATGATTGGCAGGCTTGAAGACTATGTGATTGTTTCAATTAACTGCGAATACGTTTTGAAGAAATTCAAAAAAAGTATCATGCGTCTGACCGCTGAATGATTCGGTAGACAGCGGTCTGACGCATTTGCTCCTTAATCAAAATAGAATGTCGTTTAGTTAAGACTTTTTATTGGCCTCACCTCCAGTCCTCTCCAAAGGAGAGGATGAATAAGGAAGCTTAACTAAACGACATTGAATTTTAGATAGAAGAACATTGCAATCGTTTTCGTTTTTTAAAGATTTTAAGAAGCATAAAACTTTATGGTCATGTGCTTATTGAATGCGATGCTTGTGTTTTAACTTTATAACATGGCAAAAGGATTATTAATTGATATGGATGGTGTGATCTACGGTGGAGATACACTTATTCCCGGTGCTGACCACTTTATTGATCGCTTGTTAAAGCAAGACATTCCTTTTATGTTCATGACCAACAATAGTCAGCGAACACGGTTGGAGGTGGTGCGCAAGCTTAAGAAGTTAGACATACATGTTTCAGAAAGTCATGTCTACACCAGCGCTATGGCCACAGGAAAATTCTTATCAAGTCAGATACCTGATGGCACAGCCTTTGTGTTAGGTGAAGGAGGACTGGTCAGTAGCCTGAATGAAAATGGCATTACTCTTGTAGATACCGAACCTGATTTTGTGGTATTGGGTGAAGGGAGAAATTTCACCTTAGAAAGTGTGCAGCGTGCAGTGGATATGATCTTAGCAGGTGCAAAATTGATCACCACCAACCGTGATCCATCCCCCAAGAAGAAAGGTTGGGCCAACTTAGGTATCGCAGCGACTACTGCGATGATTGAAGAAGCTTCCGGAGCAAAAGCATTTGTGATAGGGAAACCAAGCCCTGTGATGATGCGCTCTGCACGCAAAGCATTAGGACTAGAAACGGCAGACACCACAGTGATTGGCGACACCATGGATACTGATATACAAGGCGGGGTGCAGATGGGCTACCATACCATTTTAGTATTGTCAGGTGTTACAAAAAGAGAAGACCAACATAAGTTTGCCTTTAAGGCAGATTTGGTAGTGAATTCAGTAAGCGACATTGAGCTTCCGCTACCCTGGTGGTAGTATTGCTGATATGCAATTGAGAAATACTGATAAAAACGAAATTTCAAATTTAAAATTTGAAATTTAAAATTTTAGAAAATAGAAGCAGTCGGACGGATTTTAAGTACATTGATTATGAAAAAAATAATTTCACTATTCATTCTGGGATTTTGCTCCGTTGCTTTGCAAGCACAAAACAGAATTACCCTACAGGTTGACTCATCTAAGACTACGATAAGTAAACACATCTACGGTCATTTTGCTGAACATTTAGGCAGGTGTATCTACGATGGTATTTATGTGGGAAGAGATAATGCTAAAATTCCGAATACATCAGGCGTGCGTAATGATGTTATAAAAGCACTCAAAGATTTACAAATACCAAACCTGCGATGGCCAGGTGGATGTTTTGCAGATACTTATCATTGGAAGGATGCCATTGGTCCTCTCAATGAAAGAAAACACATCGAAAATTTAT
Source organism: Chryseotalea sp. (assembly GCF_057350905.1). NCBI lineage: Bacteria > Pseudomonadati > Bacteroidota > Cytophagia > Cytophagales > Chryseotaleaceae > Chryseotalea > Chryseotalea sp. The sequence goes on along the minus strand of NZ_JBMRCF010000001.1, from coordinate 1,182,345 downwards.
CCTGGGGGAATGTGCGTGAGGACAATAGCTTTGGTACGAACGAATTTCTTGATCTATGTGAGTTGTTAGGGGCAGAACCTTATCTCGCATTGAATATGAACAGCGGCACCATTCAAGAAGCCATGGAATGGGTCCAATATGCCAATCACGCAAATGGTACAAGCTATCTAACAGATATGCGTGCTAAGAATGGCCGCGCGAATCCCTGGAAGGTGAAGTATTGGGGAATAGGAAATGAATCATGGGACTGTGGGGGAAATATGTCGGTTGATCACTACATCAATTTGTACAAACAATATGCAACTGCCATCACAAGTTATAGTAACACAGAAAAACTATTTCGAATAGCAGTAGGCCCCGGCACACCAGACTATGCCTGGACTGAAGCGCTTATGCGGGACATACCTGCAAAACGATTAGAGGGCGTATCCATACATCACTATTCGGTAATTAATTGGAGTGCTAAAGGTTCTTCTTTCCAGTTTACTGATGAGGAGTATTTTAAAACCATGCAACAGGCATTTCGCATGGAAGATTTTATTGCAAAGAATAGTGAAGTGATGGATAAATACGATCCAACTAAACGCGTTGCCTTAATTGTTGATGAGTGGGGTGGATGGTATGAGGAAGATCCATCAGGAAAAGGGCAACTGTATCAACAAAATACCATTCGAGATGCCATGATTGCCGGTCTTACCTTAAACATCTTTAACAACCATGCTGATCGGGTGAAGATGGCTAACCTGGCGCAAATCGTTAATGTACTTCAGGCTGTCATTCTTACTAAAGAAGAAAAGCTCTTGCTAACACCTACCTATCATGTTATGGAGATGTACAAAGTACATCAGGATGCTCTTTTAATTCCGGTTACTGTACAAACTAATAATTTTACAATGGGTAATAATCAATTGCCCGCCATCTCCGCTTCTGCTTCAAAAAATGCATCAGGCAAAGTGCACATTTCCCTGACCAATATTGACAATAAGAAAAGTCAGCCTATAGAATTAAGTGTGGGTGCTTTTAAAGTAAAACAGATCAAGGGTAGAATATTAACATCAGCAACAGTACAGGATCATAATACCTTTGAGAACAGTAATAAGGTAAGTCCACAGGAATTCAAGAAAGCATCTTTTGCCAAGGGAACAGTGAGTTTAACAATGCCACCCAATAGTGTTGTTGTGTTGGAATTGAGTGAATAAGCTCAAGTTTGTATTAAAGCTGACTTTAAATTTTTTATAATTTGCTAGTTGTTCCAAAAACTTATTGAATAGACTTCCTTATTTCCACTTCAAAAAAATGGCGTAAGGAGTTAACCGTATGAAATTACAACAAGCGAGCGTTTATTTTTAAAATAGTAATACTAATAAAGTAAGGCAATAGAAGTAACAGTAGTTACTACACCAAATGCCGTCAATGCCGGAAGAAAATTTATCAGGCATACAGCCTGAATGATTTTATTCAGAGGAAACGTGGAGTTTCTTTATGGCTTTTTGTGGATTCATCTGGTTTCCCAAATCGCCTGATACTGAAGATTCTCTTATAATCAGTTCTGGTTTGAGTACAACGGTTTGTGGAATAAACTTCTTATCTCCTGACTTTACTTCTTCTAGAAAGATTTCAGCAGCAGCATTGCCAATGCGCAAACTGTGCTGCTCAACGGTTGATAGAGTAGGTTCTGTCAAATGGGTAAAGGCTTCATTACTAAAACCAACAATCTTGATTTCATTGGGTACATCAATTCCTTTTTCTTTCAGGTATTGCAAAGCGCCCATGGCACTGTAATCGCTAGCTGAGAAAATGGCATCCGGCTTTTTCCTGGCTTTAAATAATTTCTCGATACTGGTTCTTCCATCAGCCAACTGCAAATTACTTTCTATCACCATGCTTTCATCGAAAACCAAGCCATTCGCCTGCAAGGCTTCTTTGTATCCACGTAGGCGTTCTTTATAGATGCTTATTTTTCGGGTATTGGTAAAGTGCGCAATGTGCTTACAACCCTGCTTAATTAAATGCTCAGTTGCTTTGTAGGCACCAAGGTAATCATCAATTAAAACGTGACTTACTTCCAGGGCACTGTTAGAACGGTCGAACAGAATAACGGGGATACCTTTTTCTTTCGCTTTTAAGAAATGGTTAAAATCGGTAGTCTCTTTTGCATACGAAGCAATGATACCATCCACACGAGCACTCAGGAGTGCTTCGACAGTAGCCACTTCTTTTTCATAACTATCATTGCTTTGGCAGATCATAACATTGTAACGCGAATTATTCGCAATTTCCTCAATGCCGCGCACTACAGAAGAGAAGAAACCCCTGTCGATGGTGGGAACAATAATACCAAGAATATTACTTCTGCCATTGCGTAAGGCAGCGGCAATGTGGTTAGGCTGATAGTTTAGTTTTCTGGCCGCTTGTTGAACGGCTTTCTTTGTCGCTTCACTGATGCGGGGATTATCGTTCAACGCACGCGAAACGGTAGAAGCCGTAATATTCAGCTTGCGTGCTATGTCGTGAATAGTAGATTTTCCTTTTTTCATGTGTTCCTTTTATAAACGTAATGCGCACATGTTCATTAACTATGTTTTATGAAACACAACAAGGAAGATCTGAGTATTCAAGTCTTCGATGTCAGGCCTCTTTATTCATTAGACGGTTTCCCGATGGTCGCTAATATACCACCATCTACGTAAATAATTTGTCCGTTGACAAAATCACTTGCTTTTGAGGACAAGAAAACAGCTGTACCCGCCAGATCATTCGGATCGCCCCAACGACCAGCCGGAGTTCTGTTAACAATGAATTCATTAAATGGGTGACCATCAACGCGAATGGGGGCTGTTTGCTCTGTAGCAAAATAGCCTGGGCCAATGCCATTTACCTGAATGTTGTGCGGAGCCCATTCAGTAGCAAGATTCTTCGTGAGCATTTTTAAACCACCCTTGGCTGCGGCATAAGCGGAAACAGTGTTGCGTCCCAGCTCACTCATCATAGAGCAGATGTTAATGATTTTACCGGCCTGTCTTCCAATCATGTATTTGGCCACTTCTTTAGAGACAATAAAGGGAGCAACCAGGTCTACATCAATCACTGTTCTGAAGTCATGCGCCTCCATATCAATTGCTGGAATCCGTTTGATGATGCCGGCATTGTTGATGAGAATGTCTATGGAGCCTCTTTCCTTTTCAATTTTTGCAACGTTTTCGTGCACCGCTTCTTGTTGCGTTACATCAAACAAATAACCGCTCGCTTTATAACCAGCTTGCTTATAGACAGTAAGGGCTGCATCCATTTTGTCGGGCGAGTGGCCGTTGATAATTAATTCAGCCCCAGCCTTGGCCAATCCCCTGGCCATGGCCATGCCTAGGCCGTGAGTGCCTCCAGTAATGAGTACACGTTTTCCAGAAAGGTTAAATAGCTCTTGCATTAGCGTAGGTTTTCGGGCTTGACAGCATCCATATCAGCGTAGTCGAGGTTTTCACCAGCCATTCCCCAGATGAAAGCATAATTGCTGGTACCGGCACCGGAGTGGATAGACCAGGGTGGTGATAGCACTGCCTGATTATTCTTTACCCAGATATGACGTGTTTCATCAGGTTGTCCTAAAAAGTGACATACCATTTCTGCCGGCTTAACATCAAAGTAGAAGTAAGCTTCCATGCGCCTGTCGTGTGTATGTGGTGGCATGGTGTTCCATACGCTACCGGCTTTCAATTCAGTTAAACCCATTTGCAATTGACAAGTGGGCAATACACTGTTAACTAATAATTTTCGTATTGTTCGGTGGTTAGAGCTTTCTATAGAGCCCAACTCAACCGTTTCGGCTTCCGCCAGTGTTACTTTGCGCGTAGGGTAGGACTTATGTGCAGGTGCACTGTTAAAATAAAAAAGTGCATTTCCTTTTATGGCTTTGTGAAAGACAACTTCCTTTGCACCCTGACCAATATAGAGCGCTTCTTTTTTCTCGAGGGAAAAAGTTTCACCATCTACTGTTACAGCGCCAGCATCACCTACATTGATGATGCCCATTTCTCTGCGTTCCAGATAATATGCTGACTTGAGTGCATCATAGGAGAGGAGCGAAATATTTTGAGTTACGGGATTCACACCACCCACAATAAGTCTGTCGTAATGCGTGTAAACATTAGTAATGTTATCGGTAAGGAAGAGGTTCTCTAATAAGAAGAGTTCGCGCAAACGTGCTGTAGTGTACTGTTTAAAGTCTTCAGGATGTACTGCGTAAATAGAAGCATTCATATATGAAAAGGCCGGATGTGTAATCGTTTGCGCAATATATACTAAAAAATTGATAGAAACCGTTTGCAATCAGACAAGCTTTTTTAAAAGCTGGCCTAAGAAGCTTAGCAGGAACCAGTATTAAGCTTGGACAAATCTCATTTTTTGATCTAAAATAACGGTTTTCGGTAAATTTTTGAAATTTTGTTTGGTCAGTCAGATAAACTTTCCTAAAATGCAATCGATTGCGCATAAAAGCCCTAGAAAACGATCAAACACTGACCACTTAAATGATAAAAATGTTAGTTAAAAAGCCCCATTCTTTAGTGTTGTTCTGCTTCACGCTCTTGTTAATTGCCTCTTTCGTAAGTGAAGGGCAGCAGTTACCAGAGGTTCAGCAAGTGTCTATTAATAAGACTAACACATTTAACATTAAAGATTTTGGGGCTAAAGCTGATGGTCATACTGTTAATACAAAAGCCATTCAGGATGCGATGGCTGCCTGTACTAAGGCAGGTGGTGGTACGGTGTTAGTTCCAAAGGGTTTCTGGATTACAGGCCCCATCAAACTAAACAGTAATATCAATTTACATATTAGTGAAGGTGCTGTACTTCAATTCAGCAGTAACACAGATCATTATCCTTTGGTTAAAACAAATTGGGAAGGTCTTGATGCCATTCGTGCTCATTCGCCTATCTATGCTGTAGATGCTGAAAATATTTCCATTACAGGTAAGGGTATTCTAGATGGCGCAGGTCAGGCTTGGCGTCCGGTAAAGAAAAATAAAGTAACACCACCGGAATGGGCACAGCTTGTAAAATCGGGTGGCGTTACCAATGAACAAAAAGATACCTGGTACCCGACTGAACGTGCTCTTAAAGGATCAACCATGAAACGCCCCGGTGTAATTGCCGAAGGTTTTGATGTTGAGAAAGCCGAGAGCATCAAAGAATTTTTACGCCCGAACATGGTGAGTATTATTAATTGCAAGCGTGTTTTGTTGGAAGGCGTAACTTTTCAAAATTCGCCTGCCTGGTGTTTACACCCACTCTTAACACAACACTTAACTATACGCAATGTTACGGTACGCAATCCGTGGAATGCGCAGAATGGTGATGGCGTAGATGTAGAATCATGCCGTTATGTGTTGATTGAAAACAGCATGTTTGATGTAGGCGATGATGGTATTTGCATTAAATCGGGAAGAGATGAGGAAGGCAGAAAACGTGGTGTGCCTACTGAAGATGTTATCGTTCGCAACTGTACTGTATTTCACGGTCATGGTGGTTTTGTTGTAGGTAGTGAAATGAGCGGTGGTGCAAGAAATATTTTTGTTTCTGACTGCAATTTTCTGGGAACTGATATTGGTATCCGTTTTAAAACAACCCGTGGTCGTGGTGGTATTGTCGAAAAAATCTATCTCAACAATATTAATATGAATAACATAGGTGGTGCAGCTATCTTGTTTGATATGTATTACATGGCTAAAGATCCGCTCGCGGTATTTGCAGGAGAAGATAAACCTTCCATCGCTTTTGAACCTGTAAGTGAAGCAACCCCTCAGTTTAAAGACGTATACATAAAAGATGTTGTTTGTAACGGTGCCGAGACTGGCATTTTTGTGCGTGGCTTACCTGAAATGAATATTAAGAATATTCAGATGGAAAACATCTTTATTCAAAGTCAGAAAGGGTTTGAGTGTATTGAAGGCAGTGACATTTCTTTAAAAAATGCTATTCTGTTTTGCGATGATAAAACGGTTGTGAATGTTCAGGACAGCAAAGGTGTGGTACTTGATAACATTCAATACAAACCATCAGATGTTTTGTTGAAAGTTGCTGGTTCACGCTCAGCCAACATTCGTCTGTTAAATACGGATGCAAAGCAAGCCACGAAGGAAGTTGTATTAGGCACCAATGTATCAGCTAATGCGGTTAGCAAGAAATAGAATAATGAAAGATTGTTTTACATATAGATATCTTACGATAGCAATATTCATATTGCTCTCTGTTACTGTTTCTTTTTCGCAAAGTAGTAAAAAGCAGTTTAGCGAAAGTTTTTCTGTACAGGTGAGTAACCCATTGCCCACTGAACGTAAAGATGTTTTAGTAACAATTAAAGCAAGCCAGCTGACAAACACAGGTTTCAATGCAGATGCTTTTGTGGTGATGGATGGCGATAAAGAATTAGCAAGTCAGTATAATAAAACGGATGAGGATGAACTCGGTATAGTTTTCATAATTGATGCCTTGAAAGCTAATGAGAATAAAACGATCACCATCTATTATAACAAAATAGGAAAGATAGCGCGCAATTACACCAAGCGAACACAAGCAGAGCTTTCTCATAAAGTCGGAGGACATTTCGAAAACCGGGAGTACATAGGCGGTGAATTCAAGAATGTGGATTATTTACGTGTGCCTCCTGAACATAAAGATCATTCATGGTTTATACGTTATGAAGGCCCAGGCTGGGAGTCTGACAAAGTAGGCTATCGATTCTATTTAGATCAACGCAATGCCACCGATGTGTTTGGAAAAATAAAACCTGAAATGGCACTTCAAAAAACAGGTCTGGATGGTTTTGATTCCTATCATAACATGCAGGACTGGGGTATGGATGTGATGAAAGTAGGTAAATCGGTAGGGGTAGGCTCTATTGCAACCCTTTACAACAAGGCAGCTTTACGTGTTGAAAAAACGGACAGTGTTGACTGTCGTATTACAGAGAATGGTGTAATATATGCTTCAATACTCACACGCTATTTTGGTTGGCAGGTGGGAGAGAAGAAGCATGATGTAAGCTCCCGCCTATCCATACATGCAGGCAGCAGAGTAAGCAGACAATTACTTACTGTAAGCAACGACATCAGCAACATCACAACAGGTATTACTAAAGACAAAGCATCAAAAGTTATAAGCGATAAAGGGAACAAAGAACAATGGGCTTATGTGGCTACCTATGGTAAGCAAAGCTTGAATGGTGATAATTTGGGCTTGGCTGTATTCTTTAATCCTGAATTCATCAATGAATTTACTGAAGATGAATTCAGTCACCTGGTGAGTCTTAAGCCAGACGCGGGAAAAGTTGAATACTACTTTTTAGCTGCATGGGAAAAAGAACCAGATGGTATTACCAATGAAGAAGCCTTCCGTACGTACATCACACAAGTGGCAACAGCATTAGCCAATCCTGTTCAAGTTAAATTGTTAAAGAAAAAGTAATATGCTGAGCAAGAACCGATACAGACGCCACCTTATTTTTCTCAGCATCATACTGTTGGGTGGTTTGCTTATTTATTGTCAGCAAACAGATAAAGCGACTTCTCAGGAGTTTATCGTACAACGCTTATATAAGTCTCGTTCTGCTAAAGATACCGTGCAGATTGTGATTAACTGGACAGATATTTCATCACGTTTTTCCGGAGCTGAGAAAAAGGGATTTATCGTTAAGGATTTGAATTTTGGGAAAACATTGCACGCCAAACTTGTTGATACGGATGCAGACAAGGTTCCAGAGCAATTGGTATTTGATTATATATTCGCCTCTAACGAGCCCATTTTTGCATTTGTACTCTCCGCTGGTGAGGACAATGCCGAGTATGTGTCAGTGACAGCCACAACGAATGATCGGGTAAAAATTACCTGGTTAAAGTCTTATACCGATTATATCAAAAACAATCCTGTTGATTCCTGGTCAGATAAAATCATTGAGTCCACTTTACAATTATATCCTGATCCGGTAGACTTCCCCATATACGCACCCAATCGCTGGAATTATGAATATGGATTTTTCCTAAACGCTGCTTTTGTTCGTTATCAGGAAACTAAAAATGAAAAATATTTGGACTACATCAAACAATGGGTAAATGGCTTCATTGATGAAAATGGGAAGCTGGATTCAATCCAATACCGTCCTGATGAATATAAGCTTGACGATATTTTGCCAGGCAGGTTATTACTTTCTTTATATGAATTAACCAAAGAAGAGAAATACAAGAATGCAGCTAATCAGTTAAAGGCGCAATTGCTGACACAACCTAAAACAAGCGAAGGCGGCTATTGGCATAAGCTGGTCTATCCATCCCAAATGTGGTTAGATGGCATTTACATGGCGGATGTTTTTTCACTTCAATATGCCCAAACATTTAATGAGCCTGCTTTAGTTGAAGAAGCCATTCATCAGATAAAACTGATTTCAAAGTATACGACTGATTCCACTACAGGTTTGATGTATCACGGTTGGGATGAATCGAAGAACAAAGTCTGGGCAGATTCAGTAAAGGGAACTTCGCCTGAGTTTTGGGGACGCGCAGTGGGTTGGTACATGATGGCACTGGTGGAAAGTATAGAATACTTACCTGCTGATCATCCAGAAAGAAAAACACTGATCAAGTTATTTCAGGATTTATCAGCGAGTGTTAAAAAGTATCAGGATATCAATAATCGACTATGGTATCAGGTTTTAGATAAAGGCAATCGTGAAGGCAACTGGATAGAAACATCATGTTCTGCCATGTTTACTTACGCTTTTGCTAAAGGCAGTCGCCTTGGTTTGTTAGACGCTGCTTATCTGAAAGCAGCGCAAGAAGCCTATCAATCTTTATTAAAAGATTATGTGGTATTTGACGATCAGGGGATATTATACCTGAACCGTACCGTAAAAATCGGAACACTTAATCCTAAAGGCTCCAAAGGAGATTTTGATTACTACATCTCAACAGAATGTCGCATCAACGATTATAAAGGCTTAGCCGCACTACTTTATGCAAGCCTTGAACTGGATAAAGTAAAGCATAACCAATAGCCCAAACCAATATGAACCAGCGATCGATACTAAGGAAAAACAGCAATCTACGGCAACGAACGTTCGTGAATTCCAGCATCAATAAACTAACAAACCACTATCAATTCAAAAACTGTCTACTATGAAGGAAAATTTACCAATTAGAAAATGGGTGCAGATAGCATTCATGACTTTCTCCCTGCTGGGAGTAGGTACCCTTGAGGTACTGTCGCAAAGCAAACCGGTAAAGGGTGTTGTAAAGGGCGATGATGGCATGGGACTTCCGGGTGTTACTGTTGTAGAGAAGGGTTTTCCTTCTAATGGAACAGTGACAGATGCAGAGGGAAGCTTTACTATTTCCGTTCGCGATGGCGCAACGTTGGTAGTTTCTTTCATTGGCATGAAAACCCAGGAAGTAGCTGTTGGTAATCAGACCTCTATCGAAGTAACCATGGAGACCGATATTACACAATTGAGTGAAGTAGTTGTAATTGGTTATGGTACCATGAAGAAATCTGATTTAACAGGGTCGATTGTTTCAATTGGTGGCGATGATCTGAAGAAAGTTCCGGTAGCCTCCGTAGCAGAATCCCTTACAGGTCGTTTAGCAGGGGTTCAAGTGACGGGCACAGAAGGTTCACCCGATGCAGAAATTAACATACGTGTACGTGGTGGTGGATCGATTACACAAAGCAACCAACCATTATATATTGTGGATGGTTTTCCAGTAAATAGTATCAATGACATTACACCATCTGATATTCAGTCAATTGATGTACTGAAGGATGCCTCTTCAACAGCCATCTATGGATCTCGAGGAGCGAATGGCGTAATCATTATTACGACAAAAAGTGGTAAAGCTGGTAAGTTCTCAGTTAGCTACAATTCGTTTTTGGGTTTCAAGAAAATTGCCAATACGCTGGACGTGCTAAATCCACAGGATTTTGTGAAGTGGCAACGCGAATATTCTCAATTGAGATTTGATGCAGATGATCAGAGTTATTATGAAGATTACTTTGGTACCTGGCAGGATCGTGATCTATTTGATGGATTAAGTGGTAATGATTGGCAAAAGCAAGTATACGGTAGAACAGGTGTAGTGAACAGTCAGGATATCAGCTTGCGTGGTGGAGCTGATAAGTTTTCTTACTCGATGAATTATGCGCTTTATGATGAGAAATCTATCATGCTTGGTTCAGACTTTAAGCGTAATAACTTTACAATTAAACTGAACAATAGTGCCAATGAGAAAATAGATATTGGTTTTTCTTTACGCTATTCAGATACAGAAATCCGTGGTGGTGGTGCTAACGAACAGAACGAAGTTTCATCTGCTGACTCTCGCCTGAAAAACAGCGTCATGTATTCTCCTATACAATTGCCTGGCATCACATCCGATGATACAGATGATCAATTAGCAGGAACCTTGATTAATCCGCTTATAGCTACAGTTGATAATGACAGACTTCAACAACGAAGAAATTTTAACGTATCAGGTAGCTTGGGTTGGAAGATTTTAGAAGAATTAAGATTCAAATCTGAGGTAGGCTTTGATGTTATCGGTAATGTTGATAATCGTTTCTATGGACGTTCAACATATTATGTACAGAACGTCCCTGCTGGCGTAAATCAGGGAGACCCGGCATCAATTATCCGAGATTCAAAAGAGACCAGAATAAGAAATGCAAATACCCTGGATTATGATTTTAAAAACATGCTCAGCAGCGATCATAACCTGAAACTTTTGTTAGGTCATGAAGTCATTCATACACAATCTAATCAGTTAACCTCCGTCATACATGGTTACCCAACATTGTTTTCAGCCGATGAGGCCTTCAGACTTACTACCCAGGGTGTTCCACAATCTGTAGATAATAACTTTAGCCCTGACGATAATTTGTTGTCTTTCTTCACACGCGCTACGTATGAGTTCAAGGGTAAATACTTAGTGTATGCTACATACAGGGGAGATGCATCCAGTAAATTCTCAGGTAACAATCAATGGGGATACTTCCCTTCAGCCGCTGTGGGTTGGAAAATCTCTGAAGAAAACTTTATGGGAGGCACTTCCAATTGGTTAGACAATCTGAAGCTTCGTTTCAGTTATGGTGTTGCCGGTAATAACGGTATTGACAGAGGACAAACTTCTCAGGCTTTTCTATCGCGCACTACAACCTGGATAAATGGCGTTACAGACTTTTGGTCAGCTTCTAACACATTGGCTAATCCTGATTTAAAGTGGGAGACAACCACCACCCGTAACGTAGGCTTGGATTTTGGAATCATTCAAAGCAAGCTTGTCGGCTCTGTTGAAGCATACCTAAATAACACTTCTGACCTGCTCATTCAGTTTCCTACGCCAGGTACAGGTTATACAGATCAGTTCCGCAACATAGGTGAAACTGAAAACAAAGGTCTTGAAGCTTCGCTCACCTATGTGGCTATTGAAAAGGAAAAATATGGACTTAACATAAGCGCTAACATTGGAATCAACAGAAACAAGGTTGTATCCTTAGGTGAACTTGATGGTATCCTGGCATACACCAACTGGGCGTCCACTGATATACAAAATGATTTCGAAGTTCGGACTGGTCGCCCGTTGGGAGATATGGTTGGCTATTGCAATGATGGAAGATATGAAGTGTCCGATTTTGAAGGGTATGATGCCAATACAGGCAACTGGATTCTAAGATCAGATGTGGCCGATGGCACAGCAGTATTAGGAACGCTTAGACCTGGTATGATGAAACTGAGAGATTTGAATGGTGATGGTGATGTTACAACAGCAGACCGTGAAAGAATTGGCAATGCCTTGCCTAAACACACCGGTGGTTTTACACTGAACGGTTATGCATACGGTTTCGATCTGACTGCCGCCTTCAGCTATAGCTATGGAAATGATGTGTACAATGCAAACAAAATTGAGTACACCTCTGCCTCTCCAAGAACAAACTATCGCAACCTGATTGATATTATGGCAGATGGCAGCCGTTGGACTAACCTGGATCCTGCTACAGGCTTGATTGTAAATGATCCCGCAACACTCTCGGCTATGAATGCAAACACTACGATGTGGTCGCCTTACATGGCAAGATCTGTATTCAGCGATTGGGCTGTTGAAGATGCTTCCTTCCTTCGCTTGAATACCTTAACGGTAGGCTATACGCTTCCAACTTCTCTGGTTTCAAAAGCAAGGATTCAAAGCCTTCGCTTTTATGCGACAGCCTATAACCTGTTTGTATTAAGTAACTACACAGGTTTTGATCCAGAGGTTTCTACCCGAAGAAGAACAAGTCTTACACCTGGTGTTGACTACTCTGCTTATCCAAGAAGCCGCCAACTTGTTTTTGGTTTAAATCTTAATTTCTAATAAAGCGATGAAATCTACTATGAAACGAATAACCTACCTTATAGCAGTAGTGATCGCGAGTGTTCTTACTGCTTGCAGCGATTTTCTTGAAACGCCTGTTAAATCTACTTTAGAGGAATCTGTTATCTTCTCCACACCGGATTTGGCACGTGGGGCTGTTGATGGTATAAAAGTGCCTTTTGGTGAAACAAACTCTTACCGTGGGCGCTTCCTGCCTTGGTATGGCATGAATACAGATGTGGAGTGGTACAATGCCTCTCAAACACCCGGTGATAATGCTGACCTGGCTGTATATAATGCCAAGCCGATTAATGCAAACATGAATACAGAGAACAACACCTGGGCTCAGATGTATGCTGGTATTGAGCGTGCGAATTTGTGCATCAGAGGTTTAAGACGTTATGGTAATCCTGCACCCGATAATGAATTAGGTAATTTGTTAGGTGAAGCCCTGACTTTACGTGCTGTTTATTATGCTGATTTGTTGAAAGCATGGGGCGATGTGCCTGCACGTTTTGAGCCAATTTCTTTAGAAACGATTTACTTGCCAAAAACAAGTCGCGATGTAATTTACAAGCAGCTCATCGCAGACTTAGGTGAAGCAGCCACATTGGTACCCTGGCCGAATGAAACAGCATCAACCAGCAGTGTTGAGCGAGTAAACAAAGCTTTTGTGAAAGGATTACGTGCCCGTCTTTGTCTGGTAGCCAGTGGATTCTCACAATACCCTGATGGAATACGCAGAAGCACTGACGCTGAATTGTCTGTTGCTAACATGTATGCTATCGCATACCAGGAATGTCTGGATGTAATCAACAGTGGTACAGCCAGACTTGAGCCTTTATTTGAAACAGTCTTTAAGAAAAATAACCAGGACAATATTGCGGCCGGAGGCGAAACATTGTGGGAAATACCTTTCTCAGATGGAAGAGGGCGTATGCTATTTACATTCGCGGTGCGTCATGCTACCAATAATCAGCACCACGCCAATGGTGCAAACCGTGGCGGCCAGGCAGGACCGCTGCCCACTACCTTCTACGATTTTGATGTAAAAGATACAAGAAGAGATGTTACCTGTGTGCCTTACCGTTATGGTACTGCAGATCAAAGCGGATTTGCCAGACAAGAACTGGTTGGATTAAATACGTGGTACTTTGGTAAATATCGTTACGAGTGGATGAATCGTTTTGTAACTTCTACTAATGATGATGGAGTAAATAAACTCTACATGCGTTATGCAGAAATTCTACTCATGGCTGCAGAAACAGCTAATGAATTGCAGGGGCCTGCTGCCGCCCTACCTTATCTAAGAGCGATTCGTCAGCGCGCTTTCAATTCAGCAGACTGGACTGAAAAGGTTGATAATTACTTAAGCGCATTGGGGACAAAAGAAGCCATGTTTACAGCAATTGTTGATGAACATAAGTTTGAGTTCACCGGAGAGATGGAGCGCAAGCAGGCTTTGATACGCTGGAATTTGTTAGGGACAAAAATCAATGAAGCGAAGGTAAAGATGCATGCCCTCGTTGATCGCACTGGAGAATATGCAGATGTGCCATCAACTTTATATTACAGATATGCAGCAGATAACGAATCATTGGAGATTTATGGATTGAATAGAGGAGAGAATGGCCCGGCTCCTGCAGGCTTTGACTCAAACTTTGCCTGGTCAAATCTGACACCTGAAAAAGTGGAATCCATCTACATTCAGAATCCAGACTCAAGGCAGTTCTGGCCAATATGGCAAGTATTCTTAGACACCAGCAATGGACAGTTAACAAATGATTATGGCTATTAATGATATTTTATGAAGAATATATTTAGAATAAGCAGAAATATTTTCATTGGCCTTTTAACACTGTGTGTGATGAATGCCTGTGAAGATGATATTGAGACAGTAGAAGAATTGAATCTTTCCAGGGTTTTAACCCCGGTAGATTTAGTTGCCAGAATCAGGAATTTAACTACGATTGAATTAACCTGGGATTTACGCGAAGAAGCAACATCGTACGTGGTAGAGTTTAGTGAAGACAGTCTTGCCTTTACTACCATCATCAGAACAGTAACTGTATTGCCTGATGAATTGCCCTTACAAGAAGTATTCGATGGTGAAACACGTTACTCAGCGCGTGTGAAAGGTGTTGGTGCCAATGGCGTTGCAGAATCGAATTGGGCTGCGGTAACTATCATGACGGCCCAAGAGAATATATTCCTTCCGATTGTTGATGGCGATATCGGTGCAACAACAGCAACGTTAAGATGGCCTGCAGGTAGTAATGTTACCAGCTTCCTGATTAATCCAGGTGCCGTACAGCGTGCCATCACTGAAGAAGAGAAGACAGCAGGTATTGCAACAATTACAGGATTAACCGGTGAAACTGAATACACGGTTACACTTTTAAAAGAAAATAAGGTAAGGGGCAATGTTAGCTTTGAAACACTGATTGACATCGGTGATGCAACAGCTGTGTACCCTGAAGATGATTTGAATGCTGTGATTGCAGCTGCAGCACCTGGTGATGCACTGGTATTATTCCCAGGTGATTACACAGTTTATACAGGGTCGATAGTTTTAAATAAACCAATTACTATCAGCGGGTTATATCCATTCAACAAACCACAAGTACATGTTCAATTCAGTATCGAGGGGGGCGCAACAGATGTGGCTATCAATAATTTGGATATGGATGGAGATGGTACACTGACGGATGCATTCCGTTTTGCAACTGCCAGTGTTGATTATGCTTCCTTGTCAATTAAAGGTTCTACTATTCACGACTTTGCTCGTTCACTCATTGGCGGTAGTGTATTGTCTAAAGTAGCTTCTGTAGTAATTGACAACTGCGTGATGACTAATATACTAACCAGTGGTGGTGATTTTATTGATTTCAGAACTACTCACGTAACTGATTTAAGTATCACGAATAGCACATTTAGCAACTGTGCACCAGGTCGTGATTTTGTTCGTATCGATAACGCAGGCTTTACCGGTACTGGCTTAAATAGTAATGTGGTAATTGACCATTGTACACTCTTCGTTGTGTCTAATACACAAGACCGTATTTTGTACGTGCGTTTTGCAACCAATACAACTGCGGTTCGAAATACATTGATTGCAGCAACAGACGGTTATTATACAAACCAGGCAAGCACAGTGCAGCCGGTATGTTCAAATAATAACTATTTCAATGCAGCAGGCTTTATAACGCCTGCATATGTTACTAATGCAAAAATTGATATTTCAACTAACTTCACAACCTTAGATCCTGGCTTTGTAAATGCAGCAGGCGGTGACTTCACCATTACCAACCAAACACTATTGGATAATGCAGTAGGGGATCCTCGCTGGAGAACGCAACAATAAATAGGTTTAGTTTATGGGTGTGGTGGCTCGGTCATCACACCCTTTTTTATTTAATCGCCCCTGATGAAACATAGGTCATTGTTTTTTCTTTCCTGGTTGTTATTAGGTTGTTTACTGCTGGTATGCTCTTGTGACAAATATGCTGAGCCTTCACCACCGGATGAAGAAGACTTGCCTGTACGTATCGATGAAGAGGCTTATGCCTTTAAGGGTGCAGAAGGCTTTGGTCGCATCACAACAGGTGGTCGTGGTGGTCAGGTTATTTATGTAACTAACCTGAATGATAGTGGTGTTGGCAGCTTACGCGCAGCCATTGCGGCCAGTGGTGCACGCTATATACTTTTTAAAATTTCCGGAAACATCGTACTGAGTTCTCCGCTAGTCATCAGCAACGGTAATGTAACTATTGCAGGTCAAACGGCTCCTGGCGAGGGCATAACTATTCAGAACCATCCAGTTACCATAAATGCAGACAATGTCATCATTCGTTACCTGAGGTTTCGTATGGGCGATGGTGGTGCAGCTGAAGCGGATGCATTAGGAAGTCGTTATAGAAAGAATATCATCATTGATCATTGCTCAATGAGCTGGTCAACAGATGAATGTTCATCGTTTTACGGCAATGAAAACTTCACCATGCAATGGTGTATTATTTCAGAAAGTCTGCGAAATTCTGTTCATGAAAAAGGCCTACATGGTTATGGAGGTATTTGGGGTGGCAAGAATGCTTCCTTCCATCATAATTTACTTGCCCATCACGACAATAGAAACCCACGATTTGATCATCCAGGTGTATACAGTAGTCTGACTTCATCTCAGGCGCTTAGGGGAGTGGTTGATTTTAGAAATAATGTCGTTTACAATTGGAAAACTGACGCCATTTATGGAGGGGAAGCAGGTACGTTTAATGTAGTTGCCAACTATTTTAAACCAGGTCCGGCTGCAACAAACCCCAGAAGATTTCTGCATGCCTATACCCAATCAGCGACTGGTGCACCCATTTATGGTTATGGCAGCTTTTTTGTTGCAGATAATGTTATTGACGGTCAGTTGGATATTACTAGTGATAATCGCAGCGGCATTGTAGTTAAGAATGGAACCGCCACTGATAAGAATAATATGTTATTGACTTCACAGCTTACGATATTGCCTTTCTCAAATACGCATACCGCTTACCAGGCTTATGAAAAAGTTTTACTTTATGCAGGTGCCAGTTTTAAAAGGGATGCAGTCGACAGCAGGATTATATCTGATGTGACGAATAAGACTTTCCTGGCAAATGGTTCCAATGGTAGCTTGTCTGGATTGATAGATAGTCAGCAAGATGTTGGTGGCTGGCCTGTACTGGCAAGTACGGAAGCACCACTGGATAGCGACAATGATGGTATGCCCGATGCTTGGGAAGTTGAAATGAAGCTGGATCCAAATTCGGCTAATGCAAATCTTAAACAATTAAGTACTGGTTATGATAACCTTGAAGTTTACCTGAATGCCCTTGTTAAAATCATTACAGATAATCAATAGACATGTTAAGAAAAGCGCTTAGTTATATCGTTGTATTTATTTTAATTTCTATGCTGACATCCTTTGTGTTGCAGGAATCTAAAACAGTCGTATACCTCATTGGTGACTCAACCATCGCCAATAAAGAAACTAAAGCCTATCCGGAAACAGGTTGGGGTATGCCTTTCCAGCACTTCTTTGATTCAACTGTTGTTGTGGAGAACCATGCAAAGAACGGACGCAGTACACGTACCTTTATCTCAGAAAATCGCTGGCAGCCAATAGAGACGAAGTTAAAGAAAGGTGATTATGTTTTTATGCAATTTGGTCATAACGATGAATCGAAAGAAAAGACCGACCGATACACTACGCCAGAAGATTATAAAAAGAACCTGAGTAAATTTATAACAGAAACTAGAGCCAAAGGTGCCATACCCGTGCTACTAACACCCGTGAGCCGCAGGAAATTCGTGGAAGGTAAACAACAAGAGACCCATGCGGTTTATTCCGCCTTAGCAAACGAAGTATCCGTTATGGAAAAGGTAGCCTTTATTGACCTTGATGCCTTAAGTCGTGTGTATTACCAAAGCATGGGTGAAGAAAATTCCAAATTGCTTTTTCTTCAATTAGAAGCTGGTGAACATCCTAATTATCCGGATGGGAAAATTGATAATACCCACTTTAACGAGATGGGGGCAAGAAAAATAGCACAGATTGTATTGACAGAAATTAAGCGGTTGGATTTACCACTTGCAAAGCATATTTATAAACCAGTGCCAAAGAAATGAGAGAAGTGAAAATTGTCGTGATGCTTATCTGTATTAGTTTTGCTGCAATTGCACAAAATAAGCGAATTACAGTATCACAAGATGGAACGGGTGATTTCACAAATGTACAGTCGGCTTTTGATGCTATACCAGTCGGCAATACAAAACCGATTACCATTTTTGTAAAAAAAGGCCTGTATAAAGAGCGATTAATCTTAGATACACGTAAAGATTTTGTTACACTGGTTGGTGAGGATAAGATGAGCACCATTTTAACTTACAATAACCATGCGGGTATGCGCTTGCCTAATGGCGACACCATTAACACCTGGACATCCGCAAGTTTTTTTATTTATGCTAATGACTTTTCTGCAGAGAATATCAGTTTTGAGAATAATGCAGGTTTTACTGCTGGTCAGGCAGTAGCTGTATTCGCCAATGGCGATCACTTGAAATTTATTAATTGTCGCTTTACAGGCTTTCAGGATGTACTCTTTTGCAGCGGTCCTGGAAGCAGACAATATTATAAAGATTGTTATATAGAAGGCACTACTGATTTTATCTTCGGCCCAGCCAAAGCTGTTTTTCAAAATTGTCATATTCACAGCAAAAAAAACTCGCATGTAACTGCTGCTTCTACGCCTCGAGAAATGAAATACGGCTTTGTTTTCTTCGATTGTAAACTTACGGCAGACGAAAAAACAAATAAAGTTTCTTTAGGCAGACCTTGGACGCCCTATGCCAGTGTTACTTATATCCGTTGTGAGATGGCGGCACATATTATTCCTGAGGGCTGGAACAACTGGCGTAATCCTGCTAATGAAGCAACGGTACGCTATGCGGAGTTTGGCAGCACAGGAGCAGGTGCGCCCATGGAAAAACGTGTCGGCTGGATAAAACAATTAAGTAAGCAAGAGGCCGAAGCAATTACCTTGCAGAAAGTTTTTGGAGACTGGAGGGTGGAGTAAGGTGATAAAGTGTTAAAGTGTTAGCGTGTTGAAGTGTTAAAGTGCTTTGAAGATAAATTGACTTTAAGTTAGAAGGATGCGGATTGTAGTTTATTTGTGTTTAGTTTGTATAGCACAGCTTTCGTGGGCGCAGGTGTGGGTTGCAGACCAGGGTAATGGTACTTATAAAAATCCTGTTATTCATGCTGACTATTCTGATCCTGATGTGTGCCGTGTAGGAGAGGATTACTATATGGTTTCATCCAGCTTTGATGCCGTACCGGGTATTCCAATTTTACATTCTAAAGATTTAGTGAACTGGACCATTATAGGTCATGCCCTGCCAAGACAAATCCCTATCGAGCACTTTGAAAAAACGCAACAAGGCAATGGTGTGTGGGCACCTTCTATTCGCTACCACAACAATGAATTTTATATTTATTATCCCGATCCTGATTTTGGTATTTATCTGATCAAAGCTAAAAATCCAACTGGTCCATGGTCTGAGCCTGTATTGGTAGAAGGCGGTAAAGGTTTAATAGATCCTTGTCCGCTCTGGGATGATGACGGTAAAGTATATCTCGTACACGCTTATGCCGGAAGCCGGTCCGGTATAAAAAGTGTAATCGTTGTTAAAGAATTAAATGCAGAGGGCACCGAAGTAATTAATACAGGAAAACTTGTGTATGATGGCCATGAACTTGATCCGACCATTGAAGGCCCCAAGTTTTATAAACGAAATAATTATTACTACATCTTTGCTCCAGCCGGAGGTGTTGCCACAGGTTGGCAGACGGTTTTAAGAGCGAAGCAGGTCTATGGACCCTACGAAAGAAAAGTTGTGATGGATCAGGGTAGTACCCCCATCAACGGACCTCATCAGGGAGCATGGGTAAGTACAACAAGCAATGAGGACTGGTTTATTCATTTTCAGGACAAGGAAGCTTATGGCAGAGTAGTCCACCTACAGCCTATGCGTTGGTTAAACGATTGGCCTGTGATTGGCGCAGATAAAGATGGCGATGGTAAAGGCGAGCCAGTACTGCAACACAAGAAGCCATTAACGCCATTGAAGTATCCCATAGCCACTCCGGTAGAAGGAGATGAATTTAATACTAATGAAATCAATCTGGCCTGGCAATGGCATGCCAATCCGCAAGCCCCCTGGGCTTTTGTGAATACCACTACAGGTATGCTCCGTTTGTATGCAGCAAAGCAAAAGGAAGAGATAAAAAATCTGTGGGATGTACCGAATATACTTTTTCAAAAAATTCCAGCTGAAACATTTAGTGCAGTCGTTAAATTGAAATTTATACCGAATGTGAAAAACAAAGGTGAAAAAGCCGGTTTCGTTTTGATGGGTAGCGATTATGCGGCCTTAAGTTTGAAACAAGGTGAACATGGTATAGTACTTGTGTATACATCTTGTCAAAAAGCGGATAAAGGTAGCAAGGAAGAGGAGACAGTCATTACAACAATTGCAACTGGCGAGGTTTACCTTAGTGTAAACATCAGTAAAGGCGGCTTGGCAAGCTTAGGTTATAGCCTGGATGGTAAATCATTTAAAGAAGTGAACAAGAACTTTGTAGTAAAGCCAGGACGATGGGTTGGAGCAAAACTTGGCTTATTCTGTCTAAGAACGGATGATGCGAATGATGCTGGTTTTGTAGATATCGATTGGCTTCGTATAAATCGAATTTGAAATTTAAAATTTGAAATTTAAAATTGGAGATATGAAGTGGAACTTTAGTATTATATTAATTTCTGGTTTGGTGTTTATGAGCAGTTGCGCGAATACGCAAAACTTGTCTGAGGATGAAGTTGGTCTTGCTTTTCCGGGAGCAGAAGGCTTTGGTAAATTTACAACAGGTGGCAGAGGGGGAAAGGTATATGTTGTCACGAATCTCAATGATAGCGGTCCGGGTAGTTTAAGGGAAGCCATACGAAAAAAGGAACCACGCATCATCACTTTTGCTGTGTCGGGTACCATTGCCCTTGAATCTGTGTTGGATGTAAATTATGGCGACTTAACTATTGCTGGTCAGTCTGCACCGGGTGACGGAATTTGTTTACGCAATTATCCTATGAAAATAAAAGCGGGTAACGTAATTATTCGTTATATGCGTTTTCGTTTAGGTGATGAGAAAGCGCAACAGGATGATGCTATTTCTGCTACCCGTCAGGAAAATATGATCATTGATCATTGTTCTATGAGCTGGGCTACCGATGAGAGTGCATCTTTCTACGGCAATAAGAATTTCACATTACAGTGGTGTATTATCGCGGAAAGTTTAAATGAATCTGTTCATGCCAAAGGTGATCACGGCTATGGTGGTATCTGGGGTGGACAGAAGGCTACTTTTCACCACAACCTCCTGGCACATCACAACAGTCGCTTACCGCGCTTCAGCGGATCTAAAACCACACCTAATTCACCTGATGAATTGGTAGACTTTAGTAATAACGTAGTGTATAACTGGATGAACAACAACAGTTATGGTGGTGAGAAAGGAAGGTATAATATGATCAACAACTATTACAAGCCTGGCCCTGCTACTGCTAAATCCAAACGCGACAGACTTGTTAATCCTTCACAGCCTTATGGCACATTTCATTTAAGTGGTAATTACTTGGATGGAAACCCAACAATCTCGGCCAATAACAAATTAGGCATCATTGCCGATCATGTTGACTCCAGTTATACAGCTAAGCCATTTAACGTTATGCCTATACGCTTGCAATCAGCAGAGAAGGCATTCGAAATGGTTTTACAGCAAGTGGGGGCTTCATATAAGCGCGATCAGGCAGATGCACGTCTTATCCAAGAGGTAAAAGAAGGGTTTTCAGCTAACGGTAAAAACAAGAACGGCATCATCGACTCACAACAAGATGTTGGCGGTTGGCCTGTGTTGCAATCTCAACCCGCTGAAACGGACAGTGATCAGGATGGTATGCCTGATGCATGGGAAACAAAAAACAAACTGAACCCAAAAGATGCGGCAGATAATGCTTTGTTTAGTTTAAATAAACAGTATACGAATATTGAAATGTACTTAAATAGCCTTGTTAAGTAGTATGCGTTCTATATTAGTTACAATACTTTATCTTATCAGCACAACAGTTTGCCTGGCACAATATGATTTTGTTGTGGCTGCTGATGGCTCCGGTGATTTCACAACAGTGCAGGCTGCTTTCAATGCGGTGCCAGACTTCAGACAAAATCAGACAACCATTTTTGTTAAGAAAGGAGTATATAAAGAAAAACTAACCCTGGCCACCTCTAAAACAAAAGTGCGCATGGTAGGGGAGGATGTTTCGCAAACCGTTCTTACCTACGATGATTTTGCTGCCAAGAAAAATGCTTTTGGTGAAGCCATTGGTACAACGGGTTCATCAAGCTTTTTTATTTTCGCAGATGATTTTATTGCCGAGAATATCACCTTCGAAAATTCAGCAGGGCCTGTCGGGCAAGCAGTGGCTGTGCGCATCTCTGGTGATAAAGTACAATTTATTAATTGTCGCTTTTTGGGTTTTCAAGATACGCTTTATGCGCATGGAGAAAAGAGCAGACAGTATTACAAAGATTGTTATATCGAAGGTACTGTCGATTACATCTTTGGCTGGTCAACTGCTTATTTTGAGAACTGTACCATCTTCACCAAAAAAGGAGGGATGTATGTTACGGCTGCTTCTACCCTTGAGGGAACTGCACATGGTTTTGTCTTTTTAAACTGCAAGATTACTGGCGATGCTCCTGATCACGCCATCTATTTAGGCAGACCCTGGAGGCCCTTTGCTAAAACAGTATTCATCAACTGCCAGCTTGATAAACTGATTAAACCAGAAGGCTGGCACAATTGGAATAAACCAGATGCAGAAAAAACTTCCTTCTATGCAGAATTTAATTCATCGGGTGAAGGTGCAAACAACAAAGCACGTGTCGCCTGGTCTCATCAACTGAAAGAGGAGGATTTGGCTAATTTCACGCTAACAAAAGTGCTTGGTGATAAATGGTGGGTTGATTAGTATTGATCAATTAAGTTTAATCTTTTTGAAAAAAAATAATTAATTCATTTTTGATTGAATGAATTCAAGTGTACGCGTTCGCGCAAGTTCACTTTCGGGTGTATCTTCATCATCAAAGCCGTGATCCTGGCCTGGATAATCAAACACAGTAGGTACACCACCTCCATTTTGTATCATGGTTTCAACAAGGCATCTTGAATTATCGGTTAACGGATCTTCTTCGGGCAAGTTAAACAATACATCACAATAACTTTTATAAATTCCGTTGCCACTGCAAATATTGCCATAATAGCTATTGTGAAATGATCCGGGATAATAGAAGACACCGGCTACAAATCGATCTGTTTCAGCAATATCTGGTGGGGGCAATACTTCGGCTGTATAGGTGACTCCGCTAAAAGATTGTTTCCATTGCCACCCAGCAGGTGTTGCTGTTATGTCATATAAGGTAGATTCAGCCGAAGTGCCTCCATCAGAAAAACCAACGAGTGCAATGCGGTCATGATCAATTACAGGCGTTTCGCTTCCTTGCCAAACAAGCCTTTTCAGTAAATCCAAAATAGCGTAAGCATCTCTGTTTCTGATGAAGGTTCCACTAATAACAAATTTTAAAGGAGGGTATTTATAAGCATCTTCATTCTCGCAAGTATTACGTGGGGAATAGCTGTCTGCAAAAACTGCTGCAAATCCATTATCCACCAATAAATCGCGCCATTCTCTGGTCTGTCGGGAAGGCGTACCGACATTGCATGTTTCAACAATTCCATCTCCATCTAAATCATCGTCATCCCAAGGCCCTCCGGAACCATGAAGCACCAATACAGCTTTTAAGGGAGTCGATCTTTCTGATGGCAGGGCTAGGTAGACAGGAATGGTCTTGCCATCGCTTTCATTTATAACCTCCAGTAAAATCGTACTTGTATTCTCATCAATGGGTACAGGATCGTTAATCTTATTATTCTTACCTGGATTATCCTTACTGCATGCAATCAAACCAAAAAACAATACGATGTATTTTGAAAAACATGATAAAGACTTACAAATTTTAGAGTAATTATATTTTTCCATAACAGCTGATTCCTTATTATCGATAAACTATAATCCTAAATGTCAAGATTTTAAAACTTAAAGCGTAACAATAAGCCAGTATAGGTATGAATTGAACTTAATGCCTTATTAAAAATGGCAACAAAGTAAAAAGTGTTCTGATAAGTTTAAGGAATGAGTTGGAATAATGCTTAACAAAGCGATCAGCAAAGTGCCTGCATTACTTTGCCTGATTTCATTGGAATCGTAATAATTGCGCTATCATTTTAGAATTCTTTACAGATACGCATAAAAATAAAAATGCCATTGTCAGTCTTACTCTAACAATGGCATTTTTGCAGCTAGCCTAAGCTACCTGATCAATTTCTCCGGAAATACAATCACAGATTCATTGCCACTCTTGTCAACGGCCGAAACACCAAAGAAGTAGTTATCAATTACAATGCCCTCTAAAGTAAAGGCACTCACATTGCCAACATAACGCGAATTATCCCAGGTAGGTGAGGTGGTATCACGCCAGTAAATTTTATAACCAGCCACTTTATCGGTAGGTAAAGCATCCCAACTTAATTTGGTAGAAGGTTGTACCGCTCCGCCAATGCTTACATTGGTTGGCGCAGGAGGTGCCCAGGCAATACCTGCCAGCGTTAAGGCATTCACCGCGGTTAATTTTCTACAATACTCAAAATTCACACCTTCAATAACGTCACCATATTTAATACCATCCTCTACACGAATATCCTGATGCTGCCTGTTGTAGTTTTCGTTGGTTTCCATAATGCGAATCCCTGGAAAACCCACATCATTGAAAGGGCGGTGATGTCCGCCACGGCCAAAACGATCCAGGCGATAAATCATCATCGGATTCATTTCAGGCATATAAGTTTTTGTTTGTTTATGCACATAGCGGGCCAGTTGTCTGGAAATGCCATCTACTTCACCCCCGTAGAACCTCCGTTGGTTTCTGCGTTGCTCTGTTTCAGTGGGTGGTACTGGTTCTGAGAAGATACGGAAGGAACGATTGTCGATTACACCATTTACGCCCTCAATGTTTCCGATCATGTCATTGTTCAGTACACCTAAAATATTCCAGCCTTTTTCTTTGGCATAGCGTGCTAAACCAGCACCGCCAAACAAACCTTGTTCTTCACCAGACAAACCAACATAAATAATGCTGTGTCTGAATTTATATTTGGATAGCACCCTTGCTGCTTCGATGGCACCCGCCATACCTGTAGCGTTATCGTTGGCACCAGGGGCATCAATTTCAAAGTCCATGGTATTACTGGCCCTGGAGTCGATGTCTCCTGACATGATAATGAAGTTATTCGGGAACTCAGTACCACGTTGAATAGCCACCACATTGACTACCCAGGCATCTTTGGGCACCCGTGGATTGCCTTCTTTCGTTACAAGGTCTTTCTGGTAAAATACTTCCAGACACTTATTGCAGTCTTTTGAAATTTTGTCGAATTCGCTTTTTATCCATCTGCGTGCTGCCCCAATCCCTCGGGTGGTCGAAACGGTATCAGAAAAAGTGTTGCGCGTCCCAAAATCTGCCAGTATACGAATGTCTTTTTCAAGCCGTTCTGCCGATACGGCTGAAACAATATCATACATCCGTACATCAACTTGTGGGGGTACTGTTTGCCCAAATAAAACATTAACTGCAGTTAATAATGTCGCGATAAAGCACGTGAAAAGCCTTTTCATATCCGTAGGTTTGAGTTGGCGCGAAGTAATGCAAACTAAGCTGTTGAAGTATAAAAAGAAGTATGAGCGGTCGAAATTGCCCTTTATCCCTGCTAAATCACCATCTGGTTTAAGCGAAGGAGGAGATGGTCTTTCGGCCACTGCAAAATCAAAATTCACTCAATTGTTATCACCTCCGGTTCTAAACCTAATACTTTTATTCAGCCCGTTAGAAAAGCATCGGACATTGTTTAATTTGGCATATGCAAAAAAGAAAGTACCTGATATGGGTTGCAGCAGCACTTTTACTTGTGGCAGTAATCTACTGTTTTGTAGATGTTAAAAATGATTACGAAAGTAAAATTGCCAGACATATTCAGGTTGCTGATTCTCTCAAACAACAGACTTTACGGCTTGACAAACAAGTATATCAACGCGATAGTGTGCTCAGGCAATATATGAAGTCACTCGATCAGGCATTATTGACTTTAAGCGAAAAGTCTGTAAGAAACCGTGTGAGCATAGCCAGTAATTTATCCAAACTAGATTCTATCCAGCTCGCTTATTGTAATGAAATGCATAAAATAGGTGTTACGACCTTAGATTGCCAATAATCATGAAGTATAAAGAATTTATAGTGCTACTTGCGCTTTCTCCTGTTCTCGGAAGCGCGCAAGGTTTAATTGTGGCGAAGGATACAACGACACTTACCTTTCCAAACAAGGTTCAGATTAGTTTCAATAAACAAAACAGAAACAATAAGACCTATTATCACTTGAGTCAGGATGCATTGAAGACATTGACATTAACCACCAATTATTATCTGCAAAGAGAAGCATTACTAAGCGCCAATCAGACAGCGTTTTTGAAAAATCAGCAGGTAGCGGATTCAAGCCATGCACTACTTCAACGGAAATTTGAAACGGAGCAGGAGAGAAGTAAGCTTTTTCAAAAGTCCTACGAAGAACTCAAAACCATTTCTGCCACCTACGATGAGCAGCTGCGGCTTTGTGCGAATGATTTGGAAAAAATGAATACTAAGTTAAAACGCTCACAGCGTATTGGCCTTGTTAAAGGTGTTTCCATCAGTCTGGGTTTTGTTGGTCTGGTGTGGCTGGCATCCTCAGCTTTTTAAATTCATATTTTCTCTCTTTTGATAATTTCACGATCTTTGCTGTTTTAAGCAGGCATGATCAACCAAACGGAGCAAGAAGAGCGGGAATACCTCGAAATCATCAAAGAAAAATTACTGCTGGCCATTCGCAGTGTGGATCAAAGTGTAAAACAGTTTTCTAACGAACTGCGTCTTAACAAGGAATACATCTACGAAAATCAATCGGGCATGGATGAAGCGGACATGGTAGCCGCTGATCAGTCTATTAACCGGATGGCTTTTACAGGAGAGTCGGCTGTTTCGAAAAAGCGTAAGCTGATGAAGCTTGGTTCTTCTCCATATTTTGGCCGCATTGATTTTATCAACCTGAAGGGAGAACGCAACTCTATCTATATTGGTATTTACACCTTTACCGATGAATCGCAGGGAGTAAACCTCATTTACGATTGGCGCGCACCCGTATCGTCTATGTTTTATGATTTTGAGTTAGGAGATGCCTCCTATGCAACACCTTCTGGTCAGGTGAAGGGCAACATAGCTCTTAAACGTCAGTATAAAATTCGTGAAGGCATCATGGAGTTTACCATCGAGAATGCGGTGAACATTCATGATGATGTATTGCAAAAAGAACTCAGCAAGTCGGCTGACGATAAGATGAAAAATATCGTAGCCACCATTCAACGCGATCAGAATGCTGTAATCCGAAATGAGACAGCCAGTGTAATGGTAATTCAGGGGGTGGCAGGTTCGGGCAAAACATCTATCGCCTTGCACCGAATCGCTTTTTTATTATACCGTTATCGCGATAGCATCTCTGCCAAGGACATTCTGATTGTTTCACCTAACAAGGTTTTTTCTGATTATATCTCTAATGTATTACCTGAGTTGGGTGAGGAGCATATACCGGAGATGGGCATGGAAGAATTAGCCACTGAAGTATTGGAGAATAAATTTCCCTTTCAATCCTTTCACCAGCAGGTAGCACAAATACTGGAAAAGCCAGATGAGTCTTTTATTGAAAGAATCAAATTCAAATCTTCATTTGAATTTTTGAGTCAGTTAAACCGCTACTTGATTCACGTAGAGAATAATTATTTTAAAGCCACAGAAATCAGGGTGTCTGGCATGGTGGTGCCCGGACCTTATATTCAGGAACGTTTCAGGGCCTGGCAACGTATGCCTATGCTCAAACGCTTTCATGAAGTGGTAAAGGAAGTGCAGCAATATGTGCGTAATGAAACACAGCGCAAGCTTAATGGTAACGACAAGACTAAAATCTGGGAAGCCATTCCGCGCATGTTCACCATGAGTAGTGTCATCGACCTGTATAAAAACTTTTACACCTGGGCAGGCAAACCTGACATGTTTAAAATGTCTGCCAATGGTCAGCTGGAATATGCCGATGTATTTCCATTGATCTATTGCAAGATCAGGCTGGAAGGTGCGCAAACCTACGACCACGTTAAACATTTGCTTGTAGATGAAATGCAGGATTATACACCTGTTCAGTATTCAGTACTGTCTCGCTTATTTAAATGTAAAAAAACAATTCTGGGCGATGTAAAGCAGGCGGTTAATCCTTACAGTGCTTCTACCATGGAAACGATTGAGCAGGTATTTCCACAGGCAGATATTGTAAAACTGTTACGAAGTTATCGTTCTACCTATGAGATCACCCATTTTGCGCTAAGCATTTTACCTAACGCTGATCTAATAGCCATGGAGCGACATGGTGAAGCGCCACAGATAAAAGGTTTTAATACCAATACCGAAGAAGCTGATTTTATTAAAGAATATATTGGTTCATTTAAAAATACAGGACATCGTTCCTTGGGTATTATTTGTAAGACATTATCGCAAGCTAAATTTGTAGCTAAGCAATTAACACAAGGCAGCTTTCATTTGCTCACACCCGAGAGTACCTCATTTAAAGAAGGTGTTGTTGTCACCACTGTTCATTTAGCCAAGGGCCTTGAGTTTGATCAGGTGATCGTTCCATTTGTTTCGGAACGCAATTACCAGACGATGGTGGACAGGAGTATGCTTTATATTGCCTGCACCAGGGCTATGCATAAACTGATGCTAACGTATAGCGAAGCCTCGTCAAACTTTTTGAAAGCTTAGCATCTACGTGTGTTTTGTTGTACCGAAGCGTAGCTTTAACTTTTCGAGTACTTCTTCTCTGTAGTTGCCCCCGATGGGAATTTGCTTACCCTGAATGGAAATTTCTTGTGTGTTATAGGATTGAATTTTATCGACTGCAATTATGAACGAGCGGTGTATACGCCAGAACTTATGGGGATCCAATTCTTCTTCTATTTTGCTTAAGGCGTATTTTGACGTATAGGTACCAGATATGGTGTTTACATTAATATATTCTTTCTGGCTTTCTATGTAAGTGATCTCGTCAATCGCAACGACGCAATTTTTTTTATCGGCATAAATTGTGATAACACTTTTCGTTGTACTATCGGTAGTGGGAATGTTTACCTTATTAATGGCTTCAACAAAACGGGTGAATTCAATGGGCTTAAGCAAATAATCCTTTACGCTGAATTCATATCCTTGCAAGGCATATTCATGGTAAGCTGTGGTAAGGATGACAGCTGGCGGATTTTTCAATGTTTTAAGAAAATCCAGTCCCTTTAATCCAGGCAGGTGAATATCCAGTAATAGAAGATCAATGTGCTGACTGCTCAGGTATTCCATTGCCTGAAAGGCATCTGAACAGACGGCTACTAATTTTAAGTGAGCAATTTTCGCAATGTAATCTTTCAGGATATCTGCCGCCAGGGGTTCATCTTCAACTATAAGGCATTGTATGGTCATTTGCTCAGTGTCAAACTAAGTGCTACGGTAAAGATAGTGGCTTCATCCTGAATGACCAATCTATGCGCTGGGTAGATTAATTCCAATTGGCGCTTTATATTTTCGAGTCCAATGGAACTTGTGCTTTCATTGTTTGTATTTTTCTCAGCTTTGCTATTCATGATACTTGCTTGCAGCAGCCCCTTTGTAAGTGTTATATCGATTTTAATAAAGGCATCGCTGCGCGATTCACTGAGTCCGTGCTTAAAGGCATTTTCAACAAAGTGTATTAACAGTAGTGGCGCGATACGTTGGTTAGGATTGTCGACACTGTTATTAAATGTAATTGTTAGCCGATCTGTATAGCGAAGCCGTTCAAGACTAATGTAATCTTCTATCATCCTGATTTCTTCTGTTAATAAGATGTCGCTTTTACTAGCCTCATAAAGCATAAAACGCATCAGCTTCGATAGCTTAAGTATGGCTTCTGGCGTATGAGAAGATTCCTTTCGGGCAAGGGAGTAGATATTGTTTAAGGTGTTAAATAGGAAATGAGGATTGAGTTGTGCCTTCAGGTATTTCAGTTCAGTGTTGGCCCGTTCTTTCTCAAGTGACAATTCACGTAGCCGAATGCGTGCCTGAATGCGTATTAATTTAATAGCCAGCGCGATGCCGGTAATAAAAGCAAGACTAAAAGCGTGATACAATAAGCTGCCCGGATTCAATATTGCACTGTGCTCACCCTCATATTGAAGAATAAAAGGTAGAATAAGGTAATGATTAAGAACTGACATCAATACAACAGCCAAACAAAAGCTGGCGGTAAATGCAATGGAGGCTTTCGTAAACCATTCATTATTGTTAAGGTATTGATTAAGCCAGTAAAAACTTAAATAGATTAAGGGTATTTTGATGGTGAGAAAAGTCAATTGAACCAGAAGCAACTGTCCGAAACGCATCCAAACCTCTTTTGTATCGAAAACGAAATCAAGGGCGTCAGAAGAAATATTCAAGTAGGCCTTAAAAAGAATATAAGCCAGCCAGAAGAGTATGTGATTCCTTATCCTTTTCATTATATACACAAGTTCAAAGTAAAGCAATCACACAGAGTTTTAACAGTACCGCAGGATGTTTTAGTTGACAGAAAAATGCTTTCTGTTGACAAAGAACGTAATTCGGTTTAAGGGATTGGCCTGAATGCTTTCAAAACAATAGTTTTAAAGGCAGATCAGTAAATTTGAAAATATGCCAAACCTTTTCATAACATTAAAACCCTTGTTGGATTTGATTATTGTGATTACAGGTGTTTCGGTTGCTTTTCTTTTAAATGGATGGAGTGAGAACAATAAGGAGGCCGCTGAGCGTGAGAAAGTGATGCGAAGTCTGCAGCAAGAAATTAATGAAATCTTGTTTTACTTTCCTTCCATGGCAAAGTATCAGGAAGATAATAGCAAAAAATGGGATAGCCTGTTGAATTTGAATATTGTCGGAGATTTTAATCAATATTATTACCTGCAGCCACAGTATAATTATTCTGTAATAGAATATGCCATTGACACCCGCAACAGCGATATCGTGGATTTCCGTTTACATGAACAATTGTTAAAACTTTATAAACGAATCAAGATGCTGGAACAAGCTGAAGTATACATGACGAATATTGCATTACAATACCAGGCAAGCGATGTTAAAGAAGTTCAATCAAAGCAAAATTTATTCTTGTTCCATCGTTTTATTGGCTTTTCGAAGAATCGGGCCAGCATCATGAAGAACATAAATGATATAGCAGCTGAAACACAACAGATGATCAAATTAAAATAATACCCTATGTTACACCGTAATAATTTATGCCTGTTACTGATCATTATATTGATGCAGGTAGCCTGTGCTAAAGAGACAGCAGTAATTCAGGAAAAGGAGGATGCGCATAAGGTTACTCAGCCGAATAAACATGGAAATGATAGTAGCTATGTTGAACCAACTTTCAGGATACTTTTTGTAGGCAATAGTCTTACATACACCAATGACCTCCCTGCGATGGTGCGAGATATTGCAGCTGCTAACGATATTCAGATTGAAACAGAGATGCTGGCATATCCCAACTACGCACTGGAAGACCATTGGCAGGATGGAAACTTTCAAAAGTTAATGAATGAAAAGAACTTTAATTATGTAATTGTACAGCAGGGTCCGTCATCGCAGCAGGATGGAAGAGCCATGTTACTGGACTATGGAGCACGCTTTAAAAAAGTATGCGAGGAAAAAGGAGCAAGGCTTGTTTTCTTCATGGTGTGGCCTTCACGCGCCAACTATCAGACCTTTCCGGGTGTAATTAATAATTACCGCGATGCGGCACTGCAAACCGAGTCCATGTTATGCCCTGTAGGTGAGGTCTGGAAGACTTATATGGATGCAACGAATGATTTCACCTATTACGGAGCTGATGGTTTTCACCCTTCAGTGGAAGGTAGCACTAAGGCAGCCCATATTATTTACCAATCATTGTTTTCCAATTGAACATGTAATCATGAAGCCAATACAAATGAAACAAGCCATTTTCCTACTGTTCCTCTGCACCTGCTCATTACAGGCGCAGCAATTGGATCTATCCTCTCCACCCATTGATTTAACACTATTGGGCGCTGGATTTATCTCAACACCTATTAACGAACGCGATTTTGCAATATCTCCAAATGGCATGGAAATTTACTTTACTGTTTCCACCCCTAAATCTACTTTTCAAACTATTGTGTTTTGTAAAAGAATTAAAGGAGAGTGGACAAAACCAAGTATTGCTCCTTTTGCAGGCAGGTATAGCGATCTTGAACCAGCCTTTAGTGCAGATGGTAAAACACTTTACTTTGCTTCCAATCGTCCGTTAAGCGGCAACCAGATAAAAGATTTTGATATCTGGAAGGTAACAAGACAAGGTGACACCTGGTCAGAGCCTGTAAACCTGGGCGAAGTAATTAATACAAAAAGTGATGAGTTCTATCCTTCTGTTGCAAAAAACGGAAATTTATACTTCACTGCTTCCTATAAAGAGGGACCTGGAAGGGAAGATATTTATCAGTCAGTTTTTAAAGACAATGCCTATCAAAAGCCAGTGCCCCTGGATACCGCAGTAAACACCAAATTCTACGAATTCAATGCCTTCGTTGATCCAGATGAACAATACATCATTTTTACATCTTACGGTAGAAAAGATGATACCGGAGGCGGGGACTTGTACATGAGCAAAAAAGATGAAAAAGGTCACTGGATGTCAGCGGTTAATCTAAAGAGCATTAACTCTAAACAATTAGACTATTGTCCGTACGTTTCACCAGACGGTAAGGCATTATTTATAACCAGTGACCGTCATAATCTTCAACATACTTTTAGTCAAAATACAGCTACTTATCAGGATATTATGAGTACCTCCACTCAAATACAAAACAGCACAGGTAATATATTTTGGATTAACTTTCACCATTTAGTAAATAATCTAACTAAATAAGGTTGACGCACACGGCATAGGTTTGGTTTAGGTTAATTAAACAGCCATAAGTGAGATACCTTAGGCCATCCCGCAGATAGGGATGGCTTTTTTATTCTATTAAATTTTGAAATTAATTCGGATATTTAGGTTAAGATGAAAACAACATTATTCTGTCTCATAATAGCTGTAATGGCTGGAGGAAAAGTAGCAGCACAGACTAAAGAAGTATGGATGCTCGGACCTATGTTGCATTACAATATAGGGGGGGAGAAAAACCGTTGGTCATTTTCACTCGAACTGGCTTATTGGAACTACGAAAAATTTCCTTATAGTTTTGATGCAGCCATTGAGTTTGAAAAACAAAAGTTTAGAATTTATAGCGAAGTGCAAACTGGTATTGGCTTGGCTGGTTTGGCTGTAGGTCCATTAATTGAATTCAGAACCAAAGAAAGAGCAATTAAAGCCGGCTTTCAAGGATCCCTCTGGGCAAACTATTTTTTAGGATTTGATTTGAGAGTACGAAGTGTAGGTGGTGATACCTATTTTTGTCCTGGTACCTATTTTAAAATGCCACTTGGAATTTATGGAGATACTGATGGGGATTCAGATGACCATGATTGGGATTGGGATTAATAAGACCTAATCAATCTTCGCATAAAATTCTAAGGCATTCTTTAATGATCATGATAAAAACAACGGAGGCATACCCAGACACCAGGCCACAGCAATTGCTATTTGCTTTTATTAATCGGTTCAACACTTTTACTGAGGATGAGATTGACATTCTAATGAAGCATCTCATCGTTAAAGCCTTTAAGAAGGATACCGAACTTGTAAAAGCTGGTGAAATTTCTACCGAATGTTACTTCGTATTGGAGGGGTGCTTAAGGCAATATAAACTGAGTGATGGTACGGAACAGACAATTGAATTTTACACGGAAGAACAAGCTGTAGTCTTGTTTACGAGCTATACAAATCAAACAAAATCCGATAGCTATTTAGTCTGCCTGGAAGACAGTATTTTACTGGTAGGTGACATAAACAGTGAAAATACTTTATACGAGAAAGTTCCGGCATTACAAAAAGTTACCAGAATGATGATGGAGCAGGACTTTGGAAAAACACAGACGGCCTTTGCAAACTTCATGTCATCTACACCAGAGCAACGCTATACATCCCTGCAAACGAACAGACCTGATTTAATACAAAGGGTAGCACAGCATCAGTTAGCGAGTTATATTGGTGTTACACCTGAATCGTTAAGCCGCATCCGTAAAAGAATAGTAAAGGCTCAATAACTAAGTTTACTTACCGCCTTTTACGATCAGCCAAAAGGCAAGTACCAACTCACCTAAAGTCATGGGTATAGCCAACATACTTTCTACCAACGATTGATATTGTTTATAATCACTGAAAAGCAGATTGGCTGTATTGGTTCCCAGGTAACACAGTCCGGCAAAAAGTGTTAATAAACCCACCCCCTTTGGCAGCTGTGCTGACTTCATCATGATATAGCCAAGTATTAATAAATGAAAAGCAAAGATGATCAAGCCAAAAGACCAGGTATTTAAAAAGTGCTGAAGGTTGCGCATGACTACAGTAGCGTCCTGTACAGGATAAGCACCATCAGGCATGATTGCCAGTAAGCTAAGCAGGGAAGCACCCAGCATGGGTGCATATATTAATCTTATCCAGGCAGTCAATAGTGAAAGTCTTTCATTAATATTTCTGAAGTAGAGGTAGAGCGCCCAGGCCACAACAATGTCGAGTAGTAGTATGACGACAAAGCACAGGATGACGCTCCTGAATAGTAGAGGAGAGGCACGCAGATTCAAAAACGTGGCATCGGCATCCGAGGGTATATACATATACTGAAAAGCATAACCATAGGCATAGCCTGCAAGAGCAGCCAGGAGCAGCAAAGCATAACCAGCTATCAGGGCGGCTTTTCTTTCAGAAATAGCGCTGCGTGTTTGTGTCATGTGGTTATTAATTTTTATCAGCTGCATAGTTATACAGCCAAAGAATGACACGCATTGACTTTGGTTAAGTAATAGCCAGCGATCATCAGATTCTATAAATGAGCTAATTAGACATTAAATTCCTCCTTCCCCCACTTTATTTTATTAAACTTTCAAAAATATTTGAAAATTAGAAAACAAAATGTACCTTTGATCCGTGGAATACAGCGAAGCAAAACATAAGTTTATTCAGGCCTGGGGTACACTAGGATCCAGTTGGGGTATTAACAAAGCAATGGCACAAATCCATGCTTTGCTATTACTGTCAACAGAGCCTCTTTCCGCTGAAGATATTATGGATGAGTTGCAGATGTCGAGGGGGAATGTGAATATGAACGTACGAGCGCTGATGGATTGGGGAATTGTAAAAAAGGAATACAAAGTAGGGGAGAGAAGAGAGTTTTTTAGCACCGGCAAAGATGTGTGGGAATTGGCAAAGCAGGTTTCCAGAGAGAGAAGAAGGCGCGAGATAGAGCCGGTGTTACAAGTACTTGGTGAAGTACAACAGGTCAAAGGTGATGACAAGAAACAGATTGCAGAATTTAAGAAAGTGACCAAAGACTTGTATGATTTTTCAAGTAAAGTGGATGGTATGATAGAGAAGTTTACAAAATCCGATCAAAACTGGTTTTATAAATTATTACTGAAGCTTTAATTTTTTTTATAACCTAAAGTTTCAAAACTTATTGAAAATAATGAAATCACTTAAATATTTGTTTAACCTTAAATAATACAGTAATGAACTACATCTTGCTCACCTACGCTTTGTACTTGCCAATCACAATTGCCTTGACTATCTACGTAGCACGAACCTTGTTTCAGAATGGCAGAGTATTTTTAGTTGACATTTTTCACCAAAATGAGCTGCTGGCTGATAGTGTAAACAGACTTCTGCTGGTCGGCTTCTACCTGATTAACATTGGTTATGCTGTATATACACTCAAAATATTTACTGAAATAAGCAGTGTACAAGTTGTTGTTGAGGCGCTTAGCCTTAAACTCGGTGCCATCATTCTGATTCTGGGGGGTATGCATTTCTTCAATCTCTTTGTTTTCTTCAAACTCCGTAAAAGAGCCAGCGAGAATATAGCTTAAGGTTGATAAGGGCGTTGCACAAGCAATGCCCTTTTTATTTAACAGGTTCACGTTTATAAATATGAATAAGACAAAAATTATCCTGGCAGGTGGTAGTGGTTTTCTCGGTACGTTACTCACCAATCACTTCTTGAAACAAGGACATGAAGTAATTATCCTAACCAGAAGGACATCGCAACGAGTCGATGGTGTTCAATATGTGCACTGGGATGGAAAGCATCATGGTGATTGGACCAAACACCTGGAGGGTGCTGATCTTGTGGTTAATCTTAATGGCAAGTCAGTTGACTGCCGCTATACAACAAAAAATAGACAATTGATTTATGCGACAAGACTTGAAGCAACTGAGGCCTTAGGCAAAGCCATTCTCAATTGTAAACAGCCGCCTGCTTGTTGGATTAACGCTTCCTCAGCCACCATTTATCGCTACTCCATTGATCAAGCCATGGATGAATACACTGGCGAGATAGGTGAAGGGTTTTCAGTGGATGTGTGCAGACAATGGGAACAATCGTTTACCAAGTTTGAATTAGCGGATACTCGAAAAGTGATCATGCGCATCGGTATTGTGTTGGGTAAAGACGATGGTGCCATCAAGCCATTAAAAATGTTGGCTAGGTTAGGTTTGGGCGGAAAACAAGGATCAGGTAAACAATACATGAGTTTGATTCATGAAAAAGATTTTGTTAACGCAGTTGATTTCTTATTTAAAAATTCTACAGCTAGAGGAGTATACAATGTAGTATCTCCAAACCCGATTACTAACACCGACTTTATGCGAGACTTGAGAAGATCACTCGCCATGCATTTTGGTATACCGCTACCTTCTTATTTACTGAAGCTTGGCGCAATGCTTATCAAAACAGAAACAGAGTTAGTTATGAAAAGCAGGAGAGTGGTACCAAAGCGCCTGCTTAAGGAAGGCTTTGTATTTGAATTTCCTGTAATGAAAGACGCTTTGGCTGATTTAAAAAACTAAACAATAAAGTATGAACTGAATGGATCATTTGTAAAATCAATTCATCATAGCTTTAGTTTTCATATTTCCTATTCTTAAAAATTTTATTACCCTAAGTTAAGATGTAAACCCCCAAGTAACATTTCGATGCTATGAGGCGTCTCGTTGTCGTAAAAGCTGTTTAAGCAGCCTTAAAAACTATACGAAACACCTTGACCATGAAATGCAACAACAGAATGGGAATCACCTCATTATTGATAATTGTTCTCACCCTTTTTAGGTGCTCATCAGAAAATTTAACGGATGATGAGATGGATAAACTATACCCACCTTCCGCATTACGAGCCGATGTAGATTACCTTATTGAGACACTGGAAAAACGACACGTCAATTTTTATCAGCGCGCCCAACAGGATTCAATTGAATTCATTAAAAATAAGATCAAAGCAGATTTAACGAGTGCGATGGACAGAAAGTCCTTCTTTAAAAAGATTGCGCTGCTGAATCCTTATTTTAACGATGCACATTGCCTTGTTTTCCCCTTAACGGATGAAGCCAATCGGGATATAAGTCGTGGAGCAAAACTGTTTCCTTTTCATGTTGTGCTCAATGAGCAAGGGTACCTATATCCTGAACGCAGCTATCAGCGCCTGGCTGACAAGGTTTTACTCGACAAGACTATGCGCATTGAATCTATTAATGGTGTACCTGCCGGTGAAGTGATTCGAACCATTGAACAATATAGTCATGGAGAAACAAGCCGGTTAAGGAAGCACATGACAACCTTACTTTTTCATCATTGGCTCTATACCTTATACGGTTGGAAAGATGATTTTGAACTTACACTCAATGAAGGTAAAGTAAACATTGCACTTAAGGCTGCTGATGAATGGAAAAGCCTGGAGATAAATACGGTTCAGTACAACAGACTTGAAATGATAGCAGATGTGGCTTACCTGCGCTTAAACAGTTTTGATGTAGACGAACATCTGGAGGCCTATAAGCATTTTATTGATGATGCTTTTGCAACTATCAAGAAAGATGAAATAAAGAAACTCATTATAGATGTTAGGGGTAATACAGGCGGTCAATCAGATGCAGGCGCTTATGTACTTCAATATTTAACAAGTAAACCGATCAACCAGGTTTCAAATGCCTACGAACGTATCCATGAAGGAAATGCCGGATGGTTTAATTACAAAGGGAAACCAGGATCATTAATTACGATGAACATGGACGATGAAGATATTATACAACCTATAGCCCATGATAAGCGATTTAATGGTGAGGTGCTTGTGTTATCGGACGAGATGACCTATTCAGCAGGCATCATCTTTATTACTAATGTGCAGGATCATAAGATTGCCACACTGATCGGCAGACCAACAGGTGGCTATGCGAATCAGACGGGTAACATTGAAGCTTTCCGTTTGCCTAATACTAAATTATTAGTTTATGCGCCTGCCAGAACGTTTGTGCGTGTGAATGGAGACAGTACGATACATTCTGTCAAACCGGATATATTACTCATGCAACCTGATAGTTTATACAAGGGTACAGATTATATACTGGACTATGCAATGAAATCATTAAATGAAAAGAAATAATAACTCTGTAAGTAAGGTGAATCTATAATTTACTAATAGAAATACGTTGGCGGGTACAATCCAATAATTTTAAAGGTGATAAATATTGTGCCTGCCAATACTTACCATATGTTAATTTGAAGACAATTGCCCACTTGGATACTGTTTTCACATGCCCTGATTGCTTAAACTTGTTCAACAATCAGTAATTCATAAAATATGCACAGTGATGTAAAGGAATGATTATCTAAAGGGCATTTTTTTCAAATTCAGGAAAACAAAATATTCTACATAGCGCAGGGCGATGGTGAGGTTATCTTGGTGATTCATGGTTATCCTTATAGCAGCTTTGAATGGAGGGATGTTGTAAAGGTCTGGAGCAAGTCTAACCGCGTGATACTTATTGATTTATTGGGATTTGGTTTTTCTGATAAGCCACAATACCACAACTATACTTATGAAGACTATGTTCTTCACATAACATTGCTGATGCAACATCTAGGCGTGAGACGAGTACACGTAGTAGCGCACGATCTGGGGGCCAGTGTAGCACAAGAACTCATCGCCCAGCAAAAGGATAAGCGTTTAGATATTGAAATCAGTTCGATAGCCTTTGTAAATGGTGGCTTGTTTATGGATGTCTATAAACCGCGTTTGATACAACGATTACTGTCACAGTCGCCCGATTGGTGCGGCAGACTTATTAATCAATTACTGAGCAGATCGTTGATTGAAAAATCTATTTGCCAGCTTTTTGGTAAACAAAGTCGCCCCTCACAGGAATTACTCAACCAACTCTGGGATGTATTAATCTATAATGAGGGAAAGAACATCTCCTATCGCTTAGGACGGCTTGTTTTTGAAAAATATCGGTATCAGCTTCGATGGATTTCAGCTATGCAGGAAACGATGATTCGTATTTGCTACATCAACGGACCTGCAGATCCAAATTCAGGTGAACATATGGCCAGGCGCTACGAACAGCTTATTCCAAATCCAAAAGTTTTCAGATTGAATCAGCATGTCGGTCATTGGCCGCATTTGGAGGATAGCGTGTCATTTTTAGAAGCTTATCATGATTTCCAACAGCTGCATAGGCAAGCTTAAAATTTTGAACTTCTTATCCTGCTGAGACTTTGCGGTGTTATACCCAGATAAGCTGAAAGATCAGCCAACGGTATGGCTGCAATTTGTTTGGGGTGTAACATGATTAAATTCTTATAACGCTGTTCTGCAGTTAGCGCTATTGCTTCAATGAGGCGATTTTGCAAAGTGTGAACATAGCGTATCAGGAAGTGGTTAAGTACCAAATGATACTTTTCTGCACCCAGGCTTTTTTCAAGATTTTTCCAGGTACAACATATTATCTCGCTGTCAATTAATGCAATAATTTTAAAGGCTTGAATAGGAGGTTGCAACAGGGTAGCAGGGTCGCCATCCAAATCTCCTTTAAATGTAAAACCTAGGATGTGAGTTTCTTGCCCCAGCATTTTGGTGGTTTTAAAAATGCCATTTTTTATATAAAAGAAGAAGGGAGCTGGTATTTCAGTATTAACAATGGCTTCACCTGCTTTGATAATTCGCGTACTACCTATCTGCTGAATGGTTGTGAATAGCTTTTTTGAGAATTCATCGGATGCATGGTCTACATGAAATTCGGGACTGAGCATATATGTTAAGTTAATTCAGCCTGCAAATTACAGCATTGTACCTGATAACTTAATTTTGAAATTGTTAATAAAAAAAAGAGGAAGATTTTACCTTCCTCTTTTTTACTACTAATTTTTCTTTCTGCTACTAGAATTGTCGGCTCGCTTAAAGGTGGGGTTTGACGAGCCACCGTTATTCGATTTAATTTCGCGTGACGCTGAGCTCTTGCCTCCATTACTTGAACTCGACCGCTGAAAAGTATTACTGCTTTTCTGCTGGGGTGTATAACTACGTTGAGAATATTCCTGTTTATTTTTGTCACCACCACTTCTGTTGAAAGAAGAACTTTGTTTAACACGCTCACTTTTTTCAAAAGTTTGCTTATCGGAGTTGCTACTTCGCTCAACAGGTTTGTATTGTTGTTTTTCTTCACGACTGCTGTACTGTTTGTCAGGCGTGCTGTCAAAACTCCTCTCAGTCCTTTGCTTTTCGTTGGTCTGTAAAGTGCGTGTTCCTCCATTCGCATAACCACCTTTCTCAGCGCGACTGCTATTGTTATTGCTATAGTTTCTTTCATTAGCCTGCCTCGAGCTTCTGTATTGAACAACCCTATCGTGATGCCTGTTGTGTACCACTACCGAAGATGTTCTGTGTGGGCGATACAAGTCACGGGCATATGCTACTCTGTGGGTATGGCAATGCGAATAATAAGGTCTGTAAGGATTCCAGTAGCTGTAATAGTCATAGTAGCCTATAGGTCTCCAGCTGCTCCACCAAACTGGCCGTAAGTGCCAGTGCCATGGAGAAACCCACACGGTATAGTAGGGGCTATAAATATACTGAACCGATGGCCAGGCCCATACATTCACCACAGTTCGTGTAGTCATGGTTCCTGCGTTAATGCGTACCTCATCGGTGGGTTCTATAATGGTTTCAATGCCATAAATATCCTCGTCACCAGTAATTTGAAGCACTGCTTTTCCGTTTGCCAGTTTCTCCAGCTCAATCACCGCTATATCCTGACTTTCATTGTCGGATATGACAGCCTGCAGAATGAATGCATGAACATTGCCACGATTTTTATCAATTACCCGTATATAATCAATTTGGCCGTCCCCGTTCAAATCCAGGTTGTTTACCCTGGCGTCAGCGGAATTAAGCAATCGTTCAAATTCTTCAGGCGAGCTTGATTTCTTAAAGAGTTCGAGTGCACCCTCAAGGCTGAAATCATCCCCAGGAACTTCAGCCTGAAAGTCCTGCGCAATGAGTGCTATTCCTCCACTCAGCAGGAAAAACAGCGACAGCATTTTTAACCTAAGCGTTTTCATAACATGGTTGTTTAATGTAAACAGATTATTACAAAGAACGAGCCAAAGAAACATTAGTTTGTATGAGGAGGCTATAAAGGGATTAAAATGAGATTAGAATTGGGCTGCGGGCTTAACAATGTGTCTGGGGGCTTTTTTCGTTGTTCGTTGTTCATTGTTCGTTGATGGTTGTTTGTTGTTCGGCAGGAACCTTCCCTTAAAGAATAAATTAAGTAACCATTTATCCTCTAACTTCGAGCCTCTAACCTCGAGCAATATTGATTATCCCAATCCGAAATAGTAGTTTCGGTAAAACAAATTATGGATTATCAGACTTATCTTCCATCTGAGTTATTAGCTGATTTTGTTAAATGCTACTGGACTTTAATGGCACCTGCTGAAGCGCATCCGGAACGGCAAAAGATAGTTCCTGATGGTTGTATGGAAATGATTATACACTATGGCGATCAGTACAAACAATTCCGCGATGATGAAAGTAATTTTATTCAACCCCGCAGTTTTGTTTTCGGGCAACTCACCAAGCCATTGGAAATAGCACCTACCGGAGTTACAGGCATTATTGCCGTAAGGTTTCATCCTGATGGTTTTATTCCTTTCACTACCATGCCAGTATCGGCTATGGAGAACCGTGCAGTGGCCTTGACTGAATTGTATGGACAGGAGGGTACCCAATTGGAGACAGAGGTAATTCGCACAACCCATCATATAGAAAGGATTGCGATCCTTGAAACTTTTTTATTGAAAAGACTGAAGGATAAAAATACCATTGACGCGCTTACTGCATCGAGTGTTGATGTCTTGTTATCCCTGAAAGGTCAGTTGAGTGTGGATCAGCTGGCAACACAACAGAGCACCTCCAGAAGGCAATTAGAAAGAAGGTTTGCTGCTACCGTTGGCCTTAGTCCCAAGCAATTAGCCAAAATCATTCGCCTGCAACATACCTTAAAAAACCTGGAGCAAAAGCAGTTCGCGAACTTAGCTTCATTGGCTGTTGAGCATGGCTATTTTGATCAGGCTCATTTTATTAAGGATTTTAAAGAGTTTACAGGCATGACGCCCAAACAGTTTTATGCAGATAGTCTGAAGATGTCAGCCTTGTTTATCCATGGCGATTAGTTGTCGTCTTTTTACAATTTTATAGCTGATCTGTGTTATAATTTTGACCTGATCAAATCACTCATCAATTTAAATCTGAAGCGGCTTGCTATGAAAAGACTATTTACTTGCCTGATACTGATTGTGCTAAGCACACGTGCAAATGCACAAGCAACTGAATCATTAAAATGGATGTTAGGTACCTGGAAGATTAATACGGGCCAGGGCTATGTTGTTGAGCAATGGAGTGTATTAAATGACAGCACTTTTTCAGGGAAGAGTTTTTTTGTTAAACCAAATAATGACACGATACCCCAGGAAGTGATACAACTCGCTTTGCGAAAAGGGCAGTGGTATTATACACCAACGGTGGAAGGGCAAAACAACAATCAGCCTGTAAGTTTTTCTTTACAATTTATCGGCAGGGCAGAGTTTATCAGTACAAATCCCAACCATGACTTTCCGCAACGGATTGCCTACAGGCGTATTAAAAACCAGCTCTTTGCCAGTATTGAAGGCTTAAAAAAGAACAAGTACATCAAGCAAAACTTCGACTTTTCTGCTGAGTGAATTGTCATGCGCTGACAAAGTTTAGCTTATTCAGGCCTGCACGAATTTCATTGCGTTGAGAAGAGTGAATACTACATACAGCTATTCGTCCTTCAGTACTTCCACAGGATTTTGTCGCGCGGCTTTCATAGCATGATACGAAGTGATGAGTATGGCGACTGCAAAAGTACTCAGACCAGCCCCCACAAAAATCCATGCGGAAGGTTGAATTTTATATGCAAAACTCTCCAACCATAACTTCATTAACCAATAGGCCACAGGTGCACCCAGGATAAAAGCAATGCTGATCAGACTTGTGTAAGATCTGGATATTAAACTGAGAATGTCGTAGACCGAAGCTCCAGAAACTTTTCGAATGCCAATCTCTTTTGTTCTTTGTTCTAGTGCATAAATGATCATGCCCAATAAACCAAGACTGGCAATTAAAATGGCTAGAAAAGCCATGACAGTAAGCACCTTTCCAAATTGTTGTTGCGAACGGAAAGTTTCCGCAAATGCCTGATCAATAAAGAAGTACTGGAACGGAGTGTCTCCTGCACGGGATTTCCAAAGGTTCTGCATTTCAGTAATTGTTTGTTCCCAGTCTTTGGCATCCTGCGCCTGAATGCGAAGCGCCAGTTGCTGTCG
The DNA here is from genome assembly GCF_057350905.1 of Chryseotalea sp. Lineage (NCBI taxonomy): Bacteria > Pseudomonadati > Bacteroidota > Cytophagia > Cytophagales > Chryseotaleaceae > Chryseotalea > Chryseotalea sp. The sequence goes on along the minus strand of NZ_JBMRCF010000001.1, from coordinate 1,138,277 downwards.
CTTTTCAGGATAAATTTGTTCAGTCTTGATATGAAAGATGGCCATAGGTTCAATGGGGTTGGCCAATGACCAGTAATTGTAATCTGCAACGACACCAGCAATTTCAAAGCTTGTATCTTCGTAATAGATGCGCTTGCCAATCACGGACTCATTCAAAGGCCAGCCAATTCTTTTGATAGCAGATTCATTCAGGATTACGCGGTTCACATCGGCAGGAATGTCTTTAGAGAAGTTCCTTCCATACTTTAGTTTAATATCGAGAGTAGTAAGATAATGCTCATCAGCGCCTGTAAAGTTGATTGGAATTCTCAGCTCATTATTCCCCTCCGCACCAAAGGTATCTCCACCCCAGATGCGTGGGGGGACTGAATTACACCAGGTAGCATCTGCTACCCCTGTTACGTTCATGCTGGCCTGAGCAAAGCTTTCGCCATCACGCAAGGCCTCCATATGTTCTATCACCAGCACATTATCTCTATTGAATCCCAGGTCTTTAGCGGCAACAAAGTTGAGTTGCTGAAATACTATGGCCGTACAGATAATGAGGATGATGGAAACGCTGAATTGAAATATGACCAAAGCATTTCTGAACGATTTTCCTTCACGACCGACCTTCAACTTTCCCTTCATGGCTTCAACTGGATTAAAAGAACTCAGGAAGAGGGCAGGGTAGCTGCCGGAAATAAGCGTCATGAGTAAGACAAGGCTAACCATGCCAGCTACCAGGGGCAGATTATTCAGCAGGTTTAGTTCCAGTTGCTTATCGGTGATGAGGTTGAAAAGTGGAAGCAAGACCTGTGTAAGTGCAAGGGCAATAGACAGTGCAACTACACAAAAGATGAACGCTTCTGCAAAGTATTGAAGACTGAGTGCGCCCTTACCCAGTCCAAGTATCTTCCGTACGCTTGCTTCTTTCACCCTGCGCGTAAATTGCGCGGTAGAAAGGTTCATAAAATTAACACAAGACAATAATACAATGAATATGGCCGCTCCGATGAAAGAATAAATGACCGTACGATTTCCTGAATCATTCAACCTGTTAAGCACCGTATGTTCCGGTAAGTGAATGCTTGTCATGGGTTGAAGAAACAGCTCCCATTGCTTGCCGGATTTAATATACTCATCAAAGGTCATGTTAAACACCCTGCTCATGGTTTGCCCCAGGTGTTTGCGGGGAATATCACTCATTTTTTTTCGTACGCCTTCAATATCAGCTCGCTGATCTAAGCGCACGTAGGTCTCGAGTTGCGTCCACACCCAACTCCAGTAAAAACGCTCTACAGGGAAGCTCTTCATGGAGAGCAGTACATCAAATTCTATATAAGAGTTGTCGGGTGTGTCGGCAACAATACCAGTAATCTCATAAGTCTTTTGTTCTTCACCATTTACACCACCCACCCGTATCAGTTTTCCTATCGGATCGGCCTCACCAAAATATTTTTTAGCAGCAGAGGCAGTCATTACCATGGTATTAGCCTGATCAAATACAGTAGAAGGATCTCCTGCTAATAAGGGGAAATTAAACATCGAGAAGAAGTTCGAATCAGCTGCTAAAACCCTGTCCTCCTCAAAAGCAAGCACCTCACCGCCAGGCTTCGCATAAGACATGATGAAATTACCGGGCGTATGGATACTGCTGATAAGTTCTACTTCTGGAAGCTCTTCTTTGATAGCGTAGGCCACCCCTGGTCCGGTAGATGCAAATTGATCTTTATTGTTTTCGCCCCAGATAAAAGTCTGGTTTACACGGTAAATACGTTCTACGTGATTGTGAAAGCGGTCGTGGCTGAACTCATGCTGCACATACAGGTAAATTAACAAGGTACTGGCCATACTTACTGTGAGACCAAGCAGGTTAATGGTAGAGAAAAGCTTTTGTCTTTTCAGATTGCGAAAAAAAAGAAGAATGAAATTGCCGGACATGGTTTGGTTTTTTCTTTTTATAGGCTAAAGTTGTACCAAACTTAAATACTAGCAGGAATGCGGTTTTTGCTATGTTAGCTGTTCGTTGCTGAGGTGAGGTGTCCGCTTTTGGGATGATTACTCACTGATCGGCAGAGCCCATGACAAGACTATATCTCTTACCATTCCAGCTATACAGCTCATCACCTCCTTTAAAATCATATTTTGAGTACTCATCTGCAGGATACATTTCATTGCTAGATAGGAAAATGTCCATTAGTTTATTCTCTGCCTCCTGTAGCGTCAACATGGTTTCAATATAGATTTGTTGATACGACATTTCACCGTTCAATTCACTTTCAGAGTTTGAAAATTGAAAGTGGCTAACTGGATAGGATAATACTTCACAGAGTTTAGTATCGTGGCTTACAAAAATTTTAGCTACATGGTATTTATATCCCGAGTCTCCTGCACCCTCTTTAGCATCTGTGGTATTAACAATTACGGCATGCCCTTCGGATGTCAGTGCTATGGGTTCACAGTAAATTTCAGTATAAGATAATCCATGACCTCCCGTTTTTGGCAAGGTCACTTGATCTAGTAAGGTGAAGGTATTGTCTTCAAATTTTAAAAGTGCCAGTGTAGAATAAATAGTTTCAAAGGGAAAGACATCTTCTCTATTTCCGGAATATTTTCCTGTACCGGTTTGGAGCAAAACAATGAGTAAGTTGTTTTGCCCTGAGGTTATATCGATCACACTGTCTGCAGAAATAATGGCCTGAGCAAATTTCCCCTTTTGTTTAGTCTTTTCTGTTATGAGGTAATAGAAAATGGAATCAGTTCCTGAGAGATCAAGCATCACCGCATCATTTCTATTTTTTTCTTCCATTTCTTTTCCATCATCTTCTTCAGCGGTAACTATTGCAGGATAGCTGAAAGCAGATGACGAGTCAGTGTCTGAAGATATAGACGACACGTCCTCTTGTTTTTGATCCTTTATCACACATGAATAGTTTAAAAGTAGTGAGATCAATAATATCGGATGTTTCAATAGTCTTAGCATGAAGGACAATTTATTTATACTTGTTCCAACAAGTGCAGTATTGATCTTTTTCTTATGAAGATTTGACCACAGATTATATTTCAATCACCAAGGTGTTGGGATGTTGTAAGTATGGAACAGTTTATTTTTTAAGATTCATACGCAAGCCATCACCTACTTCGGGTGATAAAAAATAAACAGAGCTGAAAACTTTCTGTAATTGTAATCCTTACAGAAAAAATCTAATTGCATGAGAACTAAAAAAGCATGATGCATTTTTGGCTTTCTGATGCTAGAAATAAATTAAAACATGATTTAGACCCGTCTTTGCTTGTTCTAAACCATTCTATTACGATATGGGCAGGTATTAACATAAAGCTTATAAGATTAACAGCTAAGTAATCACCTGCATAATTAATGCTTTGATACCCTGTAACCATTCACATGAATGCCAGTAATTAATCATAAACTAAATCTATGATTAAAACGATTATTGTATCGCTAGTGAGTTTTATGTGTTTTTATGCACAGGCTCAACAGAACTTTACCTATTCCGTAGAGTTAAAGCAGCCCAAAGTAACAAAGGCTAGTTTGCTGTTGGTTGAGTATGAGCTGGGTGGTGTTAGATACACTGACAGTCTGCTATTTGGTGAATCGGTGAATGTCATCACAAAAAGTTTAGCACAACCGGTGGCCGCATCCATACGCCTGCTGGGTAGTGCTGATGTTAAACAGGTCTTTCTGGCCAATAATGTACTTAGTATATCAAATAATCAAGGAGAATTAGTACTTGCACCTTATGTGCTGGAGCGTGAATTTTTGTCACTGAGTCAGAATGACAGAATCAGGGCCGGATACTTTCCTTTGTATGGCGAATTAAATGCGCGTAACGACTCCGTTGGATTAAAGAAATTGAGTGTGATTTTTGACAGCCTGCGCCAAAACGATATTGAGAAAGCTAAAAGCTATTTCGATAAGAATAACAATTCACTGCTTTCATTGTATGCGTTTAGTCGTTTTGCTTCCTTTAGTGGAGATTACACTACCCTTGAAAATGATTATGCGCTTTTGCAGCCATGGGCCAAAGAAAGCCCTGACGGAAAGCTTGTCCGTGCAAAGATAAACGGAGCCATTGCTGCTAAAACAGGCGTGACGGCAAAGAATTTTGAACAACGCTCTTCCACAAATGATTTAATAAAGCTATCCGATTTTAAAGGTAAATACGTGCTGCTTGACTTTTGGGCAAGTTGGTGTGGGCCTTGCAGAAAGGAGCATCCTGATCTTGTTAAAGCATATGCACAATTCAAGGCGTATGATTTTGAAATAATCTCAATATCACTTGATAATATTAAATCTGCATGGCTTAAGGCAATAGAAAAAGATGGATTGACTTGGTCTAATGTTTCTGATCTGAAGGGTATGCAAAATGAAGTTGCCATACTTTACGGAGTTCAATCAATACCTGCTAATTTTCTGATTGATCCTCAAGGCACGATTGTTTATAAGAATTTATCAGGGAGGGATTTGTTGGAAATTCTGAGCAAGAACCTTGTGACAAAATGATGCATAGTAGATTAAAACTCCATGTGGCATGACTAGTTTGATTAACACTTTTTAACAAAGTTTAGAAGTATAAAATCATTCTGAGAATAACCCTTCAGCAGTCTTTTCGTTACTTGCTTGCATGAAAGTTCAATACCAGAAGATTTTTCTCATTCTAATCGTTATGCTGCTGGTGTTATTGCAGGCTTCACCTATCTGGGGACTGACTGTTGGATTACTGTTTAGTTTAGTTTTAGGTACTCCTTTTAGCCGAGAGAAACTCACTCAGTTTCACAGTCCGCTTCTAAAAGTAGCCGTGGTAGGACTCGGTTTTGGGTTAAATGTCAACAACGTACTCACTACTGGAAAGGAGGGTATTGTGGTGACAGTCATCCTGTTGGGCCTTATTGTTACGGTAGGTTATGTATTTGCGAAAGTATTTCAACTGAACATGCGAACCGCATTATTAATTACTTCTGGTACTGCTATTTGCGGGGGTAGTGCCATTGCAGCCATGTCGCCCATTGTTAGGGCTAAAGGGGTAGAATTGAGTGTAGCCATGGGTGTAGTGTTTATTCTGAATGCCATTGCGCTCATGGTGTTTCCCCTGATTGGCAAAGCATTGCATATGACAGACTCACAATTTGCCTGGTGGGCCGCCATGGCTATACACGATACAAGTTCAGTGGTGGGAGCAGCAACGCAATTTGGTGATCAGAGTCTGGCACTGGCTACCACTGTTAAACTTACACGTGTATTGTGGATTATACCGGTTTCTTTAGTAGCGGCCATTGCCATGCAAAGCGATAAGAAGCAGTTTTCTATTCCTTACTTCATAGGCTTTTTCCTGCTGGCAGTACTTTTGTCGTCTTACATTCCCTTTGTGCAAACTGCAGCACCGGTATTTACGCAAGTATCAAAAGTGTTATTCACTATAGTACTCTTCTTAATTGGCTTAAGTTTAAATAAGGCCATGTTTGCAGCAATGGGAGCTAGGCCGTTGTTATATGGAACAGCCTTATGGATTATCAGTGCAGTGTCGTCTTTGTTATTGGTGTATAACTATAGTGGATTTAATAAATTTTAAATGCTGATTATTGCACCACCACTTGCCCTTGTTGAATTACGGGTGTCTGCCATTTAACGGTGTATTATAGTTTGTGTAAGCGCTATTAATACTGAGCAGGATTGAAGAGACCTTTTGGTCTCTTCAACTTTTTTACTCTTCCCCAAGTAGAGTAAACCTGCCAGATAAGATCAGACTTTATCAGTTGATTGTTATCTGTTAATAGTTTTGGTGAACCCTTAAACGAATAACGATTGACTATTTGCTATTACAAGTTCATTTTCCATGCTCTACCTACAGCTTAGCGCATGGTTTATAGTAAACAAAGTTGCCGGCACGCTTTCAATTATACAAGGGCATAACTACGGATATTAAAACTCAGGTACTTCTACGGGGAACCCCGTAGAAGTATGGGTGTACGATCGTAGAAATGCCTGTCTCTACTTATTGATTGTGCCTGATTCAGAATCGGGTTCGTAATATGTATCTTACTGTGAGCTTTTTTTTCCTCTAACCATTAACTTGCCGGCACTGTATTTTTTATAAGTTGATAAGTTCTTTTTCACAATTATGCACCCCATTCTTTTTGACTTCGGTTCCTTTACCCTCTATAGCTATGGCACGCTTATAGCGCTCGGTTGTATATTCGCCTTTTTGTTCATGTGGCGTCAAGGCCATAAACAGTTTGGTCTATCCCTACACCAGGCAAACACACTCGCGCTTCTACTCATCGTAGCATCGTTCGTGGGTGGCAAGGCGCTGCTCTTCTTCGAATCACCGGATGAATACGTAGAAACTCCAATGCGACTACTGACCGGTGGTGGATTTGTGTTTTACGGATCACTGCTGTTTTGCATTCCTACCATGCTGTTCTTCTTTCGCTACCACAAGCTACCCACGGCAGGCATGCTAGATATTATGGCCATGGTTACATGCATTGTACATGGTTTTGGACGGCTGGGGTGTTTTATGGCAGGGTGCTGTTATGGCATACATACGGACTCATTTCTTGGCGTTGTGTATTCGCATGATCGTTGCCCGGCCCCTCTCGGGCAATCATTACATCCAGTGCAGCTTTATGAATCGGCTTTTATATTCACTGTGCTATTCGTATTGTTCATTCTTCAAAAACGGAAACAGTTTGCGGGCCAGGTTTTCCTGGTATACATGATGACGTATGCGGTCGGTCGCTCGGTGCTGGAACTCTTCCGAGGGGATGAAGAGCGTGGATTTGTAATCGAGGGCTGGGTAAGTCATTCACAGTTCATTGCTTTGTTGATGTTTGTCGCTGCAGCCGTTTTCTACTATGTATTGAAAAAGAGAGCAACGGGCTGACCAAATAAAAAGCACCACTACTGTGATAGTAGTGATGCTTTTGTATTGCCGAGGTGATGGCTCTAAAGAGTAGTAGAAAAGTCAAACCGATAGTACCCGGAGATACTGGCAGTTCGCTGTTGAGCAGGTGCTGTATACTGAAAAACTGTGTTCCATTGTCCCGGTAGGTTGATCTCACCACCATAAACTATATGAGGCACACCGTCTGACCGCATGACGTTCTGTACTACATTATATTTTTGATCAGCAGGTATTCCTAACTTTCCCGAGACTGGCCAAAAGGGTTCTACATTGTTCGTGATAGTGAAGGTATCTCCGTCTTCGCTAAATTTTATTGTCATTCCCGGAAATTCGCTAGTTACATTTTTTATTACTGTAAATCCGGTTTCATCCGTAAGAAAGACTCCCGTTGCAGAATAGCGCTTATTACCTAACGTTGCTTTCCATGTATCGATGGGCTCATCCTCCTCCTCGGATTCGTCACAACCGGTCAGCGCGGGTAATGCAAGTAGCAGCGACAGTGATGCTAGTAACATGAGTATTTTATATGCTTTCATTTTCTTCCTGGTTTATTTTTTAATGACCTTAATCGTTGTTGTCTTGCCTTGACCGCGCAGGCGGAGTACGTACAAGCCGTTTGGCATATCCGTCAAATCGAGACTCATGAGTCGGGGTGCTACTTCGTAGGCCTCGCGCTGAAAGGCAACACCCGCAGAAGTAATTATGGTAACCTGCTTCTCGTATGTGCTACTGATGGTATATATGCCATTCCCCGGGTTCGGATAGGCCATCGTATTGATGTCTGCACCTTCCTCCAATTCGGTAATGTATACACACTCTGCCGTGATTGGCTTCGTGTTGTTCGATGCGTTTGTAGTTAGTGTAAGCGTACCACTGTAATCCCTGACTATTGTTGGCGAAAACGTGATTGAAATATCCCGTGTTGCATCGTCTGCCAACGTGAACGAGGTAGGTGTTACTGTAAACCCGGCAGGTACAGTGACATTAGTGATTGTTGCCACACCCGGGCCACTGTTGGTCACTGTTATTGCCAAGGTTAGTGTTTCCCCTCTCAGCAGCAGGCCAAAGTCAATCTCTTCAATTTCAAGTATAGCCCTGCTGTCAGTTACATCAATCGTTGCAGTTGCAGAAGCCTGCAAGTAGTTGTTTGTCTCAGCCGCAAGCGCTGTAATAGTTACCGAACCAGGCGCTACAAGGTTAAGTGTGTTGCCATCAACGGTGGCGACACTCGTGTTAGACGAGGAGAAGGTAACTTGCCCTGAAGGTGCTGTTGCGGACAATGTTAGGGTGTTTCCATTGGCGAGATCATATGTTTCCAGCAGATCAAACCCGCTGATCGATTGACTGGCTTTGTTCACGGTAAGGGATCGCTCAACAGCAGCAGCTGCGTTGTAGTTGGCATCACCAGCCTGCGATGCGGTGATGGTAGTTGTACCCGCGCCTACAATGGTAAGTTGATCTCCATCGATGGTTGCAACATTTGTATTTGAGGATGTGTAAGTGATGGCCAACAGAGAAGTAGTGGTTGCTTCCAGGGTGAAAGGGCCATCGCCAAAAGTCTTTACAGGTAGTTCGTCAAAGGTGATGGTCTGATCGCATTTTACTAACGTAACTGTAACTGCCAGGCGGCTCGTGCTCTCGCAATCAACAGTCTGGCTAGCGTAGTAGGTAGCATTGGCTGTCAATGCAGTGGTAGTTGCTAATGGAGTACCGCCTGTTTCTGCCGCGTACCACCTAATAAAAGTACCCATAGCCGTTAGTTGCGCCACAGTACTACCAAAGCAAAAGTCTTGAGTAGCATTTCCAGTGGGTGCAACCGGTATAGCGGGGGGGGCATTAACAGTAGCTATTGTGGCTACTGATGAACAACCATCTGAGCTTTTAATGATTACCTGATAATCACCCGTTACCAGTCCTGATTTGATATTGCTACTCTGATAATCAGTGCCATTATTGAAACTGTAGGTATCACCAGCTTGTTGAACAGTCACGGTAATAGTACCAGCACTCGTACAGGAAGGCTGAGTTAATGTAACAACAGGCGCTGCAGGCGTAATGGGCTGAGTAGCGATTGTGACTGTAACTGATGCTGAAACACACCCGTTTGAATTCTTGATACGCACCTGATAGTCACCTGCCATCAATCCTGACTTGACATTGCTGCTCTGATAATCAGTGCCGTTGTTGAAACTATAAGTCTCTCCTGCATTCTGTGTTGTAATGGTTATCGCACCTGTAGCGGTAGAACAAGTTGGCTGAGTCACTTCACTAACAGGGGTTGTCGGCACAGCTAACAGTTCAACAGTTACTGCCGAACGGCTAATGCTAGGGCAGAAGGTAGAAAATAGTTGCTCTGCGTAATAGGTAGTTCCATTTACCAATTCGGTTGTACTTGGCAGTACAGTTCCTCCTGTAGCATTGGCATACCACATAATCTCGGCACCGTCCATGGGGGTTGCTGCCAGGTCCGCAATGGTAGAAGCATCACAAAGTACCTGTGTGGGATTAGCCATAGGTGCCGATATTAAATAAACGCCAGCAGCCACAGCAACACGGTCAGCGCTTTCGCATCCATTCACGGTTTGACTGGCATAGAAAACCAGTTCAACATTCGTATCCAATGCCTGGCTGCCACTGAGTGGAGTTCCTCCAGTAGCTACATCGTACCATTTCAGATTAGTGCCATCGGCTGTAAGGTCAGCCACTGTAGCTGAATTACAAAAAAGCTGTGCACCTAAGGAGCCAGGTGCAGCAACAGTATTAACGGTAACTGAAACGGCCAGACGAGTACTCTCACATCCACTGAGTGTCTGGCTTGCAAAATAGGTGGTATTGTTAACCAGTGCGGTAGAGCCCGCGAGCAGATTGCCATTTGAGGCCGCATCATACCATTTAATATCTGTACCAGTAGCTACTAAATTAGCGATTGTTGATGCTGAGCAAAAATTCTGTGTGGCATTTCCGCTTGGTGCCGGTGTCGTGTTGATAGTTACCGTTACTGCCAAGCGAGCTGTACTTTCACACGTGCCCACTGTTTGAGAGGCATAGTAAATTGTGTTGTTTACCAAAGCAGTAGTACCATTTTGTAAGGTGCCACCTGAGCCTGCATCGTACCACTGAATGTTAGTGCCGGTAGCCGCTAATTGGGCTATGGTAGCTCCACTGCAAAACACTTGAGAAGCCGAACCCGTTGGGGCTGCCGGAGTTAAGCATCCAGGATCGAAAATGCGAACATGTCCGCTTGAAATACCATTGCCACTGTTGGCCGGAGCACCAATTGCGATTACCGTACCATCATCATTAATGGCAACGGCTTCTCCGGAAAGATCATTTTGAGCTTCACCTATAATATCGCTACCAACCTGCTGCCAGGTGTTGGTATTAAATGTATACACTTCCGCGCGGCCATTTTCATTTCCAGTACCGCCTCGAGCACCAATAATCAGGTATTGACCATCTCCGGATAGTGCAAGCTTTTTACCAAATTCATCAAAAACAATATTGGATACAATGTCAGATCCTGACTGTGTCCAATCACTACCAGTAAAATCAAATGTGCGAGCATAGCCAATGAATTGCGCACTGAAAATCCCGTCTGTAGGGGCACCAATAGCAAGCCTGTCTGCATCATTTGAGAGACTTACAGAAAATCCAAAGTAATCACCGGTATTATCACCAGTCAGTGTCTTGGATAAATTCCAGGAGTTTCCGCTTCTGTTAAAAATTTTAACACGACCCGTATAATCCGAACCGGGACTCGGAGTGAAAGAAGGGGAGCCAATGGCTAATACCGTTTCAGGCCCTGCCACTTTTAAGCTAACTGAAGTACCAAAATTCTCATAGTCAGTATCTCCAAGCAGGTCAGATCCAACCTGAGACCAGCTTGCTCCACTCCAGCTATAGATACGTACCAGTCCTCTTAACGTACTACCTGCGCCAGGGGCACCGACTGCGAGTAGATTTCCATCCTGTGATAAACTCACATCATTACCAAAATTCTCTTGAGCCGCCCCTGCAATCAGTGCAGTGCTGCGCAATACCCAATCGGTACCGCTCCAATCATAGACATATGCTCTTCCTGAAAACGAAAATTCGCCATACAGTGCAATATCACTGTGTGTACGTGCGCCTACAGCTAGAACATTTCCATTGGCACTCAGACTTAAGGCAGTACCAAAATTATCTCCTGCTTGTTCTGCATACAGGGTACTGCCTTTTTGAACCCAGGCACTACCGTTCCACATGCGTACTTTAACCGAAGACTTTGAATTACCGGGATCCTGATCGTTTGCATTGGCTCCAATCGCCACAACTGTTCCATCAGCCGAAAAACTGAGCGCAAGCCCGATGCTTTCGAGCGTGGCTCCGTCAAGATCACTTCCTCGCTGGACCCAATTCTGGGCGTACAACGTGTGGCTAAGCCCACCAAGCGTTAAAGACATTGTTATAAAAAATGCTTGTAGAAGAGCAGGATATGTTCCTCTGTTCCAAGCAATTGGCAGAAAATTACTGCACATTTGGTAAAATTTAATCCGCATAGGCTAACTATAGATTTAGATTGGGAGACTTAAAATTTAACTGTTGCGAAGTTCCCAGAACCTGTTCATTCATAATAGAGTAGATATATGGAATTTGTAAACCCATAAAACTATGGGTTTACCCCGTAGAATTACGGGGCATTTTAATGCTTACTGCTATATGCGTTATTGCAATAACTTTGCTTTTTTAAACTTGACCAACATTCTGTTTTTAGTAAAAACCATACTGAAGCTTAAGTTGCTGCACGTAATCATTCTTATAAGCGTGTATTGTTTGTGTTTAGCTTTACCATCGCATGGGCAGAAGGTGGAATTTGAGCGATTCTCTGTAGAGCATGGCTTGTCCAGTACAAGTGTGCAGTGCATTTTCCAGGATCAGCAAGGTCTTATCTGGCTGGGCACCTTAGACGGACTGAATTCATGGGATGGCTATACTTTCAAAACCTATAAGCACGATCCTAAAGACACAACAACAATTTCTCATAGCTGTGTTTGGTCTATTTATCAGGATAAGCAGGGTAGACTGTGGGTAGGTACCATGTATGGCTTGAATCTATTCGATCCAAAAACAGAAAAATTCCAGCGTTATCATATTGTTCCGGAGGGAGCATTGCCTCAGGAAGTATTTTTGAAAAACAGCATCCGTGCTATTACTGAAACGAATTCAGGGCAACTGGTATTGGGCACCTGGGGTGACGGACTCCGTTTTTTTGATAAGGACATAAAAGTTCTCTTGCCCAAAGAACTCAAGAAAATTAAACTTGCTTCAGATAGTGTTTTCAGTATCATCAACGATTCTGCAAACCTTTGGGTAGGGACAACTTCAGGGCTCACATATGTTGATTTAACCAAGGACAGTACAGTACATTTTAAGCACAAGGCTGAAGACACAAAGTCCCTGTCGGATAACTATGTATTTATAGTATATAAGGATAGTAAGCAACAGCTTTGGGTTGGTACAGTTAATGGCTTGAATAAATTTGATGTTAAATCGAAAACTGCTGAGCGATTTTATCACAAGCCCGATCAGCCCTCCACTATTTCAAACAATAACATACAGAGCATATGCGAAGACAAGCATGGCAGGCTTTGGGTTGGAACCAGAGATGGCTTGAATCTCTTGGATGTTGCCAAAAAGACTTTCAGGGTATACAAACACCAACCCAATTCAAATAAATCACTTTCAGACAATTTTGTCTATAGTATATTTGAAGAAGCCTCGGGTCATCTTATTATAGGAACACATGGTAACGGCATCAATGTACTTGATGGCCTGGCAAAAGAATTCACTTCTTACGCGCATGACCCGGCAGATCCGAAATCACTATCGGCAAATCTGGTTTGGTCAATTTTCAAAGACAGTAAAGCGCGCCTGTGGGTAGGTACAACGAAAGGACTTAATCTTTACAAGGAGGACGGAAGTTTTGAAAATCATCGCCACAGTTCCTTTTCTTCAAATTGGTTTCCTGATTTTAATATCATGTCTATTTCTGAAGATACTGCAGGCAAGCTATGGATAAGTACTTTAGAAAACGGTGTCGCTGTGCTTGATCTTATTGCTAAAACAACCACTTGGCACAATCCCAACCAAGCCTCAACACTTACAAGCAATAACATAGGACCTGTCTACAGAGATAGGGCGGGTAACATGTGGGTAGGGAACGGTAGTGCACTTAGTCTGTTTGAACCATCTACAAAAAAGTTCATACACCATCGCAACATTCTTGGCGATTCAGTCAATCAAAAAATCTTTATAATCACCATTCAGGAGAACAATGAAGGTAAACTTTGGTTAAGCACAAATGTTGGAGCAAGTCTATTTGATCCAAAAACAAAAACATTTACCAACTACATTCATAACGACAAGGATACAACAACCTTGTCAGCTTCCTATGTAATGCATGCACTCGAGGATAGTAAGGGCAGAACCTGGTTCGGTACTGACCATGGATTGAATTTATTGAATAAACAGACCCAGACTTTTAATACAATGCACTATGGAGGGATCGAGTATCCTGGAGATTATTTCTATGAAGTACTGGAAGATAGCAGAGGTAGACTATGGAGTGGTACGAACAAAGGATTGCTTTGTTTTACTCCAGCTGTGGATTTTTCACCTGGCGAAGGTCGCTGGGGAACGATAAGAAATTACACTAAGGCTGATGGTTTGCAACATGATGAATTTAATGGAGGTGCTTTCTTCAAGGACAGTAATGGTACCATGTACCTTGGGGGCATCAACGGATTTACAATTTTTCATCCGGATAGCATTCAGGATGATGTCTTTCTTCCTCCTTTACTAATCTCAGGACTTGAACTATTCAACAAGCCTGTAAGTCCAGGCAAAGAGATTCATGATTTTATATTACCGACTTCCATGACTGAGACAAGTGAATTAATGCTGTCTTATAAAGAATCTGTCTTTACACTAAAGTTTTCTGCTTTAGCCTATGCCAAAGCAAAAGAATTTAAGTATGCATATCAATTGCAAAATTTTGAGGAAGACTGGAACTATGTAGATGCAGACAGACGCTTTGCTACTTATACCAATCTTGATCCTGGCAAATATGTGTTTCGCGTAAAAGCAGCCAATCGTGATGGCCTTTGGGGAGAGGAGCGGCTGTTAACAATTATTATTTCACCACCCTGGTGGCAAACATGGTGGTTCAAAGTGTTGCTTGTACTTAGCGCTATTGGAGCGGTGGTATTACTTCTGTTTATCAGAACTAAAAGCATCAGACAAAAGAATCAAGTATTGAGGGTGGCAGTGCTATTGAAAACCAAGGAACTTAATGAAAAAAATGAAGAACTCACCGTTCAAACCGCCTTGTTGCAACAAAAGAACCTGGAACTGGAAAGGGCTAAAGGGCAACTGGAATTTGAGTTACAATATCAACACCAACGACAACTGTTGAAGTTGAGTATTGATGTTCAGGAGGGAGAGCGCAAACGCATTGCGCAGGATTTGCATGATGAACTGGGAGCCGTGCTCTCTATTGCCCGCATGCACTTAGTCCATCTTGAAAGTGTACAATCCGAAAAAAATACTTTGCAAGGTCTGCAACAGGCACGTGTGCTGACTGAAAATGCACTTGTAACCATGCGCAGAATCAGTCATGAACTGATGCCTTTGCAATTGCAGAAATACGGACTGATAAAAACACTTGAAGCGCTGGTAAATCAGATCAACGATGCCAATAAAATAACCGTTCAGTTAATATCACCTGAAGATGAACCACGCTGGTCAAAGCCCGTTGAACTTGGCTTATATAGGGTTTTAATGGAGATGATAAACAATACAATCAAACATACACAAGCAGATTGTATCTGGATACAGCTACACCAATCGCTGGAGCATATCGTAGTTTTGTATTCCGACAATGGAAATGGCCTGCCGGAAAACCATAACAAGGGACTCGGTCTTCAGAACATAGATGCGCGCATAAACGCGCTTGGCGGCACGTTTGAAATCGTTAAAGAGCCTGCCACAGGATTTAATGCCAGAATAATAATTCCACTGTAATTAGAACAATCATCATGAACAAAAATTCATTAGCTGAAACAACAAGTATCAAGATAGGATTAGTGGAGGATCAGTTTTTATTCCGTCAGGGTATGCGGGCTATTCTTCATACGCGTCCGGGATTAGAAGTTGTTTTTGAATCGGCTGAAGGTTACACAGTAATTGATAAGCTAAATGAAAGCACAATATTACCAGATGTCATGCTGGTAGATTTATCGCTACCACAATTGGGTAATGAGGAATTTGGTGGCAAAGAGGTGACGATAGCCTTACGCAAGCATTTCCCTGAGATAAAAATCATTATACTCTCAGGACATGAGGATGAAAACTTTATTGCCGACCTGATCGGAAGCGGGGCGCATGGATATTTAATAAAAGACAGTGATCCAAGTGAAGTATTTGAAGCCATTGCATCCGTTAAAGAGAAAGGATCTTACATCAATCCCCGCGCATTGAGGGCTATTCAAAACCAGTCAGGGAGAAAGAAAGCGAGCCCTGGACTTAGCTCGCCATTAACGAAAAGGGAAGAAGAGGTACTTCAACTGATCTGTCTTCAACTTACTTCCGAGGAGATCGGTGAAAAACTCTCCATCAGTGTTAAGACTGTCAATGGTTACCGCATAAGCTTACTGGAGAAAACAAACTCGATTAATGTAGCGGGCTTAACCTTGTATGCAGTGAAAAATGGCATCGTAAAATTATGATGCCTAATCTTTGCTACTGTTAAACGCAGCTTCAATAATACGCATTACGTTAATGCCATCCTGAGCAGATACGGGTACCGCTTCATTGTTAACAATGGCCTGATACATGGCCTCATAAAAGGACAAATAATTACCTCGTAAGGTGGGTACACGCTCACGTATTGTCTTACCATCTTCTACATAATGCAGAATGCCTTGTTCGGCTTCTGGTTCTTCACCCCAGTCAGGCAAGCTTGGTTTTTCTCCGGCCTGCAATCGTATTTCCTGTCTGTCGCTGCGCGATTTTACAAAGGAGCCATTGCGGGCATGAAGAATGTACGCGGGGCCCACTTCTTTTACAAAGTATCCTGATTTTAAGCGTACGCGATGATTGGGATAATAAAGTATTATCTCGAAGTAATCATCTACACGGGAATGTTCACGGGTAATGGCTATGTCTGCAAAGACTGCTTTGGGCATGCCAAAAAGCACCAGCACCTGATCAATCAGGTGAGGCCCAAGATCATTTACAATACCTGCACCAGGTCCGGGCGTTTCTTTGTGTTGTTTAGGACTCAGTACAGGATTGAAACGATCGAAAGAGAAAGTCACTTCAACGAGGTCTTTTAACTTGCCACTGTCAAGTACATGTTTCACCGTCATGAAATCACTGTCCCACCTGCGATTCTGGAATACCGCTAACTTTTTATTTTGTCTGGCGGCAAGCGATTTCAATTCTTCTGCTTCTGCAACGGTGGTGGTGAAAGCTTTCTCTACTACAACGTGCTTGCCTGCCAACAGGCATTGCCTGGCATAATCGAAATGAGTATAGGTGGGTGTGTTGACAATAACAAGACTTATGCTTTCATCATTCAGTATAGCATCTATGGATGGGTAGCCTTTAGCATTCGCATAGTGTTTTGAGATTTCATCTTTGGAACGCTCCCAGGCACCGGCTATCTCATAGCCACCTTGTGCTTCAAGAAAGGGCGCATGAAAAACCCGCCCCGACATACCAAATGATAGCAATGCTGTTTTTATTTTCTGCATGTACAAATATGCATACTTTGTGTGCTTTAAAAACACAAAATTTTACATTTCTACCTTGCGTGCAAAGCATGTTGATCAGCGATATAGTCGAATGGAGCTTAGCTTATCAAGTTGCTTCAATAGCCCTGATCTGTGCTTTGTATTGTGCGGGAAGAAGCATTTCCTTCATCAGCCAATCAAGTTTAATGCGTTTGCTGATTTTATACAGACCGAGCAGGGGAGGCACAATTGAAAATTTCCTAAAACGCAATAAACTGCTCACTGCTGGAGGAGCAAGGTGATTTTGTACTTCTTTCAATATAAAATAACGCAAAGGCCCAAGGTGTTTTTTATATTGTAGAAATAGATCAGCGCTATGGTGACTGTATTCCAGATGTTGCTGAAGGTGTTCTGCGCGCTGCACATACCATGCTTCGAGATTTTCAGGTAAATCAGCTATGCCCATCCCTACACCCAATCGCTGGAAGACAGCAAATACTTCCTGCTTTTCTTCCAGTGTTAGCTTGCGTTCCAGGGTCTCATAAGAGCGGATTGAATAATCAACAAGCATATAGAGTACATCGCGGTAGGCCCACTGTGGTATGCTTGTGCCTCTTTTAGTTTCAACACTACCATGGATGTGAACAAGATTACTAATGGCTTGTTCTGCCACTTTTTTTTCAGACAGAATAATGGCATGCGCATACTTTACAGTGCTGAAAAGCCGGTTCAAGGGATCAGCAGGGAGTTTGCCTGTGAAGTATAACCAATCTACCGCTTTGTTCAATGCAAACTCAGCAGCAGCACCCGCAAAGATGAAGAGTACGGTGTCGCTCTTTCCCCAAATTTTACGCACAATGGAATTGTCAGTAACAAAATATTCCTGCTTCATATAAAAATCTTTCGCTGCCTGTATACTTCAACTACTAAAACAAGTATGATCCCTGCTGTGTAGGCAACGATATCCAACCAGGCAAAAGAATTGCCAATAACTGTATTCGCCAATTTAGAATTTTCCAATCCTATTTTTTCAACAAAGTTGATAGATTGCAGCCACTCTATAAAAAATGAGAAGAGCAAAACGCCTACGGCAGTTTGTTTATAGGACCAGCTGAAAAAAGACTGGATAAAACAATAAATCAGGATAACCACCAGCACATCTCCTAGGTAAGGTCTTACAAAACGATCGCGGACAAAAAGTGCAATCAATACTTCAACAACAAAAATAATTGAAGTTATGATAAAGTAAGTTTTATTGAAACGTATCATTGCGTGGGATAAGCGGTATTATTTTTTGATTTTGTGCTCTGAAGAACTTGAGTTGAATAACAATAACAATGCTGAGTACTACAAGTAAAAACCAGGAAGATATTTTTCCGAGACTCACCATTTTCCATCCTTCGTGTTGTGTGGCATATTTCCAGGCACCTAAGTAGGTGGCAATATTCTCACCAATCCAGATAAAAAAACCGATGAGTAAAAAAGAGAGCACGAGGGGCATTTTTCTTTCTACATTATTGGTATTGAAAACCACTTTTGTTTTCCAAAAAATGATGACCAACAAAAAAGTCAGCACCCAGCGAAAATCGTATATATAGTGGTGGGTGAAGAAATTGAGGTAAATGCTGATAGAGATGAAAGCAGCAGGAAGCAAACCAGGCCAGTTTTCCAGTCTTAACTTATTCCAACGCCAGGCCTGACAAACATAGCTGCCCACACTGGCATACATAAAACCACTGTATAGAGGCACATCAAATATTTTAGTATAAGCAAACTCAGGATAAGACCATGAGTGCATGGCTACCTTGAATATCTCCATGAATAAACCCAGTAAATGAAACAGGGTGATGACGAGTAATTCTGCGCCCGACTCCACTTTAGAAAAGTACAGGATGGCTTGCATCGCGATACAGGCGATGAGCAGAAAATCGTAGCGTGGTAAAAAGGGTATGTTTACCAGATTGGATACTATGAGCATACAAAAAATAAAAGCCGGGAATACACAAGCTAAAACCTGCTTGATGCCAAAGGAGAAGAGTTCCTTCCAATATTTCTCTAGCAAGCCATCGCCACTTCTGGCGCGCGCAAAGTACAGTACATGCATGAGCTGTTTCAACGGAAGGGCAGTGGTTTTATATAAACGAATAAGCAAGACGAAGCATTACAACATGATATATACATTTGGCGTTTTAACCGTGAGTAGAAATGAGGTAATCAGAGTTAAGGCAATAGCAGCACCAAGCAGCATGTGCTTGCTTAATGTCAGACGATTGTGATTTGTTGTACTTGTTATCATAATCGTATTGGATATTAAGCATTGGATTTATTAAGTTGCCTGGCTTCTTCAAGGGATACAAAACGAAATAACATCCCCGCGATAACATATAACGCAGTAAAGAATCCATTAACTCCGATAATTTCTTTAATAGAGCTGCCAGGATAATGCTGCATGTCAGCGGCCAGTGCGATGATGGCGATAATCATAAAAGTAGAGGCCATAGCAAACATAGTGCACTCCATGCCACGCGAAGAGAAACGAGCAAAGTAAGTCCCCACCAGGCCAACAAGTATAACAGCCGCATACATCAGGTTACCAACATGCGCGCCACCCCCAATTAGGCCTACGGCCAGGTTAGACCAAATAAGTAGAAAGGTAGAACTCATGGCAAAAACCATGGCTATCTTGTAAATGTAGTTAGAGGAGAAAGCAGTGAGTAGAACAAAGGCAGCACCAGTACCAAAAAATAATATGCCCATAATGATAAAGTCCCCCACACTCCAATCTACTTCTGTGGTATACTGCATAGCAACCAAAGGGACTAGTAAGAGTATGGCTGTAATGACAGCAACAATCATGAGCGGTTTAACGAGATTTACATCTGCATTCATGCTGTTAAAATTTGAATTAAGACTTTTCTTGCGCTAACAATTACTATACTGTTTTTTTAAGCGTGCGTAAGCGATACCGTATAATAAAATACCAAACACTCCCGATCAGCAAGAGTAGGAGTGGAAGGGCACCAGGTTCGCTATCGGCATATATCTTAAAAGCAAGTAGCACTAAGGCAAAAAGCAAGAGGATGCTCGCCATAAGTTTTTGCCTGCGCAAAGTGTATGATTTTTCGGTATTCATGGAGATACTATTTGAATGACGATGCAAGGTAATTAAAAGTACTTTTAATTTCAAAGTGATTAAATGTAAAATTGACAAAAACCTCCTTTTTTTCATGAAAATAGTCTTTTGGATAGGGGAGAACTACCCTGGGTCAGCAGTTCAACACTTGGATCATGGAAATTAATTGTTGGGCAGTGCTTATCTATAGGCTTACTACATCACCATACATGACATCGTGAGGAATAATCATGCGCTGTGATCGGAACCTTAGCTTCAGGCATACAATTTTGTGGATGCTATTCACTTTGGCACTGATGCTACATTGCAAAAAAAGGTAGTGAATATTCTTTTGTATGACATTTGATTTTTAAAATATTTTAGAAGTGGATAAACACGCAGTGCGATACGAGACCGTAGACTTAACAAATGCAGGCTAGACACAACTCCCTACATCATCAATACCAAAGGTCATGGATTTAAGCAGGCTCAGGTTATTGTCAGGGTCAGAGGACGCACAAATTTTGCTTAAAGTTACTTTAGCATTATCTTGTGTTACTAAAGCTGTTTTTTCTGTCTCTATGCCTTTGATCAAAGCTTCGTGGCTCACACTTGTATTACTTTTAAGTGTAATTTTTACAGTGGGTGCGCAGCATACTCGGACTGTGGCCTTCAATCAACAACTGACTGTCACCTGCGATAATAATTTCTTATTGTTTAATGGCGATGATGGCTACTATACCAGTGGTTTGTTTTTGCGTTACGACAGATTGCGCAGCAAGACATTACCTAATGTAGCGAAGCAGGTTTTTTCTTTTGAAGCTGGTCAACAAATTTACACCGCGCACAGTCGTAAGATATTACCTAATCCTACCCAGCAGTTTCCTGGAGGCCTGGATGAAATAGACCGGCCCATCGCTGGCTACCTGTACGCTAAAATATCCGTGAACACAATATTCAATAATAATAAGCTGCTCAACCTGGGTATTTCAGTGGGTAGCATTGGAGAAAATTCTTTCGGAAGCGAAGCCTATGCTTTTTGGCATCGTGTAATAGGTGTAAAGGAGCATTGGAACTGGGTCTGGGATCATCAGGTAGAGGACGTTTTAGGTGCAAACCTGCATGGCACTTTTGCAGCACCTTTAATACGCCAGGCCAAAAAAATTCAGCTGACACCAATAACAGAGGCAAGGATGGGTACCAGCTTTATGGATTTTAAGCAAGCACTCTTATTTGAGTACGGCAAGTTGCTGTCGATCAGCAACAGCAGTTATTGGCACACAAAATTGCAATCCACAGCACGTGCAGAAGGTAGTCAACATGAATTGTCGGTGTATTATAAGCCAGCGCTTAGCTACCAGTTGTACAACGCCACAATAGAAGGTGGGAGGTTTAATGAGCCGCAGGGTATTGTTGGGGCTCCCGAACCCTGGGTAATAAGCCACGAAATTGGCTTGCGCTTTTCTACACCACGGTATTGCCTGTCGTATCAGTTTGTTGTGCAAAGCAAAGAAGCAAAACTTCAGTTCCGGAACCAGTCTTATGGAAGTTTGAGCATGGCCTACCGTTTTGGCAAGTCTGTAGACCAATAAGTTTGCTGGCTGTGGTGCTAAATTAACGTACTCGATAGTGAAGGTTGATCAAGCAAGATGAATCACACTTTTTTACACTGCCGAATTTAAAACTATTTAAGGCTTACAGGAATCAATAGAACGTATAGGTAAGTAACCTTTTGTTCTTACCTGAGTATTACCCTAAATAAGCACCTTATGATCAGAAACTACTTGTTGATTGCCCTGCGAAACATCCGCCAGAGTCCGCTCTATGCATTCATTAACATATTTAGTCTGGCCATAGGTCTGGCTGCCTGTTTGGTTATTTATCTCTTTATTCGGGATGAACAAAGCTTCGATGCTTTTCACACCAAGAAGGAAGTTATTTACCGCCTGGACGAGGTGCAGAATTTTACAGGTACCAATGTGCAAAAGGTCGCGCTGAGTATGCCGGGCATGGGGCCTAATTTGCAGAAGGAGTTTCCTGAAGTGGCCATGTACACGCGCTTTATGTGCAGGCCAAAACAATTGGTGGGAGATAACGACAAAAAATTTCTATTACCCAACCTGGCCACGGTTGACAGTACTTTTCTGGAGATGTTTGATTTTGCTGTACGCATTGGCGACAAATCTACCGCGCTGGATGAGCCTTACTCCATGATGCTGACTGAGGAAACGGCTTTGAAATTTTTTAATAGCATTGATGAGGCTGTGGGTAAGTCCCTGACTTTTCGGGACAAGGAATATAAAGTGACCGGTATTCTGGAAAATATTCCGGAGAACTCGCACATGCAGTTTGATGCACTCGTCTCCATGACTACCTTGACCAGCGAGAACAAGGCTTTTAATGATCGTTGGGGAAGCAACTTTTTAAATACATATCTGGTATTGCACAGTGGTACAGATGTAAAGGCATTGGAAGAAAAGTTTCCTGCTTTCTTAAGACGGCACATGGACGATCCGCAGATTAATACCTACTATGTGCTCTTCCTGCAACAATTGAAAGATGTACATTTGGCATCGACAGACATAGAACACGATTACAACAACTACCGCAAATTCAATGGCAAGTACCTGGACGTATTTGCTATTGTTGGTTTCTTTATCATCCTGATTGCCTGCGTTAATTTCATGAACCTGAGCACGGCCAGGTCATCGCACCGTTGGAAAGAAATTGGTGTGCGCAAAACTGCGGGCGCAAAAAAGGGGCAACTGTTTATGCAATTCATTTTTGAA
Source organism: Chryseotalea sp. (assembly GCF_057350905.1). Classification (NCBI taxonomy): domain Bacteria; kingdom Pseudomonadati; phylum Bacteroidota; class Cytophagia; order Cytophagales; family Chryseotaleaceae; genus Chryseotalea; species Chryseotalea sp. The sequence goes on along the minus strand of NZ_JBMRCF010000001.1, from coordinate 1,115,695 downwards.
TCAACAGTGCTGGCCACCTTGGCATTGGTCTTGGCTTTTTGTATCGATCTATTATTACTTCCGCTCATCAATAATGCAATTAACCGTCAACTCTCCTTGCTGCCATTGTTTGAAGTACAAAACATCACCTATGTATTACTGGCTACTGTAGTGCTGGGTGCCATTACAGGCATTTATCCATCGGTGTACATGACATCCTTTAATGTATCACGTGTATTAAAAGGAGGCGATGCTGCATCAAACAGCAAGTCAGTATTCAGATCTGGTTTAGTGGTGGTGCAATTTGGCCTGGCCTTGGCTATGATTGTAAGCACTTTTATTGTGGTGCAACAACTCTCTTTCATGAAAACCAAAGACCTGGGTTTCAATAAAGACCAAATGATGCTGATAGACATGAATGGTGAAGCCAATGAAAAATTTGAAGTGATGCGGACGGAGCTGAAGCGCAGCCCTTATATTTTAGGTGTAACAGCCAGCGGTCAGCGCTTAGGAGAAAATTTTCATCAGACATCATTCAAAGTAAAAGGGGATACAGGTGTGTTCTCCATTACCCCCTCTAACGTAAATGTTGATTACGAGTACCTTGATGTGTATGGTATACAATTGAAAGAGGGCAGAAAGTTTTCGAAAGACCGCAGCACAGATAAAGACTTCGCTTTTATTATCAATGAAGCTTTTGCGAAAGAGCTGGGCATCAAAGAAATTATTGGTACACCAGCCGGAATGGGCTGGTACCATAACGATACACTGGGAACAATTATCGGTGTGGCAAAAGATTTTAATTTCAATTCACTGCATTATAAAATTAACACCTTGCAAATGTCGGTACACCCGGAGTGGGGCTATGATGAGATGTCGGTGAAGATTGATGAAGCCCACACAGAAGAAGCGATTGCATTTATCAAGAAGACCTGGGAGGAGCATGTTTCTTATCCCTTTGATTATTCTTTTCTGGATGCACATTTTGAAAACCTCTACCGGTCAGATAAACAAATGAGTGCTGTGGTTACGATTATGGCGGGACTGGCTATTCTGATTTCATGTATGGGGCTTTTTGGTTTAGCAGCCATTACGACTACCCGAAAAACAAAAGAAATTGGTATACGAAAAGTCCTTGGTGCCTCAGAGGCACAACTCACTTTAATGTTGTCGCAAAGTTTTGCCGTGCTCATTGCCATTTCGTTTGTGTTGGCCAGCCCGTTAACCTATTGGCTGCTCTTGCAATGGTTGAATGGCTTTGCATACCGTATTACTATTAATCCCCTTATTTTTATACTGGGTGGTTTGCTGGCTCTAAGCATCGCATTGGTCACGATTGGTTATCACACATTGCGCTCAGCACGCAGAAATCCGATACAATCATTACGGTCAGAGTAAAAAAGTTTGTACGCATTAGATACATTGAAAGGATTGTGCAGACTTACTGTACAATCCTTTTTTTTGATGTCCTTTACAATCCCAGGTTGTTAACTTTTTCAGCATAAGTGGAGTCCCCAAGACTTTGCATGAGTGTAGCAGCTTGTGTGAGCATATACCGATCCAGGCGCGTAACAGTTTTGTTTTCTGAAAGATTTTGCTTTGTCTGGCTGTAGTAAAAATTGAACAAATCTTCTGTTACACTTTTGGCGAGTATGGTGTTATCAAGTTCAATCAGTAATTCTGCTGTATACAGATCCGTGTATGCAGGAAGTAAGTGCGGATGGTGTAATTTTTCCAGTGATGCTTTGATCACCTCCGCTGCTTTATCTTTATTGCCTGCCAGAACATAAGCTTCTGCCAGTGAATTAAAAGCTTGTCGCAGCGGCACGATCATGCGTGCATGATAATCTTCATAGTTAAAGTGTACTGACTCATCAGCCAGATTAGAGAAGTTACTTTTTTCCACAAGATTTTTATAAGTCAGGTCGGTATTTACAGCCAAACCCTCTTCACTTCTCATAGTGGTAAGCCGGTAGAGCAGCCCTTCTTGCTCCAGGTAAGGTTGGAGATCGATTCCCAGACTATTCATGGAGCTTACATTAAAGTAAAACGGTCTTTTCCAGTCATTGCTTACGATCAGGTCGAGTATGGCCAGCGCATTTTTCTCCAGATAATTACCGCTGAGGTTAAATGATAAGGTTGCCGCAGGATCATATGGTATTTTTAGTTTTAACAAGCGTGTTGGTACGATGTGATAGGCTTCTTCATTATAACCCACTCTCTTTAATGCAGAATGTTCATCACTAAGGAGTTTGAGGTATTGCTGTACATCAATGCCCTGCTTGATTTTATCATCAATGTAAAGCACATCATTTGGTCCGTATTGCCGATAATCTTTTTCGGTGAGGGTGAGTTGTAAAGGCGCTGAAGTGTAATATTGTTTACGGAGTTGATTGATGTACCAGTCTGTATTGAAATAACTTAATACAACCACACGAACATCAGTGCGAAAGCCTTCAACCTCCTGTAAATACCAAAGCGGAAAAGTATCATTGTCACCTCCGGTAAAGAGTATAGCATTAGGTGCACAGGTATTCAGCATGGCTTTGGCATAATCAATCTGAAAGGTTCTGCCAGCGCGGTTGTGGTCATCATAATTCTGATAACACATCCAGGCAGGAAGTAATAAACTGATGCTGGCAATGAGTATTTGAGTACTGTGTGATTTGTTGAATAGTAACGCGATTGACAATAGCCCCAAACCCACCCAAATGGCAAAAGCGATGTAAGAAGCAACGTAGATGTAGTCTCGCTCCCTTGGTTCAATAGGGGGTGAGTTGAGATAGAGCGCCAATATCAAACCAGTGCAGAGAAAGAAAACGAGGTTGACAGTAAATCCCTTTTTATCCTTTTGAAATTGCACCCAGGCTCCGATAAGCCCCAGTATTAGGGGGATCATCCAGTATTGATTACGGGCACGCTCAAAGTGGCCCTTACTAAGTCTATCCCAGGGCTTAAGCCAGGCACTATCTTGTACATCACTTTCCCTGCCAGCAAAATTCCATAGCAAGTAGCGCATATACATATGACCAAGCTGATAGCTGAGCATGAATTTTATGTTATGAACAAAATCAGGTTTTTCACCTGGTTTCATGCCTAGCCATTGACGATATGCTTCAATATGGTTGGCATCTCGGCTGTATAAACGGGGTAATATTGTCTGCCTCGATTTTTCAAATTCATAATCAGCGCGACTTCCTGCTATTTTGTAGTGGTGACTGTCTTTGTAATAAGCTTTATGTGTTGCGTTTACTTTTTCGATTTGGGCATCAAAGTACGGACCATACAGCAAGGGGCTTGAAGGATAAGACTCCCGGTTCATATAGGCTTTTATCTGATACAAGTCTTCAGGATTGGTTTCATCAATGGGCGGGTTTTGATTAGACCTGATGAACAACATGAGATAAGGCAGAAAACCCAGCAAGAGAAAAAGTGAGGCCCATGTGTACATCTTATAGCTGGCAAACCTTTTCAGGAGGAAATAAAATCCAATGAAAAGAAGAAGTAATAAAATCAAGGCTCCACTGTAAAAAGGTAAATGCAGTGTGTTAACCGCCAGGCGATCGAAAGTAAAGGCAAGACCAAAAATGCCAATGGCTACAAAGCGATTGATGATAAATACAAGCAGCAAGCCCATCAATACCCTAAACAGTACAGGGAAGAGTTTCATTTCATTGTGTTTTGTACTCCATAACAAGGGAAGTATCGGCAGTACAAGCAGACACATGGGATGAATGCAGTAAGCAAGGCCACTCAAATACGCCAATAGTATAAACAGGCGCGAACGGACGGATGCTTCGCTGTCTGCGGCTTGTAGCATGATCCAGACAAGCAGTAAAAGAAAGAAACAGGCGATACCATACGTTTCCGCTTCCACAGCTGTGTACCAGAAAGTATCAGAAAAAGCAAGACACAAACTTCCACAAAGGGCGGCTACCAGTAAAAGACCAGGTTGACCATCCTGCTGTGGCGTCAATAGTTTTTTGCCAAAATGAATGATAATATGATAGACCATAAAAACAGACAAAGCAGAGAAGAAGGCACTCATGGCATTTACATACCAGGCTACTTGTTGCACATCGGTGGCCAGCATAGAGAATAGTCGCCCAAACAATAGAGAAAGGGGTGTACCAGGCGTATGTGGCACTTGCAGTTTGTAGGCTGAAGCAATAAACTCAGCGCAGTCCCATAGACTAGCCGTTGGTTCCAGGGTAATCAGGTAGGTAAGAAAAGCAAAGGTGAAAACCAGTAAGCCCAGGATGTTTGTTCTTTTGTACCATGTAGTTCGAAAATTTTTTAACATGGAAATACCATGACTGCCCATAATTGCAATAGCAGGTAAGAAAAATCCTAGCAGTAACAGGGGAGGAGCCACCCAAAGCGTGGCGATACCAAATCCATTCGCTTCCGGGTCGAAAGCCATACATAAGTAAGCGATCAAAATGAGTAAGCCTGAAACAGTAAAGAGAATAATACTTCGGGTAGTAAACATAATAGATGGATATGCGTACAAGTCTACGGCTATCCATCAGGGAGAATAGTTAATAAGTGTAAAGAAGTGTTAATATAGAGACTCGATGCTTGAGTCTCTTGCTCGATGCTCGAGTCTCTAGTACAGACCCAAGCATTGGGTCTATACCTCAGCCCCAAGCATTGGGTCTGTACGTTAACGAAGTGTTAAAAAACCAGATCCATAAAAATTAAAGGTCTATTTCTTTTGGCACTGCCTATAAAATCTGCAATTTGAAACAGGATTAATAAGCACCACCTACATTCGACCATTCATGAAAAGTACACACCTACGAAGGATTATTATAGGGGGAACCTTTTTACTAATCTGTCTCTTCAGTGTTCAATTGTATTGGTTCAACAGGGCTTTTGATGTGGCCGAGCAACAGTTTGATCACAGCGTACAAATGGCATTAAAGCGAGTGGCAGATTCGGTTTCTGAAAATGCAGAAATTAAAAAACTATCGTCCAACTTCTTTCTGGCAACCACTGAAAGTGAAATCAACAGTGAAGAAGTGGATCAACTGGTAAAAAATGAATTTCAATTGCGGAGTCTTACGTTAGATTATGAAGTAGGTATTTATAATGCAGATGATGACACACTTGTGTATGGAAATTATGTAGGTGCCACACGACAGCAAGTGTTAAAAGAGGGCGCTAAATATCTTGAGGCCGGAGGCATTAAGAATTTAGCCATTTACTTCCCGGGAAAAAGAAGTTATCTGGCAGGAGAACTGAAAATATGGATTTTTTCTACCGCCATACTTTTGCTTTTAGTTGCCTTCTTTGCTTATGCCATCGTTTCGTTGTTGCGGGAAAGAAAATTCTCGGAACTTAAAAACGATTTCATTAACAACATGACGCATGAGTTCAGAACACCTGTAACCAATATTGGCATCGCTGCGGAAATCCTGAAACATAAAACGCAAGAGGATGTGCACTTGTATGTTAATATCCTGATGAAGGAAAATGAAAAGTTGCGACAGAAAATAGATCAGGTTTTATTGGGTGCATCCGTGGAGCAATTCAAACGCCCTGCATTGGCGCAGTTAAACTTGCACCAATTGATTACAGATTGTGTGGAAAACTTTCAATTCAAACTGAATCAACGCCATGGCAATATTCGGGTAGAGCTTAGGGCAAGCAATCCCGAAATTTTAGGCGACCATGCCTTATTATCGCAAGCACTTGCTAACTTAATTGACAACGCAGAGAAGTATTCTCCACAACAACCGAATATTGTAATTCGGACACTGGATACCAACAAGGGCCTCGAAATTCAAGTTGTAGATAAGGGCATTGGCATGGAGTCATCCATGACCAAAAAAGTGTTCGACAAGTTTTTCAGGGTGCCTTCTGGTGATGTACATAATGTAAAAGGCTTTGGCCTGGGACTCAACTTTGTAAAACAGGTAATACACGCGCATAAAGGTTATATAAATTTATGGAGCGAACTGAACCAGGGAACAGAAGTAAGAATAATGCTACCCAACTGATGAAGCAGCGCGAAATAATGCTAGTCGAGGACGATGAGAGCCTTGGCTTTCTGATAAAAGATTCGCTCGATGCCCATGGCTGGAAAGTGAATTTATATACCAGTGGTGAGAAGGGCCTGACTGCCTTTCATAACAATAGTTTCGATCTTTGTATTCTAGACATCATGCTTCCGCAGCAAGACGGTATTTCACTGGCAACAGAAATCAGAAAATATAATCAGCAGGTGCCCATTGTATTTTTAACAGCCAAAAGTCAGATCGAAGACCGCATCCGTGGATTTCAGTCCGGGGCTGATGATTATGTGTGCAAGCCTTTTAGCATTGAAGAATTTAAGTACCGCTTGGAGGCTATTTTAAAAAGAAGTCATGGTGCAGATGTAACCAACAAGCATTCAATATTAAGCGTTGCCAACACTACCCTGGATATCCATAATTTGCTGTTGAATGCCAACGGAAGCACTACACGCCTTACACACAAGGAGTGCAAGCTTTTACAACTTTTTTTCAGGCATGCCGGCAAGCTGGTGGCACGTGAGGTTTTTCTGAAATCCATTTGGGAAGACGATGGCTTTTTTGTTGCCCGCAGCATGGATGTGTTTATTTCTAAACTGCGCAAGTACTTGCAGGCGGATAGTCAACTCAGGATAGAAAATATCAGGGGTGTGGGGTATATCTTGAAAATGGAATAGTTTTATATTTTCATTTTTAAAATATTCACTCTTTCCTGGATTACCTCGAGGAGCATGGGATACAAGCCGCTAAAGATAATCCAGGAGATTATTGGAGCGTACAAAACGATTTTCATCAGATGTTGCAGCAACATACCAAATGACAACAGACATGCTAAATGTATCAGTGAGCATAGCCTGTAAAAAATCACCAGCGTTAAAGGAGCGGCTGTGATTAATTTTAGTTAAAGTCTTTATTATCATCAGTTGACTTTTTATATTGGGTATAATATCCTCAACAAATGAAAAGAGTACATGCTTTAGAGTGGGAAGATTTACAATGGTTTCCCAAGAGCTGGAGAGATTATGGAACAGATTATTTGAGGTTCATTGCAACCAAATTTGATATATATAAACCTGTATTGCCTTTTATAAAGCGTGGTATTGCTAATAGCAGGCAGCAGCATTGGGTAGACTGCGCTTCGGGTGGTGGCAGTGGCTTGATTAACCTGGCGAAGGAATTGAAAGGAGAGGTGCCTAACCTTACAATAACGCTGACTGATTTTTATCCCAACATCAAAGCTTTTGAACGCACACAACAGTCGGAACCAACGGTGTTTGCCTATGAGCCAGCATCCGTTAATGCCATGCATTTACCCGATCATCTGCAGGGGAAATTCAGAACGCTTTTTGGTGCCTTTCATCATTTCAAGCCAGCTGAAGCGCGCAGTATTTTACAAGATGCCCTCGACAGCCATTCGCCAATAGCCATCTTTGAACCCGTAGGAAAAAATGTTGGCAGTTGTTTCTCCATGCTCTTTGTTCCGCTTAATGTATTATTGCTTACACCCTTTATCAGGCCCGTCAGATGGCAGGTATTACCCTTTATATACGTATTACCAATAATCCCTCTTTACATTTTATGGGATGGCATAGCCTCTATTCTCAGAACATATTCAGAAAAGGAATTACGGGAGATGGTGGCCTCACTTAAAAACCATACCCATTATACCTGGGAGATTGGAAAAACCTCGGGTGCCATGCCTGTCTATTACCTGCTCGGCAATAAAAAATAAGAATGACGACCTCAAATAAAGCGAGTTAAAAGTAAAATCGGATATGTTGCGTGACTCTTGTATCATTGAATTAATCGTTTGATAATGTATGAAGAAGACAGCGCTAAATTTTGTTCTTTACTTACTTCCCTTTTATTCTGCTTTTGCTCAGCTTAGTTTTTACGATAAGCTGGCAGAAGCCGCGCTCACCCTGACAAATCAGTCAGTTCAATACGATCCCGCTTATTTCAGCATGGCCTATCCGAATGGTGATGTACCGGCAGATAAAGGTGTATGTACTGATGTAGTAATCAGGGCCTACAGAAAAATGAATATTGACTTGCAAAAAGAAGTGCATGAAGACATGCGCAGTAACTTTAGTAAGTATCCTAAAAATTGGGGACTCAGCAAGACCGACAAAAATATTGATCATAGACGTGTGCCCAACCTCATGACTTTTTTTACTAGACATGGTACCGTTAAACCCATCACACAAAATGCAAATGATTACTTGCCGGGAGATGTAGTTTGCTGGAATTTAGGCGGGGCTATCACGCATATCGGTATCGTATCTGCAAAAAAATCGACAGATGGCAAAAGATACCAGATTGTGCACAACATCGGTGCTGGTCAGGTTTTAGAAGATTGTTTGTTTACCTATAAAATAATAGGGCATTACCGATATGAGAAATAAAGATGAAGCCATCCTCTCGTCCTTTCATCGTCTCCGCGAGGGACGATGAAATGAATAACATATTCTCGTCCAATCATCTCTGTCTCTAATTTGGTCTTGTATCGTCTCCCATTTCGGGGACGATGCAAATAAGCTCAATGCTTATTTCTTGTCCGATCATCGTCTCCGCGAGGGACGATGAGATGAATAGCACGTTCTTGTTAAATGATCTATGCCTAGGTTGGTGTCCTCACCAAAAAAATAAAATGGCTTCGCTAAATCTCTTTTCCAGTATATTGATTGGTGCATGCAACTTTGAATACACAGGTGATTGGTAATAAGCGAGTTTTTGCTCTCAGGCCGCGTGGCCTCGCATACTCATTCAAGGCTGTATGCTATCCGCGCCTTCCCTGCCAGACCAAAGATAGCATAATGCCTTGCCTGAGTATGCTGTAAGTAAGCATAGAAAATTCGATCTTGTCCAACCAGAGCCCCGCCTTAGTAATCAATAACACACTTGTCTTGTATCGTCCCCCGCCTTGGTTCGTGTCTTCACGAACCAATAATTCCGTCTTGTATCATCTCCCATTTCGGGTACCATACAAATAAGCTCAATGCTTATTTCTCGTCCAATCATCGTCTCTGCAAAACACGATGATATGAATAACACGTTCTCGTTCAATCATCGCCTTCGCCTCATCCACAGCTCGCACACCAACAAATTCGGTACCCAGCTCAACCAGGCAATGGTCGCATAGGCCATGGGTTGCGACAAGTCAACCGACCACGAACTGATAAATACATAGATGCGCAGGGTGATGGCCGCCAGTGTTAAGGCATAACTGCGCAACATCCATTGCTCATGTGCCTTTACATTGCCCTGGCGTATGTAATAGTAAGCGAGATAAGTAAACACAAACCACAAGCTGCACTGCGCAATAAAACTGCTGAGCACCCAGGGCCCGCGGTTAATGAAAAAGCTCATCACCATACCACCCGGTGCGGAGAAAAACAGAATGCCACCCACATATACTTTACCAAAAGCGCGATGCCAGACAGGCCAGCGCCTGCGCGAAGCCGGATGTAATTGAAAAATACCAATCAGCAAGATAAAAGCAGCTGCCAGCACGTGCGCGTAGTAGGCAGGCAAATACCAGCCCGTGGCAATGGCCTTTTCCTTCAGCTGCAAAAAGCCATAAGTAGAATCAAAATTAAAGTAAGTCAATGCATTCATGGCCAGGGGTACGGCCAGAATGATCAACAGTGCGAAAGCAATCCTTTTAAACAAACTCATGCCATGCCTACACCTGTGTTTGCATGAGCGCTAGTATTTTATTGAGGAAGTCAAGGTTATGTTTATCGATCTCACTCATGCCTGCTTCGGCTTCTTCTATGGAGTTGCTTTCTGCAACACCTTCCTGCACGTAGCCAAAGGCATTATTCTCTTTGGCTTCTTCCGAACGATACCCATTCGCTGCCAGTATTTCATCGCGCATATACGTAATGGTTCTTACCGATAGAAAATCCCTTTCTTCCATCTGTTGTGTTTCGTGGCTCCAGACACTGAAGCTTCCCATCAGGTAAGAGCTGTCCAGCTTTACAAATTCTGTTTGTGGGTACAGGCGATTGGATTCTAATTTAGAAATGCTACGCTCTGGCGAGATGTAGAAATAACTGTGACTGATTAAATTCTGTTCGTCACTGGCTTCATTTTCCATAAACCAATAGTCGTGCGGGGTGCGCACTTCCAGCAAGGTACTGTCAATACTGTGCAGGCTTATTTCTTCGCCCGATATGCTGGAGGTGCTGAGTATGTTTTGCTCATCATCAATCAGCGTTAGTCGGCTGCTGGTGTAAAATTCTTCTCTTCCTTCCAGGTAGCGTTCATTAATAGTGGTAACGACTGCACGCAGGTTACTGCTGATGCGCTCAATAAAAGTGCCTGTTGTTTCTTTGTATTCCGTCCATCCATTAATCGGAACTTCTGTAGTGCTGATACCCGCTTCAATGGTGCGGAAGATATCGTTGATTGAAAAATAAGACGATGGAATGATGATTCCATTGCCTGCATATTCAGCCGAAGGTATTTCACAGAAAGTATAACTGCCCGGTGCCAGCCTGATCTCCTGTTTCAAATATTCAAAGTTGTTATACCATTCCTTCATGGTTTCAGAAACAAAACCAGGGGTGTAAGTATATTCATCGTCCAGCCAGCCGAAAACAGTATCTTGTTTTACCAGTGCCCAGGCACCTTCGCTGTTGTAGGGAATAATCAGATCATAGATCGGTTCAACCACCTGTTTCATGGTGACTACATCGTAATAGCCATACTTACCGTCTCTGCTTACTTCTACCAGATCATCAGTTTCAAAACCGATCGTACCAATCAAATCGTAGTCGATAGGAATGACCAACTCACCACTGGCATCGGCCAGCCCCATTCGCGTGTTCACGTTTTGCTGATCGCGCTTATCGTATTGCATAAAGAAATTCTCCCAGGAGCCACTCACCACATAAAAGTAAGTGTCGCCTTGATGTTGGGCATACCAGATCACAGAGTCATACTTATCGCGCATGCTGCGGGCTGTTTCATAAATTTGCTCGCGTTCCAGGGCGGCCATGGCTTCTGCTGCGGCCCACTGATTGCTGTTTTTGATTTCCTGAAAGGCCTGGTAAAATTCTTCACCGTTGATGTAGGTAATGGTGAAGCTATCGCCCACAGGCTTGAGCCAGAGCATTAAGGTAAAGCTGGCACTATCAGCCGAGTCCAGATCTTTTACCCGGAAAGTAACGGGTATCTGCACCGTTACCACCTCCAGATCAATGTTGATGGAGGCATTGGCCATGTTCGACTCACACACAATAAAGGGATCTTTGTTTTGCAGAATACCGATGACAGAAAGCAAGGCATCGCGCGACTGCTCCACACGGAAGGGACTGAGAATGTCTTCATCCGATTTACTAAGACTCGCTTGAAAAGAAGACAGAAATGTTCTTACGTTTTTCTCAGGGTCTTCGCTTTTAAGAATAGAACAAGCTGAGAAGGTAAGCAGGAGCAAGGATAAGATGCCTATGCTGCGGTTGAGGGTTTTCATGGTAGGTTGGTTGAGATTTAAAGGTAAAAAATTGTTGGCAGATACGCATACAGAAAGGAGCGAGGCCTAGGGTGGATGCAAGTTTTGCAGGATGTAAAGTAGTTTAAGTATTGCACTACTTTTTTTGGTATAAAGTACTGATACAGAGCACATCAGCCTGATTTAAGCCTGTTGTTGTAAAATGAAGCCAAAATGGCCAAAAGTATATGAATTGAGTACAATTAATATGCAGTAAACCAGCACTTTATTATGTTTTGCTTTTAGGTAATAATACCCTTCCTGCATTAGGCGGCATTTATTTGGTGTGTCCTGGCTCGAACACATTTGCAGATGTTGTACATGAACAAGAGCGTTGCTCGTACATGAAAAAGATATTGTCTATATAAAGTAGAATTGGTTCTAAATTCCTAATTTTGACAATCATCATATAGACTTCGTTGTTGCTTTACTTAGGCTTAAACATCAATATTTACGCAGATCCATAAAAGTTACCTATTCAATGAACTTGCCTTTAAGCCCAATTTTTTTCATTTGCGCCCTATACTTTCTTTTAAATAATTCAAGTTACTTAGAAGCTCAGGTTACGCAGACTTTCAATAACGGAGGACAGAATACTAGCAACTCTAACAATATAGTTTCGTCAAACTTTGGTGAAGTATTCGTAAAAACATATCAAGTTTCCGGTCTGCACCTTTATGAAGGTATTCTTACGTCCAATTTACTAGTACTAAGCGTGCAAGAGGACGAAACAACGCCCTTTGTAAAGGTATATCCAAATCCTCTTAACGATGAATTGACAATTCAAACAAGTTACCCGGGAAGTAAATTCATGATTTTCACAATGAGCGGACTTTTGGTGAGACAAGGTAATTTGAATGAATTAAAAACGATTATCAGATTTGTGGAAGCTCCAGATCAATGGTATTTCCTAAAAATAGAAGATAAGAAAAATGGCAAAATATCAACTTTTAAAATCAGACGTGAAAAATAGTTTTTTGGTACTTCTGTTAGTAGTTGCATCTACAGATTTCATATATGCTCAAGATGTGAGAGGCATAAATTACCAAGCGGTAATAAAAGATGCTTCAGGACTTACATTAAGTGATAAACTGGTATCATTTCGATTTTCCTTAATTAAAGGATCAACAACCCTTTATTCTGAAAGACATCAGATAACGACAAATACTGATGGTGTAATTAATGTTGTCATTGGAAAAGGTACTATTATCAGTGGTGTTTTCTCATCCATTGATTGGTCTGGTGAACAAGTGAAAATAAAGGTTGAACTGGATAAAAATGGAGAAGACAATTTTGAAGAATTAGGAACAACAACAATGGCTTCGGTTCCGTATGCATTTTACGCAGAAAAAGCAAAACTTGATTTAGTAGGACACGGGCTCATCATAGAAGGAAACCATATTACCGCAAGAGATTCAAGTGCCACCAATGAAATTCAATTTCTTGAACTGAATGGTAACACCTTAAAAATAACAAATGGTAATGAGGTTACATTGCCCGCTGGTTTCCCTACTTCAGGTTTACTCATGCTCACTCAAGCTGAGTTGGATGCAACTGTAAAAACTAAGGGATTGTATGTGTGGAACACTACCAATAGATGCCTATACGTTTACGACACTCCCCCTTACTACTTTAAATGGTGTGGATTTACTTGCGAACCCTTACCTGATCAGGCGAACGCAGGTGCTGATATTGTTTCTAACGAACAGCCCTTTAATTTGGTAGGAAATGTTCCTAGCTCAGGCAGTAGTACCTGGCAGGTTATTAGCGGAACAGGTGGCACAATTGCTGATCCAACCAGCCCATCAACAACATTTACAGGTTCATTGGGTCAATCGTACCTGCTGAGGTATACAATAACCAATAGTTGTGGAACAAGTACGGACGATAAAATAATTAATGTAGCCCAATCTACTTCCGTAAGCGATTTTGAGGGTAATCAATATCCAATTGTTACTTTAGGTACACAGACATGGATTGTTCCAAATATAATGTCAACTAAATATGCAGATGGCACAGATATTCCATTTTCTTACCCAGACAATAATGCCGCTAACAAAGAAACGTACGGTCTTTTATACACACCACAAGCTATCCTTAAAAATACCTTCACGCCAGGTACACAAGGCGTATGTCCAAACGACTACCATGTTCCAACAGAGGCCGAATTGCTTACCCTCTTCAGCTTTTTAGAAAACAATCCGGCCAATTATAGCCTGTTTTATCCAATAAAAGCAGGGCAGGGAAATACTTCAGGAGCTTACGGATTTAATTCCTATAATATGGTCGCTACTTCTACATTAACTGGTAATCTTCAGGCTTTGTACTTTTACGGATTTGCCGTTGGCAGTCATGTATTCTTCACCGCCCCAATAAGCTCTAGCAGTGGTATCTCTGTTCGATGTATTAAGAATTAGATTGTAGGGCCCTTGCAATTATTGAGCTTGTGCGCATGCTTTCAGGCATCACCAATCCATGTATTGATTTCCAGGCACAGCTGACTTAGGCTTTTACCCCCTCGCCATTGTTGGTGTTGCGCAGGCCTTGTGGCAGGTATCACCAACAATAAATTAAACTTTTACCCTTGCTTTCTGCCACCGCTTGTGCTGGCCCTGCAGGTCGCGGTAAAACTGTAGCGCCAGTTGTGTGGTGCGTTTGCGGTTATGTGTTTTAGCCTATGGTCGGTGTTTTCACCGACCACGCTTGCCTCGCCATTGTTGGTGTTGCGCGCAGGCCTTGCGGCTTGCATCACCAACAGTAAATTAAACTTTTACCCGTGCTTTCTGCCACCGCTTGTGCTCGCCCTGCAGGTCGCGGTAAAACTGTAGTGCCAGTTGTGTGGTGCGTTTGCGGTTATGTGTTTTGCTCATTCTTTTGGTATAGTAGTCCAGGTGCTTTACGTAGAAAGTCCATACTTCATCGCGCCACATCCACTTGCATGAGCCGCAGAATGATGGTGCCGAGGCAGGGCTGGTAGGGACATTCCCCAAAGCCGAGTTGTTGTATACCATAAAAGAAATGGTTGACTTTAAGTTCTTCGCACAAGAGAGAGAGGGGCAGATCAACTTTCCGGGGCAAACGAACGCGGTGTTGTTGGCGCTTGTTCATACCTGTTGGTGTTTGTACGAAATAAGTAGGTGGAAAGAAGGGTATGCACAAGGTGAGGCCGTAGAACACGAGAAGTTGGGTTGTTTTTTACGATACACATAAACTTCTATATTTGGGATATGGAAACCACGAGCAAAGCACCCCGACATGTAGGCAGAAGAATAGGACGCATACGCGAGATGTTGGGCGTGAAGCAGGAGACCCTGGCCGAACAAATGGGCATTACCCAACAGGCCGTGAGCAAGTTGGAGCAGAGCGAGGAGTTGGAAGAGAAAACGATAGAGCGGGTGGCAAAGGCTTTGGGCGTTCCGGCAGAAGCGATTAAGAACTTTAATGAAGAATCAGTCTTCAATGTTATATCCAATACATTTCACAACACAAGCTCAGATCAATCTACGTTGATTTCAAGTTCCTTAAATTACTATCCTACATTCAACACCATTGAAAAGATCGTTGATCTCTACGAACGCCTTCTCCAATCTGAAAAAGAGAAGATAGCACTTATGGAAAAAATGCTGAAAGACTAAGCATTCCTACTACTTTTCCCAATCACACAATTTACTTTCCAAAACATCTAAAGCGGCTTCCCAGGCTGTTTAGGTTATTGTATTGCTTGCCTCAAACTAAATTAAAGCTCATTTAACATTTGCAGAAGTGCAAAAAGGTTTGCGATATTAGAGGAGATGTGTGCGGTGGGTGGGAGGTTGTAGTTATAAATGTGGTTACATATCCACAGGCGTTGGTCGAGATGGTAACCTGAAGTACAGTTCAACGCGGATACCTTTTGACGTTACACTTTTAGTTAGACTCACTACTTATAATTTAATAAATGGATTACAAAATACCAGACAACATAAAAGTACTTTGTGAAAAACAAGATCTGAGCGACCCTGAAGAACAGGAATTGGTAAAGCAAGAATTTGTAAAATTTCTTATCCACTATCTTGACTTAAAAAAGGGTAAAAATAGTTTAGCAAATATTACTGATATAGTTACTAATGAATTTCCTGTAAAAGGAACAGTTTATCCTTTTGAAAGAGATGTAGCGGGACGAATGGTGCGGACACGGAACTATACGATGAAGGAAGGAATTAATAAGGCTGGCAAAGAGGAAGTTTATGTTATTGCTGTCGATAGACCATGGTGGGAGAGATATAATCCATTACAGACATTTGGAGGAGTGGTTTTAGGTACAACTTTATCGTTTATTGGCACTAAGATAAATAACCTAGAAAAACAGGAAACCCCCT
Organism: Chryseotalea sp.; assembly: GCF_057350905.1. Classification (NCBI taxonomy): domain Bacteria; kingdom Pseudomonadati; phylum Bacteroidota; class Cytophagia; order Cytophagales; family Chryseotaleaceae; genus Chryseotalea; species Chryseotalea sp. The sequence continues at coordinate 1,099,844 of NZ_JBMRCF010000001.1, read as the reverse complement.
TAACAAAAACAAACATAGAAGACACTAGAATTCAACCTTTGTTTGATTCTTTAAAAGTTCTTACTAGCAAAGTAGAGGCTTTAGAAGATTCTTTAAAGAATACAAAACAAGATTAGCATTGACGTTTTTAATTAATGGATACATTTGACATACTTTAACGGTGTCGCTTATCCTCTGTCGCGGATGTTGTGTTTGGGCAATTGTGTAAGGTAATCCGTGACCTTGGTTAGTCAGTATTTTTTTGAGAGATTTGAGTAAGGTGTTTATTAAGATAAAAGCTGGTTCGTGAGGACACGAAGCAGGGCAGAGTTAAGTGCCTATTTACAAAGGACGAGAAATGAAAAGTATTTTGGTTAACGCGGGGCTGTTGATTTTTTTATTTATATCAGGATTCTTCATTTTCACATACTTTGAATTGCTCCATGATAAAATAGTAAATCCAACATTCAGAAATATGAATTCTACCGAGATATTTTTCTTTGGGCTTTTAATAGGACTATTTATTATACTCGATTACTTTATTTTAAGAAAATTCTACAGACTGCTAAGAAACTCAAGATAACCATCTAGTCCTCGTTTGTAAAGAGGATGTATAAGTACAGCGATTGTATGCACAGACGTTTTTGGCAAAACATCCCGGACAAATTTTCAATCACTAATTATTAATAATGACCGCGCGATACATAATTAAGGATACATTTAAGATTACTGGACGTGGTCTCGTTTTAGCTGGATACATAGCAGAGGGGGCAATTCAAATTGGAGATTATATTGAGTTCACTGCCTTGGGCAAATTGAGAAAAAGAAAAATTACGGGAACAGATGGAATTAGAATGGCTACTCCTGACAAGACTACCACGGGACTCCTAATTCAATGTAAAAATGAAGACGAGATTGATGAGTTGAGATCATGGAGACCCAATGGTGATTCAGCCACAATTTCAAACGAATGAAGAATAAGGTCGCTGTCGCGGATGTTGTGTGGGAGCAAGTATATAAGTTCATCTATGACCTTGGTTAGTCTGGAGTTTTTTGAGAGATTTGAGTAAGGAGTTTAAGGAAGATAAAAGCTGGTTCGTGAGGACACGAACCAGGGACAGGGAAATCGGCACTATGACAATAATAAAAATTGCGTTTAAAATTATTCTGAGATTAATCGTAATCACAATAATCTGCCTTACGATAATGTTGAATTATAAAATTTTTGCGAGAGTTGATAGCATCTATAACAAATATTCAGCATTTTATGGTGTCTTAGTAGAAGACAAAAGCTATCAACAAATTCCGACAAATATTCAAATTGAAATGGAGACAACCGACTCAAATATCTTAATGCTTCATTCAGTTTCATGTAAAAGTTCATACATCTTTGGAATACTTCTAGGACTGTGCATTATACTGATACTGATAAATACATTTACAGAAATTAGAAAAGACTTATTAGTAAAATAAATCAATGCAATTGTACACGAAGCTTAAAAATACCCCACCTCGCCTTCGTTTTTAACGATTGTGTATGAGCACAGCGATTTAATCACTGGCTATTCGCTCTCGCGGATGTTGTGTGTAACTCATCTGTGACCTTGCTTAGTCTGGAGTTTTTTGAGAGATTTGAGTAAGGAGTTTAAGGAAGATAAAAGCTGGTTCGTGAGGACACGAACCAGGGTGGGGAGGAATTCCCTTAGTTCGTGGTTAGAGATGAATAATTTGAAAATATGACTAATCCAATTCTAAATTTTTTCTTCACAGCAACAGGAGCATTTGTAATCTGGTTAGTGAAAGGATTTAAAGGATCGTTTGACAAAGAGATGGTTTCAGTAGACGAGAGTAACTCAACAAAAGGAACACTGAGATTTTTCTTAGGATTAGGAGTTTGGGTTTTTATTGCCATGATAACTATAAAAATACTGACTAGGTCTACTGAGACAACAACCTATAGACTTATTGAGAATACCAAAAAGGGAAATAACTAAATTGCAATTATAGACAACCAAGTATCACTTAGTAAACAGATTCACGACCGCCACCCACCTCGTTCTCGTTTGTAACAAGCGTACCTGAGTAATCGCAGGATACTTTGTTTCATATGGTATACGTTAAAGAACAAGGGTGAGAGAGATGGATTAGCAATTTATATTGTACTCTCAACTGAGCCATTTCGCTTTGGATAAAATTAAAAGCGTTTTAGTTAACCTTTTTGGTTTCGAAAAGAAGTCAACTGAAAAAAATATATACGTAATTGGCCTGTTTAAAGTATTTATTGGGTATTTTAAGCCGTTTTATATAAGCGAAGTATATACCATTGTTGTACATACACGTACGTTAGCGGCAAGCCAAAGGACAGATCAACATTAAAATATGGACAAAATTATTTTGACAACGAAGCTCAGTATAGAAGATTACATAAAGGTTAACTATCACTTACTCTATCGAAAGTGGGCAATTAAGTTTATGACAGGTATCGGATTTTTTATGTTGATTTTAATTCTTTTTTCATTTAATTCATTTACGCAATTCCCTTGGTTTCAATTGATCTTCGGACTGTTCTTGACAGTTGGACTACCCATTTCAGTTTACTTCAGTGCTAAGAAAAACTATAAATCAAACGGACGAATAAGTGAGACGATAAACTATGAATTTGACAAGGATAATATTCAACTGACTGGCGAGTCGTTTAACTCAAAATTGACTTGGGACAAGGTATATAGCGTGACAGAGAACACAGACTGTATCTTGATTTGGCAGAATCGACAAGTTGCAAACGTAGTTCCAAAGCGTGACTTCAAAGACGGAGAGCTACAAGCATTTAAAGAGATTGTAGGATCCCATGGTGGACTTAAAAACAAGTTAAAAAAGTAACGTGGACATTGGACCATCCGCTAACAAAATGTATAATCGCTAGCGCTGATGATGAGGACATTTTTTTATTTTTGCTCAGCGCCATGGCTTATACATAAACGTTAGTGGTAAGCTTCTTAGGGCATCAGAAAATGAAGGACTATTACAAGATTCTAGGTGTAGATAAAAAAACAACATCTGAGGATATAAAGAAAACATTTAGACAAAAAGCACTTTTAGTTCATCCTGATAAATCTGGCAGAAACACTAAGGATGAATTTATTGAACTATTTGAGGCCTATGAAATCCTTGTCGATTATAAAAAAAGGAAGAGATATGATTTGATATACCATTGGATTGATTCAGCAACAGCTGAGCAAAAAGACAAGGAATTAGAGAAGGATATTTTATCTATCCAGGAAAAAGCATTCTTATACGCGGAAAACTTTAGAAAGTTTAAAAAAGAAGTCATTCTTTACATATTATTAGATCTATTCTTTTCCAAATTTATGTTGGGCGCAGTTACATTATTTATAATAGGAATCTGTACAATTGGGAAAGGGATTATTAACTTAGCGCTGGACTATTGCTTAATCGGAATTGTTATGACACTGATTGGGATTTGGTTTTTAAGAATAAGAATGAATTGGATAGTTGACGAAGCCAGCCGCTAACAAAAGCCACAAGTCATGCCGCGTATTTTGCCAATTAAATACAAACTACTAACTTCGTTACTTAATGTTGGAATCATACGGGCTTCGAAAAGCGCCACGCCATGTAACCAAGCGTTGTGGCGCATTTAGGCGGGCGACATAGACTGACGAATGACTAAGGACCTTGACAAAAAACATATTTTAATTGTCGGTAAAAAACATAACGACAGGCATGAATTCTTAAATGACTTGATCGCTGGGACAAATAAGCTGATTTACAGAATTTCGCCCAACCTCAGGACTTTTGATGAATACATTGAACAAGTAAGAAAATTATTCCCCTTTGTGCCGACAAATTGGAAGGAACAGAACCCGAAAAATTGGTCAAGGAATCAAGTATGGGACTTTCACTTAGATTGGACAGAGAACACCCACAGCATACTTATTATTATAGACTAGTTTGGTGAAATGGAACCCACTTGGAAAGTGGAAATCATTAGAGATTATATACAGACATCGTACTATCAAGAGGGACAAAATAACGGAAAACTGAATTTTCAATTGATAGTCACACAGGACAAAGATGACGACTTGGTTGAGAAAATGATTCAGGTTTTTAGACTATCCGACAATGAAACACGGACAGAGGAACAAGTAATTCATGGTAAGTTGAAGGTAATTAATTTAGATCAAGCCTAAACGCGCTACAACATTGTATTTATTTAATTGCGGGGTTCAGAGTAGAGATAAAGTTTGTTTTACTAATTTAGTTCGGTAACGGGGACAAGAACTGAGCTGGTCGATTTTAACATTCCGCTCAGCTTCATTCTTAAAACCCACCTCGCCCTCGTTTATAATCATAGCCGTCAGGTTAAGCGTGTAATCCATTGAATTAGAGCAAGAAAGAGAATTTTAGCAATACCTTAAACAGGTATTTTTCTGAGTCTTTAAGCGAGTCACGTATTGAAGCAATAGCAAGATCAACAGGTTTTTGTAAACGTAAGCGTAAACTATCACCAGTTGATTTTCTGTCCACTTTACTTTTCAAAGAGTTTGACGAAAGCAAACAAAGCCTCAACGATCATGTAATCCAGTTAAATACTAATCATGACACAATAATACAGAAGCAGAGTCTGGATGAAAGATTTAATAAATTCTCAACAGAGTTTGTTAGACACGTCTTACTAGAGCAATTGAGCAGTAGCATCCAATACCAACAACTGCCTGCTCTAGATTTCTTCTCTAATGTTTATCTACAAGATTCTACTAAGTTTAAACTACCTCATCGGTTTAAAAACAAATATCCCGGGTATCACCAAGCCGGAGCGAGTATTCAGTTAACAGCGGATATCAAAAAGAATAATTTTGCCCGTCTTAGTATTCATCCAGAGACTTATAACGATTCAAACGAGTGTGAAAATGTTGACTGGCTACCCAAAGGTTCTCTACTCATACGAGATCTGGGTTATTTTTCAGCTAAGGGGTTTAAATCTATAGAGGAAAATGAAAGTTTTTTTTTATCCAGACTCCAACCCCGATCAGCTCTCTTTACTAAGCGGGGAGAAGAATTCATTCGATTCGATATCGAAAAATTACTAAGGAGAATGAAGAAGTATAACATTCATTTCTATGATGAGATTCTTTTCATGAATCGAGAAATCAAATTTCCAGTACGGGTGTGCTTTTTTATTGTCCCCAAATCAATAAGAGATAATCGACTTAGAGGTAAAAAGAAGCTTATGAAAGGACGAGGATGGAATCAAAGCAAAGAATACTCAAGTTGGTCTTGGTTTAATGCCTACATAACTAATGCTGGGTGTGACAAAATTTCTACTAAAGAAATTATTACCTTCTACAAATACCGCTGGCAGATTGAGTTAATATTTAAGACCTGGAAGAGTAATTACCGTTTAGGAAGTATGAAAACAATGAAAGTGGAAAGAATGGAGTGTTATCTCTATGCTTTACTCTTGAAGACTTTACTGCATCGCAACATTGTTAATTTATACTGCAATTCTATAAGTAAAGATGCGCTTCATGAGCATGACATAAGTGTAATGAAGGTAACTAAGCTTATGATCTTTTTTGACAAATTGATCTACAATATTGTTCGCAAGGTAAACGGATCAATACACGTTCTAAGTGAAACCTTAGAGAAGCTTGATAAATCAATTCTGCTAAAAGAAATTAAGAAAAAGGGAGTTATCTTTGAGCATGCTGGTGAGTAAAGCCCATCTGATCAGCAAATCAAACAAAATGGGCATTAAAAAATATGAGCATCCCCTACGATTGGGGTTACTGATTTAGCTTTCCTTAACCTGACGGCTATGGTTTATAATGAGTGTGTATGAGCACAGCGATTTAATCACTGGCTATTCGCTCTCACGGATGTTGTGTGCGAGCTTATGCATAAGCTTATCGGTGACCTTGGTTAGGCATCAGTTTATTAATAGTTTTGAGTAAAATAAAAGCTGGTTCGTGGGGGCACAAACCAGGGCAGAGAATTCCCGCTACTGCTTATGCACATTCGTTATGTTCAAGCCTCTAAGAAAGTTATGACCACAGAAGACATAGAGAAAACAATACTAGACATCTTCGAACGGACGCGACAAAAGCCAAATTCGCCTTACGACAAGAATCATTTCCTTGACTACCTAATTGACCCTCCAGCGACAAAGGATAACATCAAGAATTCGTTCAAGGGTGTTCGGAGGTACTACATGTTCTTTGAGGGGGTTGAACAAACATTCGGCATTTGTTTCTCATTGTCCGACCAGGACAGATTTTACAGCGTTGACAAATTTTTGACTAAGACAAAAGAACGGATTGAAAACGTAAGAGGGAATAAAATGATAATAAGGCAACGAGTTTCTGAAAAGGAAACTTATTACATAGAAATCATTTTGACATTGATTCTAGCATTGGTCGTTGCATATTTTAAGTTTCATTTTGTTTCATTCACTGCGACAATCTTATGGGGGACAGCAATGTGGTGGATTATTGGGAGTAAGATTCGGGACAAGAGACATAACAAGACCTTGTTTAAAAAGTTGATTGGAAGCGAGACCAAGGGTAAGTGACCCCACCTCGCCCTCGCTTGTAACAAGTGTGTCTGAGCACAGCAATTTAATCGCTGACTAACTCGCTGTCGCGGATGTTGTGTGTGAGCAAGTGTGTAAGCTTATCGGTGACCTTGGTTAGTCAGAAGTGTTTTAAGCGATTTGAGTTGGGAGTTTATTAAGATAAATGCTGGTTCGTGGGGACACGAACCAGGGTGGGAGAGACGGATTTAAAAATCCGTATTATTAATAGGTCGCGCTGCGCTTACATGACTGACAGCGGGCTTAGATAAAAGCTGTTTTGGCAGGTACGAAGGAGGGAGCAAGCGCATGTAATTTATTCAGTCAACATGCCAACTACCTTCTTTTTAGAAGCTCCAAGCGCGAACATGGAACGAAACAGGAGGTCTACACTAACCGAAGTATCAGCAGCCTCCATTTTGGCCACTCTTGATTGACTGGATTTTATTCGTTTGGCAAGTTCCACCTGCGTTAGCTTTTTTGATTTCCGAAGTTCCTGCAGTGCTTTGCTCAGAGCAAGTTTAAGTTCAATATAGGCTGCTTCTTCTGCACTAAGTTTAAGAAATTCTGATGCACTCCCCACTTTCCAACCATTGGCTTCCAAGCGCTTTTTCTTTGCATTATTCATGGCTCTTTTTTTATCATTATTCACCATCATATTGTATGATCCGCTTTTTACACTTGCTAATGACAGCTTTAGGCGTTTGTTGTGTTTGCTTCTTAAAAACTTCTAAAATTATAATTGCATCCATATCGATGCGATACACAATTCTCCAGCTTATATCGGCATCATTTACACGTAGCTCGTGGCACCTTTTGCCAATAGACGGCATCGTGCGTGAATGCGGCATAGATAGCTTTTCTCCTTGTTGAAGCTTGCGTAATAAAAGGCCTACTTCAATGCGAGCCATCATTGAGAAAGGTGGTGTTTTTACTTCACCATGTAGCCAAACAAGCGGCTTCTCCATATTAACTCAATTACAAATATATGTCAGATTAGATATATGTCCAAATAGACATATGGTTAATTCCCATTAAAGTAGTAAATCACACCATTAGGCGTGTTTTCTAAACTAAATTTGATATTATTTGAACTGCGATTACAGCATGCTTACCTATATCTTCTTTATAACGAGCGTTTCTGATTATAGCCATTCAATAACTGTCTAATTCGCTGTCGCGGATGTTGTGTGGGAGCAAGTATATAAGTTCATCTATGATCTTGGTTAGTCTGGAGTTTTTTGAGAGATTTGAGTAAGGAGTTTAAGAAAGATAAAAGCTAGTTCGTAAGGACACGAAGCAGGGTGGGAGAGACGGATTAAAAATCCGTATTATTAATAGGTCGCGCTGCGTTAACATGGCGAACAGTAGACGTGAGACGAGAGTGAAAAAGGGATAGAAATTTGTTAAGTAATTTCATTAAATTTCCCAATCCAAACTAGAGAAATATGCATACTGCAGATTTGTTACAGGAAATTCAAAAGTTACCACTTTCACAGAAGTTCTATGTTATTGAAGAAATCATTAAGGCTATAAAGAAGGAAGAAGTAAGCCACCAAATGGAATTGGCCGCAAACGATCTTGCAATTGTTTATAAGACCGATAAAGATCTAACGTCTTTTACTTCATTAGACCTGGAGCATTTTTATGAAGCAAAATGAAATTTGGCTCATAGACCTTGATCCCACAAAAGGCGCTGAGATACAAAAGAAACGTCCTGCAATTATTATTAATGATGATGCCTTGGGTAAGCTACCATTGAAAATAGTGATACCAATTACCGATTGGAAAGACCGTTATAGAATTGCGCCATGGATGGTACGTCTTATTCCTAATGCAGAGAACGGCTTAGAGAAAGATTCTTCTGCAGACTGTTTTCAGATACGATCAATCTCTCAGGAACGACTTATTAAAAAGCTGGGCACTATTAATGCCAACATCCATGAAGAAATAAAGGAAGCAATAAAAAAGGTTTTATCTATGTGAAACTGCTGTCGCGGATGTTGTGTGTGAGCAAGTGCGTAGCTCATCCGTGACCTTGCTTAGTCAGAAGTTTTTTGAGAGATTTGAGTAGGGAGTTTATTAAGATAAAAGGCTGGTTCGTGGGGACACGAACCAGGGGAGAGACAGATTAAAAATCCGTATTATTAATAGTTAGCTATGCGCTGTGCTAACATGACTAACAGCGGGCTATTCCTTGCTTATAATAACAGCAAGGGTTAGAGCAAAACATGGGTGTTAAGCCTAATGGCGATTTTGTATACTCATTGCTATTCCTCCGCAGGCAAACCAGTTGGCTTTGTAAAATTTTGGCATATCAACGCTTTCACCAACAAAGCTTGAACCATCGATGGTATCCATTACCATTTCTCCGTAATTCCAGTTACCATGAGCTAAGACGGGTTGCACCCCCGCATTGAAGAAAAGAATAAGTCGAAATGGAAATCTAGCAGGATTAGCTGATTTTTTTTCCAACTTATATGAAGTTAAAACCTCAACCCGACCTATCATGGCAGATACTCGAGCAAATGGATCGGTGTATTTGGAATCAATATCTTGTAAGGAGAAAGGTATACCATTTTCAAAACGGACAAAAGCATAGGCCAGTCCTATGCCAGCCATCGTCTTTACTTGAAATCTATTTTGATCAACCACAGCATAACCCGATCGAAATGAAAAATTGAAATAATAAGGCTCTGCTCCTCCAAACGTTCGTAACTCAAAATCTGCATTCAAACCATAAACCATTCGCTTATGGTTATATAGCATATCAAAGCCAATGAGGGTATTTCTAGTGCTTGCAGAAATATTATTGAGACCTTCTCTAACTGTCCAGCGCTGAAAAGCTGATACATTGCTGTAAGCAGAACCAAATTTATACGCCATCCAAAATGAATTGGTACTCAATGAATCTTGTTTTGCAGCCATGAGATGGCTAGCAGGGTAAAAAACCAGGAAGAATAAAAATTTAACCTTCATATTCCAAGTAGATTGAAATTTAAGGAATAAGTGTTTTGAAATTTTAGATCATTACACGTTTAGTTAAATTTTTATCATTCCACCTTTTTTTATACTATGCTGGAGAAATACTATAACTAAATTAGGTACATTAGCCTTACCCCAACCTCGCCTTCGTTTGTAACGAGGGTGTCTGAGCACAGCGATTTAATCACTGACTATTCGCTGCCGCGGATGTAGAGAAGGGTCTGCACGTAAACTCATCAATGACCTTGGTTAGTCCGTAATTTTTTGAGAGATTTGGATATATAGTTCAGTCAGGAAAAAAACTGTTTGGTTAGGACACGAACCACAATGGGGAAGACTCTGGACAAGTGAAAACAAAAACGACAGTATATGCATTTTACAAAATTAGTACCCAGTGTATTTTATTCAGATATTTCAGATGGACTTAAATTATTTGTCGACTGTTTGCACTTTACGATTAAGCATAAAGATTTAAATACTTCGCAGCCTTACTGTGTACTAGAAAAAGACGGAATAGGTATTATGGTTTTTCAGGATGCTCAACTAGCAAAAGAGCATAATCCAGAATTAAGGCTTGTAACGAATAATATTGAAGAAGTTTTTGCAGAGGTGTCTGCATCAAATCCTCATCTACTTCATCCGAATCTTAGCAAAGTTACATTAAGACCTTGGGGTGCAAAAGAATTTGCGATAGCGGATAATCAGCTGGGTATTAGATTTCAACAATGGTGATTAGAGATATGTGAAAATAACAAGCTGTTGTATAAGACGGTGTATTAGTTGATCTGTGATCTTGAATAGACAAGCGTTTTTTGGATAATTTGCTTTAGGAGTTTGATTAAGATAAAAGCTGGTTCGTTGTACACGAACCAAGTCTTGAGAAATGGAGTATCTGCAAGAAGATTGGTAATGAGAAAAGTAATTGTACCATCAGCAATTGTATCGGCTTGCGCCATAGCCGTTTATTACTTCGTAACATTTCATACCGTTCAAGCTAAATTCGCTAATGACGGCATTTCAAATGATTTAAAATTTGAGCCTAAAACCTGGTCAAAGGGTACAAGGAGGCAAAGAGGACAGATGGTCAACTACCTCTTGGATAGCATTGGACTCATGGATAAATCGAAGGAAGATATAAGTAAGCTCTTGGGGCCCCCAGATGCTGAAAACAATGTGGCTGACGGTGAATACAAATCAAAGTTTTACTATGCTGTTGATAAGGGAGATGCATTTACCTATGATATGATTGTATTTTTCGATTCTACTGACCATGCGAAATTTGTATTATTTGACGACTGATAAATGTGGCTCACCTCGCCCAACCTCGCCCTGGGTGTCTAAGCACAGTGATTGAATCATTGACTAACTCGCTCTCACGGATGTCGTGTATGAGCAAGTGTATAAGCTCATAAGTGACCTTGGTTAGCCTGGAGTTTTTTGGGAGATTTGAGCAAGGAGTTTTAGTAAGATCAATACTGGTTCGTGGGGAAATGAATCAGGGCGGGTGGGATCTCCGTTTGTAATGTAAAATTTGAAATGAATTTCCTATTTTTGCCGAATGATTTTTTATGCATCACGTAGGCACTTTGCTCTCGTTATTGGCTTAATTATTTTACCTCTTGCAGTTTACGCTCAGTTAAGTAGCAAACCAACACTGATTAACGATTTTAATACAACAACAAGACCAGGAAAAATAGTTACAGCGGATGAAGTTGAATTGAAAGGGACAATATCCTTTAATCAGAATGAGGGTATTGTTACCATTAACACGATTAACGAAACTAAGTCATTCACTGCAAAACGTTTGATTAGCTTTGAAATTAATGAACCGGGTGGGCAGAATCGCCTTTTTTATTCGCTACCATACCAGGACAGTGATGGGCGTTTGTACCAACCTGAATTTTTTGAAGTACTGGCAGAGTTTGCTGACTTTGCGGTTGTTGCAAGACAAGGTCGTTTAGAAAGTTATTCAAGTGTAGAGGTGACCAGCTACGCTGCATCTAAATCAGTTACATTTTATCGCAGCGAAGTAATTTACTTCGTGAGTAAGGAAGGTCAATTTTTCCCCTATGCTTCCAGCGGTGAAACCGAAAATTCAAATGACTTATATAGTTGGAGACGCAAGGGGAGTGGATACATTGAGAAAGATGTACTTAAAAATTTTACAGGAGAGTACTACCCATCATTAAGGGATTATGCAAAAAGAAACGGGCTCATTTTTAAAGACAAAGAGGACCTTAGAACAATTTTAAAGGAATATAAAAGATTATCTGGTAGCTAATCTCTGACTTTGTTTCACTTCCCTGTTGTTGGTGATCCAGTATTAATTTCCACGCACAACAATAAGTGCTTGTGCGAATAGCAAAATTTTTACGCTCATTTATACTCCTTCAATGCATTAACAAAGTGATTTTGTTTTGGCTTATTAATAAACCAGGGAATATATAAGCATACTGCACCAGCAATTAAAGCAGGCGGTATTTTGATACTTGTATCGTTGGGATCACTAAGATTATTGCTATTTAAGTCACTTGAAATTCCGACCGCTATTAACGTAGCCCCCAAACCGTAAAGTAAAAACTGTGAAATTCGAAGTGCATTTGCTTTTTTTAAATGCTCTATTGATTTGAAATTATCAGCAAGGTCAATTTTCAGATTTGAATGTGTTAGCTTTTTTAAAGGTTGCTGATCTTTAGTGTACTGGAAATATTGACTTTTGTATGAAGCCGTCCAAGAACCACTAATAATGTTGGTGTAATAAATATCAACACGTTGAGAAGCGTATGTTCTTTCTCCCCAAATTTCGGAGCCTTGCAATGTAATTGGTTTAAAATATTTATAAGTTCCGCTTTGATCAGTTCCTTCAATATGATCTACTAGATCAATTGATATTTTTTCACCCCTTTTATGATCAATACGAACAAACGCGTTTGAAAATCCACCACTATTATTAAGAAATGCGTATCTGGTGGATTTAATAATTCCTCCCTTTAAATGTATGCTAATGGGTCCATCTTGACCAAAGCAAAAAAATGGAAATAAAAGAAAAAGCACAGCTTGGTATCTCATATAATTGAATGTTATGATGTTTTACTTTGGGGTTATGCTTATTTCTGAGGTTTGCTTTTGAAAGACCAAGAATTCAATGAAAACTCCGCATTTTTTATGCACAACGCTAACAAGTAATTAGTCAATAGCCTGGTGGATTATAAAAAAGATAGATTAATAGATTACCATACTAGCATCAACCTCTTGTGCCCAAGCGGTAATGCCACCTTTTAAGCTGTACAGGTTTGTGTAGCCGTAATTCTTTTCAAGATATTTAACTAATTGACTACTGCGGTTACCACCTTTGCAGTGGATAACCACCTGCTTGTCTTTTTGAATGCGGTGCAGGTTAGGGATGACTTCATCTAAGGGAATAGACTCACCCTTGATGTTGCAGATGCCGTATTCAAGTGTTTCGCGAACATCAATGAGCTGAAAATCAGCTTTTTTGTCGATTAACTGCTTAAGTTCAAGTACGGTTATCTCCTTCATGGCTCAAAATTAAGGACTCTTGAGCAAGAAAAAAAGCGACAGCTTTCGCCATCGCCTTTTCCACCTGAACCTAAACTTGTTTACTTCAACTCAAAGAAATCGTTTAATGTAACTGCTGAGTTGCCACCCACCATTACCTGAAAGCGCCCAGGCTCTGCAACAGTCTGTAATGCCTCGTTGACAAAGCTCAGTTGGTCTTTGGCAAGGGTAAACGTGATTGTCTTTTCTTCTCCTGCTTTGATCAATACTTTCTGAAATCCCTTTAACTCTTTTACAGGACGGGTAGTACTCGCTACTACATCGCGGATGTAAAGCTGTATCACTTCTTCTCCGTCACGCATACTGCTGTTCTTAACCTTCACCGTAACCGTTAACGTTTCATTCGCCTGAATGCTTTTACTGCTCAGCGATAGGTTGTTGTATTCAAATGTGGAATAGCTCAAGCCAAATCCAAAGGGATATAAAGGTGTATTCGGTACGTCTCTGTAACGCGAACGGTATACGCGTTCTGTCAAGGGTTCCTCATGCTTACCTAAATACGGTCTGCCTGTATTTTTATGGTTGTAATAAATCGGTAACTGTCCTACCGCCCTCGGAAAAGTAATGGGTAGTTTGCCAGCAGGATTGTAATCACCAAAAACCACATCGGCCACCGCCAGTCCTGCTTGTGAACCTAAAGTCCATGTTTCTACTATGCCCTGGATATTTTTGTCCATCCATTCAAGTGCCAGGGGGCGACCATTCAGCAACAATACAACGATGGGTTTATTGGTTTTATGAATCGCTTCCAGTAATTGTTGTTGCACACCTGGCAAACTTATATCAGCTCTGGAAGCACCTTCACCATTCATGACAGCACTTTCGCCCAGCACCATCACCACTACATCGGCTTCTTTGGCAATACGGATGGCTTCTGTAAATTTGCTTTGGTCATTGTCGTAAAGATTACACCCTTCAGCAAAAGCAATTTTTGTTGAACGAGATACTTTCCGTTTGATGCCTTCTACAATAGATACAGGATGTTGTGCTTCACCGAAGAAGGACCAGGAGCCGTTCATATCTTCTTTGTTATTGGCCAAAGGCCCGATAATTGCCAGGCGTTTAATGTCTTTCGCCAAGGGCAATATGTTGTTTTCATTTTTTAAAAGCACAATGGATTTCTTAGCTACTTCATGTGCTGCCGCCAGATTGGATGCCGACCTGATTTCATTTTGCTCACGTACGGTATCTGAATACAAATAAGGATTATCAAAAAGGCCGAGTTTAAATTTCAGTTCAAGCACATGTCTTACTGCCTGATCTAAAATCTTTTGATCCAGCTGACCCTTGGCAATCAGCACAGGTATCTTCTTCAGATAGATATCCGCCATCATGTCCATGTCTGTTCCCGCTTCCATTGCTTTTTTAGCGGCTTCAAGACTATCGGCTACAAAGCCATGGTCGAGCATTTCGCCTATGGATTGCCAGTCTGAAACCACCATACCGTTAAAGCCCCATTGCTTACGCAATATATCTTGTAACAAGTAAGTATGTGCTGTGGCAGGTATACCATTCAATTCGTTAAAGGAAGTCATGATGGTGGCACTGCCTGCCTCTACCGCTGCCTTGTAAGGAGGCAGATAAGTTTCATGCAAGGTCTGCAACGACATGTCTACTGTGTTGTAATCGCGGCCTGCAATGGGTGCACCATAGGCTGCAAAGTGTTTTACACAAGCCGCCAGCGTATTGGCATCGCTTAAGTTAGCACCCTGAAAGCCACGCACGCGGGCTGCGGCTATTAAGGATCCGAGATAGGGATCTTCGCCTGCCCCTTCAGACACACGACCCCAACGGGCATCGCGTGCAATGTCTACCATAGGCGCGAAGTTGAAGTTAATGCCTGCGGCAGTAGCCTCTATGGCAGCGACACGGGCAGCCAATTCAATGGCTTCTAAATCCCAACTTGCAGCCTCGGCCAGGGGTAGAGGAAATACAGTTTTGAAACCATGAATAACGTCTGCACCAAATAGCAACGGAATGCCTAAGCGCGATTCTTCAACGGCTATTTTTTGTAAGCGGGCGGTGTATTTGGCACCGTGTACATTGAAGAGTCCCGTGATTTTACCTTGCTTAATTAATTCATTGAAGCGTGCTGATTCTGCCGTGCGAACGGTTGGGCCTGTGTTGAAAAGATCGCCTACGGGAAAGTTGAGTTGCCCCACTTTCTCTTCAATGGTCATTACACTAAGTAAAGAATCGACTTTTGGATTCGCAGATGAAGTTGATTTCTTATCGCTGCTACAAGCGACAACAAAAAATAAAATAAACAGAATAGGGGAGTAACGAGTAATCATTTTAATAGTTTCAATTATTGGTAAACACGCACATAGTCAATTTCCATTCTTTGAGGCCAGATAGATTCATCGATACCTTCTTTACCGCCCCAGTTGCCACCCACTGCAATATTCATGAGTAAGTGGAAACGTTTGTCAAAGGGCCATTCTTTATAAGTATCATTATCGTTTCTGTTTGCGGTATAATAGAGTTTGTCATCAACGAAAAATTCTATTTTGTCTTTAGTCCAATTAACAGCATAGGTATGGAAAGTGTCCGCAACATCGGGTATAAGCAACTGCCCTGATTTTTCTGTGCGCTTAATGTGGTTATACGATTCTGTGTGAATTGTACCATGCACAGAGCCTTGATTGTAGCCTACATGTTCCATGATGTCGATCTCACCGCTGGATGGCCATCCGCCATATTCCCAATCTGTAGACAACATCCATATGGCAGGCCATGTACCTCTGCCATAGGGTAATTTAGCCCTGACTTCAATTCGGCCATACAACCAATCGCCTTTGCCTTTAGAAATGATTCTGGCAGAACTAAAAGGTTTTCCTTCTACAGAATCGCGCAGTGCCTCAATGATCAGGTTCCCGTTTTCAACCCTTACGTTTTTAGCAGCTTTTGTGTAAGCTTGTTGCTCGTTGTTGCCCCAGCCGTTATTGGCTCCCAGATCATAATTCCACTTGCTTGAATCCGGTGCTCCATTATTATTAAATTCATCGCTCCACACTAACTTTGGCTTGCAAGAGGCAAAAGCAAGTACTGTGAGCAATGTCACGATGACAATTCTCATGTGTATTTTTTTAAATATGTTTTAAATCAATTACTGAAACACGCGCACGTAATCCACGATTAAACGCTGAGGAAATTGCGTAGAAGCATTTGGATTGCCAGGCCAGTTACCTCCCACAGCGATATTAAAAATCAGAAAGAAAGAAGCATCAAATTCACTCATCTCTGCAGGGCGTGTGTCTATTTCATGATGCACAACATTATCAACATACCAGGTTACTTTATCGGCTGTCCAAACAATGGAGTATACATGAAATTCATCGGCAAGCGAACCTGTAGGGATCGTATATCCGGCATCTCCGCAAGTACAGGCATTGGAACCATTGTTATCCCAATGCAAGGTTCCGTACACGGTGTTATCCTTACCTGCGCCACCGACCATTTCCATAATATCAATCTCACCGCACTTAGGCCAGCCTACAGTAGAGAAGTTAGCGCCCAACATCCAGAATGCAGGCCAGATGCCTTGCCCTTTCGGCAGGGCAGCGCGGATATCCACACGACCATACTGAAAAGATTTCTTATCCTTCGTAATGAGCCTTGATGAAGTATACTCAGCACCACTGAAATTCTCCTTTTTAGCGGTGATGACTAAATGGCCATCAACAATAGAAGTATTTTCCTGACGATAGAATTGCAGTTCGTTATTGCCCCAGCCATTACTGCCTCTTCCTGTTTCATATGACCAATCAGCATTATTGAGCTCAGTACCTGAAAAATTATCTTCCCACACGAGTGTGAGTCCATCATAGCTGCTTGGGGAGGTGTAGCCAGTGGTTGGTATCACCAGGGCACCGTTGTTCAGCACAATGGTCACTTCTTTTTCCTCTTCAATGAATTGTGTAACCGTAGCATTGGCCTGCACCTTTATGGTAAAGGTACCTGCGCTTGCGTAAGTGTAAGAAGCCTTACCATCATTTGACTTAACGGGGGTTTCATTGGTTGCTTCTCCAAAGTAGATGGTATAGAAATTTGCATTGACTGCATTGGCTTCAATGGATACAATACCTGAACCAGGTGTACTGGTTACCGTTACAACTAAATCAGAGGGCAGAAGCAATTTGCCATTCTCTTTCTCATCATCACAAGCAAGCAAGAGCACAGAAGAAAGAAAGAACAACAAAACGTATACAATTTTCATTATCGTGTAGTTAAAGAACAATAACTGTCGTTCTCATTTTAAAAGAACGACAGTTATCATTAAAATTAAATTTCAGGAATACATACGTGATAAGTGTTATAATAACTCCAGATCATCGATAAAGAAGATACCGCCTGTATGAATTGCTTCACCACCCAATTGTATAACAATCTGGTCGAAATCAGTACGGTCACTGAAAGCACTGAAATCAAATTCTAATTCAATCCACTTGTCAGTTTCAAGATTAGCGAACTTCACTTCAGCCTGCGTAGTGTAAGCATTGCCTGCCAGGTCGCGATTTTGTAGTTTAAGTGCTACTTGTTTCTGTAAGGTATTATAAGACTGCCAAGGTTCTCCGCCTTGCGTTGTATAATCATTATAGCTTGGAATAAACACTTTCAATTTAAACTTATTACGTGTTGTAATGTCCATTTTGTAGTTAAGTCTGATCTGCACATTGGCAAACTGCGAAGCAGCACCATTTGCTTTCACATACATAGCTACTTTAGAAGAAGTGTTTGCACCAATAGGAGCAGGGTTATCGTAGTTGGTGGCCAAGGAACCACCACCGTCATTCACATAGGCTATAACTGAAGCAGCCTGGAAATTGTCTTCGATGTCTTCAATTTTATATTCTGGTGGATCTGGAGGTGTTACCGGTCTGGTAAAGCCTTTTCTGATTAAGCGCTGGTACCAGGTACAGCAAGGATCACCACCATTGGGGTCAACAGACTTAATTAACATCTCGTCATTGGATAGTGAAACAATGGTATAGGCTGTTGCGCCATGGTAGTATCCAATAAATTCTGGGTTAGATACAGTAAGTCTGAAAGTACCATCATCGTTGTCTGAAAGGCTCCAGGTGCTGGTTTGAGGTGTCCAGGGAGCAAAGAAATCACCACCACCGGGCTCTTGAACGGCACCAGGCAATGAGGCACCGTAGCCACCATTTGCATAAAAGAAATCATTGACAACATGCGTATAGGTAAATCCATCCAATTTAAAAGTCATCTCATCGTCATAGAAGTTCCTGTTCTCCTTTTCAAAAGGAGCAGCGGAATACCATTCACCAGGTATAGCACCACCATTAGGGCCCACGCCTAAATGTCCGGGTGTTTCTTTATCAATGATCCAGGTCTTGCCATTAGCGGCATTAACACCACCCGTCAGCATGTTATAAGACGGTATGTCTAACATGAGAGGATTTGTTTCTGCAATGTTAACCACTTGAGAATTGCTGGCGATACCACCGGAGGTAAGCAAGGTTAATTTAACCTCATAATCTCCTTCAACCGGATAAGGCACTGTTACCTCATTGGCTGTTGAGGTTACACCGTTTCCAAAATCCCAGATGGGTTTGAAGCCAACGGTAGATGTATTGGTGAAGCGAACAATATTAGGATTTGATGCATCGTATGCAAAAGTGAATGTAACATCGGCTGCACTGGGTGCAGGACCCAATTGCGGGTCATCTTCTTTACAGGCTGTGATAACTGTTTGCAGGCAAACAAACCACAGTAACGTATATAGTATCTTTTTCATAATGTATTACAGCTAAGTTCAATTAATTATTGTAACCTATGTTTTGTGACCAACCGGCAGCAGCCAGATCAATTTCATCCTGCGGTAATGGAAACAACTCGTTCTTGTTAGTTGTGAAACCAGTTATTTGTGCAGCGGCTCTTCCGGTTCTTACCAAGTCAAAGAAATGCAAACCCTCACCAGCAAGCTCAACCCTGCGTTCGTGCCAGATGGCTTGTGTCAGAGCAGCACCTGTAGCGTTTACTGCAGGCATATTCACCGATGGTCTCTGTCTTACTTCGTTTAAATATTGCAGTGCCAGGGCATCATTAGGTGCAGCCTTGCGATTATGTGCTTCAGCAGCCATTAACAACACATCAGCATAACGAATTACTTTGTGGTTCATCGGGCTGGTTAAGTCATCATCACCTGCACTGGGTTCATCCAGTCTTTTCAAATACTTGTTATTGAAGTAGCCAGTATGGCCACCACCACCAACACCATATTTTACTACAACAGGAAGCTGGGCTGTTTTAAAGGCTTCAATGTCAAGGATAGAAGCAGGTAAACGAGGATCACCAGTTTCAAACTCGTCAACTAAATCCTGTGTAGGCAAGTTGTAGCTATTACCACTGGTGTAGGTTGGTCCTTCGTATTGACGAATACCATGGAAACCTACCGCGGCAAAACCTTCCAGGCAAACAAAGCAACCATAGCTACCACCTTCAGTGCCTACATATTCAATATCAAAAACAGTCTCGCTGCTTCCTTCATTGGCAGAGCGAAACATCGTAGTGAAATCACTAACTAGGGCATAAGGGCCTTCATTAATTACCTGATCAAGGGTAGTTGCTGCTTCTGTAAACTTATCTTGATAGAGGTAAGCCTTTCCAAGCAATGATAGTGCTGCGCCTTTGGTAACTCTACCCTTTACAGAGGTTGTCCATCCCAACACATTGGCTGCGGCAATTAAATCATTCTGGATTTGCGTATACACTTCTGCTTTTGGTGTTCTTGCTAAGCCTGAAACCTCTGTAGCAGAAAGTCTTCTGTCTACCACTAAAGGAACATCTCCAAAGAATTTAACCAATTCGAAGTAGTAGTAAGCGCGCAAGAAATGAGCTTCTGCTAAAATTCTGTCTTTGCCTTCAAAATCAAGTTTGTCTTTATTTTCGAAGATGTAGTTAACACGTGCGATACCTGCATACATCCATCTGAATAAACTTCTTAATTCAGTATTAACGCCACCATGCGTCATGGCATCTATTTGATGAAGACCTTCACTGTCGGTAACACTTTCGCCCCCGGCAATAGCGTTGTCCGAAGCAATTTCACCAATCCAGATATCCAGGTAAGAGGTTTGCATTAAATCGTATGCGCCAACCAAGGCACGTTGGTAATCATCAGGACTTTTAAAGTAGTTCTCTGCATCCTGTGCATAGTAAGGATCAATATCAACGAAGTCATCGCAGCTGAATGAAACCAGGCTGATACCGGTTGCTAGTAATATAGTTCTTATAAATAGTTTCATGTTTTAAAAATTTAGATTGAAACCTGCCATGAAAATTTTTGATTGAGGATAAACACCCTGATCAACACCCCCAGTTAAAGGACTGCCAGAAGAGAAGTCAGGATCGTAGCCCATGTATTTTGTAAACGTAGCCAGGTTATTAGCAGAAACATAGATGCGTAATTTGTTAGCACCAATCTTCTGACTTACACTGGAAGGAAGTGTATAACCAAGCTGAATATTTTTAATACGAAGGAATGAACCATCTTCAACAAAATAATCAGACAATACGTTGTTTCTGGTCGGTGCCGTAGTCAAACGAGGATGTTCGTTGGTAGAACCTTCACCTGTCCAGCGGTTGATGCGGTAAGCCAGTTGATTAGCCAAAGGCTGATCACGTTCGTAGTTTCTTAATATTTCATTACCGATAGAGGCATATAAGAGTCCTGAAAAATCGAAACCTTTATAGTTCACGCCAAGATTAAGTCCCATAATTACATCGGGGATTGCTGAACCAAGCATGGTTTTATCAGAGTCATCGCTGAAGTTAATGCTTCCGTTACCACTGATGTCAGCATAGCGCAAATCGCCAGCTTCTGCACCTGCCTGGGTTACACCACGCTCGGTAACTTCCTGTGCACTTTGATAAACGCCTTCAGTTTTGTAACCAAAGAAATAACCAATAGGATAACCTACCTGCATACGTGTAGCAGTTCCACCACCTACACCAAAGCCACCAAACTCATAGAAGTCAACGCCCTGTTGCAAGGCTGTAACTTCATTCTTGATGGTGGTAAGGTTATAGCCAATGCTGAAATTAAGATTTTCACCAATTTTGTTGCGGTAAGTAATCAAGAATTCAAGACCGCTGTTTCTTACATCTCCACCATTTACTACTGGAGGGCTGCTGCCGGCTCCGTAGGGACCTACGACTGCCGAGATATCAGGCGTAAACAATAAATCGCTGGTTGCTTTAATGTAGTAGTCAGCCGTAACATCCACCTTGCCACCAAGCAAAGACAGATCCACGCCAAAATTGCTTTGCTTTGTTGTTTCCCATTTCAAATCCTGGTTACCAAAAGCACCAATGGCCACACCTGTAACTAGCTGATTATTGAATGGATAAACACCTTCACCGTTCAAGAGGGCTCTGTAACGGAATAAACCGATTTTATCATTACCGGCTACACCAAAACTAGCTCTTACCTTTAAAAACTCAATCAGACTTGAATTAAAGAAAGATTCTTCAGATGCTACCCATGCTGCAGAAACAGCGGGGAAATAACCAAAACGATTGTTTGCACCGAAGTTAGAAGATCCATCTCTGCGGATCAGTGCAGATACCAGGTATTTTCCCTGATAACCGTATTCAGCCCTTAAGAAGAAAGATTGTAAGCGACTTCTGCTCTGGAATGATGAATTACTTCTTAATAAGTTATTACCATCGGCAATAGAGATGTCTCCAAATGCCGGAGAGTTATAAGGGATTGTAAAGGCAGTAGCTGAAAGTCCTTCGCTGTTGTCTTCGATAAATGAAGTTCCAAGCGTTCCTTTTACTGAATGCACATCGTTGAATACCTTATTATAGTTTAAGAAAGCTTCAGCGTTGTAGTTAAAGTAAATCTGTTGCGATTCAGTAACATTACTGGTGCGCGGTACTTTGTAAGTAACTTCTACACCATTTACTGTTTTAGAGAAGAGTGTAACAGAATCAGGAATCAAAGCAGGGTTGTTCACAGAGTTCTGTGCCTTGCCATTTCCATAGTAAACTAATGGATTAAAAGTTTTTGATCCGACAATCGCATAGTTATAACCGATGCGTCCGGTAACTTCGAAATTATCATTGATCTTATAAGTAAGCTCTTGCTTACCAACAATTTTATTAACCTTGGTATCATTAAAGGTATTTGCCATTTGGGCAAATGGGTTAATGATGTCACTGAATTCCTCCAGGTAAGTGTAGCTTCCATCAGGCTGTAGAATGGTGTTGGCAGGTGAAGCATTTACTGTATTATACAGAACAGATCCTATACCTGATTCTGGTAAAGTCTTACGCTTTTCATGTGTATAGAGCAATACGTTCTGCAAGGTAAGTTTAGGAACAATCTCCGTAGTGAAATTGATACGTGCGTTGTATCGGCTGTAGGTTGCTTTATCACCACCCACAATACCTTCCTGATCGAAGTATGAACCACCAATAGAGTAAGTGCTCTTATCTGTTCCACCACTGATATTCAAATTATAGTTTTGAATAGGGGATTGCTGAAAAAGTTCGTCTTGCCAATCAGTGCCATCACCAATGTTTACATTATTAAATGGAATAGGCTGACCACCGGCCGCGAAGGCTTCGTTCTTTAATACGGCATATTCGTAAGCATTCAACAAGTTCAGTTTCTTCGTGGTGCTTTGTATACCAGAGTAACCGCTGAAATCCAGGCTTGTTTTCGTATTTTTCTTGCCTTGTTTGGTGGTAATAATAATAACACCGTTGGCAGCTCTTACACCATAAATACCGGCACTCGCATCTTTCAATACGTTTATTGACTCAATATCAGAAGGATTCAACGCATTTAAACCATCTGTGCTATAGGGTACACCATCTACCAATACTAGAGGATTGTTATCACCATTGGTAGATAATCCTCTGATACGAATATTGAGAGCACCACCCGGAGAAGCAGAAGCAGTTGAAATCTGCACACCAGCTGCCTGACCCTGTAAGGCTTGATCGATACGCTGAGGGTTTAGCGCCATTAATTCACTTGCCTTTACAGAAGTTACAGAACCTGTAAGCTCCTTAACAGTAGAGGTACCATAACCCACCACTACAATTTCCTGCAGGGCTGTTATATCTAAGGTCATCTGAACGGTTAATTCCGTTTGACCTGTATAAACAACTTCTTGTGTTGCATAACCAATGAAGCTGATCACCAGTGTTTCATTGTTATTAATGTTTGCCAGTGTAAATGCACCTGAAGCATCGGTAACAGTACCCTGCGAACTTCCTTTAATCAATACATTGACACCAGGCAGGGGCATTCCGCCTTCGTCTACGACCTTACCCTTTACCTGGCTTTGGGCCTGGGCAAACAGGGAGAAGACGGTGAACAAGATCAGTAACTTTACTTTCATAGATTGTGGTTTAGTTTGTTGCACTTGTTTGCAATGGTTGTTTATCGCAATCGTTTGTGATTGTCCAACAAACATCAAGTTTACTTCGGGGTATTTCAATTTTTTTACCTCATCAATACTACTACGTGTCCCTCAAACGGCTACATCAAAAATACATCATCAGCTACCATTTCTTTTAAATTTTGCTGAATTCGCTGATTTTACTATATATTAGCTACTACAATGTTAATTTCACAATGCTACATACGGTACTGCCAGCTTTTGCGCTCTTTTAATAGCGCTCTTCTTTTAACAATTGCCCTGATAATCAGTTCAAACCTTGCTATAAAGGCGCAAAACAGCCTCAATGGCCTTCCTTTTATCAAGAACTATAGCCCTCAGCAATATAAGGCTGGCATTCAGAACTGGGACATTGCTCAAGACAAACGTGGGGTTATCTATTTGGCCAATAATTATGGTTTATTGGAATACGATGGCCATGAATGGGAGACTTACCGCACGCGTAATGGCAGTAAAATGCGAAGTGTAGCCCTGTCCAGCGATGGCAAGATATATGTGGGTTGTCAGGGTGACTTCGGTTTTTTTTACCCCGATGATCAGGGCAGGCTGGTCTATACTTCATTGGCCGACAGCTTGCCGAGTACGGTGCGAAATTTTGATGAGGCCTGGAGTGTATTCATCGATCAGGACAAAGTCTTCTTTTGCACATTTGGAAGAATCTACATCTACACCCCTACAGGTTTTGTACTTGTGGAGTCTGCATATCCCTTAGAACTGTCTTTTTATGTTAACCGTCAGGTTTATGTTTTAGAGAAGAATAATGGTTTATCACGATTGGCGGGAGAAAAACTGCAATTGATACCGGAAGGAGATTTTTTTGCGAAGAGAAGTATATCTGCCATGCAGGCCCTGTCTAAAGACAAGATACTCATCAGCACTTTTCAGGACGGCATTTTTCAGTGGGAAAACAATCAGATAAAGCCTTGGACAAAAGTATTGCAACAGCGATTTAAAGAATCCATAGTTAACTGTATGCTGCTATTGCGTAATGGTAACGTGGCGATTGGCACACAAAACAACGGTCTGCTATTGGTAAGCGCTGCTGGCGACTTGTTAATGGAACTTTCTAATGGCAAAGGCCTGCAGAACAGAACCATTTTAAGCCTGTACGAAGACGACCTGGGTAACTTATGGATAGGGCAAAATAATGGTATTTCCTATGTAGAACTGGGGTCGCCCTTCAGTCATGTGAATGAGCAAAGCGGATTACCCGGCACAGGTTATGCGGCCTTACTTACAGAAAATAAACTATACCTGGGTACAAATAATGGCTTGTTCGTCAAAAATGTGAACAATCCCTTACAAGCACCGCAATTGGTGGAAGGTACCAGAGGCCAGGTATATCACATTGGCAGGTACGATAATGACTTACTAATAGGCCACCATACCGGAGCCTACCGTATAGATGGTTTGCAAAGTAAACGGATTTCAGATGAACCAGGTGCCTGGATATTTGTCAATATTCCTGCCGATCAAAATTTGATGGTTGGTGGTTTGTATAATGGGCTTCAGCTATTTAAAAAAGAGGGAGGCCATTGGAAGTACGCGAAGAAGCTTCAGGGCTTCTCTGAGTCGTCACGGGTAATGGAGTTTGACAGGTCTGGTGATTTGTGGATTACACATGGCTACAAGGGCGCATTCAAAATATTACTAAAGCAGGATAGCCTGCACAAGGTTACTTATTATGCCACCAACAAAGGCTTTCCTTCTAATAATCTGATCAATGTATTCTCTATCCGGAATGAGTTGACCTTCACCAGTGAATATGGTTTGTATAAATATGAACCTTCGGCTGATGCTTTTATCAATGACAACTTTTATGCGAAACTTTTAGGACCACGGGCACAAATATGGATGATGCGTGAAGACTCTTATGGTAACATCTATTTTATCGGTAGCGACAAGGTAGGGGTGTTGAAAAGAAACACGGTGGGAGAGTATATACTGGAGAGTAACTCCTTTAACAGGATCAGAAGTTTTCTGAATGATGATCTAGAGAATTTACATGTATTGAGTAACAATGAAGTACTCTTTGGTTCGAAGGAAGGTTTTATTCATTATGATCCCAAGAAGGAACCCCCTAAGGATTTTCGCTTTCAGACCCTGATACGCAGGGTTACCATTGTAAACAGTGGCCAGGATTCTGTACTTTATTTCGGGAATGAAATAAAAGGGGATGAATCAGATAAGAAAGAAATCATTAAACTATCATTTGCTCAAAACTCCATACACTTTCGGTACGCAGCCACAACCTATGAGGGCAGTGAAATTCAATACCAACACTTCCTTGAAAATTTTGAGAAAGACTGGTCGGACTGGACAAGTACCTCACAAAAAGAATATACCAACCTGCGTGAAGGACGTTATGTATTTCATGTAAGGGCGCAAAATATAAACGGTCAGCTAAGCAGTGAGTCGAGCTACACCTTTTATATTCAGCCTCCCTGGTACAGATCTCTATTAGCCATTGCGGCCTACATTACAGCAACTGTTGCTTTATTGATTGTGGCTTTCCTGACTATTGACAGAAAGTATAAACGGGCACAGCAAATGATGCGCTTGAAACAAAAGAAAGAATTGATTAGAAAGGAGAATGAAATTGAAAAAATTTCCCAACAATCGCTTGAAGAAATTAACCGGCTCCAGAATGAGAAACTGGAATCAGAGTTGATGCACATCAATAAGGAATTAGGCACCTCTACTTTTCACCTGCTAAATAAAAATGAATTTATATCTGGTATTAAAACCAATTTAAGTGCCATTATCAAGCGCGAAAAAAATGCCGATGTTCAAAAGGAGCTGAATAAAATCGTAAAAGAAATTGAAGAAAACATTTCCACTGACAGCGATTGGGAACATTTTCAAATTCATTTTGACAGGGTGCATGGGGATTTCTCCAAGCGATTTAAAGCTACGCACATTAACCTCAGTCCGCAGGAAATTAAACTGAGTGCCTATTTGCGAATGAACCTTTCCACTAAAGAAATCGCTCAGCTCCTGCACATTTCCGTACGCGGTGTTGAAATCAGTCGTTACAGACTTCGTAAAAAATTGCAATTAGACCGTAGCATAAATCTCCAGGAGTATATCCTTGGCTTCTGAGTTGTAGATGTGATAAAAGCTTCGTGACGGTAGTCAGAAAATAAAGTCACGCCATGCATGCTTTGCATAAACGCACGCCATCAGCTGCGAAGAAGCTTAAGCAAGGCAAACAATCTCAAAACATTCCTTGTATATTTGGCTATATAGAAAAGATCAGGTATAGCATGGACTTTCAGCATAAAGCACTCTTCTTTTTTAGTAGTTTAGGTGCATTTAACGGACTTATTCTGGGAGTTTATTTCATCTTCTTTACACCTAAAAAATATTTATCCAATTACCTACTGGGAGCTCTGCTGATCATGCTTAGCCTTAGAATAGGTAAGTCAGTTGCTTATTTCTTTGATTATAATTTACCAAGAATATACCTGCAGGTGGGCTTAACGGCTTGTTTTTTTATAGGTCCATTTTTGTATTTCTTCGTAAAATCTGAAGTCGGTCAAATTATTCGCATGCCGAGAACATGGATAGGGCAGCTCTTTGTCTGGTTGCTCTTAATTCTTGGTGCAGGTCTTATTTATCCTTATGAAAACTTTCCACAGCACTGGGGACAATTATTTATCCCGCTTATTTATTTACAATGGGGATTATACATTGCTTTTTCCATTATTTTGTTAATACCCATACTCAAAAAAATAGTCAGAAGAGAGCGTCTGAAAACATATGAGAAATGGGTATTGACTGTTTGTGGTGCTGTCTTGTTACTCTTTATATCCTATGTTTGGGCTTACCTGAATCTGAGTAGGGGTAGTTATATTAATAGCGCACTTTATTTTTCCCTGATTATTTACCTCGTTGTGTTTATACTACTTTATCGTAGAAAAACTACTGACCTATCGTCTTTCAGTAATCAAAAGTATCAGGACAAGAAAATTAGTGATAAAGAGGCACAGTACCTTATTGTGCGCTTACAAAAAATAATGACAGAAAAAGAACTCTTCAAAAACCCTAACCTGAAAGTTAATGACCTGGCCAAAGAACTCAGCGTTTCTCCGCACCAACTATCGCAGATATTAAACGATAATCTGGAGAAGAATTTTTCTGTTTTTGTAAACGAATACCGGATTAATGAAGCCTGTACACTGCTCGCCAAAAGAGTAAACCTGACCATAGAGGCCATTGGTAATGAGGTAGGGTTTAATTCAACCTCTACATTTTTCGCAGCCTTTAAAAAAATTAAAGGACTGACTCCCAGCACTTATCAGCAGACTGTTACTCCGGATTTATAAAATCGGAGTACTGATCCCGGTTTTTAGCAACTTCATCTCTAAAGTATACTTCAATTTTGTGAAGCAAAATGAAGCGGTTTCATTTTGATAGCAAAACAACCCTTTAAAATGAAGAATATAATTTTAACTGTCTGCTTATGTCTTATAACGCTTTCTGTTTTTTCGCAGGAGAGGGCTACAGAAAGGCAGCTAATAGAACAAACTATACAACTGTATTTTGATGGATGGGCCACGGGGGATACTACCAAAGTAGGAAAGGCGATGCATGCTTCCTGCCGTTTAAAGAATTACCGGGATGGTCAGTTTGTCGAGTTTTCAAGAAATCAATATCTCAGTTTTTTTAAGCCCCACCCGGCACCAGATGGTTTAACCACGCGCATCGTGTCACTGGACATTACCAACAATATGGGAAGTGCAAAAGTAGAAATCAGCACAAAGCGTGATTTATTCACGGACTATTTCAACCTGATGAAAACCAAAGAAGGCTGGGTGATTGCCGATAAAATTTCCACCCGAACACCGCACAAGACTTTTGATATCAATGTTATACTGCCGCAGAAAGAGGTGATTACCGATGGACTGAAACGCCCCTGGAGCATTGCCTTTTTATCGGAGGATGAAGCATTGATTTCAGAGAAGGAGGGTGACCTTATTAAATTCAATTTACTGACCCGCGAAAAGATTAAGATAAAGGGTTTCCCGACAGACCTGGAAGATAGCCTCGGTGGCTTTGGCGATAATACAGGGAAGTTTGAAATTCTGCTTGACCCTGATTTTAAAAATAACAAATATGTTTACATCTCTTATGCAGCCAAAGCGGCCAAAGGAAGAACGACTAAAATTATCAGGGCCACCCTGGAAAGAGAATCTTTAACGCAAACCAAGGTGCTTTTCGTAGCGGAGCCCTATACTTATGAACGCTTTCACTATGGTGGTGGTATGGTTTTTGGAAATGATGGTAAATTGTACTTCACTATTGGCGAACGGTTATTTAATGAAAAAGATGAACCCAGCCTTCCGATTGCACAGAATGCTGAAGACAAAAGAGGAAAAATTTATCGGATTAATACTGACGGCACAATTCCAACAGACAACCCTGATTTTGGTGCGAAAGTACAGCCCGGTTTATATGCGATGGGCATTAGGGCATCACAGGGCTTAACCGTTGAACCCCGTACAGGTAAAATTTGGTTTAGCGAGCATGGTACTCACCAGGGTGATGAGATAAATGTGTTGAAAGCAGGTGCCAATTATGGATGGCCAATGAAAACAACCGGTAAATACCGTTTTGCTGAATTTGCGCCAACGCCAATTCCCGGAAACAATTACACAGATCCTGTTTGGTCTTGGTTGCAAACAGTAGCACCAACAGGCTTACATTTTTATTCGGGCAGTGAATTTGCAACCTGGAACCACAACTTGCTGGTGGGTGGCTTATCACGCGGCAGCGTATGGCGCTTGGTTATAGAGGGTGAAACTATAAAAAGTGTAGAAGAATTATTTACCGACAGTCGGCTGAGAATACGCAAAGTAGCGCAGAGTCCGATGGGCAAGTTATATCTGCTTACCGATGAAGTAAACGGTAAATTGATAAGAATAAAAAATGGAGCATTGTAACATGGCAAGTGTTGATTCCCCATCATAAGATAGACGGCAAATTCAGGATCTTTATTCGTTGTATAAAAATATTTACATTTGACATAATGATCCTGTGATGGATTAAGATCAGCGTAAAATGTTTTTGGATAAGCAGGAATGTTACAATGAGCACACACAACGAGAGGGTTTACAGAATGTCATTTGCCGGAGTTTATCCGCACTACATAGCGAAGGCTGAGAAGAAAGGCCGCACCAAAGAAGAGGTAGATACTATTATTTACTGGCTAACCGGTTACAACGCAAAAACATTGCAAAAGCAAATCGATGCCAAGGTAGATTTCGAGACCTTCTTTAATCAAGCACCCGCACTTAATCCCAATGTTTCAAAAATTACAGGGGTTATTTGCGGGTACCGTGTAGAAGATATAGAAGATGCACTTGTACAAAAGGTACGGTATCTGGACAAACTGATTGATGAATTGGCCAAGGGGAAGGTGATGGAGAAAATTTTGAGAAAATAATTTTTTCTATCCCAACGGCACATGCTGCATTAATATGATCTCATAGGAATTAATAATCTCGTGCCTTATCAAATAACAAAACTAAATTAACCATTACAGAAAATAAAGCATGACTAGTCATGCTTTAAATAAATGTTAAAGGTTGTGCCTTCGCCAAGGATACTTTCTACTTCAATCTTACCACCTTGGTTAGTGACCATTTTGTCTACAATGAAAAGACCAACACCGGTTCCTTCTATTTGCGGTTTCAGTCTTTCAAAAATGGAAAAGATGTCCTTTTGTTTTTCTGCCTCAATACCAATACCATTATCTTTGATGGACAGCAAGGTATACGCTTCACGTACCTCCGTTTTGACCAGGATCTCTGGTGTTTTGTTGTTGGCTGTAAACTTTATGGCATTACTTAGCAGATTGTAGAGGATGCTTCGCATGTTTTTTTTCGAGAATAATAAAACAGGTACTTGCAGGTTGGTGGTAATCTTGGCATGCGATTGGAAAATCTGATTCTTTAAAGTGAACTTTACTTCTTCCAAAATCTGCGCTATGTTTATCATTTCAGGTCGGTCTTTGGAATCAACCCCAACCTTAACCATTTCTGTGAGCTCATTGATGATGGTGACCATGGATTGTGCAGACCGCTGCATAGTATCCAGTAATTCAGCGATTTCACGATCGTCTTTTTTGGTCAGGGCCGTCTTTAACAAGTCAATCAATAAAACCATATTGGTTATCGGACCACGAAAGTCGTGAGAGACAGAATAGATAAACGTTTCATGATCGGCATTTATTTTTTCAATAACTTCTTTATCTGAAATGCGTTCGGTGATGTCAATGAAAGTGATTACAGCACCATTGGTGATGTTTTGCTTCTTGATAATGTAGGGTAGGAGGTTCATTTGAAACCAACGTTTATCATTGGTTTGTATTTCTTTTTCTATGTCTTCATTGCTTGCAATCACCTGTTGAATAGATTCAATAAGTCCAGGTAAATTAGCGAGCGAAGGAATATCATGTGTAGATTTTCCGATATCCTCAGCTGTTAATTTGAAATGCATATTGGCTGGTGGGCTGAATTTCCTCAGCACCAGGTCGGCATCGATAAATAATTGCGGTATAATGGTATTTCGGAAGTAATTCTCAAGCTCTTCATTAAGTTCAAGAAGCTTTTTAATTTCTTTCAGTTCAGTTACTACTTCTTTGTCCATAGATGGTGTTGGTACATAACTTAAACCATTATCATACCGAATTGCAAAAGAAGCAATTGGCTATGTATTTCAAAAAGAAATTTTTATAACGCTGTAAAGTGTAGAATAATCTCTACAGTGAAGCGCACTGATGTCCAGCAAGCGTATATCAACCCAATGGGTGAGCGCTTGATCAAAAGAGGAATTAGGCATTCTTATATTTGGTAATATCCAATGCCACCCCCATGTAGTTTCCGTTTGGCAACATAGAGTTAGCCCAGCTTAACCAGACTGTTCTGCCATCTTTGGTAATAACTTTTGTTTCAATAGAAACAATTTCTTTCGGGAGAATATTGGGATAATTCAAAATGTACTCACGGTTTATCCAGCTATTGCGCAAGTTCAGATAACTCCACCAACCATCTTTTACAAGATCTTTTGGATCGTAGCCAAGTAGTTGATGAACAGAAGGGCTTATAAAAACAATTTCTCCGGCTTTGTTAGCAACAATTGACAGTACATTAAGCTTTTCAAGATTGGCATGTGTATTCTGAACACTGGTGATCAGATTAAGTCTGACTGATATTACAATTCCAAAGGCACCCAATGCAATAATTAAATTCAGCAAAGCCATCATACTTCCACTATCAAGCGTATAACTCATGTAAGCGAAAAAGGAAGACACTAAAATAACCAGTGACTGTATAGCGTAATAAAATAAACTATTAAGCACGATCGTACTTACACCGACTACCAGAATAAGGATGATTACAGTATTTGGGTTAAAATGATTGATCAATACAAAAGCAATCAGGTAAATGAGTGTGAGCAAGTAAAGAAAAAATGAAAAGTATACAACCACAACACCGCGTTTATGGCGTATGTAAGTAGTTATAAAAAACACACAACCCAATCCGGTAATTGTCCAGCGCAGCACATTGATATCTGCCAGCTCGGGCATAAAATGATTGTACAAGAGCTTAATAACTACGGAGCTGATGGTAAACAAAGCGATGACTAACCGGACAGAAGTAATGGATTGTCGTAAAAGAACTTTCGTAGCGAAAGAACTGCTATGCGATGGGCTCATAAGTAATATGGTGTTGAATTGGGGGCTTGCGGTGGGCTATAGACAAAAGTGTTTACTCAAATATAGAAAATAAACTTAATCAACGTATGCGGTTCTTTTTTAATAATAACAAGGGACATAGCTTGCCAAGAAGACGCTTGTGAATTCATGCTATAAGCCTATGACCTGATTTAAACCCAAGGCTAGCCACCAATGCAGGCACTTTTATATTTATGCTGTAAAAGGCTTACACTATATTGCATCCGACTAATATTGCATACTATGCTTTGGGGATTTCTTCTTGTTTTTGCCGCAGTTATTATCTACAAGTTTTACCACCAGCAGAAGGCAGACGAAAAATTTATAGAATTCCCGCCTTCGTGGAAATCTGTGCTCGATCAGAAGGTGCTCTTCTATCATAACCTGGCTGCCATCGATAAAAAACGCTTCGAACATGACATCAGCCGCTTTTTAAAAAATGTCCGTATCACGGGTGTAAATACCGAAGTGACGCTGGAAGACAAATTACTGGTGGCCAGTAGTGCTGCCATTCCTGTCTTTGGTTTTCCACAATGGGATTATACTTTTCTGGATGAAGTATTGCTTTATCCTGCATCTTTTGATAGTGACTATACGATCAACAGTAAGGCAGAAACCATCACCGGTATGGTAGGGAGTGGTGGTGCCATGGAAGGCAAAATGATTTTATCGCTTCCCGCATTGCGGCAAGGTTTTGCCAATGACAGTGATAAACAGAATGTGGGCATCCATGAGTTTGTGCATTTACTGGATAAAGAAGATGGAAGTATTGATGGTATTCCGGCCACACTGGCCCATAAGAAATTTAGCTTACCCTGGTTGCGCCTGATCCGCGAAAAGACTGAAGCCATATATGGAGGGGAGAAGGATATCAATCCTTATGCGGCCACGCATGAACGTGAATTTTTAGCCGTACTTGGGGAATATTTTTTTGAACGCCCTCATTTATTGCAGGAAAAGCACCCCGACTTATATGCCTTGCTGGCAAAAGCCTTTAATCAGGACATCGCAAATACCTACACCATAAAATCCTTGCCTAAAAAGGAAATTCAACGCAATGATTTATGCCCTTGTGGAAGTGGATTAAAATTTAAGAAGTGTTGCCTTAACAAGTAGTGACCAAGGCAGTCGCTTGAGAAATTAATTCACTTTATTACCATCATCAAACTTTTCCTGCTTCTCAAAATGCCCTAGAACTGTATACCTTAATTTTAAGGTATCGCACTGGAAATTATACCTTAAGTGAGGTATTAAAACGTAAAAGGAATTGTAAAATGCAAAACTTCCAGCTTAAAAGTTTGGAGTAATGCAAACAAATTTCTTAAATTCATTTCAGTAAAAAAACGTTGTGCAGGTAATGATGGTTGATCCCATGACAATCCTTGAAGATTTCAGTTCGCTGAGAACAAGCAAAAGCGTATAGCAAGTCAGTTGCGTTTTATTGCCTTGATCAAAGCCACAAGTACTCGAATTTTACTGCACGATTAAAACAATAACGTTCTGTTCCCGGCAGGTTCTGGATGCATGATTTCAGTAATTGTTTTTTTTTACATGGCTTTAGTTCAGTAGCATAATTAAAGGTGATGAAAACACTCAATACCCTGTCTGGCTCAAGAACATCTTTTTTGAGGGCACTCCTTCCTTTACAATTTTATAAAAGTCTTCGATCATAATCGTCCGCTCACTATGAAACGCATTATTACTTGTAGCGATGGTACCTGGAATCAACCCAATAAAACAGCAGGTGGAAAACCTATTCGTACCAACGTGCAGAAAACCTTTGATTACATCTTGTCGCGAGATGCTGCAGGTATTACACAGATTAAGTACTACGATGCAGGTGTCGGTTCCGAGGGCAGTATAGTGAGTCGTTTACTGCATGGTGCTACCGGAAAAGGCATCGATCAAAACATCATTGATATTTACCAGTTCATCGTGTGGAATTATGAGCAAGGTGAAGATTTTCAGGATGAGATCTATCTTTTCGGTTTCAGTCGTGGCGCTTACACAGCCCGTAGCCTGGGCGGACTCATTCGTAAATGTGGTATTTTAAAAAAGTCTAACCTCAACCTGATTGCAGAAGCCTATGCACTTTACAGAGATCATAAGGCAGGTCCTGAATCTGAAAAAGCGAAAAAATTCAGACAGGAAAATAGCTACGATGTTTCCAGCATCAAATTTATTGGGGTGTGGGATACAGTAGGTGCATTGGGTATACCCCTGAATGCTTTGCAGTGGTATAATAAAATGAAATATGCTTTTTACGATACCACCTTAAGCAGCATTATCGAAAATGCTTACCATGCCGTTGCTGTAGATGAGCAACGCGCTAACTTCAAACCAACCTTGTGGCAGAAGAGTACCAATACCACCAACCGCAATTTTGAGCAAGTACTGGAACAAAAATGGTTTGCCGGTGTACACTCCAATGTAGGTGGTGGATATGCAGATGAGGGGTTAGCAGATATTGCCCTCTTGTGGATGTTGGAAAAAGCCAGCAATACGGGCCTTGCTTTCGACCGTCAAATGATTGCACAAGATGTGAAACCAGATGTAACAGCCACCTTATACAATTCGCGAAAGGGAATTTTTTCGCTAACGCCCGGAGCGCCACGCAGCATTAGCGATGGCACTATTCACGAGACGGTATGGGAGCGTATCAACAAAATAAAAGACTATCAACCCCTGAATGTAAAGCGTACCTGAGTCTTATGTGAAATTATGTAACAGCCAATGAATCCTCTATGAAAGCCACCAGTATTCCCACACACGAACAATCCTTCATCACAACCGGCATTGATGCACAAGGAAAAAAATTTAAACTCAAGCTCAATACGCTTGCAATTCCAGGCAGTACAGATACTATAAAAATAGTAAACTGTGTGCGGGAGAATAAAGATGATTCATTTTATATAAAAGAGAAATTTCCGAAAGAACGTATTGTCCTTCATTTTACTGCAGGGTATTTAAAAGGGGATATCTCCAAACTTACCGAACCTGGCAATGATGTATCGGTTGCTTATGTGATTGGGCGTGGTGGTGCTATCTATCAACTTTGGGACGATGCATACTGGTCGTACCACCTGGGTAAGGGTGCATCTGGGGGTAATACAGAAATGAGCAAACGATCCATTGGTATTGAGCTAAGCAATATTGCCTGGTTAAAAAAAATCGGAAACAACTTAGTTACTTCTTATAATGACAAGGACGTGTATTGTAGCCTTGACGAAAGCACCTACTACACAAAACTGACAAAACCTTATCGAGAACAACGTTATTATGCCACCTTCACTGAGGCACAGTATAACAGCTTATCTAAATTATTACGCTTGTTATTAGCCAAGTACCCTTCAATTGAAGCTGCCTTTTTGCCGGAGCCTTTACGCTATGAGTACATAGCGAAACCGGAAAAATATAAGTGCATTATGAGTCATGTTAATTTCCGTGCTTCTGGTAAATGGGATATCGGGCCGGCTTTCCGCTGGGATAAAGTGATTTTAAAATAACAAAGGATTAGAATGGATTAATTGCAAAATCCAAGGAACAATATAAAATATCTAAACCAAACACTTATGAAAAATATTTTTTACGTACTCATACTTTTACCGCTCTTCGCTATAGGGCAGGTGGA
This sequence comes from Chryseotalea sp., assembly GCF_057350905.1. NCBI lineage: Bacteria > Pseudomonadati > Bacteroidota > Cytophagia > Cytophagales > Chryseotaleaceae > Chryseotalea > Chryseotalea sp. Next base: position 1,063,896 of record NZ_JBMRCF010000001.1, on the reverse strand, counting down.
AAGTCCTCCGACATTAGCACTCGGTGTAGCCGGAGTAGTTGGCGAAAAGGGAAGTATAGACATTGATGTACTTGCCCAACTCATTAGCGAAAAGCAAGGCGAGCTGAAAAAAGAGTTTATAAAGAAAACGATTTTCCGAGATCTGGAGGGCCAGAGTTATGTTGTCTGGGAATACGTTCATAATTCACTGGATATTTTACTTGAGAGTGAAAGTAAGGAAGCGATTAAAAAAAATCTACTGGAGCATACTGCCAACCTTGCTTTAGTGTATGGCTTTTCTGAGTTATACCTGCAGTTATCTTCACGAATGTGCAATAGCGATTTACATAATTTATTGAAAGTCTTTGACAATGATTATAACACAAAAAATGAATTTGGATGTCCTGCTGTTTCTGGTACTACGCAATTAACAATTAAGTTGCAAGACTTGAAGAACTATAAGCACAGTGACATTACCTTCAGCTCTTTTTTTCTGGATATGGTTTACGAAATACTGCGTAATGATAAATCCGTCAATGAACTTGGGTTTCTGTCCAGGGCTCTCCCATTAAATAACAGTTACTATCAAGCGCATAGTGCCTACTTTAAGATTCGTAAAATATTTCCTACTGAAACGGATAGCTTTTATAAAAGAATGAAGGGAGAAGTGGAAATACTCTTAAAAAATTATCAGTTGGTTCGTAAATGGAGTGACAATAGCACCAGTTTAAATAGCCTAGTCTCTTTATTTGAAGAAAAACAAGGTGCTTTGATGGAGCAAAAAAATGTGAGGTCTCCAGAAATCTTATATCAGCGCTTATTGGGCGAAACAGTTGATATTTATAAGGATCTTCAATCTAAGAATGCTCCATTCAGGGTATCTGATGTTCCTTCGGGGGGAAATGTGGCAATCGCTTATGCTGAAACGAATAACAGCAAAGAACTGTCCGAGAGTATTGAAAAAAACCTGGCTGCTTTTAAACGTTTTTCGGGGAGAGGTACAGCATTTGATCAGGACGACTTGTTTTATCTTGAAAAGAGCATTCGGCCATTGTTAATCCGTCTGGTGTCTGAAAATGGTTTGAATCCCAAGTACCTTCAAACTGCTGATGACCTGGAGATAATGATTACCAATGTCTTACTTCAAAAACTACAGCGTCTGCTGAGTGAATCATCATTTGGCAACCTGGCAGCGGTTAATATTAGTGAATTCAGTGAACTAATGGATTTCATTACTCACCTGGACGAACTTGACAAAGTTGAAACATATCAGTTTGTTTTTAATGTGCTCAAAGAGGCCAGTGAAATCTTTCAAGATAAGAAACTGGGTTTTTACCTGAAAAGTATTCTGGAAAATGTAGATAAATATACCATTATCAATAGCCAGGATAATAAGGTAGAAATTGCCGTTGAAGATATCATTACACGGATCTATGAAAAGTATGCCAACCGTCAATCAAGCATATTTAGTTTATATTTCTCGATTGGGGCTAATCAGTCAATTCAATCTAATTTTTCAGTTAGGGCGCTTCTTCCTGATTCAACCGGATTTAGAACAGACTCTATTAAATCCATAGCCTTTGCATCAGAAAAAATCGGTCTTAAAGTTAAACTTGTCGATTTTAAATGGAGAAGGTCCTTCGAGTATGGCGAAACGTTTCATTCCAGATTAACCGGAAAACCAACGACAGTTTCATCCTTTAAGTCGAAGGAGCCCTTGTTGTCTGATATTTATTTCCTGGCCTATGGTTCAGGTATTTTATATAAGATTGCCGATCTCACTTCGGATAAACAATTTCAGGATCCGATTGCAGGTTTGGGTTTGGGCTTTGCCTTTTTTAACTCACTTGATTTAAATATAGGTTACAACTGGCCACTACAGGCAAACAATAGTTTCTTTGAAAACTTTGATAAAAAGAACATCTGGACAGTATCATTTGAGGTGAAAATATCAGAGTATCTCACTGCGTTAGGGAAAAAGAGAAAATCGGTCAAGTAGATTGTAGTTTATGAATCAATAAATCTATGGCTAAGTTAAACGACTACTCCGGATTCAATCAGATTTTTCGCGACTCAGCGCTAGGTATTGCCTTGAGTGCTGGGGGATTAAGTACCCTGCTTCCTAATATATTGGAAGCCATCAGCGAAACACGTGACATGGCTACATTCAACGCCTTGAACTTTTTTTCAGTCATTTATTTTATCGTACCTGTTCTTTTATACACCACTTACTGGCTTGTATGGGGTTTTGGCAAGTACCTGGTAGCAAAATTGCCCCCGCATGTATTGACTGATTATGAAAAGAAAAGCGCTGTATTTAAAAACTATAAGATTCGGGTATTAATCTTCTGCAGTCTTAAAATAATCCCCATCTTTTTTTTCATAAGCTATCTTGGATCCTTGTCATCGCTCTCCTTCATGCTTATTTGCGGTTACTATGGTGTGCTCTCTGTAGCACAATTGGATTTTGTAACGCGACACATTCGTCATGTAAGTTCTTTTTTTCCAGACGAGGAACGAAAAAAGCAAAGTAAACTACGGGCACGAGCCTTCCGACTCAACGTTCTCATTTTTACGCTAGACATTTTTATAGGTTTGGCCTTGGCTGTATTTAATGAGCCTTGGATTGTTTATCAAAGTTCTTTTTATGTGTATTTCGCCAGTGTTATTGCAGTGTATTCCATTATGGCACTCAGCCTCCATTGGGCAATAAACAAAGCAGTCGGTATCTCTTACGACCTGATAATTGTTTGGCTGTTAATTGTATGCCTCGGACTTTGTATCCCTGCCGTTAATTTACAGGCGAAATCAGTGATTTCAGCCATCGTATTTACTATTGTGGTTACTTATATGATTTTGTTTGCCTGGCCGCTTAAATCGTTGACAGACTACTTCAAGGTATTATTTCCAACCATCATTTTTGTACTTATTTATTTTTCAATAACCTCAGGTTATGAACGCATTAACCGTAGCTATTTAAATAACCGTATGGATGCTGCGAATGAAATGCCAACTGATAAAATATTTCCATTTTATTTCTTTAAGAATAACCCAGGAATTTCAAGAGATTCTGCGCTTACCCTTGCCCTGCAGGTTGATAGTCTGAATCATCGCTCTTTTAAAGGACCTCAAAACGAAGAAAGACTGCTTGGTACTATCAAAAGAAATGACTTCAATGTGAGAGCTATATATTATGGAACCTATGATACATTGCTTAAATCTCCCAATAAAAGTGTTTATAAATATTTTAAGCAACATGAAATTGATAGTGTATACGACAGTCTGGTTGTTCAACTACACAAACATGTTTTTCCAGTTTACTTTGGTTCCTGCAAAGCAGACCCATTGATGGATAAAAACTATGAGTTACGTGAATATGGACATCCGATTGATTTTTATTCAAGATTTCTGGATGATGAGAAAAACCAACGCGATACCATGCGTGAAATTATCATCCTGCTGGAGCAGATAAAGATGTACCGTCACGTGTTTGCCCAGATTGGCGATAGCGCAAAAAGTAGGCTGGTGAAGCGTGACTATGATGTGTTACTCGCGAAGTATGAACGTAAACTTAACGTGGTTCAGGATATAAGAAGCTTTACAGATGAATTGAAACCGGATGCCAAGCGACTGGTTCCAATATTAGTTGGTCCCAAGATTAAAAACCCGCTCCGTAAGGAAGCAATCAGGGATGATTCCTTAAGTATTAGGTCGATGCTTGTACTGGCTAACGAGTTGCTGGCATTGCAGGAGCAGCGTTATGAAAGAGTATACAAAGGAGCGCAAAAGGTTTACAGGAGTTATTTGGTGGACTCACAGCGAATAGGTGTTTATATTTTCCTTACCACACTTATTATTCTGGCACTTGCCTGGTGGTTTAATAGCCGCGATGAAGACCTCGATATGCCTGCTGAAAAAGAAGACTCCTTTGGTGTGCGGCAGATCTTTTTTATACAAACACTTTCTATTTTCATTTTATTAGTTCCGTTGGCGAGACCGATTAAACCAGAAAATATTAATCCGGAAAAACCTTATTGGATGATGACCCTTCAAAACTGGCATGCACCAACATTTACGGCATCCCATTCTTATAAACATCCCCCCAGCGCGGCCATTTCAGTTTCGACACCTATGTTGAATTTGTTGGGTGAAATTCGGGATGAACTGCAGGGAACAAACCAAAGAATTGACAGCGTTTATCTTGACATACGTCAGCTGGAAAATTATGATGAGGTGGAAGGTTTGAAAATACAAAAACTTAAAAAACAATGATCAGGAAAATTTTACTTCTTCTTGTGTTGAGCGTTGTGAATGTGTGCTATGCTCAGAAAAAGGCACAATGCGATATGGTCATATCCATAAGCATGGAAAGAAATCTGATGCTGGGAGATAGCATTGATTTTTGGATAGAAACATTGGATGTGATTGAACATGATATTTCAAAAAACCGCTTTAAAAGTAAGAAAAAACTTCAATCACTCCGCCATTTGATCAGGTCATTGGAACTTGTAAGGGATTCGACCGTCTGTAACCCGCAAGAGGGTAAACTTGCAAGTTTGGAAAAATTTCTTGTGCAGAGCCCAGAAGTTTTAAACGATATCAATAGTGGTTTAGCGTTAACTAGTCTTACGCTGCCTCAGCTAAATTCAAAACATGCTCAATTTATAAAAGCAATCGTTGCAAGAAATGAACAACTTCAAAATATACAAATGGATATACTTCGGGATATTACAAATGTTAACCTCAAAACAAAGGAAAATCTGGAATCACTCATGCAGTGTTTTATCATCAATCAAAATAGATTGTTTGAGGCTGAACGAGATTGGCAATATCAACAGAGAATGCAAGAATGCAAGAACAAATTGTACCTGAATAAGCATCAGGTAAAACATGCAATCGATGAAATTAAGTTAAATTATTCAAAAGCGTATCGGAGGTCATTAAATTAGAAGATGTATGAATCAATTCCGTGATATACTTATTGTACTAAGGCCTTTATGGTTTATCGGTCTTCTCCAGATTCTTTTTGGTGTAACAATCATTATCATGCCACAAGGTCAGGATATGATGTTGAACATGATAGAGGATTTCTTAAATAACGAATATTGGTCATTCCTGTATCTTACCATAGCAATCTATTTTTGGTCAATTACCTCTGAGTTTGGCAGTCGCTTTTTATTATACATCTCCGACATCTCTTCCCATCACCTTTCACCTTTGCGTGTACAGAAGCGCAAGCACATTCAGCGTACTTTTAATCGCTATGTCATTTTTCTACCCATGCTGTTCACGACCATCGGCTTTATAAAAGTCTTTAGTATCAACTTCCGTAATCATGACTATTACATCATGACATTCGGTATCATTATGGCTGTACTGGGACTGATAACGCTTACACTATTTCTGATCTACATACGTGATGGTAAACTTCGGCAAAAATTTTATGTACTTTCATTTCCGGCAGCGACCAGAAGAGAGGCCATCAGTGCATTGGGTAAACTCACCGGGATTTTGCAGGAAAAGGTTATTACTTCATTTGAGCTTAAACAAGTGGGCAATGAAAAAATCTGTAAAGAGAACAAAAAGCTGGTAAAGCCAGATCCAGCGCTTTTTCAACCACTCTTTAAAAGATTCTGGATTCTGTTTACAATAGCCATTTTGTTCATACTTCTGTTTTGCATAGCACCTGTTCCTTTCTACGCCCACGTGGGGGCGCTTGCAATCATATCCTTGGCCTTTGGATGTTGGATCACTGTATATTTTGCTTTGGAGTTACTAGACAAGACACAACCTTTTTTAGTAAAACTGCCCTGGAAAGCAGTAGTACTTTCATGGATTATTCTGGTATCCATTATAAACCAGGATCATAGGATTACTGAGCACGAGGTAAAAAACACAGCGCTATTGGACCGACTTTCATTGGAAGAACATTTTATACGATGGACTACTGAACATCAAATGGACACCCTAAATACTTTTTCACCAGTATTTGTCGTGGCTGAGGGGGGCGCTTTGCGTACGGGGGCGTTTACTTCCATTTTACTTTCGACATTGGCAGATAGCCTTGACAGTGTCAAGCGTAATAGCATACAAGACCGATTATTCTCTTTCAGTTCTGTTTCCGGTGGAACAATAGGTGCAAATTTTTTCCACACCTTGCTTTATCACGATAATACAATGAATTTTAGTGAGAAGTCAACGGAATTCTTCTCACACGACTTTCTTTCTGCTACTACAGGTACACTGGTGTTTGGTGAAATTGTAAACATGGTTATACCAGTGAAAATTAAAAAGTTTGATCGTGCCTATGCACTGGAAAGAAGTTGGGAGCGAGCCTTATCAGGTAAAACAGAAATAAACACACTTGCAATGCCCTTCGAAAAAGTAGTGGGTGATGCTTCCCCTGCAATTTTTATTCACAGCACGGAAGTTGAAACCGGCAGGCGCAGCATCTATAGCAATGTACAAATCGACAGTGGATTTGATCATGCAGTGGATTTATATGCAGGTATAAGCAAACCAATACCCTATAGTGCCGCCATGGGTGTAAGTGCACGCTTCCCCATTATTTCGCCTGCCGCTGCCGCTGTCATTAACAATTGTATGGTTATGCATTATGTAGACGGGGGCTATTATGAAAATTTAGGCGCGACTACCACCCGTGAAGTTATTTTACGATTAAAGAAACGATATAAGGATAAATTCTCACCACGCGTATTGGTGTTGAGTTTTGGTGAAAGCAGCACACCAGCAGGTGGCTACAATGCCTTTGATGATGTTACTTCGATCCTTTCTGGTATTTATAATGTGAGAGGGGCGCATACTACCCACAGTAATTTACTGTTGAGAAAGGAATTGCCAGAAGGCAATTTTGTGCAAATTGACTTGTCCGCTACAACAGAACAGGTGCCACTCAATTGGATATTATCCGAAAATGCGGTTAATACTATTCAGCAGATTTGTCAGACTGAAATCAAAAAGCATAAGCAACTGTTAGAATGGTTTCAACACGACTAATATTAGCAGGCATATCATTTTTCTAATTTATGGCTAACAAGTTGAGTAAAGATTTCATTGTTTTAAACACACAAAAGAAGTTCTTAAAAGAACATTGTCAATATCATTGAAGAGTCAGCCTCCCCTGATATGCTTTCAAAAGTAAATCAGCTAATCCTTTTTTGGTTACGGGCTTGGGGTTTGCATAGGGTTTAGCCATGACAATCTCAATTGTCTTCTCAATGTCTGGTTGTTTAAAACCAATGGCAGCTAGAGAAGTAGGTGCATTCATGTTTTTTGCCAGTGTAAGCAATGCAGCAGGTGGATATGTATGCTCTAAAGCCACAATGAAGTCTTGTTGTATTTCCGTGGATAAAGCATCCCATTGGTAATCCAATACAAAAGCCTGTAATACAGTGTGAACTGAGGCATGATCTAAGGAAAAGGATCCACCCAAGACGTGCGCCAACTTATGGTGCAGGGACATGGAAACTTCGCACAAACCTTTGCCTGCCAGAAAGGAACCATATTGTAATAATTGATTTGCTTCTTTTGTTAGGGCCTTGTGTTTAGCCAGAAGTACCATACCTGCACGCAACTTCTTTATACCGTCTAATGAATTATTGTAGGTGATGGGGTTAGAATCATGACCATATAACGCTTCCATTAAATGCGCCATCGCATTCATGGCACTGGTGGCAGCTAAGGGCATCGGCATGCCGGCTGTCATGGCAGGATCATAAATAACAAACTCAGGTAAAACACGCATATCTCGCCCGGTTGTTTTTCCTTCAGTTGTAGTAGTACCCCATATATTTGTCATTTCTGAACCAGCGTAGGTACTTGGTACAGCAATGATATCATGATTTGAAATTAAGGCGAGTGCCTTTGCTAAACCGATAGCAGAACCACCACCAATCGCCACCAATACATCGGTCTGTGCTTGCTGTTGTTTTAGTTTTGCTTCTTCCACTAAGGTAAGCGGTACATGCTGTATCACTTTATTAAAATGAAAAACCTTATCAGCACTCGTCTTCTCCTTAATGAAATTCACATATAGTTGCTGTCGGTCTGCAGCAATCACAAAGGCCTTCTTATACGAAGCTAAAAGAGGAATGATTTTGTCGAAACTCTTCTCACCAAAAAATATCTTGGAAGGAAAGGAAGTGTATTCAAAAGAATGGATAGTCATAAGTTAATAAGGGCTTGTTCGATTTTTTCCACTTTATCTTTCAGGGCACTTAAATATTTCTTCACTAAGTCCTCCAATGTTACGCGGCTGGCGTGACCGCTTATATTAATGGCGGCAATCACTTTACCTTTTTTATCACGTATAGGGCAGGCAATGGAACGTACACCAATTTCCAATTCCTGATCGGAGATGGCCCAACCTTGTTTACGCACAACATCAAGGTGTTGAATAAAAGCATTCTTGGATAGTGTAAAAGGCGTGAGCTCTTCAAATTTCATTTGACCAATGAGTTTAGTGGCCTCCATCGGATCCAGACTTGCCAGTAATACTTTGCCCATAGAGGTGGCGTGGGCTGGCAGACGTGTGCCAATGCCTAATGAGATGGTCATGATTCGTTTTGTATGCACGCGCGCGATGTAGACAATATCACTTTGATCAAGTACAGACATGGAGCAAGACTCATTAATTTCTTTTGCCAGCTCCTGCATATACGGATGCGCTAGTTCGCGAAAGGGGAGTCCAGACAAATAAGAATAGCCAAGGCTCAACACCTTGGGAGATAGAGAAAATAATTTGCCATCTAAAGAAGTGACATAGCCCAGGTGTTGAAGGGTTAGTAAAATTCGCCTTGCGTTGGCGCGTGTCAAGTCAACCTTCTTGGCAACGTCACTCAAGGTCATCTGTTCATGATCCATGTCAAAGGCATTTATCACATTCAACCCTTTTTCAAGTGACTGTACAAAATCAGATTTCTTGATCTCTTTATTCATAAATTGTTTTTAAACACGTTCAATAATGGTGGCGTAACCTTGACCTAAGCCTACACACATTGTACAAAGCGCATATCTAGCATTACTTTGCTGTAATTCAATGGCTGCGCTGTATAAAATTCGTGCGCCAGACATACCGAGGGGATGCCCTAAGGCAATAGCTCCGCCATTAGGATTGATACGTGCATCATCATCTGCTAAGTTCCATGAACGAATGCAAGCAAGACTTTGTGCAGCGAAAGCCTCATTTAATTCGATGACATCCATATCACTCATTTTCAGTCCGGCTTTAGCCAAAGCTTTATTCGAAGCCTCAACAGGGCCAATACCCATGATACGCGGTTCTACACCCACCACTTGTGAACTTACAATCCTGGCCAAAGGTTTTAATCCGTATTGCTTTACGGCCTCTTCCGAGGCGATAAGTAAGGTGCAGGCACCATCGTTTAAACCAGAAGCATTGCCTGCAGTAACAGAGCCATTTTCACGGAAGGCAGGCTTTAAATTTGCCAGCACTTCTATGGTAGTATCCGCTTTAATAAATTCATCCTCTGAAAATAGTATTGGATTGCCTTTGCGTTGTGGAATCTCCACAGGCGTAATTTCCATCGCCAATCGTTTTCGACTTCTTGCGCGTGCTGCTTTTTGCTGACTCTTCAAAGCAAATAAATCCTGATCTTTCCTGGAGATACGATGTAAGTCCGCGAGATTCTCAGCTGTTTCACCCATGGCCTCAGTACCATACATCTTCTTCATCTTGGGATTAATAAAGCGCCACCCAAAACTACTGTCATACAATTGCGCATCATTTCCATAAGGTGAAGATGTTTTCGACAATACAAAAGGGCTTCGCGTCATATGCTCCACACCACCGGCAATAAAGATATCGCCATCACTTGCTTTAATGGCGCGGTTGGCCTGCATGACAGCCGACATCCCTGAGGCACAAAGTCGGTTTATAGTCTCTCCGGGTACAGAAACGGGCAAGCCAGCCAGGAGTGAGGCCATGCGTGCTACATTTCTATTGTCTTCTCCCGCCTGATTATGGCAACCTAAAATAACATCATCAATCAAAGCAGGATCAAAATCGCCCAACTTATTCATTAATGCCTTAATGGTGAGGGCTGCCAGGTCATCGGCACGCACTTCAGACAAGCCGCCTTTAAATTTGGCAATGGGTGTGCGAGTACCTTCTACAATATATGCTTGTTTCATGTGGGCTTATTTTTTTGCTAAGGTAAAATCATATTGCACTTCATAAAAAGGCGAAGTCACTTTCCATTTCGCTGCTTGGTCAGCATCGGTGTTTTTTACAAAGGGAATGACAAGTGAATCCTTCACGCCAAATACAGCGTCTGATTCCAGATACTCATCACCTTCAACAAATAAATGAGTGATAATGTCCTGATAGCCTTCCGCTTTAATCCAAAAGTGAATATGTGCTGGTCGCATAGCATGGCGACCTGATGCTCTCAGCAAGTCACCCACAGGACCATCCGTTGGCACAGGATAAGCCGCAGGCTTAATGGTACGAAACCAGAATTCACCCTGCGCATTAGTCGTGAAAATTCCGCGCAAATTCATTTGAGGTTGATTGACATCCTGCACATCGTAGTAACCAATATCATCCGATTGCCAAACATCTAGTGTTGCATTCGCTATAGGCTTTCCATCAGATGTTAACACACGACCACGCACTACTGTAGCCTCACCGCGTTCAGCCTCACTGCCACGGGCAATGTTTTCACCTGCTTCATAGTGTTGTGCTGCTGCATGGAAAGGTCCCTTTACGGTTGTTTCTGTTATGCTTGATTTGGATCGGTGATTGATAGCATCCACCAGCATAGAAACACCCAATACATCCGAAAAAAGGATAAACTCCTGCCTTTTATCATCGCACTTTTGTCCGGTTTTCGTCAGAAATTCAATAGCACTGAGCCACTCTTTTTCTGTTGGTTCCACATCCTTAATAAAGGCATGGAGATGTTTTACAAGTTTGGTCAAAACCTCCTGATTTCTGGAATTTTCGGCCTTTATACGGCTAATCACTAAGTCGGTAAGGGCGTTTTCTATTGAATTTTGCATGGTCTTAACGAAATTATATGTTCTAATATCAAACAAAAGTACGGTAAAATAGTTTTTGCACTATATTTCACCGAAACAAATACTGTCCCATGCACAAATTCGAAACAGACGTTCTGATAGTAGGAAGTGGACCCGCGGGTTCTGCTGCTGCAGCCTTATTAAGTGCCTATGGTGTAAAAAATGTAGTGGTTACGAAGTATAACTGGATGGCCAACACCCCTCGTGCGCACATCACCAATCAACGCGCCATGGAAGTTTTTCGTGACCTTGGTATTGAGGAAGATGTGATACAAAAAGCAGTACCTCAAGAGTGGATGGGTAATAATGTTTTTTGTACCAGTCTAGCTGGAGAAGAACTTGGACGTTTGTATTCATGGGGCACACATCCCAACCGATTAGCCGATTATACTTTAGCCAGCCCAACGAAGATGTGTGACATTCCTCAAAATTTATTAGAACCCATCCTTGCTCATGCTGGTGCCAGTAAAGGCTCGCGCTATCGCTTCGATACTGAATACTTAGGATTAGAACAAGACAAGGATGGTGTTACGGCTACTGTACGCGACAGACTTTCTGATGAAGTCTATACTATCCGTGCTAAGTATCTACTCGGTGCAGATGGAGGAAATAGTCAGGTAGCGAAAGACATTAATCTACCCTTTGAAGGCCAGATGGGTGTGGGCGGCAGCATGAACATTGTGTGCGAAATGGATTTAACAAAATATGTTGCGCATCGTCCAAGTGTTTTGTATTGGGTATTGCAACCTGGTTCTAATGTGGGCGGCATCGGCATGGGCCTGGTGCGCATGGTGCGTCCGTGGAATGAATGGTTAATTGTTTGGGGTTACGATATTAATGATGGTCCTCCTAAAGTCACGGATGAATTAGCAAAGGATATTGTCTTAAAACTGGTTGGAGATCCTAACATCCCTATTAAAATTAAATCAACTTCTACGTGGACAGTTAATCACTGTTATGCTACACAGGTTTCAAAAGGCAGAGTGTTTTGTATGGGTGATGCCATTCACCGTCATCCCCCTTCCAACGGTTTAGGTTCTAATACCTCTATACAAGATGCCTTTAACCTTGCCTGGAAGCTGGCCATGGTGGTAAAAGGACAAGCAGGTGAAGATTTGTTGAAATCGTATAATGAAGAAAGAGCTCCTATTGCCAAACAAATTGTTGAGCGTGCGAATAAAAGCATTACTGAGTTTGGTCCTATTTTTCAATCACTCGGTTTAACCGATACCTCTGATCCTGTGGTGATGCGTGCGAACATGGAGAAGATGAAAGATAATAATCCTGAAGCTGAGGTACAGCGTGAAAAATTGCGACAGGCTATTCTATTTAAATCATACGAATTCAATTGCCATGGCGTTGAAATGAATCAACGCTACACTTCTCGTGCAGTAAAGTCGGATGGCACTATCGAGCCTGCTTACAAACGCGATAAGGAATTGTATTATGAAGCAACAACATGGCCAGGTGCTCGCTTACCTCATGTTTGGATTGGCAATGATAATGGCCACAGGATATCTACACTAGACCTGGCTGGCAAAGGTGTGTTCACCTTGTTTACGGGTATAGGAGGAGAGCCTTGGATGAAAGCAGCACAAGACTTATCCGAGCGACTGAATATCCCTATCCGCCTTGTTCAAATCGGACCGGGCAAAAAATATACTGACTTATATGGTGAGTGGGCTGCCATTCGTGAAATAAAAGATGCTGGTTGCTTATTGGTGCGACCAGATTTTCATGTGGCCTTCCGCGCTAAAGAAAAAGCAAGCGATCCTATAACTGAACTTACAGCAGCCCTGACTCAGATGCTCGCACTGAAGGTTAATTAAATACTTTAAGAGAAGATATACTTATCAAATTCTATATGAAGCAAGTTCCCATCATTACGTTGGAAGAAGCAGCACAAAAGGTAAAAAGCGGAGACACATTATTATGTGGTGGCTTCGGCATGACAGGCAATCCCGTTCATTTATTGGATGCACTCGCAAAAACGGATACAAAACAACTTACTTTCATTGGCAACAATGTGGGCGAGCCAGGTTTGGGTGGCGGCAAACTCTTGCGCAATAGTCAGATCAAAAAAATGATCGGCTCGTATTTCACCAGTAATCCCGATGCTGTCAAGGCTGCACAAGGTGGGGAAGTAGAATATGAAATACTTCCTCAAGGCACATTGGGTGAAGCCATTCGCTGTGGGGGTATGGGTATTGGTGGATTTTTTACACCAACTTCAGCAGGCACCATTTTAGCACAAGGCAGAGAGTCGCGCGTCTTAAACGGATTTGAACAAGTTTTTATTCCTGGTATACGCGGCAATGTATCTTTTATACGCGCCTGGAAAGCTGATACTGCGGGTAACTTAACCTATCGCTTAACAGAGCAAAACTTTAATCCTGCGATGGCCACAGCATCAGACCTGGTGATTGCTGAGGTAGAGGAGATAGTACCTGTAGGGCAACTCGATCCGAATCATATACATACACAAGGTTGCTTTATTGATTTTTTGGTTGAAGCCAAATTGCAAGAAAGTGACCTTGGATCATCTGCATCGGTAAAAGGCAGCTTAAAGAAAGTAGACGAAGCGCGTTTGCACATGGCGAAGCGCGCACTGCAAGAATTGAAAAAAGGAAACATTGTCAACTTAGGCATTGGTATACCTACTTTAGTCGCTGATCTGATCAAACCGGAAGACGGAATTATTCTGCATACTGAAAATGGTATGCTGGGCGTTGGTCCTGAACCTGCAGATGGAAGCGGGGCCATGCATTATCCGGTTAATGCCGGAAAAATTCCGGTAACCGCTTTACCGGGAGCAAGCTATTTCGATACTACCACATCTTTTGGAATGATTCGCGGCAAACATGTAGATGTAGCCATTATGGGTGGTTTGCAAGTAGATGAAAAGGGCAACCTCGCCAATTGGGCTGTACCGGGTAAACCGTTATTGGGTGTTGGTGGTGCTATGGACCTGGCCAGTGGCGCAAAGAAATTAATCATTACTATGAATCACAACGAGAAAGATGGCGGTGCAAAAATTGTTAAAAGCTGCAGCCTGCCTGTTACCGCCTTTGATGCTGTTGATATGGTCATCACTGAGTTAGCTGTATTTGAGTTTATACATAAAAAATTAGTGCTGACTGAATTGATGCCGGGAGCTGATCTGGAAACAGTAAGAAAGCTAACAGAAGCACAGTTTGACGTTTCGCCTTCGCTCGCACCAAGCAAGTAAGACCTTTCATCATCTGAAATATTAATAAATAACTAAAACCAAAATCTAAATTTTCTATGAGACCACAAGATTACATCACAGGCTTGCATCACCTTACGGTTTGCGTAGGTGGTGCTCAGGAAGACATCGACTTTGTTACCAAGGTCATGGGCATGCGCATGATCAAACAAACTGTTTTATTCGATGGTGGGGCAAGTATTTATCACTTGTATTATGCGAATGCCGATGCTGAAGTAGGTTCTGTGTACACTACCTTTCCCTTTAAAAAAGCTGGTGTAACCGGTAAGCGTGGTTCAGGTCAGGTTGAAGTATCAGGTTTTTCTGTGCACAGCGATGCGCTGCCTTTTTGGAAAAAGCACCTGGATAAATACGGTGTTAAAAACTCCGGGATACAAGAACGTTTCGGTCAGAAATATATCGATTTTGTAGATCCTTCAGGTATAGGGATTGGAGTTTATGGTTGCGATAACGATTCACGCAGAGCCTGGAAGACCGATGAAGTTTCTGCAGACAATGGAATTCGCGGTATTCATGGTGCAGTACTTTCCTGCCGCGAAGTGGAGATGATGGATATTTACCTGACACAAGTGCTGAGCTTTAAAAAAGTAGGGCAGGAGGGCGATTATCACCGCTACCATATTAAGGATGGTGGACCAAGAAGAGTAATTGAATTGCATCATAATAAAGACTTACCTCAAGGCTCATGGACTTTCGGTATAGGTATCCCACATCACATTGCCTTCGCCACCGGAAATGATCAGGAGAGTGCAGACTTGAAAGCCTATATTGAAGGAGCAGGTTACACTGATGTTTCAGATATCAAGGATAGAAATTATTTTCATTCCATTTATACCCGTACACCGAGTGGTGTATTGTTTGAGTTTGCTACTTCTGATATTGGCTTTGCGGTAGATGAACCTGCGGATTCTTTAGGACATCAGTTACTTTTACCACCTTTCTTCGAAAACAGGAGGGCAGAAATTATTGCACCACTGGAGCCAATCAAGGTGCCATCCTATTTGAAAAATTAATTATTCAATATTGTAGAACAAACACTTTACTATACTTTAACTATCTTCTTCATTAGTTTGGAGAAGGTAGTTAAATTTTCCTTTCACACATGTTTTGCTTTCCAGCTTCATCATCCCATAGACATAGCGTTGCAGAATGGAAAGAATACTTCAATGCTGCTTCAGGGTAACGACTTACATGATCAATGTTGTCATCTGGTGTTTAACCGTGTCGGCTGTCATCATTAAAATAGTATGGCAGGGCTGATTACACTATCTTTGCCCCATGCAGCATGACCTCAATACACTTTATAAGGATTTCTTAGCTAATTTGTCCATACCAGCGTTTAATCCTATGCAGGTTGAGCTAATAGAAAAGGCAGCCCCCCCGGGTGCCAATCTTATGTTGCTAGCGCCTACAGGTTCTGGAAAAACCCTGGCTTTTCTGATGGCTGTAATCCACAAGCTCTCGGCTAAGGATAAATTAGCGCAAGCCATTATTGTTGCACCCTCACGCGAACTGGCGCTACAGATTGAACAGGTTTTCAGAACAATGAAAACCTCTTATAAAGTCACCTGTTGCTATGGAGGTCATGATTTTCAGGTTGAACAAAATAGCCTGAGCGAAGCACCGGCAGTAATTATTGCCACACCGGGCAGGCTTGCCGATCACATCGACCGTAAGTCTTTTGATGCCTCAGGTGTCAGGATTGTAGTACTGGACGAATTTGATAAATCCTTGCAGATGGGTTTTCATGATCAGTTAGAAATACTCTTCGAGGCTTTGAATAAACGTCAGCAACATATACTTACCTCTGCCACTAACCAGGGGGTATTGCCAGACTTTCTTCCCTTCAAGCGAATTGACACACTTGATTATCTGACTTCTGTTCCCGATCCAAAGCTTGAACTAAAAGTACTCCACACCAATAGCACCGATAAAGTTGATGCGCTGATGAAACTCGTGGCCAGCTTTAATCAGGAAGTGTGTCTTGTTTTTTGCAACCATCGGGAAGCTGTGGAGAGAATCAGTATGTTGTTTAAGAGCAAGAATTTTGAACATGGTACCTTTCATGGCGCGATGGAGCAGATTGATCGGGAAAAAAACCTGATCCGCTTCCGGGGTGGAGCTCACAATGTTTTAATATCCACTGATTTGGCTTCACGTGGCTTGGATATTCCAGACATTAAACACGTTGTTCATTATCAATTACCTCCTAAAGAAGATGCATTTATACATCGCAATGGCAGAACGGCTCGCATGCATGCGCACGGTGAAGCCTATCTGATTCTTGCCGATGATGAAATACTACCTGAATACATTACGCAAAAGATTGAAACCCTACCGGTACCGAAAACATTAAAACTGCCACCACCACCTGCCTATGCGTGTTTATACATCAGTGCTGGTAAAAAAGATAAAGTGAGTAAGGGCGACATCGTTGGATTTTTAACAAAGAAAGGCGGTCTTACCGGAGACGATATCGGTCTTATCATGCCACTGGACTATGCTTCTTATGTATCCATTAAGCGTCCCCTGGTAAAAAAGGTGTTGGAGGCCATACAAAACGAGAAGTTGAAAAACATTAAAGTGAAGGTTGAAGTAGCAAATTGATTTTAAAAGCTTCTCTCAAGTAGTCTGCTGGATTTTCTGGAAGCTATTTGAAGCCAACCTTAGGTGTTAGATAAATGCTGGTTTTAGTACGCGAAACCAGTGAGCTGAGCTCCATCACTTACATTGAAACCGTGGTGTAATCTTTTTACAAATCCGTTTACATCATTTTACACTTGAAATGGCAGTTTGATTCCCAGTCCCTCTAGTTTTGATGTATTCTTTCACTAAAATCAAATTGATTATGGACCTACTGCAGATGACTTTGTTTTGTATGTTGAGTGTGCTTTTCGCTGAACCCGTTTCGGAGTCTACACCATCACCAGAGAAGAAGATTTTGATGCATGCCACACCAAACCAAGCGGTGGCAGGCGTAGCAAGCAACATCATTTACCAATCCAAAGATGGAGGACAGACCTGGCAAGACGTCAGCCAGACTTTGCCTGTTAATGCACAGCCTGAAGGATTTTTTGCAAGTGAGTCAGACGTTTATATGCGTGTAAAAAATGAATTGTACCACAGCAAGAGCAATCTTAAGGAACCTGCCTGGGAAAAAGAGAGTTCGCTTGATCTGCAAGGGCCTTCGATCGCCTTTAATCGTTCGGGTGTAGTGGCCTACAATTATGACGGACAGATTTATAAAAAAGAATCCTCAGCATGGCTGCCTGTTTATACCAATTCAAAAAAGCATTCGCTACAAAGTGTTTTCGAAACCACTGATGGAACCTTATTCCTGGGTTCGGGTAACGGTCTCTACAAATCTGCCGACAAGGGGAAAAGCTGGAAGCAAGTTCAGAACGAGGGTTGGGTGATGGACATGGTAGAGTCGGATGGCGTGCTGATCGGTACTGGTCAAAAAGGTATTATGCGTTCTACAGACATGGGCGAACACTGGGAATGGGTGATCAGCGAAGGGGGCGTGGGTATAGCGGCTGAGCGTATAACTGGTGGATTTGCTGCGATTGTTTACAGCTCAGCTAAACAGTCCAGAAGAATATACACTTCCATAGATAACGGCAAAACCTGGAAAAGTATTGAAGAAGGACTTCATCCTTCTTTATCCATTTCATCCATTAAACAAGTAGGCAACTATTTACTCTGCAGTCATCCGGATGGTATTTTTCGCTCAGCCGATATGGGTAAAACATGGCACATGGTTCAATCTGGTGTGACGGAAAGAAAGTTGGTATTTGTTCCGACATGGAATACTGCTACTTACAATGATCCTGAAAAAGTGTTTAAATTATACCTGGCAGGCAATGTAATATATGCAGTGGCCGTCAATTCAGGATGCTGATATAAATTATTATAAATGAGATACTTATAATCGATTAACTAGTGTGTTCAGTTAATATTAATTAAAGTATTACATCAAGGCTTGGGAGTCGTAATAAACCAAGCCTTTTTTGCATTTCTACAAGCCAAGCAGATTAACAATTATTACTTCGCTGTCGCGGATGCTGTATACAGCCAAGCATGCAGTTTCATCCATGGCCTTGCTTCGCCTGCATTTATGTGAGCGATTGGAAAAGGAGTTTTGATTAAGATGAAAGGTGTTTCGTCAGGACGAGTACCAGGGTAATACAGTCGGCCTTTGGACCCGTCCTGATTTCATTATGGGGGATAACTAAGAAATATTGTATTAAAACGAAATGAGCTTGTAACCTATCCATTACTTTCACGTTTGTTAAGTAAATGACCTTCTTTAAAAGCATAACCCTATGAAGCAGCATTCACTTGGCGAATTTGAGGAACTGGTACTATTGCTGGTAGCCGCCCAGCATAATGAAGCATATGGGGTTAGCATACTGGAAGGCTTGGAGGATAAACTTGAGAAAAAAATGAACATTAGCGCGGTTCACGTGGCCCTTAAACGCCTGGAAGATAAAGGTTTTGTGAAGTCAAGGTTTGGCGGAATTACCGAGGAGCGTGGTGGCAGGCGAAAGAAGTTTTACATGATTACGGCACTCGGAAAAAAAGTGTTAGACACGCAGTACGAGTTAAGAAGCAGCATCTACAAACTGATTCCTAAAATTTCATTCAGCTAATGCATCCTCCAAAAAAAGCACTGGCTTTTCTTCGCTGGTTTTGTCGCGAAGATTATATCGAGGAGATAGAAGGGGACCTGACAGAGGTTTTCGAAAAGCACTTTGAAGAAAATTCGCGTACAGCAAAATGGAAATTCGCCTGGAGTGTATTACGTTACTTCCGGCCGGGTTTTATCAAGTCGTTTAGAAATTCGTATCAACCTGATTCTTACAGTATGTATAAAAATTATTTTAAAATCGCCTACAGAAACCTAAGCAGCAATAAGGGTTTTTCGATCATCAACATTATTGGGCTTTCTATTGGAATGACATGCTGTCTTCTGATTTTTCAGTTCGTTGCCTTCGAATATAGTTATGATCGCTTTCATGGTGAGAAGGAAAATATTTATCGTTTGCTTCAATCTTACGGACAACAGGGGCAAATCATGGAAGCAGGCCATGCCTATACAGCTCAAGCACTCGCACCTGCGTTGAAGGAAGGTGTTCCGGAAATTGTCGGGATCACGCGAATACATTCCGATGATGCTGTGTTATTTGATGCCAGGCATCCTGAAAATGTATTTGAAGATGACAACCTTTTGTATGTGGACAAGGATTTTCTGAAAATGTTTACGTTCCCGCTTGTATCAGGAGATGTAAGCAAGGCATTGCAATCCGGCACTGTATTGATCTCGGAATCAGCGGCACGTAAATATTTTAACTCCAATAACCCTATGGGAGAAGTACTTGAAGTAACGGGAACGCTGGAAAAAGTCTTTACCGTAACGGGTGTATTTAAAGATGTTCCTGCCAACTCGCATTTGCAATTTGAGGTGCTCTTGCCTTTGGAAGATTTGTTACATGAATCATATTATGCAACGGAGCCAGAAGGTGGATGGAGTTGGAATAATTTTACTACGTTCATTCACGTACAAAACGGTTCTGACAGGTCTGTTGTGGATAAGAAAATGACGGCAATCTACTTGGACCATCGGGGCAAACAGCTCGCGGAACGGGGCTATACCGGAGCCATCAATACCCAGGCACTTACTGACATTCACCTGAACTCGGAAGTAAGTGGTGCCGGTAATATTGTTAGCGGTAGTTATCGGACTGTCTATTTCTTTTTAGTGGTGGGCTTCATCACACTCATTATCGCATTGGTGAATTACATCAACCTGGCAACTTCCCGCGCAGTGAATCGCTCACGTGAAGTAGGGGTACGAAAATCTGTGGGTGCTAAACGTACACAGTTGGTTGCTCAATTCCTATCAGAATCGGCACTTACTAATATCATAGCGGCTGCGTTGGCCATGCTTTTCGCTGCTTTACTAATACCTGTTGTGAACGAGATGATTGAAACACAACTTTCTTTGGCGCTGTGGATGAATCCTCGCTTCTGGATGGTCTTCACACTCACCATGCTGGTGAGCACCTTGCTGGCTGGTGTATATCCTGCTTTTGTGCTCTCATCATTCAAACCTGCTGCCGTGCTAAAGGGTCGCGCTTCTTCTACGGGTGGTCACTTATGGTTGCGGAAAAGTCTGGTGGTGGTTCAGTTTGTCGCTTCTATTGTACTGGTGGCGGGCACGGCCACCGTCTTTAATCAGTTAAGTTTTATGCGAAACATGGATCTGGGTCTTAACCTTGAAAAAGTGGTAACAATTCGCGCACCACGTGTGCTTCCTGAAAATGCAAACCGTGCGCAGGTTACCGAAACATTTATTCAGCAGGTTAACACTATTCCAGGTGTATTGGCGTCTACACGATCCTCTACTGTACCCGGCAGCGGATTTAACTGGAACGGTGCAGCAATCCGCAAGAGTATGGATGATCCATCTGCCGCTATTCGTGGCGTAGCCACTTATATTGACAGCACCTTCGCCAGGGTATACGGGTTGACAATCGTTGCTGGAAAAGAATTTAAAGACATTACCTTATCTAATGATCCTGAGGCACCATGGAAGGTGATGGTGAATGAGACGACTGCGAAGTCTCTTGGCTATACTGCTGCGCTTGAGGCTGTTGATCAGTTGCTGTTCGTTGGTGATTACCGCGCGCAAATTATAGGGGTGTATAAAGATTTCAACTGGTCATCTGCCCATGAAGCGCAACAAAATATTGTGTTTGGTCATAGCCTCAGTGGTCGTTATGTTTCTGTTAAATTATCCGTTGAAGACGCTAGTGCTGTTATCAACACAATCAAGACACAGTTTGAACAACAGTTTCCAGGTAATATTTTTCAATATGCTTTTGCCGATGAATCTTTCAATCAGCAATACAAAAATGACCAGCGTTTTGCAAAATTGTTTAGCATAGCATCAGGCATGGCCACTTTTATTGCCTGCTTAGGTCTGCTGGGTTTAGTAGCCTTTACCGCACAACAACGCACGAAGGAGATTGGTATGCGCAAAGTACTGGGCGCTTCTGCAGGTAGTATTGTGACCTTGCTTAGCAAAGATTTTTTACAATTGGTTGTTGTTGGATTTATTTTAGCGGTGCCAATTACCTGGTACGCCATGAATCAATGGCTCAACAATTTTGCTTATCGTGAGGAAGTAAGTCTGTGGGTACTTGCCCTGGCGGGGGTATTGTGCATGCTTATTGCATTGCTTACCGTTTCCTGGCAATCACTTAAAGCTGCCCTTGCTAATCCTGTAGATAGTTTGAGGAGTGAATAAAGAGAAATTACAGAGTCAAATTTTTCATTAATTGCCTTGAGTAAGGTGAACAAGTTGACAAAAATCCAAGCCTTACTTTGTGTCGCCAAGAAAATCATTGCATAAACGATTACCACTTCATTGCTTTTTATGTGAATGCAGTTAGTTAATCCCGGCCCCTGGTAGCCGGATTTTCTTGCTCGATTTGAACAGGCATTTTGAATAAGACAAAAACTGTTTCGTGAGGACACGCGCCATGGAATCTAAAAGGTCTTACAACAAATACGTTGTTACTTTTTATAACTGATAGCATTATGGCTATACAGACTAAACCCAAGCGTTATGAAATTCACTGCATTGTTTTTGCTGAGTATGGTGGCTGGTACTGTCTACAGTCAGGGAGAATTTAAAATTCATGAAAATGGGCTGATCTATAATGAAGCAACCATGGCCCGCTTAGGCACTATCGTTGACTCACTGAATCTGAAATTTAAAACGTGCGATTTATCACATCCCTATTATTCTTTTGATCAGGGTATGGCAATCCAGGTTAACGTACACAATAAGGAAGCACGTACGTTAATTGAAAGGGGCGTTTCTCTCGAAGATTTTAAAAAGCGTTTTCCACGCAGCGCATACAAGCAGCTATGGATTGTGAAAATGCATTACATTGATTATGAGAACAAATCAAAATTAGAATATACTGGCTTGCCTTTTGGTTGGAATAGTGAGCCATCTATTACGGTGGATGACAAGCCGGCCAATGACAAAACCAAGGGGTGGATTTTAAGTCCGAAGGGGAATGTAGCATTTTATCTTTCGAAGCTGGAACGCTATGAATTGCCCTTTGCCTATGCACGCTTGGTGCAGTACGTAGATTGCATGATCGACACCACTACAGGGATATACTTACCGCAAGCAAACCGTTCGGTAAACAACCGGTGGGAAGCCGACATGCCGGAGAATGATTTTATGGCGTGGGCCAATAGCTATCCAGGTAAGCCTGCAGATTTAAATTATGATAACATGGACGATGATAACTTTGATAGTTTGAGCAATCAATACTATCAACAATACAACGTATGGGATAGTTTACGGAGAATTTATGTGGAAGAGCAACTAAAAAATTCCCCTGAGTGCAGACGCCAGTTAGCAGCGTCCATTGAAGAGAGTATACAGAAGGGCAACTCCAACAACGAGTTTGAAAGCTATGTGACCCGTTATGTGTCACCAAGAGACGCATTGCAATTAAAGCGAAGTCGCAGAGTAGTAGGCTATTGCAGTATGGATATGAGCCCGAGATACCACGCCATGGAAATCTGTCAGCTGGCTGCAGAAACTGCACAATGGGATATTTTCCTGCGTTCACACCTCGACATAATGAATGACAGATTTGACCGCAGAAGCGATGGTAGCTGGGCTTGGGCCGATCGGAAAACCTACCTGAAAGAACTGGAAGAGTTGGAAATACCGGCTATTGATTTATTACTCGGCACAAGCTTGAGAATATCCAACGTCAGCAAAAATCACTATTGGAGTTCTATTAGCCGCACAGGTCGCGCCCTGATTGACGCAGAAGATAAAGAAGCCTTGGAGAAGCGATTGATGCAGATGATTCAGGATGATAAACTGGATCCTTATAATCGCTTGCTGATGGCCTATTTGTTCAGCAACTATATTGGGCACATGGAAGATGAAGTACAGCGAGAAGCCAGTGCAAAACGTCTTGAAAATATTGTAGCGACATTGCCTGATTACGTAAAGGCAGTATGGAATAAAGAATAAGTGCTTACAAAGGGTTGGTGCCTTATCCGGATTTTGGTGATCTTGCTTCTATTAGCTTATTTTCCGTATGGAATAATGCCCACGGGTGCATCTTATGGATGGAGAGCACCCTAACCTTTACCTATGAAAACCTGGAGACTTACCATTCTTTGTTTACTACTTTCATGCCTCAGTGTTTCTGGGGCGCAGGCACAAAATGTCAATTGGGATCTCGGTCCGCAAAAAGGGCTGGTGTTTGAAATCACTAATAAGGAAGCACAAAAACTGCTCACAAAAGGCAAGTCGGATGAAATCTTCAAGAGTCTGTTGCACACAGTCATTGATACATTCGATGTCAGCACTGGCTGGAAGGAGCGTCCTGCGAAGGGTCATTTTATCATGGTCAGCATTCATAAGAATAAAATGCATTGCGAGTACACCAGTGTTTTTCCCTATCAGGTATTTCTATTGAAAGAATTTGGTGCCCTGGCTTTACAAGTACTGGACCTGGAGGGAAACATCAGGGAGGACGCAACGGTGAGGCTAGGGGCAAAAAGAATCCAGATTGATACATTAACAAAAACGTATCGGATGGAAAACGAATGGTTCATAGGTAATAAGCGCTTTGTTACGGTTGAGTTCGCAGGCTTCCGAAGTGTATTTAACATCGAAAAGCATGAGGTGCCTTACTGGTACAATGACTATTACTACAACAGTGACGATGGCCCTGATTTTTATAGTTACATGATTACTGATAAGAACCGCTACAAGCCGAACGAAAAAGTACGGTTCAAATCGTTTGCATTGTCGGGCACAAAAACGCCCTTGCGTAAAGAACTTGAAGTATGGCTTCTTCAAAACGGCAAACCAAAGAAGGTTGGAACTATTAAACCACAACGACCCGGCAGTTACGCCAGCGAACTTCATCTCCATGACTCGCTTAAGCTCGTGCTCGACAGGCATTATCCTTTGCAGTTAAGGGAGCGAAGCGGCAGGGTAGTGGCCAGTTGCAATTTTAAATATGAAGACTACGAATTGTTTGGCAACCAACTCGAGGTAGAACTAAAGAAAGAAAGACAATTTCATCCAGAAAATAATGAGTTGAGTATCAAGGCAACAGATGTGAACGGACTGATGCTAAAAGATGCCACTGCTACCATTGTTGTGACAACGCATACGATCCGCGAAACATTTGATCCGATCGTTATTCTTCCAGACACTTTGCTCTATAAAAAGATATTACTGGATCCGGATCTCCCGACCATCGTAACTATACCCGCTACCTTGTTTGGAAAATCAAATACAGCCTATAACGTGGATGTGGTGGTCACCAATAGTGAAAATCAAAGAGTGGTACAGTCACTGGGCGCCATTCATTATTTTTCGGAATATGAGATCGTCACACGCTTTTCGAATGATAGCATCGTCTATGAACTTCAAAGCAGTGGCGTACCACTGAAGCATGTTCCTGCAAGAATTTTTCACAGTGAAATTGACTCCTTAGCCGTTGTGCTCCCGTTTAAGGAAAAGATAAATCCGGTTGTTACCAATGTAAAGATTGTAAGTGCATTGGCCACACGTGACTTCAGTATGCGCAACCTGATGCCAGCACTGGAAGTTACAGGAGGCATTCTGAAAGACAGCTTTAATGTTTCATTAAACAATCCGCAGAAACTGGAGGTGTCGTGGTTTATCTACCAGGGAAATGCACTGCTTGCCAAAGGTTCAGAGAAGATGGAATTTAAGTCTCTTATCACCAATCGATCGTTAAGCTATTATGTTGAATTGCTGTATTCTTTCGGAGGCCAGGAAAATATCATCACCGAGGAATATGAATTCACAGACGACATCCTCAACGTATTGCTGGATCTTCCTGAAAGAGTGTATCCAAGTCAGTCTGTAGAAGCGCTGATCAAAGTTGAGGATCAGGAGGGACGCCCTGTTTCAAATGTTGATTTAACGGCTTTTGCTGTAACATCCAAGCTCGGCTATTATCCACCACCGCTTCCGTATTATGGCGCCACGTCTGATGCTCGCCACCAGGCGGCTGACTTCAGTAAAGAGGATGTTAATAAACGCACGGCTATTCTGGATCTTGATTACAACAAGTGGGAAAAAAGCTTTCGCCTCGATACCATGAAATACTATCAGTTCACATATCCCGATGCAGAATCCTTCAAACATGTGTATGCTATTCAGGACAGCACTCAGTTTGCACCTTACGTGATGAAAAACGGATTAGCACAAGAAATTTATGTCATTGAAGTGAATCGTCATCCCGTTTATTATTCGTGGGTGTCCATGCCACCAGCCTATTCATTCTATATTTCCTCAAAAAAGAAAAGTCAGGTTACGCTGAGGCTTTATGACCGCGTGCTGATTCTCGACTCTATCCAGTTCGAATCAGGAAAGAAAACAATCTTGAGTATTGACCTCGATCATCTTCCAAAAGAAGTAAATGTTGTTAAACTATACCAGCCCGCGAAAAAACGCAAAGATCGTAAACCACCCGCTTTTACACCTACCGAGATTGCCCGACACACGCCTCTTGTTGCAGGGTTTAAGCAGGTGGCCACACGAGGTTATCTCGAATCGAAGACAGGCTTCATTCCGCTTTTCTACGAGCGCAATATGAATTTTATTACAGCAGGTCCGATCACCCCTGGGCGGCAAACCTTTTCCGGAGATGATCTCCGGTCAATTTCGTATCAGCATGTGGGTGGCTTTAACTATGCCTTTGAAGATAATGTCGTTTACAAGACTGACACTAAAAACCTTATTCCAGCCAGGTTATTGAACAATAAATTAGATCCTTCTACAACCATGAGCGATTTGGTATTGACGAAGAAACAATTTCTTGAAACACCACCGCTTGTTAAAAACAAATGGCACGCCCGCTCCCTTGAATTCATGGATCGATCGATGCGATTAACCTTATTGCTACCGGAGGAAAAAGAGAAATCTGGAATTGCCCGCGTATTCCTGGTGGATAGTAAAACTGGCAAACTGATTTCACCTTGTGAATACAATTCGCAAGCTATTGGCAGCTATACACTGCCACGTGGCTTACACCATGTGGTGGTGGTATACAATAACGGTCGTTATTTCAAAGCCGACAATGTTGATCTTCGTTCCTTTACCAAAGCAGTAATCAACTTCAATCAGTTTAAAGTACATCCAGCCGATGAAGCATCGCTAGCCTGGCTGCTCATTGCACCAGACAATTGCTATCAGCCAGCCATACGCACTACACGGACCTTTCAGATCAGGTCGCGAAAAGCAGTTAATGGAAATGTGCAGGGAACTATCCTGAGTGCGGAAGACAATAGTCCTTTGCCAGGAGTCAATGTAGTTATTAAAGGTACGATGGATGGAACCGTAACCGACATCAATGGACATTTCTCCATTAACATTACTGAATCTCCTTCTATACTTGTTTTTAGTTTCATTGGACTACAAACCAAGGAAGTAGAAGTACGTTCTGGGTCTGTTATTACGGTAGATTTAGCAATGGATGTTACGCAACTATCTGAGATAGTTGTGGTTGGATATGGTATATCAAGCGAACGAAGATCAATGACTTCTGCCTCTGTTACAATCAGGGGAATGTCCTCTCTAAGTGGAAGAGTGGCTGGTGTTCAAATAGAAGGAGAGGATGACTACGATGATGCTCCATCCCAAAAGCAAACACAAGCAGAAGTACAGCGGGCTGAACAAAAACTCTATCAGGAACTTCTTAATTTAAACAGCATCCGATCTAATTTCTCTGATGTCGGATTCTGGGAGCCAACGCTGTTCACGGATAAGGAAGGTAAGTCGAAGTTCAACATAACCTTTCCAGACAATATTACCCGATGGGATGCAACGGTATATGCCATGAACAGGCGACTTCAAAGTGGCACGGCAAGAAAGAGTATCAAGTCTTACAAACCTTTGATGGCTGAGTTTCATGTACCGCAGTTTCTCACCCAGGGCGATTCGGTTTTCTTGCTCGGAAAAGTGCTGAACTACACACAAGACTCCACCATTCAGGGAAAAATAAAATGGACACTTGCTGGTCAGGAGCAGGAAAAGAACATTTCGTTTACTGATTTCCATTCCGAAAAATTATTAACACAAGCAATGTCGACAGACACGATAAAAGGCAAATTCATTTTTAACCGAAACGATGGTTATCTCGATGGCGAGGAACGTGAAGTACCGGTGGTAGATCAAGGCGTCATCCGTGCAGCAGGCTCATTGCATATCCTGAAGGGAAATGATGTTGTTCTTATCAAATCAAAAGAAAATGAAAAAACCATAGTTGAAATTCTTGATAATCCACTGGAAGTTTATGTGCGTGATGCCGAAAGCCTGATGCACTATCGCTACGAATGTAACGAACAGCTAGCCTCCAAACTGCTGGGCTTATTGAGTTATAAACTCGTTATGCAGTTTAAGAATAAACCTTTCCGATACGATAAAGATGTTAATAGAATCATTAACCGGCTGCTGAAAAACCAAAATCAGGAATTTCTGTGGTCATGGTGGGATGTTTCGGGCAACACCTCATACTGGATGTCAGCTCACATTTTGCGTGCATTGAAAACTGCAAAAGATGCCGGTTACACTGTAAACCTGGATGTGGCCAACCTGGCCAGGAAAGCTTCTTACCGCTATGAAATGCAAAAAGATATTCGTGTGTGGGATGCTGAATTACTGAATGCACTGGCTACCTGGGGCATATCGTTAGACTATACTAGGCTGGTTAAAAAAGTTGATTCAATAATTTATCAAAGTCAATTTGTGAAAGATATACGAACAGGAGAAAAAACATGGAAGGCAGCGTACCTGACGCAAAAGCTATTGATGCTGGAAGTAAAACAACTTAAAAATATTTCCTACGAACGCGACTCGCTGCTCAAATATAAAAAGGAGGGGATACTGAGTGATGTAAACTTTAGCGATGGCTCGTCATCTTACTGGTACTACAACGACCTTACAGCAAATGCCATAGCCTACCGTATTGTAAAGAACGATTCTGTCTTGAAAAACTTAACCATTCCCATGCAATTGTTTTTCCTGAAAGAGAGGCGAAAAAATTTCTGGAATACCTATCACACCGCTAACGTACTGATGAGCCTGTTGCCTGATTTACTGGAAGCGGGTGCTACCAGCGACCAACTGGCAAGCGTGAAACTATCCGGCAAAGTTAACGAAGCAATTACGCAGTTTCCATACAAGATTGAACTTATGCCTGGTGAAGAACTTCGACTGGAAAAACTATCAGGCGTACCCTTATACTTTATGCAATACACATGGGAACGTGTTACGGTGGCTACATCGGGGGTGGACGGGTTTACCATCAACACTTCGCTCGGAAACAAGCAAGCTACACTTCAAGCCGGAAAACCTGTTAACCTGCTGGTTGAAGTAAATGTAAAACGAGATGCATCCATGGAGTACGTTATGATTGAAGTCCCCATTCCTGGCGCATGTAGTTATGGTGATAAACAGCAAGACAGAAGTAAAGAGACACACAGAGAATACTTTAAGGATAAAACTGTCATTTTCTGCGAAAATTTAAAAGCAGGAAAACATACGTTTAGCATTTCACTGTTACCTCGCTTTACGGGCAGTTTTTTTCAAAACCCTGCACAAGTATCCTTAATGTATGTGCCAGTAGTAAATGCCAACAATGACTTAACAAGGGTGAGGGTAGAGTAGATAGTCAAGTCAAGCGTTGCCGGATTTTCTTGCGCGATTTGAAATGGCATTTTGAATAAGACAAAAACTGTGTCGTGAGGACACAAACCAGGATAAGGGTAAAAAGCGTTTTGCCTAGGTAAGAACGCTTTAGAAGGATAAATACAAGGGCCGCAGCATTCTACCTTGCGCTGCTGATGTTTAAGCCGTATGAAAGTATATCCGTAAATTTCGCTAAGTTTTGTAATTTGCTCTCATGAAAAGAATTCTCCTGGGCGTGATTGTTTTATTCTCTCTTCCCGCATTTTGCCAAGGTATTCTTACCACACACCAGGACAGCCTTTCAACACAGCACGACATCAACGAAGTAGATCGACTGATTACAGTAAGCAGACAACATCAATGGATTGATTCGTATAAGTGCCTGCACTATGCAGACCAGGCACTTTTGTTGGCGCAAGCGCTTGATTATAAAAAGGGAATAACCGAAGCCTATAATCTAAGAGGTTTTTGTTATTGGACTTTTGGCGACAATGACCTTGCTGTGCAAGCCGCTATGCAGGCCATGGAACTTGCCACGAAAGAAACTAACACAAGCGCGCTGGCTGAGAGTTATTATATTCTTGCTCGCGGGTATATGGACCTGCGCGAATCTGTAAAAGCAGAGGAATTTATTCGTAAGGCCGAAGCGCTGGCTAATCAGACAGAGAATTGGGCGCAGGTATTAAGTATTTACAATTTAAAGGGAGTAATCTTTTTTATCGATAATAAGATTGACAGTGCCCTGTATTTTTACAACAAGGCTTTTGCCATCGGAAATGAACACGGAGTTGATCCAATCAATTTTCCCAGAATTCTCTCTAATATTGGTGAGTGTTACATGCCCGAAAATACAGCACTGGCCTTCTCTCATTTTACAAAAGCATTGGCACTGGCCAGGGAAACAAACAATAAAATTGCCGAGGCTTCCATCACCAGTATCATAGGACATGCCTACTTGCAACAAAAGAACTTAACGCATGCCGAAACTAATCTGCACACTGCGCTCTTGTCTGCACAAGCCCTAGGCTTGCGGAGAGTCATCCGGCATGCTTATGCTGGTTTAGTAAAAATCAAATTGCAACAGGGAAGGGGCGATGAAGCAGTTGTCTACCTGCAACGGTATTATGATGTACGCGATAGTTTATTGAACTCGTCCAAAATACGACAGATTGTTGAACTGGAAGCGAAACACGAGCTGGCGTTAAAGGAACAAAACATTAAACTCCTGGAAAGTGAAAAGAGAATTCAGACTATCTGGAAAAATTTATTGATTGGTTTTATCCTCTTGTTGGCGCTGTTTTTCATCGCCTTGTTTCAGGCACAGCGTTTTAGGCATCGCAAAAACCGTGAAATGCTTAACCTGGAAATTGATTACCTGACCAGGCAGCACAAAGAAACAACAGCTCGCTTCAATGAATCGTTGATCCAGGAATCGGACGAAGTACTGGAGTCGTATGATCAAAAGCTGTTAAAGAAAGCGATATCCATTGTAGACGACAACATCAAGGATCCGCAACTCAGTGTGGAAAAAATGGCCATGGAAATGAACATGAGCCGCACAAGTCTGCACAGAAAAATCAAATCCATTACCGGCTTTTCGCCTAGCGAGTTAATTCGAAGCATCCGCTTGCGAAGAGCTGCAAAGCTGATAGCCAATAGGGTGGACTCAGCCACACAAATTGCCCTGATGGTGGGCTTTGATGATTACGCCCATTTCTCAAAAGCCTTTAAAAAACACTTTGGAACCTCGCCATCCGGTTACGAAGCACACGCCAAAAGCCAGTCTCCAGCTAGTTCCACAGAGCAAGTCTGATGTAGCAACATGATGGGCTTGTACCTGCATGGCAAATGCTTGTCATGATGTTTCAGTGTGGCCCCATCTGTTGAAATTGGCACCTGTGTACATGTTTATGAGCAAATCTGACAAGTTTCAGCCTTGATCACTGTCCTAACTTTGCCGTATAAATCCAACAAAAAAAGGAAATGAAACAGCAGATCAAACGTATTTCAAAAGGCGAAAAAATTTTCACCCTCCTCATGGGTATTGTCATTGGAGTCATTATCGTAGTCCATGTACTGAAGGATACCAACGCTATTTAAACATGGTTTTAAACAATTTAACTGAAACGATCCAAATGAATCCAAATAAAGCATTGTGGGAGAAAGGCGATTTTACCCGAATCGCAGTAAGCATGCGCGAAAGTGGTGAAGCACTGATTGCGCAACTAGGAATAGGCAAAGGCATGCGTGTAATAGACCTGGGCTGTGGCGATGGAACCACGGCCATTCCTGCCGCCAAACAAGGCGCACAAGTAGTTGGTGTTGACATTGCCAGCAACCTGGTGGAAGCCGGCAGAAAACGTGCGGAGCAAGCACAACTCAGTAACCTTACTTTTCAGGAAGGAGATGCCTGCGACCTGAAAGCATTAGAGACGGCTTCCTTCGATTATCTGGTGAGCATTTTTGGAGCGATGTTCGCTCCGCGCCCTTTTGATGTAGCCAAAGAAATGGTACGTGTTATAAAGCCGGGTGGAAAAATAGTCATGGGTAACTGGATACCCGGAGATCCAACCTTGGTTGCGCAAATACTCAGGATCAGTGCATCGTATACACCACCACCACCCGAAGGCTTTGTGAGCCCGATGCTTTGGGGCGTGGAGAATCATGTAGTTGAGCGATTTGAAAAAGCGGGTATTGCTGCTGAAAACATTTCATTTTTGCGCGACACCTACACCTTTAATTTTGCGGGAACACCTTCCGAATTGGTGAGCACATTTAAAAATTACTATGGCCCCACGATGAATGCTTTTGAAGCGGCCGATAAAAACGGGAAGGCTGATCAATTGCAAAAGGAGCTGGAAGACTTATTCACACAACAGAATGAAAGCAGGCTGCCGAATCGGACGACCATCCCGGCCACCTTCCTGCGTGTAACAATTCATGTACCTCAGTAGTCTGGTTATTATCGATGCCGTTCCACAGGTTGCTTCCTCAGCCCAGTACACAGGCAAGGTTTATTCATCGCAAAGATGAGTTTATATTGTATCAGGTATTTCTGAGGTGACTGCTGGACTATGGCATCTTGCTATTGTAAAATAACATTCAAACACCATTCTATGTCACTAAAAAATTTTATTGTCATCGCATGCCTTTCATTTAGTTCGGTACAGGCACAACAAAATGCAGCGCCCAAATATGGAGACAATCCAAAAGCAGGCGCTTTCTATAACCATAAGGGTGTACAGGTGTATTATGAAATTTACGGTCAGGGTAAGCCACTTGTATTGCTGCACGGCAACGGAGGTTCTATTGGCAGTCGCGCCAATTTAATTCCTGATTTTGCAAATCACTATCAGGTGATCGCTTTTGATAGCCGGTGTCATGGAAAGTCGGACTGCCCCATGGGTTATCTCACCTACGAACAAATGGCCTCGGATGTGCATGCCGTATTAAACCATCTGAAAATTGATTCCACCTATATGTGGGGTCACAGCGATGGCGGCATAGTCGGTTTGCTCATCGCCATCCACTATCCGCAAAAAGTAAAAAAGCTTTTGGCCTCAGGCGCTAACCTGCGGCCCGACACCACAGCCATAGACCCGGCACTTGTACCTATTTTGGACAAGATGTGGCCGCTTGTGAAGAACGACAGCATTCGAAGTAAACAATTCAGACTATTAGTCGAGCAGCCCAATATCACTAGCGCTGAATTAAAAAGAATTAAGGCTGATGTCATGATTATGGGTGGTGACCGTGATGCTATCCGCAACGAGCATCTATTGGAAATGCACCAAAAAATTTCCGGTTCACTACTTTGCATTTTACCAGGAACCACTCACTTTCCTTATCAGGATCGCACCAAATGGTTTCTGGAAATTCTGTACGATTTTTTTGACAATCCACCGCGCAGAACTACTACGGCTCAGTTGTTTAAGTAATTTGATGTTGAGCGCTTGAAACGATTTGTGTCCACGTGAACCATTTATATAAACAATTAATACTTCGTTATGAATCCGTTTTCTTCGCGAATTGCTTTATCATGGAAGCCCGATTGAAACGAGTTATCTCCTCTTTTTCTTCAGTGTTTCCTCTCTTTGATTTTCCGCTCCAGGGTAATACCGGGGTGGATGCCCTTCAGTAGTTCAAGTGCTTGATCCATATGACAACTATAAACAACTTTGTTAATAGGTGTTTTAAAAGCCATAAAAAGGCTTCCTATCTAAATTTTGAGGATTTCATACTAAGCCTTGGTTCTTGTCACCACGAACCATTTGTTTAAAAGTTACATTT
Organism: Chryseotalea sp.; assembly: GCF_057350905.1. Taxonomy (NCBI): domain Bacteria; kingdom Pseudomonadati; phylum Bacteroidota; class Cytophagia; order Cytophagales; family Chryseotaleaceae; genus Chryseotalea; species Chryseotalea sp. The sequence continues at coordinate 1,030,537 of NZ_JBMRCF010000001.1, read as the reverse complement.
CATTATCGAAATGTTGTGTGCATATGTAGCAGTAGCACTCGTAACAATGCTTAGACTTGTAAGGAGATTGGCAAATCAATTTTAAATAGGAAAAACTGTTTCGTGGGGACACGAACCACGGTCGAGGAATTTTAAAAAAACCTAACTCATTGTCCAACTAAGTCAAATGTAATCTAATTACTATATAAACTCCTTGTAATGTTAATGAGTTCAACGGTACTTTTAACTCTTACTTTGCGGAATAGTAGGCTCTTGTGATTTTTTACAGTATTGATGCTTATAGACATCTCTTCTGCAATGTCTTGATTACTATATCCCTTACCAATTAGGTTGATAATATCCTTTTGTCGTGGCGTAAAATCATTTTTTATTGTCCTGGGGTTATACGTTTTTATCTGTAAAAGTTTTCCTCCGATTTCATGATAAACATTCATTTTTACATCATGAAATTTAGCTGTTAGCGTTACATCTCTAACTAAGTTAAGATAAATATATTTATTCTCTTTACTCATCATGGCTAACTTTTCTTCAACAATATTAATATAATGCCCTTTCTTGTGTTTGAGTCGATAATGGATTTCAAATCTATAGAGCAGGGGATCATAGGGTTCTAAATCATTTATGAACATGAAACAGCGTTCTACTTTTCTCATATCTTCTGGATGAATCAAGGCTAAAAAATCAGAAAGCTTCATATTCTTTATTTCTAAAGCATCATATCCAATAATTTTTTTACAGTTAGCACTGACATATTGAACAGAAGGATCAAATGTTCGTTGACAAACAATAATAGACACTTTTGGATATAAATTTTCTACAAACTTCATGATGGTGTAAAACTCATCATCAGATTTATTTATACCGAATGCAGGATAGTTGTTGGAAATAAATTGACTTCTAACAAACTGTTGGGAGGCAGGCAAATTTGATCTCATCTGAACTGTAATAACGAAATTTATTCCAGGAAGTGTAAAACCCATGTTACTTATTTGGTTACTCACTATTTTAGTTTTTTTCTACGCAGATAATTCGTGACTTAATTCCTATTTAAATAGGGTAATAGCTTGGCTAATTTTGTGAATTAAAACGAAGATTTAATACAAAATGGATGTTCCAGTTTTTTTATTTAATTCAACTAATTCAAGATGAATATAATTATTTTCGGAGCCTCAGGACGAACAGGCTCCTTGCTTGTGCAGCAAGCATTACAACAAAATCATACAGTTACAGCTTTCGTAAGGCGTTCATTCAAAAATATTGAGTATCATCCAAATTTGGAAATTGTTCAAGGAAGTTTAAGCGATAAACATTTTATACGAAAAGTACTTAAAGATAAGCAAGCCGTTTTGAGCACCTTAGGAGTTTCTAAAACATTGAGGCATGATCCCGAAGTGATTGAGGGAATCAGTAATATTGTTGAAGCTGCAGCAGAGGAAAGTATTCCACGGTTTGTTTACCAAAGTGTATTCCTGGTTGGAAGTATGCCTCATGAATTTAGTTTTTTTACTCAACAGATATTAAGACGCATAATCCGTAGTGAGGTTGAAGATCACCAGATAAAAGAAGACCTTATCCGCAAAGGAATAAATGACTATACTATTGTAAGGCCTGTGCGCTTAACTGATGCACCTTTTTCCGGTAAATTCGCTCATGGAACGGGTATCACTTCTAACGAATTTCTTCCATCCATTGGGCGGGCAGATGTAGCACATTTTATGATCCAACAATTAACAGATAAAACGTATCTGAATCAATCGGTTCGAGTGATGAAAAATAGTATGAATAGACATCAACCGCAAAATAAATGAAAAGTCAAATTGACGATGAACAATCTAAAACCGTCTATATAAAAGGTTTGCAGGCACTTCGGCAACGTTTACAATGTGAATTGTTAGGGCCAGAAGATAATCGATATGAGGAAGCAACCAAAGCTTGGAATTTGAATGTAAAGCAGGGTCCATCATTGGCTATTATACCTGAACGGGTACAAGATATTATACTCGCTGTTCAATTTGCAAAGCTTGTAAATATAGGTGTTGGTGTTATGGCAACAGGTCATGGCGTAGGTACATTATGTAATGATGGCTTACTCGTGAATACCTCCAAACTTCGAAAGGTAGAGATTGACCCTATAAAGCAAATTGCCAAAGTTGAGGCTGGTGCATTATGGAAAGACGTAATTCAAGCTGCGCACCATCATGGTTTGGCTAGTCTGGCAGGATCAGCGCCACATGTTGGTGTTGTTGGGTACACACTTGGAGGAGGCTTTGGATACTTAGGTCGAAAATATGGATTTAACTCTTCTCATGTTATCGAAGCAGAAATAATTACCGCGGATGGAAAACTTTTGCAGATAAGTGAAAAAGAGAATTCCGAACTATTTTGGGGTATAAAAGGAAGTTGCGGTAACTTAGGTATTATTACTTCGCTAACTTTTAAATTGTTTCCATTAAGAAAAGTTTATGGCGGTGCAGTCTTTTATCCAATTGAAAAGGCCAAAGATATAGTACAACATTTTGCTCAATGGACAGAAATACTTCCAGATGAAATTACTACAGCTTTAGCTTTTATGAATTTTCCGCCACTGCCACACTTACCTGAGGTGTTACGAGGAAAATCAGTTGTTGTAATTAAAGGATGTTATTGTGGCGAGAACGTTGGTCTTGGAGAAGAACTTTTCAAGTCGATTCGTAATAATTTTAGCACGCCAATGTTGGATACTTTTGATGAGATCGAAGTAAAAAATATGGATAGCATAAGCAAAGATCCTGTCGATCCAATAGGCATTTTGCAATTTGGTGGTATGCTCTTAGATCTTTCTTCTGAAGCAATAGATGCTTTGATAAAAATTGCAGGTGCTGGTTCCAAATCTCCACTTTTAATGCTGGAACTTCGTTTACTAGGTGGAGCACTTAAGAAAGACAAGGAAAACATCAACCTTATGGGTAATCAAGATGCAAAATTTTCTATAAATGCTATTGGTGCAACTTTTACAAATGAAATGTTTGTTAAAGTAAATACAAGCCTTACACAATTATCAGATACACTCCGTCCTTATCTTACAAGTGAAATTTTTGCAAATTTTATAGAAGTAGCGCCTTCTGAGGCTCGTGTTAAATCTGCCTATACCCCGGAAGACTGGGAAAAATTAGTCACGCTGAAATCTAAATACGATCCTTTAAATATGTTTCGATTTAATAAAAATATTACTCCCCATAAGCCATAGATAACTGCTTGTTGTAATTACCTGTGCTTTATTTTAGTCACTGGTCGCACAGTATATCATGGATATCTTGTGTTTATAGTAACATCATCTTAAAGGTTTCAAACGCTGGTAATAATCCTATTTCATTTAGACTTTTGTTGGAAATCAGGTTAAGCAGAGCACTGCTATCAGTAGCTGATAACATTTACCAAGAAAGGCTGACATAGATTAGCCAGGGATTTAGTTGAATGTTTATAGAAGGCATTTTGAATAAGATAAAAACTGGTTCTTGTCTGCACGGAGCATTTCTATTAACCCTTAACATCCCTCTTTCACGCCTGTCACATGCGTAACTTACTTCTTCTTCAACATCTCAATAATCTCTGCCTTGGTGTCGTAGTCCGATTTTTTAGCCTTCTGCATTACATTTTCTCCTTCCGTGTTGGTTGCATTCACATCGGCTCCTGCCGCGATCAGCAGTTTTACGGTTGTAGGACATCCGTTATTCACTGCCGACATCAGGGCAGTTCCTCCCCACATGTTTTTCAGGTCGGTCTTAACACCCAGCTTAAGCAAGTGTTCTACCATATCCGGATAGGCGGAAGAGACACTCAGCAGCGAGCCACTGTATTGATCTGTTTCATTCAGGGGAAGACCGCGACTCACAAAAAGCTGGAGCATTTCTATGCTCCCTGAAGATGCAGCATCGAAGCCTCCTTTCAGAAATTCCTTAGGCTGTAGCTTCACCTCAAACTTGTCGAGCATATATTCGGTCAGCTTCAAATCGTTTTTACGTACGGCAAAACCAAAAGCCCATGCATCCAAAGTTGTAGCTGCTTCTGCCTTGGCGAAGGCCTGCTTACTTTCCTCTGTCTCTGCGAACTTCGAAGGCTGCTTGCAAGGATAATCATAGCCCTTGCTGGCTGCCAACAGCGGCTTGAACTCGCTCAGTGGCATGGTCTTGCCATTGTAGGCAGGCCATCCGTTGGTGGTGGCTTTCATAAAATCACGATTGATCATACCGGAAACAAGATCACCGTTGATCTCCACATAATGTTGTCCGCAGCCGGGCAGACTATGAGTGCCTTTATTTGAAGCCAGCGCGAAAGCATATACCTGGCCTACTTTGAGATTTCTCAGACTCTCCAGACATGAATCGCCACGGTCGCCATACATTTTGATTTTACCCGATGCCTTTCCCTTAATGCTTTCTTGTATGGTGATCTCTGCGATGTGCCCGTTAATAGATTCGACCCGGCCAATAACGATGAGCGCGGAATTGGGTGCCACCTCCAGAAAGGGGCCCGCAAATGTACAGGAGCAGGCGAGTGCCTTATCAGACAAAACCAAGAGTAATAAGAAACTGACAGCGAACAATTTATTTTTCATAAACGGTTTGATTTAAACCAATCGCTAAAATACGCTCGAAGTCTGGAATTCCAACCATAGTAAAATGCAGTTTGCATTCACAGTCTATTAATTTACCAAGCCCAGGTTGATGAGGATAAATAGCAGGGCGTGGGCTGTAACTTCACATCAAACTTGTCGAGCATACCTGCTTTACCTTGATGTTTAAAGGGTATTAATTTATACTTGTGATAATAACACTTATTCCCTGAATGATGAGGCACTTATTTACCAATAGGCTCATGGTTGTTTGCCAGCTTTTGATCGGAAAATGGGTATTGCTCGTCATGGTATTGGGTCTGCTCAAGCCACTTTCCGCGCAGGATAAGCAGGCACGTAATCCAATCATTTTTGCCGATGTTCCTGATGCATCTATCGTGCGGGTTGGTAACACTTATTACATGAGCAGTACCACCATGCACATGAGTCCCGGTGTACCCATCATGAAGTCAAGTGATTTGGTAAACTGGCATTTGATCAACTATGCCTACGATACCTTAGCCAATGTGGACGCCTTGAATCTAACTAAGGGTAAAACCTCCTATGGTCGCGGCTCCTGGGCAAGTTGCCTGCGATATCACGCAGGCACGTATTATGTGAGCACCTTTGCCAACACTACCGGCAAGACCTACATCTATTCTACTAACGACATAGAAAAAGGTCCGTGGAAGCTTGCTTCTTTTAGTCCTTCTTATCATGATCACACCTTGTTCTTTGAAGATGATCGCGTGTTTATGATTTATGGCGCTTCTAAACTCAAACTGCTAGAACTTACTGCTGATGCTTCGGCCATAAAACCAGGTACGGAAGAGACTGTGATCATCGAAAACGCAAGCGCACCTGCAGGAGATCATATTATGCTAGGGGCGGAGGGATCGCAAGTATTTAAAGTGAATGGAAAGTATTACCTCTTCAACATAAGCTGGCCAAGAGGTGGTATGCGCTCCGTTATTATTCACCGTGCTAATAAGCTTACCGGACCCTGGGAAGGCCGACTGGCTTTACAAGATCTGGGCGTGGCGCAGGGTGGGCTCATTGATACACCGGATGGTAGCTGGTATGCTTATCTCTTTCGCGATTATGGTGCTGTCGGTAGAATTCCATACCTGGTGCCCGTAACGTGGCAAGACGCTTGGCCTATTTTAGCTGTAAATGGTAAAGTAAACGAAACACTAAATCTTCCTGCCAACAAAAGTTTAATTCCGGGGCTTGTACATTCGGATGAATTTGATCGCAAGAAAAAGGAGCCAGACTTGCCCTTGGTTTGGCAATGGAATCATAATCCGGATAATACACTGTGGTCTGTTACTGCTCGAAAAGGTTTCTTGCGACTCAGCTCCGGGCGCATTGACTCATCGTTTGTTATGGCCAGAAACACCTTGACACAACGCACCATCGGGCCGGAGTGTACAGGCTCAACATTAATTGATGTATCAAACATGAAAGAAGGAGACCTGGCAGGCCTCGCATTGTTACAACAAAAATATGGTTTGGTGGGTGTGAAATTTGAAAACGGAGCTAAAGCTGTTTTTATGATGAGTGCGGAATCAGGCAAAGCTGTTGAGGTAGAACGTATACCCCTTATGCAGCAAAAAATTTACCTGAAAGCAGCGTGCGATTTCCGGGATCGCAAAGACACTGCCTACTTTTTCTACAGCCTGGATGGCAAGTCCTGGGTGCGTATTGGATCCGCTTTAAAGATGTCTTATACCTTACCGCATTTTATGGGTTATCGCTATGGCTTGTTTAACTATGCCACGAAAAGTACGGGCGGTTATGCTGATTTTGATTTTTTCAGGATCGAAGATAAAATATCAACCAAATAAAAATTCATGCTATGAGATATGCCTTCCTCGTAAGTCTGTTCTGTGCACTTCGTTTTTTCTCCTTAGCACAGGTAGTAACTGTTTCCAGTCCTGATAAAAAGATAGTCATCACTTGCCAGGTGGAGCAAATGACTTATGCTATTGCATACAATGGAAAACCAGTGATGGAAAATTCCAAACTCGGCTTGGTTCGCGAAGACGCAGATTTTTCTAAACAGCTACAGGTGAATAAAATCTCATCACCTAAACAGGTGAAAGACAGTTATACCATGCTCACCGCAAAAAAGAAGGACATCACCTATGTGGCCACCGAGCGCGTGATTGAAACGCAAACTACATCCGGTAGAAAGATGAATATTATTTTCAGGGTTTCGAATGATGGTGTTGCTTTCCGTTATGCGTTTCCGGAACAATCCACAGAACTTAAAAAAATACTATCAGAGGAGACGAGCTTTCATTTTATCAATGGAACACGTGCATGGCTGCAACCCAAAACGGAAGCGCAGTCGGGATGGGAGCACACCAATCCCTCATACGAAGCGCATTACATGATGGACATTGCCACAGGCACACCCTCACCTGGAAAGAACGGCTGGGTTTATCCGGCCTTATTTAAATACAAGGATGTCTGGATGCTCATCACAGAGGCTGCCTTGGGCCGTACGTATTGTGGTACCGCCTTGCAACAAGCATCTCCTGATAATGAATACAAAATTAATTTTCCACAAGCGCCTGAAGTATTCACCGGTGGAGCCTTACATCCTGAGTCAACTTTGCCGTGGAAAACACCCTGGCGCATCATCGCGATGGGTGATTTGAAAACCATTGCTGAATCAACCTTAGGCACCGATCTGGCTGCGCCTGCAAAGAAGATGGATGCTTCTTTTATTAAACCCGGCAAATCATCGTGGAGCTGGATATTGAAGAAAGATGATTCAACTGTATTCAACGTTCAAAAAAAATATATTGATTTTGCCGCTGATATGCAGTGGCAATATTGTCTGCTCGATGCCACGTGGGATAAGTTAATTGGTTATGACGCTGTTAAAATGCTGGCCGACTATGCGCGAAGTAAAAATGTGGGCTTACTGCTCTGGTACAACTCTGCCGGAGATTGGAACACCGTAAAGTTTACACCCAAAGATAAATTGCTTACTCATGAAAGCAGGATGGAGGAGTTTTCACGAATTTATGCTATGGGTATTAAAGGAGTAAAAATTGATTTTTTCGCTGGTGATGGTCAGTCTATGATGAATTACTATGAAGATATTTTGGAAGACGCTGCTGCGAATCAGCTCCTGGTGAACTTTCATGGCGCCACCTTACCGAGAGGCTTGCATCGCACATACCCTAATCACATGACGAGCGAGGCCGTGTTTGGCTATGAGATGATAACATTCGGTCAGAACGCAGCCAATGCAGCACCTTCACATGCCGTCATGTCGGCACTGGTACGCAATGCATTCGATCCCATGGATTTTACACCCATGAATTTGTATAAAATCCCAAACATACAACGCGTAACAACGGCAGCTTTTGAGTTGGCAACATCTGTGGTGTTCTTGTCGGGCATTCAGCATTATGCAGAAAGTCCGGAAGGCATGGAGCGTGTTCCGACATATGTAAAAGATTTTTTGAGATCGCTGCCCGATAGTTGGGATGATGTTAAATTTATTGAAGGCTATCCCGGAAAGTTATTGGTCGTAGCCAGAAAGAAGGATAAGCGCTGGTACGTGAGCGGTATCAACGGTGAAAATGTGGAGAAACAACTCACACTCGATTTATCATTCCTGAAAAACTACAAAGGAGCACTCATTAGCTCCGGTGCACAAGAAAATGAGGAACCTTCATTTCAAACGACATCGCTCACCTTGCCTAAAGCTGGAAATCTTACAATCACCTTGAAAGGAAACGATGGCTTTGTGGCGGTCTTTAAAGAGTAGTGATGTGACAAGGCTTGGTTCGTGTCCTCGTGTACCATTTGTATAGCAATAGGGGATAGTTATGATCGTGCAGCTTTCTTTAGTTTTCTCAACGAGAGAACTGCATTCTCTTGACGCACCTTTTCCTTTTGAGTTAGCGGGCGCTCAACTCTATCATGTTTTAATTCCTTGTATGAACTGTATAGTTGCAAAGAAGCCATATGTAAATGTAGTGCTGACCTGTCCATTGTCAAATGTTTATTGGAGATAAAAAAGTTTTGGTCTTCAAATAAGTCCAAGCCTTGGTTCGTATATAGCAGTTTTCATTTATATTGGTTTGATATCGGGGATTAAATTTTGAGTTTGGATAAAAAGTTCTTGTTGTATCTTCTAAGGACCACAAGTTTTAAAGGAATGACTACGCAAATGAAAGAGAAATTAATTCAACTGATGCGAAATGAAAAACTTATGCTTGTTTCAACTCATGAAAAATTATGCTTCCCAATTATTGAAAGAATAGCAAAGAAGATGCGTATCGGCTTAGTCTTTTCCGGCATTAGTGTTGACGGAACTTTAATAGTAAACGGACATCACAGGTATCTGGCCTCACTGCTTGCGGATTATAAGTTAGATCAAGTACCATGTCCAAAGACTGCAGCGAAAGAGCCTGTTGACTGGAAATCAGTGAAATTGGTTGATGAAGACTGGGATACAGATGCCAAGATTAGGATGTTAAACGAACAGGATGCCAGGTACAACGATTTGAGTTTTGATGAGCTTATGGATAAACTTAAATAATTTCTGTATCTTTGCTAACATGTTGATTTTCTTAGACATAGACGGTGTAATGGTTCCAGCGACTCATTGGAAAGCCCCCGAAAATCTCGAGGATGGGATTCCTATGTTCACTCAAAAATCAACTGAAGCCTTGAGAAGTTTAATTACTAATGATACAACCGTCATTCTCACTTCATCGCATCGCGTAAGGTTCACAAATGAGCAGTGGAAACAGATATTTGAAAGGAGAGGGCTTAGCATCGGGAAGTTATTGTTGATGGAAACCAATCCTGATTTCAAAAAGAGGAAAGAGGAAATTCTGGGGTGGTTAAATCTCCATCCGCTAACTGAGGATTTTATCATTATTGATGATGATACGAGTCTCCATGCACTGCCTAAAGATTTAAAAGAACATTTAATCTTAACGAGTCCATTGATTGGCTTGACACCTGAACACATTACTGATTTTAGAAAGAGGCTATACGCAGCGTAGATTTAAAGTAATTTATTTACTAGAAATTATTCAAGCCTTGGTTCGTATCTACGCAAACCAATTGTATAAACAGTTACTCATTACTACCCTGTAGTCGCGGATGTTATTTGAAGGACTGCATGATATATCCTTCAACCCATTCTAATTCCTTTTAGATTCTCAAACCAGTATATTGTTATCTTGGATATATACTTATCAGCGCTTTCACTGAATACCAAAAACATGAACGTAAGTAAAACAATGCTCGCCTGCCTGCTGCTGGTATCCGCCTTGGCCCAGGCGCAAGATGGGACCATCTACCCACTGCAAGCGCCACCGGAACCCAATGCCATTTTGCTCGGTACAGGTGGTGTGGAAGGTCAACAGGCACCGGAGTCATGGTTTCGCCAGTGGGGTGATCCGATGGCGCGTAACATTTCCACCGCTACACTCACGCCTTTCTTGCCCAAGCCAGGCAAAGGAAATGGTGCTGCCGTTATTGTAGCACCGGGTGGCGGCTTCCGCTGGCTATCCATGGACAACGAAGGATGGGAAGTAGCACAAGCACTGGCGGACCAGGGCATTGCTGCCTTCGTGCTCAAATACAGGCTTAATCCCACACCTGCAACACTGGAGGGTTTTAAGGAATCCATGAACCAGACCTTCGCAGGGGCAACACCTCCATCAACAGCTTCAGGAGAAAGTGTGCGGCCAGTACCTCCGCGCATGGACCTTACCAACCAGTTACAAGATGCTGAGGCAGCCTTCGCATTGATTGTGAAAAGAAGGGTAGAGTGGGGTGTGGATACGGCCAGGCTTGGCATGATCGGCTTTTCTGCCGGTGCGGGACTCACCCTGCACGCTACACTACATTCTAAATCCATGCAACTGGATTTTATTGGTCCAATCTATGGCGGTATGGGGCCCGTTGAAGTTCCTAAGCATGCTCCGCCCATGTTCAATGTAATCGCTACCGATGATTTTCTTTTTCGTGGCCAGTTCGGTGTGATCGATTCCTGGTACAAAGCAGGGAGGCCTGTCGAGTTTCACTTATACCAAAATGGTGGTCATGGTTTTGGCCTCGGTAATCCCGGTCGCACCAGCAATAGATGGTTCAATGCCTTCATACACTGGTTGGATGTTAATGGCTTCATGGCAGCCAAAAAATAACAAGACTGTAGCGCAACACGTGGTAGGTGCATAGGGGTGGGTAATCTGGAATGAATGAAGCTTAATGATTGGTGTCTTGCAGAGTTGCAATTATATTGTGAGTTGCAAAACAATCCCTTATCTTAATAGCCATTCGTTCAAAAACTCTCAAAATGACTAAAACAGTCTTAACATATTGTAGTGAATGCGATGGTGACAAAAACCACAAAAAGCTATTTTCCAAAACGGCTAAGGGATATTCAAAAAGCACTGAAGAATTTAGCGTGGTTGAATGCATGGGGTGTAATTCAATTTCGTTTTTACAAATCATAAAACAGTCAAAAAGATCAAAGGCTATTCACTTTAATTATCCGGATGATGGGAATGCAAACCCTGGGTATTATAATTTTCTGTCAGAAAGACATGTAGCAATTTTCCCCAAAACAATACGCAAACTTTATGATGAACTTATACCAGCATTCGAAGCTGGTTCTACAATTCTATTAGGCATGGGTTTAAGAGCTTTGGTAGAGGCAATTTGTATTGATCAATCGATAACTGGAAGCAATCTTTTAAAAAAAATAGAAAAGCTTCATCATGAAGGACACATTTCAAAATCAGAACTGCCTATATTAGATAAGCTCAGAATAATCGGGAATGATTCAGCACACAAGATGAAAAGCTTGTCAATGTATAAACTCGAACTGGCGACAGGTATTGTAAATCATGTTCTAACAAGCATTTACATCCTTCCTGTTATAAATAAGAAGTTGGATGTCACTAAGTAGTCCAGCACCCAAATCTTGATTAGAGTCTCCACGAAGTAAATATTTGAAGAATTAAAACATCAATGCCGCAGATGTGGCGTGCGGACAAGTGTGTAGTTTCACCCGCATCTTTGGTTAGAAGGAGTTTTGAGTAGAATAACAAAACTAGTTCGTGAGGACACGAACCAGGGCAGTGCAAGAAATTTTTACGTCAGAATGTGAGATAATTCTTGGTGGGAGGTAGTTGTAGGTATTGAATGGTTCTTTATATTGGTATTTCTTCTAGGAGACCAAACCATTCAGGGGTTCTGAGAGAATATCTAAATTAACTATGACTATCAATTGGCAACTTTATGATGACAAATTCTTTCAGCGCTTTTGTAACGCGCTGCTGAGCCTAGAAGTCTCAAAAAGCTTTGAGCCGTTTTCAGCACCAGGAAAAGATGGAGGCATAGATGGATTATTTACAGGAACATATGCTGGGAGGTCTGGTAAATGGCGGTTCCAAGATAAGTTTCATAAAACTGCAAGAAAAGAGGCCTACAGCTCTCTTAAGGCAGATGTACCGCTCGAAATTCAAAAGCTTGCAAACGAAAATCACTTTATTATTCTTTCAAATGTTGGACTGCTCCCACAGGAAAAAAAAGAATTACAATTATTGGCAGAGAAGGAATTAGATCGCATTAATAAGCCAGATGTTTCCTTTGATATATGGGATGATGCAAAGATTCATACCCTTTATATCCGTCATCCAATATTGCGATTGTGGATGGAAGAAGGGTTTACAACAGCCCAGCTAATTTCATATCAAGATTATTTTGGCAACAGGCTTAAGGTGGGTATCGATGATCCGAGCACATTAGCAAATGAGTTTATTGCACGTGAATCTGACATCAATATTCTAAAGGACTTTGTAAACTCGGATAGTAAGAGCATAGCCATTATTTCAGGTGAGGCAGGAATTGGAAAGACTAGACTTGCAATCGAGTTTTTTAAGTCTAATCTCGATAAACAGAATGATTGGCAAATTCTTGTACTCAATTCCCATCGAATCAATTTTGAAAAGGTCGCATTCGTTTTATCTGGTGATAAAAATACCATGGTGTTGGTAGATGACGCACATAATTATACTGCTGAAGTAATTGCGGACCTTCGAAATCTCACACGACTTCCATTACAACGCAAGTTGAAATTTATTTTGACTGGCAGACGAGTCCTTATAGATCATGCGCTAGAATTGATTCCTACTGTTGAAGACAAGACAATTAAGTCTGTTAAGCTCGAAAAGCTGTCGCTAGATGACACAAGAGCGCTTTTCCAACGGCAAATTAATATTGGCAGGTACAAAGACTACATTCCAGCATTAGTTAATACTTCGAATGGCAGGCCAATTTTGATCGTGGCACTATTGCGTGCTATCCATCAAAATGTGCAGTTACCAAAAATCAAAGATGAAGGTGTTCTTAAAGATTATGTTAGAGATTATTTTAACACAGTCATTCGAGTTGTTTCGGAATACACCGGGACCAGCAAGCTTAAGATCGAAAGGCTACTACGGTTAATTTGCCTGCTAGAGCCTTTGCCTGTTTCGGATGACGCTTTCTATGTAAAGCTGGCTGAGTTTAGCGAAGTCGACATGGGAGTGATAAGATATTTGATGGATCGGCTTTTAGCAGAAGGTTTAGGTTTGAGACGTCTCGAATTCGTTATCTCTCCTGACTACTACAGTGATATAATTCTTGCGACAGCAGATCCAACACTTGTCATTGCGAGCATTACAAATTTTCCAAAGTTCATTTCGAATTGTATTATTAACCTATCAGCAGTTGATGAAGCTTATGATGATGAAGCTAAAGGTAATCTAGGTCTCGAGCCTATCCTAACTTTTTATATTCATCAAATTGAACACAAAAATTCAGAGGCTGTACAGGATATTTTGAATACAGTGTCTTCCATTGCATATCAAAAACCTGAATTTGGAAAGTTAGCAATAAAACTTCTTTTACAACGGCTTAAACTTCCAGAGTCCCAGTCTCTTCGTGATTTACTAATATTTGATGTTGAAAATAGATCAACCAATTCCAAATCACTTTATGGATCGATTTCGTGGCTGCTCCATAACCTTCTTTATAGGCAAGGAAACGAAAAATTCGTGTTTGATACTGTAGTTACAATTTATTCGTATGCACCGGATTTGGGGCTTTTTAATAACACGTTTGCGCTCGACAAAAGGCACATCATGCCTAGCTACAACTTCAGTGAGCAATACGTTTTCATAAAAGAGGCATTGGCTTTAATGGAAAAAGATGATAGTTTGACAATCTTTTTTATCGAGGCTTTCAAAGACTTTCTGAAGTTAGAATTTACAGTAAGCTCAGCTGATCCGTTTAAGTCTGGTCAAATAAATCTTACAACATTTTTCATCCCATCAGACGAGCAAGTAGTTGTTCTTAGAAAGAAAGTAATTGAGTCTCTTATTAGCATATACAACCTAACTAACAAAGAATATGTTAAAAAACGAGTTGTTCATGAGTTAATGGATGTGCCTCGAGGTATTTCTGCATCTACTAGATCTAAAAGTCCTTATACTAGCATTTTTGAAATAATATCCATTTTGGAGTTTATTGAATCAATAGCTGAAAGTATGCCATTGGCTGCAAGTAGGGAAGTGATAGATCGGTTATATTGGATAGAGAAATGGAATACAGATGAGCGAGTTATTTCGAGAATTAATTTGGTGAAAGAAGCTTTAAAGCCACAATCTCTCACCGAAAAGATTCTATTCTTAGTAAGCAGTGCTGAAACAAGATTAGAGCATGATTATAAAAAGCTAGTAACTGACATTGAGAGTAAGGCTAAAGTACTGATTGACGAGTATGAGGCCGAAGAGATTGCGCATAGTTTAGCAGCTGTCAGAATAGTTCAAGAACGTCACAATGAGTTTATATGGACTTTCAACCGTGCGCTGTTCGATGGATTTGTTGATAAGGCGATGGTCGTTTATGATATACTCTGGGTCATTGATCGAGAGTTCATCTACTATTATGGGGCTGGATACCTTTCAACATTACGTTTTAAGCACAACCAGCTTGATTTTTACTGGGCTAAAATAACCGAGCTCGAGTTAGAGGCTAGCCCCCAATCTCTGAATGTTATTTTATTTGTTTACCAAAGATTGACGAAGCCAATCGACTCAAAGGATGTCGAACTTGTCGAGCGGATATTTTATAAAAGCAAAGAGAACTTGGAGATTTCGTTTAACCTGCTTATGGCCTTAGTTACTCTCAAGGATTCTGGTCACGGCAAGTCGAATATGATTACTAATCTCTTTGATATAACTAATCAAAGGTCTGTTGATAACTTCCTTATGTATAATCGCGATATGGAAGGTAGTTTTCTCAAAGAGCTTATACTTCATCACACAGCGCGGTTTCAATTGTCATTCGATATACAACATGCATTTGCTTCTTTATTAGAAATTAACTTGATTTCTGAAGACGAATTATTTGATTACTTCTTGCTACGCTTTAAAATCAAAAGTGAGAAGATTAGCACAAAAGATTATAGCTCATATGAGTTTATGCCTCACGATAACTTTAACATGTTTGTGAACATGGACGAAACACGCAAAAGAAATGTTTTTATACGAGGGTTGACGTGGTATGTCAGTGCTGAATACAAAGGCATGGAGTACTATTATGCAAAGGATTTTCTTGAATTCTTACAGCAATCTAAAGAACTTACTTCTGACCTGGCTGAAGAGTACCGAAAACTGATGCACCTAACAACAGATCCCAAACGAGTACAGCGCATAGTTGCCTCAATTGGTATTTTTGAGACTAAAACGAAAATATTGATCGACTTAGTTGTCGAAATTTTGAAGAAGGGTATCAGAATGCAAGGAGTTGAATTGGATCAGCTTCGAGCATCAGCGTATACTGCAATAACTACAGTCGGAGTGAAATCTGGTTTAGTGGGCGAGCCATTCCCGATTGATGTCGAACTGCGCGATCTAATAGTGGAATGGATTTCGGAACATTCTAGTGACGAGGTTGCGTTCGAATTTTTGGATAAAGTGGTACATAGTTTAGATCAGGACATAAAAAGATCAACTGACAGAGAAGAAAAGTTATGGTAGCACTTAAGAACGAAACGATTGTCGACATTTCAAGTAACAAGAATGCATTATTGGTTGAAGTCGATAAAAAAATAAACTCGAGCTTGTTAAGTTTACTGAATGATGGCTTCCACAATGAAAAGCTTTATCCAATTTCGATTAACCGAAATGAGGTTAGCTATTTGTTAGACGGTATCGATTCTCGTTTAAGACATGCACATGAATTAAAGCTTCAGTATTTCGATACTCTTAATCATGATTTCATTTGTGGGATTTCTCCTATAACAAGTTTTGGTGCACGTTGTACCTTCACCTTTCCAGGAACAGTGATAAGACGCGAGTTCTCAATAAGTGATAGAATAGGCTATTTTGATGTCGTACACGCAGCCTTTCAAGATTTCATTCTTACCACGTCATCATTACTTGAGAATTTGGTTCGAATTACCGAAATGCTGGTAAGGAAGGTAATCATAAATTCACCAAAGCGCCCTGCACCACCAGGTAATGAAACTTTACAGCTTTACCTTGAATTTTTGGACGTGCTTGTTAAACTTCAATACAGGCCAAAAGATGATTTGCACAGTTGCCTTACAAGCTTTGACCTATTCTTTAAAAGGTATTTGACGCCTCTTTATAAATTGAGGGGATCTTTTATTCATGGGTACCACCGAAATCTAATAATCGACTCTACTGCAGGAGTATGTCTAGTGAGAAGCATTGATAATACTTTTGGCTCTTTGTCAAAGACCGATCTTATGCTTGATCAGTTTTCAGAGCAAGTATTCCGAAATCTCGAAAGTCTGACTGTCGAACTTTTAGTTTGTCTTAAGAATAAAATTTCTGATCCTACCACCAAAATTCCGATTTAGACATTTTTGTTAAAATGAGCGCTGAAGAAAGCTCTTTGGTAAAAATGTCAACATACTAAAGGAACATTCAAAACAATCCCACAAAGTGTTGTGACAACTGTTTAGTGGACTTCACCAATTAAGCGAAACAATTACTTTGATAGCCGAAACCAAGATAAAGTAAATCATAAATATAAGAGTGGACCTTCGAATATCATATAAAGCTAAAAACGCCAGCCTCCATGTCTTGGCCTTTTCTGATCTCCTTCTTCCGAACGGAAAGATAAGCCCTCAATGTTAGTGTATATTTTCTGTAATTGAAAATGTCCCAAAGGTTTATGTTATTTCTTATGAGTTAACAGTATTCTTTCCCCACCTCCCAAAAATAAATCACCCTCCTGCGTCTAACTTGTATTAATACCAAAAGAACAAGTAGTCTTCCAAAAACTTTTTGTAGAAATGTAAAAAGTACTTGTATTTTTTGAGCCCTTTCAATTTTCAAACCGTGTTTTACTTTGTGGCTGTAAATCAAAACAGCCATGGAAAACACTACAGCCACATCACCTACACAAAAAGAGCATTCCAATCATGTGCTCTCGCACAGCAAAATCACGCCAGAGGTTATCTACCGCCTGGATGCATTTTTCGAGTGCATGCCACCGCTTGAATTGCGCGATCATCTGATCGAACTCTACCACAATTACATCCTGCACGAGCATGAAGCGCTTCCGCATAATTTCAGTCAGCTGGCCGAGGGTCTGCCGCTCTTGTTAGATTTCCTACAATTTGCAGATGAAGTACGTACAGGCCAGCACAGTGAAACTGAGTAAACAGCAGGAGAGGAGTAAAGTGCAAAGTCCGCTGTTACCTTTCCCTGTCTTTGATCAGCTTAATATCGTATCAATCAAGAATTTATTGTTAGTTGATGTGCCTCTTCATTAAGCCTTTATCAGGTTTTATTTTAAACTGGAATTTAGCAAAGCGCGATTAGTCTTAATGCGTTGGAGTAACCCTCACGTGAAAAAAAACTATTTTTTTTAATCTAATTCTTCCTCAACTTTAAGTCCTACTTAGATAAGCATAAGTCTAACTTAAACTTTTTAGGCCCTCTTTGTTTTCGCTCAAAAGTGCTACTTGCAGAGCTTGTTGTTTCTGATTTATTTTCAGTGAAATTGATCGTTGAAGTATCAATATTCCTTTGTAAGTAAACACCACCAACGCAAACAATATGGCAAAGTCAGCAGTTCTACAAACAAAACTTGAGCGCACAAGGCACTTCCCTGATCATGTTAAACTAAGGCCAGAGGTGCTCATCCGGCTAAATGACTTGTTCGAGTTTCTTCCACCCAATGAGCTTCGAAATCACCTGATCGAACTCTACCACAATTACATCATGCACGAGCATGAGGCGCTTCCGCATAATTTCAGTCAGCTGGCCGAGGGCCTGCCGCTCTTGTTGGACTTTTTACAATTTGCAGAGGAAGAACGTAAAGGCCAGGTTGGTAAAACAACAACACGAGAGGAGTGAGGTGCAAAAAACTTGATCGCCTCATTAAGTGATGGTTTGTGTCTAAACAAATCACTTAAGTAAACAACTCACATTTTAAGTTACGCATGTTGTGCTTGCAGCCCATAGAGCTTCCGTGATTTTTAGGAACTGGTTCGTGAGACACGAACCAGGGCAGTGGTTGTTTTGTTTTTCTGCTTTCTGTCTAATTTTATTACCTGACTCTATAGGTTAAGTAGCCAAAATTCAAAAATTAAGTTGATTTTTGTAGTAGACAACTATACTAGCTTTAAGCATCTTCACTATAATTCGGCAACTTGTTCTACATCGTATCCACCTCTTTATCATTCCTGCTTGCGTTAATACTTTTTACGAAGCGCGGAAAAACAAAGGCCGATTTACTCTTGGCGTGTTGGCTGGTAATTATCGGAATCCATTTAGCCTTCTATTACACTGGCTTAGTGGCTGATCCTTATTATCACCCTTACCTCTTGGTTAGTTACCCTTTTCCCTTGCTTCATGGACCCTTTCTTTATTTCTATACGGCTTCTCTTACCAATCAACATCCGTATTTGAAAAAACACTTTATCTGGCACTTTACACCTACACTGTTTATTTACCTTATACTGCTTCCCTTTTTTCTTCGCCCGCATGCCGAACGACTTGAGGTATTTGCAAA
This sequence comes from Chryseotalea sp., assembly GCF_057350905.1. Lineage (NCBI taxonomy): Bacteria > Pseudomonadati > Bacteroidota > Cytophagia > Cytophagales > Chryseotaleaceae > Chryseotalea > Chryseotalea sp. Next base: position 1,011,861 of record NZ_JBMRCF010000001.1, on the reverse strand, counting down.
TGAAGGAAGGGGTTATGAATTAGTCTTTATCATTCAACGTATACTAGTATTGGCCTCTGGTGTAAGCTACACTTTGCTTTCATTATGGTTGTTGCGCAAGCATATTGTCAACATGCAGCATAGGTTTTCACAGACAGAGAAAATCAATTTGCTTTGGTTACGATATTTAATTTATGGAGTGGGTGTAGTGTGGTTCGCTGTTTTTTTTGGAAATGATTTTGTCATTTTTTCCCTGGTTGCATTATTTGTGTTGCTGTTGGGTTATTTCGGAATTAAGCAGGTTGGCATTTTTACCCAGACTAATATTGGTGATACAGAAATTTTGCCTCATCCAGTGATGACTTCAAATGCGGGTGAAAGCCCTGCATCACAAGAAGCTATAAAAACGAAATACCTTAAGTCTACACTATCACCAGAAAAGCAAAGTGATATTCATCGTAAACTCACCAGAGCCATGGAAGAACAGAAGTTATTTTTAAATCCTGAGCTTACGATTGGTCAATTGGCAGAGGCACTGGCCGTGCACCCCAGTCATTTGTCGCAAGTGATTAATTCCATGGAGTCAAAAAGCTTTTATGATTTTATAAATGCCTTGCGGATAAATGAATTCAAAAAAATGGCTGCCAGGCCCGAAAATCAAAAGTACACCTTATTGGCACTGGCTTTTGAGTGTGGTTTTAATTCCAAGACTGCATTCTATAGAAATTTCAAACATGTAACAGGACAATCGCCAACGCACTATCTAAAGGAAAATCATATCCAGATTAAGGCAGATTAAATTCAATCAATTACCAGAGAAATTGGTTCTGATATTTAGTTCCACTTTAGGGGGTCCTTGACAATCAACGACATAGGTACTGGAAGCCTTGTTTCAACAATACGTCCCAATTTATAAGGCGGGACTTTTGGCTGAGCTCATTGCCATTTCTTTGTGGCAAGTTATAGATCAAACAAATCTTGTTGAATTAAAAATATTCATGAAAGGCCTCCTTTTGAACATGGACAAGCAAATGAAATCCTTAAGCCGCCTCGGAGTGGTTCTTGCCTATTTACCATTTATCGTCTTCATTATTTTTATTGGCTTATATCCTTTAAAGTTTTTTTTGACTGATGGTGCAGTGGGTATACTCACAATGAAAAGTGATGCCCTTTTGAAAGATAAAGTTTGGAAGGCTTTTTTTAACGCCCACATCATTTTTGGTGGTATGGCTTTACTCATTGGCTGGATTCAATTCAATAAGTACATCAGGACTAACTACCGCAGCTTGCACAGAATTATTGGGATGGTATATGTATTTTCTACCTGGTTAAGTGTTTTAGGAATTGGCTATATCAGTTTTTTCGCAGAAGGTGGCGCTATAGCCTTTTTTGGTTTTGTTATAGGTGCTTTAATCTGGTTTTACACCACGATACAAGGATACATTTCAATCAGAAAGGGACTGTTCATTAAACATCAGCAATACTTAACGTATAGCTATGCTACTTGTCTTGGAGCTGCAACGCTTCGCATCTGGCTGCCCATCTTAGTGATGAATACCGGTAACTTTATTTTGTCCTACCAATTAGTGTCATGGATCAGCTGGCTTCCTAATTTGATCGTAGCTTATTTTATTATTAAAAGGCAAGCGCATAAGGCAATTCATGAGCCATCAATTTATAGTAAATGAATACGTTGAAGATAACGCTTGATCCGCTTGGATACCATCAGTTCCAAAAACACTATTGATTTTAAAAATGAATCATCCGTCACACCGCTGAAAGCGGAAGCAAACAGCGCTCGGTCGGATTTTAAATAAAGATAGACTTTGTCAGTTTTAATATATGAAAACAGAAACTATTTCCTTCAGCTTAATTCTTAAGTATTGCGGCTGGCTTTTTATAGTAAGCTGGAGCTTACAGCTACTCGGCATATTAACCACTAATGGTTTGGATGATCCAGAAATGAATTTGTGGTTGGCGGCTACGATGGTATCGCCTGCGGTGGTTACAATCTTCTATTTGCGCTTTAACCCTGAATTAAAGTCTAAACTATTATGGAAGCCAAACTTGAAATTGATCCTCACCATTTTCCTGGCGGTTTTTATTCCCATAGTATTTGCTTTTATCGTAGTGGCCATTTTTCAATCATTGGGGTGGGGCACATCAAAGTGGTTTGTATTTTCCACGAAGTCTGTTCTTATTTCTGGTGGCCCTTTTTTACTAGGTCTCGGTAGTCAGTCCTGGCTCATTTTTTCTCTTAACGTATTTGCTACAGGTTTTTTCTTTGCACTAGTTAACAGTTTTTTAGCAGCAGGAGAGGAGGTAGCCTGGCGTGGTTTATTTCAAGGCTTACTCATTGAGCGTTTAGGTGTATGGAAAGGTATTTTGCTTTTAGGTTTTATCTGGTCGATGTGGCATTTACCCATGCAACTATTCGGCTATAATTATCCTGAAAACCCTGTGCTGGGCAGTTTGATCATCTCGCCCCTTATAATGATTGGTTACTCATTTTTTATGGGTTGGCTTACCCTGCATTCAAAAAGTTTTATCCCAGCGGCTGTAGCACATGGTGCCGGCAATGGAATACAGGAAGGAATCATTTCGCAGCTCGACCTTTCTACTCCCGAGTTGCATCTGTATCTCATCCGACTTTTAACTTCATTAACAATTGGATTAATCTTTATGTACTTTTTAATGAGGGGTAAATCGAAATAAATCCTTAAAATACTAGTTAAATTTTTTTTGATGAGGCTTACTATTTTGGACTTTTTTTAAGTTCAAGGCCCTGGTTCGTGAGGACACGAACCAGGGCAGTAGGGATCATTGAGTTGACAATCCAAACGATATACTGTTGTGCACTTAGCGCATAGGGTCTGCGTGATTTTGTTAAGCTGGTTCGTGAGGACACGAACCAGGGCGTAGTTTTTTTGATATTGGAAAAGAGGAGCAAGCGAAGAGCTGGGGTTCGTGAGGGCAAGAACCAGGGCAGTAGCTGTCTCCACGAACCAATGATACCTCACACAAACTTCTCCCTGAATTGCAAATTGAACATCCCGAATAAAAGACATAACACACTCAGGATGCTGAGATACACGCTCGTAAAAACAGTTAACAGTTAAAACTTTACTTTAACGGATGTTGTGTTTGACCAAAAGAATTAACGTGATCTTTAAGGATTGCTTAAAAGGTTGTGAATGGTTTTCATGGGAAGGAATAATTTGTCTGTATCCATCAACTCATGAAATTCATATTTCTTATAAAAATCCTTAGCAGTCTGATCGATTGAATCTACGACAACAGCAAAGGATGCTATTGTTTTGCTAACCTCGTATGCTCTTTTAAGAGAATCAAATAATAGAATTCCTCCGAGGCCTTTTCCCTGCATAGATGAGTCTATGGCTAGCCTCCCAATTAATGTGCAGGGAATAGCAGGATATGTTAGTTTATACTTTTTTCTAAAAGCTGGATCCCATTCAGCGGATGGAATAGAAAGGTTATTAAGCGTATAATAACCTTTAATAATCTTTTCTTGATCAATCAAAACAAAGCAACGCGCTAAATCTCTATCAACGTCCTGCCTGGCGACAGATCTTAAATAATTCTGGAGGCTTGGATGCTGATTTATAAACTTATCTCTGACATGCACCTGAGTATCAAGAGACTCAATTGTGTATCCCATCTATTCAACTTCTTTAAATGACAGGTAGTCTGCCATCGCTTTTTTAAGATTCTTACCGGGTTTCGGTGGATTCTCTAATGTCTCCATAAAAGAAATCCGGTCTCTTTCTGAAAGCTCTAAGATTTGTTGTTCGCGAATTACATTCCTGGAATCAGTAATGGCAATATGAAGTACGTAGTCGCTTACATTTTTAAAGCCACTTACATTTGAAGCTTTGCTTATGACTTCTTTTTGGAGCTTCGTAAGTCGTAACTCCAATCGTTGATTCTTATTTTCTTCAATTGCATAAGAAACAGATCCAAGGGTAACTTCACCTGCCGTGTTTTTATGACTCCATTGCTCCATTGCATTCTCATGTGCTATTCCATGAATATTTTTACTTTGTCCATGGAGGGATGGAGTAGAGACCTTGTATGCTTTGCTGCTGGCCTTTTTAGCAGAGGTACTTTTACTATTTCTCTGCTTAACGACTTTAGGCGCTTTACTTGGCTCCAATTGCATTCGTTTGGTTCTCTTAGGCATAAATGTAATTTAAACAAATGTACGTAAAAATGCCGTACAAAGTTCTCTGTCTGTACAATTTATTATGTAAGTGCTATCAGGTCATCTATTATGGGTTCTGGCCTCGACAAAGTCAAAGCCATGGTTTGTGTCCACAAACCAATTGTACCTCACACAAACTTCTCCCTGAATTGCAAATTGAACATCCCGAATAAAAGACACAGCACACTCAGAATGCTGAGGTATACCCTGTTTTTGTAAATGATGGTCAGCCAAATAAACTCACTCATGTCGCGCGGTTCTCCGAAGGGATTCAGGAATATATTGTAAACGCTATACTCCATGGGCTCTGCAAAAATCAGAAAGATGAAGGAAACGATAACGAGTACGATCGCTGTTCCGTTGCCATTTTTAATCAGCGTAGAAAGCATAAAGGCCACGGAAGACAAAAAGGTAATGGGAAAAAGCACCTGACCGATCATTGGGAGTATGTTGAATCGGTACAAGGTGAGGTTGGCCAAATTGCCGAGCACAAACAAAATGACGGCCGCGATACCGATCGTTAACACAAAACGGACCAACCATACTTTGTAGCGGTAATTGGGAATTCCGAAAATGGTCTCCAGCATTTTAGCATCATCGTCATTCTGTATGCCGTAGGCCATCGGGTAGAAGATCAGCAACAAACCCGGGAAAACCAGGAAGCCATAGATGACGGCTTCATCGAATTGGGGATCATCAAAGATGGTAATCGTGATGATGAAGGCAAAGAATAAAAATGCCGCGACTACAAAGTAAACAAACTTGTTTCCAAAAATTACTTTCACGTTGTAGGTGATCAGCTTATACAAGAGCAGGAGGTAGCTTTTCATTTTTCTTTTTGGATTTACTTTTCATTAACCATAAATAGGCATCTTCCAGGTTCGCACGTACCTGCACGGCCTCTGCGCGTGGACGTTCGTCTGACAAGCACTTCACGCGGATGAGCTCACCTTCGCGCATGTGGTGCACGATCATGTAGTTTTCTTTTTCCATTTCAAATTCACCCGGTGTCAGGTGAAATTCCCACACCTTTTCATTCGCCAGTTCGGCCATGGTGGTAGGGCTTCCGATGTATTCTATATTGCCGGAGATGAGCACGGCCAGCTTGTTACAGCTACTCGCAATGTCTTCGATGATGTGTGTCGAAAACACCACAATCCGTTCACGGCTGAGTTCTACCAGTAAGTTGCGGAAACGAATACGCTCTAAGGGATCGAGACCTGCTGTTGGTTCATCGACTACTAATATTTTGGGAAGATGCAAGAGAATCTGTGCAATACCAATGCGTTGTTTCATCCCGCCTGAGAAGGAACCAATCTTCTTGTGCTGGTGCTCATCCATGTGCACGGCCTTGAGCACGTACTGCACTCTTTTTTCTCGCTCCACCTGATTGGAGATTTTTCGCAGAATGGCCTGATAATCCAGGAACTCGAATGGCGTCATATTTTCATATGTGCCAAAAGCCTGCGGAAGATAACCAATCAGCCCTTGTAGTTCTTCTCTTCGCAAGGTGGTGTCGTGGCCGTTGATCCAGATCTTGCCATAACTCTGATCAAGAATACCACAAAGGATACGCATCAAGGTTGTCTTGCCGGCACCATTGGGTCCCAGTAAGCCGAACATGCCTTGTTCGATTGTCAGGTTGGCGCCTTTGAGTGCCTTGAACTCGGCCTGCTTCGGTTTAACAAAAGGAATGGACAGTAATAATTTATAATACAGTTTTCGAATTTTTCTGAATCGCCCCTTGATTTCCATGATATCCACAGGATGCTCCTTCAGTTTTTTGGAAGCGCGCACCAGCAGCAATCCGATAAACCACAAGATGATGAGTATGATTCCGATGGCCTTGATCTGTACATCGCTGTACAAATAGATGGCACTCAGCATCGGAAAGCCCCAGTAGAGTAAGCGCTTGCTGATGTTCAACAATTTCTCTTTATGCGCAAATAATTGTCCTGCGCGATTGAGCATGGATCGCAACAAGGCGTGCAACGAAATCATGAAGGCCAGTTGCCAGAAGGCCTTATCCAAATGGAAGTAAATAAAATAAACGAGAAAGCCAATCAAGGCAACTTGCCAGATGAGGTCTTGCAATACGACTTGCCGGGTTACGGGCTCTTCGCCTCGGATGTTAAAGAGGTTTTTATTTCCTTTCCATTCTCTTATCCATCGTTTGTCTCTGCCATATACTTTGGTCAGGTTTTGAATGGTGATGTGCATCGCTTCACCCGGTGCCACCATTTCAGCATTGGCCTGGCGTAAAGATGACATGATGAAGTGTGTACCACCTGGAATTAAAATGATGGCTCCGATGTAGGTCATCATTTGCCAGATGAGTCCTTCTACTTGCAAGGATATAAATGTGCCGGCCACAACCATGAGCACAATCTGTATGGCTTTAATCGCTGGCTTCAAATTTCTGAACCAATCGAGTACACTTTCCAAGCCAGCACTCATGGTGGGAATGTAAAACAGTGTGAGTATCGTGGCGAAGGCTAGTCCACCCATCACCGTCACTGCAAAAGGCTGACCAATGCTCAGCACATATTCTGCTTCGCCCAGTGCCAGCGGCAACATCGCGATGATGGTGGTGATGGAGGTGATCAGGATGGGTCTCAGGCGTGAGATACCACTCATGATGAGTGCTCGGTATTTTGTATAACCCTCTCTTCTTAAAATGCGCGAGTAGTCAATTAATATGATACCATTATTGACCACAACGCCCAGCAAGATTAGGAAGCCGATCAAGGTGTTGGCGCTCAGCATGGAGTTGCCCGTGAGGGTGAGGCCCATCAGCGCTCCGATGCCCGCCAGGGGAATGGAGAACATGATAACGATGGGCAGGTATAAGGATTCGAATACACCCGCGAGAATCATAAAGATGATGACGATGGCAGCAAAAATGAAAAAGTAAAAATCATCATACAAACCTTCGTCATGAACAACCTCTACGACAATGCCAGAAGGAATGTTTACACCGGATACGATCTGATCAATCTCCAGGCGGGAAGATTCCTGAAGTGCCTTTGACTTGACAACTTCATCGATGAAGTTGTAGGTAATCTGAATGCGTTTTTCCTGATTCATTCGGGTGATGGTACTTTCACCCGATGAATACAATGCCGTTCCGATATCCGAAAATCCGTGGGTCGCACCGGTTGCACTGCTTACTTTCATCTCGCGTAAGTCGCGCATTTCTTTTGCGCGAGCGGCCACTTGATTTTGGGTGCGGATGGTTATTTCATATTCCTCACCACCACTGATGAAGTTAGATCCTGATGTAAAGGAGGGCTGAAAATCATTGAGCGCCACCACTACATTTTGTAAGGTCACCTGGTTCTCGCTCATTCTTTTTTGATCGAAAACCAAATGCGCCTCGGGGCGTTCAGGACTTAAATTCACCGAACTCTGCTGAACGGATTGCAAACCACTCACCAGGGTGTTGATATCCTGCGCAATAGTTTGCATCAGTTCGAAGTCCTGACCTTTGATGATGATACGCTCGGAGGCCGTGCCTATTCCCAACATGCGCATAAAATCTTCCTGGGCAGCATTGCCGGCTCCACCGCCTCCGTTGTTCTGACTCGGTGGCTTTTCAAGTGAAATATTAACATCACTAAAGTCTTTGGACAAACCTGTCAATCTGTTTCGAACATCTCCTACAGAAATGGTATCCAGGTCATTAAAGCCTTCAACAAGTTTGATGGTGAGTACACCTTCCACTTCCGAAACCTGGCTGATCACTTTTTCGATCACCGGAATCTCCATTACTTTTTCTTCAATCTTCCTGATCTTAAGATCGGTTGATTCCAGTGTGCTACCTTGTGGCATGGTGATGAAGAGATTCATCTCAGGTGTTTCCACTTCCGTGGTGCCGGCAATGCTCACAATAAGACTGATCCCAATGGTAACAAAAAATAAAACCAGGCCTCCAACAACCGTGAACATCGGTCTTCGGAAACAGGACTTCAACAGTACCATATAGATTTGAATGATGCGCTGACGGATCGATGCATTCCTGATCAGGGGAGCTTTGTCCTCATCTTCTTTACGGATGGCCGTATCCGATAGCATGGGAATCAACACCAACGCCACCACAAGCGAAACCAGTAAGGTAGAAATGATGGACACACCAATATGGGTACCAATGAGTGTGACCAGAAAATTAGTAGAAAAGATAAAGGGCAAGAAAACAGTTACGGTCGTGAGTGTGGCGGCAATCACCGAGCGCATCACTTCATTGGTTCCGCGCACTATGGCTTCTTCGCGCGGGACTTTATTGACAACATGCCGGTAAATGTTTTCAATCACCACTACACTATTATCCACCAGCATACCGATGGCCAGCGCCATACCGATCAGTGTAAGGCTGTTGATGGAGATGTCGTAAGCGTAGAAGAAATTGAAGGCTGTGAAAACTGAAATGGGAATAGACAAGGCAATGCTAAGGATGAATTTCATCCTGCGGAGAAAAACCCAGAGCACAAAGATGGCCAGTAGTCCTCCCGTTATGGCCAGCTCTTTGATCTGATCAATGTTACGCGACATCATCTCGGCCTGGTTATTCTCCACGATGATCTTGACATCCATCGGCTCGAGATCTTTATTGATGGCATTGATGGCTTCCAGCGTTCTGTCAGATAGGGCAATCAAATTAGCCTGCGGGTCTTTCGAAACGCGGATGGAAACCGCTTCTTTTCCATTGACACGGCTCAAGGAAGTTTGTTCTTTTACACCGAAGAATACATCTGCCACATCGCTCAGCAGGAGGGGACCCTTCTCCGACACGACCAGACTCTGTATGTTCTTAATATCTTTTAATTCAGCTGTTACATTCACAAAAACTTTCTGCCCTTCCATTTCCACTTGTCCCGCAAAAGCACTTTTGTTTGAGTTGCGCGAAAGTACATTGCTGATGGTATTGGGTGTAATGCCATTGGCCTCGCAGATGGCCGCATGCATGATAATCTCCACGGTCTTTTGTCGTCCACCGAAAACTTCCACGCCTCCCACGCCATCCACATCATTCAGTCTGTCTGTAACATATTGGTCCGTAATGTTCCGCACCCTGTCTACACCACCGCTACCCAGCACTTGCAAGTCCATGAAGCCATTCGAAAACTCTTCTGTATCGATCTTGATGATGTTGACAAAAAATTCGGGTGTAAGGCTCGTCTTGATCGCACCCACTTTCTGTTCAAGCTTCAGGTAAGCGTATTTGATATTCACGCCTTGCTGAAAGGAAATGAAAATCATGCCCTGTCGGCTGTCTGCGTTGGCCGTGATCTCAGCCACGCCTTCTAATGTACTGATGGCACTCTCGAGCGGAACAATCGCTCGCTGTTCCATATACTTCGGATCCACATCTGTTGGCGATTGTACATGGACAATCAGTATGGGCAATTCAACGTTGGGAAAAAGTTCAACCGGAAGTTTCGTATAGGAAATATAACCCATCACCGTGAAGCCGATGAACAACATCGAGATGAGGACTTTCCTCCTGATGATCGTTTTTAACAGACTGTTATTACCCATTGGAAACTTCGATTTTCACTACCTTCTTCCGACTGATGCGACTGACTATGTTTTCAATGCCTTCGTAGTAGCAAGGAATGATGATGAGTGTTAATAGTGTTGAAGTAACCATACCACCAATTACAGCAATAGCAATAGGTGCTCTCAAGGCAGCACTCTCTCCGAAGCCCAGGGTTAAGGGAAGTAATCCGAGAATGGTAGTCATGGTCGTCATCATGATGGGGCGAAGCCTGCGCTCGGCTGCATCAAGAATGGCAGCGCGTAAAGGCATCCCGTTTTCCTTGTTCTGGTTGATGCAGTCTACAATCATGATGGAGTTGTTGACAGCAATACCACCCAGCAGAATAATACCGATATAGCCCATCATGTTTAAGGGCATGCCCAGTATAACGAAGGCGAGGATAGCACCGACTACTGCAAAGGGAATGGTTAACAAAATGGTGAAAGGATGCAGCAGTGATTCGAATTGTGAAGCGAGCACCATGTACACCAGTACAATCGATAAGATGAGTGCAAAGGTCAAATTGTCTACCGATTCCTGACGCCTGATCTCCTGACCGGCCACCCTTATTTTGTATTGGGGCGGTACTGAAAGTTTGGAGAGTGAAGTTTGAATGGACTTGACCACCTGATCGTAAGGCTCGTCCGGATTGACACGCGCACCAACTGACACCGTTCTGGTCTGGTTTCTTCTGTGAATGGAGTTGCTGGCATAAGCTACTTCAACACTGGCAATCTCACTTAATGGGAATTCGCGCTGACCACTTTTAATTTTGATGTTTTGCAATCCGGCTAGGGTGACTTCTGGCACTTTAATTTTTATATCCTGCATTTCGCCACCGCGCTCTATCGTGCCTGCATTTTTTCCTTCCAACTGATCTTTGATTTGAAGAATGATATCATCGATCGATAAATTAAAAATACCTGCTTTGTATTTATCAACATCAACATGGATTTGCGGTACGCCTTCTTCCAAATTGGATACCGGATCGTACACATGTTGATTGGAAGCCATTACCTGCATGATGGAATCGGAGAGGGGTTTTAACTTTTCAAAGTCGGCTCCGCTTACTTCTACCACCAAGGGCATTTCATCTTCGCCCATTACAGCATACAAGGCACTTTCATCATTGGAGAAAGTCGCTTCAATGCCGGGTAGTGCTTCAAAATAGGATGACAGTTTCGCAGTGACCGGTACGATGTCAAGTGCAATGTCTTCCCGGAAGATAAGCTTGATCGTAGCCTTGTTTTCATTGTAGACGTTTTCGTTTTTAATACCCGACTGACTTTGCTGCGGTCCGATGTGCGTATAGATTTTATCAAGCTGTCCTTCGAATAATTGTTGCAGCTGAGTTTCAATCTGGTTGACCGTGGCTGAAGTTCTCGCGAGGGGCGTTCCATTGGTCAGCGTTACATCCACTGAAATCGCTCTCGTATCGGATTGCGGCATGTATTCACTACCGATAACAGGTAGCAATAAGGCTGTGCCCAGTATCATCACTGTTGAGGCTACAATCCAGGCCGTCTTGTGATTTAATACTTTTTCCAATACAGCACGATACCGCTTAAAGCTGGTGTGCTTTTCATCCGAGAAGACTTTTCTTTCTTTCGCAAACACTTTGTCTTTACGGAAAAACTGAGCAAAGAGCATTGGTATCACCAGGATCGCGACAAAGAGAGAGGCGATTTGTGAAAAGGCTACTGTCCAGGCCTGGTCTTTAAAAAGTTCTCCGGAGGGTCCCTGCAAATAAACAATCGGCAAGAACACAACGATACAGGTGAGTGTTGAAGCCGTGATCGCACCGCTTACTTCGGCCGTTCCTTCAATGGCGGCATCAAACACGCCCTTTCCTTCTTCGCGTTTGCGGAAAATATTTTCGACCACGACAATCGCAATGTCCACGAGCATCCCTGCACTCAGGGCCAAGCCACCCAAGGTCATGACATTGAGCGTAAGACCATTGAAGTACATCAGATTAAACGTAGCGATGATCGAAATGGGAATAACAATGCTGATGATGAGTGTAGAGCCAATTCTACGCAGGAAAAGAAACAACACGATCACTGCGAAAAAAATACCAAAGAGTCCTGATTCTTTCACTTCGTCAATAGCGCCCTGAATAAATCTACCCTGGTTCTGGATGATGACAAATTCATAACCCGGCACTGTTTTCTTCAATTCCTCGAGTGAGGCCATCAATTCATTGACAGCATTGACAGTGTTATAGTTCGTCTCTTTGTAGATGGACAAACCAATGCTGCGCTTCTGATTCACCCGAACAATACTGCTTGCTTCTTTATCCAGTATTTGAATCGTGGCTACTTCGCGAAGCAACACCGGCACCTGATCGGAAGATGCAGTAGTACTCATGGCTGCGGGTGTGGTGACAGCAGGCGCTTCAGGACTTGCTGTTGTATTTCTGCGAGTAGTGTAGCCCACCACCAGGTCTCCAAGGTCTTCGGGCTTTTCAATGATGCCCAAGCCTTTGATCACATACTTGCGTCCAAGCTCTTCGATGAATCCGCCCGAGACACTTCTGTTGTAGTTTTGAATTTTTGTAACAAGATCATTTACGGTTAAACCCACCGAAGCCAATAAGTCAGGATCCGTTTCTAACACTACCTCTTTATCCTGTTCACCGGAAAGCCGCACTTCAGCAATGCCTGGAAGTTTGACAAATTCATTTCTGAAGTTATTCTCTGCAATGTGACGGAGTGCTTCCGTATCATCAGATGCGGGGTTGTAAATCCCGAGGATCATAATGGGCGCTGCATTGGGATCAAATTGCGAGATGACGAATTCGTCAATCTCATCGTTCAGTGAAAAAGAGGAGAGTGATTTTTGAAGATCGAGAAAAGCCTCGTCCATATCCTTGCTCCAGTCGTATTGAACTGTAACACGCCCATAACCTGTCTGGCTGATGGAGCTTACTTCCACAGCACCATTCTGGCGTATCGCAATGGATTCAATCGATTCGATAAATTGTTTTTCAACTTCTGAGGGTGGTTTAATACCCACCTTTAGTTCAACGAACAAGGTTGGATTCTTTAATTCAGGCACCAACTCAATACCGAGTTTCCCGAATGAAATAAATCCCAGCAAGATGACGGCCAACACCATCATGAGGATTGACACAGGGTAGTGTACGGCCAGCGAGACGATCTTTTTCACAATAGCGCTTGTTTAAAATATTACTGAATGATGCTCACTTTCGATTTGTTGCGCAGGGTTTCAAATCCTGAGATCACAAGCCTGTCATTAACCTTTAAGCCGCTGACCACTTCGATCACATCCTGACTTTCAAGTCCTGTCGTTATTTTTTTCTCGGTGGCAATACCATTTTCTACCGTGAAAACAACTTTTCCATCCTGACGGGAGATCACTGTTTCTTTAGGGATGACAATGGTGCCATCTCTTTTTTCAGAGAGGATAAATGCTTTGATAAACATGCCGGGACGTAACAAGCGTTTATCATTGTCAATTTGAAGGACACTTTGAAAGGTTCGGGTGTCCGCATTGATGACAGGAGAGATCTGACTGATTTTTCCATAGATCGTATCCTGTGCTACATTATAGTTAGCAATCTGTACCACTTGATTCAGGGTAACTTCTGCCAAATACTTTTCAGGAAGTTTTACATCCATCAGCAATTTGTCGTATTGCATAACTTTTAAAAGTGCCTGTCCCTGATCAATCTTCACGCCATCGGTGTGGTAGGGTAGTTCAACAATCACACCATCGAAGGGAGCGCGTACAGACATTTTCATCAGTTGCAATTCAGCATTTTCGAAAGCATACTTGGCATTGACGTAGGAGATGGCTGAGTTTTTCAATTCCGTTTGTGTTACACCTCCCTTATCATACAAGGACTGTTGCTTTTTATGATTGTTATCAGCCAACTCCAGGTTTAATCTTTTACCTTCTATCTGAAGTGTGTTCTGAAATTCTTTATCCTCAATCCGGATCAATTCCTGGCCGGCTTTTACCTGATCACCCAGGGCGAAAGGTCTTCCTGTATTCGGATTTCGCTTTAGTGTATAAAGACCTGTCAGCTCAGCTTTTAGCGAAGCTTCTTTAAAAGGGTAAACAGTTCCTGTCGTCTCAATGAAACGTGAGATACTCTGTGGCTTGATCGTCACGACAGATACCGGTATTTTGATTTCCGTTTTTATGTTTGAGTTGTCAGGACTGCAGGAGGAAACGACCATCATGGCCAACAATGGAAGTACTACTTGACAGCTTGTTCGGGCGATGGCTGTGGTCAGCTTTTTCATGCGTAAGAATTTTAGTTCGATGGATAGTTATTTTTGTGGACCGAGGACGGGCTCTTGTGTTTCAAAATTGTAAAGCGAAAGAATTTTTAAGTTCAACAGCTCCATCTTATAGTTAATTAAGGCATCCGCGAGTGTGCCCTTTTTTTCTGAAAGCTGACTTTGAAAGCGGTTGAGGTCAATGCTGGTTAAATCACCGTTCTTGTAGCGCTCCAGGTTGAGATCATACGTCAGGGTGGCATTCTTCACATTTTGCTCAGCAATAGCAATCTGGTTTTCCAGGTTCTGCAGATTTCTATACACCTTCCGAATGTTGATCATGATGTCATTTTTCTCTACTTCCAGATCGATCACTTTTATTTCCCGCGAGGTATTGGCCGCATCCATTCGGGCCCTGTTTTCTCCCCAGTCGAAAATGGGAATAGAAAATGAAATAGCAACGCGCGGGTTTACAGAAGGAACATCGTAGATATCCGGTGCGCGTTCATTATCACCAAACACACCCAGCGACAAGGCGACAGCACCTTTAAATTCATTCAAGGCTTTTGTGCGAATCAATTCAAACTGCGAACGCTCAATATCAATCGCGCGCTGCCTCAATTCCATCCTGTTTTCTAAGGCGTAGGCTATGGCCTGGTTGAGGTCTACCTTCCGGGTTACAAAGTTGATATCGATATCCACCGAGACTTCCTGTGTCAGGTCCATACCGAGTAGAAGTTTAAAGTCATCAGCGGCATTGGCCAATAGTACTTCGTTGTTTTCCAGTGTCGACTTGGAGGTTGACAGGTTAAGTTCTGCCTGATACAATTCTTCTTCGGCAAGCAAGTCAGCCTCTACCTTTTTCTTGGTGATCTCATAGCTGATCTTTTGATTTTCATATTCATCTTTGGAAATCTGCAAACTGTTTTGGCGCTGGTAAAAATTATAAAATGACTGTGTCACATTTTGTTCGAGTGTTAGTAATTGCAGTGCATTACTGATGGTTGCATTTTCAAGGTTCAACTCCAACTCCTTTAGCTGAATCTTTGTGCGGTTGTAGGTAAAGATTGGCTGATCTACTTGTAAGTATAAGTTATTGCTAAAGGTCTTGGTGCGAATGTCCTGGAATTCTGAATAGTTGTCGCGATAGCCCAGGCGATTGATTAAAGAAATCCGTCCGTCCGTTGCATAGATGGGTTGGCTCACGGATAAGTTCGCAAATGAATTGTAGTCTTCATTGGTGTTCCAGGTAGAGAACAAGTCATTGAAGTTTCGATTCCTGTTGTAATCGAAAGGCGTTACATCCAGTGCAAACTTCGATTTCAAAGCCAAGCGCTGCGCATCCAGACTGCGTTGACTTCCATACAGGTTTAACTGCGATTTCCGAATGTTGCGACTGCTCTGCTGCGCGATTTTAATAGCATCACTGAGCGTGAGTTTTTGCTGGGCAATAGAATTTCCCCAGGAAAACGCACAACATGCGATCAGGAGAAGCACTTGCAATACGCGCATAAGCTGCGGGCTTTGAGCTGTGTGCCTCGAGCTAGTCACGGTTGAATTAAATTTCGTACGACTAAAAATCATTGGTTTTGAGTTTGAAGTTTGTATTTCACTTTTCGCATTCGAATTTTCTATTTATTAAGGTCTTATCTTATATTTCTCACTCACAGGCTCGCAGCTAGCAGCTCGTAGCTTGTAACCAGTAACTTTCTCATTGCTTCACCCACTTTACTGCATCTGCATACACTCGCCAGAGGTCGCATTTATCTGTTAAGGAAACACTGCCTCCGGTTTTATTGAAATAGTAAGATCCTAAGTAATTCCAGCCTGGCTCCGCGTTGGTGATGTTGTACTTGATCTGATCGGTACCATCACCGTTGCGAATGATGTAGTGATAGTCGAACTGTTTGCCGGCATTCTCGTTTCCGATGAATTCGTTTTGATTTTTGCCTTGCATGTAAACATAAATATCATAGAAGCCTTCTTCTTTGAATTCTGGCGTCCAGGTGGCCAACTTTTCACCACCGCCTGATCGTGTGAAATGCGCTGAGCGGATAACGCTGCCATAAAAATCAGAACCTGTGGTTGCCAGCCAGCTGGAATAGGAGCTATTCCAGGCCCCATGATATTTTTTAACAACGGTGTCACGACTGTCCAGGAAGGCTTTCAGCATGGTTGGTTTGATCGGACTGAAGTGCGTGAATTGTTTGTCTTCATTGTCTACAATCACTTCATACTGTGCGGAGTTGTTTTCATTGTCAACAACCTGTTCACCATCAAAGAGTATTCCGCCTTCGCGCTTCGACAAGGTTCCTAATGACATGTTAATCACCGAAGGAATATTGCTTGAAATGATGGTATTGATGGAGATCGCATTTGGTTTTTCGTCCAGTACATAGCCAAAGAGTTTGGTTTCTCCTTTTTTGATGACCGACAATCGGCCGGGCGCTTCCTCAGTTACTTCTTCATTCACCTTGGCATAGTAGTCGTCTTCATCATCACTATCTTCTTTGTGGTTGAATTTTACTTCAAGCACACCATCACTATTACCTGAGTTCCTGGCTTTTACCATTACCTGGTAGCGCTTACGGTCACCGTCCATTACTTCGTATTTCTGCACCTCCAGAATTTCAAATGCAGGCTGTGAGGTTTCAGAATATACCGTGCGGATGATCGGATCGATGTCTACATGGAAACGTGAAAGCATGGCTTTCCGGAAGTCTTCATAGCTGTTTAGCTGGTGCTGATGCGTGTTCACCCATTCATACAAAAAGGATTTGAAATTACTTTCGCCCAACGTCTGGCCCAGGTAGGAGAAGAGGTATTGACTTTTCAAGGCAACCGCTTTGTTGATTTTGCTGAAATCGGATGTCGTCAGGATTTTGGAGAGGGGCGTAGTTTGCATGAGTGTGTTGCATTCTTCTGTAAAAGAGATGCCATTGATTTCTCTGGAGTAATCATTTTGCACCTGCTTATCATTTCTGAGGTAAGAGGCAATGCAGCGGTTGAGCAGGGCCCAGTCGGTGCTGACGATGCCCGCATTGAAATCATAATAATTTGGAAAGAGTGAATAGTCTGGATTATCAATATCCTTACCATCGTACACCCACTTGGAACCAATCTGTTTTGTAAATACTTTTCTGATCAGGTCGTTAAATACGTTCGCTTGCTTTTGCTTGTCCGTTAACACCTGGTTTGTCTTTTTGGCCTGGGTATTCATGTCCCTGAGTTGTCGGCCAAAATCGAACTGTCTGATTTCCGCACCTTCTTCAGGCCAAAAAACTGTCTCGGGTTGCAGAAAGGCCTGATGGCTTTCGTATATCTTATTGAATGCCGTGAAATGAAGTGGTACTTCCACAAACTGCATTCTTTTGAAAGGGTAGGAGAGCTTTTGAGCGTCTTCGTATTCGTTCACCACATCGGTAATCAGGTAGCTGAGTGTGTCTGCAATCAGATTGAGTTGCTCAAGAAAATAGTCGTTCTTGGGATAATGAAATACAGCATAGGCTACGCTATCGACAATGATTTCTTTTTTAAGGTAATCACCGATCACGAGTGAGATGTAAGGCAATGGGTACTCTGGTTTAAATTGTTGAACATCACCGTTCACGGTTAGGGCTCCTTGCGAAATGGCTGTTTTGCCTTCTGGTACTTTTACTTTTAATTCAAAATCGATAAAGGCTTGCCTTTGCTTTACCGCCTCCATTCGGTTGTAGCCCACTTCCGTATCCGGATACCACAGTACATCATTCGTCAGCAACACATAATCATCTTCAAGGAAGGCGTACTTCTTTGCTAAGGAGAACATGATGAAATCATTGGAGTTCTCATATCTTTTCTGATCCACCTCCAGGTGCGCGGCAGCCTGCAGGATCGCTCCGTGATATTTGATGCGGACATTAAGCGTTTCGCCAGGGTTAATGCTGATGCCCTCACTGATGTAAATAATGTGTACGTCCCGGTCGAAGGGCACGAGGGCTTCGTTGACGAGAACACTATCCACCATTAAACCCGGATTGAGCGAAAAGTAGATGGTGTGAAGCACCTGAGCTGTATTGTTTTTTAGTTTTAAGTCTGAAGTACTGATGATCTCTTTGCCAACCCATTCCATTGCGATGCTGTGTGAAGTGATGGACAGGTTAGCTTCGTTTGCCCGCTTGTCATTAGCCGTGATCATCGCTTGTCGCAGTTCTATCGGACTTTGTCGCATAGACCATAGGTTAACAATAACGCAAGATGAGAGAAGGAGTAGCACTACACCGACTACAGCCGTAGCACGATGCGTAGCTTTATGTCCCGACAAGCGCTCAAGAAGAAAAGCCGTGAGAAACAAAAAGGCAATGCCCGTGAGAAAGTAAAAGGCACGTTGCCACAACGCAAATTCAATATCTACAAAACCGGACATCTCGGACGCCAGCATGGAAATTCTGAAGCCCGTGAAGTCGAGGATATTTGAGAACTTATCAAAATAATAAATTACTTGCACACCCGCCATGCCCACGAGCAAGACAATCGAGATGGGTTGATTACGGATAACGGTGACCAGCAGGAATGAAATCCCCATGGTAAAAACAATATTCGGAACACTGACGATCAGTGGATAGACGATGAAGGCCATCGGATTGACAGTAGCCAGTGGGTTGGTCAGGCCTACAATAAAGGGAATAGCCAGTATGACAAAATTTAAAAGGAAGAAAAGCTTAAACATGGCCAGCGCTTTTCCTAACACATAATCCAGGTTACTGATGGCCCTTACAAAAAAGACTTCATTCGTATCCAGTTTTTTATCTTTCTTGATAAGCCCCGTTCCCAGAAAAATAACGGCAGCTGCTTGTGGAATGCTGATGAAGATGATGCTGGCATAGGGGAGTACAAAACCGTTGAGCATCGCCCACCACGATGGGTTATCCAGCGAAGACATTTCCACGAGATTAAAAATCCCGATAAAGAAAATTCCGGCAAGGGCAACGATACGGAAAAACCAATTTCTCCAGAGAACTTTTGATTCGTAGGTCGAAATCGTCACTATGTTTTTAATCGATATCATACTAACGACACACCAAATTCATTTTCCATAAAATATACATAGGCATGTTCCAGGTTGGGATTGGCCATTGTAGCATCCGGGTGCGGTTGATCATTCGCAATAACTTGCACTTCCCATTTTCCATCCACAGGAATGGTAGAGACTACCGGATACTTTGCTTTTAAACTATCAAAGGCTGAGTCGTCCAATATAATCTGCCACACATGACCACGCACCTGATCGATCATGCCTTCGGGTGAACCTTTGAAGGCCACTTCGCCTTTGTTAAGCATCGCCATGTTATGACAAGTGCTGCTGATATCGCCCACAATGTGTGTTGAGAGTATGATGGTAACATCTCGTTGACTTAAATCGGAAAGAATATTTCTGAAACGAATACGCTCTTCTGGATCCAAACCCGTAGTAGGTTCATCAATGACCAACAACCTCGGTTCACCAATGAGCGCTTGTGCTATACCCAGTCTTCGTTTCATCCCACCTGAGAGTTTGTTGGCCATGCGTTCGCGCACATCCAGCAAGCCCACCTGATCCAGTAGCTTGTCAACTTTGGCCAGCCTTTCTTTTCTTTTCAGGGAAGTAGAAAGCTGAGCCGCGTAATCTAAAAACTCCCACGTCTTAAGCTTCGAAAAAAAGGTGAAGTCCTGAGGCAAGTATCCAATCAGTTTTCTAATCTCATGACGGTGTTCATTGATGTCCATACCATCCATGAGAATTGTTCCGGACGTGGCTTTTTGCACGGTTACCAGTATGCGCATAAAGCTGGACTTGCCCGCTCCGTTAGGTCCAAGCAGTCCAAACATACCACTGCCTATTTGCAGGTTAATGTTTTTAATGGCTGCGTGGCCGTTGGGATAGATTTTAGAAAGTCCTGTTATCTCAATATTCATATCCAGATAGGGTAGTCGTGAGCATGCACCATGAAGAAGATTTTATGAATGATTTGTTACAATACCTGGCCACATTTATTGATATACATGCATGCTTAGTTTGCTGCTATCATCTTTCTTTAACTGAATTTCCTCAACCTTATTCAGGTGTTCTAAAGACGATTGGTTGTTCAGCGTGCCTTGCAAGCGCATCAAAGGAGAATAAATATTTACCGTTGATTTTTCAAGCGTAAGCGACACAGTATCCACGCTTGTCTCCGTCATATTCAAATAGGCGGCCTCCAGGTCGAGTTCTACTCTCTCTATGTGGCAGTCACTCATGTATACTCTTCCCTTATTTTGGTAAATATTTAAAAGCTGGGTATGCAAGCCTTTGATATGCGCCTCTGCACTGTTTACGTGGATTGCTTTGAAACTGGTTGAAGGAACAAATACAGTGACCTTGAAAGTCTCAATATCACCTGCATCAATACCAGACAACGTGAGTGTATCTCCCGAAACAACATACTTTACTTTTTGCAGTAAGTCTCCGGCTATGCTCCGCACTTCCAAGGAAGATTGATCAGACCCGATCACGTTTACATTTTTATCCACTCCACTTAAAACGAGATGGTTAATGACAGATAAGTCAATTCTTTCTGCCATGCTATTATCATCGTTGATAATGTTGGGCGAACCCGTCAACCTTATTTCCATAAATGCCGCATTCACGTAAAGGAAGATGAATCCAAAAAATCCCAGGAGTATTTTATTGCTTAACTTCATATTGTTCCGTTCAAGGTTTCCAATTCTTTTTTTAGTTCATCAGCTTCTATGCCGAGTAATGCAGCCTGCTTTAAAAATTCAGGTAAGACCTTATTGAAAAATTCCTGCCGCTTTTCTTTCAGAATAATTTTTTTCGCTTCGGGATTTACAAAGTATCCGATGCCTCTTTGGTTTTCGATAATATTCATTGCCTGAAGTTCACTGTAAGTACGCATTACTGTATTGGGGTTGACACCCATCGCTGCAGCGAGTTCCCTTACGGAAGGAATTTTTTCGCCCGCGGGAAATTCGCCATTCACCACTTTCTCGGTGATCGAGTCTGCTATCTGCAGAAAAATACTTTTACCCTCTTGAAATTGCATACTACACCTCCCGTTCTTTTAACTTACAATAGGCCACAAAAAGCATGACTGCCGATGCTGCATAAAGCGCAAGGGTAAAAAATGTCAGTGCCGGCTCCTCCTCCATAGGAATTAACAACATGGTCTCAGGCGGATTAAACCTTCCGACACCCACATGCTCAACAATGATATAGCTATAGCCGACAAAGAACATGACAAGCATGGCCACTGCAAAAAGTGATTTAACCAAGGGCTGTTTTGTAAACATGGCTGATCCTGTTAAGGCAAGGGAGAGCACAAACAACACGCCACCGCTTACCAGCCAATAGACGAGGCCAGGCACATCCTCATCAATCTTTACCATGTACTGAATACCTACGGATTTGAAAATCTCACTGGTGAACATGGTGAAGAAGTATCCCTGTAAATGAAAGGTGATCCAAAACAAAAGGGGCAGTGTTAACAGAATAATTAAAATCCGGCTGACAAATTCAAAGAGGAATTTTTCCAATGCCGAAGCAGGCAGCATCAAATAGCTGATCGTACTTTCTTTTGATCGGAACGCAGGAAAAGAATGACCGACATACAGGATTCCAAACACCGATACAAAAGCCATCAGGAAACCCTGGAAATTTTCTAATCGATGTGGCTGAAGTCCGTTGCCTGCTTGTGCGAGTGACAATACAATAAAGATCACACCTACATAGGCACCACTTGATAACAAAAGAAATTGTCCGTTGTGAATGAAGTGTTGCTTTAATAGCAATTGAAAACGCTTTCCGCTGAATATATTATTTGACATACTCTTTCATTTTTTCGGTTCCATTAGAAATCGCATTGAACAATAATTCAATGTCGACAGAGGAACTTCCGTCTGTCTGGGGGGTGATTACTTTATAACCACCTGGTACCATTTCGTGGTACAAAACATTTTCACCATAAGGAGTAGACATGGTGGCGAAATGAAGTTTTGAAGCGATCTCATGCAGATTCTTTTGCATGATAAATTTCCCTTGCTCCAGCATCAGCACCCTGTCAATCAGGTTCTCTACATCCCTTACCTGGTGCGTAGAAATAATCACCAGTTGATCTTCGTCCAGTGAGCCTGCCATCACCCTTCTGAAAATGGCCTTGGAAGGTATGTCGAGACCATTGGTAGGCTCATCAAAAACCAATAGCCTGCACTTGGTTGAAAGGGCGAAGGCAATCAGGAACTTCTTCTTCTGACCATACGAAAATTGATTCAGTTGTTTAGTATCCGGTAGTTCAAAGTCGTTGAGCAAACGCTTGAGCAGTGCCTCATCAAACCTCGGATAAAACCCTGCGTTGGCCTTCACATACTTTCTGATGGAGATGGAAGGCTGATGAAATTCTTCCGGCAGAAAGTAGATGTCCTGTAGGAGGGAGGGTTGGCGTTCTGAGGGTTGTTGGTCGAGAATGCGCACCGATCCTTCCGTTGGCTGGATTAAACCTACCATCAGTTTAAGCAAACTGGTCTTACCGGCTCCGTTCTTACCCAGCAGCCCAACTATGCTGCCAGCGCTTAGCTCACAGCTAAGTTCCTCAAAAAGAGGACTTTGCTTTTTAGAATACCTGAATTTTAAGTCTTTAATAGATACCATTATCTAGTGATTTACTGTATTACTTAACTAATACAGTGCAATGATGTTACTTTGTTTTCACTTTTGCAAGTCGGAAGAAGATATTGTTCAAAAAATTTATTGTAGCACCAATAAGCCGATAAATCTGAATCTCGTGACACCTTCTTTGAGAGTTTATTCATTTCAACTTAAGTATCTGTAAATCTGATATTTAAACCTGTAGTTGAGTTGAGATTCGATCTTGTAAAGTTTAACGCGTTGCAATATAAAATTAAAAGTACTTTTAAATACAAAGTACAATGCAATATATTTGTACCGCTCAACCAATCTTATACCACAGATGACGCTCAAGATTAAAAATGTTTCTAAGACTTACGGAAACGGTGTACATGCTTTGAAAGATGTAAGCTTAACGGTGCCTCGTGGGATGTTCGGACTCTTAGGTCCCAATGGAGCAGGAAAATCTACTTTGATGCGGATACTTGCCACACTTCAACAGCCCGATACAGGAGAAATCAATCTATTTATTCCAGCAACTGCCACTCATGCAGGTAAGGTGATCGATGTTATTAAGGAGAAAGATGATGTCCGTAAAACCTTGGGATACCTGCCGCAAGATTTTGGTGTTTACCCACGAGCAAGTGCCGATGGTTTGCTGGAGCATTTTGCCATATTGAAAGGCTACCATGAACGAAAAGCCCGAAAGGTGGTGGTTGAGTCATTGCTCAAAAAAACAAACCTATGGGATGCCCGCAAGCAAAAGCTTGGCGGATATTCGGGCGGTATGCTTCAGCGTTTTGGCATTGCAGTAGCTTTATTGGGTGATCCAGAACTTTTAATCGTTGATGAGCCTACCGCTGGACTTGACCCTGCAGAGCGAGTTCGGTTTTTAAATCTTTTAAGTGAACTCGGAGAAAATAGTGTGGTGATACTTTCTACACACATTGTAGAAGATGTACGAGAGTTGTGTGCTAACATGGCTGTTATTGATAGGGGAGAAATTTTATTACAGGCGAAACCCGATGAAGCTACACAAAATCTCAGAGGAAAAATCTGGCGTCAAACTATTGATAAATCAGCCTTAGATACAATTACACAAAGACATGCGATAATATCAACCAAATTATTTGCAGGGCGAACAATTGTTCATGTGTATAGCGAGGAAAATCCAGGTAATGAATTTGAAGCCGTGGAGCCTGATCTTCAGGATGTATACTTCTGCGCTATTGCCGGACATGTTGGAAACAGAAAACTCGTGACGCAATGATCTGTTGGGAAATTTTTAAATATGAGTTGAGCTATCAACTTAGCAGAGTATGGTTCTGGTTTATCATCTTGCTGCTAATGTTCTTTGTCTTTCTGTTCATGCGCGATGGATCCATTGAAGCGGCATTATTCAGTGAATTTTATTTAAACTCACCCTTTAGGGTAGCCATGGCCACGGTTTTTAGTTGCTTGCTATGGTTGGTTACATCAGCGTTTGTGGCTGGCGAGGCTGCCAGTCGCGATGTTTCCTCTGGCATGCATCCGCTTACATATACCATGCCCATTTCAAAGGCACAGTACTTAGCTGGAAGATTTTTAGCCGCAGTCACCATCAATGCATTTATGCTTGTGATGTTGCAAGTAGCCATGCTCTTGGCCATCTATTTACCAGGTGTTCATCCGGACAGCCTCGGACCATTGAGAGTGGAAGCACACCTGACGGCTTATGGATTTATTGCTATACCAAATATGTTGACCACCACCGTAATTCAGTTTGCTGTTGCCTTGCGCAGCGGTAAACCGATTTCCGCTTACATGGGAAGCTTTGCTTTGTTTTTTACTGCCTATTTTATTGCAGGCCTTATTCTTTTCAATTCAGGATTAGGTTCTATCATCGATCCGATAGGAGTGCGTTTTATTTGGGACGATCTTTCACGACTGTGGACAAACACAGAAAAAAATTTTCGTCTACTTACACTAGAGGGAACATTATTACAAAATCGCCTCACATGGCTTGGCTTGTCATTGGGTTTAGCTGTAATAGTCTACTTCACATTTAAATTCACACATCGCACGGTTAATGTTAGTCTTTGGAAGCGCTTCTTCGCTAAAGCCAAACCTGCTGCGTTGGGTTCTCAGCACAATGTTTCGCACAATACAACATATATAAGCAAGGTGTTGATAGTGCAGCATAACCGTGAGTTTGGTTTACGCTTTCAATGGCATCAGGTTAAAGAAATTGCGTGGTCATCCTATCATGCACTCGTCACAAGCGTACCTGGTTTAGTGATGCTTATTTTTATTCCCTTACTTTCAATCCCGATTATTATTGATCAGATGGTCGCCATGGGATTACCCCTGGTTCCTTCCGCCCCGCGCCTTGTTGGCGAATTAACGTCACCGATAAGCACCATGAGCAGGTGGATGATAATTCCAGCATTGATCATTTATTTCACTGGTGAATTAGTGTGGCGTGAGCGAGACCATCGTGTGAACGACTTAACAGATACGATGCCAGGATCAAGCTGGGGTCCGGTGTTAGGCAAAATGTTGGGTATGGCTATGCTGCTGATCACTTTTATGTTGCTGTTGATTGTAGCGGCTGTTCTGGCCCAGAAAATTCTGGACTATACACCAACGAGTTTTATGGTGGAGTTGAAGTTTTATCTGTTTGTTATGTTCGGACTACAGCTTCCTGAATATCTCTTGTTTGCGGTGCTTACTTTTTTTATTCATTCCCTCATTGGACACAAATATGTAGGTCATTTTACGAGCATACTCACGTATGCCTTTATTGTGGGGCTCGCCAGGCTCATGGGTATTGAGCACAACTTGTTAATTTTTACTGCGGGTCCTCATTGGTCGTATACTGATATGCGAGCATTCGCGCCTACACTTGCACCATGGTTATGGTTTAAATCTTATTGGGTAGTCTGGGCTTTGCTTATGATAATAGGGAGTGCATTGGTGTGGGTGAGGGGGCGTGAAACTAAATTGAGTTTAAGACTTAAAAAAATTCGGGAGCGACTCACGCTAGCAACACGTATGGCTTTTGCAGTGAGCCTCACCTTGATAGCAGTCTTGGGTGGTTTTATTTTGTATAATACGAATGTTTTGAATAGGTACCGTAACTCAGCAGACATTCATCAGCTGCAAGCCAACTATGAAATGTTATACGGTAAATATGAAAAAACTGCACAGCCTCGTGTGAAGCGAGCCGTTTTACACATTGAATTTTATCCCGACAAACAGACATTGGAAATTCGTGGAAACTATTTTCTACAGAATACCAGCAATCAGAAAATTGATACCGTGTGCATCAGCACAACACACTATGCAGATGCGATCTCTTTTTCAAGAAAGACTAATCTTGTGTTGCATGATGACACTCATAATTTCTTAATCTATACCTTAGAAAAGCCCCTACACCCCGGAGACTCTTTGCAACTGATGTTTCAGGTACATGTGGCTCCACATGGGTTTACCCATCGCGGGGTAAATGCAGCGATAACCAAAAACGGAAGTGCATTCAACAACCAAACTTACTTTCCAGCCATAGGTTATCAATCCAATCGAGCACTGATCAGCCCCGCACAGCGTAAAGAATATGGTTTGCCAGCGCGGCCCCTGCTTGCATCACTTTCATCTGCGCACGATGGTGACCGGATTCTCTTCGGCAGTGATGAAGGCATATGGCTAGAGACCACCATGGGCACAAGCGACATCCAGATGGCTGTGGCACCCGGAGATTTGAAAAATAAATGGACTGAAGGTAACCGTAACTATTATCGGTATGAAACCTCACAGCCCATAGGCAGTGAATGGAATTTCTTTTCTGCACCGTATGCAGTATATGAAAATCAGTGGACATCAAAGCATCATCAACCAGTTATGGTCCGTATCTTCTATTATCCGCCACACCAGACACATATTGAACACATGATGCAAGGTGTGCTGGCATCATTGGATTATTATACAAGTCATTTTGGACCTTACTCTTATGATCACTTATCCATTGTTGAACATCCGGCTGCACCTGGCACCGGTATGCATGCCGACCCAAGTTTAATTTACTATGGTCAGGGGTATGCACACTGGATCCCGGACAATGAAAATTCACTAGACCTGCCATATGCCATCATGGGCCATGAGATGGGGCATCAATGGACATTACCTTATGCTTATGCTGAAGGCCTTCCATTTTTAAGCGAAGGACTTGCCTGGTATTTCAGTATGATGCTGGTGCATGAAAAACACGACTCACAACAAATACGAAAGTTGATGCGTTTCATGCGTCAGCCATATCCTCATCAACCCATCAGAAGGGGAGAGCCCCTATTACGCGCCCTTGATCCATACTTAGCCTATAAGCGTGGGCCCTTAGCCATGTATGCACTTACACAATATGCAAGTGTGAATAGCGTAAACGCAGCCATTCGTTCACTCACAGCGAAGAGTAAAGAACCGGGCGCCAAATCTGTTACAACCCTGGATTTATTGAATGAACTGAAAACAACACTTCCAGATTCAACACAAACATTATTACATGAACTTTTTGAAGTAAATACTTTATGGCAGTTTGATACTGATCGTGTAGGCGCTGAAAAGATTAATGAAAAGGAATGGATAGTAACACTTGATTTTACAGCAAAGAAAATAGCATACGATAGTGCTGGTACAATAACAGCATTGCCAATGGATGAATGGATTTACATTGGTTTATTTGGCGCACGCAAAGCGGGTCAGGATGAATTGAGTAATGCTCTATATTATGAAAAACATCGAATTCGCTCAGGCAAGCAAAGTATCACCATCAAAGTTTCAGAAAAACCCATAATGGCTGGTATCGATCCACACCATGTATTGGATTGGGAAGAAAAAGAAGAAGATGACAACCTGAAGACAGTAGTAACAAAGTTAAACGACTAACAAATATTTTGGTACAAGTTGAATGGCTATTGTTTATGCTTTATCTATCTCCACCTTCCTTAATCCTTAATGTCCAAAAATTGAACTAAACAGTGTGCAATTCCACAATAATTCTCAAGAAAAGAGAATTTAGAAAATATTTTACTACAAAGTAGGAATTTTATACAACCTCCAGTATTATTACTACGTAATAGTATTATTTATGAAAAAAATCCAACTTGGTGAATTTGAGGAAGTGGTGCTGCTGACAGTAGGGGTGCTGCATGGCAATGCCTACGGGGTAACCATTAAAGATGATATAGAACAAAGGCTTAAACGCGATGTAAGCATTGGTGCCTTACAAATTACCTTGCGCAGGCTTGAGGCCAAGGGCTTTCTCAAATCGAAACAAGGCGAATCATCAGAAAGCAGACGAGGGCGGCCCAAACTTTTTTTTGAGATTACCGCATACGGAAAGAAAGCACTCACACACGCCAAAGAAACACGCGATGAACTTTGGAATGCAATGCCTAGCATGGTATTGAAATTAAAATATTCAGCATGAAAAAATCAGAGGCACCGGGCTTCCTGTTGCGTTGGCTAAAAGGTTTTTGTAAACCTGAGTATCATGCTGACATCGAAGGTGATTTACTGGAACTTTACGAAAGACGGGAGGCCGAGTCAGGAAGGACACGTGCCAATCTAATGCTGTTTAAAGATATACTCTTTCTCTTCCGGCCGGGCATCATCCGCTCAGCCGATCTACACCAACCTTTAACCAATACCGGTATGATTAAAAGTTATGTTACCATGGGCTGGCGAAGCCTTTTGAAAAACAAGTTGTACGCTACCCTAAATGTGGTAGGGCTTACATTTGGCATCGTTTGCTTCTTGCTGATCGGTTTGTATGTGTACGATGAACTTACTTTCGACAATCAGCACCTGAAGGGTGACAGAATTTACCGCGTTATTACCCACGAGAATAATGCTAATAACGGAGCAACCAATGTGGCTGCTGCTGGTTATATGCTTGCACAAGAATCAAAGCGCGCCATTCCGGACGTAGAAATGACTACCCGCATGCAACGCTGGGGAAGAGCAAATCTGGTAGACCCTGAGAATCCTGTTAACGTGCAGGAAACGATTACGGTGGCCGATGAATTTTTTCTACAGGTTTTTGACTTCCCGCTCATGGAAGGTGATCGTAAAACAGCACTGAAAGAACCCAACTCTATTGTGATTACGGAAGACCTTGCCATGCGCATCTTCAGTAGAACTGATGTAATCAACAAGTACCTGCAGTTTAGCTTTTTGCAAACTCCGCTAAAAATTACAGGTATTTTAAAAAGTCACCCGCATAATTCCACTTTCAATTTTACCAGTTTAATGTCTGAGTCAACACAGTACAGCGATGAAGATTTTCAACGCGAGGCAAGCAGTGATTGGACATCAACCAGTTTTACTGTGTATGCGCTGCTTCAGCCGCAGTCAGATCCTGATGCAGTTTCTGCTAAGTTGACAGAGTTCGTACTCGACAATGCATCACTTGAGCCAGGATGGACATGGTCACTCAGCCTGCAACCATTGCTTGATGTACACTTGCGTTCTGAAGGCATTATCGATGGCGCACGAAATTCCAATGTGGATAGTATTCCACAGGGTAACCCGATGTATGTTAGTATCTTTTCTTTTATTGGAATTTTTGTATTGTTGATTGCGGGTATTAATTATACCAACCTCACTACAGCGCGCGCCTCCAGTCGCATCAAGGAAATTGGCGTGCGCAAAGCTATCGGAGCAGTGCGCGGAAACCTCATCCGTCAATTCCTTGTGGAATCACTCATTACAACGCTGATCTCGTTCTTAGTAGCAGTGTTAATTGTTTGCCTGCTGCTTCCACCCTTTAATAATTTTGTAAACAAAGAGCTTAGCATTTTCACAACGACTGGTCTGCACTTTTGGGCTATTGCAGGGGCCTTAATCCTTGGCGTTGGTATCGTTTCAGGTGGTTATGCCGCTACGCTGCTCTCCGGTTTCAACCCCGTTGCTTTGCTAAAGGGTTTAAAAATTAAGCGTGATAGCGATTTTGTGCTCCGAAAAGTTTTAGTGGTGTTTCAGTTCACCCTTTCTACGGTGATGATTATTGGAACCATTGTGCTGCTCATGCAAGTGCGCTACCTGCACAACTCAGACCTTGGATTTGATAAGAACCTAATGCTGGTAATTGATGTGAATGTAGGCAAAGCACGTTCGAATTTTGAATGGATAAAAAGTGAGATGCAAAAAGTACCGGCTGTGCAGCATGTTTCAGTAAGCTCGCGTGTGCCAGGTGAATGGAAAACAATACGCAGGGTTAAGTTAAAACAGGAGGGAAGTGAAAATGAACATCAGGTAGCCTACGCTATTGGGGTTGATACAGATTTTCTTACCACTTACGAGATTGAATTGCTGAAAGGAAGGAACTTCCAAAACGACAACGACACGACAGCTATCCTCATCAACGAAACGGCAGCAAAGATGCTGGGCATTACAGAAGTGTCTGATCAGGTGGTGGATATTCCCCTGATTGCACGTAATAATTTTTTCACGCCAATTTACGAGGATCCAAACGCATCCTTCAAACCGCGCGTAGTAGGCATTGTTAAGGACTTCCATTTCCAATCCTTACGCGATAAGATTCAACCCTTGATCCTTAGCTATTATGATAATCCGATTCACCCTATCGATTATTACTCTGTGCGCATTGCTTCGCACGATATACAAGGCACACTGAAAAAACTAAAAGCCATTATGGTGGCCAACGATGAAAACGAACCATTTGAATATCATTTTCTAGATGACCAACTCGCCATGTTTTATAAGGAAGACCAGCGCAGTCAAACCATTCTCAGTTGGGTAGCGCTTGCCAGTGTATTCATTGCCTGTTTAGGTCTTTTCGGTTTAGCCACTTATTCGGCAGAGCAGCGTCAGAAGGAAATTGGCATGCGAAAGGTGCTGGGTGCCAGTGTGGCGGGCCTGATCGCCTTGCTCTCCAAAGATTTTGTGAAGCTAGTACTCATCGCATGTTGTGTTGCCTTTCCCATAGCCTGGTGGGGCGCCCATCAGTGGTTGGAAGAATACGCCTACCATATGGATTTGAGTTGGTGGATATTTGCCTTGGCTGGTGGCATCGCCACAGGTATAGCCTTGGTTACTATTAGTTACCAGGCCATCAAAGCTGCACTTATCAGTCCGGTGAAGATATTGAAGGCAGAATGAGCATATCGAAATGTAGTATAATAAATTCTGCACAAGTATAAATCACAGCTCAATGATTTCTTCAGCTACTGCTTGGATAGGTATCTAACCTTCATTGCTGCTGATGTGGCACAAACATCGCATAGATCTTCCGTGATTTTTTTCGCAGAATTTGTCTGAACAATATAGGAGTTGGTTTAGGTAGAAGGATAACTTGGTTCGTGGGGACACGAACCAAGACTGGGAATCTATTCAATAAATCGTGAGTGATTTTTGAATGACGTAAGCGCGGCCTCGTGCGAACCAAAACTAGGGCCTCACATTTTCACGCCAGCAAGCCAGGTATCAATCTCTCGCTCTAAAATGGATAGGGGTAGGCATCCATTCTCTAATACCTTATCGTGAAACGCCCGAATGTCAAACTTATCTCCCAATTGTTGTTTAGCCTTTTCACGCAAGGCAAGAATTTTCAATTCTCCCACCTTATAACTCACAGCCTGCCCGGGCGTAACCATGTAGCGCTCAATGCGCTGTATGGCTTCTGTTTCTGACACAGGTTGATTCTCTAATACATAAGCAATGGCTTTCTCTCGTGTCCAACCTTTATGGTGCATACCGGCATCTACCACTAAGCGAACGGCTCTTTCAATTTCATTATTAAGTCTGCCCATGTATTGATAGGGGTCGGTGTACATGCCTAATTCAGTTCCTAAACTTTCGGCATACAAGGCCCAACCTTCACCAAAAGCACTGGTCCAATATGATTTTCTAAATTCAGGAATATCAGCCTCCTGTTGAATAGCCACTTGGTAATGATGGCCAGGTATAGCTTCGTGTATATAAAGACTTTCCATGGCAAAATAGTTGTACGTCAACGGGTCGCGAACTACTTCATAGAATATACCGGGACGTTTACCATCTCTGGAGGGTTGCATGTATTGTGCATTGGCACCTGCCTCTCTGAATTTCTCAGTAGCTTTTACTACAAATGAGGCCTTGGGACGGAGATTAAAGAGACGTTGTAATTCAGGTTCCATGCGCGCTTCAAAACTACGGTAGCGATCCAACACTTCCTCTTCTGTTTTAAATGGAAAAAATTTGGGATTAGTTTTGATGTATTGAAAGAATGCCTGCAAATCGCCCTTAAAGCCTGTCAATTTTTTAATTGAATCCATTTCAGTACGAATCCGCGCCACTTCCTGAAGTCCTAAATCAAAAATTTGATCACCCGTAATGTCTGATGTGGTGTAGTACTTTAACCAGTAAGCATACTCGGTTTCTCCATTGTTTTTATCCAGCAAGCCGGTGCTGGTGCGCGTGTTAGGAATATAGGTGTCCACCAGAAAATCATTTAGTTTTTTGTAAGCTGGTTTAATATGCGTTTCAATAGCCTTGGCATAATCCGCGAGTAGTTTTAAGCGCGCAGCACTGTCGATGGTTTCGGGCAGATTTTGGAGCGGCTTATAAAAAATATGGTCCTCAAGGGCTGCTTCAAACAGTGGTTTTAGCTGTGCCGGTACCTTTTCCATGCTGGCCTTGGGGTTTGTATAGTTCAACTCCAATCCACTTTGCATGTTACGAATGGACTGATCAATCCAATTCGGAAATGACTCCATCCGATTGATGAAGTTTCTGTAATCCTGCTCATTGTTAAAAGGAATATAGCCTGCTCCTGAACCCAACACGGCAAACCGTTGTGGAAAGCTGAAAACAAATTGATCAACAGGCGTATACGATGCATATCGATTCATTAAGCGTTCATTGCTGATGGTCAATTGGTATTGTAGAACATCCACACTCAGTTTTTCAGATTGCGTAAGACTATCATACTGAATTGTTTTGAGCGTATCCAGGTATCGCTTGTTCAGTGCTATGGCTTTTTCCTGATGCGCTTCGCTGATATCGATCGCTAGTTGATCGTTAAAGTCGTGCACATTATTTTGTGTTGCCACGAGCGGGTTGAGCGCATAATTTTCCTTTGCGAATTGTTCAAAAATTCCATTGAGGTCAACCTCTTTTTGCTCTCTGGCAGGGGAACATCCCAAACAAAAGAGGCTAATCACGGATATAAGGGCAAGTCTGTTCATTTGTTTCATCAGCTTTTTTTGAGAGCCTTGGCTAATATAGGTTTTATTATGACAAAATTTTAGAGAAAGTTCATTTTAGGAAGACTGAAATCCACCCTGCTTAACTACCAGGCGTGTCTTATAAGGCGGATGACATTATCAGAGGCAATTGTTTGTAAGGATGAAGCAAAGAGAGCGAGTTCCTACTCTGTCTGCTTACTTAGTTTGTCAACTACCTGTTGTTTATAGTTTCTACCAATTTGTAAGGTGTGATGCGCCACCACTACCTCTGTGGAAGAGAAAGCGGTAATTAATTTGATATTGACCAGAAAAGATCGGTGTATGCGTAAAAATGCCCAGGGTTTAAGATGTCCTTCTATGTTCTGTAAGGTCTCATAATATTTGTAGGTAGCATTTCGTGTATGAATAAGCACATGGTCGTTCTTGCTTTCAATAAAAAGAATTTCCTGCAGGTGTACCTTAATTGTTTTCTTATCAAACTTGATCCATAAGTACTCAGGATTCTTGCTGTCGAACGGTTGCAGCGGTGTGTTGTCTGTTGTAGTGGCTTTATACTTATTTACGGCAGCGAGAAATCGTGTAAAGCTGATGGGCTTTACAAGGTAATCAAGGGCGTTCAAATCAAAAGCCTGGTGGGCATATTCCCGGTATGCTGTTGTAAAAATTACCTGAGGTGGATGCGGAAGGGTTCTGATGAAATCCATCCCCGATAATAGCGGCATGTTAATGTCAGTGAACAGTAAATCAATGGACTGTTGTTGCAGGATTGTCTGTGCATTTAAGGCATTTTCACACTCTCCAATGAGTTGCAAATAACTTACTTGTTCAATGTAATTTCTAAGCACATTCAGTGCCAGGGGTTCATCATCCACAATCAGGCATTTAATCATGTTGGTAAAATGGGATTTGCAAGCTTGACTCGTAAGTGGTGTCGCTTATCGTGGTGGATAAATGATATAGGTTTTCAGATCCATAAAGTAAGATCAATCGCTTTTTTAAGTTTTCCAAACCAAAGCCCTTTCTTTCTGCAGAGGCCCTAAAATTGTTCCGCACCAGACAAGTAACAGCATGCTCCTGCACCTCTATCAGAATCGAAATAAAGTAGTGAGGAACAGATCGATCCACATGCTTAAAGGCATTCTCTATCAAGGGAAGAAAAAGTAAGGGTGGTATTACTTTATCGTTGATTGATCCCCTTACTTCATAGTTGATTTGCTGAGGATACCTGAATCTGAGTAGTTCCAGGTTCACGTAATTTTGTAAAAAGTCAAGCTCCCTGCGCAGGGCTTGTCGATCCTCCGTGCTATCGTGCAGCAGGTATTCCATCATAGCAGAAAGCTGAAGAATAGCATTTGAAACTTTTGTTGAATTTTCAAGGCTGAGAGCATAGATATTGTTTAGTGTATTAAAAAAAAAGTGTGGTTGAATTTGTGCTTTCAAATGCCGTAGCTCAGCCTGAAGGAGTTGATTCTTGCGCTGTATCATTTCCTGCTCCTCATGATGGCGGCTCGCCAGCAAGGCATAGCCAGTTGCAATTGACCAGGCTAAGACCACATCAATTAAACAAATAAATAAGTAGTAGGGCTTCAGCAAGTCCCAGAAGGAATTTACAGTGGTTGGGCTATTGGTAATCCAGGGTGCCACCGAATACCAGATCAGCGAATTATAAAACACTAAGACCACTACGATAGCCAGGGTGAAGAGTGCATAGTAAAGATACTCCTGCCGGTATAAAAATTTTGGGGTAATGATCCTGGTATTGTAATACACCGCAGGTATAAGTATGATCATCTCAAAAGCCCTCGTCACCAGTTCCCAGGTTACCCTGCCATTTGCATAGCCAAATAAAAAACTCAAGCCAATCCAATAGAGGCACCATAAGAGCAAAGGCATGGCCAGGTTCCAGATTTTATTCATTACTCCCTTTATTAGTTAATTGTGGCTAGGTCCAGTAACGCAAATCATCAGGTTCAGATTCAAGGCACCCTGCCAACAGCAAATTTAACCCTGTAAAAAACATTGGCAAGGCGAAGCGGGCTTTTGGCAGTAGACAAACA
This sequence comes from Chryseotalea sp., assembly GCF_057350905.1. Classification (NCBI taxonomy): domain Bacteria; kingdom Pseudomonadati; phylum Bacteroidota; class Cytophagia; order Cytophagales; family Chryseotaleaceae; genus Chryseotalea; species Chryseotalea sp. The sequence continues at coordinate 976,959 of NZ_JBMRCF010000001.1, read as the reverse complement.
GCTATCTGAGCTTCGCTTACATCTACAGAAAAGGCTTCGCGTTAAGCAAGAAAAATTCCTGCCATGTTAAGATCTATTATTAGTTCCTTGCTACTCTTCACCCTGCTTGTTATGGCATGTACTGGTCTGCTGATGTTTTTTATGCCTCACACTAATACAACAGCTTTACTACACCTGATCTTCGGTTTGCTGTTCTTATTGTTTTGTGGATTTCATCTGTTTAACAACTTCAGAGCCATTAAATCATACGCCACGGTTGGTAAAAGCGGGAGCAGTCCCTTCAATCGAAAATTTGCTTTGATTCTTGCGTTGATGACTGCATTGACAGTCGCTACCTATTTGCAACTACCCCCTATGCGAACTCTATACGAATGGGGCACGGCTTTTCGACTGGCACAGGAGGGAGCAACATCAACTGAATCACACAACATAGTGGTTCACCACAAAAATGAAAATGAAGCCGGAGATGCGCTGGTGGTAGAAGTTTTGAAAGGCCCTTATTTCAGATGGCCCACTTATGCTATCTGGATTGAAGATACACTGGGTAATTACCTGCAAACGCTGTATGTAACAGAAAAGCTTGCCAAGAATAACTTTTATGTTAAGGTTGTTACGATAGATGGAAAAGATCAGTTTCTGGCTGAGCCTGAAAGCAAGGGTGATCGTGAGCGCCCTGAAGCCTTACCGATCTGGTCTCACAAATATGGTAAGCTATCAGCAAAAGGCAACTATATACCTAGTGGTCAGGATGTGATTCCTGATGCTTACTCTGGTGCTACACTTACCACTGATTTTAGGCTTGAAACTAAAACACCTCAAGTTTTGCCTGATGTGTATCGTGTGAGGTTAGAAATCAACCAATCTTTTGACTGGAACGAATACTATGCTAGCGATCGCTTTCCAGAAGATCCAGTCTATTCCGGTAATGGTAAACCGGGACAGCCCTCCCTGCTCTATGAGGCGCTGGTGACAAAGAACAGCACAACTAAGGTTTTTGCTTTTGCACTGGCAGGCAGAGGACATCACTCGGGTAAGGATGGTGTTGTCTATACCGAATTGGATGGCATTACCACAGCACGGGGAATTATTAAAAGAGCCTTAGTTGAATTACCTGAACCGACCGCTTATGGCAAGGATTCATTTCCTTATGACCCGAAGAAATAATCAATAAATATTTATCAAAATTTTATAACACAAAACGTTACCACTATGCAAAAATTAATTCTTCTTATTTCCGCATGCTTGTTTTCACTTGAAGGCACTTCACAAAACTTACGTCAGCAAGATTCACTCGCTATTGTCAACACAGCACTTGACTACGTAGATGGGTATTATCATGCCGATGCTGGGCGTATGGAAAAAGCCCTTCATCCCATGCTGGCTAAACGCGCCTATGTACCTACTAAAGAAGGCAAGATGCGGTATCATGAGTTAAGCGCACTCGCTTTAGTGCAAGGAACAAGAAATGCCAGTAACTATTTAAAAGATCGGGACAGAACAACACTTAAAAGAGCAATACACATTCTGGACATTAATCGCGAGACAGCCACCGTGAAAGCCTATATGGAAGAATGGATTGATTACATGCACCTCGTTAAAGTTGAAGGAGAGTGGAAAATAATAAATGTGCTGTGGGAATTAAATTCATCTGAGAAAAAGTAATCCTAATGGTTATGAAAAAAATACTATTATCCTTCTTAGTTGTTGCTTCGTGCTATGTCGTAAAGGTAAACGCACAGCAAATCAGCACCAACATAGATGACCCTAATACAGTAAGAGAAATTTTGCATGCAGTAGATACTCAGGTTTGGCAACCATTTATACTTGCCTTACAGAAAGGAGATAATACGGCCTACACAAAAGTACATGCGAAGGATGTCTTGAGAATTTCAAATGATTTCACCGGAATTGTGCAAATTGGGAAAGCGTATTTCGAGAGAAATGAAAAAACATTTGCAAGCTTGAAAGAACGTAAGATCGAAGCGAAAATTGAATTTGCTTTCGAATCGCGAATTGTTTCAAAATCTCTTGTTTCGGATCAGGGTTATTATCGGTACACCTATGGAAAAGCAGGGGAGACCCCCAAGTTCATTTATGGAAAATTTCTGGTAGTGAGTGAGCGAAAAGGAAGTACCTGGAAAATAATTCTTGACTACGATTATACAAGTCAAGAAGATAAGTATCGTATATCAGAAGCTGACTTTCAAAATGCCTTGCGCAAAATGAAATGACAAGATCCGTATTTGCAAAATATGATAAGTTTTAACTGTAAAGGACTTATATACCAAAGATACACGCATTGGTTGGTGTCTTCACGAACCAATGATTACGCAATTCAGTCCCTTACTTTTTTATGAGCTTGAAGTGATAGCACTTACCATCCGCTGCAAGTTTAATCAGATAAATTCCTTGCGGTAAGGACTGAATATTAGCGTGTAAACCATTTTTACCTTGTTCAAACACAATACCACTCGTTTTGCCTGTTACATCTGAAAGCTGTGCTTGAACTTTCTTATGCTGCAAGCCGGCAATCTCAACATAGTCATCAGCTGGATTTGGAAAAACAGCGACCCTATCTATGTTAACACCTTCTTCTCCTGTAATGACTAACACAGTTTCTTCAGACATGTCACTGGCACAATCATCTACTGTAACCTGAACAGTATACACACCCGCTTCATCCGTTATCAGCGTGGCAGATGTTTCATTCTCCATCACATTACCATTGAAGAACCATTGGTTACCGGTAGCCGTACTCGAGGTGAGGGTAATCGGTTTACTATTGGGATTAGTAATCGTAATGGATGGTTTTACTGGATTAATGCAAAAAGACCTTTCTACAATGGCTGCAGCAGCGAAGGACGCATTGCCCACTTGATCAGCGGTGATCGTAGCACGACCAGCAGAGATGGGATTTACTTGATTGCCTGAAAGTGTAATATTATTGGAAGGCCTTCTATAACTTACCGGTAAACCTGAAGAAGCAGTGGCGGCTAAGGTAAAGGCTGGCCCGCCTGCAAGTTTATCTGCTATAGCGGGGAATGTTATTTGTTGACTCGAAACACCTTCTTGATAAATGCGAACATAATCAATCACCATCGTGGATTGTGTAAAGCCTGGGTCGACAGGTCCAATACCACCACCCAAGGCAATATTAAGCAAGAGATATTGAGGCTTGTCAAAAGGCCAGGTGCTCGCATTCTTTACTGCGGGGTTGTAAGTATAGGTGGGCACATCATCTATTAAAAACTGTAGTTGGTTTACATCCCAAATCAGTGAGTAGACATGGAAGGTGCTGGTCACTTGCGATACAGTGGTGGTATTGGTGTGGATAGTGCCACCAAAACTGGAAGGCGTATGCACAGAGCTATGAATTACATCAGGGTTGCTTCCCCAATGCTCCATAATATCAATCTCACCTGTTGCCGGCCAAACAGTGGTACCAAACTCGCTCGCAAAGTATGCACCGGTTTCGCTAATGTTTTTCCCCAAGAGCCAAATGGCGGGTAAGGTACCGGCTCCTGGAGCTATCTTGGCACGTACATCCACACGACAATAGGTAAATGCGTACTTGGAGTTTAAACGCGTTGATGTATAATTTTTAGTAAAGCCCTGATCGGTATAACTTTCCTTTTTAGCTACGATATTTAAGTAGCCATCTGCCACATAGGAGTTCTCGAGTCTGTTCGTGTAGTGTTGCTCTTCGCCACCAAACCAAGTGCCGTTTATCGGGAATTGTGTTTGCCTGAACCAATAATTAGCATCGGGAGCACCGGTGCCTGAAAATTCATCGGACCACACTAAGTTGTAATTTTTCGTAACACCAACGCTTGTGGTGCTGAAATAGAGATTGTCCAGGTAAACAGTGCCGTTACCTTCAAACTTAAATTGAATAACATTACTTAAATCAACTGTAGGGTTAGTGAAGAAGGACAAGGGGATATCAACACTTACCCATTGATTCTGACTGATGGGCAAGGCATAGGGCTTTTCAACCGGACCAGGACTGATGATGTAAACACTTAGTGCAGTGGAATTAGCAGTCCAAAAATCTACATGCAACAGCGCCATGCCAGTCACATTCAAGCCACTGGCAAATTGCATACCTTGATAATTTAGATTGGTATACCTCAGCGTTTTATTACCGGCAATATCTAGCTGGGTCACTTGCGTACTTTGTCCCCAGTTTGGATTAAAGTCAGTTCCTGAAGCATTCGCATAGGCACCACTGAAAACTGACATGACGTTAGTACTCGCTACAGTAGGTGTAGGGGCGCCAACAAGCGGTTGGGCTTGTATAGACGTAAGTGTGTAGCAGGTGAAAAGCAGAACGACTACAATGAATTTCATATGAAAAAATTTTAATCCCAAGATCTCCGGGCTTTCAATGCCTCTTGATCAATACCCGTAGCTTAACATCTTAAACAGAAGACTCTCGGAAAAGAATTGATCAACTATTGTAAGCCGTCAGGTTCAGGAAGGTACGAAGTTTACTGAAGACCTTAGCTTGGTAAGCCGTGCACTTACTCGAGCCAAGTTTGAACGAAGTATAAATAAGGCAAGGTATGTCATTAGCTAATTAAACTATTATAAATGAGTGGGTTATAGAGGTTAACTTCTTGCTATCAATTAAGAGCTTTTAAAGTACAAGCCTTGGTAGGTGAGGACACAAAACAATTGTATAAACAGTTATTACCCTTTATTAGCGGATCTTGAATGCTTGCAAGTGTGTGTGCCTAGCCGGATTATTTATTAAGTGCCGATGCAGGTTTGAATAAGATAAACACTGTTTCGTGAGGACACGAACCAGGGATGAGCAGTTCCCTTAAAAGCTATACTCAGGCTTAGACTCTAACGATCTTGTTTTTACTGTAATGTCATTCATCCAAATAGGGCGCTTAATCTCTTTGCCGGATAATAATTGTTTTTGCCATTTTTCATCCGAGAGTGGTTGCTCACTATTAAATTCATAATAACTGAAAACTGCTCCCTTCGTAAGGTACGGTTTACCATTAATCTCTGTCACCACATAAATTTCATCCACCATACCAACGGCTTCTTCAAGGTACTCTCCATTGTATTGATATACATCAGCAACTAGTGCCACCAATCTTTCTTTTTCCGGTAAGTGATCTGAATTGAAAATTCTGAATGTGAGATATTCGATACGTCCGCCCAACCAGTTGAGGTAATCAAACTCCTCATCAGTAACCTGCTCTTGCGCCAATTCTTTTTCGCTAACCCTTAGAAGCAAATTTCCGATTTCCTTCAGGTCTTCATTTATTCTACGAACATCTTCACCCAATAAATTCATTTTTGTCAATGTCTTTTCCTGAAGGTCAACAAGCTCCAGCGCCTTTTTCCAGAATGTAATATTAGGTTCTACGTAACTCAAATGCTGAGGAGGAGGGGGGCCACCGCCTTGTCCGGCTTGTGCGGCATAAGGTTGTTCCGCATACAGCAGCATGTCATGCTTTAATTCTGTCCAGGCTGCCAGCGAGGTATTGAGGTTTTTTCTTTCCCATGATGGTGTTTTCATAAAAAGCGGATAGTCGCTATTGTTTGTGTGGAGAGCATTTATTGCTTCAAACGTTTTGGTATAGATATTTCTGTCCCAATCGGTGTAGACTGCAAATTGGTTCTTAAGTTTTGACAATGAGTTTGAGTATCCATCCCATTGCTTATCTTCTTTGTATTCGTTGATGAGGATACTTTCAGCTTCTTTACTTCCAAAAGTTGCAAATACATCAAGCCCTTTCGGAAAGGGTCTGCGTGGTTTCGGTTGCAAAACGTGAATTAGTTTACTTAAAATCTCTGCATCGAAAGTGTAACGCCCCGCTGTGAATAGGATGGATGCTTGTGAAAGTTCCTCACTTGTAGTTTTATCGCCACTTTGGCGTTTAATTTTATCTACATCAAGTGCGGCAAGCTTTTCTCTCAAATCCTTTAATTTAACAGGATCATTAAGCAGGGCAGGATCTTTTGCTTCTTCCGGCTTAATAAAGCTGATCAAATGAGCCAGGGAAAGATTATCTTCATCACCAACGATGAATTTCATCGCGTCATTAAAAGTTTGAAATGATTGAAGTTGCTGCGCAGAATTTTTGATATAGGTGGCAAGGAGTAAGGCAGACAAGAACCGTTCGTCATCTTTGATGTAAATGGGTGCTGTATTCAACCATTTCACACAACGGAAATAATTTTCAAGTTCGGGGGTCTTTGTATAATTGCCCCTCGGTTTAAATTGCGAGTACTGAAGTACCCTACTGTTCAAAAATTCAGATCCAGTCCCATTAGCATTTAAAATCCTTTCGGTTTCATCCCTATAAAACTGACTCATTTCATCTGAAACGCGCTGAGGTTTACCTGAAATCAAATTATAGGCAATAGCCAAATAGGTAGTTGACCATTCTGCTGCTTTTTTTAGTTGGGCATCGTTGGTTTTCTTTTCAAATTGAAGCGATTCTTGCAAGGCATTCTTCAGGAGCTCAGATAGAAGAGGAGAAAATTTATCTTCTTCAATCTTTTGAAGAAGGGAACTGAAATGCTTATGTAAGACTTGTAAATAAAGATCAGTTGTTATGAAGTGTGGAACATATTGGTAATGGTTCTTATCATAAACATGGAACAATTGTTCATGTTGGGCCGGGACAATTGCAAAATTATTTCTTGAAAGGAGTTGGTTCAATTCGGAGGGTATTTCCTTAAACTGCATTTGATTGTAAACATGATCCATCTTAATCATGCTATAGTTTCCAGACTTTATATAACGATCATTTTTTAACTCGTTCTCGCGTGAGATTACTTTATTAACAAAATCCTGCTCTTGTTTATTTAACTGAGCTTTAAATTCAGGAACATCAAAAATAGGTTGATACCATTTAAACTGGTTAAAGTAGCCTCTCAAAACAGCGTCTTCAAACAAGTGCCCGTTTCGCGCAAATATTTCGTTGCGCAGCAACCAAAGTTCAACAACTGACTTTTTTGAAATATCCATAGAATAATCAAAGACAGGTGGTAAGATTCTTTCCGGGTACCACTCTTTGATGTGCTCAAGTTGATAATAGCTTGTCAATGATACTTTATCTTCAGACACTTCATAGGGTAGGGCAGAAGACACTTCGCTAGCAGGCTTTTCATCGCTCTTTTTGGTAGCACAATGCATAAGCAAGAAAGAACTTAGCATTCCGAGTAAAATTGAATTAATTCTCATGTTTAAAGCGTTGAAGCGCGTCATCAAATGTGATTTCAGTATGTGAGTAATTTCTTAAGGTTAAACCAAAGCTCTCCCAGTAGTAATCACCAATAGAATACCGGTTGTTAGCATTCTTTTCGATGGTTTGAATAATGCCATCATCGCTACTTTTAAAATGCACCAATTCCTGGCATACTTTTGATCCAAGCCAAAGAGGGCGTAAATGTCCATTGTCAATACGAAGAATAAAGAGGCGTTTTTTCTCAATAGGATCAAACTCAGTTGCTTTAATCAATCCAATGATTATGTCAGTTGTTCCATCTCTATCTACGTCAGCTGTATCAAATTGATATGGTGCATACCTAAAGATTGTTTGGTCGATCACTTCTTCGGTGGAATCCTTTAAAATGACTTTAAATCCCAGGCTGCTTGTTAACTTTTGAAACTGAACCTTTCCTGAAAAGAATTTATCATTTATCGCAAGCTCAGAAGAATGGTGTAGATATGTATCTGCCTCATTGCAGGATACAAGGATTATAAATAGGAGAATGAAGTGCTTCACGAGTAAATTTCAACTAAAATAGTAATACTGTTTGAAAACTTAACAAATGGATGGTGCACTTGCTTGAGTCAGCTTTGGTTTGTTTATATGTAACTAGGGCATATTCTGTGTTAATAAAGAATTATAAATGAGATAGTTGTATGAAAATAACGCTGTAATTAATTAAGCTCTTTTAAAGCAATACTTGAATGCTTTTGATCTTCAAGACGATCATTAAACAGGAGCGAGGCTTGATTTTTGCCAAGCCTCACTCCTTGCAAAATTTCTATTTTTTGTGCCGCTGGTTACATTCTTGTTTGCAAGTTTTTAATCATGTTTGGTTTTCTTTTCTTGCTTCAATTCATGGCTATTAAACCTTGCATTTCTCACGCCAGGGTGCCTGATGTACGTTATTTTTAACAGGGCAAAGACCCATAAATAAGACATCATTTGGTGCACAAGGTTCCGCTAATCTTGCGACCAGGCCTTATTTAACACTATATTGAGAACTGGAATTGGGTAGACGGACAGCTTCCTTACAATCAACACATTAGGCATATTTAAGTTATATAATTTACATTATGTTAAATAGTTTAATTGGAATTTAGCCCCACCTACTTACGCTTCCCCGGCACAAGATACAACAGCTGCATGGGACAGACTATCGAACTTTCGTTGCTGCCAAGGTCAACCGCTATTAATGACCCCGATTCAACCCGGAACAATACTCATGAGCTCCCAACAAGATTGTGTTGATCATTGAATTGTTTCTAACAAGTTTATTTTACCTTCTTACTTGGCGATCACACCATGTAGTAGACGCTAAGTAAAAATGGTCTTGATTCCCCAAATCAGAGCTTCAATAATCTATTTCTTGAAAAAGCGTTTGATGTAGCTATTCGTTGCGGTTTGTATTTTTACGATGTAGAGACCTGAAGAATATCAACAACGTTCACGGATGTTTTCATTCCTGTTACAGCTTCCAGATGCATCACGAATCCTGTGCATCGATAATCTCCATATACTTCTCCCCTGTTTCCCTGAACAGAATTTCAATTTGCTGTTTCACTGGATTGGAGTAAAGCGTAGTCATGGATGATGCTCCCTCTTCCACGTCAGTATGTTGAAGAATTTATAATTCTGAATTTGTTTAGATGATTCTTTTTTCTCTACGGCTGTATTATTGAGCTTCTTTGAAATTTTTCACTGTAGGCTCCGTCAATAGTCCAGCGGTGCGGTCATTACTGATCCAGTAATTACTGATCACTATGATTTCAAATTTCTTTCAATAAACTCCTCTATTCTTTTTGCTATATCTCCCACGTATTCTTCTAAAGCAAAATGCCCCGTCTTGTAAAAAACAAACTCAATACTCTTAATGTCTCGGCCATAGGCCAATGCTCCGGCTTTAGTGAAAAATGGATCATTTTCACCCCAAACCACAAGTGTAGGTGGCTGTTTTGCACGAAACATCGCTTGCCATTCAGGATAAGCCTTCACATTGTTTTGATAGTCGAACATGAGTTGAAGTTGAACTGACTTACTACCTGCCCTGTCTAAAAATTGTTGATCGAAATAATAACTCTCAGGGCTAATCAAGGTGGTGTCTGTTACACCTGCAGTATATTGAAACTTTGTTACAGGTAACTCAAAGAAATCCAAAATGGCCTTTCTGTTGTCAGGATTTATAGGATCCTTCCAGAAAGCTTTTATTGGTTCCCAAGGTTCACCCAAACCCTCTTCATAAGCATTTCCATTTTGCACAATAAGGCATTGCAGTAGTTCGGGTCTTCTTGCAACCAACCGCAGGCCAATGGGGGATCCATAATCCTGAATATACATCGAGAATTTCTTGATTTGCAAGGCATCAATAAAATGCTCCATCACCTTGGAGATTTTGTCAAAACTATATTCAAATTCTTCTGGCGGGGGGAAACTGCTGAAGCCGAATCCTGGGTAATCTGGAGCAATTACATGAAACTTGTGTTTTAGTTTTTCGATCAAATTGCGATACATAAAAGATGACGATGGGAATCCATGCATCAACAAAACTACCGGTGCTCCTCTCCTCCCCGCTTCACGATAAAATATATCCAAGCCATCAACTTTTAGCGATCTGTAATGAACATTGGTTTCTTCCATACTCTTGCCTTTATCTTTCTTGTCTGCAGTATACTCGCAAGCTGTTAAAAATAGTATACTTGTGAGTACCAGTTTATGTATGCACATAAAAATCTCTAATGTTTATAACCACTTAACCTAAACCTCACCTTTCTCAAGATTGTTCCCGCCTTCGGTTCAGCATTTGTCATTTACATTGCATTCTGACAAAAATGGTTATTATCAGGTACTCTAGCATTCATCCAAATTACCTTCTTACAAGATTACAAGCGCATGCTGTATTTAATGCCGTGCTTAGTAGTTTTGAATCGGTAATTAATTGTTTAATGTAAAGAACTTGCTAAAAGTAGCGTAGTGTTATTTTTTGAGTAACGTTGCTGATCACCGTAAATCTAGCCTTTTCAAAAGAAGGTGGCCCAAAAAATCCCTTTGCATTATTAGAAAATCCAAAACCCTCTGAGGGCATACCTAATAAATTAGAATTGAATTTTCCATCGCTGTTTTCATCGTGAATAATGGCTATCGCATATTCACCATTTGCCAGGTTATTAAATTGAACAAAAGCTTCACTAGAACTGGCCGAAACTTTCTCTACCTTGAATTTCGTCTTAAGAAAAGTCTTATCAGAATTGTATAAAGCAACTAATATGTCTCCCTTCCTGTTTTTTACGTTTTGTATCTCAACCCGTATGTAAACTGTCTTCTGTGCATTTGCCATTACAGAAAAAAGATTAGCGAGTACAAACAATATTGTATGAGCATTATTCACGATTGTCTAATTTTTAGGTTAGTTCTTAAGACGACTATATTTCTCTACAAAATTATTCCATTGTGGCTTCATTCGCCTAAAGAAGATTGCAGCTATGATTATCACTATTCCGGTAGTCCCAAATACACAATAATGAAAAAAATTGTGAGGTAATACGTCAGCGAAAAACTCCCTAAGCTTCGGAACCCTGACAATCATCTCAGCAGCAAATGCACAGTATAGTCCACCTACTGACCAAAACATAAATCTGAAATGTTGATCTAATGTTTTTTTAGTCGATTTGATTACAAGGGGAAGCATACCAAGCAACAAGGTGAGGCCACTTACCAGTGCCATATAATGGAATACCCCCCATTTACCATACACTCGATAGATTAGCAATGCCGTTAAAATCGTGATTGACATTGAAAAGCAATAGATATACCCCACCCTTTTATGCGATCTTGTTGCTTTGCGCTTAAATAGCACTATCGTTCCTGAAAGAAGTGCAAGTAGTGCCATGATAAGATGAACCAGTCCAATTTCGTCCTTAATCATATTATAAAGTAGATGAACCTTCACTGGCAGTGTTGTCAGATTATTGTCACAACCGTTAACAATTTTCCAGATTAGATCTCTTTTCTGGAAGGATTGAAATATCTAAGGACATGCTTCGCTACGTTCGTAAAAAATCTTACGCATTTATATTTCATAGTGTACACAAGGTGTACACCATCTAAAAGCAGGCCCTTAACAGGGCTCCTTGAGCTTTGAATGCTTGTACACCCTTAATAGACTGCTAAATACTTGCCTCTAAATAGGTAAGTATCACCTTTGGTCAATAATCAGACAATTAATTTAACGCGCTTGAAAACTTCGTCTATAGAAAGGAATTGCCAAAGAACCGCCCAACTGACGCACTTATTGCTTACTCTATTGTTTTTAACCTTTGCAATAGTATCCGGCTTTTCTAACTCTCTGCCACTCTGTACAGAAGGTCATTACCACGAACAGAAAGTTACAATAGTTCCTTCTGGTTTTAAGAAAGTGAAAAAGCGATCCTACAATAAATATGCCCTCAGTAAGGGGCACCACCGCTTTCAGGCCTATAGCCATAGTAATGGTTGTGAACTTTTCTTTTATTCTACAAAACGCAAATGGGACAACTCAAGGGGAGGACTTCGCTTGTGGGAGGTTCCCTCTGAGTTGACAAAAAAATTCGTTGGATATAAATGGATGGAAAGTGGGTTTCATAAACTAAACGGTTCCGATGTGCTTTTTGTGCTGCTGGCTAAAAGCAATACAGACGGAGCAAGTTCTACAGCCTTAATCGTTCTTCAGAATGTAGATAATAAAATAGCCTACAGCATTTATCTCGAACCTAGACATAATCCAGGATACTTCAATAAAGTGACAAGGGCCATGCTGATGAATCAGTTACCTGAATTAAAGTAGACCCCATTTTAGTAACAAAATTTACTTCACATTTAACGGATTACGCTCACTCTGACTATCATGAACCTGTACCCTGTTTTCTATTCACTCTCTACTCTGTTACGTTCAAATTGTATACTTGTTCTGTTACCGCTTCTCACATCTATTTCTTTTGATGCATGGTCACAGATTAGTACTAACGAATATCAAATGCATTGTTACTGTGGAGTCGATCACTATACCCCAGACCACATTGTTTCACTGGAGAATAATAGGGAGATACTTCTGCAACTCCAAAAGTCTGCTACCGTAGAGGAGTTGAGACGCTCAGGTTTGAAATTTAGTGAAAGCCAAATTGAGCTCCTAAAGAAGTGGAGATTAATAAAAGTAGATAAGCAAAAACTACAAACTAACTTTCCTATTCTCAAGGGAGCAGAGGCCACGCAATTTTACGAGGAATCAAGTCGACTAGCAAGCGTGATTATAAACAAACTACGCCCATCCTTTGTTGAATATGTTCAGGTGCTAAATCAGCACCGCTTAAATCCATATTCATTTGCAATTACATTTTCCTATCTTCTGGATGGTCAAGTATGGAAGCAATTTGAAAGTGAAATGTTAATTGAGAAGAAAGAACTCGACAAGGAGCATACACTATGGAATGGTGAATTTTGGATGATAGAAAGAAAATCTACCTATTCGTACGGCACAAGCTCTTTTAAGACTAATAATATGACCCTTTTCATCAATTGGGATAATGAATCGTTAGGTCCAATACGATCACTTCTACTTGATACTGAATCTCTCGACATGTTGATTAATAAGATATCTGCAAACGAAAAGATTACGGATGCATACCTTTATAAACGGTTTAAAAACTATGGATTAATTGGAGAAAAAGGTAAACAACTTATACCAATACTTGATGAGAATAATCAGAACAGAATAACACAAGTTTCAGAAAAGTTAAGCAAGGAAATTGCGCATGAGCTAAAGAAATTGCCTTTAGAAGCTATAAGTCAACGCTACGGTTTTGTTTCTATGGAGCAAACCTTAATAATCCTCTATCACGAAATTATGTCTGAGATAATAGAAGATTTAACAGCTCATAACATTATAATAAAGCCTCGCTTTTTTGAAGAAAAACATTCAACAGATTTAGGTAACGTTTCTGATGTGGTATTTCTTGTTAAGCACAAGAAGATGGAGGAATAGAATGAAACTATTCTTAATGGTAAAAGGAATCATTACATTAGTAGTGCTCCTTCTGGTTAGTGCAAATGCATACAGTCAATCTCTTGTCACGAATATTGATGATAGGATACGCTTTACCCAAACAACTGATAGTTTACATCAGTTGATAGCTGTCACTAACAATGATACTTTAAAAATACAGGCCCTTGCTGCATTAACAAGACTCTACTTGTTTAGAGAAAGAGAAGAGGTGGTAGATAGTCTACTGATGGTTTTACACGATTGGTCCACAAGATCTAACTATTCGTGGGGGCTTGCAAAATCATATCAGTTAATGGGGTTTTATGAACGAAGTATTCATTACAATCCCGAGAAGGCTATTGACTGTTTTGAAAAAGCAATATACTATTTTGAAAAAGCTAATGAGTGGGAGTTAGTTGGCAATTGTAATTTGATTATTGGAACTATTTACTCTCAACAGGGCAAATTGCTTACCGCGCTCAATTATGCCCTGAAGGGTTCCGAAATATTAGACCACCGTGAAACTCCCGTCTCAACATCAGGATGGGGATTAAACTCAATAGCTTGCATCTATGCAAAACGTAAAAATTATTTGCTTGCTCGGAATTACCATCTCAAATCACTTAAGATGTTTGAAAGTAATCCAAATCGGGCTCAAATCTCCTATCTGGATGTGAGATCCGACTACACTATTACACAACTCAAACTTAATGTTGACAGTGCTATTAATTATGCGCATCAGACTCTTCAATATATACAAAATAATAAGATCAGAAATAATTCCTTTATCATTAATGCTTATAAAGCACTTGGAGATGGTTTTAAACAAAAAAAACATTTTGACTCAGCAGTATACTGGTATCAAAAAGCAATAATGCAAGGAAAGAACTCGGGTAATAATTATGATAACCCAGCTATTATCTATTCTGATTACGGAAGGGTACTAACCGAGCAGGGAAAGTATAACTCCGCTGAGGAGCTATTGTTAAATTTCATACAATATAGGAAGGAAAGTAAATCACTGTATTATTGGTATCAGGATGATATTGAAGCTTATAAACACCTGGCGTATCTCTACGAGAAGCAGTCAAGATGGAAGGACGCTGTTGCATATCACAAAAAGTATGAGTATTTGACTGACAGTATCAATTCTGTTCAACGTGAACTAATCTCCAGTGACATGGAAGCCCAAATAGAATTGCAGAAGAGAGATAAAGAGAATAAGATATTGCTGGAGCGGCTGGATTGGGAAGTCACGTTTAAAAAAATTACTATTATCTCGGTGCTAGTGATTTCAACTCTGGTCGCCATTGTTGTCTTTGTAATTACAAAATCCAGAATGAGAATTAAAGAGAAGAACACTATTCTTAGAAGACAATTTGAAGAAATTCAATTGCAGAATAAAGAGATAGCATCTCAAGCTGAAATGCTTAAATTAAAAAGCAGGCACCTTGAGCACCAAAATACTCAGTTAGAGGAACTCAATAGTGAGAAAGACGGGCTAATGGGAATTGTTGCACATGATTTGCGTGCACCTTTAAATCGTGCAAAGGGTCTTGCTGGGCTAATTAACAGTTACCTAACTGACTATGAATCAAAGGAATTGCTCGCAAAGATTGTTAAGGTATGTGACGATGGCCTAAATCTTATAAAGAGTATTCTTGAGGTTAATTCAATAGGTAATCAAATGTTACAATCCGAAACGGATAAATTAATAAATCTCCGAGTGTTTGTTGATAGTGAGATTCTGCAGGAAATGACAACGGTCGCTCTGAGCAAGGAAATCAAAATCAATAATGCTATTGAATCGCAGGTTTGGTTAACGATAGACACCACTGCTTTGAGAAGAGTTCTTGAAAATATAATATCAAATGCTATCAAGTTTTCAGGCCCAGGTACAAATGTTACAATTTACACGAGTTTACTGGATAACAACAGGGTTTCCATTAATATTCAAGACCAGGGGCCTGGATTTAGTTATGAGGATAAACAAAAAATGTTTAAGCGATTTCAGCGCTTAAGTGCTCAGCCAACGGGAGGCGAAAGCTCCACAGGGTTGGGTCTTGCCATCGTGAAATCTCTTGTAGAGAAAATGCAGGGCTCAATTCATCTTGACTCCACAATTGGCGTTGGTTCAGAATTTATTATTGAGCTTCCTGTAGGCGAAGTAAACCTCAGGCATGCTACGCTTAGTCCGACAAATATCCAGAATGCCTAATCAATTTATACAGGCTTTAGTACATAATTATTAGTTTCATTCTAAGCGCTCTGTCACCTATGTCAGATATTTGCAAGCCTTACTTTTCGTAGAATGGCTTGGCGTAGCACGACAAACAGTCTTAAAAGAGTCTTCTGGCTGTATTAAGAACATATGTGCATACTTGAATACATGTTTAATCGTATCACAACACCTAGATCTCTCAACTCCCTTGTTTCAATTCTCGTCCCTTAAATTATTTCGCTTGTTCCATTAACAGCTAAAAGCGTCAACACCACATTTCTCAGTCCCTGTGCGAGCCCTTGAGCCCAATAGTTTTTTATCATCCCCCCTTATCATAGTTGATTACAGCAGTAAAGTGCTAAAAAGTGTTGGACACCAAAATAAATTGTAACAATATTATCAATGTCATGGATATTCAAGGAACCAGGTCATCTTATGTTTTTGTGGCCAGTTTTTCACCACCTCCCCCGTAATTGCACTATAGATCATGGCATTAAATGCACCTTTTGTTGTAAGAACACATTGCCAAATGTTTTTCGGATTGTCAAACTCCTGCTTGGTTATATCTATGTAATTCTTCAGGAAAGGGTGTGGGTTTATAATAGCCGAAACATATTTTTCCTGAATAATGGAAAGGAATATTGGCTCAGCAAAGTGTTCCAACGTAACTGTAGAATCGCCCAACTGCTTTGTCCAACTCCAACCAATCTTGAGTGAGTAGCCTTTTCTCAGCCCATCGAAGAGTAGGTTGAGTTCGCCCATAGTTGCATTGCCATTTTCGTCATGAGAATAAACAGCTGTCCAGCCACTTTTATTCTCTGTTCTACTTTTTTGTGCCAATACTGTTGCGCAAAAGAGCATTAGGATGAAAACATTCAACATACTTTTCATTATGGTTCTTTTTAGCGTAAAACCTTGTCTCTACAATTCAACTTTTGACTTTGAGTAATCTGTAAGTAGCCATGTGAGAAATACAGCTATACCAAAGCCAATATAAAAGATAACATCTGTACGTAAATGACTAAACCCTACAATCCAAGGTGCAATCACGAGCACTACTGAAACTACAAGCTCGATCCATCCATGAATTTTAAAACTAATTAACTTAATTACCCCATACCGGAAATTTGTAAGAACAGTGAGCATTAAATGTACGCCTGCTAACGCATAGGTTATTAGCGAAACAAGTGCCGAAAGACCAAAGAGAGATGGTGACACCAAAAGGAATATAACAACTACGTAGTCAATTATCCCGTGAAAGCGATCATTAATAATTTTCATAATTGCACATTATTAGTACTACATTTTACCGGTATGATCCGGATTTTCTATAAAACCTAAACCCTACACTGATAATAAGTCCGTTGGAATAGATTGGCTGAAAAGGAATTTTATCGGCCTTTGCGCCTGAGCCAATCCCTCCTATCTCAATGAAATATCCATTTGTTTCATCACTCAAAAACTCAAAGCCAAAGAGTCCATAACCTCCAAATACAAATTGCTCCGAAGAAAATTCATTCGAGGGCAGAAGTCCAACAGCACCCCCCTCTCCATATAGATTCACTCCGTTATTCATTTTTTTACTTATGCCTGCAATTCCAAATGCCACATTTGAATACGGAACCCATAACGTTGTATTATTCTTAGCGTATTGGTAGAACATTTGATTCCACTTTACGCGTAACGCTATTTTACCCTTAGCCAGTGTGGGGCTCGTTAAGTTCACCCCAATGCCAAAGTCTTGTTGATACTCGCTAATCTGCAGACCAAAACCAAATGAGTGCTCGGGCTCTTTTGATTGCGCTGCCCCCTTAAAAGATAATACTGTAAGTAAAAGTATGGCAGTAAGACACTGATTCTTCTTCATAACAATCGCAAAACTTAAGAATTGCTTCATACCGAATTGTCGAGTATATGGCATAAATCCGTACAATCCTGAATTAGCCACTGTCACTTCTTCTCTACAAATGCCTCATGCACAATTTTCCATTCAGCGCCTTCCTTTTTATAAACAAGGGTGGTGTAAACTGTAAGGGTATTGATTCCCTGGGGGTACGATGCTGATATTTCGTTTTGCAAAAGCTCATATGCCATTTTACCATCATCAGACAATTGCTGTTTCAATACCGTTGAGACTATTGTATGATCTTTAAGATTCCACGCTCTCAGATTATTCTCCACAGAATCCATGTTTTCGATCGTACCCCAAGAAGTAATCACAGTCATGTTACTGCTTGTTAAAGCTCGCATGCCAGTAAAATTCTTCTTCGTTTCATTTTCAAAAAATTGTTTACGTACGATTTCAATCTTCATTTGCTCCTGCAAAAAATTTGGCTTTTCTGAAGCTGAGCAGCCTATTGTAAATACAATAATTAGTAATCCGAAAAGATGACTGAGTATGGAGTGTTTCATGATTAAATGAGTGAATATTAGTATAATTAATTAAAACAGGAGTAATCGCATGCAATGCTCATTCTCTATTCATTTCTGATGGAAGTGATAGGGTTAGCAATTGCTGCTCTCAATGCCTGGTATAAAACAGAAGTCAAAGTAACCAGTGTTGTTATTATCGCAGCCAGCAAGAAAACATCAACGCCTAAATCAATTCTGTAAGCAAAATTATTCAGCCATGCATTGAGTATAAACCACGCCACTGGGATGGACACGGCAAAGGCTATTCCAATGAGCTTAATGAACTCAGATAGTTGTAGCATTACTACTTGTATGGTTGTAGCACCTATAACTTTACGAACACCAATTTCCTTCTTTCTTATCTGTGCCGAGTAGGCGGCTAATCCCAAGAGTCCAATGCAGGAAATCATAATAGTAAGTGAAGCAAATACGAGTAACATCTTTGCTGTTGTTTGCTCACTGGCATAAAGCTTGTCAAGCGATGTCTCCAGGAATGAGTATTGCATAGTTTCTTCGGGAACCAGTTCCTTCCAAATGGCTTCAATATTTTTGATGGTAGCTTCGTTAACACTTTCCACCTTTATAGTTAAAAAATTCATGGTAGATATAGCACTCTCTTTACTGACCAGGCATAGCGGAGTGATGTTTTCATGAAGAGAATTATAATTGAAGTTTCTCACAACACCCACAATTTCAAATTGAATAACTTGAGGCGCTGAGGTACCATTTGGACCATAGAATGTATATGAAATTTTCTTACCAATGGGATCCGTAAGTCCTGCAGCTTTTATTGCTGCCTCGTTTAATATGATTGACAATGAGTCGTTGAAAATTTCACCAAAGGATCGCCCTTCAAGTATTTCAAGCCCCATTACGTCTGCGTAATGATCATCTATTGAATTAAACCGGCTTGTCACAGCTTCGGCAGCACCCTCTGGAGTAAAAGGAAAACCGAAAAAGTTAATACCAGGTACACTTAAAGACAGCGAAGCATTTGATACGCCACCTGCCAATCGCATACGTTCTGCCAAAGCATCATTAAGATTATCAAGCCTGTTCACATAAGGAATTACTATTTGGTTGTGTTTGTCGAATCCTAAAGATAGGTTTTGAATATGTTGCAGCTGTTTATAGAGAGTAACTACAGCAATGATAAGCACGGTTGAAATAAATAACTGAAACACGACCAGCATTTTGCGAAGTGTCGCTCCGCGTGAGCTCGTCTGAAAGTTACCTTTCAAGACCTGCACAGGATTAAAGGATGAAAGCACCAGTGCCGGATATATACCGGCCAACAAGCCTGGCAAAAAGGCGAACAAAATTCCGTACTTAAACACGTTGCTTGTTGCCCAGTTCAGAGACAGCGACCTATGAACTAAGTTGTTGAATTCCGGTAAAAGCAAATAAAGTATTCCTGATGTTACTAAAAACGCAGCAATGTTCAACAAAACCGACTCAAGAAGAAACTGAGCAATCAGCATTATTTTTGCAGAACCTAATGTTTTACGGATACCAACTTCTTTGGCACGTTGAGATGAATAGGCCGTGGCCAGATTTATAAAGTTGATACAGGCGACAACCACAACAAGGATGGCAATGCCACCTAAGAGGTAAAGATACACCTTACTCGTACCAGGCTTTTGCTTATACTCTACTGGAGTGGAATCAGTATGAAGATCGTGAAGTGATGTGAGAAGATAACGATATCCGTTGCCTGCTTTTTTATAATCGGCCCATGTTACCCCTAGCGATTCCTCTACCTGAGGTGCTACATAACGATCTGCAATGCCTGTCAGTTTACTTTGCAACGTGGCCACATCAGTTTCATCTGCCAATTCAATATACGTGTGTACATCCAGCGACCTGAAATTGAAAGTTTGCCAATACGGGAGAGTCTGAGAAGCTGCTAGCAGGTCGAATTTAAAATGTGAATTATCTGGCACATTCTGCATTACCCCCGTTACAATATAATCGGTAGTATCAACACGCAGTTTTTTCCCTAATACATCCTGCGTGTTAAAATAACGAATAGCCAATTTCTCAGTAAGTACAAGATTACCGGCCAATGCTAACGCTGATTTGGGGTCTCCCTTCAATAAGTTAAAAGGAAGCACAGAAAAAAAGTTCGAGTCGGCATAATAAAACGCACGTTCTTCATATGTAGTTCGTTCTTTGCTCTGCTCTACGGAAACAAGTACGGGGGTTCCAAAATCCGATAAACGAGTGGCTTGTTTTACTTCTGCAAACTCCTTAACAAGGGTTTCTGCCATAGGAATGTGGGTAATAGCAGCAGTTACTTTACGTGTAGGAAATGTACGTTCAGTATGCACTTTATAGATTTTACCAGCGTTGGGAAGAAAGCGGTCATACCTGCTTTCATACTCTATGTAAAGAAAAATAAACAAGGCGCTGGCCAACCCGATGGCGAGTCCTGCAATATTAATAACTGAGTAACTACCTTGCTTCCGGAGGTTACGAAGACTTGTGGCAAGAAAATTTGGTATCATATCCTGCTTACTAACTGATTTCAGTAGTTTCGGTTTGACACAAAAATGACAATACTATTATTTGATTAGCAGAATCCTAAGAAACGATTCGTTGATGGCCAATAATGCTGCCAATGAATATTCATTTTTAACTCAATCATTCAGAATCTTAGTAAATCACCTGTGTTTTAGCATCACATTTTACCTGCGTGATACTGAATTTATTCAGCTTCTAAAACTTGAATTTCCAGAAAGGGTGCCTGATAGGGATATCTATAGAATCTTGTTTCATACCGTACCCGCTATCCATAAACAGCGAATTCTTTACCTAGTAAGGACGGCTCCGGCAAACAACAGGTGTTCAATGCCTTATTTTTATCTCAATCCACAAGTATACTTCCAGTAATAGATCAAAAATCAGATAGACAAGTAGTGTACCAACGCTTCTTTTTGTCTATGAATTGTTTGCAGAATGCTCGATTCTATTGTACACCGTTAATCCATTCTTTATTTAAACCTCCATTAGCAAATTCTGCACAATTTGGGCCCGAGCTTAACTATGGTAGGTTCGGGCACGTGCTCATTGATAGTGTTTACAATTAACTCTTTTACTTATATGAATTGGATTTGGGAAGACGAAATTTCATCGATAACAATTGACAGGCACGTGCCTTGTATTGTTTCCTACTGCAAAGTTGACAAAGTATCTGTGGGTCAATTGTCTGAATACTTGCAGGAACTGCGTAAAACACTTATGCGGTTCCCCGAAATTTATCCTGATCTGAAAATAGTCTTTCGTTATCACTATGACGCAAGTATAGAAATTCATGCCCTCTCTGCACTTCTGGAGGAGCTTGTTGAGATTATTTCCACAGCACAATCAACAAAAATCGGACTAGTTAACGATGGTGACAGTATGAATGAACTCCCAATAGAGGCATTAATCTGGAAAAAGAAATATTCTTTTCAAGCCAGGCATTTTATGAATGAATCGACAGCCAAAAATTGGCTTACCATGCCATCTGGTGTCGCAGTTTTATAGTGTAAACAAGCTATTTGAAATATGATAGAAAACTCTACGATTCCCGCCCTGCTTTTCAGGCCTCAGAATATTTTAAAGATAGTGATCGCTATTTTATTGATAACATCATTCATCAGTGCACACGCACAGTATCGGTATACCGGAGCTGTTGGTATGCCTAACTATATATTCGATAACCCGGTTGGAGTAGCTGTTGATAACGCTAATGATTGGTTGTATGTTGCTAATTATGGCGATGATCAAATCCTTGGGTTTGATATCTCTGACAGGCAATACATTTTTGCTATAGGAAATACAGGGTCTGGTGCGGGTGAATTTGTGCAGCCAACGGGACTGGCTATTGATGATAGTGGTAATCTTTATGTAAGCGAGTTTGGCAATGGTGGTAGGATTCAGAAATTTCTACCAGGAGGAGAAGTTGATGTGAGTTTTAATTTTGGCTTTCCAATATCAGGATTAAACGGTCCACACGGTATTGCTATTGATAATACAAATGACCGACTCTACGTAGCCGAATCAGGGGCACATAGAATTGCCGTATACTCAAGGAGTGGCACATTAAGAGGATATCTCACAACAGCCTCCTTGGGAACTGCCGCACTTGGCACTACACTTAGCAACCCACTTGGTGTTGGCGTACACGCTGACGGCACGTTGTATATTGCTAATACAGGATCTGGAAATGTTCTACGGGTTCCATACAATGCATCTGTGGGATCAATGACAGCCAATCACCAGCAAAGTGTTAGTTCTCCTTATCACATTACTATCAACTCTGCTAACAACAGGCTATTCGTAACCAACATTAACAGCCATAATGTTGTAATCCTTAACATAAGTGCGAACTTAACTCCAATTACCACAATAGGTTCTTCAGGTTCTGGCGCTTCGCAGTTTAGCCGACCAAGTGGTATTGCCATTGATGCCTCCCAGAATATTTATGTTGCTGAGTTTGACAATAATCGCATTCAGAGTTTTTCATCAACCAACGCATGGAACTGGACACTTTTAACTACTGTAACTTTTAATGGAGCAGCAGGCGTTGCTATCAATGAGAATTCGGGGCAAGTATATGTTTGCGACTATAATAATCACAGGGTACAGGTCTTTAGCCGGGCGACTGGAGCGCTTACGTCCATTTTTAGTGGTACCGGAGCCAACTCTTTATATTATCCTGTTGGTGTTGCAGTGGGCCCAGCTCCGAACTACTTTGTGTACGTTACGGAGGCTTCGCCTACGAATCCCTACACCCCATACCGTATTCAAGTATTTAATAGTTCTGGAATCTATACTGGCTATTCCCGAACTGATTTTACGGCACCTTATCAGGTAGCGGTTGGCACTGACGGCAGGGTATATGTAGCTGATCGGGTTGGTGGGGCTGTCCGCGTTTTTAATGAAGACCTCTCCGTTAATCATTTTAACATTTCCGTTGGGACAGAGACAAGAGGAGTAGCCATTGATGATGTCAATGGAAGAATTTATGCTATCAATAACAATGGTGCAAACACCAATGTACAGGTGTATTTAAAAGCAAATGGTCTTCCAGATTTAAGCACCGGTGGAGGAGATGGTGTTCTTGGGGACGATGTGGGTGAAGCCGATCACTCAGCTACATTGTCAAACCTGGCATACTATAACGGAGAAATATTTATCACTCAAACTGCCAGTTCTGTTATTTACAAGATTAATGCAGTCACAGGTGCATTGGTTCAAATATATGGATCACCTGGTACTGCCATTATGCAATTTACTAACCCTGTTGGGATTGATGTGGCATCAGATGGACAGATCATTGTAGGGGACTTTAATAACCATCGAGTACAAGCTTTTACAAGTACGTTTGGCTATTCATGGGCAAACGGTCTAATGGCCACAGGTAATGCTAATGGCGCGCTCTCGCGACCAACAGATGTTTCGTTTTCAAATAATGGGCGAGTGTACATCGCTGACAGGAACAACCATCGCGTACAAGTATTTAACCCAACCGGAGGGTACAGGGCAAAGATTGATAATGGTGCAGGCGGTGCGGACAATCAGCTTCTTAATCCCTCGGGCGTTTTTGCTGATGGAACGAGGCTTTATATTACTGATACAGGTAATCATAGAATTCAAATCTTTGACATTAGTTCGCCCACTGAAACAGATAATCCGGTTGCCTTGACACGATTTGGTTCTATGGGTTCTGGCGCGAATCAGTTCTTAAACCCGGCCGGAATTTGGGTCGATGCCAATAGCATCTATGTGGCCGATCAAAGTAATAACCGTATCCAGGTATTTAACAAAACAACATTTGCACGAACGTTAGAGATTACCAATGCCCAACTTAATCAACCAGCAGATGTGGCCGTTGACCCTTCAGGCAATATTTTTGTAGCCAGTAGGGGCAATAGTAGATTAGTGATCTTTAATTCTGCAGGAACCTTACTAACGGCTATCGAAGGCCCAGCGGCTGGAAATACTTTTGCAGCCCCCGAAGGTTTATTTGTAGATGCTAACGGGGTGGTATATGTAAGCGATACACAAAATAACAGGATAGTTGCCTTCAGCTTATGTGGAGGAACAGACTGGGCTACCAACTGGAGAGCACATTGGATACACAATACTGCATTTGGTTTTGGAACCAGCGGTCAGGCTGGTGCACAATTTAATAATCCGGTTGGCATTGGCATGGATCCGACAACTTACAGAATGATTGTAGCTGATCGGGGAAATCAACGTGCCCAAATTTTTGTACCACTCCCCTACATAGTCATTCGCTCGGCCTGCACAAACATTGCAGATGGCACGGGCTCCTATACAATAAGTGCTGGAGGGGTGGCAAACGATGCTGCTAGTTTACCATATGATGGCGTAAGCCAGGCGACCTTTACAATTGAGAACCTGGGTAATGCTCAATTGACATTAAACTCAACTCCAAGAATTACCATGTCTGGTACAGGTGCAACAAGCTATTACATAAGTCAGGGTAGCTTAAACGGTGCTGGCAATACGTTTAACCCACAAGTAAGCCGAACATTCATTGTTCGGTTCCGGCCTTTGTCACCAGGCCCAAAGGCCGTTACCCTTACAATAGCTACAAACGAGGAAGCGAGCACTGGGCGAAACTCGTATACATTCAATATGTCGGGTACTCCTTTACCAATTGCCTCCTATACCTATACCTGGACCAATGCGGCAGCCGATGGAAACTTCCAGAATCCTAGTAATTGGCTATTGCAACAAGATGGATTTTCGGGTCGTACGCAGCCGAAGAAGTGGGATATACTATTGTTCAATGGTGGCACCGAGACAATAACTAATGTTCCGTCAGACACAGTTGGTGCGATTGTATTATCGTCAAACGCCAAAATTAGTTTAGTGCCAAGTGCACCCGGAAATGTTTTGGCAATTAAAGGACGCAATGGTACGGATCTGCAACTTCCATCGGGGCACGAATTGAATATTGAAAGTGACACTCCAATGGAGATCCATATGGTACAAGTTGGCGGTGTACTTAATGGATCAATTACACTGGATAATGCAACAAGTGGAAATCCAGCACACCGGTTCGTTGCTAAAACGTTACCTGTAACCTTTGGAAATTCTGCAGCTTTTTATCCTAAAAGCATTTCAGGAAATCCATTTGGAGCCGATGTCGGTAACAACTTAATCGTTTTTGCTTCAGGATCGACCTTCTTTTCACTTTCTGGTGGCTCACCTTTTGCCTTATCAGCACCTAATAGTAAAGTGAGTTTCGAAAGCGGAAGTACCTACAGTCATCAACAAGCCGCAATTCCTGAAATTAATAACCGTACATACGGAACCTTTGAGTTCGACTTTTCTGGAACCTTAGATATAAATACCGCTGGAACTGGGGGCTCCTTCCTTAATGATTTGGTAATTAAGCAAGGAATATTTCGAATATCCAACGATCTTCCAATTACCATTAATGGCAATTTGGATGTAAGAAATACTGCCTCCTTTGAGTACTTGCCTACTACAGCTAATACACAACTAACCTTAGGAGGAGCAAGTTCAACCACGTTTGGTGGTGCTGGGACTATTACATTAAATTCTAACACACATCTTCGAGTAGTAAAATCAGTTAGCTCAAGTGAAGTCAGTCTGACAAGTGATTTATCAATCCCAGGAACCGTAAGCTGTATCTCAGGAGATATAAACCTAAACAGCAGAAATTTAAGTTTAGGAATATCAGGGAGCGTCAATGAAGATCTCATAAACGGCCATATTATTAAAGACAACAGTGCAAGCTTCGATTATATAGTTAGTGGTTGTGTGCCTGGAGCAGCAGGGCCGTGTGTTACCGGTACTATTGGAGGAACTGTTTCTGCATCTTCTCGTCATGTTAATGGAACAGCTACCAATATAGCCGGATTAGGTCTTTATCTGAGCGAAGCTGAGCCGGCTGGCTATGATGCTACGATTACCCGATACCATTACAGCGCAGATCAAAAAAGTATACGCAGGGTTTACAGTGTTTTAAGTGCACCTAATCCAACCAATACTACATTGGAAATCCGCTACGCAGATGAAAATATACCAACCTCACCTATTCTCATATCTGAAGGAGACTTTAGTCTATATCATAGGTTACATGGTGCTGGCAGGCAAGGATGGGAAAACGCTGGGATAAGTAGCAGAAACGCAACTACGAATTCTGTAATCCTTACAGGAGTCAATTCGTTTTCCGATTGGACTGTAGGAGGTGAAGAAGCGACTGAAGTATTACCAATCGAATTGATAAATTTCAATGCCGTTCTTGAAAATTCAAACACTGCTTTACTTTCCTGGGAAACAGCCACGGAATTAAATAATGATGGTTTTGCGATTGAAAGGAGTTTTAATGGAGAAGATTTTATTAGGATCGGTTTTCTCAAAGGAAAGGGAACCACCTCAGAACGCAGCGCATATGCATTCAGGGACTCGAATTTAGGAGAACGAAACTATTACCGCCTGAAGCAGTATGATACCGATGGGGCATTTTCCTATAGCAATATAAGACTTGTACAATCGGAATCTTTACAGGAGCGAGGGCTTGTTGTCTGGCCTAATCCATTCTCCGAGTCAGTTGAATTACAATGGGTTGGTGGTGCTTCTGACTTGTCAATGACTCTGCATCTATTTACCGCCAATAGTCAATTGCTGGGCACATTTCAGGGCACAGCACAACAGCTCTCTGAAGCGTTAAACCAAAATCTACAGGGCATGGTACCTGGCCTATATATTCTAAATGTTCTGACTTCTCAATCGGTATACTCATTAAAACTCATTAAGAAATAATTAGCACCTATGAAAAATGAAGAAAGGTTAATTAGTGATTTCTTTAAGTCACTTCAGGAAGGTAATACTCAAAGTCTGATTGATCTGTATGAAGAAAATTCACTTGTGGAGGATCCTTTGCTTGGCTATATCAATGGTGATAATGCTCGATATTATTTTGCATGGCTATCGGTAAAATTTACTAACATAAAAATAGAACCGACCGTAATGGAGTTGAGCGTCTTTGGCGCTACCATTGCTTGGCATGCCATAATGCAAACAAGATCCTCAAAAAAAACACTAAATGTCAAGGGAGAAATGAAAGTACTATTTCGGGATGGAAAAATTTATAGACAAGAAATTGATTTTAGTGTTAGAAAACTATTTGTTGAATTGTACGGAATAAAGGGTCATATACTATGGATGTTTCCTTATTCAATAAGAAACTTACAAAGCTCAATGAGATCAGGTTTGAGAGATTACATCACATTTAGAAAATCTCAACTGTTCGAATCCAAATCAGCTATTTAATACTGCCTGTCATTAATTTAACAAATAATAAACTCACCGATTAACTCCCTATGAAAAAAATTACTAGGCCCTCGTTGGCAATAATTTTGCTTATGTCTCTCATCATTTCTTCATGCAAATTCCTAGAGCCGTGTCCCACATATGCAGGTAACGAGAAAAAATCATCAGCACATCTATCCAAAAGCTACCCCAAGCATCTTAGAAAAAAATAAATTCGGTATGCTTAACAATAATATTGAACATAAAAGTATGTATCAAAAATTACAACAGTAAGGCATTACTTATTACCCTATTTTTCAAGTCCTTAGATTCACACGCGAGTTTTTTGGTTCTCTCACTTGTCCGTGATCAGGGCAAATAAGTAACTAAATAGTAGTTGGATGGCTATCAGCTTTATAAAATTAATTCAGATTGAGTCAATCAAAAGCTTACTTGTAATCTATACGACAATTGGGTTCTTCTTATTTTCTGATATTAGAACAGTTTAGAAAATATGGAATTGGTACGAATAGCTATCGCACAAATTAGTTCTGTCCATCTTCAGTTAGATAAAAGTCTTGAAAAGTTTGAAGCAATTCTCAGTGAAGCTTCAAAAAAGGGAGTTCACATACTTGCCCTTGGCGAGACATGGCTATCGGGATATCCTGCTTGGCTGGATCATTGTCCGGATGTTGCAAAGTGGGATTATGAACCGATGAAGCAGGTATACGCGAGACTGTATAATAATAGTCTGTCCGTAACAGGAATAGAATTTAGCCGTCTGCTTATGCTTGTGAAAAAATATAAAGTAGTGTGTTGTATAGGCATTAATGAAAGGGTTGACAGTGGACCTGGAAATGGAACGATCTATAATAGTGTGTTGCTGATTGATGAAAATGGTGTGCTGAGAAACCACCATCGAAAATTAATGCCAACCTTCAATGAAAAGCTTCTTTACGGTCTTGGTGACGGGCATGGATTAAAGGCTGTCGATACTTCATTTGGAAGAATAACAACCTCTATATGTTGGGAACATTGGATGCCACTTACTCGCCAAGTCTTACACGATCAAGGTGAATATTTTCATATTGCCTTGTGGCCTACCGTAAGTGAAATGCACCAAGTGGCAAGTAGGCACTATGCCTTTGAAGGTCGGTGTTTTGTGTTGGCCGTTGGGCAAATGCTTCAGGCTAAAGATTTTCCACCCTCTCTCCTACTACCTGATTATCTGAAACAAGACCCGGAGCAATGGGTATTGAGTGGCGGTAGCTGTGTTATCGGGCCAAACGGTAAATACATTACAGAGCCACTCTTTAACAAAGAGGAAATTATAATATGTGATCTTAATACCGATGTGCTTATCAAAGAGCGAATGACTCTTGATACAAGCGGACACTATCAGCGAAGGGATATTTTCACATACAATCATCATGTCGGTCGGCAAACAGAAACCTAATTGGACATAAATCTGACATTTCGATATCGTGCTATGTATCACTTTTGTCAGGTAAAATTATAAACAGTATGAGAAAAACAACATTACTTCTGATCGGTATATTTTTTTCCCTTTTAACGATGGCCCAAAATAAGGTTTATAAAACTGCTGACGGAGCGATAAAAGGATACGATCCTGTTGCTTATTTCACTATGCACAAACCCGTAAAAGGTAATAGACAGTTTACTTATGCATGGAACGGTGCAACTTGGTTTTTCAGTTCGCAAGATCACTTAGACAAGTTTATAGCTAATCCTGAAAAGTACGCACCTCAATATGGAGGCTTTTGTGCTTACGGTGTCGCCAATAACAATAAGGTAAAAATTGAACCGGAAGCCTGGACTATTTTCAATAATAAGCTCTACTTAAATTATGACCTGGATATACAGCGTGATTGGAATAAAGATAAAGCCGGCTATATACGAAAAGCTGATAATAATTGGCTGAAAATTTCCAGTAAGTAACGCAGTACATCATTTAAGACCTTATACCAACACATTTTTTACTAAGGCGCCAATCTAACTGTGACATGCGTTTACGCTTCTACTATCAGCGCTGATCAACCTATCTTTGCCTTGCTAAGTTCTTTATTATTTATTAACTAAAGTTAGTTGAGTTCACCCATTCTGATGGAGATATAGTTGACAATTGCAAAGGTCTCTATTAGCTATTACAATTAACAAAATACGTTCTGAATAGTCACTTTGCTTACTTCTATTTTCTGCAACATTAAGTTTCTTTGAATTGTATTTATAAACGATTTCATGTTGAGAATATTGATGCTTGGTTGGGAATTTCCGCCATTGTTTAGCGGTGGACTAGGGGTCGCAACTTATGGCATTGTTAAGTCGTTAAGCAGAAAAGCTAACGTACAATTGATCATTCCAAATAGCATAGGTGTTACAGGTTTTGAAAACGTAAACATTGTAGGGCTTAATAGGGAAACACTTCGCGAGCTTGAAGTTGAGAAATCGCTGTTTGATTTCTCTACTGTACTTAAAGAAGTGCACCGTATTCCGATAGCTTTAAGTCCTTACCACGAATCAAACCAAAGAATTGATGAAATCCAACGCTTTGAACGAAATGAAGGTCTGACAACGGCAGATTACATTGAACACATCCATACCCTGTTTAATGGAAACGAAGTATACGGATCTTCAATTATGCAAAAGGTAGGTTTGTTTGCTGCACTGGTAGAGAAGATGACTATTGGTGGACATTTCGATATCATTCATGCGCACGATTGGGTAACATTTCCAGCAGCCGTCAACGTAAAAAAGAAAACCGGAAAACCTCTGGTGCTGCACGTTCATGCGCTTGAAACAGATCGTGCAGGCATAACAGCACGCAACGAAATCTATAATCTTGAACATCAGTCCATGCAATATGCTGATTTAATATTTGCTGTGAGTGAGTTTACAAAGAATCAGATTATAGAACACTATCACATCAACGCTGATAAAATTATTGTAGTACATAATGGAATAGAGCGAGCCACTCCGCAGAAGCAGGCACACAAAGTTCGCGACAAGATTGTTGTTTTTCTGGGGCGGATTACACACCAGAAAGGACCCGATTTTTTAATTGATACTGCTGAAAAAGTGCTGAAAGTTTATCCAGCTGTAAAATTTGTGGTCGCTGGAACAGGAGATCAACTGATACACGCTCTCGAAAAAACGGCAGCGAAAAGGTTAGGACGTAAATTCTTATTCACAGGCTTTATGTCAAAGAGTAAAGTAAACGATCTCTTATCCATGGCTGATGTGTACTTTATGCCATCTGTATCAGAACCCTTCGGTCTTACGGCACTAGAGGCAGCCCAGCACCAAGTGCCAAGTGTTCTCTCATCACAATCAGGTGCAGCAGAAGTATTGAAAGCCTCATTGAACGCGGACTACTGGGATACCGATAAATATGCCAATTACATATTCGCTTTGTTGAAATACGGCAGACTGAGCCGTGAGCTTTCCAGCCAGGGCAAAGAAGTTGCTGATAAGCATACCTGGGATTATGCCGTAGACAAAATATGGAACGCCTATCAGCTATTATTAACATCTTAAACTAATTTCCCTAATCAGATGCCATCAGTTTGCTTTTATTTCCAGGTTCATCAGCCTTTTCGGCTTAAACCATATGATTGTTTTAAAATTGGTCACGATCATTTTTATGAAGATGAAAAGACTAACCAGTAT
Organism: Chryseotalea sp.; assembly: GCF_057350905.1. Taxonomy (NCBI): domain Bacteria; kingdom Pseudomonadati; phylum Bacteroidota; class Cytophagia; order Cytophagales; family Chryseotaleaceae; genus Chryseotalea; species Chryseotalea sp. The sequence continues at coordinate 946,085 of NZ_JBMRCF010000001.1, read as the reverse complement.
ATATTAGATCGGGTTGCCAGAAAGTGTTACTTACCGGCCAATCATATTATACTTAACTTAATTGAAAAATTTAAAGGAAATTTTAAGGTAGCGTATTCGATTAGTGGAGTGGCTCTTGAGCAGTTTGAAAAATACCAACCTGATGTACTTCGTTCCTTTCAGGCACTCGCTGATACAGGGTGTGTAGAGTTCTTATCAGAAACCTATCATCATTCCCTGAGTTATCTATACTCAAAAAATGAATTTGAGAGGCAAGTGGAAGCACATAAACAAAAAATAATTCATCTTTTTAAGCAAACACCTCGTGTGTTCAGAAACACAGAGCTTATCTATAATAATGAAATAGCTAGCTTTATTGCAGATAAAGGATACAAAGGTATCATATGCGAAGGCCTTGACTATGCTCTTGGTTACCGCAGTGCGAATTTCATTTATAATCCACCGAATGACTACAGAATAAAATGTCTGTTGAAAAATTATAAGCTTTCAGACGATATTGCTTTTCGTTTCTCTAACCATGCATGGAGTGAGTGGCCATTAACAGCACCCAAGTTTGCTAACTGGTTACATCAGGTAGCGGGTAATGGTGAAACTATTAATCTGTTCATGGACTATGAAACCTTTGGAGAACATCAATGGCCGGAGACCGGAATCTTTAATTTCCTGGAACATCTTCCCGATGAATTGCTAAAGCATGGAGACTTCAGTTTCAAGACACCTTCTGAAACAATTAATGATTATGATGCCCGGGGTGACTATGATGTTCACGCACTCAGTTCCTGGGCAGATCAGGAACGTGATTTATCAGCGTGGCTTGGTAATGATTTACAACACGATGCTATGGAACGGATTTTTGGGCTCGAACAAGTTGTGAAAGAAACTCGCGATCAGTCTTTACTTGATACTTGGGCCAAGCTTACAACTTCTGACCATTTTTATTATATGTGTACAAAGTATTGGAATGATGGCGATGTGCACAAATATTTTAGTCATTACAATTCTCCATACGATGCTTATATCAACTATATGAATGTTGTTACTGATCTGGAGCATACATTGGATTATAAAGCGTTTGAGGTTGCAAGATAAGTTATGAGCGAAATCGATTGTTATCGCCCATTGGTCATAATATCGACCAAGCATTTCGTAATAGTTTTGGAGATTTGGCCCTTAAAACAACGGTAACAACATGATTATTCTGCATGTGCTTATTCTTTATTGCATAATAGGATTACTCTTTACAGTGATTTTTCTGATCAGGCTAATTCATCGTGTTGATGAGGCAGCTGTAGATACTACATGGAAGTTTCGTCTAACCATTGCACCAGGGTGTGTTATCTTTTGGCCTGTTTTGCTAAGGCGCTACATCTCATCATTAAAGAACGATCATCATGATTAAGCCTCTGCGCAAATATCATTTCTGGTTGTGGCGCAGCCTCGCTGTAATTCTTCCAGTCATTCTTGTATCGGCTATTCTGGTACGTCCGGGGGAACGCAAAACGACACCATCATTAAATGATATTGAATTCTCATACTCAATTCATTCAGACACTACATTCACTATTCTTCTTCAAGTTACTAATCCGCCTGCTGCACCATCATGTCTTGCATTTAGTGAATATAATGGCATTGCAACTCTGCTGGGTGATGTGCATACACGTGGCCGCTACACTTTTGTTGTGAGTAGAAAGTCAACCCACATAATTTTGCGTGACGTTGTTCACAGAAAAAACATAATCACTTATCCCCTCAAGCAATTATGAGTGCATCGTATCAACCCGTGCTTTGGAACAGGCAAAAGAAACGCTACGATAAGGTGATCGTAGCCTTTGTTGCGTTATACCTGATAATATTTTCAGTTGTTACCTGGTACGTTAATTCAGATGTAACGCAAGAAACATTGATTATCCGTAGCACCTCGACACTTGCTTTATTAATGCTGCATGTTATTCTCGCTATTGGTCCACTTGCAAGAATAAAGCCAGTTTTTCTACCTTTACTTTATAACCGAAGGCACCTTGGCGTAACCATGTTCAGCTTAAGTGCTGTTCATGGTATTTTTTCTATTATCCAGTTTCACGCATTGGGGAATTTGAATCCCTTGGTATCCGTTTTTACTTCCAATACTCACATCAATTCTCTTGCGAAATTCCCTTTTGAGATTTTTGGCTTTTTTGCATTAGTCATATTTTTTCTGATGGCCATTACCAGTCATGATTTCTGGTTGCACAACCTCGGAGCCCAAGTATGGAAAACATTGCATATGCTCGTGTATGTGGCATACACGCTAATAGTGTTACATGTTGTATTGGGCATTATTCAATACGAAACTTCCCCAGTGTTCGTCTCCCTCCTTGGTTTAGGAATGACTGCCCTTATCTTACTCCATGTTCATGCTGGCAGACAAGAGCATAAAAAAGATGAGTCTGCATCTGTTGATCTGTTGCTCAATATGGTTAAAGTTGGTTCGGTTCGAAATATAAAAAATAACAGGGCGAAAATTGTTACAGTTGGTAAGGAGCGTGTTGCTATATTTAAGTACGATGGAAAAATTTCTGCAGTTTCCAATGTATGCAAACATCAAAACGGGCCCTTAGGTGAGGGACGCATTATTGATGGTTGTATTACATGTCCCTGGCATGGATATCAATATCTTCCTGAGAATGGGTGCTCTCCACCTCCCTTTAAGGAGAAAGTAGCTACATTCAACCTTCAGCTAATTGGAAATGATATTTGGATTGACCCCAGACCGAATGCTGAAGGTACTCATGGCAGAACTATAAAATTACCAGCTGAAATGGTTTAATGTATGAAAGAGTATAAAGAAGAATGTGATGAGTTCTACATAGGTTATATTCCGCATGCTCCCCCTCGCACGGGAAAAATCATTAGCTATTCAATCTTAGTTCTAGGGATCATCGTAGTAGGTATTGCACTCATTTTGAGCATGACACAACAGAAGTTTGCATCCTCTGCTTTTGAATATGGAGTTAACACTGATTTGGAAGGATACATCTTTCTAAAACCTTTGCCTTACCTTTTGGTAGATCTCGGAACTGATGCGAACAACAGTCCGATCTACCAATCCATTCTCCTTGTCGGTTATGGAAAAGCAGGAGTACAGGACATTCCACAGTTAACTTCAGGGAAAATTGAAGGGCAAAAAATAAAAATTAAAGGTTCCCTTATTTATGGCGAAGGAAAAACATTGCTGCAAGTAACGGAAGCAGACGCTGCAAAAATTATTGTTACCGATACGAATATTGCAACACAGCAGGGACAAATGGACTATGGAGAGATTTCTTTCACAGGAGAGGTTATAGATCCGAAATGTTATTTCGGAGTTATGAAACCGGGTGAGGGTAAGCCTCATCGATCGTGTGCCATTCGTTGTATTTCGGGTGGCATCCCTCCTGTTTTTCATACACTTGAAAATGACTATTTAGTTTTAATGAATGAACAGTTTGCGCCAATTAATCAGGAGATACTTGATCTTGTCGGAGATCGAATTACATTAACAGGTCAGGTAATTCAATTGGGGGATCTAAAAATTGCTACAGTGCAAACGACTGCGATCAAAGCATTAAGCAGGGCGGCATCTGCAAAAAAACAACTCCTTGCTTTTGAAAAAGGAATGACACTCTGTACAACATACTAATCTATTTATTAAATGAAAAATGTTCTAATTACCGGTGCATCAGGAAATCTGGGAAAAGCCACTGTTGAAAAGTTTATTGCGTCAGGATATCGCGTTATTGCTACCGTCTCTCCAGGCAAGGCATTAGGTTACTCAACAAGTGGCTCTGTTGATATACGTGAGGTAGATCTTACCAACGAGACTTCGGTTAGCGATGTTATGCAAAGAATATTGGACGAATATGGAAATATCGCTGTCGCAATTTTGCTCGTAGGTGGCTATGCTAAAGGCTCTATTCAACAAACGGATAGAACAGTATTACAGAAAATGATAACCCTCAACTTTGAAACGAGCTATTTTGTAGCAAGAACTTTGTTTGAAAGGATGAAGCAACAGGCTTCCGGAGGGCGAATCATTCTCATTGGTGCACGTCCTGCATTAAATCCAAAGGAAGGCAAGGATGCGGTTGCCTACGCATTATCAAAATCTCTGATCTTTAAGTTAGCTGATTATATAAATGCAGAGGGTGAAGGTATGAATGTGACCGCATCAGTCATAGTTCCAGGAGTAATTGACACCGAGCTTAACAGAAACACAAACCCATCTGCTGACTTTTCACAATGGGTAAAACCAGATGACATTGCCGAGGCAATGCGCTACATCTGCTCGGACGCAGCTCAACCTTTACGAAATACAAAAATAGAAATATATAATAATTCGTAGTGCAGTTTATTGTCTGTAATATTGTAACTAATTGATAATAAGTAATTTGAGTGCATTTTCTTCAGTAACTACGCCTGCAAGCCGCTATGCAGATCCAGGTTAGTAAATGTCATCTTTCTTACAATTTAGGACATTCCAATCCGCCATTTTTATACTCTTATTATCACAAATTTAATTGTCATCAAAAGTGTTACTGGCACCAGCAATAAGAAGATTTCTTACTACTGTAATTTTTATTTCAGGGTTCGCTTCTCTCCTTTCTGCTCAAAGGCACATAAACACAGATAGTCTGATCACAAGCCTTAATACGAATCTAAAAGCAGATACCCTAAGGGTCAGAATTCTTAATAAAACCGCGAGCTTACTTGGTCAAAATGGAGTGCCTGATGGAATAAAATATGCTCATGAAGCCAGCTTATTGGCACTAAAATTAGGCGACTCACTTGGACTGGCTGATTCTCATTATACCTCGGGATATTTTGCGAGATTTGTCCGTCCTAATAGCGATTCTGCCAAGTTTTTTTTTCTCCGTGCCTCTGAAATATATATCCGTCTTAAAAAAGTAAATCGTTATGTTGATTGCCTTACTCACCTTTCGGTAATCTGTAAAATCGAATACAAATTGCAATCCGCGCTTGAGTATGCCTTTATGGCCAACGAGGCAATGGAAGGAAAAGGCATTCACACCCATAGTATGTATGGTTTTCCCTACGAAATTATAGGAAGCGTATATAGTGAAAAGGAAAATTATCGAAGAGCCGAAGAATATTATTTAAAGGCGCTTGAGCAGTATCAAACACAAAATAATTCAATTAATATTATTCAGGTAAAAACCAGTTTGGCCCATAACTATATCCAGAAAAAGAATTTTGATAAGGCACTTAAAATTGCTAAAGAAGCATTAGTATTATCAAAAAAAACAAGGTCCTGGTACTCTATGATTCTCAGTCATTTTTGGATCGGCTATGCTTTTCATGCGTCCGATAATAGAGACAGTGCCCTGTACTACTTACATACAGCCGAAAAAAATTTGAAAGCACATCAGGGAGAATCGTGGGATGCATTGGAGGGGTTTATATTTGAGAAGCTTGGTGAAGTTTATTTAGATAATGACTTTGGAAAGGCTGAACATTATCTTCTAAGTGTAATTAACAGAGCTCCTGCAGGAATTGATCCCTCCTATTATCATTCAAGTGAAATTTTACTTGCAAAATTATATATGAAAATAGGGCAATATAAGAAATCAGCCTATTATTATCACAAGAGTCTGATGTATTCAGATAGTATAAATCACATCCGGAATAAAACATCAGTTGAAGACATTGAGACTCGTTACCTGGCTGCTCAAAAGGAGAAAGAAAATGCAAGTCTAAAGGCAGAATTGATTGTTCGGCAGACTCAAGCTAAAAACAGGCAGCTTCAGCTTATACTAGCAATCGCTGTTGCTACTCTAGCCTTTGTTATATTTATTCTTCAATACCGATCTCATTTATTAATAAGGAAAAAGAATATATTGCTAACAGAACAGAACCAGGAAATACAGATTCAAAATGAAGAAATAATATCGCAACACGAAGAGATCTCGTCACAGGCTGATTTATTACAGTTTAAAAATAATTTTTTAGAAAAACAAAATGATAAATTGGAGGAAATAAACAGAGAGAAGGATGGACTCATGAGTATTGTGGCACATGACTTACGGGCACCCTTAAATCGTGCTAAAGGACTAGCTGGCTTGATGAAGACCCGGCCTATGCCAGATGGTGACACTATTATCTTGAATAAAATAATGGATGTTAGCAATGAGGGGCTTTCTCTCATAAAGGATATTCTTGACGTCAATCGACTTGATTACGATAAGGTAACTGCAGAACCGACCCTAATTGTTTTACGAAAATTGTTAAACGAAGAAATTATTCAGCCTGCTGCAGATTTTACAACTAAGAAAAATATTAGAATCATAAATGCAGTTGATGACAATCTTGAATTGACTTCTAATGTATCGGCATTAAAAAGAATATTGGAAAATATTCTCTCAAATGCTGTGAAGTTTTCACCCCCGTCCTCCAGTATTTTTATTCGTGCTGCGCAAATAGACGAGAAAGTTTGTATTGGTATTCAAGACGAAGGCCCGGGGATTAGTAGTGAAGATCAGAAAAAAATGTTTAAAAAATTTCAACGGCTCACAGCTAAACCTACTGGAGGTGAGAGTTCTACCGGCTTAGGACTTGCTATCGTAAAGTCTCTTATTGAAAAACTACAAGGTGAAATTAGAGTTGAGAGTGATTTGGGCGTTGGTACAGAATTTATAATTATCCTGCCTAAAAATGCACCTCAAGATTGGTATGAATCCGATAAACTATGGAGTCAATACAAAAAGGCATAAAAAGAATATGTAATCAGTGCCTAAATATAGGTGTGGATGACAACATGCCTTTTGGAAAAAGGCGGAGTGTACGTGCACTTAATCTAGTTGGTTTTCTAGGTGCTTTGCTGCCTGTTACTTTATCTGCTTCAATATGGTATCTTCGAAATTGTGATCAAAGAATAATATTAATTGGTTTAGTATCAACATTTATCATAGGACTCCTTCCGCTGCTGAATCATTTGAGGTTATCAAAAATCGGAACGCTTCTGTTTAATTTGACCATTTTTGTAAATATTATTGTCGATTCTTATCTGGCTGGTCCGGGCATTGGTATTGAGTATGCCGTATTTTACATGCTCGTAGGCGCTTTCACATTTTCCACCGACCACGGTGAGATATTATCATACTCAATTCTGGGTTTGCTTGGAATTATTAGTTGCATTGTTATATTCAATTATACATATGGAGAATTCAACTTTGGCAATTTTGCACTTCACTTGCTATTTGGTGTAAGTATTCTTGTTTTTTCCTATACCAGTCTTAGCTTGTTGAAATCGCAAAGTGAGGCGTATGAAAATGCCATACAAGAAAAGAATGCAACACTTGAACAACAAAAAATAGAGCTTACCCAACAACATGAAAACTTAAGTAAGCTGCACTTGGCCATTCGGGAAAAGAATGAGAAATTAGGCTTAAAGAACTTCATGGTTACTGAAAGTCTAAATTATGCTAAGCGAATTCAACTCTCCACCCTGCCTAGTCTTTCAAAGCTTCGGAAGGAGTTAGGAGATTGCTTTGTTTATTTTATGCCCAAGGATATTGTGAGTGGTGATTTTTATTGGTATGAAAAGCAACGCAATATCCACTATTTTGCCGTAGCTGACTGTACTGGCCATGGGGTTCCGGGAGCCTTCATGTCATTAATGGGGACTAATATTTTGCATCAAATTGTGCGTGAACCTCGCTTTGAAAAGCCAGCGGAAATTCTCAACGAATTAGATTCACGGTTGAATAATCAACTTGAGCCTGATTTAACAGATGAAAATGCACGTGAGGGAATGGACATTACTTTATGTTCATTGGACCAGCAAACAGGTATGCTCACATTTGCCTCGGCAGGGAGGCCAGTGTATTTTCTTAGAGACTGCCAGCTTACAGAGTATAAAGGAACTCGTGCCTATGTTGGGCGCACCTATTTTGCTGATGAACAATTTATGGATACTGAAATTAAGCTTGAGGATGGAGATACGATTTACTTATTTACAGATGGTTTTAGTGATCAATTTGACGTGACTGATAAACGAAAATACAGCATTAGTCGATTGAAGAGTTTTTTACCAGAAATATTTTATGTGGATATGAAAGATCAAATGGAGTTAGTTAAGTCTGAGTTCGAACGTTGGAAAGGTCATACTCATCAAACAGATGATGTTCTTATTTTTGGATACCGTTATAAACGATTAACAAATCTCCATAATAACCTCTGATATTATGAAAGAAACAGATATAAATACAGTTATACGGTACGAGGGTGAAATTAATTCTGAATTAAGTCGCGGATTAACCTTGGCAGTCCATAACCAGATGAACGGAATAGAAAGCGATTTACTTACTCGCAAACGAGTTACGCACCTCATAACTGAATGTTTGTTAAACCTAACTCATCATGCCGAAGTTAACAGCGAGAATTCACATAATGGCAAATACGTCAGACTGTTAATAGAAAATGGTATTAGTCATTACTTCATACAAACCTGTAACATTATCTCTAATAAAAAAATAAACTTTTTGAAAAATGTATTGGACAAAATTAATAGCATGGGTAGTGGTGAATTATACGAGCACTATATGAACCAACTTCAATCAGGCCAGTACACAAACAAAGGGACAGCAGGGTTGGGTTTTATTGATATGGCCAGAAAATCAAACAATAAGCTTAGTTATCAATTTCAAGAATTAAATGCATTATACTCTAATTTTATTTTCGAGCTAACGATTGAAAAGAATAAAAAGAAATAGTCATGGAAAAATTGGTAATTAAACCGACACAATTTACCCCTTCAATTATCCTGGATTCCGACACCTGTCGTTTCGAAATTTCTGGACGCTCAACATCTGAAAATGCACACGATTTTTATCGACCTGTGTTACGATGGGTAAAGGAGTATACTACTGAGTATAGGCCTGAAACTACTTTAAACTTACAATTAGATTACTTTAATTCTAGTTCATCGAAGTGTATACTAGATTTGATAAAATTAATAGCAAGGCTTAAATCTGATAAAAATATTGTTACTATTAATTGGTTCTACCAAACGGAAGATGTGGACATGAAGGAAACGGGTGAAGATTTTGAATCACTTTCAAAAATAAAATTTAATTTTATCAAAGTCGCTGAGACTTAACTTTTTTAAGAACCTCAGACGCTGCTTTTTTTACCTAGGCATTTGCAGTCTTAAAGTCCAATCTCAACTTTCGGCAATATTCTGGAGTCTTCCAGGAGAGTCACTTTATGTCCATATGCTTAACATAGTTCGTGTTCAGTTTATTTGCAAGCTGCTTGTTCGCACCATCTTACCTAACTAAAAGCATAGCATCCCAATGCGCAGAGGTGAAAATTCTATTAAAAAGTCTCCATTTTTCCGTAAATAACATTTCACTTCTTGATTCTTATAAGAACAGGGGCTAATGTTACACGTAAACCTCCTAAGTATACCCTATCAACTTATAGGTTTATACACCTTAACCTCAGGCGCAGAGGAGCAATCTGCCACCTTCCGAAATTGAAGTCATTTGGGCATTACAGCACTTCCTTAAATATGTTGCATAACCAATTCTCTACCACCTTCTCGTGTTGGCATTAAATGCTTAATATTTTGTATCAACGATGCATAAAATAAAAGGTGGGAATTAAATATTCAGAGAAATTCGTTTTGCTAGTCCTAAATTAAATTTAGTAGTACCAAAAACAAATAAACAGATCCACTTGTAGGTAATTTGTAGAGCGAAATTTACACATCGATTTTTCCACTAATAGGGAAGGTAACTGTAAATGTGCTGCCCTTATCTTCTTCGCTCTCTAATGTTATAATTCCTGATAACTTTGTAACCAATTCCTTAACTATGTACAGGCCCAATCCACTGGAAGATTCACCGGCTGTTGGGCGTGCGCTTAGCTTACGAAATTTTTTAAAGATCATTTTTTTATCGTCATCATTGAACCCTTTGCCATTGTCCATTATTGAAATAGATACAGTGCTTCTCTCTCTTAGAACTGTAATATTGATTTCGCTCTTGAGTGGCGAATATTTCATAGCATTAGAAATTAAATTATCTAAAATTCTTCTTAAATAATTTTTTGAAATTACACATTCAACTCTATCAGCATACTTCAGGTGTATTGTCAACTCCTTAAACGCAATATGCTCTTGAAAGTCCACCAAAACTTCATTCTTTATCATATCTACTATCTCTACTTTCTCTACTGCCGGAAGTATTAACTGGTCCGAATTTATCGTTAGGATATCATCTGCCATCTCCAGGCCTTGGTGTGCTGATTTCGTGATCTTACTAATAATCTCTTCCTTTTCAAACTCATTTCTGGCATAGCCAATGATATGACTAAGCCCAATTATTCTTGACAGTGGCCCTCTTATTTCATGCGCTACTATATGCACAATCTTTTCCATTTCTTCATTGATTCTCCTTAACTTTTGATTGGTGTCGCTAATAATGTCACTATTTTGTTGTATCTCAAAAATGGTTTTACCTAGATAGTTGTGAATTTCCACAAATGTAAAACCTACCATTAAAAAGGATAAGAAAATTGTAGTAGGCCACTTTACCGCTTCGGCATTAACATATATAGAGGCCACTGCAAATATGACACTGTAAATCAAAACAAGCCATCTACCCATATGTGGTTTTCTAAAAAGTATTCCCAGTTGCAATGTCCCCCCCAGTGTTAAGATCAATAATCCTTGCCACCATCCGGTATTTATATAAATAAGCAATGCCAACGATGCGCCTCCAATGTGACGTACTAATTCAACTTGCCTGGCCTTGTGTTGACTTGCTGATAAAAAATCTTCCCACTTGTTGCCTAGTAAACTAATTAAAATATTGAAGAGAAAGAATGAGAAAATATAAAAAAATGCATACCAATCTTGACGAAAGATGTACGGAATAAGTGCTGCCAGATTATAAGCACCGAAGATAAAATCGATTACTTTGAGTGATTTTTTATAATCTAAGTAGACTTGAGTGTTACTAATGCCTCTGGAAGATTGGTTCATACAATCTGCTTATTTATAGTTTCAATGCTGTTCAAAAAATCAAAAAGGTTGTCGGAATTCTTTAGCCCCACTTTTTTTCTGATTCGGTAACGTGCTGTTTTTATACTTTCAGGTAATACGCCTAAAATGCGTGCAATTTCTTTTGTATTAAGATTAACTTTGATCAGAGCACAAAGCTTCAGATCGGTTGATGTTAGATCAGGATAGTTTTCTTTCAGTTTTTTAAAAAAATCTTTGTGTATTCCTTCATAATGGATTTTAAACTCATTCCAGTCTTTATCAATCTTAAATCCATCCTCAAGCATTTTACTAATCCCGTTAATCTTCCCTACCTGATTATTAATTTTATTTACTTTCAGATCATAAAATTCATTTTTTACGTTTTCAATCAACTGATTTTTTTGAATAAAGTTCAGGGAATAAACAGCCAGTTCTCGATCTCTGTTTTCAAGTTTCTCCTGTAATTCGATGCTCCGAAGTCTTGCATTCTCTTCACGCAACTTAACAATAGACTCCTTAGCCTTTTGAAGTTCAATCATAATAGAGACTGAATTTTTAATTTGAGTAAGCACCAAAAAATACATTATACTAACAACAATATATTGTCCCACCCTGGAAAAAACTGAAAGAAATGTAAAATCAAAAATAATGTACTCTATAAAAAATGCTACAATTGCATAGTAGAGAATTAGAAAAATGGCAACTTTTTGGTTGTTGTATGTAAGGCAGAGGAAAGTGACCCCACCAAGCGTCATAATGTACAATGCCGGCCACCAGGGTGAGAGCACAGGTGCTTGAAGAAGAAAAGCAAGAGGCGCTACAATTAATCCTCCTATTATCCTGATTTTTTCCGGTACTCTACCGCTGCTTTTAAACCTATAGGAAACCAAGCTAATGATTGCGTTGAATAGAAGAAAAAATGTTAAAGATCCGATAGTGAATAAGGATGAATTATTATTATAATAATCAATGATAGCCAGGACAATCAGACTCACATTAAAAATTCCAAATACCATATCGAAATGCTTTAAGAAAGATGGTATGGCGAATAGTGCATTAAATTCTTTATGGAAAGTCATGGGCTCAAAATCTTCTCCAATGATTGCAAAACGGTTTTATATGTTTGGCAATGAAAATTACATTGACTCGACAAGACTCTGAAAGGCGCCTTTAAAGTGCGAAAAACTGTCATTATCCGGACAAGTAATCTGCATTCTATTACGCAAATGAAATCATTTCTTTTTTGCCGCATCAATTAAAACAGTGCATTTTTTGTAAACAAACACCAAGGTGTACACAGTCTACTGATGCAAAGATTGACTTATCCCCCTCCATACACTTGTACACCCAAAGTCTATTGTCATTATTCCGGCTTACAAGAGCATTATGCGTACTTAGAAGTTTTAATCTTAACAATATTATTTGATGAAATTTCCCGATGTATTTTTGACTAGTACTGTTGAAATTGAAAAAACAATATTTACGGAAGAAAATTTCAGCGTACTGTTAGATGTAGAGGTGCCTTGTGTTATTTGGAGAATGCAAGGGGTGCCAGCAAATAGTAAAAAATACCGATCATCGGTAATCACCACAATGGATAGTTTTATTTATTACAAGGCTGTATTTCCTAAGCTCCAGGTAATCATAGATGGTACCGCAGTTGGGGGCATATTACCAGTTGATCTTGAATGGGCTTTCAACTGGTGGTCTGCGAAAGCAAGCGATGCTGGAAATACACATTTCGCAATGGTAAGACCACAGTCGACATTCGGGAAAGTAGCGCTTGAGACTTATCTGTCATTTCCTTCTCCAGCAACACCCGAAATAAAAGTGTTTGAAACTCTAGAGCTTGCAAAGAGTTGGATCCGAAATAGTAACAACTCAACATATTCCTATGAGAAAAATTAGTCCTGAATCTACAGCTTTAGTCATTTTAAAAAGTGTTCTGTTTGGCAAAGGGTATAAAGTATTGTTAGGTGATGACCGTAGGATATCGCTAATAAACTCTGTCGTCTGTATAATTGGTGTTTTCTATTTTATAGTATTGTTTTTCTTTAAATCTTTAGATGTTTATCATGCAGGTTCATGGCTGTGCATGTATGCCATTATCTCCACATCACTCCTTTTTTATTTGAATTATAATGGAAAGATTAAAAGTGTACGAATTCTTTGGTTATTAAACGCTATGGTTATTGTTATGTCCATGCATGCTACACTTTTTTTAACTAGTGTGTATTTTCATTACATAACACTGGCAGTAGCTGGTATTATCCTGTTTGGATATAAACATCGAATCCTGGCAATTGCTCTTGCCGGACTTTCTTTATCTCTATTCTTTGCATCGTCCATGTACGTATCAAATTTTTATTCATACGACCAAATCATAAAATCAATAACCCTATTTGAATTTCAGCTGAATTTTATATTTTGTTTTTTGGCTTGTGTTACAATCATCTATTTACATATCAAAGAGCATCATTTTTCCAAAATTATCGTAGCTGAAGAAAAAAGTAATAATACAAAGTTATTGGAGCAGCTAAGGTACAGCGCAAAAAAATATGAACTCATTTCAAAGGCCTCAGGTGGCATGTTCCTTGAACTGAATTTAGACAGTAATGATGTTGTAATTGATGAGAGCTTGTTTAATTTCGCCAATATTCAAACAACTTCAGCTAATGCTGGTGAGCTCTTGGAAACTGTTCATAAAGATGACCGAGATTTCCTTCTAAGTAAGCTAAGATCGATTTCAGAGGAGGGGATTATTAATACTTCAATCACGTTCCGAATGAAAAGCCGTTCAGGTACCTTTCACTGGCTTACAGCGACCTTAGCACTTTTTGAAGAAGGTAGTAGTCGAATACTGTTTGTTTCAATGGTAGACGTCAATGATAAAAAACTAGCAGAGGAAAGAATTTTAATTCAAAACAGCCAGCTGATTAAAGTGAACGAAGAGCTAGATAATTTTGTTTATCATACCTCGCATGACATCCGTTCTCCTGTGTGTACAATTTTAGGGCTCACGCACCTTGCAGAGAAAGTGAGTGACCCCGAAGAACTGAAAATGTATTTGCGAATGATCGAGGAAAGAGCTAGCGCACTTGAGCGATTCATTAAAAATGTCATGAGTTACTCTAACAATTCACGGTCCGAACTTTGTCTTGAGGAATTAAACATTCAGGAACTTGTTGATCAAATTTGCAGCAGTACAGATATATACGTCCCAGCCAAAAGTACCCCAGTTAATATCTCATTACAAATCTCCACAAATAGACCCTTCATCTCCGATCGCGCGCGAATTCAAATTATTTTAAAGCAACTTATTCTGAATTCCATCACCTTCTCAAACGCAGATCAGAAGAGGTGTTTTACAAGAATTTTCTTTTCGGCCACATCCGAACATTACATTTTAAAAGTGGAAGACAATGGAATGGGCATTGAGAGTAGTCGTCTTAATCTAATCTTTGATATGTTCTATCGAGCTTCTGAGCATGCTAAGGGTTCAGGCATTGGTTTATATATAGTTAAGGATATCGTCTCCAGACTTAAGGGAGAAATCGATGTTAATTCGGTTCTTGGAAAGGGTACCAGTGTAGTGGTACGACTACCTATAGTAGCAAAAATTTATGACCATAGGGATCAATGGGAAAGGCATCGAGAAAATGATGTCTTTATGAAAATCAATGGAGATGAGAAAAGCAGATACGTTTCTAGCGCTTAATTTCTACAAAGAAAGTAAAGTCAATTTCTATTCCTTTCGTATTTAACTGTACTGCGACAGTCATTCTAGTTATATCCTTTTGCTTAGAACTAGCTATAAGGGTCTTACACTGGCTTTTTACAGAGGTTCTTTGGTATATATACTGTAAAGTGGAATTGGGAATGAGAATCACTAATTTTCTCTATCGAGTAAATAAATTTTTGATTAGATTTCTTTGCTATATCAATGAATCCGAGACCAGCTGTTCCTTTTGCAGAGAGGGTCCCATTTTTTAATATTCTGGTATACTCCTCTTTAAGTTTCGTACCATTCAGAGAGCTGATTTCCTCAAGCCGTGCCAATAATAGCTTCGAATTTGTATTTTGTACTATATTATTCGTATGGATCGCGTAGAAATTTTGATGTGAGTAAATAAGAATACTATTGACGTCCTTATCTATACCATATGCTTTATCGCTATGGTGTGAAATGTTTTGTAAACATTCAATTAGAATATTATAAACACGTTTCCGTGTTTGCAAGTCATTCTCCAAATTCTTAAGACTTGTTTCGAGTTGATCAAGGAGTGCTGTGTTTAAATCTTTGTTTAAAAGACCCTTGTAACAAAAAACAATTTCTTTATCCTGCAAAACCTGATGAAATCTCACACCATCCATATTTTCCATTCTACTTTAATTGTGCACCTATCCTAAAACTGAATTCCCATTAACAAAATGTCATCAGTTTGTTCGCTCTGTCCTTGCCATTCTTGTAACATCGAGTCGATGAAAGTATGACGTTGGTGAATCGGCAGTGTCGAAGTTATCTCCAGCATTGTTCTTAATTGCTTTGTCCCAAATTTCTTTTTGTTCGTATTATCAAATTGATCAGTTATACCATCGGTATATAAATAGAGTTGATCGTTCACTTGCAGGGTTATCCTTTCTTCAATAAAGTTCACCTCATTGAATGTACCCTTTCCAATGTAATAGCGACTGCCTCTATATTCAGTTATTAATCCATTTCGGAAAAGTATAAATTTTCGATTAGCTGAGCAGAGTCTTATTACATTGCTTTGCTTATCCAAAACAAACAGCACAATTTCCATACCGTCAGAGGTTTCTGTCTTTTCTTTATTAAGCAGATCAGAGAGCTGAATATCCAGGTACTTTAATATTAGGGCAGGACTCTCAGCAAGTGTGCTTTGTACAATCTGTGACAAAATGCTGCTACCTAGCATTGATAAGAGTGCACCAGAGACTCCATGTCCTGTGCAATCGGCAACAGCGAGATAGATTTTATCGGCTTTGCGATAATGCCAGTAAAAGTCACCACTTACAACGTTGCGCGGTTTAAAGAGTAAAATTGTACCAGGAAGATCACGTTGAATTGTTTCGAGGGAGGGCAAAATAACTTGCTGTATTCTATTTGCGTATGCAATACCGGATGTGATCTCCCGATTTTTACTGGATACCTGTTTTATCAATTGAGTCGTACTCTCATTTTGGGCCTGAAGTTCTTCCTTTTGTAACGAGAGTAATCTATTTTTTTCATCAATTGATTTTTCATATTGATCTTGCTCTCTACGAAGGATAAGCATAGAAAAGAAAATAATAATAAATGTTAATGAAGCAAATGTAATATGAAGGGCCTCTTTATCTGCAAAATGCATGATCGGCTTTGTATTATATCCAATAAAAATGCATATAATAAAAGCCACTACAGATAAAATTGCAAAGAAGAATACCTCAGGCAAATCTTCTGAAAATGTAAAGGCTCCCAAGAACATAATCAACACAGTCAGCTCAATACCAAAGCCAAATCCATAATAGTAAGTGCTTAATGTTATTCCGGAAAGCATAATAATATAGTGCACCATTTTACCAAGGAAATAGAGCCGTCTGTAATTAAAAAAAGGCAGCATCAATAAATTTAGAGACATTAATGTTCCGGCAAAAAATGGGATGACATGAAAGTCATCCTTTGTTACAAGTAGCGCAAGAATAAAAGGGAAAGGAAACGAACAGATCGACAAAATATTTAGGTTGCGAATGGATCGTTGTTTACGAATTGGCATATCGTTAACCACTCCGAGGTTGATTACATTTAGCCAAAGCTCATTCATCATAAATTCTTTAGGATAAAAGACACAAGTCTGTATTGAATTAAAAATATTATTACTTGCCGACAATACAAATTTAGCAGAAGCAACTATCAGAAAGCATAAGAAACAGTGGATTTAGAGTGTACATGACGAATTAGTAAATAAGTGGAATGACTACATAGGGGTAAATAAGTCAATTTACATCTATACTGATATACCTATTAGTAGCTGAATAGATTTCAAATGCACTGTGCCGTAATGTATTATAATTTGTATACCAAAAATCTATTTAAAAAATTGTATTCATATAAAACTGCTACCTACTTTTGGCATGCAGTCAAGTTAACACGTGCAGCAATTTGAGAATTATGGGCAGGCGGCTGTTGCTACTCGGTATTTCTACCGGGTAGCAACTATCTTATATCTGAGATTATGTCGGTATACACTCAATTGATTAATACGTGTAACAGTAGCAACACATCAATCTGTTAACTCAAAAGAAACTAAACTTCTATAAAAAGTAATATTTCTTGCAATTCGGTTAATTGCACACATGCATTTTGCAAGAACAGTCGAATTAAAAGTCTTTTATGAAAAAGAACATCATAACACTTATTGCTGCAATACTCGTTATAAATGGGTACGCTCAAATACCAGGTACTTTAGCGTATCAAGGTATAGTTTTAGATGCTCTCGGAAATCCTGTTGGAGATGGTGAACATCAGGTACGTTTTAGCTTTTACAGCAGCAACAATCCTGATGCAACTCCAGAATTGACCCGTGGGGCACTGAGCGTCCAGACAGCAAGGGGCTATTTTAACGTCATTATTGGAGATGGTACCGGACCGAATAACGCTCCGTTACCTTCAACTCTCGGATTGCAACAATATTGGATAGGCGTCACTGTAGACGAAATCAATCAACCTAATCGGGTTCAGCTCACTTCCGTTCCGTATGCCTTTAATGCTTTTAGAGCGCAGCAACTTGATGCCGGAGGGCTTATTTCCGGAACAATACCGGATGACAGATTAAGCATACATTTAAGAGATCTGTCGGATGGCGAATTAACTGGAACAAAGGTTGGTGATGGAATAAACGGACTTAACCTGATTAATGCATCTGTAACAGGCTTAAAACTGGCTGATAATTCAGTGACTAATCTTAAAATTGCAATCGATGCTGTCGACAATTCAAAACTTTCTGATGGTGCTGTAGGAACAGCAGAACTTCTTGACAATGCTGTTACTAACAACAAACTTGCTGCTGATGCTGTTGATAATACTAAGTTAGCAGACAATGCTGTTACCACAGCCGAGATTGCGGATGGTGTTGTTACCAACAGCAAACTTGCCACTGGCATTGACGCTTCGAAAATTACTACGGGAAGTTTACCTTCCACCGTACTTGATGCCAACCTACAAGACCTTGCTGATGGCATGCTGAGTGGATCAAAAATTGGCTCTGGAATTAATTTCAGCAATGTAACAGCAAGTGGCGCCAATAATCACTTAGCCTACTGGACTAACTCTTCGCTTGCGGTGCCTTCTGAACTTACCTGGGATAATACTACACGAAGAATGGGCATAGGCGCAACCTCTACATCTGACGCATTAACAGTGGCCACTGCCAATAATAGTGCAGGCGGAATAGTTGTGAGTAATAATTACGGATTAGCGGCTTCACAGCAGTATGGTCTGCGCACAAATGTTACAGGTGCAGGGAATCCATTAGTAGGTACATTCAATTCAATTGTTAACAATGGAGGATTAGGATCAAGCGTTGGCTATGGCAGCTGGAACAATATTTCAGTTGGTTTTTCCAATACCACCGACAACTATGGAAGTTATAATGTGGTAAGTCATAATGGTAATAGTGGGCGGGCTATTGGTGTTCATTCCGCTCCAACAAAACCATTGGGAAAAGCAGGCGATGTTTATGGCTTTTACGCCATTCCAAATAATAATGGTATGGGTATAACTTATATGTTTCGTGGAGAAACAACTGGTGATGCTGCCTCTGAGTTTGGGCTGTACATTCAGGGAGAAGATCGAAATTATTTATCCGGAGATCTTGGGATTGGGATATCTTCAGCATCTTATAAATTACATGTAGTAGGTACTACCTATCTAAACGGGACACCCTATTCCGGTCAATCTAACTTTACAGTCGTCTCTGACGCACGAACCAAGAAAAATATTGCATCTTTTAGTGATGGACTCAGCACACTACTAAAAATTAATCCAGTAAAATATTTCTATAATGGCTTAGGCGGGTCATTGGATAATGGAGAAGAAAAGATCGGAGTTATCGCACAGGACATTCTGCCTGTAGCACCTTATATGGTGAAAACTGAAATGAGGAAGCTGACTAATGATGATGAACATGAAACAGAGATGCTTGTGTATAACAGCTCTGCACTTAGCTACGTGCTCGTAAATGCTGTAAAAGAGCAACAGAAGCAAATCACAGAACTACAAAATGAAATTGAGAAGTTAAAGGGGCTGATACTCCGTTCTTCCTCCCCCACCGAAGTTACTGCAAGTAAAGCAAGTAAATAATGGTGTCTGCATGAAAAAGATAATTACACTGTATTGTATACTGCTTAATGGTATAGCAATGGCGCAGCAAGTACACATTCCATTTCAAGCGGTTAGTGCCGGTGTTATGCCACGATTATCAGAAGTGGGCGCGCAAAAACATGTGGGTGCACTGAGTATACTGGGCGGCAGTCCGGTTTCAGGTTTTTACTCGTCAAGCAATTTTACATTTCGGAATTCTCCAGTCGATAATAGTGCACCATTGGTTAATTCACCCACTACACAATTCGTGTTAATAAAGAATAACACAGCAAAACTAACCGTTATTGCAAGTGATAATGTTGGTGTAGTCTCTGCCAAAATATTTTACAAACCCATTAGTGCAACCCCTGAAGCGTACCGCAATACGTTTCTTGAGATGCTTCCCAATAATGAATTTGGAGTTGATGTTCCTGATTTAGACAGCCCAGATAATTGGTACGATAACATGGGGATGGAATACTACTTCGAGATCAGAGACGCCTCTAATGTAAGTCGTTTTCCGGCAACAGGTACGTTACAGTCATTCTTGCGAGAGAGCGATGCCAGAATCCCTGCTTCCAATTTATCGTTTGGATCCAATGCAGAAAATTACAGGATTTTTTCAGTCCCCTACATTATTCAAAACAATAGTATTGCACGCATTTTCACGGATCTGGGAACAGAGAACAAAGCAGCATTTAGGATATACAGGTACGACACAAATGATGGCAAAGGAGATTTTAATGAATACGCAAATTTTACTAACATAGAGCGCGGACGTGGTTATTTTATTATTATTGGAAAACAAACTGCTTCGTTTTCCAATGGCATTGAAATTGAACCCCCTTCCCAGGATGCCCCTCCAAATTTTATAAGTAATTTATACCAACTGTCTCTTAAGCCTGGTTGGAACCTAATCGGCAATCCATATACTGTACCGATTAATTGGGAAGATGTAAAAGCGTTTAATTCTAGTGCTGAACTTAATAGTCTTTATGTATACAGAGGAAGTTATAGTAAATCTGATGAACTCAATTCATTTGAGGGCGGATTTGTGTATCTGGACGGCACCTCTGAAACAATTATTACAATCCCCTTCAAAGGCCAAAGCAATCCGCAGGCAAGAACGAGGGACATAACAATTGAAACTATTGGTGCGCATCAATGGAAGATTCTATTTACAGCTAAACAAGGCCAGGTAGAAAATTCATTCTCAGGTTTTGGTATGCATCCATCGGCCGCACTACAAAAAGACAAGTACGATGACCTCAATCCACCAGGCATAACGTCTGGTATGGAACTTCAATTTTTACACCCAGAGAGCAAACCCGGAAATTTTGCATTGGATATAGTACCCTTTAGCGACAAACATGTGTGGAGATTTAACGTTCAGGTAGCAAACCCATCTGAAGTAGAACTAACCTGGCCGGAGCTTCGTGTGCAGGAACATAGTGGCGTAGAGCTGTATCTTTTTGATATTCGAAAAAATACAGTAGTTGATATGACAAGCTCAAATTCCTACACATTTCACTCAATTGAATCGGGAGAGTTTAAAATCTATTATGGAAAAAAAATACGCGATGAAATAGCACCTGACCATATTCAGATTTCGTCACCCTATCCCAATCCATTTAATGATTCATATCCAGCGACCATTGCTGTTGGTCTACCCTATGAAGCAGCTTCATCGACAATTAGGTTTTCTGTTTTTACCTTAACTGGGGTTTGTATCTATACCGAAATGAACGAAACGCAAACAACACTCAGACAAATTAAATGGAATGGAAATAATAACAAAGGAGAATTAGTTGCCGATGGCATGTATGTCTACCGTATTGTCATTGGCAATCAGGTGCATACAGGACAATTTAGCAAAGTATCCCAAAATCATTAGTATGAAAATTCCCATCCCGTTATTGCAAAAATTTTTTACTACTGTTGCCTTAATTTCTCTGGTCTGTGCAAATAGCTATTCCCAAAAGGTAGAAATTGAGTGGACAGAAATTGCAAAGGATAAGATTATTGTTCACTACATCATTGATGACATAAATCCAATGCATGAATACCAGGTAAGTCTGTTTGCCTCACACGACAGTTTTAGTGCGCCTTTAGTTAAAGTATCAGGCGATGTCGGCCCCGAAGTAAAACCGGGCAAAAACAAAACAATAGTTTGGTACATTAAACAAGAGCTAGGTAATTACAAAGGCCAAATTGAACTAGAACTAACGGCCAGGATATTTGTACCCTTTCTTAAACTTGCTAATAGAACCATTGCAAAAAAGTATAAACGGGGAAAGAGCTATCCACTTGTGTGGACCTCAGGAAATCTTAGCGGTCACATTGATATTGAATTATACAAAGGAACAACTCGAATCAGTAGCGACCGTAACGTACCAAACACAGGGAAATTTGAATGGCTGGTTCATGCGCACATAAAACCAGCTAAGAATTACACCCTGAAATTCACGAATACAAAAAATAGAGATGAAGTTATCACCTCTGAGAATTTTGCAATAAAACCAAAGATACCCTGGACTGTGAAAGTGGGCGTGCTCACAATCATTGGAACAGGTGCTGTACTTCTTATACAACAACTAGCGGAAGGATCGGGAAATAGCAACAACGATTTAGTTGATATAACATCAGTAGGAGTACCCAAAAGTACAAATTAATTTTACCACACCATGAAACTATTACACACAACACTTGCCCTATTAATTCTATTCAATTCAGGAGCACAGGTAATTCGGTCAAAGACTGACAAAGTGTTAATTGATCTAACAGATTCTAAAAACGAAAAAAACTCAAGCTTTCCGAAAATAGTCTGGACATCACCAAAAAATGAAACGATTTTTCAAAAAGAGTTGAAGGCGAACTTAAACTTTACTGTATACTCCAAAAGCGTATTAAAAAATATTACGTTGAATTCATATAAGGTCGATGGAGAGATTAGAAAAACTCTTTTATCCAAAGTAATTAACCCAAAAGAAAGCGAAAAACACGAAATTGCAATCGATCAAAATGTCGTTTTTTCAGAAGGTGTAAACGAAATTGAAATTGTGGTAGAAAATATGGAAGGTATTCGTGCCTATGGTCAACGAATTTTTCATATTGGAGAAACTGCATTAGCAGATGCTTCGAAACTTAACAGAAAGGATTACGCACTTATTATTGTAACAGATAAGTATGATAATTGGCCCGAACTGGTCAACCCTGTTTTTGATGGAAACACCATAAGAAGAGAATTAGAAGAAGCGTACGGATTTAATACCGAAATAATAGAGAACCCATCGCAGGAAGCAATCTGGGCTAAACTGCGTGAATATGCAGAAAAGAAATATCAGCCATTGGATCAATTGTTTATTTTCTTTGCCGGACACGGTCATTATGATGACACATTCAAAGAAGGGTACATTGTAACCAAAGAGTCTCTACCTAACGATGCCTCAAACTCATCCTATGTATCGCACAACCGATTACGTTCTAATATTAACAATATTCCATGCGAGCATATCTTATTAGTAATGGATGTTTGCTTTAGCGGAACGTTCGATGAAGCCATTGCCTCAGCAAGAAGTGTGGAGAGCATTTACAAAGATGTATCGCAAAGCGAGTTTATCACCCGAAAGTTAGCGTATAAGACACGTAAGTATTTAACCAGCGGTGGTAAAGAGTATGTTTCTGATGGCGTGAAAGGAAAGCATTCTCCATTTGCCAGTAAGTTTATTGATGCACTAAAGACTAAAGGGGGCAATGATGGCATTCTCAGTCTTAACGAGCTTCTTAGTGGCATTGAAAAAAATGTGCCAGAACCTAAATTTGGGAAATTCGGGAACGATGCACCAGGTAGTGAATTTGTATTTGTTGTAAAGTAAGCAAGTGGAAATTTGGCTAACTTGCCAATTTACAGCCACAGCCTTCTTTCGGTGGTAATTTCAAGGAAAATAATCCTGAACGAATAAGAATAGTTAGGTTTTAACACACTCAATTGCCTTTAGAATTTAACATAATTACTAATGAAAAAAATTGGGCTTGTTGGTGGAATTAGTTGGGTTTCAACCATCGAATATTACAGGTATATTAATGAAGGAATTAACGAAAAAGTTGGTGGTTTAAACTTCGCTGAATGCATAGTTTATTCCCTCAATTTTGGAGATATCCAGGCTAAGGGTTGGAGCAATTCATTCGAGTTGTTGTATAAGGCTTGTCTTAGTCTTAAAAAAGGCGGTGCTGAAGTAATTGTACTCTGTGCCAACACTGCTCACATGATGGCGAGTAAGCTTGAAGAAGAAACTGGACTGCCCATCATCGATGTGATTACAGCAACATCTGATGCCGCACATAAACAGGATATAAAAAAAGTAGGATTACTAGGTACAAAGTTTACAATGGAAATGGATTTTTACAGGCTAAGTCTTAGGCAAGTGGGAATTGAAGCAATCATTCCTGAAAAGCAAGAAACACGCGATTTTATACAGCAAACACTTGTCGAAGAATTGGGGAAAGGAATCTGCAAAGAGTCTACAAAAAAAAAGTACATCGAGATCATTGATGAACTGGTTGATAATGGAGCCGAGGGTATTGTTCTTGGGTGTACGGAGATCCCTCTAATTATACATCAAAACGATGTTTCAGTTCCTGTTCTTAACACAACAAAAATACACGCAGAGGCGGCAGTGACTTTTTCTCTCTCTTTATAAATCTTGAAATTTTGCTAATCTTTTAACGAGTTGAGCATTCACAATTCTAATGAAAGCTCGTAAACAACTCAATGCTATAAAATAGTATTTAAATTAATAAGCTTTGAAACTATGAATTATCCCATTATTCATAGTTTGCCAATTTAAGGTATTTCTATTCTACTCTCAATGTATCAATTACTGCATTGGCAGGTCTGGCAAACAAAGAGTCGGGCGGTGCTTGTTCGTTAAGTAGTACATTTGTAAAAACTGCTGTAGCAAAAGGTTCTCCTTTTGTTCTACCGTTTTCATACTGATACCAATCAATTTTTGAAGGCACTAACAAGCCATTTACTCTTTGCCATTCTTTGTAGTGTCCAAACCCATATCGCTCAGCCTTTTTATTTGTAAAATAGGTCGCTGAGTACAGTATTACCTCCATCAAATTTGTTGTTACATCAAAATGAAGAAAATATTCATCATGAGGTGAGTCCCCTATACCTTTACTAAAACTACATCGAACAACGTTATACACTTTCCCGTTTGCCTCTTGTCGACCAAGGTCTTCATATTCAACTCCTGGATCTGTAATGATAAATGGTAAACTGAAAAAATACAAGTATAAACCATGATAAAATCGTGGCGGAGTTCTTGTAAATGCTTCTAATCGAGGAGTTACCCAGACATCATTCCCATCAAATCCAATCGTATAAAGGTTTGTTGATATTCTCTCTTTACGGTTCTTAAGATTTGTTACTTGCCGTTCAGGTTCTTCAAAGTCTTTTCCTCCCAGCATTCCATTTACAGTAAACTCCATTGTATTAATCTTATTCCACGTACCTAAGCCACCATGGGCAGTTAACCCTTGGGCAAGGCTTGTTGGAAACCGCGATGAGTCATAAATTGTTTTTGATTCTAATGATTCATCAACTATTGCATTAGGCTGTCGACAAGCGCAAAAGGTAACGAGTGTAAAAATTAGAAAAAAGCTTAGTCTCATTTCAATCTACCATAAATTCAAAACGTTATCAGTTTTTCACCAATGCATCCAGCATCATAACCTAAAACCATGGATTGTACTTGTTGAAAAAACTGATAACATTCAAATAACGTCATCTGCTTAATAATAAACTGTCGCTTTTATGACATAATGAATCTGTCACATTTTTGTAAAACAAATACCAGTATCAACTAGTTATTCTCAGTTTTAAGCCAAACCTCTGCTTCCTGCAGACTACTAAAAAATAACGCAAACTGATTGCTTCTCTGTTGTGCTAATTGCTCTGTATACATCTCCATTGACATCTGTGTATAAATGCTTTCAGGTAACACAAAAAGTATTTTTTCAGCACCAAACTCCACTAATTTATTTAGTTCACGTGCCGCATAGTCTGTAGCTTCTTGTGTAAGTGGTGCTTGCAATTGAGTATCTGCAATAATATATTTTACCTTGTATCGATGGCATAGTTCCAGCAATACGCTTATCTTTTCAATAAACTGGTCCGTGCTGATAACTCCGTACCAGGTAACAATTAATAATTTTCTATTGGAGAAGTACTCCATCTTTACTGAGATTGAATCATGAACTTTCATTTTTATGGGGATTAAATGCCAGATAGAACGTGCTTTCTGAAGATTGGATTGTCAGAAAAACTACAATAGATTGTACTTTTTGTTAACCAAAAAATCAAAACCTTACTCCCATTAAAAGCATATCATCAGTTTGTGGTGTTTTTTGCATCCATGACAGCAATTCTTTCTCAATACACTGCATCTGTTCTTTGAGGGGTAGCCGATGTATACTTTCTATTAGTGCTTTCAATCGCTTAGTTGAATATTTTTTTGAGTCACTCCCATCGTATTGATCAGTTATTCCATCGGTATAAAAGTAGAATGTGTCACACTCTTTTAGACTAAATACCATCTCTACAAAGGGTGATTTTTCACTAAGGCTAGACCCAATAAAATTTCTGCTTCCCTTAAATTCATGTAACACATTATCTCGCATAAGAATAAATGGCCTGCTGGCTGAAGAGATTTTCAGTGATCGGCTTTTTTTATCAATGACGCAAAGCGTCATCTCCATCCCTTCCATTGTTTCAACACCTCCCCCGCTTAGCATCTTTATTAGCTGAATATCAAGGTATTTTAAGATTAAACGCGGACTGTCGGACAGGGTGCTCTGAATAATCTGATTCAGCAAGCTTCCCCCAAGCATGCTCATCAGCGCCCCTGGCACACCATGTCCGGTACAGTCAGCAATAGCGAGATATGTCTTATCATTTGTCTGCATAAACCAGTAGAAATCTCCGCTCACAACATCGCGTGGCTTAAAATACAGAAAGAGGTCGGTAACGTGCTTCTGTATTTCATTAACTGCAGGTAACATTGCATGTTGTATTCTATGAGCATACTTAATGCTTGATGTAATCCCTTGATCTCTGGCGCGCAACAAATTATTTGTGCTGATAATTTCGTCACGTTGAGTTTCTATCTCGTCCCTCTGCAACTTTACTATTTCGCTGTTAGCTCTTAGTTCCCTTTCGTAGTTTTCCTGACTATACTTCAGCAAGGCCAGAGTCATTATTATTACAATCAGGCTAACTGAATAATAGATATATTTGACCATATCAGAGGATACCACCGGCTGAGGCGTTTCCAGATTATTCAGTAGAAAAACCGATAGCAGGTAGCAAGCAGCCACAAATATGGCAAATTGAATGGTACGCTTCGGTTGAGGAATAAATACGAATGTACCAGCCAGTATAGCAACAAACGCCAACTCGATATGGAGATTGGCACCATAATAGTAGACATGGATCAGTGTCGCTACGCAAGCGATACTAAAGTAGAGTATCTGCGCGGCCAGATAAAGATGATAATAGTGTAAAAGTGGAATTGTTATAAGAGCAAACGAAGTAATGAGTGCAGCAGTAAAAGGCAGGGCATGAATCTCACCATTGGCTAGCATCAGGCTAATAAAAATGGCTAAAGGACTATTTGAAATTATCAGTATGTTAAATAGGCGCAACGAACGTCTATGTGAGTTGGGCATGGCAGGTTGAACTCCTGCATTAATAATACTGCCCAGAAAATTGCTCTTGATAACGCTAGTCATTTCATTCTGTCACCTGAATATTCTATGCAGTCTAATCCTCTGCCAAATCTTTTTTTCGGATGGTAGATGCAGCTACTCCAAAGTTTTCAGGAAGCACAAGAAATGAGTTCACTTCTTTTAGGCCGATTCTGATCATTGCCATGTGATGGACAGCATGCTCAATATTATAGACAAGTTCCCGCTGATAGTTTGTTTCCAAGGAAACAGCTTCTAATCCATTGATATCGTAACTGAGCTCTAGACTAAGTACCTTTTCCAACCTGTGATAGCGCAATTGCTCGCTATTTTTTGCTATCCAACTGATCGCAGTAATTCGATCCGACTCGAGCAGAAAGTCTCGCCTTCGTTTATCATAGTTTACAATTCCATTAAAGTATCCCTGGTTCAAGCAACCAAAGAACTCCAAAATATGCCTTACATGCTGACCAATGCTTGAACCGTTTAAGACCTCTAGCTTAGTACTGTAGTCAGCATCTGACATTGAATTGATAGCAAATTCCAGTTGTTCCATGATTTGCTTTGCTGCTTTTCTCAGGTGCATACCATATTCATAATTTTTCATTAGCAAACTTAATTACTATAGGTTACCACGCTAGTCATTTTAGTTTCATTTCTCATTGGAAAAGCCATTTGACTCTTTGCTTTTCTAAATATTGTAATATTTATGACAGTCAGAGTGTCTCAATTTGAATGGAGGAGAATAAGCGTCTAAATTGATGAAATTAAACATTACTGATACCTCAGTAGTTTTTGAAAGGAGTATTTCTTAGCTAACGTTAAGGTTCAGGATTAGTCAATATTTTAAAATTGCTAATCCTGAATATCGAAAGTAAAGTCCAATTTCATTTTAACATCACTGATCAAAGTAACATTAATAGTCGGCCCATCTTCTTGAATTAATTGAAAAGTATTATCTACTGCATCTGTACCAAAATATAAGGGCTTTTGGTATTTGCTATCGCTATGTTGATTATTCCGATTGTTTGGATTAGGGTAAATATCGAATTGGGTAGTTACTTGATCAGTCTCGACAGCAGTAAGAGTGCTCACCGTTAACGTACGACTTACTGATTCCGTAGGATGGCAGTTGTTGTTACCATCCTGAAAAACAGTGATAACTGTTGCTCCAATGCCATGTAACAAAACCACACTATTATGTATTGATGCAACATTTGTATTGCTACTTTCAAACCGAAGGGGCAAGCTCCTTGAACTTAACGACATTAATTCAATGAGATCAAAATCTTCTAGGGTAGTGCCAAAGTCGGAAAATGTGATTATTTGATCCGCTTTGTTCACAGTCAGAGTCTGCAGAACTTCTGATGCTGTTTTGTAGTTTTCATTTCCGTTCTGTATAGCTCTGACTAACGTAGTACCTGCACCTACAATAGCTACCTGGATTCCATTTATGATCGCAACCGAAGGATCCAAGCTCTCAAAGCTTACTGGGATCCCTGAACCGGCAATTGCTTCTATCTCAAAAGTACCATCCCCAAAAATTCGTTCTGCCAATGAATTAAATGTGACAGACTGATCTGCACTATTTACTACCAGGATTTGTTCAACATCAGCAGGATTAAAGTTTTCGTTACCCGATTGAATAGCTTTAATTACTGCAGTACCTGCAGCTACAATAGTCACC
Source organism: Chryseotalea sp. (assembly GCF_057350905.1). Taxonomy (NCBI): domain Bacteria; kingdom Pseudomonadati; phylum Bacteroidota; class Cytophagia; order Cytophagales; family Chryseotaleaceae; genus Chryseotalea; species Chryseotalea sp. The sequence continues at coordinate 917,264 of NZ_JBMRCF010000001.1, read as the reverse complement.
TGGCTTCCATTTATGGTGGCAACCGAAGGTTCCGAGCTCTCAAAGCTTACCGACAACCCTGAACTGGCCACTGCATTTATCTCAAAATCACCATCCCCAAAAATTCTTTCTGCCAATGAATTAAATGTGATAGACTGATAACTGCGAAAGGTTGTCGCTGAGGCTTCAATAGAACGTATAGATCCTCCGTTAATATTTAACACGCTTACAGCATAAGAATAAAGATTACCACTTATGGATTTAGATCTAAAAATTAGTTTTCTGTTTTGAGACACTACCGTTTCCAGTGCAATACTGCTAGTATCTTCTCTTAAGCCCTTTGCCTTTCAAATATTTACTTTTAAAAGATTGCACTTTCTTTCTCTCTTGAATTCCTTTTTGCTTACCATACGGGAGGTGTGTGATACATTCACTAAGAAGTCTTTTCCGCTCAGCATAAGATGAGAAATCGATTCTTAATGTGAACTCGCTTGTTGAACCAAGCTGAGATCTGATTCCTGATGTATTTAATTCATGAGAATATGCTACCATCACTTTTTCAAAAATATAAAACCCTAGAGTTCCATTGATTGCATTACCTTTTCGTACAGCCGCTCCTGCAATTATTTTTTCTGCATATGTGTAGAAAACACCCAAGTCCCACAATGTATAAAGTGGCGAAAATTTCCTCAATGAAATGTATGGATCAAAAACATCCTTCTCGCTTCGGACCGGAATACTACCTTGCAGGTAGGTGGAAAAGTAATTTGAAAACAAATCAGAGCCACTTTTTACCCATGAAGATGCAATCTTATTGAGCGCAAATCCGGATTTGATGTACCGAGTTTGATAGTGCACACCAAACGAAACATCAAAAGCAGGAATTCTTGAACGGTAGTCCTCTAACACCGGATCTATAACGGTAGGATTGACGCTTGATGGCTCAGAGATAATAGAAGTGCCAAATTCAGTTGACACTCCAACCGAAATTGCTTTGAACTTATTTCTTATATGGTATGCAAAGGCTGCTGTGGCAAATGAATTCCGAATTACGTTCACCTTCTCCTGAAACAAGTTAAGGCCAACACCACAGCGATATCCCGAAAATGGCGTATGTGCACTCAAAAAATGATCTTCAGGGCCACCCTCTATATCTGCATAGTTTCTTCGATAAGTATACGTTGCAGAACCTGTTGTTTGTCCTGCCAAGGCTGGATTGTAAAAAAATGAATTAGTTAGTTTCTGAGAGAACAAAGGTATATCCTGGCACACAGCTGGCACACCGATAAGAATGCCCACAAATAGTATTAACGATCTCATCATTTACTCTTTAAAATTGAAATCATCTGCTTTTTACGCTTTGTAACAGTTTCGTTGAAAAGCTGGTACTCAAGTAAACAGATGTAATTACCAGGAACTAATTGGTTGAAGTCTATGATATGTTCGCCTCCATCTGGATCGTCAAAGTTTTTAAAGTTTGTCCATTGTTTCACAATAACTCCGTAACGATCAATAAGAATTACTTTATTCTTATTCGTGAACTGAATATTTTTTATGTAAAAATTATCATTAATCCCGTCCACATCATAAGGTGTTATCAGATTACTGATAATCATTTCATCGTCATAAACTGTAAACTTTCTGGTACTCAATGAAGATACCCCACATATCTGTACGTTTATGTTTCCTGTTGTGGAACCTTCTGGAACTTTACATTCAATTTGGCTTGTGGAGGAGGATAAAACGACTGCGCTGACGCCATTAAATGTAACAAAATTGTCTTCAGGCACTTCACTAAAATTACTTCCTTGAATGATAACAATATCGTCTACTTGTCCTTCATTAGGCGATATGGATGTAATTACAGGTGTAAGTTTGTTGGTGTAATGCCCAGTTAGCGGTGCACTTGAAAGGTATTGGATACAAAGCCCTCCTCCGTTAAATGAGTATATAGCGTAATAATAATCTATACAGGGTCCAATAATTGTTTCAGTAAAAGAAAGATTGGGTCCTACATAAGCAACCGTCCCATCACTTAGTATTGACCCTGTAGTGTAGAATACTCCATCAGCAGGTACGGATGTTGGAGCGGAACCATCTTTTCTAATTACAATATAGCCTGAAGGTAATTCTGACGCTGCACGGTAACTTACAATTACTGACGATGAGCTTGATCCTGGTGAGAATACCAGTGAGGTCGGCTGAGAAATCGGACCTTGTGCTTGAGCTTGTGTTTGCTGATTGCCTGTAAGGGGAGCTGTAGTCAGGTAACCCACGCAGGCTCCACTCCTTTTGTATGCATAAATTTTATAAAAGTAATTAGTGCAACTTTCCAATGAGGATTCATGGAACATTCGCTGTGGTCCGGTGTATACTATTATGCCATCACCTAACGGTGCGCCTGCTACATAGGTAATCCCATCAACGGGAACGGACGTTGGTGGAGAGCCCTCTCCCCTTATTACTAAATAGCCGGTGGCTAAATCGAAAGAGGTACTAAAGCTCACATCCATTTCAGCTGTAGTGACATTAGAAAATTGCATTCCAGTTGGTTGGTAAAGGGGCTTATCTGGAAGTGTCTGTTGGTTTCCCAAAAGTGGTGATGAGATTAGGTAATCAATACATATGCCATCCTGGTAGTAAGCGTAAACTGCATAATAATAGTTTGTGCAACTCTGCAATCCATCATCAATGAAGGTGCTTAACGCTCCAGTGTATGCAACGACTCCATCTGTTCCCACCATATCGCCCTTCGAATAATTGATTCCATCTTGCGGAGGCGAAAGGGGTCTTGAACCAATTTTCCTGACAACGATGTAACCAGTAGGTTCCGTTGCAGGTGCACTATACCGAACCTCCATAGACGAAATTCCAATCGGTGAAAGTATCAGCGACAAAGGCTGCAAAAGTGGCTCACGTGAAGGTGTAAGTCTGCTGCCAATAAGGGGCGAAGTATTAAAATAATCAACACAAGCACCGTTCTCAGTATAAGCAAAAATACTATAATGATAATCCGTACAGGGTAAAATTGATTCGATAAACGATAAGTCAGATCCCTTATATACGATCATGTCGTTTCCAACAGTTGTTCCCATTGTGTACGCTTCTCCATCTGCAGGAACAAAAGCAGGATCAGAATTAATGTTTCTTAGAACCAAATAGCCAGTTACGACACCAGTAGCCGGAGAATATTCAATTCTCATTTGTGAGCTACTTAAAATTGAAAAGCGAAGTGAAGTTGGTTGGGTTGCTGGCGATTGAGAAGAGGTTTGTTGAAATCCTGAAAGCGGTGATTGAACAAGGTAATTAATGCACGATCCGCTTTGGTTATAAGCATAGACACGATAGAAATAGTTTGTACAGCTTGTGAGCATCATGTCAGTAAAGCTATTTGATGACCCCACGTATGCTATTACTACATCGTTACCGGTTATCTGTTGCCCCGTAGAGTACAAGGTATTGTCCGTTGGCGAAAAAGATGGAGACGACCCGACACCTCGTACTACTAAATACCCTGTAGTACCTGAAGACATAGTGTATTGCACGTTCATTGACGAAATACCTACACTTGTAAATGTTAACGATGTTGCTTGAGCAGTTGGTTCATCCAACAAAGTCTGTTGGTTTCCAGAAAGTGGTGATGTCGTCAGGTAATTGATACAAGAACCATCCTCATAATAACTATACACATTATAAAAGTAATTCATACAACTTGTCAGTGAAAAATCATAAAACGAAGTTCCAGCCCCGACATAAGCAACTATTTCAGTTGGATCTGTTGGATTCATCGTTGCTCCAATTCCATAACGAATTCCATCATCAGGAACAGATGAAGGTGGTGATCCCATCTTTCGTACTACTAAATAACCTGAAGGTATCGTTGAAGGTGCTGTATACTGCACTTGCATAGAGGTGCTGGAAGGACTAAATCTTATTGAGTATGGTTGAGTGGTTGGTTCGCGAGAAGCTGTCTGCCAATTTCTGGAAAGAGGTGATGTAGTGAGGTAATCAATACATGAACCATTTCGACTGTATGCAAATACGCTATAGTAATAGCTTGTACAAGGTAAAAGCGATGATTCCTGAAATGATACATCCGATCCATTATACACAACTATGCCACTACTAGTTGTTGAACCGAATGCATAGTCTGTACCATCAACAGGCACGAATGTTGATTGTGATCCTATGTTTCTCACAACAAGATAACCCGTAGTAGTTGAGGCCGATGTGGCGTTGTAACTAACTGTTACTATTGAAAAGTCACTACCTTGGGCAAAAGTCATCATGGACGGTTGCGAAACTGGTTGCTGAGAAGATGTCTGCCGGTTTCCTGCCAGTGGCAAGTCGACCAGGTAGTCTATGCAAGAAGCACTCTCGTTATAAGCAAAGATTCGATAGTAATAATCTGTACAAGGAGATAAAAAATTATCAGTAAAGGAAGTAAGTGGTCCTGCATATACAACCACTTCGTTACCAGTTACCAATCCGCTATAGTTATTTCCATCCTGCGGCACAAAGCTTGGAGCTGAGCCGGATTTTCGAACAACAAGATAGCCTGATGGAGCAATTACCGGGGGTGTGTAGCTTCCTGTAATCGAACTTGAAGAAGCTGACAGCGTTAATGATGTTGGCTGAGATGCAGGCTGCGAAGGGGAAATCGCGCCTACCATCACTGTCGGTTGCACTGAGGGGTAGTTGAAATAAAAAAGACTATCAAATCGGGCACTGTGACCAGATGAATAGAAAGTGAAATTTGTCGCATTGTAGCTAGCTGCACTGTACGCAAAAACATCACTTTCATAATCATCAAAATATAGTTTTGCATTACCGCCAGATAAAGCCATTCGCACCTTATGCCAACCAATTGATAAGGGCGATCGATCAATATTTAATGGATTACCTAAGTTCCCATTCAAATACCACCTTACCTGATACCTTGTGCCAATACTATTTACGTACCAATATTTATCTGCATATGAGCCACTACCTTCTCTTACTCCTACTAATAAAGATTGTGTCCCAATAATTCCACCCCAGAGGTTTGTGCTTGTTCCCGTGAACCCGTCTTCATAAAAAGAAAATTGTATGTACACATTATCCAAAGGAATTGCTGCATCAGTATAATTAGGTGGAGTATTTATAGGACCTGAAAAATTGGGAAAAACGCTTCGTGGATCATTTGCATACGTTAGTAAGGGGTTACCATGACGAACGTATATTGTTGTACTTCCAGTAGGTAAGTTTGGTGCTATCTTTACCCAAATACGTGTTTCTGAAGAATTTAAGCCACTCTCAATCCAATGAGTATAATATATGCCACTATTTAGTGAGACCTCAAATCGTAAATCTCCACCATCAGCACGTAGTTTGCCATCATTGATTAGTACTTGTGTATTTAATGTTACCAATAAGGGGTAATTATTAAGTACACCTCCAGGGTTATTAACTGTAACTGGTGTATAATACCAGCATACCTGGGCTGACACAATGTTAGAAAAGATGAACTGTACTAAAAGCAAGAATAGTGTAAGTTGTACCCTTGCCCCCAGTTTCTCTTTTAAAAAGCATTTTTGAAACGCTAATGAAGTTTGTTGGCTTGCCGTGAAATACATATTATCCTTTTCTTAAAATCTGGATGTAACGTAAATCTTGATTTATTTTGACGAGCCTGCTAAATTGATGAATAGAGAATGGGTGCACACGCATTTTTAGCCACTCTGCTTGTACTCCTAAGCAATTGTACACCTAAAATACACTGCTAATGATGATCTTGAACCTGTAAATAGGGTTGAGTTCTAACCAAAATCTGATATTTTCAAAGAAAAGAACCTTCAAAAATTAAATCTTAACTGCTGGATTAGTGAGTTGATTGATATTATTAATAGGTAATGTAATTGTAAATGATGTGCCCTCACCCAACTGAGAATTAACATAAATGGCGCCCTCCAATTTATCAACAACTTCCTTGACTATATATAGACCAATACCCGAGCCTGGTCCAATGTCCGTTGCTCTGAAGAACATGTCAAATATTCTCGGTAAAAATTCAGAATGTATGCCTCTTCCATTGTCTTCAATGGTTATATGCTGATTTGTACAATTCAGGGTATGTGTCAATTTGATAAACGGCTGACTCTTTCCTGGATTATAGTATTTTATACTATTTGCTATCAAATTGCTGAATATCACTTTTACTCTATGAACATCGCAGGTAATTTCAAGATCTTCAGGTATAGCAAGTTCAATAGCAATAAATCGCTTGTTCTCCATATAGTCAAGCTCCTCAATAATGGAGTTTAATAACTGATACAAATTAACTTTTGCCAGACTGACAGTACTTCTGGAATTTCTTGAGTATGCCAGCACATCGTGAATAAAGCGATCCAATGCTGTTGCTCGCTCTCCCATCATTACGATAAATTTCCTAAGTTCAGTCTCATTGCTTGAGGTTTTTGCAAGGTTAACAAGTCCCAAGATGGAACTTAGTGGTGCCCTTACATCATGAGATACATGGTATACAAAATTATCAAGTTCCTCATTGGCCTTCAATAACATTTCATTTTGCTCGATAATTTTCTTCTCTGTCATTTTACGGTCATTGATGTTCATAAGTGATCCGATCATCCATCGAGGCATATTTTTGGTATCTCTGTCAATAATTGATGATGCTGATAACCAGATATACTCTCCTGATTTTGCTCGAACTCTGTATTCTAATGAAATAGTATCGCCATCTGCTAATGCCTTTGTAATCTTTCCTATAAATTTTTCTCTGTCTTCGGGATGTATTAAGTCGGCCGACTCTTCAAAAGTGTACGCTCTGTTATCTTCATAACCCAGCATACGATTAACTTGTGGATTCGGTGGCACACGGTTGTTAATCAAATCATACTCGTAAAGTATAGCACCTGATGCAGAATGAATAATTTCATACTTGCGTAATTTATCTTTAAGTTCATTGGTCAGATCTACCAGTTTTTGTTCAGCGTAGTACTCATGTCGTACAGGTATAAATACAATTACAATGCCTGTTGTCAAACACATAGTATAGCTTATTAGAAAAATCGTTACATCATAGTCAGAAGAAAAATAAAGTCGCTCTGTCGTGATTAACCAAATGAATGATCCAAAAAAAGAAAGACAACAAATGAAAATCATTAATATAGAGAAAATTTTTTCTCTATATGTAAACAACATTATAGAGGTAATGGCAATAAATATGTAAAACCAAAGGGCAACTGGATTACCCTTGATTACTAATGTGCCAGAGACCATCAATAGAGAATTTACAGGAAGCAGTAATCTGCTGACCAAGTGATGCCCTCTAACATTAAGAAAAAATATGATTGCATAAATAATTAGAACTGAGGCAAATAGTGGTAAAGAACGCCAGTCTCCAAAGTAAATATCCAACAGCATCACCACAAAAACAAAGAGAACAGAAACCACTGATAGCGTATTATTAAATTGAACCTTTCGTTGAATTGCTTGTGTCAGCGAATTCATTTGCGCTTCAGACAGTATGTCAAATACTCTTTTCATAGCCTTTGCTCTATCAACCGAAAATTGGGTGAATTTTATTGACCAAAATGTGCTATAGATGACAAACTTTTACTGAATGAGAACGAATGAGTTCTGGTTGGATATATAAATGACTTCAGAATGTCAGAGCAACCACCAAGTATGAGAATGTTTTTCCGTTTTCGTCTGGAGATTATGTGAACTGTTTCTTTATGTTATTTTTTAACAGCCTTGATTCGAGTAGCGTTTCTGCTGGTTTTAGAAGAAGCACAATTGATAACTTCAACAAAAATCCAAGGAGCATACCATTACCTAAAAAGTCAATAACGGGCTCAATAAAAAATTCTTCCAATACAAAAAGAATTACCGCTATGGTATAGATAATTGCTCGTGCGCGATTACTTACACGAGCTTTGGTAAGCTCAGTTAATACTGATTGTAATTGCGTATTTTTTGTATGCAAATCATGATTAACTGACTCTAATTTTTTTTCCAGTCTATCGCTAATTTTTGTAATAAACTTCGCCTGGTTTAGTAACTCCTCATAACTATTAACAAATTTAGAGAATTCTTCACGTGTGTAAATATCAGTCGAGCTTTGTGATCGTCTACCAAATGCCAAATTTCGGTACCTCTCCAATATTCGTTCTTCAGTATCAAAGAGTTGTTTTTCTTGTCCATTCATTCTACACTTCTAGTAATTAAGTTGAAAGGTATTCTTAGCAGTTCACTAAAATCAAGCCCTGCATCTTTCATATCTTCATCTTCACTTTCATATTGCCATTCAATAGAAAGATCAAATCCCATTTTTCTGACAGTGCACAATTTTTTCAAAAGCTCGAGTATGCATTTGGATGAGCTGGTGTTAAAATATTCAAAAAAGATAACCACATGCGTACTACGTCTGGGGGTAACTACATAATTATCAACCCAAGAACTTATTTTAGCATAATACTCCGCAGGGTGTTCTGGGGTGGAACGTCCATTGATTTCGAACTTACCAGTTGTGTAATCAAAATTTACAGAAGGTGTCGAATTTGTTGGTGGTATAATCAGGGATTCCATAATAAAAATACGTTGTTAACTAAGCTCAGCTGATTTTGGGATTGTGATAAAAAAAGAGAAAATTGAATAATGATCATTAATTTTCTCAAATGCATATTTAAGCTTCTGCCCAGATTTGCGGGCAATGTCTATAAATCCCAAGCCTGCAGTTCCTTTCGCAGAAAATTCTCCATTGTCTAATATCTTCTTATATGATATTCTTAAATCTTCAGGTGAGAGTGAATTGACAACGTCAAGCCACCCTTTCAGCTCGTGAATCCTAACATTAGCTACCATATTCCCAGTTCGTATAAGATAGCCTCCCTCTTCACAAGTCAACAATATTAGTGTTATATTATCCTCACACGAAATCATTCTATCAAAATCCTGATGATGCGCAATGTTCTGGATACATTCTAACATTACATTATAAAGTTTCTTCCGAATTCTTAAATTTTGCTCTATGCATTTCAAGCGTGGCTCCACTGTATCCATTAGCGCACTTACCAATGGTCCGGTAATCTCTCCTTTATAAGTCAACATAATATTTTGATCATGCATTTTCCTATAAAAATCTTTGTACCTGTTCATCATGTTTAATAATCAGATAATTTATATCACAAGAATAGTAGGTATTGTGTACAACGAGTGTCAGATTTTAAACATTACAACAATTTAGAAAAGTCTTCGGTCCTGATTATGTTTCTTGTTTAAAAAGATTAGGCTTTGTCGACTATCCGACAATATCAGTAAAGAGACATCTGCACCTTAACAACTCTTCACTAAATTCATATTCAAATCCATGCAATTTTATACAAAAATGTTGCTTATTGATAATAGAGTAACTAGTCTAAGTCTCCTGTTCCTGTTAACAACTAACTTATTGCTCGGCCAGCAGAAAATCAATACGGAATCGGTTAGCGAAATTACATTTCTTAAAAAAGTTAAATTTTCTACCGTCTTTATAGCAGGACAAGATAAGAACAATATTAGAGCTTGTAATGGTAAAGTTTGCCATCCCAACGGGGTGTCAGTCACCTCTATTCAGCGACTCATATATCCTAAAGCCAAAATTCAAACAATTGGAGACTGTAAAGTAGAAATGGAAATTGCTTCAGACCATCTAGTAAAATATAGTATTCTGACAAAGGATAAAAAGACAACGGAAAAACTAAGCGAATCAGTTTTAAAGTTATTAGGCACTCCTTCATATGAAAAAGATGGAGTAAAAACCTGGATTCAGATGCAAACAGACAAGAAAAGCATTGCATCCACATGGACATTAACAGCAGACGCGATGACAGGAAGTTTTGTAAGTTGTTTTGATGACTTCCTATAAATATCAATTTGTATATGTTTTTTGTAGCACTTGTCAGTAAAGGTATACCTACAACTTACTTTAAAAGTAAGCTTTCCCCCGAAAGGTTTATACAAATAAATTTTTGTCTTGCGCAATTTTAAGGTTCAAATTTGCGCGATTCAGCTTATAGTTTGACCCAAAATAATTTTATGAATTCCTTTGAGAACTTTTTTCAATTACACCATAACACCACACCACTATTACTTGGTAATATTTGGGATGTCAATAGCGCCAAATTGTTTGAGGCGAACGACTATCAGGCAATTGGCACCTCCAGCCAGGCAGTAGCCAATACTTTTGGGTATGAGGATGGAGAAAAATTGGACTTTGAAGCACTGTTTCAATTGGCAAAAAGAGTTGCCCAGGTTGTGCAAATTCCGCTCTCGGTAGATATTGAGGGTGGGTTTAGCCGCACTACTGATGGCATTATTAAAAACATAAGTAGACTTCATGATGTTGGCGTAGTTGGAATAAACCTGGAGGATACTATCGTAGACACTACTCGTCAATTTCAACCTATTTCGAAATTTCAAAAAATTCTTTCTACTGTAGCTGATTACATTGGTCAGAATAATCTTAAAGTATTTCTAAATGTAAGAACAGATGGATTCCTTTTAGATATACCTTCAGCACTTACTGAAACAGTATCAAGAATCAAGGCCTATGAAAATTACGGGGCATCTGGAATTTTTGTCCCATGCGTCACACGTAAGGACGACATAAGTGAGATAGTGAGAGTGACACACCTTCCGATCAATGTGATGTGCATGCCTGGATTACCAGATTTTGAAGATTTAAAATTATTAGGCGTAAAAAGAATCAGTATGGGGCCTTTTGTGAATAATTATGTAAATCAAAAGGCGGATGAGACGATTAAGGAGATAATGCGGCAAAACAGTTTTTCGGCACTCTTCACATAATTTTCATACAAGACAAAATCAGCAAACGTATCAGCTTAACATAGCCCTTTTGTGCTCCAAAATCAGTTTTGCAAAAGCTATCCCGGGAATGCTGTAAGTTCTTCATCTCATTTCTTATATTTTGAAAATCGAATTGCATATTGCATGAAGTCCATAGATAGGAAGTAAGTACTTTTTTCCAGAAGAATTTCATTTCTGAAAAATCACTTTCTTTAATATTCTATAAAATCGCATACTGTAGCAATGCAACATCAGCGGATGCGGCATTCACGTAAACCAGTATTCAAATTTCCTTTTATTGTTCAATGATTTCACATTTGACATAAATATGACATTTCCCAGGGATTTTCAGCATTACATTAGTTTGAAAATATCCCTACATCATGATAGACAAAGCGAAAAATTACATTATCCTGCTACTTCTTTTAGTCGCATTCAGTAGCAGTGCACAGATTACAAACAGCCAGCTGATTCAGTCAATAAAGGATTGGGAGCGCGCCAAAGAATATACCCGAGAATACCTGATTGTTGTATCCGAAGATGGATTATTCTTTAGACCAACCGCTGAAATGAGGACATTCGCAGAGCAATTACTTCATTTAGCAGAGGACAATTACTTTTTTACTTCTATGGCTTTAGGAAAGTTAAGTCCTTATAAATTTCAGGAATTGGAAAAAAACAAAAATTTTAAAACAAAGGATGATATTATCAAAGTTGTGATGGACAGCTATGACCATGTAATTAATGCTCTTAAGGACCTGGGAAGTGATGACAAATTTACTGAAGTCATTAAATTAAAAGACTTTGAATCAACACGTCAAACCATAATCAACAAAGGGTTTGAACATCAAACCCATCATCGTGGGCAAACGACTGTTTATTTACGTTTAAAGGGCATCAAACCACCAGATGAGAAACTATTCTGATGTGAAAATAGTGAATTCAAATTGATTCCGAATTGGATTAGATTAATTAGTCGAGTATTAGCAAGCTGTTTTAAGCTTACAACAAAAAATGTATGCAGAGTATGAAATTTACAGTCACAACCATCACAGCAATTATTATTTCCAGTGCGTTTTTAACTTGTCAGGCCCAGCCCAAAAAGTACAATAAAGTGCGTAAGGTTAACCTTTCAGCTCCTGAAGGAAAAGCTATTGCAGCATTTGCCGAAGGATGCTTTTGGTGCTCAGAACATATTTTTGAGGCTGTCGTGGGAATCGATTCAGCCGTTTCTGGTTATGCCGGTGGCACTACACCCAACCCAACTTATGAACTTGTAAACACTGAAACTACGGGTCATGCAGAAACGGTGCTTGTGTATTACGACCCTAAAGTAATCAGCTACACTGAGCTTACAAGAATTTTTTTCTTATCGCACGACCCGACAACCCGCGACAGGCAGGGACCTGATCATGGCTCGTCCTACCGGTCTATTCTATTTTACCTGACTGTCGAAGAAATGAACATAGCAAAACAATCGGTAAAGAGTTTTTCTCCTCAATTTAATAATGCCATTGTAACGGAAGTTAAGCAGTTAACTGAATTTTACAGGGCGGAGGAGTATCATCAGGACTATATTAAGCATAATCCTTTAAATCAATATGTACAAAATGTATCGCTACCACGATTCGAGTTGTTTAGGAAAAAGTACAAGGGAAGACTTAACTGATGCTGGTGGTTACTAAAATTACTCTTTGTGTATAATGTAATTCTTTCTGAAATGCAGCAATAGTGGGTCTAGTTAGTGGTTCTTTCTGAAATCCATATCAGAGTATCGAGAAAGCATATTTCAAATTAGTTTTTAAGTCAACTTCTAAAACATGCAATAGGGCATCCTGAACATTCGCACACATTACAAGGAGGAGGTGTTTTAATGGATTCAGTTATGACTACATAACACCGTTTTTAATCTTTATATTTCAAATTCTGCGGTCTAATGAAAAAACACTCAAGTCATAAATACTCAATCAGTTTGGCATTTGAAGAGATAAAGCTCCCTCCTTTTCAGGATATATTAGTACTTGGCAAAAATTCACAGCATGGAAAAATTGGCCTGCATAAGTCGTTTGACCTTCTTGCCCCAAGCGGTTTTGAAGTTATTGAGGTTGAGCATGAAAAAGTAGAAGCTGTTTTTGTAAATAAAAGAATACTCACGAAAATTCCACAAGAAAAAGTTCTGCAAATACTCACCCTTAAGGTGTTCCCTTTTATATCGGAAGGCGAGCTACTCAAGCTTGATTTTAAGGTTTCAATTTCTTACCTGAATATTGAAGAGGAGTTTTAGTTAATATCAGGAATAAACGAAATGTAGCTATATGACAATTGCACCTTTCATAAAAACAGACTATACAACAATTTCACCCTATAGCGGCACTTTTTTAAATAAAAGTAAGCTGCTTAAGGCCGGAGCGTTAGTTGTAATAGATGATGATGCTGAACTGGGCTCAACTGTAATCGGAGTTTTAACCCCTGATGATATACTTCGCAAACCTTTTAATCTCGTTATTGATTGTCTTAGTCAAAAGCCTGTGGTATCATCAAATGAACTGCTAGAAGAGGCAGTAATTATCATGCTAAGAGAAGATGCAGAGGTACTCCCGGTTTACTCAGATGATAAATTTGAAGGCATACTATTCAGATCTGATCTTGTGAAATTCATTGCCAGTCAACGCAGTGATGATCAAAGCAAAATAGTTGAGAATTCAGTAATCCTAGCATCGCTAAACAAAAAATTTGAAATTTCTAAACAAGCGCTCATTGAAATTTGCCACATCCAGTCGCACGAAACGAGGCAACCCGTTGCCACAATTCTTGGTCTTCTGAATTTAATGGATGGATCATTGCTCTCGGAACAGAACAAAGAAATTCTCGAAATGCTTACAACAACCTGTGAAAAATTAGATGTAATTATTAAAGGCACAGTAATTAAAGCAAATCATATTTACGACAGGGTTACAGATGGTAACATGACACTAAGTGATGGTGGTCAGTAAACAGCACGCATGAAATGATCTTTGCTCAATCAATATGCCGCAATCAGAAGAATAAAAACTGACGTCATATGCCATAACTGGCTCAAAAGAAAAGGTAAAAAAGATTAAGCAACAGACATTACTTGTGACAAGGGGAGCATATTCTGCCTAGGAAGTTTAACAATAAATTCCGTACCCGCGTCAAGATCACTCTCAACGGTTATTTCACCTTTCAATTTTTCAACAAGTGATTTAACAATGGACAAACCTAATCCAGTGGAATGTTCACCACCGGTTGGTCGGGCAGTTAGCCGCTGAAACTTACGGAACATTTTGCGCTGATCATCTGCGCTGATGCCTGGCCCCTGGTCTTGCACGCCAACAAAAACAAAATCGTGCGATTGAGTAGCTCTTATTATTACATTGGTCTGAGGTGGTGAGAACTTGATAGCATTCGAAATCAGATTTTCGAAAATTCGTTTGAAAGAAGAGGGATCAGTAAGCAATTCAATTTTATCATCTACAACAACAAACAATTCTATCATCTTTCGCGCAGCAGATTCCTGCATAGGCGCAATTATTTCATCCTGTAAAAAAGTCTTAAGATGAATGGCCATAAATACAGGTTTTTCTGACTCATAATGAATCGCATTGATGTCTAGAATATCTTTAATCAATCTTAGTCCTTCATCACTAACGGTAATAATTTTATCAATAATGGCAACATCTTCGTGCGGCAACTGGCGCGTACGCAATAAACTTGCAAGACCCTTTGTTCGATTAAGAGGTGCTCTTAAATCATGAGCCACAACCCCCATCAACCCATCCTTTTCCTGGTTAATTTCCTCCAGTCTTTCATTTTGCAATTCAAGGTATTCGTTTTTATATCTTAGTTGTTCTGTCTGAGATGTAATCTCCTCATGTTGCGAAGTGATCTCCTCATTTTGAGCTTGTATTTCTTTATTCTGCTCACTTAATAAATAATTCTTTTTTCGTATCTGAGTACGTGAAGTAAATAATACAAAGATAATTCCTGCACCCAATATCAGTACGACTGATCCGATAGCAATAAGCCAGTTCTGATTCCTGACTTTTTGCTGTTGAATAGCCAAATTCATTTTCAGAACGGTATGCTCCTTCTCCTTTCGTTCAGCCTCAAGTCTATGCTCAATGTCTTCTACATTTATTCTGCTTTTGGCAAGCGATAGGCTGTCGGACAGCGTGGAGTATAATTTAAAAAGCTTGAGCGCTTCGACTAAATTTCCAGTTTTTTCAAGAATAGTAGCCTGTAATTTGGCTATATTCACTTGCAAATCAGGGGACTTTAATTTTTCATTTAACAGGATTGCTCTATCAATTTCCCTCCGGGCATTATCATATTGCTTTATGCCAATATAGCATGATGCCTTTTCTGTATAATAATTTGGCTCAAGCTTGTAATTGAATTGCTTTGACAATACTTCTACACTGTCCAGTTTTTGTATGCATAAGTCACAACGTTTTTGAAGGTGAAGCAACCGGGAGCTTGTCAGAAGCAGCTGAACCATATAATGGGCAGGATTTCCCCCTCTATCACCTTCAATATTCACCATTCTTGCAGCCTGGATAGTTTGCAGTGCCTTATCAGTTAATTTTTGCTCAATATAGCAATCGGCTAAAGCTAACAAGACCTCTCTTAATAATATCGTTCTTTTATTTTTTCTGAAGAGTGCAATTGATTTATTGTAATACTCTTCTGCCCGTACATAGTCACCTTTCAGCTGGTAAATGTATGCGATTAATTCAAATCCTAATCCTGAGTTTCTGTGCCTCCCTTCACCATTTTCATCAAAGGCCTCCGATGCCTCAAAGTAATACTCAAGAGCACTATTTAATTTACCCTGGTATTGATGTAAAATACCAAGATTAATGCAGGTTGTACCATAGGCATTTACATCGCCTAGTTCCTTAAATAGAATTTTACCTTCTAAAAAATAAGGAATGGCCTTATCATAATCTTGTACTTTAAAGCGGTAATAATAGCCTAACCCATTTAGTGCAGATGCTTTGCCCCTTACATAACGAATCGAATCAGCAAGGGAAAAAGCCTTTTCGGCAAGCATAAGAAAAAAGGAACCAGTGTCTCTATTATATACTAACTCAGATGCTCTAACGTAAGCATTAACCCGTAGGGTATCATGCTGGTTCATGTCACCGGCAAGAAGCAACAGACTGTCTAACTTTGTACTTTTTTGCGCCAGAACTATTGTGTTTCCTGCAAAAAAAAATAATACCAAAGCCAGAACTCCATACATATGGTGCATTACTTTTCTAACCATAATGGCTCCTAACAAGGATTAATTTTTAAGCAAATTACTTATTAATAAACAATGTTAGCATTCAAATTTTAGGAATCTGCAGCCAAATTACTGACAGGGATAAGACAAAAGCAGAATAATGCCTAATTATTAGATACAAATAGTGTAAGCTGCCTTACAAAAGATCACAGAAAAGCATCAACATAAAAATTATCACTACCCAGATATTAAAAAGTTAAGGTTAATATTTACCTTAACTTCTTAAAATCTGGCCATTAGTGAAAAAATTCTTCCATGAGACTGCCAGAAAATAGCCTACTTACCGGCTGTAGTCCCTTTACTCAACAATCTGATTTTATAAATTCCTGCGCTTGCAGCAATAAATAATGTATGTCTGTCTTCGCCCCAGGCCATGTTTGCCGCATGCTCTGGAGTTTTGATCCTCCCCAGGTATTTACCTTCAGGCGAAATAATCCAGATTCCGTCTGGCCCGGAACAAAATACATTGCCGTTTATATCAACCTTCAATCCATCCAACGCATCCTCTCCATCTGTTTTATTCATATCAAAGAATACTATGCCCTTACTTAGAGTTCCATCCTTTGCAACATCGTATCGCATAATCACTTTTGTATTATGAATATCATTAATATCCCAATTGCTTACATACAAATACTTTTCATCAGGAGAAAAGGCAATCCCGTTTGGACCTTTCAAATCGGTAGTCAATAGTACAGTTTGTCCATTAACGACTGCATACACACCGCTATGCTGAGTTTCTTTTCTTGGATCATTAAAAGCTTTTGGTAGTCCGTAGGGTGGATCGGTAAAAAATAACATGCCATCAGAACGTAAGACTAAATCGTTAGGGCTGTTCAATTTCTTTCCTTGAAAATTATCCGCCAGAACTGTAACAGGTCCTTTCTTCTCAATACGAATTACTCTTCGCTCGCCATGTTGGCAAATCAATAATCTACCTTCTTTATCAAAGGTTAACCCATTCGATCCCGGCTGATGATACTCCCCTATATCTACCCCTGCATAGCCACTTTTTGTCCTGTATACTTCCACGTTTCCGCTCTCAGGCTTGTAGGCATAAATTACATTTGTATTTGGGTCAGAGAAAACAAGATAACCATCCGGGTGCCAAGCAGGACCTTCGGTAAATTGAAACCCTGTAGCCAATTTTTCAATTTTGGTACCAGGGGCTATAATCTTATCTAAGGCTGGATCAATTCTCACAATCTCACCAACATCTTTCCATGTTTGATTTTTGAGAGGGAACTCCCTGTAGAAGTCGATTGTAGCAGAGCGAATCCATATATAATTTTCTGGTAAGTCGGCTACGGGGGCGTTTATTCCCAACACCGCCAATTGAAATTGCTGTCCAGGTTTAACATTTTGACCAATGATTATCCTGTTTCGCGCATTCCAACCCTTCACTACACCCCCGCCCGACTGACCTGTTGATTTATTTAGCTTCCCATCAATAAAAATTTCCGAGTAATCATCCATTACAATTTCAAAAACGGCTGTTGAACCCGCTGTTGAAAAATCACCTAACTTTTCAGGAATAGTAATGTTAATTCTGTACCAGTTAAAAGACAATAGCCCGGTCCCCCTTCTTATTTCTAACGAGGTAGGATCAAGTTTCTCCCATTTGTTATCATCGAAATCTTTTGCGCCAGCTTTCGGTGTGATATCGTGTGTTTTAATGTTTTTACCTGTGGGATATAGCGCAAGTTTATCGTCCTTAAATGCGCCAGGTGCCTTAAAATCCTTTTCAACAATCTGGGCATCCGAGTAACGCCACTCGCCATTCACAAGTGCTACACCCGCTTTGGTTTTAAGATCGACTATTGCAACAGGTTTATCGAGTGCTAATTCAACAGACTCCTGCCCCGCAACATAAAAAGAAATGAGAAAGAAGCCCGCTACGCCTAAGCGGGACTTCCCGACTATTGCATGAAACAACCCTTTCATACCTTAATCAATTTTTGTTTTAGAACCAGCAAGAGCAATTTCTACATCTTGAGCAGAGCTTGAAGCACCACTCACACCAATAGCTCCCACAATTTGTCCTTGATAGATAATAGGAACGCCACCTTCCAGCATTACATAGCCTACCGTTACAAGTGGTGTTCGTCCACCCTTTATAGCATTTTCCATGTTTTGTGTAGGCTGCTCAAACATAACTGCAGTATGTGCCTTTTCATAAGCGACCATGCCTGATCCTGCAAATGTTGTCTCAGGACGGTCTAGGTATAGTAAATGACCTCCGCGGTCCACTATAGCAATAGCGGGACCTCCATGAGGTGCATTAATAGAGGCTGCATACTTTCTTGCCTCCGCTACAATTTTCTTTGCCGCCTCAAGTGTTAACGACTGGCGTGTACCAAGCTGCGCATAGCATGCTGTTGCACTTAGTAATAACAGAATAGCAAATGTTAATTTTGTCATATTGATAGAATTTGAGTGTAGATGAATAGAAATAATTTACTTTGCAGGCTTATCAAATTTTACCTTATGCCCGGCTTTTTTCTGTTCGACACTAGGCCATTTATTGTCAGCTTTAATAATATTGTCTTTTACGTTTTTATAAAAAAGATCATACGCTTCTTTAGTATGTTGTAGCATCAACCGACCTTCCTCTATAGAAAATATTTCAGGGTTAACAGGACGTATCTTCCCTAGGCTCATAGCATACGCACAGAAACCGCCATATTGCGGCAAATATTTTTTAGGTGTCTCACGAAACAGCTCCTGGTTTTCTTTTGACGAAAAATAGTATTTAGCACCATGAAACCACTCGGTGAATTTTGCCTCACCTTTTACAGCCTTATTTTCTGTATGATAAGCAACCACATCATATCCCTGATTCGCTAATCCTGTTTCGTCAAGATTAATATAGAAATGTTCGGCTCCCTTTATAGGTATTTGCTTGCCACCGTTTTTCTCTACCACTGGCCAATATTTAAAAGCATCAACTAATAGTCCGTTGGGATTTTTATTCCACAGATCTGATGCTTTTTGGTTGTGCTGGCAGATTAACCGCTTTACGCCTTTATCGTCTTCCTGTACTATACAGAAGTTAGGATTAATGGGTGATACATGTCCTTGCGATACGGCATATGCACAAAATCCTCCAAATTGTACTTCATATCTTTCTGGATCAGCATCAAATAATTTCTTATTATCAGCAGAGATAAAGTTATAAATGGAACCCTGATAGGTTGATTGATACTGTGAAGTACCTTTAACTGGTTTGTTTTCTGTGAAATAAGCGACAGGATCATACCCATCAATAACCACCCCTTTATCATCAAGATTAAGTAGTTTTTTTTGGGCTACTACCTGATTTGTTGTTAGCGCACAAACCATTAATATACCCATTAGTTTTACTGTACTAAATTGCATTTTTCTTTTTATTATACTTCAAAGAAAAAGAACAATGCCAATAGTGTTTGTCGTGAAAATTGCAAGCACATTATAAATACTGAATCAATGATAGAATGGAGAGGGCATTAAGAAGGCAGTGCCATATCATGCCGATGTATAGATTTTGTTCTTTTTTTATTACATAAGCAACTGGAAGAAAAATAAGAAATCTCGATAACAATCCGTATGGCTGCAGAAAATGCTGAAGAGAGAACAAGAAGCTATGCAGCGGAACCCCCCAACTACTCATTCGCTCCATCTGCTTTAATAAATAACCTCGAAAGTATAGTTCTTCAACAACAGGATTGATTATCGACACAATCAATAGTTGGCCAACAATAACAAGTAACACCAGCCCTTTAGAAAACCCTGATAGTTGTGCAACATTAAACCATGTAGGCACTATGGAATAAAACCACTTGGCGAATGCACCCTCAAAGACTGAGGCAATTCCTACTGCCAAAATTATTGCTATGAGTAACAACATTACTACATATAGTAGGTATTTAAATAACGGAATTCTGCTCTGATAGCCGAGTATCTCATTAACTGATTTTCCCTGACTAACAGCTACTCTATACAAAAAAAATAATTGAAAGGAACTCACGACAAGCGATGAGAGAAATACGGCAAAATACACTGGCAAACTGTAGATGACGGCCATAGGAGCAAGTATACAAAAGAGCAAGAACAACATTGCTCCGGGCCACATATGCAATAATAGTAGTTTGGTCGATGGTTTTTGGATTATTTTCATAATTCTAAGAACTACTTATTTAGAAATCGGTTTGTCGGAAAAATTGCTTACACGTCCCCATTTACGCTACTCAGTCTGGCATCTTCATTATTTATATTTGAAAAGTCGTCTCAAATACCATCATTAAAAGCGATCGCTAAACCAGAAACTTGAATAGTAATCACCTAGCGATTTCCTAGACTGAATCCGCAAATGGGTGATTACAGCTTATGAAAGTGTATCAATGGCACTAAATAATTTTTATAAATAGTTGCCTTCAGATCACGCAATCTTTTAAATAACTATTTTTCAAAAATTCCAACAGGGTGTCCATCGGGATCCCGTACGTAAAACCCTCTTTTATATAAATAATTTTTTGAAGGAATCGAGATAATACCTGTTGATATAAAGGGGACCTTCTGTTTGATTAGCTTATTATACAATGCATCAAGATCTACAGTAGTCATAATCGTTTCAATATGAATCAGATCATCAACACGTGTTCCAGATGGATACTTTCTTCCATTTTCCGGATAAAAATACTCAAGAAATTCTACTCCCATGCCTTCCCCTGCGCTATTACCTGAGATATGCAATTTTGCTCCCTCTACATTATTCAGGTGTTCCTGTTCTGTACCAAAGTTAAGGCTCTCTCCCATGTACTTAACTCCCAGTAGCTCACCATAAAATTTTTTACTTTTTTCAGTTGCTGTTACTGCAATTGCTGTATGGTCGATCCCCAGAAAAATCTTATTCCCGGGGTTCTGCCACTTTGGATTTCCTTTTCCTGGCGGAAAATAAATCAACTCAAGGTTGTGACCCGCTGGGTCGCGAAAATAAAAAGCTTTTATACCTTCTGCTGCGGGAATTGTTTTTGGTAAAGTTTGAGGCGATGTTGAAACATGTTGCACATTATGCTTTCTTAAGTATGCGTACGCTGAGTCCATGTCACTAACAACAATGGCAATATGCTGGAACCATTGATCATTACTTTTTGCATCTTCCGGTATCGATCGTCCTCCAGGCGTAAGGTAATCGGTGAGTTCTACCTCTTCATCACCAAGACGCAAACGCACCTTCTTATAACGAATGCCAAACAGTCCTTTAAGTCGTTCATATTCTGATCCATGAACTTCCACCTCAGAAATTTTTTCAAAAGGCAGAACTTTAGTAAAGAAATTTAAAGCTCGATCCATATCGGCTACAGTTATACCTACTGCATCTACACGCTGTACATGTTGAGAAAATGTTGCAGCGCTTATAGTAAGGAGTATGATGAGTATCGTTATTTTTTTCATAAATTTTGAGTCAATATTCAATGATTAAGATCTTTAAACTATTTTAAGCTACCTACAGTGCTGAGTTAATGTAAATTTAGTACCTGAACAATTTGCCAATTGTTGATTCTTATACTACAGCATAGCAAATGTCACTTAACACTTGCCATCGTTTCTGTATGCTGAGACGAATGCTTCAATTCTCTTTCCAGAAAATAATTTAGTAAAGTCCGGAGAGCAGCAATCGCTGCAAGTTTCCCTATTTCATCCCAGGTAGGTGCAACCGCAGTGCGTAAAATGTCGGCAGCTAGTAGAAATTCAAGTGACAATGCTAACGATTTTCCCAATGTCAACCGGATCATTAATTTATCTAGGACAGATTTTGCAGATAGTGCAGTCCGGCCATATAAAATCAAGGCCCTAATCACTGCATGTGCAATAATTAAGGCTGAAATTCCCTCTATAACGCTAGCCAGTGAAAGCGTGAGTGTTTTAACAAGATCTTCCAATTCAATCATAGTCCAATTAATACCCCAAGGGTCAAATCGTATTTCTGTAAATGCGTGACGTATTTTGATTCAAAAAACAACTTTACAACTTTCGTATCTAACTCCAAACCCACCCCAGAATTGAAGGCAGTTACCCAACGCTTGTCAGGGTCCTCTCCTCTGGGGTGAACTGTTATCTTAGAATAATTTATTCCTACTAAAGGATATGCAGCAATCTTCTCTCCTACTTCAAAAAGGTAAGTTCCATTAAAGTTGTACTCTATCTCTTTGTGAATTGTTTTCTTTCCATTCTCAATTCTCTCATCACTCAAAATAGCTGAGAAGTCTGGTCCAATATGAAGGTTGCCGATAATCCTGTACGTAACATTCAGATTAACACCGGGATTTCCCAGATAGCTGCAATAGGTTATGCCTGTACCGACCAGCCAACGGCTATCTTGGGCAGTAGCCTTGCTAGAGTAAAAGCAAAGCAAAATTATTGGTAAGTAGTATCTTGTGAATGTCACATCAATGCATTAGTTCATTACTGCTTTACATTACTTTAGGCGATTTATCAAATGATCGCCAACTCTTAAGGCATTTGCCATAATGGTAAGCGATGGGTTGTACGCTCCAGACGAAACAAAGAAACTGGCATCCACTACGTATAGATTATCCAGGTCGTGAGCCTTGCAATTCACATCCAGTACTGAAGTTTTTGGGTCCCTACCAAATTTAAGAGTACCCATCTGATGTGATACTCCCGAAATACCTAAATCATAACCAACTCTTACTGCGTCACGATAAAGCGAATCTTTCTCGGCAAGTTTATCCAGTATATCATAGAGCTTCTTCTTTAAACGAGTGTAAGCTTCCCTGTTATTAACAGTATAACTGGTTTTGATGGAACCATCGTTTCGCAAGGTTACTCTGTTTTCGTAAGCGGGTAAATCCTCCGAAGTAATCCAGAAATCTATTGAGTGACCCGAAAGCTCTTCAAACGATTTTGTTGGAAAATGCTCTTTAGCTAAATCCAGAAGTGTATCTGGATCACTTTTTCCCATAAGCTGTATTGTTCCTAATGGAAATTCTGAATCCTCTGCTCGATTGTAAAAATCTGACAACGAAAACGATTTTTGAAATTGTGAAGTGTTCGGCTTTTTAGAAATGTTAATGACACATCCGTTTTGATGAAGCATGTAATTTCTTCCTACCAACCCTGAACTGTTCGCCAGGCCTATATCATGTTGCCTTCCTTCTGAACGCAATAAGATGGCCGCAGAATTAACTGCACCAGCAGCCAGTACAACAAGATCGGCCTGAAATGAAATTTTCTCATTCTTATATTTTACCTCTACAAAAGCAACTTGTTTACCTGATTTGTCAGTCACTAATCTATCAACATATGAATGAGTGAGCAGTGTTACGTTGGGCAGTTTTAAGGCCTCTTTTATAGAAATTACCTGTGCATCTGCTTTTGCTTCCGTTAAATCAGGAAACCCATCAAAATTGCTCAGTTTCACTGGAGAAGCACCATCCTTACCATTCTCATCTAACCGAGCACCAATTGGTAATGGAAAAGGCCTGTAACCCAAGGACTGTATAGAATCATACAACTCCTGCATACTTGGTTCATGCATAAGCGGTGGTAATGGATACTCGATAGATGCTTTCGGCTCTGTAGGATCAACACCCCGCTTACCGTGTGCACTGTAAAGCTTTTCAGCAATTGTGTAGTACGGTTCAAAATCTTCATATCGAACAGGCCATGCTGGTGATATACCACCGTAGTGTTTTGTCTCCATAAAATCACTTTCGCGAAGTCGAAATAAGGCGGCTCCATATACTTTAGTATTACCGCCTACAGCATAATGTGTATATGGGCTAAAAGGCTGATCGTCCTTATCATACCACTTCTCGGTGGTGCGATAGCGGCCCACAGTAAATACTTCTTTTGCATCCCAGTTTTCTCTCTCTTTAGGTATATAATCACCGCGTTCCAGGATCAATATTTTTTTTCCAGATTGCGCAAGTTTGTAAGCAAGAGTACCTCCACCTGCCCCTGATCCAATAATGATAATGTCGTATTTAGTATTCATGCTTTCGAGTTGTTCATCCATTACTTAGTGATAGTAGTATTTATAATTATTGCTGAGTATTACTCCCACTTTGGTGTTTGCAATACCCACAGCGAAAAATGCAACGATAAGAATGTGCATGGTGAAATTTTGCACAAATAACTTTGCCATTGAAAACTCCATAAAGTGAGGCTGCAGAAAACATTCCCATAAAGGGGGCAACAATGTAAATCCAAAGAGATGGAAACTGATTGGCTGGTATGGCTGATGCAAGTGTACGTGCAGGGTTCATTCCAAATCCTGAAACGGGACCCGATACAATTACATATATCATTACGAGCAAGCCTGCCAACACACTTGTATACTTTGCGAGGCGTGCATGATTTGTGGTGATAAGCACCATCATCATCATTACAAAAGCAATAACAACTTCAGTGACAAACGCTAAAGCCTTACCCATAGCTGGTGCTGTGATGACGTAGTTAACGGGCATATTTCTAAAAGAATCACCTAGCAACCATGCCATCATATATACAGTTGCTACACCTCCTAAGCACTGGAAGAGACTATAGTAAATGGCATCATATTTTTTAATTTTTCCGAGTCCGTAAAATGTAATCGTAACTGCAGGATTCATGTGTGCTCCTGAAAGTTTACCCATGGGCGAATAAAAAATGCAGGTTGCTGTAGTACCCATTGCCAATCCCATCAGGCATAACCTAATAAAATCATCTGGCAACATTTTATGAATAACAGATGTAGGTGATTCCAGAATTGTTGCAAAAAAAGAGGCCGAGATCATAAACAGACCCAGGCACACTGCTTCCATTGAATATATCTTCCAGTTTTGTTTTAATGCGCGAATCATGGTTTATCAATACACAAGTTTCGCTCATTTATAAGATTTCGATTGTCAAATAGCTTGCAAGTATTACAAGATTATAATATTATGTACTGCTAAACTAAGTTTTAATCTATCATACGTACTAATTTACTTACTGAGTCAGAAGCACTGTTACTAGAAAAGCGTGGTTGTTATGTCTGACAAATTATCTATAAAGCAAAAAGTGGTAGAGCCAGAATAATTTGGCCACTACCACTTTTTTAAACAGATTAATGCCCTTCCCTGAAATTAGAGTCTTGGCGCAACACCCACTACTTGCATACTAACAGGATCTACATGAACACGAAAAGGGCCTAGCAGCGAATCATTAATAGTTCTGAATGTTACTACGATGGTCGCTATCTCCCCCCAACTTGACTCATCCAATTGGGCTTCTTCATAGGAATGTGTAACACTAGATGTCCAGCTTTTATCTTCAAGATATTGCCAGGCAACAAGTCTTAAATCCATTTTTTGTGACTCGGTCATTCCAGTTAACTTCAAACTAGTTACACTGGGTTGATCCTCAGATTTGAGTCCATTTTCTGAGCAGGATACGAATCCAACCTGAATCGCAACGGCTAATACTAGCACAATACATTTCTTAAGCATCTGGTTTACAATTTAAGGTTACTATGTTTTTTAGACATACTCACACTGATTGAGGTTGGAATGCACCTTTGATAAAATAAAACCATTTGTCACATAAATGACAAAACCTCTGATCTGGCGACTGGCCTAAACTAGTCAAGTTCAAATTATATCAGCTTTCAGATTCTTCATTACTTAAATGTTGTCACTAATTCTCCCCTGTTACCTGTAGATAAATAGAAAGGCCAGCCTTTGTAAACAGAAAAGCCTTCTCTAATTGTTACTTCTTCTTTTAGCTCAGCGCGTGCAGAGAAATAATCGTAAAAGGACATCTCATAATCACTTAAAGGCGTTTGTGTAACGATGATAGTCGCAATTTCAAATTTTTTTTGAGAATTTGCACTTGATGGCTCACGCACACCCATTTCATTCGTGATTTTATCTATTGAAAGTATCTCGATTGGTCCTGTTAATACAGCATTAGTTTGACTTACTTGATTCTGATTTTCAAATACTATGTGTGGAACCACTTCTTCAGCTGGAAGGAGTCCCATTAAGTAAAGATCTAAATCATTAAATGATGCAGGATTTGCTCTCGGCTTTAGCAACCATGAGTTTTCACCTTGTGACTCCAAATCAAAAGGGAAGCTTAATCCTTGTCCGCCACCCGGTGAGTAACCCATGATACTGTTTGCCAAATCGGAAAGAGGCCAATGAGGTCTGGCACTTCTCAAAGACGGAATGTCTAAGAAACTAACCCAGTAGTGTCCAAGTTCATGCTGATAACCGACACTTGCGCCATCAAAAAAGCGAGCATTCGGAAATACATTGATACCAAGTAGTCGTCCGGACGAGCCATACTCATCCGTAACGTCATATTGACGCTTTCCTATGCCGTCAATGTTAAGTTTCACATCAATATGATGCCTGTTTAAATTGTACCCAGGATAAATAATGACAATAAAATCATATTCATCTTCAAATACAGAATAGAATGTTTTAATGTAATCTGTAAGGTTATCGGGGCTTATTCTATCCGACACAAGGTTAACAAGGTGCGGAGTTTGTTGAATTGAGTTTGAAATTTTAATCGGGGAAAGTAAAGGAATGTCTGAGGAACTTACTTCAGCAAAAATACTCAGGTATCCCTGTGCAAGCTGTATACGTCCGACATAAGGTCTGAAAATATCATTGGGTTGAACCATTCCCAAAATCTTCTTTGCATTAAGAAAAACAGAAAATATTTTGTCCCCAGCTCTCTTATCTCCATTAGCACCGTTATCATTCAGTTCAATTGTTTCCTGCCACGCTGTTTGTAATATTAAGTTTGTTGTATTCATACTATTAATCTCAAGAAGAACATCACCTGAATATCCTACAGGAATCACACGAGGTGTAAGATTGGTGAAGTTATAATTAATATCATGCCCTCCTCCCGCGATAACAAGTGGCTCAGGGTCTGATTTACACGATACTGTTACAACAGTGATTGATAGTAAAAAGATACGCCTCAAAATTCCAGAAAAGATTATCATATAATTGTAATTTATTGGTGCTTTGCAATATGACTTTTTGTTAATTGTTAACTTACTCATGATTAAAATATACCTGCGAAATTTATCTTCTGGCTAATCAGTTGCCTTCAATTCCAACACCTATTCTAACTGTCCGACAATCAATAGAATTCTTCAGTGTTTTCACCTTTAATACCTGATAAGTTACATAAGATTATAAACCAAAATAGTATTTGACTAATTCTTGTCAGACACATGACAATTCTAATTCTCGTCTGGTCGTGGTGAATTAATAGTGGTCTATATTTTTCTAAAATTCTTGTGTTATTGTCCTTTTAGTGACTTCATTACGAAGAAACAGACACTAATTAGCTAGATAAATTTTGCAAGTATGAAGTCTTTAAATGCAGAGACCGAACGTTTAGCTATTGTAGACAGTATTCGAGCTTTTGCACTGTTTGGTGTTTTGTTGGTAAATATGTGCTATTCAAGTGGCCTTGAATTTATGACATCTGAAGAACGCTCTGTGCTGCCGACTGCAAGCATTGATTATTATCTCCATTTTTTTGTGCGTTTCTTCTTTGTAAGCAAGTCGATCACAATTTTTTCAATGCTTTTTGGTTTTGGAATGGTTCACCAGTTGAGTGCTTTGGAGCTTAACGGAGTTAGGCGCATTTTTTATCTCAGGCGCTTGGTAATTCTCGCAGCACTAGGTTTACTTAACATGAGCGTACTACTTTGGTTTGGAGACATCTTATTCCGGTATGCACTCGTAGGCACTGTTGTTTTTTTTCTGTTACTAATCAGCCCCAAAACTATTATAGCTAAGATCATTTTGATCTATTCACTATTCATTACTGTGGCAATACTTCTAGCCCAAACTATCTTGGTTCCATCTGACTTTGGTGAAATGGCGGAAAAAACAATAACTGCGTTTACGTCAAAAACATACATTGAAATGGTTAAGACGAGTACTCAATTTCAATTAAACAACTTCATTCTTGATTGGTCAGGTTTACGTGGACTACTGTGGATAACGGGGATTATGCTGGTTGGTGCATCTCTTTATTATTCCAATGTATTCACACATCAGAATAAACTAAAGGAAAAATATTTTCTGTGGGGAGGCCTCGGAATAGGAATCTGGGGAAACTTGCTATTCTGTTTTCAGCATTTAGTGTTATCACCACAAATACTAAACTTACTAAGTTATCAACTCATAGCTATTACTTCCATTACAGCTGGTTTTATCGGCATGGCCTTATTTTATTGCATGCTGCTGACTCGTCTATTCAGAAATAATACCTGGAAAAATAGATTGACGATCTTACAGCCAATGGGAAAAATGGCACTCACCAACTACCTTATACAGAGTGCTGCGCTCCTCATCCTGTTCACTTCCATTGGTTTTGGGTTAGCAGAAAAAACAGGCATAAGTGTTTTGTTCCTGTTATCAGTGTTGATTTATATACTTCAAATCATTTTTTGTCGATGGTGGATGAGGAAATTCTTGTACGGCCCTGTGGAGTGGCTATGGAGGTCATTACTATATGGGGAAATGCAAATCATGTGTAGGCAAAATGTAAACTTTAATGAAGTCAAATAAATTTTTTCATATGTTAGTTATCCGATTACTCAGAAAATTTTCATGCTCCCTATTTTTTCAACTCTTAAGCAGAATTAAGCACTAAATCGTTAGGATGAAATTACATTTCGGTGCCACAGGAAAACAAGTGTTCCAAAAGTCTGATATCCGACAATTCATATCACTACAAATCCAGAGATTGATTTAAAAATTATCATGAAAAAATTTAAGTTACTGACAATATTACTATTTGTTTCTCTTTTTGCTTTTTCACAGGAAAGCCCCAAGGGTTTGGCTGTTAATGATCTGGCACCGGATTTTTCAGCCAAAGATCAAAACGGTAAAACGGTTAATCTAAAATCTCTACTGACGAAAGGCTCGGTTGTACTTGTGTTTTATCGAGGGCAATGGTGCCCGTATTGCAGCAAGCATTTGAAAACCCTAGAAGATTCCCTTTCATTTATCTCTGCTAAAGGCGCGAAAGTAGTAACGGTAACTCCCGAAAAACCAGAGTATATCGCTAAAACGATTGAGCAGACAAATGCTAGTTTTCCCATCATACACGATAAAGGGCTTTCCATTATGCAAAAGTATGGTGTACTTTTCAGACTTGAAGATGAGAAGATTAGCGTTTACAAAAAATATAATTTAGATTTTGATATTATTAACGGAGAGAATGGGCCTAATCTTCCTGTTCCTGCTTTATACATTATTGATCGGAGAGGTAAAATCACCTATCGTTATTTCGATCCGAACTACAAGAACAGGCCAACTGTTAAAGAGATATTGAAAAATCTGTAGTGTAATTAAGCTGTATTTTATTCACGAATAAATTACTTCATCACTATCCTCATTATAAAACTATTTATCTGTATGCAGATAAATAGTTTTATACATTAATGATCAGTAATTGTTAATTGCCTAGTACGTTTTTTAAATATGGCCACTATATTGTTATGCCTTTTCTTTCTTAATCGTGTTGGGGCGTAATAATAAATCATACTCCAGAGTAACTCTTAATATCTCCGCCACACCCCAGGCTTGTGCAATACATCCTCGTGAAGTGTGAGGAGCGTCTGCATCAAAAATTTCTGATACTGTACCCACTCCTGCTTCATCTAAATGTTCAAAAAATTGGTTCACAATTCGGGAGGCTGTCGCTTTACCTTTACTCCCTTTTAACAGCATTAATGCATCAATATAAGGACCCAGTAAAAAACTCCACACAGTGCCCTGATGATAACTTCCATCCCGTTGCCACTGATTGCCTCCGTAAACAGGTTTGTAATCTCTATGAGATTGTGACAAGCTCCGTAAACCTCGCCTGGTAAGTAAGTAATTTCCCACAACTTCTAATACCTTCCCGGCTTTCTCACCTTTTAGTAAGGGAAAAGGTAAACTGATGGCGTAAATCTGGTTAGGCCGCAGATCATCATTCTTATAATCACCATCAACAAAGTCGTACAAACAACTTTGGTTTGCATTCCAAAATTTGTTTAAAAAGTTTTCACTTACTCTTGTTGCTGCCTGTCTGTATTCTTCAGACTCCGGTTTATATCCCAACTCAATAGAAAGCACATCCATAATAGAAAGTGCATTGTACCAAAGCGCATTAATCTCTACTGTTTTTCCTTTACGTGGGGTCACAACCCAATCACCAACTTTAGCATCCATCCAGGTAAGCTGAACACCATCAGCACCACCATAAAGAAGTCCATCAGTGGGGTCCACCTTAATATTATATCGGGTTCCCTTATAATGCCACTCAATTATTTCCTTCAAAATGGGAAATATCGATTTCACAAACTTTTTATCTTCGGTATGTTCATAGTATTTGTAAATAGCATGAAAAAACCATAGGGTAGCATCAATAGTATTATACTCTGGTGTTTCACCATAATCAGGAAAACGATTGGGCAACATACCTTCACTAACACTTTCTGAAAACGCTTTTAGAATTTTCTTTGCATCAGCATATCTTCCTGTTGACAAACATAAGCCTGGTACTGAAATCATCGTGTCACGACCCCAGTCGCTAAACCAATGGTACCCCGCTATGACAGTTTTAAGATTATCACCACGTTGTACAATGAATTGGTCAGCTGCAAGCACCAATCGTTTGATGGTATCATTCCACTGAAAATCCACAAGCAGAGCTTCCCTTCGTTTTTGCTCTTTATTATACAATTTGAAAGCGTCTTTTGTGCCCGTATTTTCTGTAGAGATAATAATGCCCAGTTTACTACCTTTCTTTAGAGTAACACTAAAAATACCGTAATTAAACAAGTCCTCGCTAAAGTCAAGACCACGATAGCGCTCTATTTCATATTGAAAATTGTGGTACCAATGTCCTGAAGTATTGAAAGATGATCCAGGTACTTTTATAAATAGATCCGGATCATCATCATAATTTTTTGTATGAAGTAAGCCATCTTCGAAATGATACTTAGCATTAATAGCCTTATTAGCATGACTTAATGAATGATAATCGCGCGAAGTACATAGTGGTAATAATTCTAGCAAGAATTGTTTTGAAGCATCTAACACTTCAAACAGAATCACTGTTGTATTTTCACCATGAATAGATGCGATGGTTTTCTTAAGTCTGATTCCGGCAACTTCATAGATAAATTCAGGAAACATGTTACGCTCAAATCGTGTGAGGTGTTCAAATCCTTTTGGATGGATTGCATCAGGGTATTGATTAGCACCTAACTCGTAGCGTTCGCTATTAATTATTATAGTCTCTTCAAGTTTTGATAACACAACAGTGCGTCCTACCGGTGGATGCATTGCAGCTACTAAAAGACCGTGGTATCTGCGTGAATGAGCTCCTGAAAATGTACTGCTGGCATACCCGCCCAGTCCATTAGTTTCAAGCCACTCCAGTCGTTGCAATGATTCAAATGAATTCATAAAATGATGCTTGGTTATATGTTAATCGGTCTTTGATGTTAATTATTGACTAGAAAGCACTATTTACGTGGTTGTATCAATTTAGCCACAAGCCCCGTCCAACCGGTTTGATGCGTAGCACCCACACCCCTTCCGCTATCTCCATGAAAATATTCGTAGAAATAAATTAAATCACGGAAATATTCATCATCCTGTAACTTTTCATTATCGCCAAACACAGGGCGTTTGCCATTTTTATTTCGTTTAAAAATCTTCACCATACGTTCTGAAAGATCATCTGCTATTTGTTGTAAGGTTCTTAGATTACCTGAGCCCGTTGGGTGCTCAACTTTAAAATCATTTCCATAATAATGATGGAAACGTTGAAGAGATTCAATCAATAAATAATTCACAGGAAACCAAATAGGTCCTCGCCAGTTAGAGTTTCCACCAAACAAATCTGTATCTCCTTCACCGGGTGTATAACGCACACTAAATTCGTTTCCATTGGCATAGAACTTATAGGGTTCATCTAAATGCTTTCGTGAAAGCGCTCGAATTCCATAGTCAGATAAAAATTCCTTTTCATCAAGCATTCGCTTAAGTAGCTGCTTCATTCTATGACCACGAAGTAAAGAGAGCAAATGGCGCTCACCTTTTCCTTTTTCTTCCCAACGCGAAATAAGGGATGCTAAATCTGGCCGATTTTTTAGAAACCATTGCAATCGCTCACGAAACTCAGGCATTGCTTCGAATATCTCATTGTCTAGTACCTCTACTGCAAAAAGTGGAATTAATCCCACCATCGAGCGTACTTTCATCTTAGTTCGTTGGTTATCGGGCGTATGTAACACATCGTAAAAGAATTTATCTTCTTCATCCCATAAGTTCACACCGTCTTCATTAATATTAGCCATGGCACCAGCGATGTAGAGGAAGTGTTCGAAAAATTTAGTAGCCAAACTTTGATAGGTCGGATTCTCTTTTCCCAACTCAAGCGACATGCGCAACATATTCAGGGTGAACATAGCCATCCAACTAGTTCCATCCGATTGTTCTATAAATCCACCAGTGGGTAATTGGTTACTTCGATCAAACACACCGATATTATCCATTCCCAAAAAACCACCTTGAAAGATATTGTTTCCGCTATTGTCTTTTTTATTAACCCACCATGTAAAATTGAGCAGTAGTTTATGAAATACTTCTTCTAGGAATTTAGTGTCACCTTTACCAGCATTTAGCTTCTGATCCATTTTATAAACTCGCCATGTAGCCCAGCCATGTACAGGTGGATTCACATCACCAAGTGCCCACTCATACGCAGGCAGTTGACCATTTGGATGCATATACCACTCTTTTGTTAACAGCAAAAGTTGTTTTTTTGCAAACTCCGAATCGACCATTGCAATTGGAATAGTGTGAAATGCTAGATCCCAAGCAGCGTACCACGGATATTCCCATTTATCAGGCATTGAAATTATGTCGGCATTATTCAGGTGAGTCCAATCATGATTGCGCCCCCGCTTTCGCTCGGGCGGAGGTGCCGGCTGCCCTGGATCGCCCTTTAACCATTGCGCTACATCATAATAGAAAAATTGTTTACTCCACAACATCCCAGCAAAAGCCTGTCGTTGAATCTCTTTTTCATCTTTATCCTTTATGTCCTTTTGAAGTTCATTATAAAATTCATCTGCCTCATTCTGCCTTTCCTTAAAAAGGACATTGAAATCCTTAAATGCATTCGCTTCAAATTTTGATGATAATCGCAGGCGAATGGTTTTTGTTTTACCGGCTGGAATAGAAAGATTATAATTAAACGTAGCCTTCGTTCCTTTCGGGCTAGGGTTAATTGCATCTACATTTCCGTGGATGAGGAAGTCATTGATCCCATCTTTAAAAGTACCTTCCTTAGGATAATTAAATAGTCTACGTGTATTTGTCTCATTTTCACAAAAAAGCACCTCAGGCTTATCGTCAGCAAAAAGATAATAACTTCCTAATTCCTTATGGTCTATTTTAATGCAGCCACTATCATTGAGATACATTTCCGGTTTATAGTCGTTATAACCCCATGACCAAGTATTACGAAACCATGAAGTAGGAAGCACGTTTATAGCTGCTTCCTCAGGGCCGCGATTATGAATCGTAATCTTAATGAGTAAATCATCGGTATCAACTTTTGCGTACTCGATAAAAACATCGAAATAGCGATTTGCATTAAATATGCCAGTATCCACCAATTCAAACTCTGGGTCGAGTTTTCCACGTTTTTTGTTCTCATCTACAAGCCAGGCATAAGGAAATTCCTGTTGTGGATACTTGTAGAGCATTTTCATGTATGAATGTGTAGGTGTGCTGTCTAGGTAATAGTAATGCTCCTTACAATCTTCAGCATGGTTACCCTCATTGCCCGTGAGTCCAAATATTCTCTCCTTGATAATTGGGTCTTTCTTATTCCAGAGTACCAGAGAGAAATTAATCAATTGTCGCTCGTCACTAATACCTCCTATCCCTTCTTCACCCCAACGGTACGCTCGGCTTCTGGCTGCATCATGCGAAATATGCTCCCAAGCATTTCCAAAGGCACTATAGTCTTCTCGTACAGTTCCCCATTGGCGTTCTGTTAAATAGGGTCCAAATTTGCGCCAGTTTCTTTTTTTTTCGCGGTCTTCAGTTAGTCGTTGTCGTTCTGTGGTCATAGTGGTGATTTTTGATTTAACAATGCCAAAAGCATAGGCTACTTGGACTTATGGACTGTCAGCAGGGTAAATTTCATGCCCATCAATAACAAGAGAAAACTATTTAAGGCAAGCAGTCTCATTTTTCAATAAGCAAGCCAGGCAAGAACAGAGCAGTAAATTGGTGATGGACTCCATTAACAGATGCAAGTACTAAGGGATTCAAGCATTCATCCCTGGCATCCCAATTAAAAGGCTGAAGCACGCAATTTTTTGAAGTGAACACTTCATACTTTAAGTCAGACAAAGTAAAACCCGCTTTTATTTTTTTAAAAATCACTTGCCATTCATAACCAGGTAGAAGTATGTACTCAATTCTATACAAAAGTGTGTCAGCCATTGTAAAGGTTTCGGCAACATTCAATGCCAACTTTATCTCTTCAATGGGATTAACCCGTCCTTGTCCGACACTATATTTTTTGATAATAACCGTATCTTGTTCTAATTCCTGCGGTGTATATCCTAGAGTTTTAATATAGAACCTCGAATAATTCGTGCAGGCTGTTTCATCACAGCAACTTGAAATAAAGACAAATAGGATCAGCAATGGACATGTCGTCTTCTTGGATAAATTGAAATTCCAATGCAAGTTAGTTGGCATAATTGCTGAAAGCATTGTACCCGTCTTCATTAATGATACTTAACCAATCACCCGTTATCTTCAAACCCTGGGTATAACAACATTCCCCCGTCCACAAAGAGTGTAATCCCATTTACGTAATCAGAGTCATCCGAAGCAAGCCAGACAGCCGCACCACCGATGTCGTCTGCTTCACCAATGCGCTTAGAGGGTATTAATTTGAGCAACTGGTTGTACGCTTCAGGTGTTTGCCAGGCGGCATGATTGATTGGCGTTTTAATGGCACCCGGCCCGATGCTATTGATTCGGATTTTCATAGGAGCATATTCCTGCGCCATTGTTTTCATCAGCATCATTACGCCACCTTTAGAAGCCGCATAGTTTGCATGCCCTGCCCAGGGTATAACCTCATGTACGGAGCTCATGCAAATAATCTTTCCTGCAGCCTTCGATTTTTCAGGGACAATACCTCTTCTTATAAACTCCTTTATAGCTTCGCGGGAACAAAGAAACTGTCCAGTAAGGTTAATTCCCAGCACGTAATTCCATTGCTCAAGAGTCATTTCATGGAGCTTCGCATCTTTTTGAAGTCCTGCATTATTTACTAGAATGTCGACAGTACCATACATTTTTACCACCTGCTGGAACATATCAACCACTTCCTTTTCATTACTAACGTCAGCCTTTATTGCAATCCCTTCTCCACCCTTGTCTTTAATTTCTTTAAGCACATTCATTGCTTTTTCTGGGCTGCTCGAATAATTAATCACAACAGTGGCTCCTTCGCTAGCCAGTGCTTTTGCAACACCTGCTCCTATTCCTGAACTCGCACCAGTTACAATGGCTATTTGATTAGTTAGCTTCATTTTTAAATTTGAATTAGTCATTATCAAAAATGGTTATATCGTACTTCATGGTTTGTCTTACTTCTTTCCAAATTGGTTAATTGACAGCCAAAATTATTGAAGAGAACTCTATTTCTTTGCGTGTATAGTTAATATCACCTGACTTCTTTAATTCATTCAGAATAACAGTAACGGTTTGCCTTGATGTGGAAACAAGGTTGGCTAAATCGCTATGTGTAAGAGAATTTTTCACAATTACTTTATCTCCAAGCTTTCTGCCTTCTTTTCGAGCCCATTCTTGAAAACAATAAATAAGTCGTGACTTTACATCTTTTGTAATCATGTTCATATACCTATTCTCAAGATTCTTGAATTTTTCATTTACTTTCGCCATGAAATTCATCGTTAAGGTATGGTTGCTTCGCATCATAGAAGCAAGTTGTTCCTGTCCTATTGCATAATAAGTAGCTCGCTCAGAAACGACTTCAGCATATTCATAATTCGGGCCGTCATAGGTAAAAAGTATGTCACCAAAAATATCACCAGCTACAATAAGTTCTTTGATCATCTCATTACCCGATGCATTTATTTCTGATATTTTTACTTTGCCGCTGATCAGTAGAAATATTTTTTTCTCACTGCCTTTTGCATAAATCACCTGCGATCTTTTTGCCTCCTTTTGAAGCATACTGGCGCTCAGATCATTCAATTGTTCGTCAGAAAGACTAGTACCAATATTGAAAGATTTAAGATAAAAATTTTTGGTTTCCATGAGAGTAAAGGATTAGTGATAATTTTTACTTGACTAATTGATTAATTCTATTTGAGATAACATTCTTTTGTACTAAGCCCGTGAGCTTATCAACTAATGCTCCTCCTTTAAAGAATAATAGAGTCGGGACTGACTCCACCCGATATGTTGAAGTAAGAGCAGCTTCTTCATCATGGTCCATTTGAAAAAATTGAACCTGACCATAAAACTGATCGGCTAGCTCTTGTAATGGCGTTTTTAAGAGTTGCGATGAAGCACTCCAACCCGCACTAATTTTAACTATTGCATCAGCTTTATTGATTAATATTTTGTCAATAAACTGAGCCGAATTTATTTTGGATATCGCTTTCTGTTCCATGTAATCAAACATTTGTATTGCTTGATTACAATAGGTATGCCATGAAGTTAATTATTTGACAAACAGACCTTTACAGAATTAAATCACCTCCAATTTATTGGATATTCTAAAATATTGGAGATTGGATCTCTAATATTTTGGAGGGACTGTTGTTTAAGAATTGCAGTTAGCTTTTTGCTCTTTTGATTCCCATTTTCTTCATGCGGGCCTCAAGTGTTGTGGGCTTAAGTCCAAGGAGTGCAGCTGCACCGTCATGTCCTCTGATTTTCCAGTTAACAGATTCCAAGACATTTATGATATGTTGTTTCTCAAGTTCTGTAAGGCTATGTATAGAATTTATAGCTGTGGGCAATTGTAAATTTTTTTCATTACTTATTCCATCTGCACTATTCTTTGCCTTATTTTTCGGCAACCAGTCTCCTAACTCCAAGATTCCAGTTTTTGAAATGATCATTGCCCGCTCAATCACATTTTCTAGTTCTCGAACGTTACCTGGCCAGTTGTAGTTAATCAGTACATCCATGATATTCTTCGGAATTGAAGTAATCTTTTTCCCAAGCTTCACACCATACTTCTTACAAAAATGATGAACCAGTAAGGGAATGTCTTCTTTACGTTCTCGAAGTGAGGGCGACTCTACAGGGAATACATTTAGTCTGTAATAAAGATCTGATCGAAATTCTCCCTTTTCTATCTGAGCTTCAAGATTTCGGTTTGTTGCAGCAATAATTCTTACATCAACTTCTTGTGTTTGAGAACTTCCCAAACGCTCAAATTCTCCTTCCTGTAATATTCTTAATAGTTTGGCTTGCAGCTCTATCGGTAATTCACCAATCTCATCTAGAAAAATTGTACCACCGTCCGCTAATTCAAAACGTCCGACCTTTCGGGCAACAGCACCTGTAAAGGCACCCTTCTCATGACCAAATAGTTCACTCTCAATTAAGTTTGCCGGCAGGGTTGCACAGTTTACTTTTACAAGTGGGCGGTTACTTCGTCTGCTTATGCTATGAATAGCCCGTGCTATAAGTTCTTTTCCCGTTCCAGATTCACCCAGAATAAGAACAGTAGCATCGGTTTCGGCAACTAACTCAATCTTTTCAAGTACTCGCTTAAATAATTCACTTTGGCTTACAAGCTCATCAAAGTTATTATGAAGTTTTATCTCCTGTTGAAGATAAATGTTTTCTGCCTCTAGGCGCTCTTTTAAATCTTCTACCTGATTAAGCGCTTGCTGAAGTTTACCTTGAGCTATCTTTTGCTCACTAATATCAACACATGAAACAACAGATCGCTTCCAACTTATTTCTGATCCTCTCAAGATTACACGCTTTGCTTTTAAGTACCGGATTTCACCATTTGCCATTTTCAGCATAACCTCTCGTTCAAAAGACTGATTGCCTTCTTCCAGCTTAAGAAGAGACTCTCTAAACGTATCTGGCTGAAACTTATGTCTAATAAAATCGCAATATGCTTCTTTAGATTGAACTCCAAATAGGGTTAACTGCATCTGGTTGACATCGATCCAACGAATTTTGTTGTTACACTCTATAATTGCTTCTGGAAATTGATTAAAAATATCTCTAAGGGGTAAACCATGCTTCACTTTAAGCGCATCAATATGTTTTTTAACCTCCGAGAAGTCTTCTTCTGTAAGACCAATTGGCGAGTCTTCGAATAAATTCCAATACCTTGCAAGATTATCTTCCAGAAGCTTATCCTTATGTTCACGCTCAATTTCCACACCGGCACGAGAAGCAAAGATCTTAAGGATGTTGAGTTTTTGATGATTAATTTCCATGGGCTGGCGATCAAAAACAGCTATGTGCCCGGCAACCCTACCATCTCTTAGAAAAATCGGAACTCCGAAATAAGATTTAATACCCTCTTCGTTAAAGAATTTATCAAGATCGTTGGTGCAATAATATGTCTCGCCCTGCATCACAATTTCGCATGGTGTACCTATAAGGTCATACTCAAAATTATCCAGCAGTTTATCATGAGCCATGTAAACAATTGTCTTTACCCTTGTCTTAGCTTCACCTGTACATTCTGTAATTATGGCATATTGAATTCCTATCGTATCGATAATGTACCTTGCCAACGACTGAAAAAAATCAATGCCCGTTTTTGACATAGTGCCCTCCGAAATGATCCGCAGTATTTCAGCAGCTTCCTTATCATGATCAGAAACGTGAGCCTTATCCATTATAAACTATAGAATGCAAAACAAAGATATTTATAAATTTTAATGGTTTCTTCAACGACAAATTGAGCAAAAAGATTAAGGAGATAAAGTAGGAAGGCTGAGAAGTTAATACTATATTAATCAAGTAGATCATAGTATTAGCGCATCTGAATGTCTCCGAGCGTCTGCTTCGTGTTAGTGACTTTAGGCGATAACCATTAATCATTGATTATCAGTACATTAGCAATCTGTTGATAATTTAACTTTTTTGAATTTGCCTTAAATTTTGGTTTAAAAGGCATTTTCTAATAAAGCCTTAACATTTCTGCTTACTGTTTACGCGTAATCCCATAGTTCTTTACATAATCGATAAGCACCCTAACATTTAAGATTCTTCATTCAATCTACAAGCCCTATTAATTTATTCTTCCAGATCAGTATCTTTGGATGTTTTTGCCCTATTCATGAGAAAATTTTTTGTTGTAGCAGCTTTATGCCTATTCTTGATAGGCACGGCCCTCTCTTCATCCAAAGCCCAATGTTTAAACGGTACATATTCTGTTGGTGCCAATAGTAATTATGAAACTGTTAAATTGGCAATTCAGGCATTGGTAGAGCATGGTGTGTGTGGTCCTGTTATCTTCAGTATCAAAGATGGTGTTTACCAGGGCAATCTACTCATTCCGGTTATTCTAGGTGCCTCTCAAACAAACACAATAACCTTTGTCTCAGAAAGTCTTTCAGCTTCAAAAGTTAAGATAACATCTAATACCGGATCCAGTACAATGCTTGACATTCAGTCTTCAGCGCACCTGAAATTCCAGCACCTCACCTTTTTTACTAACAACAGCACAGGACAAAATGTTAGGGTTAAGAACTCCAGTTATATTGAATTCTCCAACTCTGTATTCACTTCTCTTCCTGTGTATTCGAATCCTCAGTTATCAATACATAACGCTGGCCTGCCCGCCTCTCCTAGTCAGTTTATAAATGTTACAAATTGTATCTTCAGTTTCGGATCAAGTGCGATCAGTACCTCTTCTGTTAGCCATATTACTATTGATGGAAACATTGTACATAATAGTAAGTTCGCATTCGCATTGCAAGACACGCCAAACAGCCTTGTCACCAATAATTATGTGCTTCTAGACATTGAGGATGCAGGTGCAGCCATCTACTTGGCAAATTCTTCCGAAAACACTGTCGTTGCCAACAATGAAGTTATACTGCGTAATTGTAAAAATTGTTTTGCCTTATCCCTTCAATCGGTCTCGGTAAAAGTTCCTACGGAATTCTTAACAATTGCCAATAACATTTTTAATGTTCGCAAAAGTGCCACACTGCAGTCAGCTGTAAGATTTTACGGAAGCACAAATGTAAATTTTGTGTTCAATACTGTTGCATTGGGATATGGTTCATCCGAGACTTTTCCTCAAAGTGCAGCAATCTACATTGACCAATCCCAGCGGTTTGATTTACGAAACAATATTTTGGTAAACTATTCTGGTGGATACGCATTGAAGCAGTATCACACAAGCAGCACGGCACCATGGACATCGGATTACAATAACCTCTATACAAAAGGAGCCAACTTGGTTAGCGCAAGATCAACAAACGTTGCTTCGCTTCAAATCTGGAAGCAATACGGTTATGATTTGCACTCTGTCAGCCTTATACCCGATTTTGTTTCTCACGACAATTTGAGAGTAATCAATGTTGATGGATTACAAAATGGAGGCATACAGATTGCTGGTATCACCCAGGATATTGATGGCATAAGTCGCTCATCAAGCCCTGATATAGGTGCCTCTGAATTTGAAGGATTATCCCCTACTGCTGTTGATGCGGCTATAAGTGTTCCTCCCCTCAATCATGAAACTTATTGCTATGGCTGGCATCCTGTTCAGGTATTGTTAAAGAATTCTGGAACAGTTCCATTGACTTCGGCCACCATTATTACCCATGTTGCAGAAAAGGAATATATCACAAACTGGACTGGTAACCTGTCGAGTAATGAATCCGAAATAGTCAATGGTGCCGAACATTATTTTACCGATAGATTTTACAAAATAAACATTGCGTTGCAGTACGTGAATGGAATGCCTGATCTAAATCCTTCCAATAATGTTCAATCTTTCGCTCTGAGCATAAAGGATAAGCCTTTGATAAGCTTATCTGGCTCACCCGACATTTGCGATGGAGAGATTGTGACACTTTCTGCTAACACACCATCCGCTAACTGGTCCAATGGATCTGTTACAACTTCCATCTCAGCAGGTACGGCAGGCCAATATTGGTACGACTATATCGTAAATGGTTGTTCTTCACGATCAGATTCAATTACGATGACTGTGAATTTTAACCTACCTGAAGTTCAGGTTGATTTAAAAGCAATTGGTCAAGAACTTCAAATCAAAAATAATTCAGTCAATGCCACATCTTATACATGGAACTATAATGATGGAACGTCTGGAAGTGGAGCATCTATAGAGCAGCTCCACCAGTTTGAAAATCCGGGTACATACAATATCTCGTTTACGGGTGACAATGGTGAATGCAAGAACACTAAAACCTATGCAGTTGTCATTGACGATCTTGCAACCACAACTTGCCTCATTACAGATGTCAGGGCTAAACTTATCAAAGAAATAGGTGAATTTATCTATGTCGGTGGACAATCAAAATTTGATCCTTCAAGTGCGCTTATTTACAAATTAGACCGAAATACAAAGGCAATCATTTGGCAATGGCAATATAACACCAGTGATGGTTCCAACGGTACTGATGTGGTGAAAGATATTGATGTTGACAGCCATGGAAATGTTTGGGCCACCCTGTATTCATCATTCCTTTACAATAGGTTAATAAAAATAAGCAGTACTGGTGTTTTACTATTTGAGAAAAGAGTGCGTAGCTACTCTAGTGACGATACCGGACCTATAGGAGCAGCCGTAGTCAAGGTTGGTACAGATGATGCAGTCTATTTTGTCAACACGCGAAGTACCTACACTATTGAAAAATTAAGTTCAACCGGAGTTAGCATTTGGTTACGTGAATTTCCGACTGGAAAGTCTGCGTTTGTTCACGATGCAATGATGGATGTGGATGGTAATATGGTTGTGATTGCCTCCGAATTGCTTCCCCAAGGTGATCAGCTTACTATTACCAAGTATAATGCCAATGGAAACCTTATCTACAGTCGCCTACTAGATGAGCGTACCTATAGCGATACTGATTTTCGAATTACTATGTCTATTAAGAACGGATATATTTATGTTTTTGGAATAAACTATCTTAATAAAACCTTTGTAAAAAAAATTAATTCAACAGGCAATGTGGTATGGTCGCACAAGCTATCGGAAACAGTAGCTCCTTATTCCCACGCGGTAGATAGTAAAGACAATCTGTTAATGCTTTATGGGAAAGAATCCTCAATAGTTGTACGAAAAATAGACTTCAATGGTAGTTTACTCTTTGAAAAAGTTGCGGCTCAGAATCTAACAGGTACCAATTCAACTTTTTGCCTGGACGATAATGATTATATTTATATTGTGAAGAGAAGACTGCTTGTGAAACTTTCTCCACAAGGTAATCTGGTGTATACAGAACCCAATGATCTAATTCCAGCGGTTAAATTTGCTTTTATTTCCTCGACAAGAAACGAAATATTGATTGCTGGCGATATTTCCTATCCCGATTGTGGTGTTTCTCGAATTATACAAACTGAACATCGCAAGCTTCAGACGATACAGGTTAGCCAAGGGGCCTTGAGTGGTAAATATGGTTCAACAATACCTTTTTCAGGCATAAGCAGCGCTTCACTGCCTGTTGATTACAAGATAGATGACGAAAACATTGCTGGTATTGAAAATGAATTTGTAAAGTTGAAAAATGTCGGAGAAACTTTATTGTCAGTTTCTCAACCAGGAAATGAAGAGTTCCTTCCAGCCACATTAATGATTGTTCCCGTCATCGTGTCGAAGGCGGATCTCTTGGTTCTTGCTAACGACAACCTTAAAGTTTATGGAGAAGATAATCCCACCTTTTCCCGTTCCATAACCGGATTTGTAAATGGCGATACAGAATCCGACCTTGATGAACTCCCCGTTATAAGCACTTCAGCAGAGAAATTTACTAATGTGGGCACCTACGATATTACATTTGAGGGAGGACTTGATGA
Source organism: Chryseotalea sp. (assembly GCF_057350905.1). Classification (NCBI taxonomy): domain Bacteria; kingdom Pseudomonadati; phylum Bacteroidota; class Cytophagia; order Cytophagales; family Chryseotaleaceae; genus Chryseotalea; species Chryseotalea sp. The sequence goes on along the minus strand of NZ_JBMRCF010000001.1, from coordinate 874,019 downwards.
CCGCTATAACTTTGTTTTTGAAATTGGAAAACTCCAAATAAATAAGGCCCCTCTTCAGTTTACACCTAACAACCAAACTAAATTGTATGGAGATGTAAATCCTGATTATACCTACACAATCACTGGATTTTTAAATGATGATGATATAAATGACGTAGACTCACCTCCAGTCTTCTCTACGTCAGCTGACGCTCTTAGTGATGCAGGTGAATACCTAATTTCGGGTAATGATGGCCTCGATAATAACTATGAATTTGAGCTGGAAACAGCCACGTTGACAATACAAAAGGCGTTACTGACGGTAACTGCTAACCATGCCACTAAGACTTACGGACAACCTAATCCCGATTTATCATTCTCCGTTGAAGGCTTTGTTGGTAATGATAATATAGACGAAATAGATTTGCTTCCAGCCTTCTCTACGTCAGCTGATGTGCTTAGCGGTGCTGGTGAATACCTGATTTCAGGTAATGGTGGCCTCGATAATAACTATGAATTTGAGTTGGGAAGAGCCAAGTTGACAATACAAAAAGCGTTACTGACAGTAACTGCTAACTATGCCATTAAGACTTACGGACAACCTAATCCTGATTTATCATTCTCCGTTGAAGGCTTTGTTGGTAGTGATGATATAGACGATCTAGAAGTGCTTCCAGCCTTCTCTACGTCAGCTGATGTGCTTAGCGATGCTGGTGAATACCTGATTTCAGGAAACGGTGGCCTCGATAATAACTATGAATTTGAGCTGGGAGCAGCCACGTTAACAATACAAAAAGCATTATTGACAGTGACTGCTAACCATGCCTCTAAGACTTACGGACAACCTAATCCTGACTTATCTTTTTCTATTGAAGGCTTTGTAGGTAACGATGATGGCTCAAATCTGGATGAGTATCCAATTATATCAACATCAGCAACTGTATATAGTAATGCAGGATCGTACGATATTACCTGCAGCAATGGATTTGATAACAACTATACGTTCGAATACAGAGCTGGGTCTCTGACAGTGAATAAGGCATCACAGGTGATATCCTTCCCCGAAGTGCCTGACAGACTCCTGTCCGATCGTTCGTTTATTGCAACGGCAACAGCATCATCTGGTTTGCCAGTAACCTTTCTGACCACTTCTCCACTCATCCAAATTGAGGGTGACGTTGTACAGTTAATAGATATTGGTGATGCCGAAATGTCTGCAATACAACAAGGGGATGAAAATTTTCTTCCAGCGGAATCGGTAAACCGCCAATTTAATATAATGATGATAACGGATATTGAGCAAAGACTAAATCCGTTTCAGGTGTTCCCGAATCCAGCTTCAAGTGAACTAAATATAGAAACAAGCGAAAATAATACAGAGGCTACACTATTAAACATATCTGGTGTTGTTCTGAATAGTAAGCTTCTTACTAAAGGATCAAACAAAATAGACCTTGCTTCTCTTCCCGCTGGAGTTTACATGTTGAAAATAACTTCAAAAACTAACGTAAGTTATTATGTCAGAATACAAAAAGTTGAGTAAGAAAGGGTAAGTCCCTACTCACTGTTTAGGGTCATCATGCATTTAACATAGAGTCTGGATTTTTTGTCATTAAATCACTGTTTAGAACAGCATTAAATGCGGATAGAGTAATAGACGCATTTAGAGTAGACACATACAAAAAAAGAAAGTTAATTGCCATATTGTGAGATACTTAGTCCCATTGTATGTAAATTCACTTTACACTTGCAATCAGGTGTTTTGAAATGTCTTTAGCCTATGGTATAATTGCTTTTGTAACACCCTAACTCGTATTAATGAACCTAACCTCTGCTGAGGCTATACCACAAAGCCTGATACCTGATACCCTATCGGGTTTGCACTGCATAGCCAATCTCCATACCCATAGGCAAGACTTACTCAAGCACTACGAGTCATTTCAACACTTCATCAATCAAGAAATAAAAAAGTATGGCTTGACTAAAATCGGTGAAGTTTACCACAACTTTCCAAACGGTGGCTTTACTGCAGTTGTCTGCCTGGCCGAATCACATTTGTCTATTCATACCTGGCCTGAACGCAACTACCTGACTTTCGATGTATTCCTCTCGAACCACATGAAAGACAACAGCGGAATCACCAGGGCCTTATACAACAACACGCTTCTATTTTTTCAAGCTACTCCCCTTCAGGAAAACATTCTTAATCGTTAAGCGTGAATCAGTATCATTTATTTACTTGTCCGGATTGTAACCTGGCTGCTAAAACCAAGGGCTTGCGTTCTGTTATTGTTACTTGTACAGCCTGTGGTGCAGTGCTGGCCAACGAAACAAGTTTAGACATTCCGAAAATGGCTATGCCCGATGACTGGAGCATTATCCAGATAGGCGCTACAGGCACGCACAACAAAAAAGGTTTTGAAGTAGTCGGCCGTGTGCGCATGCAAATGCGCAAGGAATATAAAAACTATTGGTGCCTGTGGTTTCCGATTGATATGAAGTATGCCTGGCTGGTGGAATCCCTAGGTTTCTACGCCATATGCACCGATACTTTCTTTGAGATCGATCAACTTGAGCTTGTAAAAAAGATCAGGGCCAACACATCTTTTCAGGTTTCTGATAAGACTTCTGTTACCATTGATGAAGTGGATTTCTGTGAGATACTCTCCTTCAGCGGTGAAATAAACACCTGGAGTTACGGCAATCGCTTTTTTGTCGCACAAGGCAAAAAAGGTCCTATCATCGCGGCCTTTATCCATTTCTCAGCGCAAAAAGACAGGGTAAAATTTCTAGCAGGCGAATGGGTGCCAGTAGAATCTTTGCAACTTAAAAATATCAATACAACGCATGTCTGGTAAAAGTCTGATCACCTCTGTATGTCCACATTGTAAAAAAGACAATGTTGTGAGAGGCAAGGCCCTTACCCTCGCCATGACTTGTCAGCATTGCTCCACCTATTTTACCAGAGGTAACTGGACGGAAGTAGATGTTAAATTCAACGACACCACAGTGCCTGTGCTGCCTATTGGCAGTAAAGGAAAAGTAGAGGGTACCACCTATGAAGTGATGGGCTTTGTGGTAAAGTACGTGCGTAAGTATCGCTTTAAGTGGCGCGAGTACACTTTATTTAATCCTGTAAAAGGTTTAGCCTTTCTATCTGAAAGTGAAGGACATTGGAATTTTGTGAAGCCCCTCAAGGATGATCCTAAAGGAGAAAAAAGAGGACTGAGTTTCAATTATAATGGAAATGGCTTCCACTTATTTCAAAAATATAAGGCTGAAGTGGTTTTTGCCAAAGGGGAGTTTTGCTTTGATATTTTTACCGGTACGGGAAGAACCCTAGTCGAAGAATACATTGCTCCACCCTACTTACTGAGTCTTGAATCGGACAGCGAAAGTTACCGTTGGTACGAAGGTGTTTACATGCCCAATACAGAAGTGGCCAGTGCTTTCGGTCTGAATACAAACACACTCCCACCCAAGGAAGGTCGCGGTTACACCCAGCCCTTTATCTCAGCCTTCAGTAAAGAAAGTTTGATGTTGCTTTGCTTTTTGTTGGGGGCAGCCTTGTTTGCTATACAAATCTACCTGCATGCCAGTAGTCAGGATAAGATTGTATTCGAGCAAAAGTTTTATGGCAATTCTCTTAAGGAAGGACAGAAAATGTTTGTGACTCCCTCCTTCGAACTGGAAGGAGAATCTAAAAGTCTGGTGATGGATTTGTACGCGCCCCTGTATAATGATTGGTTCTTCGGCAATTTTGTGTTGGTAAATGAAAACGATAATTCAGAATACGAGTTCTCTAAAGAAATAGAATACTATTCCGGTAATGATGGTGGTGAGTCCTGGTCGGAAGGATCGAAGAAAGGTTCTGCTTTTTTATCCAGAATTCCAGCAGGCCGCTATCACCTGAACATCTACCCTGAGTTTTCTTTCTCCAACAAAGAGTTTACCATTACCTTAATCCGTGATGTGTCCAACATGAGTAATTTCTGGATCACCTTACTTGTATTGAGTATTTTTCCTGTCTTCTATTTTATCAGGCATCACCACATCGAATCCTCACGCTGGAGCGATAGCGACTATTCACCTTATGACGAATAATGTATATGAATAAGAAAGACCTTTATGCCTTGCGCTACTTCATCGCTTTTGCCACCCTGGTACTTGGCTTTTATGCCTACTCAGGTACTATAGGCTGGAAATGGATTGGTGCTACCAATACTGAAAAAGCTGAAAAAAATAGTGATGGCACTTATCGTTACCGTTACTTGCATAAATAAGATAAAGGCTACTTTATTTAATTGCATGAATGTAAAAACAAGCGGCCATTAGATTTTAGCAAAAGAGATAAACAAATATGAGCAACTATTAAACAACTAATTATACTGATATGGAATGGAAATATGTATTAGCCTCGCTGGTTTACTCAGTAGTAGGTATTGTGATTTTAGGTATAAGCTTTTGGATTTGGGAAAAGATTACTCCCGAAGATCTTTGGAAAGAAATTCTTGAAAAGCAAAACCTGGCACTTGCCATTGTCGCTGCAGCTTTCATGATTGCACTGGCCATTATCATCAGCTCTGCTATTCATAGTTAATTGTAAGAATAGCGTGCAGTCGCATAATCAGAAGAAGAGTTTTCAGTTATTGATGTTGCTATCCGTTTTTGTGGTAGCAACCTGTGGTCTTATTTATGAGTTGGTAGCCGGTACCCTGGCCAGTTATCTCCTGGGCGACTCGGTAACACAATTCTCTACCATTATAGGCACTTACCTATTTGCCATGGGTATAGGCTCTTATTTTTCCCGTTTCTTTAATACAAACCTGGTAAGGTGGTTTGTGCAGATTGAAATACTCGTAGGCATCTTTGGTGGCTTTAGCTCTACCATCTTGTATTTACTCTTCGAGCAGGTCGCTTACTTCCGTTTGGTTCTTTATTTTTTAGTAAGCTTAACGGGCATATTAGTAGGTCTTGAATTGCCCCTACTCATGCGCATCCTTAAAGACCGCCTGGAGTTTTCGGACCTTGTTTCTAAAATTTTCACTTTCGATTACATTGGTGCACTGCTGGCCTCGCTGATTTTCCCCATACTGCTCATCCCCTATCTCGGCATTATTAAAACCTCACTTTTCTTCGGACTTTTTAATGTGCTCGTAGCCATTTTAGTTTGTTACAAATTCAAGACTGAAATAGCCGGTGCAAGGTTTGTGTTAATACAAGGTTTAATGGCCATTGCCTTACTTATTTTAGGAATTATCTATTCCGAAAAACTTGTTCAGCTATCAGAATCACTCGCCTATAGTGATAAAATCATTTACACTAAATCAAGTCCTTATCAACGCATAGTAGTCACTAAAAATAATGAGGACGTTCGTTTGTTTCTCAATGGCAATCTTCAGTTCAGTTCTAAAGATGAATACCGTTACCACGAAGCCCTCGTTCACCCGGGCATGAGTATGCTTGATCAACCAAAAAATATTTTAATATTAGGCGGTGGGGATGGTTTAGCCATCAGAGAAGTTTTAAAATATGAAAGTGTAGAACACATTACCCTGGTTGATCTGGATCCAGTAGTGGTTGACTTATTTAAATCTCATTCTTTGTTAACCAAACTTAATCACTCCTCATTATTATCGGAAAAAGTAAAAGTAATCAATGAAGACGCCTTTCGTTGGATAAAAGAACAGCAGACACAATATGATTTTATCATCATCGATTTTCCGGATCCCTCCAATTACTCCCTCGGTAAATTATACAGCGTTTCTTTTTATAAGGAACTAAAAAAAATACTAAAGCCCAAAGGTTATGCCGTAGTGCAATCTACCTCCCCTTTCTTTGCCAGAAAATCGTTTTGGATCGTAAACGAAACCTTAACACATGTGGGTTTCTCCACACTCCCCTACCATTGTTATTTACCCTCTTTTGGTGAATGGGGTTTTATACTGGTAGCACATCAGGCGATTGGGAAAAACATCAGCACTACTTTACCTGCGCTTTCTTTTATTGATGCAGAAACATTTAAACAGTTAACCTATTTTCCTCCGGATATGAATAAAGTGCCAGTACCGGTCAATCATTTGAATGATCAGCGTTTGGTGCAGACTTTTGAAAAAGAGTGGGCGCAGTATACACAATGATAAAGCGAAGAGAATTTATTGCGCAAGGCATAGGCTTGATCGGTGCAGCCACTTTTGGTTCGGTGCTTACTTCCTGTACACCAAAACGGAGTATCAGTGGAGTACTCTCTGGTCCTAATCAGGCCTTAGGTCACAAATTACGCCAGGCTAATTTTTCTTTACCCATTGACATACAACAACAAGATGTCGTGATTGTTGGGGGTGGCGTGGCTGCCTTGTCTGCCGCACGGTACTTAGCCAAACAAGGTATTAGGTATACTTTGTTGGAACTTGAGCAGCGTGTAGGTGGAAATGCTTCTTCAGGTGTTAATTCAGTTTCTGCCTATCCGTTGGGTGCACATTATTTGACAGTGCCTGGAAAGCACGATCAGGAGCTGCTTCAATTTCTGGAAGAGTGTAAAGTAATTGTTGGCTACGAACAGCAGAAGCCTGTGTTCAACGACTACTACTTATGTTTTGATCCAAAAGAAAGGTTGTTCATTCACAATCAATGGCAAGAAGGACTCGTACCGCATCAGGGAGTACCCGCTGCGGATGCAGATGAGATAAAACGCTTTCACGAACTGATGGACAAGTATAAAAACCTTGTCGGTGCAGATGGCAAGGAAGCCTTTTGTATTCCCCTGGCAGCCTGTTCAAACGATCCGGAAATTTTGAAACTGGATACCATCAGCTTTGCCCAATTTTTAAAAGAGCATCAATTACAGTCACCTTATTTGCGTTGGTATGTAGGTTATTGCTGTGCCGATGATTTTGGTGCTTCTATTCACAATACTTCAGCATGGGCGGGCATACATTATTTTGCGAGTCATAAAGGTATAGGCGCTAACGCAGAAGCAGATGCAGTACTCACCTGGCCGGAAGGCAATGATTGGTTGGTGAAACAACTCAAAAGCTATGCTGAGCAAAGCATCATCAGCAATAGCCTGGTGTATAACATCACCATCAGCAACGAGGGTGTGCAGGTAGATTACCTGGATGCGCAGCAAGAGGTAAGCAAACGAATACTCGCCAGAAAAGTTCTTGTGGCCACACCACAGTTTATCAACCAGCGCATCTTGGCGCGGGACATACACAGGCCTTTGGATTATACAGCTTTTCAATATGCTCCCTGGATGGTTGGCGCACTTACCGTTAAAGGTGAACTGAACAACCGCAGAGGCGAACAACTTTCGTGGGATAATGTCATCTATGGCAGTTCATCACTCGGCTATGTTAATGCTAACCACCAGGATGTTGCCATGCACAGCTATAAACGTGTAATCAGTTTTTATCAGCCTATGTTAGGTGATAATATACAACAGGAAAGACAAGTTGCTTATACCAGGACCTATCAGCAATGGTACGATCACATCCTGAAGGATTTGCAGCATCCACATCCGGAAATAGAAAAACAACTGGAGTCTTTAGACATCTGGGTCTGGGGACATGGTATGATCAGGCCTTCAGTGGGTTTTATGAGTGGACAAGCAAGGCAAGAAGCCACGCGCAGCATCGATAACAAAATATTTTTTGCACATTCCGACCTGAGTGGTATCTCTATTTTTGAAGAAGCATTTTTTCATGGTGTAAGGGCAGCCAAAGAAATTTTGTTATGATGAGAGATCTATTGCAACATCAACCCTGGCTGGAAAGTAAAAAGAAAGATTTGCTTTTTATCTTACTGCCTGCTTTTATACCCTTGTTGTTGATTATCATATTTCAGGATTATTTCAGCAGACAAACAGAGGTAAACATTTTTTGGTGGGTTGTATTGGTGTTGAGCATTGATGTGGCCCATGTGTACAGTACCTTGTTTCGTTTTTATTGGGAAAGCGACACCTTTACTAAGCATAAGTCCTTGTTAATCATCATTCCCCTGGTCGCCTTCATGGCAGGCTTTATACTCCACCTGATTGACGGAATGCTTTTCTGGCGCGTTCTTGCTTATGTAGCGGTATTTCATTTTGTACGCCAGCAATATGGTTTCATGCGCTTGTATTCCAGAAAAGAAAAGTTTAATCGCCTTTCGCGTTTCATTGACAGCCTTACTATTTACAGTGCAACAATCTATCCCCTGATTTACTGGCATGCCAACCTTAACAATAATTTGCATTGGTTTGTTGAAGGGGACTTCATCCATATTTCAACACAGCTTGCCGACATAGCCGCTTATGCCTATTGGCTTATCATCGTGGTCTATGTAGTCAAAGAGATCATATCGATTAAGCAAGCTAGAAGTATTAACCTTCCCAGGAATTTACTCATCATTGGCACTTGTTTGTCCTGGTACCTGGGCATTATCACTTTCAAGGGCGATTTGATTTTTACTTTATTTAATGTTATTGCCCATGGCATTCCCTACATGGCGCTGGTTTATTTTTTCAGCACTAAAAAGTCTGTGCGCAGCAATACACTTCCCTGGAAGAGTGTTTCCATTTTTATACTTACGGTATTAGTCCTTGCCTACCTTGAAGAAGGGCTATGGGACGGATTAGTTTGGAAAGACCATGAAGCTGTATTCCCTTTCTTTAACGCTTTGCCGGCTATAGAAAGCCCGCTCCTCTTGGCGGTGCTTGTGCCCCTGCTAGCCTTGCCACAGCTGACACATTATGTGCTTGACGGATTTATCTGGAGAAAGCATTAATAAGAGTTATGATTTTTTTTAGCTTCGCGCAAAATTTAGAAAACAAATTTTTCGTTCTTATTTGGCATTATTTCCTATGAATTGAGATCAGTGGTATACAATAAGCTCTGTTGTTTTCTTAATAGAGAATTCCTTTTAAGCCAAATCATGTTTGTGGGCATAGTTCAGTAGTTGAAGGCTGTTCTTAACCTTTAATTTCCTAAATAATTTGTTCCGGTGATTCTTTACTGTACTTACACTAATATCCAGTGTTTCTGCAATCTTTTCATTAGAGAATCCCCTGGCCAATAAACCTATTATGTCTTTTTCACGTGGTGTAATGGCATTACCTTTTTGTTCGGGTATATAATGCTGCACTTTGATAAAACCTCTATCTTTTTGTTTAGATACCAACAATTCAACATGATGAAAAGGCTTTTCTGCGCTGATGTTTTTAATCATGGCTAAATCTGCAAAGTAGCCGTCATGCTGAATAGTAATTGCCTCATAAGTAATGTGGGCATAGTCTGTACCATTCATCTGATAGCGTAGGTTTATTTGATAGCGTATGGCCTCATGTACATACCCTGGTTTTTGCGTGAGTTGATATACTTGTTCCATCGCCTTCCGAACTGGCATGACATCTTCCGGATGTATACGCCCGATAAACTCCATATCAGTAAAACTGATTACCTCTTTTGGTTTATAATTAAGCTCCTGTGTTACGTTACTGGATACATATACCCGCTCCGACAAATCGCTATGCAATAAAACAATACAATCCGGAAAAAGTGCTTCGGCTGTGCGAAGGATGGTGTGAAGTCGTTCCACATCATTTTTTCTGACCACTTTCTTGTCTTTATAATACAACTCTGTAAACTTCATTAATTTCTGTTGTATGCTATAAAGCTTAACTAATTCTGTCTGTCCCATTTCCCAAAGAAAAAACTTTCCGGAAAGCCTACAGGCTAGCCGTTGTGTGTTGCAAATTTCAATAAGTCAGTAGGATAATCTAACGAAGCAATGTGAATAAAAGAGTTACACTCGTTGAATGTGTTAGCCGTGCAAACCAATACTTTGGTACTATTGACGAGCTAGCGAGAAAAGTGAAAATTGCGCACACTAACCTTTAGCTCATGAAACACCTTTACATTATTTTATTTTTTGTAACTTCTCAAGTACTTGCACAACAGGTTTATTATGTATCTCCTGCTGGTAATGATGCTAACAATGGTACGGAACAATCTCCTTTAAAAACTATTGGACGGGCATTAACGCTGTCTAATGCTGGTGCTGAAGTAGTTTTAAGAGCAGGTATTTATAACGAGTCGTTAAGGGTTCAGGATGAAAATATAACCATACGTTCATTTGAAGGTGAAAATGCTACTATCTCAACAAACAATACTAATGGAAGTCCCGATCAAACCATTTGGTTTCAGGAAAAGGGTGGTAAACTTATTAACCTGAATGTAATTGGTGGTTTCTATTATGCAGTAAAATTTGAGAAAGGTGATGCTTTGGTTCAAAACTGTAAAATACATGACAGTGGCAGGGATTGTATTAAAATAGTACCTGGCGCCAATAACATCACCATTGAGCAATGCGAAATATACAATTCAGGCCAACGTGACAATTCGAATGCCGAAGGAATTGATAATGTAAATGGCGATGGTTTTGTGTTGCGTGAAAGCTACATACACGATACAGGAACGACAGGTGTTTATGTTAAGGGCGGTGGAAGAAATTGTTTGATTGAAAGAAACCTGATTATGAATACAGGTAATGCCGGTGTTCTGTTGGGCTTTTTTACAGATGAAGAATTTTATCGGCTTGATAATGATGCGGATACTAATCCTGAATATTATGGAAATATTGATGGTGTAGTGCGTAATAACATTATTGTCAATACAAGCGGCCCGGGTATTGGATTATTTGCATCCTTCAATTCAAAAGTATACAACAACACCTTTGTCAATGTAGCTAAGGATTCTCGCGGGGGGATACACTTTGAACCCCTGGACGATGATGGCAACGGGACCCCTACTCCTGTTGTAAATCCATTCATTGTCAACAACATCGTAGTGATGAATTCTACTCGCCCTGTTATTGAAGGCAGAAAAGTAGGCACAGTAAACAGCTTATCAGGATCGATTACTATTAACAATAACTTATATCATCGTGCAAGTGGTGCCCCGGGTTTTAGTCTGAACGGAACCGGCAACAAAAATTTCACGCAATGGAAGACAGACACTGGCTTTGATGCACAAAGTTTAGCCTCAAATCCCTTACTGGATGCCAATTACCATTTGCCAGCCAATAGCCCGGCAGTTGGAAATGGCCAGACGATTGCTGCAAACACCATAGATTACGATCGCGGTGACAGAGCACAGCCCTTTGATATTGGAGCAGATGAATTTGCCCAAGGGTGCGAAACTGTAATAGTCCCTCCGGCCTCAGGTATAATTGGTACCGGAGCAGATTGCGGAGATCCTGACCTAATAACTGATTTAACAGAGGATATGGATAAAAACTATGCCTATCCCTCTCCTACAAGTTTCAAACTTTATGTTGATCATAAAGGTAATAGCAAGACCACTTTTGTAATCAGTGACTTGAATGGGCGTAAAATAACATTTGGCAACTATACGCCTGAAGGTATTGATATAAGGAGTCTGGATAACGGGGTATATATTTTTACTATCTATACTGAAAATGGACGGCCAAGCAGCTCCAGATTTACAGTCAAGAAATAAATTGGGCTATTAGTCCCGATTTCGTCAGTCCTGCAGCCTATATTTTTGATGCTAATCGAATATCTGACCTGCCTTTATAGGCTGCAGGAATTCTAATGTTCATAATGCTTTTACTTTCTGGTGTCTTTTCTTGGAAGCCTGTCTTCTAACACATACACCCATTAAATAGTAGTAAATAGATTCCACGATAATCAAATCCCCCCACTAATGGGGTAGTAAATCGACTTTCTCCAAATTTGTTCACCATTCGTTCACCTCAAAATTTCTTCATGTTCACTGATTGCTGACCTGATTTTAAAGCGATTGAAGCCTTAAAGTCCGTTATTAGAGTAAGTATTTAAAATGCTATTTTCATTTTTTGCACAACCACACGTGGCTGCAAAATTGAACCTGTAAAAAAGTATTGATTTAAACATTAGATTTAATGAACCTGGAAAGAAATAAGCCCATCCCTCTGTACGTAAAAAATAACCCTTGGCAGCATTCCGTTCAATTTCAAAATTTTGAAGCGGAATCGGTTGAATCATCTGTGATTGCAGGCATTCGTTTTGCAGAACAACTTTTTCCTCAAAAACTTTTTATGTTATGCCCTGTCTCTCATCCCACATTTTCTTATGTAAGTGAATCATGTCAGACAGTTTTGGGTTACTCCGTTAAAGATATGAAAAACAAAACCATAGCTGATTTTGTTGCACTTATACACCCTGAAGATATCGATGGTTTTATGCGATGCCTCTCTTATGTAGAGAAACTTGAACCATACGACCCCACACAGTATCGACTTTTGATCAACTACCGGATTAAAAATAGTGACGGTCATTACGTTCAGATTTGCGATGAGAAAATCGGTTTACAAAGTCAGTCAGGCAAATACATTTATATGGCCGTTTTGCATGATGTAAGTAAAGAGCAAAGAACACATAATGTTAAAGTTGAAGTGCTCAAAAAAAACAGGAGTGGATTCACAAAATTAACTTCCTATAATCCACTGTTACAACAAAATGACATTACCCCTCGACAAGAGGAAATTATCAATCTTATCAAGAAGGGTTTCACTAATAAAGAAATAGCCGATATTCTTCATGTCAGTGTTTATACAGTTAAAAATCACAAACAAGCACTGTTTAAGAAAAGAAACGTTAGTTCCAGTCTTGAGCTGGCCTCTTTGGAATTTGCTGTATAGCCAGGAAGGAGTGAACTAAGTCAATCATAATCCATAAAAAAAGATATTTTTACTTCTTGGTCAGTTTTGAGGACTGACTCTTGATTGAATATCTTTTTATATTGGTGAATGAGTGAATCAATTTTAGCATTTTCAATCGCAGAGGACTCATGCATGTAGATAACAATAGCCGTCTCTTCAATAACCGGATTACCGCTCAGATCAGTCCAATATCCATCTGCTCGTATTTCAGTATATCCATGAAGACTTTTGCTAATATTCTTCCGAAAGCTATGCCAGGCTGAATCTGATACAGGGCCTGATTTGTTAGATAGACCAAAATATATTTCTGTTTTGACCATCCTCTTTTCATTAGCTATTGTCGAACACGCGCTCGACATTAAAGCCAATAAGATAATGTAATACAGGTTTAATAATTTCATCACTACATTTTATTGACTTGCAGTGGTTCTCAACAGCATACGGAACACTACCATTACCTGTGCTGTTTCCAGAAATACCCTGATCCAATTGGTATCTGTTATTTTTTGCATCAACACCAAATCCTTACCATGGGCAAGTTGGTAGTTCCAGGGAGCTTGCATCAATACAGTCGACATAAAATCAAGCACTAATAGCACCAAAGATATAGCCAGCATTTTTCGAAAGTCACTATTGGCGCCCTTCCATAGCAGAAAACCGTTTAAAACAATGATCAATAAAAAAGGAATCACACTGATGGGCCAAATAGTCGCTTCTAACAACTCATGGTATGCTATAAATTCCTTCTCACCTACCAGAAATCGTGATGGATATACTAAAAAATAATCCATCATGGCCGTGCCATAACTGTAAAAAGAAAGGCTACAGAAGAGCAGAAAAATAATATGAATATATTTTGTCGTTTTCATGAGGCAAAAGTAATTCTTACAAATAAGTATGAATATAGCTCTCTGGTGCTATTTAAGCGTTACCATACTTTCTTTTGCAGACACCCCATTATTATTGAGTGATGCTTAAAAGTATATTGAACTAGTACTTTAGTATTATTTGTAAGTAATAACCACTCCGTTAACATTTAGTTAACAACCTTAGTCGGAATAAACACGTGAGTAGCAAACATTGCTAAAGGAATTTTTCTATGCTTAAAAATTATTTCATACTTGCACTCAGAAATCTTGTGGGTGGCAAAATATATTCTCTGATTAATATTGTCGGGCTTGCCGTTGCGCTCACTTCGGTTATATTAATTGCGCTCTTCCTTGCAAATGAATATAGTTACGATAAGCATTTTGAACATGCTGCCAGGCTCTATCGAATACCTACCAAGTTAGGATCTTACCAAACACATCACTCTCCTCTCCCACTTGCAGGAGTTCTTCAGGAACGTTTTGCTGATGTCGAGGCTGTAACGAGGCTATTATGGATGGAACCACCTTATCCTTATTTTAGTCCACGCGAGGAGGATGACTTCCGGGAAACACAGGCGTACTATGCAGACAGTTCAGTACTGGATGTCTTTGGAATTACACTCATTGAAGGGAGTCCAAAAGAAGCACTCACACATGCACAAACTGTTATACTCAGTGCATCACTGGCCAAAAAATATTTTCCAGACAGTGAAAACGTGATTAATAGAACAATTCGCTATAACAACAGCATTGATTTAAAAGTAACTGGTGTTTTTTCAGATTTCCCTGTTAACTCTCATATTCGCCCAGCTCTTTTCGTCTCAGCCATTAGCAATAGGTTAATGACAGATCAGTCTCATGCCAATTGGGACTGGCTTTATCCTTGCTTAACCTATGTCCGTTTAAAAGAAGGTGCAGACTTACCTAAAAATGATGCGGTGTTAAAAGACTTATTTTTTCAGGTAACTGGTTATACTCGTGAACAGTACAATGCAGATTACCAGTTGAAATTGCAAGCTGTACAAGACATTCACCTTGAATCAAATTACCCTGGTGAAAACAATGGCAATAAGTCAGTTACATACACTTTCGCTATTATCGGAATAGTGATCATCTTGATAGCAGCCATTAATTTTATGAACCTTGCCACTGCACGCTCGCTGCAACGTGCCAGAGAGGTAGGCATGCGTAAAGTACTTGGCGGAACAAGAAGCAGTCTGATTGCTCAGTTTCTTACTGAATCAGTATCGACCGTCATGTTATCCGGTGTACTGGCGGTAATTTCAGCCTATGCTTTACTGAATGAGTTTAATGAACTAATTGGTGCCAACTTTACCTTCTCAGCGGTAGCAACGCTCCCTAACCTGCTTATACTTTTCATTTTCATTCTTATGTTAGGGATGCTGGCAGGCTTGTATCCGGCCTTCTTTTTATCTAAACATAATCCAGCCTTAGTATTAAAAGGAAAATTTTCCAAACAAGTCAGTTCAATCCGTCTTAGGAAGGCCTTGGTAATTGTCCAATTTGCAATAGGCTTTGTAGTACTCAGCGGCACGTTCATTGTGAATGGACAACTGAATTTTATGCTCACTAAAGATCTTGGTTACACCAAAGACAATATAATTACTATTGAACTCCCTGCTGACTCAGTGGGTGTTGATCGTCTCCGCGATGCAATAGCTTTACTACCAAACATTGTGGAAGCTTCTAAAATGTCAGAGTCTTTTAATAATGTGCAGGGATGGCGTGTGCCCTGGTATGAAGGCGCACCGCCTGAACGCGATTTTTCTGTAACGCGCTTCCACACAGATAGTCATTTCATAAAGCTCGCAGACTTACAGCTTGTGGCCGGACGTTTTTTTAATGAAGATTTCCAAAGCGATAGTCTCAACTACGTATTAAACGAGACTGCTATTAAGCGACTAGACTGGAAACCCGAAGAAGCCATAGGAAAATTATTTGGCAATCAGGATAACCCCGGCAAAGTTATCGGTATAGTCAAGGATTTTAATTTCAGACATTTAACTACACCTGTCGCTCCCTTTATTTTTTTTCCACCCAGCAAACGAACAGATGTTTATGAAAAAGGAAGAATTGCTGTAAGGATGGAAAAAGAGGCTAATTTGCATGAGACTATTGCCTTAGTTGAAAAACGTTGGAATGAACTAGTACCTAACTGGCCTTTCCAATATACCTTTCTGGACGAAGATGTGGCGCAGCAGTACCAGACTGAGCAGAAGCTCAGCCTGTTGACGCAGGTATTTTCAGTACTGGCCATGCTTATTTCTGCACTGGGTTTATTTGGCTTAGCTTCCTTCAGTATTGTTCAGCGTGTAAAAGAAATTGGTATCCGAAAAGTGCTAGGTGCTAAAAGTTCTCAGCTTGTATTTTTAACAACACGCGATTTTATTGCCCTGGCTGGTGTAGGTGTGATGCTTGGAATTCCTGGCGCTTATTGGCTAATGAATCAATGGCTTGATCAGTATGCTTTCCGTATTCCTATTTCAATAACTACTTTTATCATGGCAGTGTCTCTCTCATTATTCATTGCAGCATGTACAGTGATGCTGGTTGCCTGGAAAGCTTCCATATCCAATCCTGTTGACGCGCTTAAGCAAGATTAGTGAAAGTTCAACCATGATAAATTGGTAATGTATGAAATGGACCGTTCTCATTGGCAAACAAATCGGCAATTTTCTTGATTGACCAAAAAAATGGCATTTTACTCAGATAAAATAAATGGAAGAGAAAATAGTAATAAGGCAAGAAACGGAAAGTGACTTCAAAGAAGTTGACAGAATTATTCAATCTGCTTTTAGACAAAATAATGAGGCTAACCTTGTTAAATTATTGCGATCTAGTGAGGCATTTATTCCTGAACTTTCTCTAGTTTCGACATTGGATGGCAGAGTCATTGGTCATATTCTATTTACAAGAATTAAGATTATTAAACCTGATAAAAATGAAATAGAGAGTTTAGCGCTAGCACCCTTGTCAGTTAGCCCCGAAAATCAGAATAAGGGAATTGGCGGACAATTAATTTGGGGTGGTCTTGACAGAGCAAGAGAGTTACGATACAAATCTGTTATTGTGTTAGGGCATGAACATTACTATCCAAAGTTTGGTTTTGTTCCGGCTAGTCAATGGAATATTCAATCGCCTTACTCTGTATCAACTAACCGCTTTATGGCCCTTGAATTAGAGTCTAATGCTTTAAAAAATACAGCAGGTCAGGTTAACTATGCCAAAGAATTTGAGTTTTTTTAATAATTTAAAAGAAGATGAAATATGTGATGCATGTCTAAAGTTAGTAAGTACTTTTTTAATGGAAATGCGCAACCTACAAAAGCATTCAAAAAATATTGTTTAAAGCTCTTTGGGGGCAAGTCATTTTATTTAAGTATGCATACAAATTCATAATAATATATCTTATACTTATCAGAAAAAACAATAGACAGACTATCAATATTAACAGTAAGATTACTGAAATAAGTAATAAAAAAAAGCATAGAAATGAAAATTTTTTTTAAAGAATTATTTGAATACAATCATCACTTCAATCAAAAAATGGAGGTGTTTTTTACCGAACAACAAGGCAAAACGTCTGCCAAGGCAGTGAATCTGTATAATCATATTCTTAATGCACATCAAATTTGGAATAACAGAGTGAAGCCTTTTGAAAAAGAAACTTTTGGCGTCTGGCAACTGCATTCTGCGCAAGAATTAAAAAGCATTGATATTAGAAATTATGAACATTCGCTGGCAATACTAGATACGCTTGATTTAAATACCGTAATCGAATACTCAAATACAAAAGGTCAAAAATTTCAAGGCACAATTCGAGATATTTTTTTCCATGTAATCAATCATTCAACCTATCACCGAGGGCAAATTGCTACTGAATTTGTGCAATTCGGACTTGAACCAATTGTAACTGACTATATCTTCTATAAGCGATGAAATTTAAAAGTGTCATATTTTTTTTAGGGATGCTAGCTATTATTCATTTTTCTTTAACAGGTTTGTTAATGAAAAACAACTTCTTTTTAATAGAATCAGGGCATACCCTAGTACGAATGATGCTTAGGGCAAATCATATCTATATTTTGTTTAGTGGACTTATTCTTATGCTTGTTAGCTATTCTTTAAAAGAAAACCGGGAGGTGAATTATCTTAGAGTTCTATCGAACAGTATTTTAATAATAGCAGCTGTTGGGATTAACGTAAGCTTTTACATCGATCCAATAAATCATCTGGGATTGCCAACCCAAGTGTTCCAACGAAAACTGACTGGATTTTCTATTATTGGCCTTTTAACAGGTACAGGACTACATATGTTGTTAATACAATTCGGTGATATGAAATGGCGTAGAAACCAGCATTGACATTATCAGTTGGGCTCCAGATGGTTTCAGTTTCGAATTGAATGCCCTTTGCACTGAGACCAATCCACCATATAATAATCGCGTTTCAATTTGAATTCGTAATTTAAAAGTTTTTATTTTTTTTTAAAATAATGATTATTAGAAAAGGTAACCTTGGCGATCTTATGGAAGTACAACAATTGTTTGTATCTACTATCGAGAATATCTGTAAGAGAGATTATAACAGCGAGCAAATTAAAGCGTGGTGTTCGGCTGCTGCAAATAATCAGAGATGGATTGAAATCTTAACTAAACAATTTTTTATTGTGGCACAAGACAACGAGAAGATAATTGGTTTTTGTTCACTTGATCAGCATAATTATATTGATCTCCTGTATATCCACAAAGATTATCAACGTCAGGGAATTGCGCATAAACTCTACTCAAAAATTGAAACGGAAGCAAGACTACAAAAGCAAGTCAAACTGATATCAGACGTTAGTTTAACTGCTAGAGGTTTTTTTGAACGCATTGGTTTTAAAGTTATCAGCGAACAGAAAGTAGTCAGACATGGCACAGAACTTACAAACTTTAAAATGACAAAAGACTTGGTTGATGAGTAGTTTTAAACTAGTATTTAGTAGTATATGGAAATTAGCACAGTAAAGCTCGCAGTTACTATTGCGTGATTTTTTACTGGCAATGGCAAAAAATAATCTAAGCAAAAAAAACTAACATAAATTTAATAACCTAAGCACTAAGTAACTCGAATATGAAATCATTTGACAAATTTAAAAAACTTCACCAACAGCCAAACCCAATATTGATTGGTAATATCTGGGATGTGCAAAGTGCAAAGATCTTCAGCGCTAAAAAGTTTCAGGCAATTGGTACGTCTAGTGCAGCAGTGGCCAACTCATTTGGATATGATGATGGTGAACAGGTCCCATTCCCACTTATCGTTCAATTGGCAAAACGTGTAGTCGAGGTTGTTGACATACCTTTATCGGTTGACATTGAAGGTGGCTTTGGGAACAATGCAATGGCTGTAAGTGAGAATATTGAAAAGTTGTTTGATGTAGGTGTAGTCGGCATTAATATAGAAGATTCATTACCTGGTAAAGCGCGTACCTTAAAAAACAAGGAGGAATTTACTAAAATGCTTGACGCTGTTATTAATCAGCTAGCAAGAAAAAATATGCGCATCTTTATCAATGTGCGAACAGATAGTTTTCTGTTAGGTCTGCCAAATCCGCTTATAGAAACCATTCAACGTACAAAGTTGTACGAAAATATTGGAGCAGATGGCATTTTTATTCCTTGTATTACTGATACTGAACACATCAGCAAGGTTGTTGCTGCCACACAATTGCCAGTCAATGTAATGTGCATGCCCAATCTACCTTCATTTGATCAACTTCAGCAATTAGGTGTAAAACGAATCAGTATGGGGAATTCCCTGCATAAACGTATGCTGGAAATTCACGCACAGCACCTGGAGTTAATCATGAAAAATCAATCCTTCAAAAGTCTTTTTCTTGAATAATTGATTCCTTTAAAGTATACAACTAAGTCGTTTAACACATTAGCGATACTCATTCAGTTCTAAAGAACTATTTCAGCTTAGCATGACTTTCGCCTCTTTTGCAATTAAAAAGAAGGGATCGCATGAAGGAGAAAAAGAAATGGTTAGGGATTACTAGCATACTTGTCATTTTGGCTTCATCCTTTGCTATTCGTTACAATCCAATCCCTATCACATGGGATTTATCCGAGATAAAACGATTTCACCTACCACCACCTGATAGCACTGTGCGTGTGGTTTATGCCAATGAGAAATACTATAATTCCTTACCTGAACATATTATTTATAAGTCTTATCCCGTCTACGTTCGGGAACTGGCACCTGCCAATTACCTCGACTCCCTGAGACAACTTGAACCTGAGATAGCTTTTGATCTTACAAAAATAAAAACGCAAGAAGATTGGATTAAGGCTGGTGAATTAGTTTTTAACTGGCCGGTTGCTTCCTATCGGAAAATCGAAGGCAAGGTGCCGCACCTCTCCACTGTTTCATTTGAAGGTAACCGTGGTAAATATTCTAAAGAAGGTATCTACCCCGCGAATCGTTACTTTATTGCAGAGAAAGGTATCATCCAGTTGGGATCCTTATCTTGTGCTTCCTGCCATACACGTGTGATGGAAGATGGCGAAATGGTGGCTGGTGCTCAAGGCAATGTATTTAGCTTAACAGGTTTTGCAAATGATATTGAATCTGGCAAAATCCCCTACCAAGCTATCCAGCAAGAGAATCAGAAACTTACTTATGTGCCATGGATTGTGCAAGACACAAAGAATACTAGTATTTCAAAGGAAGAATTTGTAAAGTACCTACGAAATTTACCACTGGGCGTAAGTGATCGTTCGGGCATGGCATTTCTGTATCCCTTGACGATACCAAGTTTAATTGGTTTAAAAGATATTGAATATTTAGACCATACTGGCCTAATGCGCCATGATAATCCTGGTGACCTGATGCGTTACGCTGCCTTTAATCAAGGCATGGATATGCTTACAGCTTATAATGGCTATATCCCTATTGGAATAGAGAAAAATTCAAAACTGCCCGATGCTACTGCGTGGCGACATCCTTTTGGTTACTTACCTAAACGATATTCCGATGCGCAATTGTATGCCCTCACGCAATACATTTATTCGCTAAAGGGACCAGAAAATCCCAACAAATTTTCAAAAGCGATTTTAAAAGAAGGGTCACTTGTATTCCATAAGGCAGGCTGTGTAACATGCCATACACCGCCCTTATATACTAATAATACACTTACACCTGTCAATGGCTTTGAACCACCTGATGCGCACATTAAGAAGTACAATATATTTAATGTGTCTGTTGAGACAGACTCTGTAACGGCACTTTACTCAAGGAGAGCTACTGGATATTATAAGGTGCCATCACTCAGAGGTGTCTGGTATAGAAGTGCCTTTTTCCACAATGGGCATCTGACCAAACTTGAAGAAGTATTTGATCCTAAAAGATTGAATCCGGATTATGTTCCTTCAGGCTATTTACCGCCTCAAGTTAAATCAATGGCTGTAAAGGGGCATCCTTTTGGTTTGGATCTGACTGACAAAGAAAAGGTAGCCTTACTCGCTTACTTAAAATCGCTTTAAACACCCGCTGCTTTGAAAATATTATTGACCTGTATATTTCTCACGCATACCTGGATATCAACTACTGACAATTTGGTGCTTGGTAATTGTGATTTAAAATTTGAGGTGATTAATGCGGGTTTTACTGTTGAAGGATCATTGCAGGCGACTGTGATTGAAGGCCACTTCGATCCAGAAAAACTTGACGAGAGTCATGTCCTTATTGTGGCAAATCCGGCAACTATTAACACAGGTATCTCTATTCGCGATAAGCATTTGCAACGTACCGATTATTTTAATACGAATGCTTTTCCTGACATAAAACTGGTGTCTCAATCTTTTGAAAAAAAATCAGGAAATAAATTCCTGGGGAAATTCAAATTGTCTATCAAGGGCATAACCAAAGATTTTGAAGTGAGCTTTGCAATGAGATCGTCAGGAGGCAAAAAAAAATACGAAGGTTCTTTTACCATTAACAGACTTGATTTTGAGCTAGGCAAACCTAGTCTTACACTTTCGGATGAAGTGCTGATAAAATTTAGCATTAACTAAGATTATATATCAAAAAAGGATTCGCAGCATAACGATTGCAAATACATGGATTAAGTCTTCAGGGGCTAAAAATTAGTGCGCTGGTACTATTGCTATAATTTTAGGTCAGGTCTTACTTGCAGGCTTATTTATTTTATTATGAAAAAGAACCTCCTACTTTTTTTTGCAATAATAACTTCCATCACAAGGATTCAGGCGCAAGCTCCCTTTACGCTGCAACGAGATGTTCGCATACCCATGCGCGATGGCATTACTTTATCAGCTGATATTGCGATACCTAAAAATACTAAACAGGCTTCGGTAGCACTCATAGTAAATTGCTATCCCACTGAGAACGGCATTGTTGGTGCTCAGTACGCAATCACTAGTGCCGGCTATATTTATGTAGAGGTGGCTAACCGGGGCAAAGCCAAGTCTGAAGGAGAATTTACTCCTTTTGTCAATGATGCCCAAGACAATTATGACATTATAGACTGGATTAGTAAACAATCGTGGTGTAATGGCAATGTTGTTATGGGCGGTGGCTCCTATCTGGGTTTTACGCAATGGGCGGCCGCTAAAATGAATCATCCAGCACTTAAAGCAATAGCCCCTATGGTGGCAGCAGCACCCGGTATTGACTTTCCACTTGCTAATAATATTTTCTCAAGCTATGCTTTGCGCTGGTTAAATTACGTAACCAACAATCCATATACTGATAATGCTTTGTTTGAAAATAATAAACACTGGTATTCTTTATACAATCTCTACCATACCAAAGGATTAGCATTTAATAAACTGGATTCACTTGATAATAATTCAAAAGAAATATTTCAGGAATGGTTGTTGCATCCTTCCTTTGACAATTATTGGTCTTCCTCTTTGCCTAGCACGTCAGAAGACTTTAGTGCTATTTCTATTCCTGTATTGACCATCACTGGTTTTTTTGATGGTGACCAGCGTGGGGCTTTCTATTATTACAACAATCATCAAAAATTTAATGCAAGGGCTAAGGATAATCATTACTTGATCATTGGGCCTTACGATCATTTTGGCGCCCAATCAATGCCTGCTAAAAAGTATGGCGATTACGTTGTTGACAGCACCGCCCGTATTGACATGCGTTTTGTATGTATTGATTGGTTCAAACATACCCTGGAAGGGAAATCTAGACCAGCCATTATAAAGGATAAAGTAAATTGTTTTGTACTCAATAGCGGCTGGAAGCATGCAGCATCACTAGATGCACTTGCACCCGACACTCTTACTTTAAAGCTAAAAGCTAATGCTAAAAACGCATTTAATATGCTGACCAAAGAAGAAACAGTAAAGTCTGAGATTATCTCTATCAGTTTTGATGCAAGCTTAAAAGACACCATAGATATAGGCACACAAGATTCTGTTTACAACTATGAAAATACCAAATCATTTTCAAACGAATACTTAAAGAAAAAACAAACGATATTTTTTGATTCTGAACCTCTTCAGAAAGTATTCGATTTAATTGGATCGCCCGTAGCTGATTTGTATCTAAAGTTTAAAGGAATAAAAGATTGTGACCTTAGCCTTACTTTTTATGAGGTTACGCCCGATGGCAAGAGCTATCCCTTATCACAACAATATCAGCGCATGAGCTACTTACTTGACAATAAGCAAAGAAATTTATTAAGTGAAGATAAAATCTATCAGTTCAAGTTCGATAATACTCAATTCATGGGAAAGAGAATAGCGAGTGGCTCAAAAATAAGACTAGCCATTTCAGTTATTAATTCACCGTCCATTCAAAAAAACTATGGCAGCGGACGTGATGTAAGTGAAGAAACAATTAAGGATGCCCAACTAGGCACCATTCAGGTATTAATGAGTAAAAAACAACAAAGCGCTATTTACTTACCAGGAAGTAAAAATTGATTCAGTATTAATTACTGAGTTCAATGAACGCAAAGCAGTATGACACCATCTTAAGTGTAAAAAAGCAGTTACCCTTACAAATAAACTCAACAAAATAATTTAGTAAAAGTTAACAAACAATGTATGAGAGCAGGCGATGTTTTTGATAACCCCATAACAGGAGAGCAAGGTTACATTAGGAAAGGCACCACAGAAACAAATGGGCAATTACTTATAGCAGATTTGCGTGTTAGACCAGGAGGTGCAGTATTGGGTAAGCATTACCATCCCATAATTCATGAAAGGTTCACAGTAGTTAGTGGAGAACTACAATATGTATTGGATAAAAAGCGTGGAGTGCTTAAAGCTGGTGATACCATGGATCTGCCAGCCGGAGTGGCACATGATTGGTGGAATGCAAGTAACCAAGAAGTACGGGTAATTGTACAAGTAAAGCCGGCTGCCCGCTTTGTGGAAATGGTCAATACTACTTTTGGCTTAGCCAGAGAAGGGAAGACAAATAAAAAAGGAATGCCCAACATTTTGCAACTAGCAGTCATCTCTACCGAATATAAAGATGTAATGCGACTTACAAGTCCGCCAGTATGGTTGCAAGATGCTCTGTTTTTTGTGCTTGCCCCTATTGGCCGACTAGTGGGTTATAAAGCTCTTTATCCACATCATCAAGTGGTAACAAAATCGGTTACGGTAGAACCCCTGCCTGATGATTTACGAATTGAAGAACTTTAAATAGATGGATTATGCAAAAAAATGCTAACTCTCTAAATTCATACACATCAAAGCATGGCAGTTGGGTAACGATTTTCTTTTTCAGTCTGGCCTTCTACGAAATTGGGGCGGGTATGATGGATAGTTTTGTCCTATATCACAGTTGGCAATTTGTTGGTGAAAATGAGTTTGCTCTATTTCATAAGGAGGCTGGTCAGCGCATTGTCCCGATATTTGTATTACCTATGTTTTTATTGACTGTGTTGGCAATTCTTATGCTTTGGCACAGGCATGTTGCCATACCAAGGAAATTTCTATGGATTTTACTGATTTGTCTTGGAACCGGATGGTTATCTTCTGCGCTGATACAAATACCTATGCAAATTGAATTGGACAATGGGAAAGATTCAGTCTTATTAAGTCAACTCATCATAACAGACTGGATACGTGTAATTGCCAGCTGGGCAATGGGCTTCATTACGATTTTAATGATGCGCAGGACTATATCTTGAAATTAAATAAAATAGAATCAGATACAAATGGAACAATCATTAGGAAAGAAAGTACACGAGAATCCAATCTATGGCGATAAAGCTATATTTTTAAAAACGTCAGCTGAAACAGAGGGTGCTCTTACTTTAATTGAAATAGAACTCGCTGTTAATGGAGGGAACACAAAACACTACCATGCCTCGTACTCAGAGACCTTTACAGTAACAGAAGGTGAACTTACATTGTATGTGAATGGTAGTTTTATGAAACTTAAAAAGGGGGAGAGTTTTTTAGTGAACCCCAAAGTAGTGCACTATTTCAAAAATGAAACACAGGAGAAGGTTACGTTTTTGGTTGAATTTCAACCTGGACAACCTGGATTTGAAAAAGCCCTTATGATAGGCTATGGTCTGGCTAAAGATGGACTAACCAACAAAACAGGGACACCTAAAAAATTCTCTCACCTGGCTTTGCTCATTGTACTATCTGACGTACAGGTACCAGGACTATTCAAGATGATAGACCCCCTCTTTAAATGGGTAGCCAAACGAGCCGTGAAAAGAGGTGAGTTGCAAGAACTAATTGATCGATACTGTCATTAATCTATCAAAGGATAAGCTAACAAACTAAATAAAATAACCCATTAGTCAGGTCGTAATGAAAGCAATCTTTATACTATTATTCTTACTAGGTATAGATACCAGATCGTATACTGTTCACCAAATTGATAGCTTATCCAGTGCGGAGGTTATCATAGATAAGGATCGTAAACTTAATAAACTCATTTATGAAGGGAATTCTCTAGCCGCTGCAGCGTATTATCATGATGATTTTATATTGATTACCTCAATGGGAACTCAGCGAAACAAACAAGAGATACTTGACCAGATCGCCATGCCAACGTTAAAAATGCAAATAAATGAAACCTTAAATCCAAAGGTACGAATTGCAGGTGAAACAGCTGTTCTTACTGGGACACTCCACCAAAAGTATATACTGAATAATCGTGAATATGATTATAAAATGATTGTAACCGATACATGGGTAAAAGCTGGTGATGATTGGCTTCTATTTTCAGGACAAGCTAATCTGATAAAATAATTAATAAGCTTTATATGAAATTTGGATTTTAACTTAACATAATTTTTGCCCATGACGACTGGGGACCTGGATTTATTTATTGATAACAAAAATTGATGAGTATTAGATGGTATAATTAAATTAACTAATAAGCATTAACAATCAGGGAATAACTATACTTAAGTACTATTGAATATAAAAGCGTGAAATAGAAACTTGCATCATTTCTTAGTACGATCAACAACTAACATCAAAGCACAGGCGGTGTTTTGATGTTTTTTTTTACACAATTTCTTTACCCATGCGCAACAATATCATCTGAAGAATATAACTTATGAAAAAAATAATACTATCCATTACCTTTTTGTTTGTATTGGTGCTTGTTGTTTTAGTAGCCAACACCATAGTATTTGAGAGCAAGCAAAATCAGGATTTCAAAGTTAGTTTGGCAAAACCGCTCACTCATCAATCGATTGTAAATCTGCAAAAAGCTGTTACACATAAGACCATATCCTTTCATGATTCCTCACAAGTTGATAAAAGTGAGTTTTTGAAATTCCATGACTTTTTAAGCCAAGCCTACCCCCTTTCACACACAACCTTAACTAAAGAAGTCATTAACAAATACAGTTTATTGTATACTTGGCATGGCACGGACTCAAGCCTGAAACCAGTCGTATTGATAGCACACATGGATGTAGTTCCCGTAGAAAAAGAAACTATTCAATCATGGCTTGAAGATCCTTTTACCGGAACATTCAAAGATGCATATATCTGGGGGCGTGGTACAGTGGACGATAAGATAAATCTGATCTCCATGATGGAAGCTGCAGAAGATTTACTACGTGCGGGATTTAAGCCTAAGCGTACGATTTATTTTGCTTTCGGTCATGATGAGGAAGTAGGTGGTAAAAATGGAGCAAGGAAGATTGCTGAAAAATTAATAAGTCGGAATATAAAAACTGATTTGATCCTTGACGAAGGAGGAATCATTACAAACAATAAAATTCCAAACATGCAAAAGCCGGTAGCTTTATTGGGGACGGCTGAAAAGGGATACCTGACAATAAAACTCTCGGCCGAAAAGAATGGTGGTCATAGCTCAATGCCTGAAAAGGAAACTGCAGTAGATATATTGATAAAGGCACTTTCAAAAATTCGCAGCACTCCCTTTCCAGCAAAGGTTACTGAAGCGCAAAAAGATTTTATAGAATACCTGGGACCAGAGTTACCCTTTTTACAAAAAATGGTATTTGCTAATCGCTGGCTATTGGAGCCCTTAATAATAAATCAGTATAGTAAATCAGCAACTGGTAATGCTCTGATGCGAACAACAACTGCTCCTACCCTATTAAATGCTGGTGTAAAAGAAAACGTAGTCCCTGGTGTGGCTGAGGCTACCATCAATCTTCGGCTTTTACCAGGAGACTCCATTCACAACATCGTACAAAAGCTTCAACAAATCATCAATGATAATCGAATAAGCATTACTGTACTTGATGGTGCAGAGGCTTCTTCAAACACACAGGTAAAAGGTTTTGGTTTCAAAGCTATAGAAAAGGCCACTAAGAGTACTTTTGACAGCACAATAGTTACTCCTTTTTTGTTAGTTGGTGGAACAGATTCAAAGCATTTCACTCAGGTTTCTGAGAATATCATTCGTTTCAGTCCGGTAATAGATCCAATTGGTTTTCACGGTGTTAATGAAAGAGTCAGTGTCGACAGTTACCGAATGGCTATTTGGTTTTATATTCAACTTATGAGTGATTTATGATGGCCTTGAATCTAAATAAGCGAATGGTTAGAATGGCCTTTCTTTTGCCAGAATTATTCAAAAAGAAACATTTCGTATTGCCATAATTCAAAATATCAGTGCATTTGCGTCTAGATAAAGTACCATTGCGCAATAAACTAAATTACTTTTACCATGAAGACACTAATCAAATATATAATAGCCGTTTTTATTGGAATAACTACAGGCTTAGTCACAATTTTCGTTGTGCCGTCCAGGTATGAGGTAATAGTTTGGGTAATTGTGATTCTACTTTTAGCATATACATCTGGACAATTATCAAAAGTAAGGTCGTTTAAGCTTTCATTTCTGTTTGCTGTTACTTCCGGTGCTTCTATTACAGCTACGCATTTGTTCTTTTTAAAAGAATATTTAGAAAGTCATTCGGATGAAATTCAAATGCTCGAACAAACTAATATTTTCGATTCATATTATGCAACGCTAATTTTAGTCGCTCCCATTTATTGGCTGGTCCTTGGTATTCTGTCAGGGCTTCTAGCTTTACTATTGGATCGATTAAAAGAATAATAATGCCATACTCTTTATAGTTGTTTACAAGCTTTTGCTGAAGAGCATCGCCAGCAATTGTTATAACTACTGTCGAAATACAGCATTCGTTTATTAGTTTTGCTGTATTTATGAATTTATCATAAGCAAGTATTTTAATCACTACACAGAGATGATGCTAAGAAGATATGAAAGCAGAAATTATGATATAATATCTACAATGGCTTGAAAAATATTTTCGGGATTCTCTGCTATTCTATTACAAAGGTACAGGTACCATTCTTTTCCATATACAATATATTGCCTGCACGGATGTCCTTCGTTTTTTAAATTATGCAATAAATCCTCTCTAATTCCTAAAAGCATTTCGAATTCATAGTTATTCTTGCTTACGGAATATTGATGCAGCAATTCTTTTAGTCTAGCTTGAATTTTATCGTGATGCGTGGCTATGGAACACCTCCTGTTGTGCTTAATAAGTTCTTCTACAAGATTGACATACGTATTGTCCAAGTGATCACCTCTATCAAGTGCATGTCCTGGAGGTGCAGCAAAGGCACCTTTCACTAATCTTATTTTTCCCTGTGTCTCCTTTAAAAGTCGTTCAATATCTTTCGGAGTTCTTAACAAGTAGGCTTGTAAAGTAAGGCCAATGTTGGGATAATGGGGTGAGAATTTACAAAAAGTATCTATTATTTCGTTTGTCCTTTCAACACCTTCAGCACTAATAACTACTTCTATATTATTTTTGGCAGCATTATCAGCGATTATCTTAAAGTTTTCAGTAGCCAGTTCCTGATTAAAAGCTAAACCAATATGTGATAAATCAAGTGAAATTATCGATGTCAAATTTCTGATTCTAATATTGTTGATAACGCTTATGAATTCCTCTGTTACCTCATTAGCTTCCCGTACAGACGAGACACTTTCACCCATAAACTCTAGGGATACAGGCATTCCTTTTGCGTTAATCCGATTGGCTGTTACAATTGCTTCTTCCAGATTCTCACCTCCAATGTATCTTTTTGCTGCCTTTAAGAGTAGACCAAAAAGTGTTGGATTCTTAAGAAGAAATTCCTTAGCAGATACGTTTAAAGCAGCAATTTTTAGTGCTTCACTGGCTTTTGATTGTAAATGGGTCATATTATAAAAAGAATATTGATTGTCTAATCCGTACTAAGGTCATCATCAAACCCAGACTATGTACTTAGCATCAAAATCATAATAATAATAATACATTTTAGCTCTTAGTTAGAAAAATGGGAAATTGAGACTATTCTCAATTTCCCTCATTCTTTGTGATCAATTCTTAAAAATCTATTATTGATAGGAATATGCGCCAAGGCACTCTCCCAGTTGATTTCTTTAGTTCTTCTTAGTTGCTTATTACTTTATTCCTAAAAGTTATATAGCAAAAGAGAGTGAGTATTATGGCGTTATTGTTACTGAAATATAATAGATACCACCTATAGTGGGCGCTCCGTAGTTCGCAAAGTAGCGTTGGTTAAAAATATTAGAACCACCTATTTTTACAATTGATTTTAGTGGCTTTACTGCATAGCTCAATTGTGCATCTGTCACTCCAAAGGATGGCACTTCCCCCTTGGCAAAAGTTGATTCCCATAAAAATGCCTCCTGCCAACGATACGAAATACTAAAGCCCAGATTCTGCGTAAGTTTGCGGTTACTAAACATAATATTAAACTTATGTTCTGGTGTGTTAAAGTCAGTATTAAACCCTTCCAATTCTTCATTCAGTTTGTTCCAATTGTAATTACCACTCATTACAAAATTTTTGGGGAGGCTATAATCAAATCCCCCGACAAATCCTTGTGATGATATCACTTGCTCCACATTTGTATGGATGGAGAAAGTATTCTCATTACCAGGTGTGGTTACAGCACTTAGCAGACTTTGTGCAGCTTGTGGGTTAGTGGGGGAAACAAGACCGTTGGCCTTACGGACGGCTCGCTGTGCCAGAAAATTGTTATATTGGTTGTAAAAATAGGATGTTTCTATAAACAGTTTCTTTGTCAGCATAGATTTATAGCCAATTTCAATCGCCTGAACTTCTTCTGGAACAATAGGTTTAAACTTTTCTACACGCTCGAGCAGTGCTTGATTGGCTGGATTAACAATGGCAGCAGGGGAACCGGAAGCAGCAATCGCAGCAATAAATTTCTGAACCGATGGCAATGAATAAGCATTTTCAAAGACATTGAATGATGCTGCATACTCGGGCAAACCGCCTAATAACCGCAATGATACTGCGTTAAAATTAACATGCTGACCTTGTACTGTAGGGTTTCTAAAACCTGTTTGATAGGATATACGGAAATTATGGTTAGTGACGGGTGCGTATACGACTCCAAGACGTGGGTTCAATTGAGCATCAAAATTTTCATTCTTATCATAGCGAAGTGAACCGGTAATTTTGAGCTTGTCATTCAATACGCTTTTTGTAGCCTGAAGATAAGCACCGACTTCCCTGATTGAAATATTCCTTCCGGCAGTATCTGAAAAAATAGTTCCATTCGATTGCAGATCGAAAATACGATAACTGGCGCCTGCCTGTAAGGAAACAAAACTGATCAGTTTCTTAAAATCATATTGTGCCTCTGCATGGTAAATAGAGGTGTTGTCTTTAATGGCTGACCCATTAGGGATTGTGTTAGCCACAACATTTTTCTTAGTTGCTTCAAATTCAGGTGTACCAGGAATCAAACGTCCTTGATCGGCCGCTGAACGTGCAAACTGGTGTGCTGCTTCTTGTGCACTTATACTAGTAGGGTCATACCCTGGTTGACTCATTTGAGTGGCTATATTGGTTAAGTAAGCAAGTGAATATTCCTGAAACCACTGGCCGTGAGGCTTCCATGAATTATTGATCAAAACCCCCGTCAAATCACCACTATACGTTTCTCCTAAATCAGGTATGGTAAAATAGGTGCGTACAAAAAAATCGTTACTCTTTAGTTCCAATTTATGCTGCTGCATTGAAAACCCATTGGCTACAGTACGTTGCGCGGCATTAAAGATTGAAGACGCATTACCATAATTGAACATGTAGGACAGTTCAAGATTATCGTGCACACGGTAGTGTACAGAGGTATTGATTTTGGCATTGTAAGTATCGTAATCCACAAAGGAAGATTCATCATAGCCTGTACGGGCAACCGTATGGTTGGGTAAATATTGAAGTAATGGCGCTAAGGGGCTGCTTTGAAAGGCAGGATTTGCAGCTAATGAAAAACGGACAAGACCTAATGAGGTTGCTACCTCATCTCCAGATGCAAAAATAAGGTCAGCGCCTGGATTAAATGAAAAGCCTTGTGGTTTATTTATGGCTGCTCTGTCTTTGAAACTTGTACCGTACCAATCTTTGGCTTTTGCATATGAAAAAGACACTTTAAAAGCAAAGCGATTGTTGAAAGCTTTGGCATACCTAAGTGCTGTCTCATACATGACTTGAGCTGAACCAGGACCTACCTTACCCCTACCCTCTGTTTCAAGATCTGAATCATCCAAATGATTGACACCTACTTTTGTAAAGACGCTTAGTCCCTGGTAGTCAAAGGCATTCTTACTTGTCTGCAAAATAATTCCGTTAAAAGCGTTCGGGCCATAGAGTGCAGAAGAGGCACCCGGTAGGATTTCAATACTTTCTATATCAAGCTCAGATGGACCAAAAATATTTGCTGCTGACAAGTTAAGGCTAGGAATTTGTGTATCCATCCCATCAAGCAACTGAACTGTTCTATTGTTACTTGCTGAACCAAAACCCCTCATGTTAAAAACAGGAAAATTAATGCTACTAGCTACTACGTCTACACCTTTCAAATTCCCTATACTTGAATAATAATCAGCCGCAGGTGAACTTCGTAGCTGGAGCATGTTCAACTTTTCGATGCTAACTGGTGCATTTAAAATGCTTTCTTCAACTCTAGAAGCAGCAATTATTATTTCATCATGAAGTACTGCATGTTCTTCAAGTTTGACAAGTATAGTAGAACTATAATTGTCCAACGTTATTTCTTGTGAGAGATAACCTATAAATGAAAAATTAATTACAAACGGTGGTGCTTTTTTTACCGATAAGGAAAAAGAACCTTCAGAATCGGTAACGGTACCCACTAATTGATTTTTCATTTGAATATTTACACCAGGTAATGGCAATTGTGTTGCTGCATCAATCACCTTACCTGATAGAACCGTCTGACCAAATCCGAAAAAATTACAGGTCAGTAACGCTAGCAAAAGAATAATTTTAATTTTCATGAAGTGTCTATATATGTTGAGAAGAAATAAACCACAAACGTCTTATTAACACTGGCTACTATCAATAGTACTTTAGAATCAAAAGAAAAATAGCGGAAAGCGTTTCAATTGAAATCTTGTGATTACTTACAACATCACATTTAATTCGCTTAGCTGTTCTGCGCTAAGTCTAAAATATTTCTGAAGCTTTTCCCCCTATTCATTGAAACCAAGAATAATCAAAGCTGATTAAATATTAATACATAAACTCAAGGAAGTATTTACATATAAAAAATTGTCAAAGTAAGTGCGTTCAAGCAGTCATTTTTTGATGTTACCTCTGGCATTCTTATCCTGGCTACGCATTTGTTCTTTTTGAAAGAGCATTTTGAAAATTATTTGAATGAGAATAAGATGCACAAGTAAATTAAAATTTACAGACCATTTTATGCAATGCTAATTTCAACTACTCCCTTATGTTGACTAGTCTTTTGCATTCTGTAAAGGCATTTGGCTTTATTGTTACAGAAAGTAAGATAAAAATGAGGTCCTGCTTAGTGTTTTGTTTTTTCTTTAACTGTATCTTTGGTAATAGCGATAAATTCAATCTCGATAATTGCCTCCGGTGAATACAATCGTTGCACTTGAACCCATGTAGACGTTGGATACTCACCTTTAATATAATATTGCTTGCGTATTTCCTTATATTGAATCAAAGAATCAAATTGCGTGGTATATATTGTTTCTTTTACTACGTGATCTAAAGTTAAATCATAGAAAGCTAGAATATTTATTGCGCGTTCGTAGACCTTTGTAATTGCAGAGTCCATTTCTCCTTTTGCGGCAATACCTGAAATATAAATCGTATTATTAACACACATTGCCTGGACATAGCCA
This sequence comes from Chryseotalea sp., assembly GCF_057350905.1. Classification (NCBI taxonomy): domain Bacteria; kingdom Pseudomonadati; phylum Bacteroidota; class Cytophagia; order Cytophagales; family Chryseotaleaceae; genus Chryseotalea; species Chryseotalea sp. Next base: position 840,762 of record NZ_JBMRCF010000001.1, on the reverse strand, counting down.
AACTCGTCCTCAAAGATTTTATTATTGTTAAATACATTCTTTTTCAACCCATCTTTAGGTTGTGCAAATACCGATTGCAGCCCCAAAAGGGCAAAAAATAAATACGAAAAAATAATTTTACCGCTCTTGATTTTCATAAAGTAGTGTATGCTTAGTCATATAAAGTTCTTCCTGATCTTGAGGTAATTCAATGATAATTCTAGTTCCTTTGCTTATTTTACTTTCTACTTTCAGCTTGCCATTATGCTTTTCAACAAATTCTTTGCAGATAATTAAACCTATCCCAGTGCCCTTTTCATTGTGTGTTCCTGACATTGACTTACGTTCATTTAGATGATAAATTTTTGCTACCTGTTCTTGGGACATACCCACACCAGTATCTTCTACTATTATAGAAAGTGTTGGATATTGATAAGTCGTATACACTGAAATATTTCCATTTTCAGTAAATTTAACTGCATTGGAAATTAAGTTTCTCAATACCAGGCTAAGCAATGTCTTGTCAACTTTACCAGATATTGTCTCGTCAACATTATTAATTAGCTTGATATTCTTCTTTTGACTTAGAAAATAATATAGATTAAAGTTTTCTGATACTAAACTATTAATACTATGCTTTTTTATGGATAAGGGAATATTCGTGCCTTGATAAATTGACCAATACAGTAAGTTATCCAATAGGTTACCGGTACTTCCTAAAAGCAGGTCTAGTTTTTTCGAATGTTCTTTAAATTCTTCATTTGTTATCATATTTGATGAGTATAGATACAGTATTCCTTTAATACTGGCCAGGGGTCCCTTTATATCGTGCGAGATAATAGACAACAATTTATTTTTTACCTCATCCGCTCTTTTAAGTTGCCGTGAGTATCGCTCTAATTGATTTTTTTTTCTTGTAATTTTTAAGAGATTATTTTTCTCCTTCTGCTGAAGTTTCGTGATGAAAAATTGAACAGTACTTCCAAGAAAACCAGCTGTAAATAAATAGGAAACCTGCTCTAAAAAAATAGTGCATTGCAGATAGTTGGCGTCTATGCATGCAGATTTATTTATACCCAACACAAAAACGATAATAACTATGCTGATAGAAAGAATCGTAAAAAAAAAGTTAAGCGCAAGCAGCATTGGGCAAAAACTAATTAATAGGATAAGTCCTACAAAATAAACAAACTGTACTGTAGCATTTTCACTAGACAAATGCATGCAGATCAACATTCCACTAAACCCAATAAGAGTAGCCATAAAAGAGATGATCTGATTAAAACGAGCTATGTTTTTACTGTAGGTAAGCGCAAAACAAATAATCAGGCCTGGAAGCACAATAAGATACCGCGTTATATATAGAGGTTGATAACTGTCTGGTAGCAGCAAAGGATCATATAAGCCAAACAAAGCATACAATATAATTCCCAGGATAAGCCCTATCCTTGTAATCTTGATTGAGCTATCAAAATAGTGCAGATTTAAAGATTGCCTCTTAATCTGCATACCGATATTAACTCCAAATAGTTTCATTGGTTTTTGCAATTTTTTGACAATAAATAGACAGCTTGGAGAATATTAAAAGCTTCTAATGTCACACCAAATCTGATCTAAAAAAATAGTACTTAAGTACTGTTATAGTTAATAGAGGTTTAGTAACAAAAGCCGTTGCCCCACTTTGCAGCACATCTATCGAATTGATTCGTTGTATTTGCATAAGATATTTAACTTATCTCATGCAGTAGGTGCGCTGATGCAGAAACTTCATTCCAGCTTAGATATTTAGCACCATACATGCCTTGTTTTGGGTACAGGATGCCTTCGTATACCCCCTAAAGGGCTAGCTACTCTTTGTCAAGATATGTCCGTTTTGTTTTGTTACGTTCCCAATACTTCTCAATAAAAATTTCAGTAAACTGAATGCCATAATTTTACTGAGAAAGCTTGTGTTGATCAATATTGAATTGCTTTCGCTAGTAGACATACTGATGTTGTTACTTCGCTTAAGCTTTCTGACTAATTATTTTCTTTAGAATATATCTTTACTCCACTTTCGAAACTCATAATATTTACTCTTTGGTTCTCCGGTCCAACCGTTTATGCCCTTCTTCTTTGGCAAATAGTATCCGTGAACATATAACAACGGCAAGATAAATAGTGATAGAATTGACATTGAAATTGTTCTCCCAAAATAAAAGGAGACGCTGCAGACCAATCCGAGTGTTAAAAAATATTTTCCTAATCTTCGGACTTTCGGGGTTCGTTCTTCAAAATGTCCCATAAGTATATTTCCTATAGCAAAAATTATACTTACAACCGCTATTTCAAACCATAACGTTTCCATTGACTACTTATCTATTTATTGCTAAAAACGAGAGTTCACCTATTTATAATTTATATCAAAATTCTTTTAACTTTTAACCTGTTTCCAGAATGCTTTAGAATTAGAGAAATCCGGGTTTATAGACATACCAATGCTCAAGATCAACCAAGGTAAACCCCAGCACATTATTGCTGTCAGATCAGGGTGACCAATAATTATTAATAAGGGAAGCATTACCATAAACGGATAGAGGCCAACTAAAAGTGAAGCATATTTATAAATGCCAATCCAACACTTAGAAACAAGTATCTCAATACCTGTTATTGTCATCCCAACACCTGTCAGCAATGCTCCCATAGGTAATAGAATTTTCGTATTTAAATCTAACCAGTATCCCAATACATAATTCAATATATAACATATCGCACCAATTGCAGCGATGGATAGACCCAATGGGCCTAGACTTTTGCCATTATGAAATTTCTTGTTAAAAAATTGTTTAAGTGTAAATAGAATTCCAATCTGTCCAATTGTCCACAATGCCCCGAGAACACCATTAAGAAAATAGCTTTGTGGAAATGAAATCCAAATTAGGAATTCTGATAGATAGCATATTGGTGTTATAAAGTAGAAAAAAAATATTAGACCAGATGTATTCTTTCTTATTTGAAACGATTGATTTTTCATGTAGCTAAATATATTATCTTGTGAACAGTAGACATATTGTGAGCGTAGTCATTATAGAAATCTTAGAATTGGTATAAAGGAAAGACTAGAATACTTTTTTTCTTGATCTTAGTTATAAACTAAAATATTTCTTATTGCAATTCTTATGCTAGATAGCATCTTCACTCAAATGATAGCATAGTACTTAAGAACTGATTCAAATGCTTAGGCTTAAATCAATTGATAACTCATGCTTTACTTAGTACTCCATTATTAGGTATTTTTATCTACACTTAGTGGCATGCTATTAGCCTACTAATGAAGCTTAAGCTACATTGTAGAGATTCATTACTACTCATTAAATCGTTAATGAGAAAAAATTAACTTCTAGACTAATTATAATCATGATTATCATCTCCCCTGCTTATTAACCAGAAGGCTGGGCACTGTATTACGCCAACGGATAAAAGTAGAGCCCTGTAATGCAAGGACATCAAGGGGGCTGTTCATATTATAAGCCAAAAGTAATCAGTAAGACTGATGATTAGCACACTTTTACTTATGAACTGTGCATAAGATTATATGTTAAGGTGATTCTTTCACTAATACGTCATTCTCTATGACTTACGTAAAATAAATTTCAACTGCATGTGCCCTTATTAGGATTTCATTGGCTCGGCTTTCAAAAAATCTTCTTCAGTTAGCTCAGGCAAAGGCAAACTGGAGTCAACCAGGATTTGCCACTTATCCATTGATTTCTTTAGCGTCACATGAAAAATGGAGTAATAGTTTAATACACGACCATCGGGCAAAGTAAGAACGCTTTTATAATAACCTGTCTCATAGGCAAGAGTGTCGATAGCTATTCGCTCTAGAAAACGAAGTTCAACCTCGAATTTTACACCCGGTGTCTTTTTATTTTGAATTATACTTTGTTCAAAACCAGTTTTCGTCAGCTTGTGATAATAGTCATAGCCATAAATTTTACTATTCTTACGCTCTATCCGTATCAATTCCTTAGCATGTACTGACATGTATGTAGTGGTGTCCAGCGATGTTAGGCCTTTGCAAAAAGGTTTCCAGACTTGATCATTAATTTCTGTTTGGTAGTCTTGCGCTGAAAGTTTGATAGTAATTAATATAATGAAAACACTAAACCAGTATCTCATATGCGGTTAAATTTATCAAGTCAAACAAGTTTTCAAGCACCATGTTTTTACTAATAAATCGATTCAGCTTGAATTGTAAAACAATAATTTATCGTAATTTTGGCACTAACCCAGATCCCAAACAATAGTCTTTTAGTACTATTTAAGGTTTATGTTCATTAAAAGTCATACTATGCTGCTAGTGCTTATTCGATGATTCATTATATATTAAGATAGCCTTAAAATTCTACTTACGAAGCCTCCTTCATATGTTATTCAGGCAAATTTTTTTCTTTTTTATATCACTACTAATTACTAATGTTTCATTTGGTCAGGCGCGAGAAAAAATTGATAGCCTCAGTGCTTTGCTATCTACTTATCCGCATGTGGATACACTCAGGATTAACATACTGAATCAAACTGGATTTGAGTATTGGACTATTGATGCTAATAAGTCAGAGGAGTATGGCTTACAGGCACTTGAACTCTCTAGAAAACTGAAATACATGCCTGGAGAAGCCATGGCCAATCGCGTAATAGGTGTATCTCATTGGGCACGAGGCAACTTCTACGATGCACTACAGTATTTATTTGTTTCACAGGAATTATACCAAAAAGAAAATGACCTTTTGGGAGCTGCCAATAGCACCATGAATATTGGATTGATTTATGCCGACCAGCAAAACCATGCGCAAGCCTTACAATATTACATGACGGCTTTGGATTTTTTTAAAAAAACTGGTTATCAAGACCGTGTAGGTACAACGTACACTAAAATTGGATCAATATACAACGATCAGAAAAAATTTGCATTAGCATACGATTATTTCAGTAAAGCATTAGAGATACATCAAAAAATAAACTTTCAATTTGGCATTCAGGAGGTTACCAACAAGCTTGGTCTGCTCTACTTTGATCAGGATAAAATTGCGGAAGCTGAAAAATACCTGCTTCAATCGCTTGCAATGGCCCGCAGTAGAAATGACCATGAACATATTGCCACTAACTTAGAAAATCTTTCCAGGATTTACATTAAACGCGGGAAACTCAAAGAAGCCAGGCAAAGTCTTGCTGAAGGATATAAAGTAGCCAAGGAATACGGATATAAAAAGTCTTTACTGGACATCCTCTTCAGCTTAAAAGAATTAACTGCAAAAAATGGAGAGTATGAGTCATCACTCCGGTATTTTGAGCAATACGAACTGTTGAAAGATAGCATTTTTAGTCAGACGAAGGCGCGACAGATTGCTGCCCTAGAGAAGGAAAGAGAAGTGAGAGATAAAGAACAACAACTGAACATGCGAAAGCGCGAGATCCAACTCTTGCAACAGGAAGCACGATTTAATAATATGATGCTCATTTTTTTAACTATATCTATTGTACTACTCGGTCTTTCAGGCTATATCGTTTACAAATATCAACGTGTCAGGATAAAGAAGAATGCTGAGCTTTTGGAGAGCAGTCAAAAATTATTTGAGTCCAAAGAAAGGCTGGCAATGGTTGAGCTCGAAAACATTAAACTGAAAGAGAAAGATCTAAAACAGGAACTCGAGCTGCGTAATAAGGAGCTCACCTCCTATGCAGTTAATTTTATACAGAAAAATGAGCTGTTTGAAGAACTTGAGCAAAAACTTCAGGTGTTGAAACAATCAGTAACAAATCCTGAGTTAGCAAAAGATGTAAATGGGATTCTGCAACTCGTTAACAAAAAATTGAATATAGACCGTGATTGGGAAGATTTTAAACTGACTTTTGAAAACGTACATCAAAATTTCTTTACCAATCTGCTAAAAAGTTACCCTGACCTTTCACCTGCGGAATTAAAACTATGTGCCCTAATCAGACTGAATATGGGCACCAAGGAAATAGCCTCGCTCCTGGGCATTTCTGCTGACAGTACGAAAACAGCCAGATATAGGTTGCGGAAGAAACTTAATCTGAATGCAGAACAAAGTCTTACGGATTTCATTATTGCCTTTTCTTAAGTCAAAGTCGCTTTTTATGGTCAATTCTGATTTCTATTGGCCTTTGTTCACTTCTTGTACCCCTCCTTTCGCCTGTTTGTTCACTCTTTGATGGCTTGATTTTCTTCGTAATTGCTATCAAGCCTACTTCTTTTGTAGTGTAAATTTTAAACTACAAACAAACCCAATTCACAAATGAACTACCTGAATTTTAAGGTGTACACCACCAAAGTATTCTCTATTGCGTTGCTCACCCTTTGCATTTTTACCCTGGCCTGTTCTTCTGACGATGACAATGTAACGCCTCAAAGTATTACATTAACTGAACACGATACCTTTGGCTACATTATAGGCGATTCAGAAGGAATGACCCTATATTTCTTTGCAAACGATGCAGATGGAACCAGCACTTGTAATGGCGCATGCGCTGCCACATGGCCTCCGTTTTTATTGCAGGAAGGTGCCTTGCCTGCCGGACTGCTCGCAGCAGACTTTGGAGAGATTACACGCGCTGATGGCACCAAACAAACAACTTATAAAGGATGGCCTCTTTACCGCTTCAGCGGAGATGCTACGGAAGGCGCTGTAAATGGTGAAGCTAGTGGTGGAACCTGGTTTGTAGCTAAGCCAGATTATACACTTATGCTCGCTAAAGTTAATGGCGAGCTCGTATTTGTAGGCTCAAGAGGCAAAACAGTTTATACGTTTGACAATGACGCAGCCAATGTGAGCAATTGCAATGGAAGCTGCGCAACTACCTGGCCACCCTACTTCTATGGTGAGTCCATCATAGTTCCGTCAACTCTTAATACCAATAACTTTGGTACGATTACCCGTGCGGATGGCGCAAAACAAAACACTTATGCAGGTAAGCCACTTTACCTATTTAACAACGATGTAAATCGCGGTACTGTGTTGGGTGATGGTGTTGGAGGTGTCTGGCACAAAATCGTTAAGAACTAACTAGTAAATCTCGGAAGTGTTAAAGACCCTCTCCCTTTAGCACTTCCTGAAGTACTCCATTTCTTTTTTTTACTAAATACTGCTTTACATGAAAAATGTTACTTATAAGCTAACCCGACTCATACTCGGCCTTGCGGCTTGTACGACTGCCTGTACTTATGAAACCATTCAAAGTAATTTGTGTGAGGTATTTCCTGCTATTGATGCCCTAACTATACTCGGGACAGCATGTGGCCAAGCAACAGGCTCTATTGAAGTAGTCAGCGACTCTGACACACCCGTAACGTATAGTATTGATGGAATTAATTTCCAGGAAAGCAATGTATTTACCAATCTATCAGCACAGTCATATACAGTTACTGTTAAGAATGAATTGGGTTGTCTGACGAGCCAGACTGCTATTATCGAAAATCTTAACGGAATAAATATTTTGATAAGCAGTAGTCCCTCAGGTTGCGATGCCAGCAATGGTACAATCAATGTTACAGCATCTGGCGGACCTGAACCTTATACTTATAAACTTAATGGCGGTGCAGGCCAGACTGCTTCATTATTTTCAGGGCTTGCCTCAGGAACTTACACTGTATTGGCAGTAGATGCCGATGGTTGCTCAGTACAACAAAGCACCAGGGTACACACCGGTCAAAGTTTTGCCTCTATCAAATCAATTATTAATGCGAATTGTGCTACCTCTAGCTGTCATGGAGGAAGGGTATCACCTGACCTTAGAAATAATCAGAATATTCAGAGTAATGCAACACGGATTGCAACGCTCACCGCTAATGGCAGCATGCCACCCCTGGGCGAGCTTAGCAACAGTCAGATTCGTGAAATTGCCTGTTGGGTAAGCGATGGAGCACCTATTAATTAATTAATGAATACTATGCAGACAACAATTGTTCGAAACGTTTTCATTATTGTGGGGATATTCGTTTTTGTAGGTCTGTTATTGACTACCATAGTTTTTATTAAGGATAACTTTACTAGTCCATCCATAAAATCTGTTACCGCTGACGAGCTACTTGTTTCATACGCAAGAGATGAGAAAAATGCCAATCAGCAATACCTTAACAAAATAGTTAAAGTATATGGCAAAGTATCAGAGATTGGCCTGCTAAAAGATAATCAGGTGGAAGTAGCCTTGACTGGCTCCAGCAAAAATTCCATTCTGTGCACCTTAATGCCTGAAAGAATATTTAGCGTCATCGATAGTATTCAAATAGATGATGAGCTTATCATACAGGGTAATTGCATTGGTTATTTAAATGATGTCTACTTGAATAATTGCACAATTCTTAGTCTATCCAACATAAACCAAAACAAATGAAAAAAATACTTTTAATATTTCTGGCGATGTGCAGTTTACAGGCTGTGGCTCAGAACAGGTACATTACCAAAAACGGTCATATACAGTTTTTCTCAGAAGCACCCCTTGAAAATATAGAGGCTCACAATCATCAAGTAGCCGGTATCCTGGACTTGTCCAAGAATGAAGTGGCGATCAGCTTATTGATTAAAGCTTTCAAGTTTGATAAATCCCTCATGGAGGAACACTTCAATGAAAATTATCTTGAATCAGATAAATTTCCAAAATCTGCACTGGTTGGTACACTACAACTCAAGGAGGCTATCGATCCAAATAAAAATGGGGTTTATCCTGTAACCATAGAAGGTAAACTAACCCTGCATGGTGTAACCAAAGCGGTAAACATAACGGGTACTATAGAAGTACAAAAAACACAATTATTAGCTAAGGCCAAATTTCAAATATCCATCAAGGATTATAATATCGAAATCCCTACTCTGGTAATCAAAAACATTGCAGAGGTAGTAGATGTAACTGTTGAATTGCCATTTACTCTAGAAAAGAAATAAGATGAAAAAATTAGTAACCCTGCTATTCTTACAGATTTCGCTGGCAGCCCTGGCACAAGACGATTTGTTGAGTGAACTTGAAAGCAATGTGGTGGAAAAGACCCCCACGTATGCAGAAGCTACTTTTAAGGGCAGCAGATTGATTAATGGCCATTCTGTAATTACACGAAAGAAAAAATCACTTGAGTTTCTAATATCACATCGTTTCGGAAAGGTAAATACGGGTGCTTACAATTTTTTCGGAATTGATGGTGCCAATGTTCGTTTTGCCCTCGAGTACGGAATCAACGACAGACTTACGGTTGGTGTTGGAAGAAACTCTTTCGAAAAAACATATGATGCTTTTGGCAAGTATAATTTGTTAAGACAGCAGACTGGCACACTTACAATGCCTGTCACCGTTACCTGGCTTTCCAGCATAGCCATTAAAACAATAAAACCGGCTGATCAGGCGCAGGTTGTAGAGACATCATTTTCGCAAGCCGTATACAGTCATGTACTCTTGATTGCCCGCAAGTTCAGTCCAGCAATCTCCTGGCAATTGATGCCAGCCATGGTTCATCGTAATCAGGTGTTTGAAGGCGAACGCCATGATCAATTCGCGTTGGGTACAGGTGGTCGTATCAAAGTGAGCAAGCGCATTTCCCTCAATGCAGAATACTACCATCAGCTCAATACTGTGGCTACAAATACCAGTGAAAACTCAATAGCATTGGGTGTGGACATAGAAACAGGTGGTCATGTCTTTCAATTACATTTTACCAATTCTCAAAGTATGGTGGAGAAAGGATTTATTACAGAGACACAAGGCAACTTCTTTAAAGGGGATGTTCACTTTGGTTTTAACATTACAAGGGTGTTTAACTAAAAGTATAATCGATGGAAAAGATTTATTACAAAGATGACTATTCTACACTGTCGATTAGCCAAATGATGCCATGCCTCTTTCAGAAATTTAAAGGAACAGCCCATAGCTCAGATCATTATAAAAAAATCCAAGATATGAGCATAAGCCTGGTTACTGAAAAACTGCAACATTACAAAAGACTGAATATGTTGGTAGATTCCAGTGAAGCCAGTCCGATAACACTGGAGGATATTGAATACTATAGAAATAAAGTAATACCTACACTTTATAATAAGGGAATCCGATTTATTGCTTATGTTCCACCATCAAAAAAAATTTCCCGAATAATTTTTGGTGAAGTATTACAATTTGAAAATTGACAAGCTCGTAGTGCAACACTTTGATTCACCCATGGAAGCCAGAAAGTGGTTGCGATCGTTAATAAAAGGTAATTTATACTATAACTAAAAAACTCAGTAAAACAGCTTGAAACTAAGCGTAATTCCTTAGTTCAAAATCTAGCTTGATTGTTTGCTACACTGTATAATTTAAAACTGACATCAGCAAAGTTGATAGTTTAAATAAAAGTATTTACCTAGATGGTATTATTGATTTCAGAAGATGTGAGTTTTTTAGGCTGAGAAAAGTTTCTAGCATATGGTTTAAAAGTAGATTTGATTCCTGCTATACTTTTGTAAACATTTAGATGATTTTAAAAGACTTTATCCCTAGCCCATCCCTTAGCGAATTTGTAAAGTGTTTCAGGATCGTTCATTTTAAATTTGAAAACAGCAGCGAACCTGTTCATAAAGCCTACGCGCCAAGGCCAGAAGTTTGCCTTCACTTTTTTCTTAATGAACGTGAACTAATTCAATTAAAGGAAAGTCCAGCCAGAGACTATAAATATTCCGTAGTTCTTGCTGGCCAGCAAACTTCAGTAATTAACCGATATTTACTCGGAGGTGAATTTATAACGTTCAATATCATTTTTCAACCCACTGCCTTATTTCGCTTAGTAGGTATTCCTTCATTTGAGTTAACCGATAAATACCTGGATGCCGCTTGTATTTTTTCAAGTAGTATCAATCTGGTACTTGAACAGCTGCAACATGCCTACAATTATCAACAGATGATACTCATCGCGGAGCATTTTATAAGTAGCTTAGTGAGTAAAGCCAAAGCGAGTGCTCACAGAATAGATGAAATAAGCAGAAAGATGCTACTATTTAATAATAAAATTTCGCTAGAATGGCTTGGAAATGAATCATGTTTATCTCCCAAACAATTTACCAGAAAATTTTATGAAAGAGCCGGAGTCAATCCTAAAACATACATGAGCATTATTCGCTTTAATAAAGCCTTCAATATAAAAAATGCCTACCCTGAGCGGGATTGGCTACAAATAGCTTTAGATTCTGGTTACTTTGATTATCAGCACTTAGTTAAGGACTATAAGAAGTTTACCGGGCATAACCCAAATCAATTTCATCTTATTGAAAGCCACTCACCGGAACGAAGGTTTGGACTTACACCTGATGTTTATAAGAGTCGTGTAAATTCGTCCACCATTTTAAACAATGTCGCTTTTTTACCACCAGTTATAAAATGAGTTTTAGGAATTTTGGCTTATAATCCATTAAAATTATGAAGTCAATCTTATTTTTCACTTTATTCTTTGCTACAATGACAAACAATGCATTTTCCCAAGGCGGTAAAACATATATTCTGATTCATGGTGCATGGCATGGTGCCTGGTGTTGGGATAAAGTCGTACCCTTGCTACAGGCTAAGGGGCATAAAGCAATTGCTATTGATTTGCCTGGACATGGTGGCGATATAGGTCGTACTGCAGATATCAGCCTCGATGATTATGTAAATGCAGTAATTAAAGCCACCAATGAGCAGGAAGGCTCAGTAATATTAGTAGGCCATTCCATGGCGGGGATGGTAATTTCACAGGCTGCAGAAAAATTGGGTAGCAAAAAAGTATCGTCATTAATCTATCTCGATGCTTTTCTTCCGAAAAATGGAGAATCATTATTTTCCTTAGTTGAGGCAACAATGAAAAATTTGCCACCCAACTCAGGTAAATCAGACATTGTTGGAAACATCATTACGGCTGATGATCATAAAACAAATTTTATTAATCCTACCATGGCTGCGCAACTTTTCTATCATGATTGTTCTGATGATGACAAAAAGATGGCAGTGTCAAAAATGACAAAAGAACCCATCGCTCCGTTGGCAACACCTGTTATTTTAACTGATAATATTTATGGAATTATCCCGAAGTACTACATCCTTTGCACAGAAAGCAAAAACATGGATAATACTTTTATTTCTACAAATGTTCCTTGCAAAAAAATCTATAAGCTTGCCAGCAGTCATTCACCCTTTTTCTCAATGCCTGACAAGCTTGTCAACATATTTGACGAGATCAAGTAGAATTTCTTAGTTTAAACCATTGTGATGAACTGCGTGAAAGAATCAGATCTCCATTAAAAAGAAGCAGGTTCCAACTTAAGGAACCTGCTTCTTTTTAACTAATTACGTAAAATTCAGAAAGATATAATTAATAACCCATCACCTAAAAGACGTTTCCTGCCATTTCACTATCTGTCAAGTATTCTCAAAAACAGCTAGTTCATCCACCTTCTTAACATTAAGCTTATGCTCATTTAAATTGCGATGCTTATAAAAAGCGTACTTAAAAATGCAATAAATAGCCCTGACTCCATCTTTCCAACCAATCTTCTTTCCTTCATTAAAAGAGCGACCGTAATATGAAATTCCTACTTCGTAGATTCTTAACTGAGGTACTTTTGATATTTTAGCAGTTACTTCTGGTTCAAATCCAAATCTCTTCTCCGTAAGATTAAGACTCTGCATTAATTTAACTGGGATTAACTTATAACAAGTTTCCATATCTGTTAGGTTTAATCCTGTTGTAATATTGGAAAGAAAAGTCAAAAAGTTGTTCCCAAAAGTATGCCAGAAAAATAATACTCTGTGCGCTTTTCCACCTAAAAAACGTGAGCCATAAACAACATCTGCATGGCCATCTATAATCGGCTTTAGCAAAAGATTGATTTCCTCAGGGTCATATTCAAGATCTGCATCCTGAATTAAAACATAATCACCATTTGCAGCATTTATACCCTCATGAATTGCAGCACCTTTACCCATATTGCTGTTTAATTTTATATAACTTATATGTACACCATAATTATCGTCTATAAAATCAAAAATTATTTGTTCAGTAGCATCTTGCGAAGCATCATTCACAATGATGATTTCCATCCTAACTGATTCCAGGAATTTGACAGATTTTATTTTGTTAAGAACTTGTAAAATACTTTTTTCTTCATTGTAGACCGGCACGATTACTGACAATAAAATATCTGATGACTTTTTCATTGATTAATTTTTAATAGATAAGTATCGGGGTTTTTGAAATGTAGAACGATTGAAAAAGACTGTATATTCTTTTCTATTGCAGGAATTAAAAATTTTTGTGTGGAGGCGTACCCGAGATTATCTATTATCACGTAACTAACTTTTTTATTTCGCAAATCCCCTAGTAGCTCCTCAGCATTTTTTGTGAATTTATAATTTGTTGTTAATCGATTGCTGAAAAGATGAAATAATTCAGGTTTTCTACAGGAGACTATTGCTTCTTTAGATGTGTTGGCTTTCACCCATTCAGCTATAGAAAAATAATTACGCCAATTATTGGGGTATTGCGCAACTGCTTGTTTGTGTAATTCTTTAATCTCGGTAAAATAGGGTAAGAGAAAAATTAAAAGAATGAATACAGTTGAATCAAGTCTAATTTTAGTTTTTATGGTTATCCAATGTAGTACGTTCAAAAAGCTCACAGCTAGCAGAAAAATTAATATTGGCAGAAAGCCTAGAATAAAACGGACTCCAATCCACATGCTTGGCCATAAGAGTAAAATTATAAAAGTTGTAATGAAGTATATACCTATAAGCCTCCGGAATGGAAATGGCCTACTAAATGCAAAGCCTATAACTAGAATAACCAGGAACCCAAAAATGTATTCGTTTGTTGTCGTTGTATCATATCTTGCCTCTTTATGTGGGAATAGAACATATGGTATTTCTTTAAAAGCGTATCTCTTTGCATTTTCACCAATTCTTATTGTTATATCTGAAAAGGTGGCTCTGCCTAAGGATGGATCATAGTGATTCTTTGCTATTAATGCTCTAGAATACTGGCTGGGTCCAAGAAGATTTGATCGCAATTGCCACGGAAGTAGACAAATGCTTGAAAAAACGGCTAATACAATCACATGTTTTATTCTCTTTTTAGTTAGCATATCTAATACATATGCACCAGCCAATGCTATCCCTAATGCTCGGATATATATTGCGATAAGCAATAAGCTCAACGACAACAAAAAATTTAAACCAAAATATGTTTTTGAACTAAAATCAACTTTACCGTAAAAAAACAGACTAAGCATTGAAAAGAATAGAAATGGTATCTCGCTCATCTCTATGGTTGCATATCGAAGTAGATGACTGTTGCATAATAAAAATAGAGTGAAAACAAAGGCAACATTCTGATTACGTAGTAGTCTGATAAGAATGAAGAAAAAAAGAAGGACAGTCCCCAATAAGAAAAGGCCATTAACAATTTTTATAGCGAACAAACTGTTAGGGGCCAACAACATAATTATACTCAGTAAAGCAGGATATCCGGGTGGAAACTGATTATTGGGTGTTTGCTCAGCAGTAAATATGTTAACATATCCTTTACCAGATAATATAGACTTTCCCAACAAAATATAATTCGCATTATCCCCATTAAGATCCAGCTTAGCATCATAAATGTAGGCGTAGACTGTCCAAAAGGTCAAGATTAATATAGCGATGTAAAGTAGTCTAGTCCTCCTAGTATTACCAGTTGATTTTTCTTCAATAGCTGTATTTTTCAAAGCTGAAATTTAATTTATCATTTTTTCCAATACTATAGGTTATTCAGAATAAAACAATTAAACATATAGAATCTTACCTTATGGTCTAGAATGTGTAGGCACAATAAATATGATGTTAGCATAGTTCATGCTAATTAAATTCATTACAAAGATGCCAAGATTAAATTCATAACCCACTGCGTTAAAATGTTATACATGAAGAAGAGTATATGTCCAATTTTATAACGTATTACATCGGATAAAACTATTGTTAAAAATTTTAAAATTCATAATTTTTGCTGATTGTAAATAAGCTAAAATAAGTACTTATTTTACTTTGCAAAATATATTGACAGCAAGAAATATAACATAGTACTTTAGGATGATATAAGAAGTACGTCCATCATTTACTAATATTTAAAGTAAACTTTGACATTATACTATATTTAATACTTACAGAAAAAAAATTACAAAATTCAGGCAGATCTCCATTAAAACGAAAAGGTTCCCTCTTGGGAAACCTTCTTCATTAAATAAAACAACCGAAATTTATAAAACTAAAAAATGATTACTATCTCTTTTATCTCTGTCCTTTTGTTATTCTCTTTCAACCTGTTGACAACTAATTCTAATTGTACTTAAATAAAGAGAATAGTCTACATCATGTACTCCTTACTCTTTTTATCCTGTAGAATAACAAGTTTTTTCCTTCCCACTCCAATTCTTTAAACTTCATCATTCCCAGTCTTTCGCAAACCATCCTTGAATTGATATTTAATAGATCAAATGAAGCATCTACATACTTATAATTGAGATCAGTTAAGGCATATTTGATAACTTCAGCACTAGCCTCAGTTGCGTATCCTTTTCCGGTATGTTCTGGGGAAAGTATATAAAGCAGTTGTGCTTGTGGCTCTTCAAAGAAGAACCATAAGCCAACAACACCCACAGGAACAAGGGATTTCTTTTCTAAAATCTTCCAAAGCCCCAACGACTTTGTTTTAAAGAGGTGCTCATTGGTTTGCAACAAGCTACCTGTCTCTTCTTCAGAAAGAATGAGATCATCAAACAAGTATTTACGAACCAATGGAATAGTTACCAGCTCATGGAAGTATTCATGATCCTCTAAACCAAGTTTGTGAAACAGCAAACGCTTCGATTCTATCAGATTATTCAAGAACAGAATTGTTTTATTGTTTAATCATCACCCTGGAAATATCATCTTTTCTCAATTTAAGTGTTGATTCATTGAGAATGTCAATTGTTGATATCTCTGCGGTAACAGTAACTATCTCGAGCTGAATTTGTTGCTTATCCACAAAGCGCCATGTACCATCAGTAATGCTGTTAGTCCTGCTACCCGCGTGGGTGGTAAGACTTGCGCTGAAAATGCCATTTTCACTAAATGTATAAATTAAACTTGGGGGTACCCCAGCAGGGTCATTGGTTTCAATTAGTTTCCAGCTACCCAGAATGAGTGCATTTTTATCAAGATCAACTTCTTTCTTTTCGTCAGGTTGACAAGCGAACGTAAATGCCAATGCTATTATAAAGACCAGGCTTATTAACTTTTTCATAATTTCAGATTATTCAATGACCAACATTTTATTTGAGATGACTTTGCCTGCTACTTCAAGTGAACATATATACATTCCTGTCAGACTTCCATTTTTAACACTTTCCTTTGCATTCCACATTATTTTATGGATTCCTGCTTCCTGCCTTCCGTTAACAAGAACAGATACTACTTGGCCGGTCGTGTTGTAAATGCGCAACGTTACATGTGCACTCTTTTCAATAGCATACTTTATTTCTGTAGAGATCGAAAACGGGTTTGGATAGTTAGCATACAAACGGAATCCATCTGCGCTGGTCTCACCATTTGGAATTGAGGTGACAAGGTCATTTAAATCAGTTTTCCAAACACGCAATAGTTCACGCAGTGCTTCTGGTTTGTTCTGAGGAACATCATTATTCGCCTTAGACTTTCCATTAATACCATGGCAACCAGCACAAGTCCTTACTTCTCCAGGTGCAAAAGTTACCCATTGTCTTTCCCGAACAATTGGCTCTTTAGTTGGAGAAAGTGTTTGCCAAGTCATCGCTCTGGTAGCAGGGACAAAGGCTGCAATTGATCCATCACTTGCAATTTTTACACTACCGGCTGGTGCATTGGGATCAAGCAGGTTAGTACTTTCTATGCTCGTATTCTGCGGAGTGTTATGCATGGGTGTTGCTAACACACGTCTGCCTGGTTTACCTTGTCTGTAGCCACGTACAACATCTGCCTGAAAAATCTGAAAGTGCGAAATATCATATACTTTACCCTGCTTAGGTATAGTTGAAACGCCTCCAGGTACTCTTAAATTGAAGGGTTGCTGTAGATCAGCTGCATCGCGTTCAGTCGCATTTCTGATCACGATTAACGCCAAGTTCCTTTCTCTCATCCATGTACGAAGTTCCTCTTCATTTACTTGTTCCTCTGCAATTACCTGCTTTTCAATATCTTCAATTTTAGAAGGAATCTTAGTGGGGCGGTTACGGGGGGTAATTTCTACAACGTCCACTTCATTCATTTTCACAAAAGTGCGTAATGGAGTTGCTGCATCGCTGTGATATACAATTTCTCTCTCAATACCATTTCCTGTAAATCTTTCACCTGCTATATGTTCAGTATCACCAGGGGTTGCATTTGCCTTTATCATTTTTGCAATTTGAAAATGATAGGGTTTAGTTGAACTGAATAAATCAGACTGAGTAGCAAATGAAACCAACATAGTGCCGTTCATAAGCATCAGAGGATTGCGGAAATGACCTTTATTGTTAGCACTATTATCTATGGCAGCATTTGTCCAGTCAATTATTTCCATATCCTGCGGGTTAAAACCTATGGGCATGGTAAATTCAAAAATTCTGCCCGATGCAAATCGCTTAAATTCTCTGGACCACGTTCCATAAAAAGTTCCTTGTCTGCCAGGTCGTGGATCTTCTTTTAATTGAAATATACCGGCATCTGAGCTAACAGTACCATGGTATTTGTTCTTAGTAAGGCTTGAGAAATTTTCACTAAGATTAGGATCATCTTTTTTCGAAGGTGCCAGATACAATCCACCAAATTCATGTCTACCGGCATGGTTCATCGTCTGGTGACCTTCTCCATCCTCCGACATTTCCCAAATTAAAAATTCGTTAAAATCATGAAGTGATTCATTGGGATCGCGTGTTGGATCTTCCGCAGATAAGGCTTCAGGAAAAAGCTCATACGGAACACCCCTTGCATCGGCAAAAGGTTTGCCGTCCTTAATCTGAGGTGCTACAATGGGCTGAGCATTGGCTGCCTCACTAGCAAATGTTTTAATCTGATAATCATTAGAACCAAACCTTGTTTCATCCGCTTGTTGATCTCGCTTTAGGTGCTCCCAACGTGTAGATAGAATACGACCATCCGAAGCTAAAAACAAATCAGTGTCACCACTGGGTGAGTGACTGAGGTGAACCACAGTCCCTGTTACTGGATTTAACTTGTAAATTCCAGTGTTAATCGGTGTTGATTCATATTCGTCTAAGGCAGGATAGGCATGTGTCAAATTAAAAAGAGGGGCATCACTTGTAAAAATAATCTGATCATCCGATCCGTAAATTGGTGAAATATTATTGTAGTCAGGTTGTCCACTTACTTTTACAATATTTGCAACCTGGCCTTGCTGCACAACTGCATCTAAGTTAGTGATCTCGTAAATCTGCCATTTATTACTTTGATATGAAATATCAAATCTTCTCAAAGGGCCACCAATAACCATTGAGAATAAAGCTCGCTTACCGCTCCAGTGAATGGTTGGCTGACGAACAGCAATGGCATTTTCGGCTTGGATTTGCCCACTGGCAACACCAAAACCGGCTTCTGCTGTAAGAAATCGTATTGTTCCATCAGTGTTCATCAAACACAAATCGCCTCCCCTGGGAGCAGATTCCATATCCGTTAAATGGTTGCCAAATGTTTCCATTTGATGACCATACGAAGTACTTGTGTGCATTGGGGGTGGAACTAGGGCAAAAAGCAAAGGGTTATCAAGAATGACAGCCTTGTCCCTAATACTTTTTGATGTTGCTGAAGTAAACAAAACAAGTAACGAAGTAAGCGCTAATGCCAACAAGCTTCGTATTCTTTTCTGTGTCAGTTTTTTTTCGTGTAGAATTGCTTTCATAGAAATTGGTCAATAATGATTGGCAACTTCACTAGAAAGTAAAAAAAACGGAATAGTACTTTAGTACTGAATTATTCTTGCGTGTGTATAATCGAGTTCTTTAGAGCATGATCATCTAAGCTCAATGTGGAATAAGTGTTTCTACACAAATCATTGGTGATTCAATAAAATGATGCTTAAGTACTATTTAAACAATTTAATATTATTTACTACTTTGAAAGTTGTTGAAAGGTTAATTGCTATTTGTAAATCAAGTATACAACACCATCTATTAAAATAAAGAATAGAAGATGGTTATTAACCTTTCTGATGAATAGGACGAATTTATTTTGCAGATTAAAAAAATCATCCTTCTACCGTGAGCATAAGTGTCGATACGAATAAACGAGCAATAGTTTAAACTATCGAATAGCGAATTATCATTTTCTGTGGCATCATTAATCTTGAGAAAAAATATTGTCGATTATACATAACAAAAAAGAGAATCGTAATCATTCATTTTTAATTACATTAAAATAATTTAGATATGAATATTCAAGATCTATAAGTTATAGTCCAGCTCAACATTTTTTTTTCTTCTTTAAATAACTAACAACTTTTCGGACCCAAACAGTGTATAATCTACTATGATCCGTATAATTCTTACCCTACTGGCAACATTCATGTTATACCAATGTTGCACTAAAGATGAAAAAGAGTATTATAAATTAACAGATAAGGATAGACAGGTTGTACCCTATCATGATCAACAGGTTTTAAAATTTCGGAATAATGTTAACAATACAATAGACGAAGTCACGGTTAGCGTTTCCGAATTTTCTAATGACTTTGATTACAGCATGTGCGGTGGGGAGTGTTGTGATATATGGAAGAATATTGAATTAAAGATTATAGAGTTTAATTCAGCAACCCGGCAAGAATTGTTTCCAACTCTTGTTATTAATCCATATACTAAGAAAATAATGTTTTATACATGGCTTGATTTTGATAGAGAATAAGACTGGTTACCAGAAGGTGCAGACATCTCATACAACGATGAATACTTTCTTGAGTGCCTTCCTGAAAATTGTGAACAATCAATTGATATTGGAACTGCTCATTTCGAATCAGTAAACATGCTTCGAACGCCAGGACCAGGCAGTACTGCTTCGGTATATGAAGCTTTCATCTATCATTATACAAAAGATGAAGGAATTCTTAAGATTACACATGAAATCTCGGAATATCGTGGAAACCAAATGGTTGTCATTTCAAGTGATGAATACTTTGCGGTATTGTAACTACTTCTTTGCGTAGGCTATAATAGTAAATTCGAAACCCATCATTCTGATATTCGAATACTTTTCATTTAAAAGCGCATATTATAAGGAAAACAAACTGAATTGATCTTATTAATGCAAACCTAGTTTTTATTGAATCTTTCTGCTTTAACAGTTTTAAGCATTCAATGCTTTCTAATAATCAATAGTTTGTAATGTGACCAACTATATCCTACGCAGTTGATATAGGGTATAACCCAAATCAAAAGTTCTCACCATTTCAAAACCCAGTCTAGAATAAAAGGGCAGATTTCTTTCCATGGATGTCTCCAGGTAAATTGGCCTATGCACCCTTTCATATTCCATAAGTACTTCGTTCATAAAAGAGGTGCCTATTCCATTTCCCTGCTGCATTGGATGCACTCCCACAAACCATAAATAAGCGATTGTATCTTTAGGGTAACTTGCCTTGATGGTTGCTTCACGTTCCATTACAAGTTTAACGCGATTAAGCCCTATGGCGCCAATCGCTAATTTGAGGTCCCAGAAAAGTGCTTGAAAAGAAAAATATTTTTTATCAGGCAATAAAACAAGGGCACAAGCCAGATGATTGTCATCAATCCATACTTCACCAAAGGCTTGGCACATATTAAAAGAGTAGTCCATGAGCATTCTGATACGCTCTACCCTTTTCTGATCTTGCTTTACTACATAGTTAACGCTTTTATTATCGTTAAAGGATTGCGTGAGTAAATCCAGAATGAAGTGTTTATCGTTGTTGGTAGCCTTGCGCATAACTCATGGGAAACACAAAGATACTAACGATTCGTATGAAAGCGGAGAAGGTAGTTTTTAAGATAACCAATTGGGGAGGCTAAACTAACAAAAGCCCCCCCGTTCAGTCTACTAAAATCGATACAACTTGAAGCAACATAAGTGCAATAAAATCAATTACTTATATCGCATGAATAAACGCTGTTGTTCCAATCAAATTCAAGCTCTTTAAATAAATTGATTAATCAGGTTTTCATAATATTCTTGCTTGCCACTCAGTGCTTCCGGTTCACCATTTTTCAAGGCAAGAGAACGCAGATCGCCTAAACCAAGTTTACCCTGCTCAAACTGCTTACCTTTACCACTATCGAATGATGCATATCGTTCTTTGCGCAATGACATGTATTCGCCATCGTCCAGTATTGCTTGTGCGGTAAGGAGCGCTCGGGCAAACATATCCATGCCACCAATGTGTGCATAGAATATGTCTTTCAAGTCAGTTGAATTTCTGCGTGTTTTTGCATCGAAGTTGATACCACCTGTTTTTAATCCACCGGCCTGCAAGAACACTAACATGGCTTCAGTAAGCTCATAAATGTTGTTCGGAAACTGATCGGTATCCCAACCATTTTGATAATCGCCACGGTTAGCATCAATACTGCCTAACATGTTAGCATTGGCAGCTACTTGCAGTTCGTGCTGGAAAGTATGTAACGCCAGCGTAGCATGGTTCACTTCAATGTTCAATTTGAAATCATCCATTAAATCAAATTCACGTAAAAAGGCAATTACTGTAGCTGAATCAAAATCGTATTGATGCTTTGATGGCTCCATCGGTTTAGGCTCAATTAAGAAAGTACCTTTAAAGCCATTCTTCCTTCCATAATCCCGTGCCGCAGTCAGGAATTTAGCGAGGTGCTCCTGCTCGCGTTTCATGTCTGTATTTAATAACGACATATAACCTTCTCTACCACCCCAGAATACATAATTAGCACCACCCAATGCAATGGTTGCGTCAAGTGCATTCTTTACTTGTAGACCTGCGTGGCAAACCACATCGAAATTCGGGTTAGTGGCTGCGCCATTCATGTAGCGTGGATGCGAAAACAAATTGGCTGTACCCCAAAGTAATCGCAGATCACTTGCTTTCTGCTTTTGTTTGGCATAGTCTACAATTTTTTCCAGACGCTGCTCAGATTCTTTCAATGTTGGTGCTTCGTCTACTAAATCATAATCGTGGAAGCAATAGAATTTTATTCCAAGCTTGGCAGCAAATTCAAATGCCGCATCCATTTTATCGTAAGCGCGTTGCATCGGGTCGCTGTGCTGAAGCCATGGGTAATTTTTCGTACCTGGGCCAAAAGGATCACCACCAGTACCACAGAAGGTATGCCAGTAGGCCACTGCGTAACGTAAGTGCTCTTCCATGGTTTTCTTACCTACTTTTTTCTTGGCGTTATAATATTTGAACGCAAAGGGATTTTTAGATTCCTTTCCTTCAAATTTTATGGTAGGGATATCTTTAAAAAATTTACTTGTTGTTTTCATAATGAGTGGTTCTACTGGTTTTCAAGTTGTTTAGTTAAAATTGTTTTCCATTCAGCATAAGCTTCAATATAGGCAGGTTGCGTAGCCGCAGCCGGTTCAAAGCTTTTTATGCAGCTTAAACTACTAAAGGCCTCGTTTGTATTTTTATAATGACCAATCCCCATACCGGCACCGCGCGCAGCACCTTGCGATCCGTCCGTATTGTATAACTCCAGCCGTGCACCTGTAACATTAGCAAAGGTTTCACAGAATAGATCACTGAGAAACATGTTAGCATGACCGGCACGTATTACACTAGACTCAACACCTAATTGATTTAAAATTTCAAATCCATAGCCAAGTGCGAATACAATCCCCTCTTGCACAGCCCTGCATAAGTGCGCATGGCCGTGACGATTCAAATCAAGTCCGTTAAAACTGGCACCAATGTCTTTATTTCTGAAGATACGTTCAGCACCATTACCGAAAGGAAGCACTTGCAGTTTATCAGCACCAATAGGCGCCTGGTTGGCGAGCGCATTCATGTCTTTATAACTGATGTTTTGTCCTGCAAACAGATTTTTACGCAGCCAGCTATTCATAATGCCAGTACCATTCACACACATGAGTACACCATAACGTTTATCTTCTTCGGTATGGTTAACATGTACAAAAGTGTTTACACGCGAAAGCTTGTCGGCAAGTGGTTCTTTCACGATACCATAGATAACGCCAGAAGTACCAGCCGTGGAAGCAATCTCACCCGGATGAAGTGTGTGTAAGGAGAAGGCGTTGTTTGGTTGGTCGCCAGCTCTATAACTAATGGGCACTCCTTCTTTTAGCCCCAGCGCGCTTGCAGCTGTAGCTGACAAGCGCCCCTGATCTGAAAAAGTGGGTAAGGCTTCTGCGGCCAGGGCCTGGTCAATGCCCAGATAATTAAAGAGCCGCTCGGGTGTTGTTTTCTTCTGGTAGTCCCACATAATGCCTTCCGATAAACCTGAAACAGTGGTGGCAATTCTTCCCGTCAGCTTAAAGGCGAGGTAGTCACCGGGTAGCATTACTTTATGTATACTATTATATATAGAGGGTTCATTATCCTTTACCCATTTCAATTTGGCTATTGTGAAATTACCTGGTGAATTCAGCAGGCGCTCCATACAATAAAGTTCACCAAGCTGATTGAAGGCATCCTCTCCTATTTTAACAGCGCGGCTATCACACCAGATAATGGCAGGACGTAGCACCTCACCTTTTTTATCGACCACCACCAAACCATGCATTTGATAAGAGATACCAATGGCCAAAATTGAATCAGGCTTAGCATCTGCACGTTTGCAAATGGCGCGCACGGCAGTAACGGCATTTTCCCACCAGCCATTAGGGTCTTGTTCCGCCCAGCCGTGGCGCGGACTACTGATCTCCATTTCCTGCTGGGGGGAGAAAGCAAATCCAGCAGATTTGCCCGTGTCAGCATCTATAAGCGATGCTTTTACAGAGGAACTTCCTACATCGATTCCTAATAAATAGTGGGCCATAACTTAAAAACCAGTCTAAAAAGTGAGTATTTCAGTGCTTCAAGATACTGTGAAAGGCACAAATATCCATATTTTATGTAAATCGGTTGCATTAAATTATGTCTATTCTATGGCAAAAAACCGATTTCTAGAAAAAAAATAATGCAATCGGTTGCATGATTAGAATTATTCTCAGACATTAGTACTACCCTATCGGCCCAAACGCTGGGGTGCCTGACTAAACATAAACATTGAACAACTCAAAAACCACGTTATGAAGAAAGTACTACTGCGATTGCTCACGCCCCCAGCAGCGCTTACCGGAACGATCCGGTATCTGTTGGCCACTTTAACACTCGTTTTACTGTCGGTTTCCATACAGGCTCAAAGCCTTGTAAAGGGTACTGTAACAGATGAGAGCGGTGTTGGTATGCCCGGGGTAAACATTGTCATTAAAGGGACAACTTCTGGTACAACAACCGATTCTGATGGAAAATATTCCATCCAAGTTTCTGGTAATCAGATTGTACTTGTCTACTCATTCATTGGTCATGTTACACAAGAACAAACGGTGAATGGACGCACTCTTATTGATGTTTCAATGCCCTTTAGCGCCAGTGAGCTAAGCGAGGTTATTGTAGTTGGTTACGGAACGCAAAAAAAGAGTGATATCACTGGATCAATTGTCAGTGTCAATAGCGAATCATTAAGAGAAGTTCCAGTTGCCAATATTTCGCAAGCGCTTCAAGGTAGAGCTGCCGGTGTAGAAATTAACTCAACTTCATCAAGACCAGGTGCCGGAGCCCAAATTCGCATTCGTGGTAGCCGATCACTTTCTGCTACCAATGATCCCCTCATTGTATTAGATGGTATTCCTTTTAGTGGTACAATTAATGACGTTAATCCAAGTGACATTGTTTCGCTTGATGTTTTAAAAGATGCTTCTGCTACAGCCATTTATGGTTCCAGAGGTTCTAATGGTGTAATCCTGATCACTACAAGACGTGGTAAAAGTGGTAAAGCGCAACTATTCTATGATGGATATTATGGTGTATCAAATGTTATCGGTAAGTACGATGTATACAATGGTGTAGAATTTGACGCTTTCAGAGATGCCGCTGTTGCTGCTGGTGCAGCTTATGTGCCTACAGCGGATGAAGTAGCAAATCTTGCTGCCGGAAGACAAACTGACTGGCAAGACGAGCTTTACAAAAGCGGATATATCACTAATCACTCTATTGGAACAAGTGGTGGAACGGATGAAACGCAATTTGCAATCTCTGCCGGCTACTTTAAGCAAACTACCGTACTACCAGGTCAGGCATTCTCTCGTTATTCCTTATCTGGTGTAATCGATCAGAAGATTGGTGAGCGCATTAAGATCGGATTAAATACTATGAACTCATTTAATATTAATGATGGTGAGGGTGTAAGCCCCATGTTCTCGATTTTGACACTTAGTCCACTCTATAGTGCCCGCAACCCTGATGGTACTATATTAGAACAACCAGCCCTTGGAAGCGCAAACCCTGAAACACGTAATCCCTTATTGATCTACAGAGACAACACTTGGAAACAGCAAAGAAGAAGATTAAGAACTTTCAATAGTCTTTATTCGGAAGTGAAATTAGCTGAAGGCTTTAAGTACAGAATCAATTTAGGTCTGGATCTTTTCCAGGATAATTATGGTCAGTATGTTGGTTCTAATACCCCTTTTGCAAATGGAGGTACTAATACAGCGGATGTAGAAAATACAAATAGCTGGAGCTACACTATAGAGAATCTTCTCTTATATGAAAAGACTTTCGCTGAAAAACATAAGTTGGGATTAACAGGTCTTTTCAGTGTTCAGGAAACTGAAGATTACAGAAGTGGCGCTAACGCCAACACCTTACCTGCTGATTATACTTTTTACTACAATCTTGGTCTAGGTAATGTTACTTCTGTACCTGCCGGTGTTTCTTATTACGCAAAATCCGGACTACTCTCTTATATGGGTAGAGTAAACTACACTTTCTCTGACCGCTATTTAGTTACCGCCACAGCACGTGCAGACGGATCTTCAAGACTTGCAGAAGGTAATAAGTGGTTCTACTACCCCGCTCTTGCACTTGGCTGGATAATTAGTAATGAATCTTTCATGAATAGCCAGGATGTTGTTTCTTCACTTAAACTACGTTTCGGAACTGGCCGCACTTCAAATCAGGCGGTTAATCCTTATGCTTCATTAGGCTCTCTGACTTCAGAACCTTATAACTATGGTAATAGTGGTCTGTATGGTTTTTATGTAAATGCCTTACCCAATCCTGATTTACGTTGGGAGTTTACAACCACGACCAATGTTGCGCTTGATTTTGGATTATTCCAAAACAGATTAACAGGTACCGTTGAACTTTATAAACAAAATACCGAAGACATTTTGCAGCGTGTTAGTTTACCCAACACATCGGGTGTAGCCTCTGTTGTTAAAAATGTTGGTAAGACAGAGAATAAAGGTTTTGAGCTTATGCTGAACAGCGTAAACGTTGAGAGCAGTGAAACAGGAGGTTTTAACTGGTACACAGATTTAAATATTTTCCTTAACAGAAATCAAGTTGTTGAATTGGCCAATGGTGTGAAGCAAGACATTACTAATGGCTGGCATGTTGGCCACCCTATAGATGCCATTTTTGATTATGAGAAAATTGGTGTTTGGCAAACTGGTGAGACCGGTGCCCCTGCAGGCTTTAATACAGGCGAAATAAAAATCAAGGATCAGAATACAGATAATAATGGTGACGGTGAAATTGATGGTCCTGATGGTATTATCGATGCAAAGGATCGTGTCATCCTGGGAAGCGCGCAAGCCAAGTGGTCTGGTGGTTTAACCAATCGTTTCACGTACAAAGGCTTCGATCTTTCAGTGGTGCTCTTCTGGAGAGTAGGTGGTATGTTGGTAAGCACATTCTATCAATCAAATATTTCCAACCCTATCAATTCATTAGAGGGAAGAAGAAATGGACCTAAGGTAGACTACTGGACACCCACCAATCCTACTAATGCTTATCCAAGTCCAGGTCTTGGTCAGGTTCCTGATTTCGGTTCTACATTGGGTTATTTTGATGCCTCTTACTTAAAAATCAGAACAATGTCACTTGGATACAATTTACCAGCGAGCTGGTTAGGTAAAACAGGTATCAGCACATGCCACTTGTATGTTCAGGCACAAAATCCATTCAAAGCCTTTTTCTCCGACTATGTTAAAGAGGGTGGTTTAGATCCTGAAACATCTGGTGCAGGTGGTTCTGTAACGGAAGGCTTTGGTCCTAACGGAACAAATCGATTAACGGTGCAGCCTAATACCCCTCCCACCAAATCATTTATTGTTGGCATTAACATTAAATACTAATACTCATGAAATCAACTGTTAAAAAATATATTACTATCGCCTGCACGTTGCTTGCGGTATTAACCATCGGTTGTAACGATGTGTTGGATGAACAACCGCGATCTGCATTGGTTCCTGATTTCTTTAAGACAGGTCAGGGTTTAAATGCAGGTATTACAGCTGCCTATGCTTCCTTCCGCTACTTTTATGCTAATGAAGGTGGTATGAACACAACTGTTTATGGAACCGATGAGTTTACCCATGGTCAGCAACAGACCAATCCTATCTTGAGTGTTTACGGACCGCAATTAAATCCTTCCAATGCCAGTGGTCCGGCATGGGCACGCGCCTACCCTGCCATCAATACCTGTAATGGTATTGTAGATCTGGGTTCTGCTGCAACAGACTTGACTTTAGCGCAGCGTAACGCACTGATTGCAGAAGCTAAATTTATAAGAGCACAATGGTATTTTATTCTGGTTCAAACCTATGGTGGTGCTTCATTGGATCTGGGATCTGGCCCACTTCGTTTCAATTCAAACACAACCAGCTTTGCAACAAGAGCAACATTAGCTGATACTTATGCAGCGATTATTCAAGATCTTGTTGATATCACGGATGGTGCTAACAATGATGATCTGCCATCAGCTAAACCTACTACAACACCCGGAAGAGTTTGGCGTGCCAGTGCTCTTCATTTATTGTCGAAGGTTTACCTGACCCGTGCTTATACTTCAGTAGCTGTAGCCGGAGATTTCCAAAATGCATATACCACCGCTATGGATTTAATCAACAACAGTGCTGCTTATGGTGTGTCTCTATTGCCTAACTACGCAAGTGTACATCAGGAAGGGAACGAGAACAATGCAGAAACATTATTTCAGGTAAACTGGATTGATAATACTACTTTCAACAATAACACAGCTTTTGGTGGCCCTGCTTATCAGAACGTTAGTTTGTTTTTGTTCCGTTGCTTTTATAATCAGAACGTACCAGGAATGGTGAGGGATATTGCCAATGGGCGTTCTTTCGTTCGCTACAAACCTACGGCTTGGCTGTTGAATGATGCTTTCGCAGATAAGATCAATGATACACGATATAATAAGTCATTTCAAACCGTTTGGTATGTTAACTCCACTACAACTTTAAATCCAAAAGGTCTTGCCTTGGGTGACACGGCTATGTGGGTTGTACCTAATCATTTGGCTGCAGCTGTTGAACCTACAAAAGACAGCAGACGTTACGTTGTGTTCTTACCAAACTCCGCTACAAATCCTGGTACCTACTTTGGAGCAAGTGGCGCTGGTTATGCTGATTATGCCGGCTATTATAATGGTCAGAATAAATATTATCCAAGTCTTAGAAAATTCAATTCAACTCAGCCACGCTCTGGCAATGACGTGAATATTGCTTCGGTACGACCTTTCATTGTCTATCGCTTTGCTGAAACGTATTTGATTGCTGCAGAAGCTGGTCTTCAATCTGGACAGCCCTTAGCGGATATGGCCAACCTGATCAATGTGGTAAGAAGTCGCGCTGGTGACACAGCTCCTGCGAAAGCTGCATTGACAGCAACAACCTTGGCTGATTTAACCGCACGAGGTATTGACTACATTCTTGACGAACGTGCACGTGAATTGTGCGGAGAGCAAATGAGATGGTTCGATTTAGTTCGCACTGGAAAACTGATTGAAAGATTGGCATTGTACAATAGCCTACCAGCAAGACCGGGAGCTCAGGTGCCTAATCCACTACCGCATCATATCTTAAGACCTATTCCACAATCGCAAATTGATGCAAGTGTTGATCCAAACTCAGCAGATGGTAAGTATCCACAGAATCCTAATTATTAGATAGTTTGTTTAGTTTTAGTTAGAGGAGGGCGCTAATGCCCTCTTCTTTTTCCTATACACCATGAGAATATTCGTTTCCAGCCTTGCCATTATTATTTCTATCAGCTTGCTGCAATCACCATGCAAAGCGCAGATTCCTAATAGCAAGGTTAGCAGCCATAATGCAGGAAATAACTTTGCATTATTAGTTGCTGGTGAAGCTGTACCGATTCTCACCTCTAACACTGACCATCTTGGTGTTCTGTATGCGCTCAAAAATCTACAACAAGATATTAAAGCGGTAACCGATAAACAGCCAGCACTTGTGTTCGATAAATTACCAAAATCAAAAACTGTTATTCTTGCTGGCACTATTGGTAAGAATAGTTTTATCGATCAACTCATCACTTCAAATAAATTAGACGTTTCTGATGTAACCGGTAAATGGGAAAGGTATGTTATTCAGGTTATTGAAAAACCGTTTAAGGGTATTGACAGAGCTCTAGTCATTGCAGGAAGTGATAAGCGTGGAACCATTTTTGGTGTTTATGAAATCTCTAAACAAATCGGTGTATCACCCTGGAACTGGTGGGCTGATGTAACACCAACAAAAAACAAGAATGTGAGCATCGCTGCAGTAAGACAATATTCTGGCGAACCTGCAGTGAAATACAGAGGCATTTTTATTAATGATGAACAACCTGCTTTGGGTGGATGGGTAAAAGAAAATTATGGAGGCTTTAACAGTAAGTTCTACACCAAAGTATTTGAACTCATCCTTCGCCTGAAAAGCAATTTTTTGTGGCCTGCCATGTGGGGGCAAAGTTTCTATACTGAAGATCCGCTTAATCCTAAGCTGGCAGATGAATATGGTGTTGTCATCAGTACCTCCCATCATGAGCCCATGATGCGTGCCCATGTAGAGTGGCAACGCTACAATAAAGGCAAATGGAATTATGCTAGCAATGAAGCTGCCTTACGTGAATTCTGGCGCGAAGGCATCACACGCATGGGAAATTATGAAAGTGTGGTAACACTGGCCATGCGTGGTGATGGTGACGAACCGATGTCGGAAGACAGTAACATTGCTTTACTCCAAAAGATTGTTGAAGATCAGCGAGCCATCATCGAAGAAGTAACCAAACGTAAAGCCACTGAAACACCACAAGTGTGGGCCTTGTATAAAGAAGTACAGGACTATTATGACAAGGGTATGCGTGTACCGGATGATGTAACTTTATTGTTATGTGATGACAACTGGGGTAACATTCGGAAACTACCGCAAGTGGGAGAAAAACCAAGAGCTGGTGGTTATGGTATTTATTATCACTTTGACTACGTAGGCGGTCCACGTAACTATAAGTGGATCAATACCAATCCTATCGAACGTGTGTGGGAACAAATGCACCTGGCATATGAACACAAAGCTACTGAGCTCTGGATTGTTAATGTAGGCGATATCAAACCGATGGAATTCCCCATTTCTTTCTTTTTAGACTATGCTTGGAATCCAACTGCGGTCAAGGCAGATGATCTACTAACATATACTGAACAATGGTGTGCTCAGCAATTTGGGAATACCTATGCTAAGGAGATAGCGCCACTCCTGTCATTGTATTCAAAGTACAACGGACGCGTTAAACCAGAATTACTCAATGAAAAAACTTACAGTTTACAACATTACAATGAATTTGAAACAGTAGTAAAAGAGTATCAGCAATTAAAAACAAAAGCCGAAGCGCTTGCAAACAAACTGGACGCTTCAAAGCAAGAAGCATATTATCAATTGATACTTCACCCCATTATTGCTTGTGCTAATCTCTACGAATTGTATTACCATGTTGCACTCAATCATCAGGCGGCAGCCAATAACGATGCCAAGGCGAATGGATATGCAGATAAGGCTAAAGAGAATTACAAAAAAGATTCTTTGATTACCATTGAATATCACACACGCAACAATGGCAAATGGAACCACATGATGAGTCAGACACACATTGGTTATACCTACTGGCAACAACCTCCCTTTAACAAGATGCCTGAAGTTAAGTATGTAACAACCGGTAGCCTGCAAACAAACAAAGAAACTCGTTCATCGTTGGATGCATCTAAGCTTGTGCCGGCCTCTGATGCAAAGAATATATTCATTGAAAGAGACCAATACGTGTCCATCGAGGCCGATCATTATACCTATGCTTCCAACACCTCAGGAATAACCTGGCAAATATTGCCGAATCATGGGAAGACCGGCTCCGCCATCACTGCTTTCCCGGTTACGGCTCCAGAACAAACCTTATCATCAAGTTCACCACATCTGGCTTATGAATTCTATTCTTACAGTGCAGACACGGCAACATTACAGTTGTTCTTCTCGCCTACCCTTAACTTTCATCACCGCAAAGAGGGTTTGCAATACGCCATTTCTATTGACGATGAACAAGCCCAGATTTTCAGTCTGAATAAAGAGGACTCAGATCCACGGTATTGGAATAGATGGGCAGCTAATAATATTATCATGAAAACTTCATCTCACCAATTGGCAAAACCGGGTAAACACACCATTAAGTTTTGGATGATCCATGCGGGTCCTGTTTTACAAAAACTTGTACTTGATTTTGGTGGTGTAAAACCAAGTTACCTGGGACCACCTGAAACTATGTTTAACAACAAACAATAAAAAAAAACATGAACAGAATTAATCAATCACTTTTAACAATCGGTTTGGCCTCAACCTTATTATTTTCAGGATGTGCCAAAAAAGAAGGCACAGAAAACACTACTTCAACTGACTCCTTATTGTCACAACCATTGGTAAGTCATATATACACGGCCGATCCATCTGCCCATATATTTAATAATCGCATTTACATCTACCCTTCGCACGATATTGAAGCCGGTACGCCTGAGAATGATAACGGTGACCATTTTGATATGCGGGACTACCACATCCTTTCAATGGATTCAATTGGTGGCGAAGTGACTGATCATGGTATAGCGATTGATATTAAGGATATTCCTTGGGCAGGCAGACAATTATGGGCACCAGATGCCGCGTATGCGAACGAAACTTATTTTCTTTATTTTCCTGTAAAAGATAAGCAAGACATTTTTCGTATTGGTGTAGCCACCAGCACAAAACCAGAAGGACCTTTTATTGCTGAACCCGAGCCCATAGCCAAGAGTTATAGTATTGATCCATCTGTGTTTAAAGATGACGATGGCACTTTCTATATGTATTTTGGTGGCATTTGGGGCGGTCAGCTACAACGCTGGAATAACAATCAATACGATAGCGCTGGAGCGCTACGCAAAGCAGAAGAACTGGCTGTTCTTCCCAGAGTGGCTAAACTATCACCCGATATGAAGCAATTTGCGGAAGAGGTGAAAGAAATTAAACTGGTTGATGAAAATGGTAATCTGTTTACCGAAGCACAAAATGACAAACGCTTTTTTGAAGCTGCCTGGATGCATAAGTATAATGGTAAATATTATTTTAGCTACTCTACCGGTGACACACACTTTATTAACTATGCTATCGGTGATTCACCCTATGGACCATTTACCTACAAGGGTGTTGTGTTGCATCCCGTTCAAGGGTGGACCAATCACCACTCTATTGTAGCAATAAACAACAAATGGTATTTATTCTATCATGATGTGCAGCTTTCTGGAAAAACACATTTGCGTAATGTAAAGGTAACGGAACTGAAACATAATTCGGATGGAAGTATAGAAGCGATCAAACCTTAGGTATAAACAATAGACTCGCCACAGATATCACTGATATACACAGGAAGAGCAACCATCTTTGTGAACATTTGTGTAATCTGTGGCAAAAAAAAGAATAAAAGTGGAAACCCGTAACCCGTAACCCGTAATAAGTATCAATGGAAAAAATAATCATAAGAACCGCCCTTATCATTTTAGCTGCTTTTGTTTTGGCTTGTCAGCCAAAACAGGAGGTAAAAGATGATACAACGAAAGGACTAAAAGATTTTTATTCAGATTACTTCACTATCGGTGTGGCTGTTTCGCCTTGGGCTTTAAAAACAGACGAAGCACAACTTATTCGTCAGCATTTTAATAGCATGACTGCTGAAAACGCGATGAAGATGGGGCCTGTTCACCCAAAAGAAAATGAATACTATTGGTCACAGAGTGATTCTATTGTAGCTTTTGCCGAACGAAACAATATGAGGTTACGCGGTCACACATTATGTTGGCATAATCAAACACCCGATTGGATGTTTAAAGATGAAGCAGGAAACACAGTAAGTAAAGAAGTACTACTACAACGTTTAAAGGATCATATCACTGCAGTTGTATCAAGGTATAAAGGAAAGATTTATGCATGGGATGTAGTGAACGAAGCCATCTCCGACAAAGGTGATGAGTACCTGCGTGTTTCTCCATGGACTACAATCATTGGCGAAGAATTTATTGCCAAGGCATTCGAATATGCGCATGAAGCTGATCCAGATGCTTTATTATTCTACAACGACTACAATGAGATCAATCCAATTAAACGCGAAAAAATAATTCGCCTTGTAACAGATTTAAAAGCGGCCGGTGTACCTATTCACGGTGTTGGCTTGCAAGGACATTGGGCCGTTAATGAGCCTTCTTTTACGCAGCTCGATTCTACGCTCACTGATTTTGCAAAAACTGGTTTACAGCTACAAATCACTGAGCTTGATATTTCAGTATACCCTAAAGAACATCAGGCCAGAGATCGGAAAGCAGAAGATTACGATACTACCTTTACTTCCACTAAAGAGCAAGAACAAATTGAAATGTATAAAAGATGCTTTGAGCTTTTCAGGAAACATAAAGCATCCATCAGCAGCGTTACATTCTGGAATATTTCAGACAGACGTAGCTGGCTTGATGATTTTCCTGTCAGAGACAGAAAGGATTATCCATTGTTGTTTGATAAAGCACTCAAACCCAAAAAGGCTTATTTCGAAGTAATTAAATTTTAAGCTACATTCATGAAGATGGTGAGGAATACCTTGTTAATCATTTTATTATTTGTTTCAAGCATTGTGGTAACACATGCTCAAATAAAATTGCCACGTCTTATCAGTGATGGTTTGGTATTGCAACGTGATATGGAATTATCACTTTGGGGATGGGCCAGCCCTGGAGAAAAAATTCAACTGGCTTTTCAAAATAAAAAGTATGCAAGCACAACAGATGCTTCCGGTAAATGGTCTATTCAACTGCCCAAACAAAAAGCTGGTGGCCCTTATGATTTACACTTTAGTGGTACTACATCCATTACAGTAAAAAATGTAGTGTTTGGTGATGTTTGGATTTGCTCTGGTCAATCTAACATGGAATTACCCATGGAGCGCGTTAAAGAAAAATACCGCACTGAGATTGCCCAGTCCGAAAACCAATTTATACGACACTTCCTGGTGCCTGACCGCTATAATTTTAAACAAGAGGAGCAAGATGTCTCCGGTGGTATGTGGGAAGTGGCGAACCCAAAAAACGTTCTTAATTTTTCTGCCGTTGGCTACTTTTTTGCCAAAGATCTATATGCGAGATACAA
This sequence comes from Chryseotalea sp., assembly GCF_057350905.1. Taxonomy (NCBI): domain Bacteria; kingdom Pseudomonadati; phylum Bacteroidota; class Cytophagia; order Cytophagales; family Chryseotaleaceae; genus Chryseotalea; species Chryseotalea sp. Next base: position 806,019 of record NZ_JBMRCF010000001.1, on the reverse strand, counting down.
AGTACCTATTGGCTTAGTTAATTCAGCCCTGGGTGGCTCACCAGTTGAAGCCTGGATGAGTGAAGAGGCCTTAAAGAAATTCCCACACCATTATAAGGAAGCACAACGCTTTAAGAGTGATTCTGTTATTCGCGCTATCGAAGCTAGCGATAACAAACGTGCGCAAGACTGGTATGCCACAGCCAACGCAACAGATAAGGGATTGAAAGCATGGCATAAAACTGATTTAGATGACACTGACTGGCAATCCATTAATGTGCCTGCGTATTGGGCCAGCACTCCAATTGGAAATGTAAATGGGGTGGTTTGGTACCGAAAGAAGATTAATATTCCATCAGCCTTGCTGAGCACAAAACTTAGTTTATGGTTAGGTCGCATTGTAGACGCTGATTCTGTATTTGTTAATAATGTATTTGTAGGTACAACCAGCTATCAATATCCGCCAAGAAGATATGAAGTTCCTGCAGGTATTTTAAAATCGGGAGAAAATACAATAACCGTAAGAGTTATTAATAGTGCAGGACGTGGTGGTTTTGTAGAAGATAAGCCCTACTTTATAGCTTCCACAAGCGATACCCTGTCATTGGAAGGGCCTTGGAAAATTAAGGTAGGTGCCGTAATGCCCTCCCTGCAAGGTCCGACTTTTATTCGCTGGAAACCGGTTGGCTTATACAATGCCATGATAGCGCCACTTTTATCCTTTCCCATCAAAGGTGTGATCTGGTATCAGGGAGAATCTAATACAGGTAACCCTACTGAATATGCCTCTTCATTTCCTGTTATGATTAGCAACTGGCGTGCGAACTGGAAACAAGGTGATTTTCCTTTTCTATTTGTTCAGCTTGCCAATTTTATGCAGGTTAAAACAGAACCGACCGAAAGTGGTTGGGCAGCGCTCCGTCAAAGTCAGTTGAAAACGCTTAACGTACCAGCTACTGGCATGGCCGTTATCATCGACATTGGCGAATGGAATGATATACACCCCCTAAACAAAGAAGATGTAGGCAAGCGTTTAGCATTACAGGCACAACGCTCTGCCTATGGAGATAAAAAGATTGTTGCCTCAGGCCCCTTATATCAATCATCTTCGATAAAAGGCAATCAAATCATTCTTACATTTTCATCAATCGGAAAAGGCTTAACAACGAAGGATGGAAAAGAATTGAAATACTTTGCCATTGCAGGCACTGACAAAAAGTTTGTTTGGGCTAAAGCAAAAATAGAAGGTGATAAAATAGTGGTGTGGAGTGATGCCTTACCTAATCCTGCCTTCGTGCGCTATGCGTGGGCCGATAATCCTGAAGGTGCTAACCTATGCAATAAAGAAGGATTGCCTGCATCACCTTTTACAACTGAGTAGTTTGATATGACTGAACAATGAAAGCGAAAGGAGTAACAAAAAACAGAAGAGAATTTTTGCAACAACTTGGTGCGGCAGCAGCTATTCCCTTGTTGAGTTCATTTCCTTTATCTGCTATGCATCAAAGAAAAAATGTGAATAATCGTAAAAACGGTAAACTCGGTGTTGCTCTGGTGGGGCTGGGATCCTACGCTGAAGGTCAGTTGGCCTCTGCCCTGCTACAGACAGAACATTGTTACCTGGCCGGGATTGTTACGGGCACACCTTCAAAAATTAAACCCTGGCAAGAACGTTACGGCATTGAGGACAAAAACATTTACAACTACAAAAACTTTGATAGCATTGCCAATAACAAAGATATTGACATCATATATGTAGTGTTACCAAATTCGATGCACGCTGAATTTGTAATTCGTGCTGCACAAGCTGGCAAGCATGTTATTTGTGAAAAACCCATGGCCACTACGGTAGAAGATTGTGATCGTATGATCCAGGCTTGTACTAAGGCCAGGGTGCAATTTTCAATAGGTTATCGCTTACATTTCGATCCTTATCATCTTGCTTTGATAAAGCTTGTTGAAGAGAATTCAATAGGCAAGCTGAAAAGCATGTCAGCTGGTTTTGGTTTTAGCATTGCACCCAATGTATGGCGTCTTGACAAGACCTTAGCGGGTGGCGGCCCATTAATGGATCTTGGTATTTATTGTGTGCAGGCCTTCTGCTACCTCAGCGGAAAAGCGCCCCTCGCTGTAACTGCCAAGGAAGGTGTAAAAACGGACCTTAAACGTTTTAAAGAAGTCGAGCAATCAATACGCTGGACATTCGAAATGCCCGATGGAATAATCGCAGAAGGAAATACAAGTTATGAAGACGGGATGAATTTCATTAATGCCAAAACTGAGAAGGGTTCGTTTGGGCTGATGCCTGCTTTCAGCTACAATGGCATTCAGGGTAAAAGTTCTCTGGGCACACTGGATTTTAAACTAACAAACCAACAAGCCCTGCAAATGGATGATTTTGCGTTATGTGTAAAACAAAATAAACCAACGCGAGTGCCTGGTGAAATGGGTAAACGTGATGTAAAATTATTATTGGCTATTTACGAAGCAGCCAAAACAGGAAAGCGTATTGTTTTATAGTCGCTAATGGATAATATCCATGATTCCATAAAAAATAGAAACAGCTAGATTGAATTTTTAAAAAGTGAGTACTACAGAAGGCAAGTGGGAAAAACGCTGGCACCCTTTAAGAGAAGAATGGGTTGTCTATTCAGCTCATCGCAATAGCCGCCCGTGGCAGGGCGCTCCGCCATTAACTACAAAAAAATCGCATGAGCATGATCCCGGATGCTATCTGTGTCCTGGAAATAGTCGTGTAAACGGAAAGCAAAATCCACAATACCAGGACATCTTTATTTTTGAGAATGACTTGCCTGTAGTTGGAATGGAGGCCCCAATCATTCAGGAGTCTGATCATACCGGGCTTTACAAACGTGCCAGTGCCCTGGGTTTGGCTAAAGTGGTATGTTATGATCCGCGTCATGACATGACACTGTCAAGAATGAAACTGGATAATGTAGTGAAGGTATTTGAGTCCTTTCAACAGGAAATGACGGCTTTTGAAAAAAATCCAGCGATTAAATACGTTCATTTTTTTGAGAATAAGGGAGAAGCCGTAGGTGTAAGTAATCCTCACCCCCATTGTCAGGTTTACGCTACCGATTTCACTTTTAAGTTTATTGAGCAACAATTACGTGTTGCTAGAGAATACGAGAAGAAAAATCAACGCAATATTTTTGAAGACATCATTACTACCGAAAGGATGCATGGCGTTCGGATAATTGCTGAAAATGATTTTGCGATCGCTTTCATTCCTTTCTTTGCCAGGTATGCTTACGAAACTATGATTTTTCCAAAGAAAGCGCACTCAAGTTTAATAAGTCTAAGCAAAGAAGAGATCAAAGGCCTGGCTGCTGTTTTTCATGAGACTGTTCGCAGAATGGACATGAATTTCAACATGGACTTTCCGTATGTAATGTCTGTAATGCAAGCACCTGTAGATGGTGGAGATTATTCGGATTTCAGAATGCATTTGTGGCTGCAACCACCTTACCGGCAACCAGGCTTAATTAAGTATCTGGCAGGGCCGGAAATTGGTGGTGGAAATTTTATGGCGGATACTATGCCGGAAGACAAAGCTGCTGAATTAAGAAAATTAGACACGCACAACTATCCCTATGAGCGATGAATCACGCATTGATTAAAGAAATGCTTATTGAGGCTGGCAAAGCCGTAAGGCAGCATGTTATTCAGGCATTGGCTGTCTCGTCTCACCAGGCCTTATCTGCAGTGCATGAAGAAAAGAAAGAAGACACTATCTATGTTATCGATCGCGATGTAGAAGATATTCTTGTAAGAGTTATTGAAAAGCAAAGCAGAGCACTTGGTGGTATTATACTATTAGCAGAAGGTATTGGTGAAGATGAACAAGGCTTGATTCTGCCAGCTGACTACTCGCGTGAAAAGGCTGCGTTGTGCCTGATCATTGATCCTATTGATGGCACACGTGGTTTGATGTATGATAAACGATCCGCTTTCTATCTGGCTGGTGCTGCACCAAATAAAGGTGTGCATACAAGTCTTGCCGATATTGAGGTAGCCGTGATGGTAGAATTACCCATAAGCAAACAATACAAAGCAGATGTGCTCTGGGCCATTAAAGGAAAAGGAAGTTATGTCTATACTGATAATGTATTAACGGGTGAGACACAAGATAAATCGATCAGCCCAACCAATGCCAACAGTATATTGGGCGGCTTTGCACAACTTGCACGCTTCTTTCCTCCTGGGCGTGCCATACTCGCGGGCATAGAAGATGACTTGATTCAACACCTGGCTCCAGCCAATCCTTCCGGTAAAGCCCTGGTCTTTGAAGATCAGTACATTTCCAGTGGTGGTCAGTTGTACGAATTGCTAATGGGACATGATCGTTTCGTTGCAGATGTTCGCGGATTATTATTTCAGCGAATGAAACGTGAAGGTAAAGAAGGTGGTCATGTTTGTCACCCTTACGATGTCTGCGCTCATCTGATTGGTACGGAGGCAGGTATCATCATTACAGATGGCCATGGACAGGCTTTAAATGCACCGCTCGACTTGTACAGTGAGATTAACTGGGTAGGTTATGGTAATGCACGTATTGAACAAGAAGTGAAAACGATTTTTATTGACTTATTGAAAAAATATCAATTGCTATAAGCGATGAAAGAACCATTAATTAAAGCATCAGCACCAGGAAGATTAGATGTAATGGGTGGCATCGCAGATTACTCAGGCTCCCTTGTTTTACAGAAAGCGATTGCGCAACGAACTTTCGTTGAGCTTGTATTACGTGATGATTATCAGTGTTTTATAGAAAGTCAGCTAAGTACAGGAGAAGGCTTGGTCTTTAATGGCGATTACCGGGATTATCTGAATAATGATGAAGTGCACTACGATTATGCACAGAAGAAATTTAAGTCCCTTCAGCAAAATTCCTGGGCAGCTTATATATTGGGTTGTGCCTTGGTATTGCAAAAAGAAAAAGGAATAGACTTCAGAGGTGCCGATATGAAACTGATTTCACAAGTACCTAATGGAAAAGGTGTGGCCTCTTCTGCATCGGCTGAAGTGGCAAGCATGCAGGCGATAGCAGCTGCTTTCAACATTGTTTTCTCATCTACAGAACTTCCTGTATTGGCGCAACGAGTAGAGAACCTTATTGTAGGTGCACCTTGTGGCTTAATGGATCAACTCGCTTCATATTTTGGAAAACCAGGCATGCTGCTTCCTATTATTTGCCAGCCAGATCTGGTAAAAGATAGTATTGAGATACCAAAAGATATTCATTTCGTAGGCATTGATAGTGGCATTAGGCACAGTGTAGCAGGCGCTTCCTATAGCGATGTAAGGTGTGCCGCCTTTATGGGTTATGCCATCATTGCACATGCGCTGGGATTAAATAATCAGGATGTTATCCGTTCAAAAAAGCTAGGAACACTTCCATATAATGGCTATTTATGTAACATTACACTTGATGAGTTTAAACAACGTTTCGAGCACCTACTGCCTGAAAGTATAAAAGGAATTACTTTTCTGGAACAATATGGAGAAACCACCGATAGTGTTACCGATGTAGATCCGGATAAGACCTATCAAGTAAAGGCTTGCACCCTCCATCCAGTTTATGAAAATTATCGTGTTCAACAATTTATGGAATGCATCACTGTTTTGGATAATATTACCAATACTTCAGAAAAATGCGCAATTATTCAACGTATGGGTAAAATTATGCTGGGGACACACGAGAGTTATTCCATGTGTGGCCTGGGGACTGTAAGGACAGATACTATTGTAAAACTTGCGCTGACTAAAAAAGGAATTGCAGGTGGACGCATTACAGGTGGTGGCAATGGTGGAACTGTATGTTTAATGGCCATTGGTGAAGAAGGTATAAATGCTGCACATGAACTTCATCTTGAATTATGCGAACATTATGGGGAAGAACTTTCTCTATTTCTATAAAATCTGTTTTTTAACTCATTCATAAAGACTATGACTATTCCTCAAATAAAAAAACTGATCGTTTTAGTTGGCTTTGCCAGTTTATGGAGCTGTCAGTCAAGACAGGAAACTGACGCATCCATCAAAACGAAATCCTTCGGCATGATTAACGCTAAAGAAATTGTAGCGTACACACTTCAGAATAAATCAGGTATGCAGGTAACTGTGCTGAACTATGGAACAACGATTACCAAAATTCTTGTACCTGATAAGCAGGGTGTTTCAGGAAATGTAGTGTTAGGTTTTGATTCGCTTGCAGGCTATCTCCAAGAGACTAATCCATACATCGGCCCAACGATAGGACGTTTTGCCAACAGAATTGGAAAAGCGACATTTACCTTAAACGACACTGTTTATCAACTTACGGTTAATAACAATGGCAATACCTTGCATGGTGGTGCAGAAGGTTTGCATAAAAAAATCTGGAATGTACATGTGCTATCGGATAGTAGTTTAAAGTTCACCTACCTGAGTCCGGATGGTGAAGAGGGTTTCCCTGGAAACCTGAGTGCCGAAGTGATGATGACTTTGAAGTCAGACAATGCTTTGCAGATTGACTATGCGGCTACCACTGATAAAGCCACACCCGTGAGTCTTACGAATCATGCCTATTTCAATTTAGCTTATGGCGAAAGTGAAACAATCTTAGATCATGAATTGATGATTCATGCTGATCAGATAACACCCGTTGACAGCATGTTAATTCCAACAGGTATTTTAGCCCCCATAGCAAATACAGCTTTCGATTTTAATCAATTTAAAAGCATGGGAAGAGACATAGCTCAGGTAAGCGGTGGATACGATCATAACTTTGTATTAAATAAGCAAGAAGGTAAACTTGCTTTGGCCGCTACCGTGGTTGAAGGTAAAAGTGGGAGAAAACTGGAACTGTTCACTACTGAGCCTGGTTTACAATTTTATTCCGGTAATTTTTTAGATGGTACGTTAAAAGGAACCAACGACATCATGTACAAGAAACATGCAGGTTTCTGCTTGGAGCCGCAACGCTTTCCTGATTCACCAAATCAACCATTATTCCCCAATGCTATATTAAAACCGGGTGAAATCTATAAACAGACCAGTGTGTATAAGTTTTCGATTCAATAATGATTTAGTATCATCCTAATGGCCTTATCTGGAATTGACAGGTTGACCTAACAAATAAAGATTGAATTGCTTAGATATCAAACTCATTAAATTTAAAGTGAAACCCCACGTTTCCACGGAATAAAATCATCCTGACCAAGACGTGTGGCATGTGTCTGCTGTCTTCCACTCGCTACTTCAATCACGTATTCCATTAAGGCATGTGCCTTGCTTTCAATGGTATCTTCTCCGGTAATGATGGTTCCAGCATTTACATCTATTATGTCGTGCATGCGTTCTGCCAGCTGATTATTGCTGGATACTTTTATCACAGGTGTAATCGGATTGCCGGTGGGTGTGCCTAGACCAGTGGTAAACAACATCAAAGTACAGCCTGATCCGGCAAGGGCCGTTGTCGACTCAACATCATTGCCAGGGGTGCACAATAAATTGAGTCCGGGTTTGCTTATCTGTTCTGTATAATCAAGAATATCCGTAACAGGCGATGTCCCGCCCTTTTTCGCGGCTCCTGCAGATTTCATCGCATCTGTGATTAAACCATCTTTAATATTACCTGGAGACGGATTCATATCAAAACCAGAGCCCACTTCTTTGGCTCGCTTGTGATACACATTCATCAGGGAAACAAAGCGTTCGGCTAGTTCTATGCTTGTACAGCGGTCAACAATGTTTTGTTCCACACCATTCAACTCTGGAAATTCTGCCAATACAGGTGAACCACCCAGAGCAGTCAGCATATCTGAAAAGTAACCCAGCAAGGGATTGGCAGATATACCTGAGAAACCATCTGATCCGCCACATTCTAATCCAACCAATAGCTTACTTAAGGGAGCGGGTTTTCGATGACAGATATTCGCTTGCATCAATCCCGCAAATGTTCGCTTGATGGCATCTTCCACAAAATGCTTTTCCGATTTACTTTCCTGCTGCCCAAGTATATAAAGCGGTTTATCAAAATTCGGGTTAACTTTTTTAATAGCTTCTTCAAAAATTTTCACTTGTGCATTCTGGCAACCTAAACTTAAAATGGTTGCTCCTGCCACATTAGCATTGTGTACATAGCCCGCTAATAAATTACACAGGGCTTCACTATCCTGTCTAGTACCCCCACACCCACCGTTGTGTGTCAGGAATTTCACACCATCCACATTCGGGAAAAGCTTGTTATGTGGCTGTTGTTTTTCAACCACCTGAATATCGGTTTCTATAATGCTTTGTACATCAGCACCCGATTGATATTGCTTAATCAGCTTATGTACATCCCATGCCGTAGATTTTTTACCATAACCTAATTCAGATTCCAATGCCTCCTTTACTGCTTCTATATTTCTATTCTCACAAAACACAAGAGGTATTACAAGCCAATAATTGGCTACACCTACTTTCCCATCACTTCTGTGGTAACCATCAAAGGTTCTGTTTGCAAAAGAAGAAACGTTTGGGGCTTTCCATGTGAAGTCAGTGGGGCGTACAATCACTTCAGATGCAGCATGCTTTACGTTAAAAGTGGTAATGACTTCTCCTTTCTTAATAGGTTGATACGCTTTCCCAATCAGCACACCATACATATAAAGCGGATCACCCACCTCAAAATTGTTTGCTGCAAATTTATGCTTGGCTTGTACAGTCTGTTGGACAATAATCTCTTCATTCATCCAGACAATGCGCTCCCCTGCCGGAATATTGTCCAGTGCTACAATCAGATTATCTTCCGGATGTACTTTTAACACTTTGCTCATAACGCCTCTACCTGAAATTAATCTACTTTAATGGCAATGCTCTTTGGAGTTAGTAAATGCATTAGCACTAAGGCTAATACATAGGCAAAACCACATAATAAAAATAATATGTTATACCCTGCGGTGAGGTTACCCAATAACTTGTAATGATCCAGTAAATAACCTACCACTATTGGAAATAGAAGTCCACCAACAGAACCTGCCATCCCGCCTATACCCACCACACTACTCACAGCATGCTTGGGAAAAATATCGCTCACGGTAGTAAATATATTAGCACTCCATGCCTGGTGCGCAGCTGCTGCTAAACTGATCAAACCAACGGCTACCCATACATTCGTGGTGTATTGTGCAAACACTATAGGAATGACGCATAAAGCAAAAATCAACATCGACACACGTCTTGCCTTAAATACAGGCCAGCCTCTGCGAATTAACCAGCTTGATAAATACCCACCACCAATACTACCAATAGTGGTAGCGGTATAAACAATTGCCAGATGAAGACTTGGTTTTTTAAAATCTATCTGGAAGGCCGCAGTGAAATATGAGGGCAACCAGAAAAGAAAAAACCACCAGATAGGGTCAGTTAACAACTTGCCTACAATGAAAGCCCATGTTTGTTTAAAGGACAACAATTTCATCCATGGAATCTTCTTACTGTTATCTTGTTGCTCTTCTACATCGCTATGTATATAATCATATTCCACTTTTCCCAATCGCTTTTGTCGGGCTGGAATTTCATAATAAATCCACCAAAAGATTAGCCAAACAAAACCGATTGCTCCTGTTAGAATGAAAGCTTCTTCCCAACCATAAGCACCCAATATCCAGGGTACCACAATTGGTGCTGTAACGGCACCTATATTGGCACCACTATTAAAAATACCTGTTGCTAATGCCCTTTCTTTTTTAGGGAACCATTCAGCCACTGCTTTTATCGCAGCAGGAAAATTTCCTGATTCACCTAACCCCAGCACTGCTCTTACTACACCAAAGCCAAAAGTAGTTTTTGCCATGGCATGTGCCATCGCTGCAATACTCCACACCACGATGGAAATGGCATATCCCAACTTAGTGCCGATCTTATCAATAATTCTTCCAAAGCCAAGGAGGCCTATGGCATAAGCTGCAGAAAAGGCCATAACAATTCTGCTATAATCTGTTTCAGACCAACCTAAGTCTTGCTCCAGCACTGGCTTTAATAAACCAATCACCTGCCTGTCTATGTAATTGATGGTGGTTGCAAAAAACAACAAGGCACAAATGCGCCAACGATAATTCTCAATAGTCTTGGGATTGATTCCTTGTGTCATGCTACAGGGTTTAGAAGAATATTATTACGTTTTGAATTTGTGCGTAGTTAATTTGAAATTTGAAATTTGAAATTTGAAACTTGAAACTTGAAATTCTTAATTCTTAATCTGATTGATCATAGACAAGGTATCCTTTACACGCTTTTCCATGCCTGACCAGTCCTTTTTGTTTATTAACTCTTTTGTGAATAATTGAGACCCCATACCCACCGCTACCACACCGGCATCAAACCAGGCAGTAAGGTTATTTATATTGGGTTCAACACCACCCGTAGGCATGAGTTTTACTTCTGGTAGAATTGCACGCACCGCAGATACAAAAGCTGGTCCCAATACATTCCCTGGGAAAACTTTGATCAAACGCGCACCCAACTCTTTAGCTTTTACTACTTCTGTAACGGTGCCACAACCTGGAATCCAGGGTGTATAAGCATTGGCCTGAATGGTACACATACTTGGAATCATGGCCGGAGAAACTACAAACCTGGCACCTGAAGATAAGAAAGTCTTGGATTCTTCTGTGCTCAGTATGGTACCAATGCCTAATAGTAAATCAGGATTTTGTGCAGCATAGTTTTGTAATACTTCGAAATTCTTTTGTGCTGCTGCACCCCGATTGGTAAACTCAAATACCTTTACACCAGCCTGATGACAAGCTTTTAAAACAGATAAGCACGTATCTGCATCGTCATGATAAAATACAGGAACAATAGCAGATTGTTCAATAGCCTGTACAGTTGTTTCTATTAATTGACTTGTCATCTTTAGCGAAGTAGTTTACCCACGTTTATTCCTTGTACTAATTGATTAATCTCTTCCTGTGTTGCAATCAGCGCATCACCCGGAATGGTATGTTTGAAGGCAGCAGCGGCAGTTGCAAACTCTATGGTCTCCTGCAGGGAGCTGCTATATAAAAGTTTATGAATAAGTCCTGCCATAAATGCATCCCCTGAACCAATACGATCCACGATGTCGTGGAGGTTATAGACTTGTGAAGTATACAACGTATGATTCGCATACAGTATTCCAAACAAACTGTTTTCAGAAGCATCGATGGTGTCTCGAACCGTATTGGCAAACATCTTGGCAGCAGGAAATTGTTTTGTAACCTGTTTACAAACGGATACAAACGGATCTTCATCTCCATGAGGAACAATGCCTAAACAATTTTCAAAATCGGTTTTGCCGCCAATCACTACATCGCAATAGCTGATTAACTCAGGCATAATTTCCTGCGGACTTTTACCATATTGCCAGAGTACTCTGCGGTAATTGATATCGCCTGAAATTTTTATGTTAAGTTTTCTGGCAGCCTTAACTGCCGCCAGGCAAGCCTTTGCTGCACTGGCTGAAATGGCAGGCGTTATACCAGACCAATGAAACCAATCCGCTCCTTTTAAAATTTCATCCCAATTGATATTGCTCGCATCAAGCCTTGCAAAAGCAGAATCGTAACGGTCATAGATCACCTTGGATGCGCGCACCGAAGCACCGTTCTCTAACAAATAAATACCAATGCGCCCCGATTGTAGCTGTATATTTTCCACACCCACACCAAATTTCCGAAGTGCATGTATGGCCGCATAACCTAAGTCATTGTCGGGTAAAACTGTTACATGTGAAGTCGCATTAAACCACTGCGATAATGCAACGCTTACATTGGCTTCTGAACCACCATAAACAACATCAAACACAGATGCTTGCTGAAGACGTTCGTGATGCTGCCCTGAAAGGCGAAGTAAAACTTCTCCAAAAGTTATAATTTTCTTACTCATCAGAAGTTAAAGTAACGTTTTGCATTTGTATATCCTATGCCTTTTACAAGACCGTGAAGCAAATTCATATCTTGTGGTAACTCTCCCCGCACTACATCATTGCCAATGAGGTTACATACAATGCGTCTAAAGTACTCGTGACGTGGAAAAGAAAGGAAACTGCGTGAATCGGTAACCATACCAACGAAGTGGGCAAGCAATCCCATATTCGACAAGGCATTGAGTTGCTTTTCCATACCATCTTTCTGATCTAAAAACCACCAGCCACTACCCCATTGTATTTTACCAGCACTAGATCCATCATTGAAATTGCCTATCATGGTTGCGAACAACTCATTGTCTGCAGGATTCAAATTATAAATAATGGTTTTGGCTAATTGGTTATTGCTATCTAATTCATTAAAGAAAGCAGCCATTGCTTTGGCCTGCGGAAAATCGCCAATGGAATCGAAACCTGTGTCAGCACCCAATTGTCTCATCATGCGAGAACTATTGTTGCGCAAGGCGCCCAGATGAAATTGCTGCACCCATTGTTGACGGTGATACAGTTTACTCAAATGTAACAAAATGAATCCGCGCAAAGCATTTGCCTCAACTTCCACAATCTGTTTACCATTTCTTATTTGCTTGAATAAGCTATTGGCACTTGCTTCTGTCAAGCCAATGGATGGCATCATTTCCAAACCATGATCGGAAACACGGCAGCCATGTGCTTCGAAGAAAAGTATTTTTTTCTCCAGTACATCGAGTAAATCCTGTAGCGTTTCAATTTGCTGATTCGCTGCCTTCCCTAATACAGTCAGGTAATTATTATAAGCAACTACATCGTGAAAAGCATATGATTTGTCGGGACGAAAAGTCGGATACATACGGAAACCCACCTCTTGTTTTGAAAAGGCGGCATGGAATTCCAATGAATCTGCAGGATCATCGGTTGTACAGACTACCTCAACTTTCATTCTTTTCAACAAACCCTGCACACGGTAATCTTCTTGCTTCAGTAAAGCATTGCATTGCTCATAAACAGAAGCTGCCGTTTTTTCGCTGAGCAATTCTTTTATACCAAAGTAGTTTTTCAACTCCAAGTGTGTCCAGTGGTAAAGAGGGTTGCGTAAAGTAAACGGAACTGTCTTTGCCCACTGCAAAAACTTCTCATCGGGTGGCTCATTACCTGTACAAAATTTTTCAGGAACAGCATTGGTACGCATGGCACGCCATTTATAATGGTCACCCTCTAACCAAACTTCTGTAATGGTACTGAACTGTCGGTTCTCTGCAATATCCTTTGGCGATAAGTGATTGTGATAATCGAGAATAGGAAGTGATGAGGCCGTTTGATGATACAACGCTTCCGCTACCGGAGAATGAAGTAAAAAATCATCACCTAAAAATTGTTTACTAGTCACTGTCATGTGTCTAAATAGTTAAGCGAAAGCAATTGCACACATCACTTATATCCATTGTCTTGTGTTGCATAAAAACCTTCGGTTTTATGTTGCTTTTTCATCGCTGCCTAAATATACAGGAATTTTGTGCAATCGATTGCCTAAATATGACAAAAGAAATCGTTACACACCCCTCTGTGTGAATATAAATTACTGATTTACAGATTATTAGTGTTAAAAATAATTGAAATCTGATGATCCAAAAACGAAGAAAACAGCCTTTACTCACCAAATTTAAACGCACTTAGAATGCAGTATAAAGGATTATACCTCCTGTCTGTTTAACTCACGCAAACTCTCCACTATTCCATGTTGGTCAATGGCATAAAGATATTTTCCTGTTTGCGCTGCCAGGTTGGGAACAAGCGATAAGTCACTCCCCCACCACTCCGTGTGCGCAAGTAGTGTTGTGCACAAATCCTTAATACCTTCAGGGTTATAGGAGGCGTTTTTCCACACTTCTTTCACCACTTCAATGATCTTCGGATCATCATTAAGCGGTATCTCTTTGCCTGACTTAAGTCCTCTATAGAAAAAGAATAAAGCAGCAAAGGCATAGGCTAGCCTGGGAGGTACATAACCATTACCGGAAGTGTATGCCAGCAACGTAGGCAATAAGCGCACTTTGAATTTACCAAAACTATTCAATGTAATACTCAACAAAGCATGTTCTATGGCCGGATTCATAAAGCGAGCGAATACTTCTTCAGCGTAAGCCTCAAGATCGCTCCTGTCTCCCGCCAATACAGGTATTATTTCCTTATACACGAGTTTACGAATGTATTCACTCACCTCTTTGTGTTCCATGGCCTCACGCACAGTTGGAATGCCAGCCAGAAAACCAACGCAAGCCATGGCAGAATGGGCACCATTTAAAATCTTTACCTTCCTATTTCTGTACAGTTCAAGGTCTTTAGTGAAGATGACGTTAATACCAGCCTTATCCCAGGGTAATGCTTCCTTTACCCAATCCGGTGCTTCGATCACCAGTAAATGGAACCATTCGGCTGTTACCATTAACTCATCCTTATAATTTAATTCTTTCCAGATTGCTTCGTGTTCAGTTTTAGGCGCACCGGGTACGATGCGATCCACCAGTGTATTACAAAAAATTATCTCAGCATTTATCCATTCAAAAAACATGGTTGGTAAGCCCCAATGTTTCGCATAAGTTTCAACACATCGTTTTAGCACCTCCCCGTTTTTTTCAATTAATTCACAAGGCAATACCACAATACGGCCAGTCAGTTTAGACTTAAAGCGATGGTATAAGAGTTGTGTAAGCTTACCTGGAAAGGTGGTGGCTAAAGTATCAACATCCTTGTCTTTGTCACTGAAAACAATACCCGACTCCGTTGTATTGGATACAATGAATTGAAGATCAGTGTTGATAGCCTCCTGTAAAAATGCACTGAAGTTGTCCTGTGGTTGCACAATTCGTTGCACACAATCAATGCGATAATGCTGTTGCAGGTATTTGCCTTTGTGCAATCCTTTTACCAACACCGTATACAAACCCTGTTGCTCTTCCAGCTTTTTATCTCTTGAAACAGATTGAACAATGCTGACTCCGGCATTAAAATCAATTTTATCATTAGCTTCCTGCACCATCCAATCAATAAATGCACGCAGAAAGTTGCCGCTCCCGAATTGCAGCACTTTTACAGGATAGCGCTTACGTTCAAGGGTTGATATAGCAGGGAGTACTTGATTTATATTTTTTGACATTGTCTTATTTGCTTGCGTTTGTAGCTGCAATTAGACAATAATTAAAAGGATTGACAAAACTTTTTGAATAGACGTTGTAATTTTTTAGTCTAACGAACGTACGCTTAATGTATTTGTTATCAATCTTTGGTTGCTATAATTAATAGTTTTACTTACTCAGCGAAACAAAAATCTTCTCTCCCTTTTCCAGATCTGGTATACTGGTGTAAAGTGTGAGTAAATCTTTCTTCACGACTACACTTACTTCGAAGTAAGCACCGCAAAAAATTACACGCTCAATATATGCTTCAACTGCATTGGCTGCCTGTCTTCTGCTTATCTTAAATGATCCTGGTCGTATTACCTCACCTTCCTTTAGTTTTTGCCTTCCAAGCTGTTTGACTAAAGCTTTGGGTACAACATTGTATTGACCCATTAAGGCGGCCACATATTCATCTGTTGGCTCGTAGTAAATATGTTGTGTTGATCCTGACTGAACAATTTTCCCCTTGCGCATGATCATTACGTGTTCTGCCCAAGGTAAAATATCCAATGGATCGTGCGATACAAGTATGCAGGCTATGCCTGTTGTTTGAAGCACTTTATCGACTACCTGCCGCAAGCTATTCTTGTGGATAATATCCAGATTTGAATACGGTTCGTCTAATAATAACAGTTCCGGATTGCTTAACAGTTGTCTGGCTAAGGCAATGCGCTGCCTTTCACCACCAGAAAGCTCATCTGTTTTGCGATCAAGCAAATGCTGTATTTCACAAAGTTTAAAAAGTCTGCTGGCTTCTTTCTCGCTTTGAAGATTAGCGTAGGCCAGTACTTGCTCCACACGCAAAAATTTGGGCAACTCGAATAGTTGGGACAGGTAAGCAATTTTAGGATGTCCTGGAACAAGGGTTTCCAGTGGCCCCTTGATCACTTCGTTATTAAAAATAACTTCTCCGCTATCGGCTTGTTCGAGTCCGGCAATTACTTTTAGCAACGTACTCTTACCTGAGCCCGTTTCACCTGCCACCACCATGCGTTTGTAAGCCTTTTGTTCAAACGAAATATTGCGAAGGATATGGTGCTGTCCTGATTGTTTAGAAATTTTTGAAAGCCTGAGTCCGCTCATAGACCAAAGGTATTGAAACAAGATTAAATCAAGAGGCTAAGGAACTTTATTTTACAGCTTGTGTTTTGCTGATAATTATTCAGGAGTTTATGGAATTAGGATTATACAGCTTTGTTGAAATGGGTAAAGATCCGGCTACCGGTAAAACCATGAGCGGTGCTGAGCGCATGCAAAATTTGATGGAAGAAATTACCCTGGCCGATCAGGTAGGCCTGGATGTTTTCGCTTTAGGTGAACATCACCGCGCGGATTATCTGATATCCTCTCCGCCTGTTGCTTTGGCTGCGGCTGCTGTGCTCACTAAAAATATTAAACTCTCCAGTGCTGTAACAGTACTCAGTTCTGAAGATCCTGTTCGTGTATTTCAACAATTTGCAACGGTAGACCTACTGTCGAATGGTCGTGCCGAAATGATGGCAGGACGAGGATCTTTTATCGAGTCCTTCCCCCTCTTTGGTTACGACTTAAAAGATTACGATACGCTGTTTGCAGAAAAGCTTGAGATGTTGATTAAGCTGAATGAGCAGGAGCGTATTACCTGGAAAGGAAAACACAGGGCTTCGGTTAACAATCTCGGAGTATATCCAAGGCCACATCAGCAAAAAATGCCCATCTGGATAGCCATTGGTGGCACACCAGAATCAATTGCTAGAGCAGCCACACTTGATTTACCATTGGCCCTCGCTATCATTGGTGGCAGTCCTGCTCAATTTGTTCCGCACATCAAATATTACAGAGATACTAAACAACAATTGGGACATACAAGTCCTGTTCAGGTAAGCATAAATTCGCATACCTACCTGGCGGATACCTCCCAGAAAGCAGCCGATGAATTCTATCCGGCTTACGCTGCCGTGATGTCGCGTATTGGCGCTGAACGTGGCTGGCCTCCTATGGAAAGAGCGCACTATGAAAACATGCGCAGTCCGAAAGGCTCATTATTAGTAGGCAGTCCACAACAGGTCATTGACAAGATTTTGTATGAGCATGAATTATTTGGTCACACACGTTTCTTAGCGCAAATGATGGGCCCCATGCCACACAAGCAGATGTTACGATCTATCGAACTCTTTGGAACAGAAGTAGCACCGGCCGTGCGGAAGGCTTTGGGTGTTAGTCAAAAATCTGCTGATGTCAGTGCGGTAGCAACCTGATACCTGCGGCAAAGCGTCCGCTATCACCCTTACGAGCAGAGAAAAAATAATGGCTGTGAATAACGGTACAGGTATTGGCAACTTCAATGTTTTCTGGTTTTACACCGAAAGCAGTGAGTTGCACATAATTTGCCTGCCAGAGATCAAGCTTCGCTTTGCCATTATCCTGCAGCTGAAGTAAAGCATCTGATTTACCAAAAGATTTACGGACAGCTTCCACCACTTCGTGACCTACTTCATAAGAGGCCTGGCAAACAGAGGGGCCAATGGCAGCAACAACATCAGCACCCTGAGTACCAAATTCACGCTGCATGGCCTGCAAAGTTTTGGTTAAGATATGGGCGACTGTTCCTTTCCAACCCGAATGCACTGCCCCTGCAACATGGTTCTTCTTATCATACAAAAGTATGGGTACGCAATCAGCCGACATCACTGCAATACAAACATGAGTATCATTCGTAATCAGGGCATCTGTTTCTTCCAAGGCATCTACTAGAGTATTAGCATCAACTTTAAGCACATGATCTTTGTGAACTTGCCTGGGTATATATAATTCATCGACCGTTAAGCCCATTGTTTTTGCTACACGCTCTCTGTTTAGGGTAACAAGGTTGGGATCTGGTGAAGTACTGTAGCTGAGGTTAAAATCAATATCATCGAACGATTTTCTATCACTCACAAAATGGTTTATACTCTGCTCTTCGGATAAGCGTGTAAACTGCCACAGTTTTAAGTTTCCTATATTCTTCTTTTCAAACATCTTTAACTAATCCATTAACCACAAACCATTGTTTCGCAGATGTTGCAGGCTTTTCTGAAAGTACCTTTTTTGCTATTTGCTCCTGAGCCCTTACAATTGATTTATTAATCATGGTGTGGGCAATTACTTCGTCTTCCTGTGTACCCAATTTGTACATAAGCTCTCGTATGCGATCTCCACCAAAAATACTGAAGAAGGGATCATCTAAAGAAGAGAGCACAGGAACATTGTTAAGCGCTAAACGGATAAAAAGGTCTTGCTCTTTTTCTTTTAATGGATAATGCTCAACGAAAATCAAAAGTTTATGCTTCAGGATTTCTTCTGTAATTTGATCTGCCAGCAGTACTATCTGATTATCTTCATCAAGTGATAAATTCTTCCTTAATGCCTGCGCTGTATCTTCAAACCAGGCAACAAACAAAATGTCTGGATTAGCCTTTAACATTTTCTGGTAAGCACGAAATTTTGCTGCCTCCGTTAGCCACACCTGATCATTGACAGTATTGTACTTTGTCTTACTTTTGAATAGACCGAACATCTTTAGTTTTATTATGCCCTATGTTTACTCTCTAAAAGTAATGGTGAAGGTAGTGCCTTGATCAATGATACTTTCTACCTGAATTTTCCCACCAAGACTACTCACGTGGTTATGAACAAGGTAAAGACCAATTCCTTTACTATCTGTATAGTCGTGAAAGGTTTGATGCAGTCCAAATATTTTATCGTTCACCTTCTCCATATCAAAGCCACGACCATTGTCTGTAAATATCAATTGTTTGCTTCTGTTACTTAGTTTTGAAACAATTGAAATCATTGGCACATCATCTGGCCTGGCATACTTAATAGAATTGGTTATCAAATTCAGAAAAATGCTATCCATGTAAGCCTTATTAAACTTTACAATGGCTAATTCAGAAAAATCTGCCCGTATTACTGCTTTAGAAACATCAATCAATGCACTGATCGATTGATGAACATAATCAAGACTCTCCTGGAAAGAAATTTCTGTCAGGTTATTATGTGCAACGTGTTTATTACTCAACACATCTACATATTTGTTCATGGTTTGCTTTAACTTATCGCCAGTGAGTTTAACCACTTCAATGAGTTCAAGCGTTTCCTGATCGCTTATTTTCGAATTATCAATCAGACTAAAAAGTGAAACCAGATTATTCACCGGAGAGCGTAAATCATGTGAAGCTGTAAAAGTTAATCGCTTTAAGTCTTTATTGGTTTCCGTAAGATTGGCTAACAAGGCATTTCTTTCTGCTTCCAGTCGTTTTTTATGAGTAATATTCTTCGCGATGGCAAAAACAAGTTTCTCCCTTTCAACCGGTAACGAAGTCCAGGAAAGCCAGACGATTTCTCCGCTTTTGGTAACATATCGATTCTCAAAATTGTGGAGCGTCTTAGCCTTTGTCAACTCCTGCCTGACCCTGCTGGTAATATCTCTGTCTTCCTCATATATGAAGCTGTTAACGGGGCGTGAATACAACTCTTCCAAACTATAGCCCAGGAGTTGTGGCACAGCAGGATTTACCCTTTTAAAGTAGCCATCAAAGCCTGCGATGCAGAGTAAATCCGGGGTTAAATCGAAAAAGCGTTCATATTGAAAATCCTCTGCAGCCATGGACTAAAATCCTACACAAATTACATACCGCAAAATGTCATTTTTTAACAATTTTTACTAACCCACATTCATCATTTAAAGGCTTTTAACCAACATTGAAAAGTATATTACCACTCGCTGGAGAAAGCTACATGTATTAGCTTAAAAAACCTGAAAGCAATCGGCAAACTTGGCATTTCACCCTGATAATTCTCATGAAACCTCTTATCTTTGCGCCCTTATTTTAACAAACATGATCTCAGTAGACGCAGTTGGTGTAGAATTCAGTGGCACAGTTCTTTTCAGCGATATTACCTTTAACATTAATGAAAATGACCGCATAGCCCTGATGGGTAAAAACGGTGCGGGTAAATCTACCCTGCTCAAAATAATTGCCGGTGTAAATAAACCAACCAAGGGTAAAGTTTCGGCTCCCAGAGAAGCCGTGATTGCTTACCTGCCCCAACACCTTTTAACGGAAGATAATGATACCGTATTCGAAGAAGCCGGTAAAGCTTTCGCCAAAATCCACAACATGAAAAAGTTGATGGATGAACTTAACAGTCAGCTCGAAACCAGAACTGATTATGAATCTGAGGAGTATGCTAAAATTATTGAAGACGTTTCTGAGTTAAGCGAGAAATACTACTCTATTGAAGAAATCAATTATGATGCAGAGGTAGAAAAGACTTTAATGGGCCTTGGTTTTCTCCGCAGCGATTTCGACAGGCCTACAAAAGAGTTTAGTGGTGGATGGCGCATGCGCATTGAGTTGGCTAAAATTCTATTACAAAAACCTGATCTCATCTTATTGGATGAGCCAACCAACCACCTGGATATTGAGTCGGTGCAGTGGCTGGAGGACTTTTTAAAAAATAATGCGAAAGCTGTCATTGTAATCAGTCACGATAAAGCCTTTGTTGACAACCTGACTAATAGAACCATTGAGGTCACCATGGGCAGGATTTACGATTACAAAACCAACTACACCCATTATCTACAACTGCGTAAGGAGAGACGCGAGCAACAACAAAAGCAATTCGATGATCAGCAGAAAGAAATTGCGGACATCACCGCCTTCATTGAACGTTTTAAAGGCACTTACTCTAAAACATTGCAAGTACAGTCGCGCGTAAAAATGTTGGAGAAAATTGTGCCAATCGAAGTGGATGAAATTGACACTTCCGCTCTTAATTTGAAGTTCCCTCCTGCTCCCCGTTCAGGAAATTATCCCGTTATTATTACGGACTTCACCAAGAAATATGGTGATCATACGGTGTTACAAGATGTATCACTGACTATTTCACGCGGAGAAAAAATTGCCTTTGTCGGTAAGAATGGTGAAGGTAAGTCTACCTTGATTAAAGCCATCATGAATGAAATTCCTTTTGATGGAAAATGTCAGCTGGGACATGGCAGCATGATTGGTTACTTCGCACAAAACCAGGCAGCTTTGCTGGATGGTGAACTGACTGTATTCGACACCATTGATCAGATAGCCGTAGGCGAAATTCGCACCAAGATGAAAGATATTCTGGGTGCCTTCATGTTTGGTGGTGATGCTATTGATAAAAAGGTGAAGATGCTGTCCGGGGGTGAGCGTACACGTCTCGCGATGATTAAATTACTACTTCAACCTGTTAATCTGTTGATTCTCGATGAACCAACCAACCATTTGGATATCAAAACCAAAGACATTTTAAAAGATGCATTAAAAGCTTTTGATGGTACGTTGATTCTTGTATCGCACGATCGTGATTTCCTTGATGGACTTGCCAATAAAGTATTTGAGTTTGGTAACAAGCGAGTTAAGGAACATTTCGAAGATATTGGTGGCTTCTTGCGCAATAAGAAGATGGAGAACTTGCGTGAGATTGAAAGGACAAGCAAGTAAGTAAAGTCCGCTCATATAAAGCAGGTTAACATAGAACTAATAATTAGTTATTTGTGACATGCGTGAAATCTGTGCATCAAATAATCCTGAGTTTAAGCGGAGAATATTTTGATACTCTAATAGGCTAACATAGCTAAAGAAATTCCAACAATCATTTGGGTAAATAGCTACATTAGAGTTTTCGCTCTCAGGCCGCTGGGCCTCGCATACTCATTCAAGGCTGTATGCTATCCGCACATACCCTGCCAGGCCAAAGATAGCATAATGCCTTGTCTGAGCATGCTGTAAGAAAGCATAAGAACTTCAAATTGGGTAACAAGAATACCTTCTTGTTTTAAAAATAGCTTTCATCGATGACTGTTTTTTTAAATACATTAATTTCCCTATACTCTGAACAAATCTGACAAATAAATTGTCTGTTAACTATTGAATTAATGCTACTATGGATAAAGTATGGTTTATTACCGGGTGCTCCACCGGCTTTGGAAGAGAGCTCTCTAACTTATTACTGGCACAAGGCTACAAAGTAGTAGTTACTGCCAGAAAATTAAACGACATTCTGGATATTGTTGAGAAACATACTGACAAAGCATTAGCGCTTAGTCTGGACGTTACTAAGCCGACTGACATTGAGAATGCCGTAGTTCAAGCGTATAAGCATTTCGGCCGCATTGATGTACTGGTGAACAATGCCGGCATTGGATACTTCGGTGCCATTGAAGAAAGCGAAGACGAAGAAATTCGAAAAATGTTTGAAATCAATTTCTTTGGTTTAGCCAACATGACTAAAGCTGTTTTACCAATAATGCGCAAGCAACGAAGTGGGCATATTCTCAACATTGCCTCCATCGCTGGCTTGGTTGGTTACCCGGCTGTTGGTTATTACAATGCTACAAAATTTGCGGTCGATGGTTTCTCAGAATCGCTTTCAAAAGAAACAGCCCCTTTGGGTATTAAGGTAACGGTGATTTCCCCAAGTGGTTTCCGCACCGATTGGGCCGGCCGCTCAGCCAACACCAGTAAAATTGTAATTGAAGATTATGCTGCCACTGCCGGTGCCAATAAGGACAGCATCCGTGGGTACAGTGGCAGTCAACCGGGCGATCCGCTACGTGCCGCACAGGCGATGATAAAAGTAGTGGAGTCTGAAAATCCACCTTATCGCTTATTGTTAGGACAAGGCGCCCTGCGCAGTGCAAGAGCTAAACTTGATTTGCTTAAAAAGGATTTTGATAACTGGGAAGAAACTACCATTTGGGCAGATAATCCAAAAAATTAATTAGAGCCCATCTTAAAAAAGAGGATTCGTCATGCGATCCCGATAAAATCGGGAGAAGCAATCTAGCTGGTTGCTTTAAATCTCATAAATAGATTGCTTCCTCACCCTAACACACATTCAACGCTTCGTTCATCGCAATGACGCGATGATTTTGTTTCGAATTATTTTTAAGCTGGCTTATAATAAAAAAAGCCTCCGGTTTAACCGGAGGCTCTAACTATCTGATTCGCTCTCCCCAGTCAGCGAACTTCGATAGCCTTCTTAGGTTTTGCAGTGCCAATCATCTTTTTGGCCACATGCAGTTTTAAAATACCGTCTTCGTAATAGGCCTTCACATCTTCTTCATTCACGTTTTCAGGCAAGGTGAACGAACGACTAAAAGAACTATAACTGAATTCTTTGCGCGTGTAGTTTTTGTCTTTCTCCTCTTTTTCTTCTTGTTTTTCTGATGATATGGTCAGTAAACCATTATCTACAGAAACGTGAAAATCTTTTTTAGTTAACCCAGGCGCAGCCACTTCAATTTCAAAGGTCTTTTCAGTCTCTTTTACGTTGACAGCAGGAACTGATTGCTTACGTAGCCAATCAGCATCAAAAAAGCGATCGTTATCGAAAAAATCCGATAGCAGCGAGCCATTCATTAAGGATGGCCAGTCAGTTTTTTTAATGAGTGACATAAATACCTCCTTGTTTTAATTGTTGATACTAAACTAATCTCCAAACGGCTGGAATTTTATGACGCATCTCATGGCCTGGAGTGATCTTAATCATTTATAAGAGACTTATGCTACCATGACAGAAAATTACGCAGCATACTAATTGCCTTTCTAAAATGTTAATTGAAAAAATGCTATTCTTTGCCTAGATCATAGCCACCAATTGATTAGACGATAGAAAGTCTTACCTTGAACCACATTATTTACCCCTATGAAAACAACTACGGTCTTTTTCTTCCTGATTTTCTTTTCCATCAACGTGCATGCCCAAAGTAAAAGTGGTGCGCAACAGTTTTGGAGTGAACTTCAAAAGCATTGTGGAAAAGCATATGAAGGAAAATTGACTGAGAATCCTGAAGGCAGTGGCACTTTTAAAGATCAAAAACTGGTTATGCATGTGCGGGCGTGTAGCGACTCCGTTATTCGCATTCCTTTTATGGTAGGCGATAACCGTTCCAGAACCTGGGTGCTCACCCTTAAGAATGATTTGATTCAACTCAAGCATGACCACAGGCATGAAGATGGCAGCGAAGATGCCGTAACGCAATACGGTGGCCTCGCTACCAATAGTGGATCTGCCACCTTACAAATTTTTCCGGCTGATGTACAAACCGCCACCTTACTCCCCAATGCAGTTGCTAATGTTTGGTGGATTTCATTGACAGATAAGTTGTTTACCTATAATCTACGCAGACTTAACAGTGACAGAATCATTACGGTTGTTTTTGATCTTAGTAAAGCAGTAGAAACACCTGCGGCACCCTGGGGAAGTCAATAATTACAAATTACTTAAAGATTCCTTCTTGCCTGCTGTATGTGTCTTTGGTTATGCACCAGTAAAAATTCTATCGCATCACCGCCATTAATTTTAATCAGCGGGGCTAAGGAGGTTTTGATCTTCACATTTTTAAGATCTTTAGAACTTGCTTCGTGCAGCAACTTCAATAAATCTTCCTGATGCTGAATAAACCTGCTGATCACCCCTGCCGGATTTTCAATATGCTTTGGCTGATGTTGCTTTATGGCTTTATACTTCTTTTGCGTGCCATCAATACGCATCGTTCTGATAAAGTACAAGCCTAACCAGGTATTCCTGAAAAGTGGCAGCACTTCTGCAGCTGGTGTACGGTTAAGTCCTTGTTGAATTTTAGGATGATAATATTCAGCGTAAGAATTTAAGTGTTCAAAACATGCTGCAATACTCCAGCCACCTTGCGCAGATGACCGGAGTAATGTTGTAGTAGGTAAATTCTGAAAAACACCTATTACTTCCTGCAATTGCTTTTCAAGCATTGCCTCCAGTTTTAAAAGATATTCTTCCTGACTAAGCATTTCTAATCTCGGTAAATTTACGACCAAAGATCAATAGGCCGAGACCAATCAAACAAAAAGTGGTCTCGATAATAAGCCAGGTATTCCCAAATTCGCCCAAAGCACCATCAACCAATAAAGTAATTAGCCTTGACAGTGCGTAGGATCCCCAGAAGATTGAAATAAAGGCAAGTCCTTTGCTGAGTTGAAAAAATGCCAGGTAAATAATAACAATAACCAATGTAATTCCCACGCCTCCATACACGCCCCTGATTGAACTCAAGGCATCGTTGTTATTCAGTTTAACATTGACAAGATCCATTACGGCTTGCGGGCTTTTTATGGCCAATAAGGCAACATAGGCCAGGCTTAAGGCTGACAAGAGCATAAAGCCTTTGGCTAATACAGTGTAGATTGTTTGTGTTTTCATTTTGTGTTGTTTTACATGTTTACACAAAACAAGCCACTGCTGTGCTCTTCACTCTTGGTATTTACCAACAATTCTAAATCCGCACAGAATTTATGAACTTACTAAAGTTGGTGGCATCTATGCCCAGGTAGTTAGCCAGGTATTTGTGGGGCACAAGCGTAAGTATGTGTGGACTTCGCTGCAATAGCTTTTTGAACTTTTCCTCGGAACTAAAGCATTGCAACTCCACCATTCTTTCTAACAAGCCGGAGAAAGCCTGTGTGAGACCAATGTGCACCAGTTTTAGAATGTCCGGGTGCTTGTCCATCAATAAGGCTATGCTCCCATAATCTGCGCGAAGAAAAACAGATGGCGTTAATGACTCATAATAAAAGCGTGAAGGACTTTGCATGAGAAATGAATCCATTACCCCGCCAAAAGAAGGTGCATAGGTTAATATGATGGTTGATTCTCTTACATCATCCAGGTAGTAAATGCGCTGTACACCTTCTGTCACAAAGTAAAGGTAGGCTTCCTTCTCTCCTGCTTTTGTAATTGTCTCTTTACGTTTTACTGAAAAGGTTTTCCAACAGTCGGCAAAATCTCTCCATGCTTCGTCCGATAAAGGTTGAATATGATTAGCCGCTGATTTTAATAAGTCAAGGGGTTTCATGACAGCACAGGTAATAGCAATTTCAAATTACAAATTTGAAATTCAAAATTAGCATTGAGATTCATTCCTTTTAAAACCTTATCAATCATTTTAGGAACAGCTACTATTCATCATTGTGTTACTAACAATTTACCTCGACTAAATCCCTCTTCAGTTTTAATGCTGAATAAATAAATTCCCGGGGGTAATGATGGTATTTGTATACTTTCCCTGTCTGAAAGTAAGTCATACGTAAACAATTTCATACCATTACCACTGTAAAGTGTAAACACTTGTGGTGAGCGCTCAAACTGCTTGGCAATAATCTGCAGTTCGGATCCGGCACTCACCGGGTTTGGAAATATTAAAAATGGGATTGTTGACAAGAAGTAGTCACTGACAATATCACTTACCAACTGCTCACCATTCATAAAGTGTAATACTAGTCTGTAATTGTTTAAGCCCTGAAGTGGTGCGGAGTCCAGAAAACTAAAATTATTTGATTCGATAGAAGTTAGTGTTTGAATATCCATAAATTCATCACCCATCTGTCGCTGAAAAACAATACGCTCTATCCCATAGGTAGTACCAACTTCGCCTATCAGGTCAATTCCTTCGTTAGGTCGAAGCTGGGTATAAAACGAACGAAGAAAACAAGTGATTTCCTGTAACGCATAATCAAAAGCATAACCCTGAATTCCCGTTTGCCCATTCCCTAAAACAGTCTGAATGGCAAAATAAGTTTTGGCTGATCCTGTCTCTTTAAAAATGAAACTTGTATCACTGGTCAGTAAATATTCCTCCATACGTGAATTATTATAATAGCTAACGCGATAGCTATTGGCACCATTCACCCTGTTCCATTGTAGCAAAACAGAATCCTGACAATTAAACCCAACTTTCGGAATAATTGGCTGCGAAATGATGAATTCATCTGTGGTATATTGAGCTGACCCTACTACCATGCGTGCTTGTGCAAGGGTATTGATTGCTGGAGCCTGCCACCGTAGTAAACCTGTTGAGAGATCAACAGCATCTTTGATCACTTGCCAGGTATTCCCCTGATCCATACTTAGCTCCAATCTCCCATGAGCAGCAGCCAAGGTACTCTTCCATTGAAAATAGGTACCTGCTTCACCATTATAGGGCATGTTATCACTTGCTGTCGGATAATACCAGGTAAATGCGTCCTGCTCTTCCCAGCTATAGGCTATTGCATAACTTTGCTCATTCCCTGCAAGTTCATTCGCTTTAACCACAATCGAATACATGCCCTGCTCAGGTTGTTCAATCAATACCTGTTCAATATTATTTAAATGATCTGCCCCGCGCGTGGCAGGCTTCTCCAAAGCACTAAGTAGTGGTGAACTGTCTAATATCCATGGATAAACTTCCTGAGCTTGGGGCGTTTGAATAACCATATCTAAATCGTTAACCAAGGCTATGGTTGAATTTACCTGACCAGGTACATCGTCCCACAACAGTGTTATTTTCAGATTGCGGACATTGGGTGGAATGGTTAACTGATGAACCTTACTTTCAAACTCATTTATTGCCTGCTCAATAAACTGATCCGTTTGTAACAGATGCATACTCTGCCACGCATCAAGGTTTCCATAGCCGGTTTTAAAATCAGGACCTGTAGTTCCTAAATCCTTTGCACCGTTAATTAACAGTGCTTTTTGCAAAGCTACCGAAGGCAAGCTACCATACTTTTGTTTATAGACTTGCTGCAATAAAACTGCTACACCCGAAACCAAGGCAGCAGCATTGGATGATCCTACCATACTATAACTAACAAGCTCAGGTTTAACTCGCCCATCATAAGCTGGCCCCTTTGAAGAAAATGATATCGCTCTGCCTACTGTATCTACTGATCCGACAGCGAGTGTATTTTTCGACATTTTAAAATTACCTGTAAGGTTCGCATAACCAGCTATCCCCGCATAGGCACCCGTTGTGCTTGCCAGGGCACCGTCATTACCTGAGGAAAATACATGCAGCAGGTGTGGTTGTTGTTGAACGTTTTGATCAAAAGATTCTGCCAAAGCCCCGTACATATTTTCTATTTGGGTACCGTAAGAATGATTTTGTACAGAAATGTTCAACGAATTATAAACAGGCAGAGGATCTGGACTCAGCACAGCAAAACTGGAAGATGCGAGCCTTACCTCCGGAGCCACCCCTTTTCCTGTGATGAATGAGTTTCCTTCTCCGCCAATAATCGTAGCCATTTCAGTTGCATGCAAATCCTGCGTGGCCGATTGAAGGTTTGATTCAACATATCGCCCCTCAAGATCAATGTCATTTGTATTGAAGGCTTCTTCTTTTACTGACACTGTAATGCCTTCACCCTGCAACATTGGCAACCTGTGATGCAGATACGAAACTGTATTAGGTGCAAGATTTAAATCCAAAACTCTGCTTTCAGTCCTGGCTTTTTGTGATTCATATCCGATATATACCACCATATCAAGCGGAAGTACAATGTTGCGAAGCGCATCATCACTACATTCAATCAAAACAGTACTATTTCTTACATCACGAATTTTTATTCCAGGGAAAAGTGCTGAAAGTGCATCACCATCCATGGGGCACCTTAATTTTAAGGTATAAACATTTTTACTGTGTTTATGCACTGGCAGTTCTAGTAAGTTATCTGAGAGTTTCCATAAGTCATTGGCCTTGAACAACGAAGGGTATACTGGTAAATTCTTTATCGCATCTCCCCGCATAATAAAACTGCGAAAATTCAGGCGCCTCATTATTAAGGTTTTTCTTACCAAATACTGTTTGGCCTCTGCCTCATTTTCAAAGATTGCAAGGTAGTAGGCACTATCAGAAATAACTGATTTTGTAAGGGCATTACCTGCTTTAAATGTTGAAACATCTACCCCCCTATTGGTTTTTTGAGCAAGCGAAATCGCTGTATTTGAAAGGATCAGGGCTATTATGAAAAAACATGTGCTCGCCCAGTAAAAAAAAACACTTCGACTTGTTGAAGCAAAAGCCTTAAAGTATGCAGATACACGAAAACACATTTCATTACGCTTGAACATTATGCAGGTGGACATGAAGTAATTTCGAAATATAAACCTAAACCTAATAATTATGTTAAACATTCGAAAAGCCGCTTCGGCACTTGCGGTAGTTCTTCTCAGTGCCTTTGTAATTTCCTGTACGGAAACTTCTGTCAAAACTGAAAAAGCTGAGATTTCAGAAAACGTGAAACTTCAGTTGACAAGTCTTGGTTTTGATGTGAGTGATGTACAAAAAGTATCTTCAAGAAATCCTATAACAGGAGAGTTGATGCAGGGATATATGCTTGAAAAAGATATGTTCCTCTCTGACGAAGATATCAGGGAAATGAGTAACAGTAAAGTTCAGCACGTAGGTGCTGTTGGTGAACAATACAGAACCACTAATTTGGTTAGCTCACCCCGCACCATCCGTGTGCTTGGTTACACCAGTGGAACCAATGCATTGGACACTAAGATGCGCACTGCACTTCAAAATGCTGTTGCTAACTACAATGCCCTGAACATTGGTCTTGATTTCACGCTGACGTTCGGTACTAATACTGCAGCTGCAGAAATCGTAGTTTACCGTGTTAGCGGTGGAGCCGGTGGTTCTGCGGGCTTCCCTAGTGGCGGACTTCCTTATAAGTGGGTTCAGATTCTTTCTGGTACAAGTTCTTATAGCGTAGACGTTGTAGAACACGTAATGACACATGAAATCGGTCACTGTCTTGGTTTAAGACATACTGATTACTTCAACCGCTCACTTTCTTGTGGAACAGGTGGTAACGAAGGTGCATCAGGTGTTGGTGCTATTCTTATACCAGGTACACCTTCTGGTTTTGATGCTAACTCTATCATGTTATCATGCTTTGGTTCATCTGAAGATGGAGAGTTTGGTTCATTTGATGTAGTGGCACTGGAATATTTATACTAGCTAAATAGCCCCCAGCTAATGCTAGAAGCCTGACAATTAATTGTCAGGCTTTTTTTATGCAAATGCTTTTATCAACAAGCTTACTGACTTAATTTGCGGAAAATTTGTGAACATGAAGGTAGCCGAAATCCATACAAAAAAGGGCGTTATGAAGATTCAGTTCTTTGAAGAAGATGCCCCTGGAACTGTAAAAAACTTTATTGACCTTGCCCAACATAATTTCTATGATGGCCTGACCTTTCACAGGGTTATTCCAAACTTTGTGATTCAGGGTGGTTGCCCCAATGGCATTGGTAATGGTGGCCCCGGTCATACCATTAAATGTGAACTAGATGGCAATAACCAATACCACGACCGTGGTGTACTATCAATGGCACACGCTGGACGTAATACTGGTGGCTCACAGTTTTTTATTTGCCATAGTCGCCAAAACACAGCACACCTGGACCGCAACCATACTGTCTTTGGCAAGGTGTATGAAGGCCTGGAAGTAATTGACCTGATTCGTCAGGGTGATGTAATGGAGAAAGTGGTGATTAAGGAAGTTGAAAGTCTTTAAGCTAACGCAAGCATTTTTTTTATAATAAACAATAAAAGCGGGTTCTCCCGCTTTTATTGTTTTGCAGCACGTAAAAAAGAAAATGGGAACAACAATATTGCACCTACCAATTTAAAAAGCCACTCCAATGTAAAGCCAACAATTCTAAAAGGCAAAGCTATTAACCAGATGATTGGAAAGAACAATAATAGCAACAAGGCTAAGGGCCAACATAATACTAAGAGCAGACACCAAAGCACCAAAGAAAGGAATACGTTCATGTTGATATAAGTTTGAAAACTTAAGTCAACAATCACGCCAGCTCATAAAACAATCATTCATGCGAAAAATGGCTGTTTGTCTGTGGCAAACAAGTAAACCTGAACAGTTGCTTGTACAAAATCGTACAACTTACTTGTAGAAGTCCTGCAGCGATCCGAAATATACTTCGTTCCACCCCTGAACAATATCCTCATAATCCTCATCAGGGATATTGGTGTGCCTGAGTTCGGCTGAAGTGGCTTTATCGCCATCAGGGTGAAGCTTAATGGTTACAATAGAGGCATCGTTGTCAATGCCAAAATACCATTGTTGTATAATCTTCTTATCCTTTTCAAACTCCAGGTTACGGCCTACAATTGCACCATTCCACATCGAAAACTCCGTTCCAGGTTCAGCGATCATCTCGGCATGATCGCCCGTCCAAAGCATAATGGTAGTTTCTGTAGTAAGCGCGAGGTAAACCTGATCTGGTGGAGCAGATATGGGGAAATATTTTTTGTAATCCTTCATTTCGGGATTACTTAATAATCTTAGTCAACTCCACTTCAAATTTCAGGTTGGCATTTGCAGGAATTGAAGTACCTGAACCTTGAGCACCATAGGCCAAACCTGAGGGTATCAGGAAAATAGCACTTCCTGTTTCGTCCAGCAAGGGCATTCCCACTTTCAATCCATCTATTAAACTAAATACATTGATGTTCGATAATGTGCCATCGTCAAACACACTTCCTGTGGTTAATAAGGAACCTGAGTAAATCATGTTGACTGCGTCATATGATTTAGGTCTGACACCCGTTCCTTGCTCGGTAATTTTATACCACACACCACTTGGGTGTTCCATAAATCCATCAAGGCTATTGTCAATAATGTATTGCTTAATAGCCGTTGTGTCACTGGTAAATCTTGCTTGTTCAGTTGTTGTTCTGGTAACCTCAAATAGCTTAACTTCATAAACCAAGGTGGAATTTGCCGGAATATCGTTGGTAGTAGCCGAGCCATTTGCATATTTGGAGGGAACGTAAATACTTGCTTCTCCACCCACCAGTAAAGATGAGATGGCATACTGCAGGCCTGCACCACCAATACTATCCAGTAAGGAGTTAAAGTTAAGGTCAGTGAAGTAATTACCATTACTGAATAATTTGCCTTTTACACTGGCTCTTATTTTTTGGCCCTTATGTACTGGAGGCAGGTATCCAAACTGATGAATTACTAATCTTATGCCTGATTGGTCATAGGCAACATAGTCAGTTACATTGGCTTTTAGGTAAGCGTCTATCGCTTCAACTTCACGAAAAAGCTGATCATCAGGCACTTCTAGTTCCTGACAAGAGAAGGAAAGGATAGCGAGGGATAATACGAATGGGGCAGTTAGTCTCTTCAGCACAAAATATTGGTTTAGGAATCCCAACGCATTGTCGGGAATTTATTGTTTAAACAATTGAAATTAAATACAAATATAAGCAAGTCATGATTCCATGTAAATGATCAGGATTGTTTTAGACGATTAATAAGCCTTAAACTGTTTAATCAGTGATTTCGGACTGAAGTAAAGCAAAGAATACCTTAATTATAAGGTATTCTTTGGACATTGGTCTTTTTGAAAAAGTAATGAATTACTCACTTCTCAAGGCACTGATCGGGTTAGCCAATGAAGCCTTAATAGCTTGATAACTTACTGTGAGCAAAGTTATCCCCAGCAAAATAAGGAAGCTGACCACAAAGGTTATTACATCCAGGCTGGTATGGTAGGTAAAGTTCTGTAACCAATCATTTAAAAAATAATATGAAATTGGTATTGCCACTAAAAATCCGAACAAGAGTAACCAAACAAAGTCTTTAAAGATCATTAATAGAATACCACTGATGGTAGAGCCTAAAACCTTACGAACACCAATCTCTTTTACTTTACGCTGAACAATAAATAACACAAGGCCATATACCCCCAAGCAAGAAATAAGGATGGCTATTAAAGTAAAGGCCCTGATGATATCACCAAAGCTTTGATAGTTGGCATACTGCAGATCCAACTGTTCATCTAAAAATACATATTCAAAACTCTTTTCAGGAAAAGCTTTATTCCACTGCGCTTCCACTTTATCCATCAGTGTAGTAACCTGATCATTTTGAAACCGCACTGACAACACATTGAACTGATTACTATTATGTTCGATCACCAAAGCAGATACAGCCGTAGTTAATGAGGTAAAATTATAATCCTGAATCACACCGATTACTTTTCCCAACTTACCTTCGCGGT
Organism: Chryseotalea sp.; assembly: GCF_057350905.1. Lineage (NCBI taxonomy): Bacteria > Pseudomonadati > Bacteroidota > Cytophagia > Cytophagales > Chryseotaleaceae > Chryseotalea > Chryseotalea sp. The sequence goes on along the minus strand of NZ_JBMRCF010000001.1, from coordinate 773,025 downwards.
TTATTGTTTTACCAATGGCTTCTTCCGGACTTCCCCAGTTAAATTCCCGCACCGCTGTTTCATTTACTACAAAGGCCTCTGTGCCATCTGTCCCGTAGCCTTGTTCAAGCCATCTACCAGCAATAACCTGTAGTCCATATGTTTCATTAAAATTATAATCAACAGCAAAGTTTGCTACAAACAATCTATCTTCCTGTGAATATCCTTCTGGGATAGTACCACGGTAGGTGGCCCCTAAGCCGGGAGGGTTAGATGACAAGGTGGTTTTTAAAATACCTGTTTCACTTTCGAGTGCATCGCGAAAGCTTTGCAAACGAATAGCAAATAAGGAATCACGCTGACCAAAAATACCATTTAGGTTCTGACTGAATAAAGGAATAGTGACCACATTTTCTTTTTCAAAGCCTAAGGGTCTGTCGTGCAAATAGCGAAGTTGTTTAACAATTAACATAGAGCATGTTAAAAGCAGAAACGCAATACTCAATTGAAAAACAACTAAGCCCTTTCTTAACCACTGGCTACCCAAGCCCGTAACCCCCTCACCTTTCAAAGAACCAACTGAATTGAATTTTGTGACGAAATAAGCCGGGTAAGACCCTGCAAGCAAGGTAATACCTATCAGTAAAGCCAGGCAGGTAAATGCCAGGGGCATATCTACAAAATCCATAAACACTAGATTTTTACTGGTAAATAAATTTAACAGTGGAAGTGTAGTGTAGAATACACCAAAGGCTAACACCATTGATATCAGTACAAACAGAAAACTTTCCACAAAAAACTGTATAACAATCTGTTGCTTACCAGATCCCATGATTACCCGCACACCAATTTCTTTAATGCGTGAGAGTGACTGGGCAGTGGAAAGGTTGATGTAATTAATGCTGGCAATCACGAGTGTTAGCAAGCCAATAGCAATAAAGATATAAATGGTAGACATCGAATTTGTTGTTGATGGCTCTGCCAATAATGTCGACTTCAGGTGAATATCCTTAACTGGAAAAAGTGTAAACACTTGCCCCACCAGCATCTGTGGTAATGCATGTTGTTTCAGGAAAGCCTCCATATTGGCATCAACCTTTCCAGGATCGGCTCCTTCTTTTAATAATACATAGGTATAGCCATGACTGATCACAAAGTTTATGGCCAAATTATTTCGCAGCACCTGTGCAGTCTGCTCAGTTTCTAAATCAAACATATTTTCATAAGGCACTAACATATTAAAGCGCAGATGCGAATTCTCCGGAAAGTTTTTGACAACTCCGGTTACCTTAAAACTATGCTGACCAGAAAACAATAATGATTCTCCAATAGGGTTGGCATCACCGAAGTATTTGGTAGCCATCTCCTCGTTAATAATAATGGTAAACTTATCTACTAATGCTCGTGAAGGATTTCCTTTCACAAATTCGAAAGAGAACATATCCATAATAGCGGAGTCCGCAAAGAAAACACCTGATTCTTCAAAAGCAATTTCCTGATCAGGAAGTTTGATACTCACATTCCGACCGTATAGCCTTGCCGCTTGCTCCACTTCCGGAAAGAAGTCTTTCATCGCTGGTGCAATGGGCGGTGGTGAACTGGCCAGTTCCAAACCATTGGGTGCTTTATATTTTATACGATAGAGTCTGCCAATCTTTTCATGAAAGGTATCATAGTTGGTCTCTGACCTTACGTAAGCCATAATCAACAAGGCCAATGCGATACCTGATGTAAGACCAATCAGATTTATCGCTGCATAAGCTCTTTGCTTTACAATAATGCGGCCGGCAGTTTTTAGAAAATTTTTAAGCATGGATGTGCGATTGATGAATAGGATGAAAACCTTTGTACGTGGAGCATTGCAAAAGAGTTACATAAAACAACTGTGCTCTTTCAGGATAACCTTCCTTGGGGTATTCAGATAAAAAACTGTGCTTTTTTCTTATACTGCTTGTCAGATAAATTTCATATTATTAAATCATGGCTGCAAGCATCTAAAATGCCGCTTATATAATTTGTTTTACCACTTTTTACAAGCCTACCGTTTATTTCTAACTTATGGCTTGAACCACATTATTCACCTTAAATATTACAACCTTGAAAAGAAGAGACTTTGTACAGATTGCGGGCCTGGGTCTGGGTGGCATGATGCTGCCTTTGGGCTTACTGGGTAATTCTAACCCTGTATCCATTGAGGCCTTACTTGAATCGCCCCTGGATGCCCTGCAGAAAAAGCAGATAGCTGATGCTGCACTCAATACTGCCAAAAGTAACGGAGCCACCTATACAGATGTTCGCATTGGCCGTTATTTGAATCAGTTCATATCTACCCGTGAAAACAAAGTGCAGAACATTGTTAACGGTGAATCGTATGGTGTTGGTATTCGCGTGATTGCCAATGGTACCTGGGGATTTGCCTCAACCAACGATGTAAGTCCTGAGGGTGTTAAGAAAGCCACCCTGCAAGCTGTTGCCATTGCCAAGGCAAACTCAAAGTTTCAAACAGATCCGGTAAAACTTGCTCCGAATGTGTCTCATGGAGAAGTAAGCTGGAAAACGCCTATCCAAAAAAATGCATTTGAAATACCCGTAGCGGAAAAAGTAGAACTACTATTGGCGGCAAATGCCGAAGCACAGAAGAATGGTGCAAGCTTTGTCAATTCGAATCTGTTTCAGGTGAATGAACAAAAATATTTTGCTTCCTCTGAAGGCTCTTATATTGATCAGGACATTCACAGAATCTGGCCAACGTTCAACGTAACCGCCATTGATAAGGCTGCAGGTAAATTCAAGACACGTCAGGCCATGAGTGCACCTATGGGCATGGGTTATGAATATATGATGCCTAAGAAAGAAGATAAGTTAATTGGTGCAGTCTCTGACATGTATCTGTATAAAAACAGCTACGATATGATTGAAGATGCAGCACTTGCTGCGCGTCAGGCAAAAGAAATGCTTTCTGCCAAGTCGGTCGATCCAGGTAAATACGATCTTGTATTAGAACCTAATCACCTTGGTCTTACCATTCACGAATCTGTGGGCCATCCATTGGAACTAGACCGTGTGTTGGGTTACGAAGCCAATTATGCGGGTACAAGCTTCGCAACACTAGATAAGCTGAAGGCTGGCAATTTTAATTACGGCAGCAAGCTTGTTAACATCTTTGCAGATAAAACACAAGTCGGTTCATTAGGTGCTGTGGGTTACGATGATGAAGGTGTTAAGTGCAAACAATGGGATTTGATTAAAGATGGCGTGTTGGTTAACTACCAGGCTATTCGCGATCAGGTTCATATTATCGGGCAAAATGAATCGCACGGCTGCTGCTATTCACAAAGCTGGAATGATGTTCAATTCCAACGGATGCCAAACGTATCGCTAGCACCAGGTAAAGATCCCTATTCTGTACAACAAATGATTAAGGATGTAGAGAAGGGAATTTACATAGCTGGACGTGGTTCATATTCAATTGATCAGCAACGCTACAACTTTCAGTTTGGCGGCACAGTGTACTACGAAATCAAGAACGGTCAGATTACAGGTATGCTCAATGACGTAGCCTACCAATCTAATACACAGGAGTTCTGGAACAGCTGTTCAAAAATATGTGATGCATCGGATTACCGTTTGTTCGGATCTTTCTTTGATGGCAAGGGCCAACCCTCGCAGGTAAGTGCAGTGTCGCACGGAAGTTCGACCACACGTTTTAATGGTATTAACGTTATCAATACCGGAAGAACTATCTAATTAGTATCACATAATTTGTAAAAGCATCATGGCTATATTATCGAAAGAAGAATCAAAACAAATACTGGAAAAGGTGATCAGCATGTCAAAAGCTGATGGCCTCATTGCTAACTTAAATGGAAACAACAGTGGTAACATCCGCTATGCCCGTAATACCGTTTCTACCGCAGGTGAAAACAGCGATGTAACCCTGGGTGTCCAGGCATATTATGGAAAGAAATCAGGTGTGGCTACTATCAATGAGTTTGATACGGCATCGCTTGAAAAAACAGTAAGACGCGCTGAAGAACTTGCCAAACTAGCTCCTGAAAATCCTGAGTTTATGGAGCCACTGCCTCAGCAACAATATGGTGGTGAATCTAAAACTTACTCAGAGGCTACTGCTAAAATTACACCTGAATACCGCGCTCAGGCTGCTGCTAACAGCATCAATCCTGCTGCTGCCAAAGATGTTACTGCTGCAGGTTATCTGGAGCACAATCATGGCTTTTCAGCCATGATGAATACCAAAGGCATGTTCTTATATAACCAATCTACCAATGTCGATTTTACTGTTACGATGCGTAGCAATGATGGCACAGGCTCTGGTTGGGTAACACGTGACTTCAATGATGTAAGCAAACTGGATACGGCAGAAGCTTCTAATATTGCTATTCAAAAAGCATTAGGATCGAGAGATGCTAAAGCGATTGAGCCTGGCAAGTATACCGTAATTCTGGAGCCTGCCGCTTCTGCTGAATTATTGGGTAATATGTTTTTTGCGATGGGGGCCCGTCAGGCAGATGAAGGCAGAAGCTTTCTTTCTAAAAAAGGTGGTGGAACCAAGTTAGGCGAAAAAATGCTTGACGAGCGTGTTAACATCTACTCAGACCCATTCAACACTGAAGTACCGGCTACACCCTGGACTGGCGATGGTCAAGCACGTCAGCGACTTGATATTATTAAAAATGGTGTTGTCAGCAATTTGTTTTACGATCGGTACTGGGCAGCGCAAAAAAATGTAGCACCTGTTCCTTTTCCCGGGAATATCATTTTTGAAGGTGGTAAAGCATCGGTAGAGGATATGATTAAGGATACAAAGAAGGGAATTTTAGTAACGCGCTTCTGGTATATCCGTTCGGTAGATCCGCAAACACAACTCTATACAGGTCTTACACGCGACAGTACATTCTTTATTGAAAACGGAAAGATTAAGCATCCGGTAAAGAATTTCCGTTTTAATGAAAGTCCGGTAATCATGTTGAATAACCTTGAAACACTTGGAAAGCAAGTGCGTGTAGGTGGCAACTTAATACCTTACATGAAAATTCGTGATTTCACTTTCACCAGCTTATCTGATGCTGTGTAGGCCATAACAATTTTTAATCAGAGACTGTCTCATTACTGGTGTTGTCTGTCATAAATAGTTTCAGACAAAATATGAATCAGCAGAAATGCTGAGACATGTACCACATGAGGCAGTCTCTTTATTTAGGTTTAGTCGTACTGTTCTTTTTACTCAATGAGTCTTGTTAATAAGTTCTTCTTCACCCGCTTGCAATATGAGTCCGGAGACTGGGACGTAGACCAACGCATGCCATCCAATGTACTCAACTCACTGGTGGAGTATACTTCATTAAATATTGACACACAAGAAAATATCATTCTCCTTAGCAGCAACGAGATTTTTCGTTGCCCATTTTGTTATTTAAGCGGACATAAGCTGGTTGAATTTACACCACAGGAAAAAGAGAATTTTGAGAAGTATGTGAACAATGGTGGTTTTGTTTTTGTAGATGATTGCAACCATGACATTGATGGTCTCTTTGCTAAATCTTTCGAAGCACAAATGGAAAAAATATTCGGTATTGCCGCACTCAAGAAAATACCTAACAACCACGTACTCTATTCCTCCTTTTTTAAATTCGAGGGCCCTCCTACTACATCGCAGGAATTGAATGGTTGGGGTGATGACATTGTACACGATTATTTAAAAGCCATTGAAGTAAAAAATAAAATCGGAGTACTCTACAGCAATAAAGATTATGGTTGTGAATGGGACTACGACTTCAGAAATAAAAGATTTTATAGAATTGACAACACACGATTCAGCATCAACATTATTATGTACGCGCTAACTGCCTGATTTTTTTATGACGAATGATTTAAAAGAAACCGAGAAAAATATAAGCTTACTCACCGGTAAACTTCAGGCACTTAAGAAAGAAATTAAGAAAGTAATAGTAGGCCAGGATGAAATTATCGATCAGTTGCTCATTACCTTTCTTGCAGGTGGTCATGGTTTGTTAGAAGGTGTGCCAGGTCTGGCCAAGACTTTAATGATTCGTACCTTATCGGAAGCAATAGATCTTCACTTCAGGCGAATACAATTCACGCCTGATTTAATGCCTTCTGATATTATAGGAACAGAAGTATTGGAAGAAGACCACGCCACAGGTAAGCGCTTTTTCAAATTTAACAAAGGTCCCATCTTCGCTAATATTATATTAGCTGATGAAATCAACCGAACATCTCCTAAAACACAGGCTGCTTTACTCGAAGCCATGCAAGAGTTTGAAGTAACCTATGCCGGTGTTACTTATCCGCTGGATAAACCTTTTTTTATCCTGGCTACGCAAAATCCAATTGAACAAGCTGGCACCTTTCCTTTACCCGAAGCACAATTAGATCGTTTCCTGCTCTATATCAAAGTAAGTTACCCGACCTTAGAAGAAGAGCTAAATATTTTATCACAAACAACGGGAAGCAAAAGAGGTGGCGTAGAAAAGGTAATCACGGCACAAGAGATCATCAAGCTCCAACAATTTGTACGTGAGATTCACATCAGTCAGGAATTAATTGAAGCAGTTGGTAAACTTGTACGGGCTACCCGACCAAATGAAACACAAGATGCCTATGTAAAAGAATGGGTACGCTGGGGCGCTGGGCCACGTGCCGGACAGGCGATGATCTTAACTGCCAAAGCACGGGCTATTTTACAAGGTAGATTAGCCGTTAGTCCTCAAGACATCACCCACGTTGCCTATCCTGTTTTACGACACAGAATTTTGATGAATTTTAAAGCAGAGGCTGAAAATGTCAGTTCAGACTCTGTATGTAAACACCTATTACAAAGTAGTCAGATAAAGCTGATCTAAGGTGGACGCGCGCATTAAAGAATTATTAAAACCGGAAATCCTCAATACCGTAAATGGTCTTGAGTTGGTGGCGCGCGTAATTGTAGAAGGTTTTATGAGTGGCAGCAATAAAAGTCAGGCTGTAGGGGCAGGTCAGGAATTTAGTCAGTACAAAAACTATCAGGCGGGTGATGACCTCAGGCAACTGGATTGGAAATCGTTTGCCCGGACAGAAAGATACTACATCAAGCAAGCTGAGATTGAAACCAATATCACGGTTAAGTTTGTAGTCGATGCCAGTCAGTCGATGGCATATACCGAAGATGCTATCAGCAAACTTCAGTATGCCAAAGTGTTAACAGCGGCATTGGCTTACCTGGGCAGAAAGCAAGGCGATTCGATTGGTCTTTCTACTGTTAATGAAAGTCAGATTAAAATATTACAACCACGTTTTGAGCAACAGCAATTTGTACGCTTCTTATACGAGCTCATCAACGTAAAAACTTCAGGCACCTGGAACCATTCAAACCAGCTTGAACAATTGTTCGATCATCATGGCAAAGAATTAATCATTTTTCTTACCGATCTGTATGACGATAAGGGAGATCTGTTAAACTTTATTGCACGACTCAAGACACCCAGAAATGAAGTTATTGTTTTTCATCTGATCGGTAAAAAAGAAAGAGACCTGAGTTATGAAGGTTCATTTACCTTTCAGGATATGGAAACGCAGGTGCGAACCAAAGTAAATACCAACACACAAAAAGAAAACTACATAAAAAGGTTTAATGAATGGTTGGAGCAATCCAGAATCTGGATGCTTGAAAAGCACGTATCCTGTTATCCGGTAAATTTGTTCGAATCGCCTGATACTGTGCTGAGAAATTTCTTAACCACACGCAAAAGATTACAAAGATGATTAGCTTTAGTAATCCCCTCATGCTTTGGTCATTGCTTGGTTTATCCATTCCGCTTGCTATTCATTTATTGAGTAGAAAACAGGGTAAGATAATCATGATGGGTAGTGTGCGACATCTTGAAGAAAGCCCCTCGCAGCAATTTAAGGGTATAAAACTGAATGAATATTGGTTGTTAATTTTACGCGCGCTCTTGGTTATTATACTTTCATTTTTCCTGGCGGGCGCACAGTATATACCTGCGTCTGGTAATACACAGAAGTGGCTTATTGTTGAAAAGGCATTACTTGAAAAGCCCATGGTTCAAAAACTGATCGATAGCTTATCACTTGATGGCTATGAAATCCATCTTCTGGCTCAAGATTTTCCTTTAGCTCAATCAAATGATGACTATATTCCATCAGATTATTATACACTGCTTGAGGAACTTAGTAGTTATAATATTACTAAGGGCATTATAATCAGTAGTAACCATGCTTCATTGTTCACTGGTGATGTTGTGCCTCTACCGAAAAATATTCAATGGTTAAGCATTACTTCCGATCCTGTACAATACTTGTTAAGTAGTCGAAGAATAAACAATGATAGTCTTGCAATCCGCTATGGATACACAGATGCAGACCTCACCTACTTTAGTACTGAGATGATTCATAACAATGAGTACAAGGATAGTGTAGCCATTAGCGATGCAGACACCATTAAAATAAGTATCTATGCAGAAAATAACTTTCAGTATGACAAACAGATAATCGAAGCTGCCCTCTCAGTCATTCAGAAAACATTTAAAACAAACATAATCCTGCAGTACATTACAGACAAGTCGGATCAGATCCGTGCTGATTGGCTTATCTGGCTTTCCAATGAAATAGCACCAACTTGTGATTGCAAAGTCCTATATTTCGAGGATAAGGACTATGACCGACTTGTTAAGAAGATCAGCGCTCAACAATGGACGTTAACGCAAAGATTGAATCAGGAAGTAGCCACACAACAACATCTCACCTTACAATTAACTTCTTTGCTCATCAATACAGAAGCTTTACAAAACAGGGCGCTTGTCTTTGATGCGCGCTCCTTATCCGACTCCTTGGCTTTTGCCTGTCAGGGGAATAAGAAAGTGGCTGCCATTTCTCCAATGGCAAATCAATCTTTGAATAATATTCTCTTCATTCTGTTCTTCAGTTTATTCGTAATTGAAAGATTGCTATCCTATATCCGAAAACAATGACGCTGACAGATATTCGATATTGGATAAACCGACTTAGCGCTAAACAAAAATTAGTGTTGTTGCTTCAAGCTTTACTGAAAGGAATGGGCTTTGGTGTTTTATTTTTTGCCTTAGCGCAAGCATTCAGCATTTCTTTTACCAGCAGCCTTGTTCTATCTATCGTCACAACAATACTATTCATAACTACTTCCCTTTTCTTATCAAAAATTTGGGTGATTAATAACAACTACATTAGTCGTTCCTTAGATCAATTGTATCCCCAATTGCAAAATAGCACAGACTTAATACTCAGCGAAACACAGAATTTGTCAACACTGCAACAGATTCAGCAATTCAAGGTGATTGAACTTATTGCTACGCATAAAGAAACACTTAAGCTTCCGAATGACTTATTGAAATCAGCAGGACTCTTTTTCCTTTGCCTGGTCAGTGCCTTGCTATTAATGTGGAATCAAAACAGTCATGGAAATGATTTTATAACTCGTCTGGAGGAAAATAATGCAGACCAAGTCAATGCTTCCTTTACCACACCAACAATAGAAACGATTAAAATAAATATAACACCACCCGCCTACACGCAAATCAAACCTTACTCCTCTCCCCTGCAAAATATTGTTGTCCCCGAAGGAAGTGTTATTAATTACCAGATTCATTTTAATCAACATGTTCAAGTTGCAAGTATTATTATTTCAGGAAAAGACAGCCTGCAATTTAAATCTCGGGAGAATCAGTTTTTTGAAATCAGTTTCACTATGAAACAGGATGCCTACTTTCAACTCGCCTGGAAAGATAAAAGCTGGCATCAGAGCGATCTCTATGCCATACGCGTAACCAAGGACAACAGTCCAGTGCTAACAATCAATAACCTTCAGCAATTCACAGAACTTACCTGGGAGGATTCGCCACAAGTAATGTTACGCGCGAATCTGCTGGATGATTATAGCATCAGTAAAGCACAGATTATTGCGACAGTAAGTAAAGGCAGTGGTGAGTCCGTGAAATTCCGGGAAGAAAAAATCAATTTTACTTCACCAAGATCCATCCAAGGCAAAAATATAAAGGCAGAAGCACTGCTGAATCTTAAAAAGCTAGGCCTCGAACCAGGAGATGAGCTTTACTTTTATATTGAAGCATTCGATAATAAAACGATTCCTAATCGAAGTCGCACCGATACGTACTTCATTGCTGTACAAGATACCAGCGAAGTCATTACCAGCACTGAGGAAGGACTCGGTGTAGACCTGATGCCGGAGTACTTCAGAAGTCAGCGCCAAATCATCATTGACACCGAAAAACTAATCAGGAATAAAAAGACCTTGTCGCTGGCTGACTTCAAAGCTACCAGCAACGAATTAGGATATGATCAAAAAGTATTGCGTCTGAGATACAGCGAATTTATGGGTGAGGAATTTGTTTCAGGCATCGGTCCACAGGTTGATCAGGAGGACATGGAGGCAACAGAAGAGGAAGATGTAACCAAGGCCTTTGGTCATGTGCATGATAGTGAAAATGAACACAACCTTGTTGAGCATAAACACGAAGAAGAGCATGATCATAAACATGAAGAATCAGCTGACCCTGACAAGAAACTAAGCCCGCTGGAAGAATTTGTTCATGCGCATGATGACGCGGAAGAAGCCACTTTTTATATACAATCTGTAAAAGCCAAGTTGAGGGCAGCACTTACACTCATGTGGGATGCCGAATTGCAACTCAGACTTTTTGAACCTACGAAGTCCTTACCCTACCAATATAAGATTTTGAAATTGTTAAAAGAGATTAGTAACGATTCCAGAATTTATGTTCATCGAACAGGTTTCGATCCACCACCCATCAAAGAAGATAAACGTTATAGCGCTGATCTGAGTGAGGTGACTAATCCGATAAAACAGAGTCAGCTCAGGCAGCAAAATGCTTATGTAGCCATCCAGCGCGCCATTACCCTGCTTCAGGCAAAGAAAAGTGTTACTACTAAAACCTTTACCATAAAAGAAATAGTCGTTTTGCAAGTGGCAGGAAATGAAATGGCTGCCCTTTCCAAAGACAATCCAATACAATACCTGGAAGGTTTACAAGGCTTATCGAAACTAATCAATGGTAACTATGCTAAAGAAGAGCTTCCACAAGTCATGAGCGCAACAGAAAAAGCTTTATGGGAGGCCTTACCAAACAATTTGCAGCAAAGCACACGTAAACAGATCGTACAGCATGCCTTGGATAGTGATTTCATAAAAGCCTTGGAGCAACAGAAAAATGACTAAGGAGTTTTTCATCTTTCATCCAGTATTTAATACCTTTTGGTTATTTTTTATACTATTGTTAGTAACTATATTTTTACTAGTAATAGAATGGCTCAAACCCAGACGCTTCCTTGCATATAGACTGCTCGCGCTTAGTATAGCCATGTTTTCAATTGCCATGCTCTTACTACGACCCTCCTACCTCACAGGAGATAAATCCGATCAGTATCTGATCTTAACCCCCAACTATCAACAGCAGCTTGTTGATAGTGTTCTGCAAGTACATCCGGAATTAAGGGTGCTTAGCTATGGCGATAGCAGTAAGCGACAATCGACTGAAAAAATTGAAACACGGCAGCAACTAAAGAATTTAGATGGCAAAATTGCTTTCATTGCCGGAGAAGGATTAAATAAATCGCATTTTGATCTGCTCCAAGATAAAACGTTTCATTACTTAGTTGGAGAAAAACCAGGTGGAATTATTGAAGTTTCACTTCCTTCTCTTATTTATCCTGGACAATTATCAGTAATCAAAGGAAAACTCAATGCACGGGAATCTACCCAGTTACATCTCATCGACCCCGCTGGAAAAATTGATTCCTTAGCTTTTGATCAGCCTGGCGAGTATGATTTTAGCTTTCAAGTGCTCCCGAAACAAGCGGGTAAGGTATTGTTTACTTTAAAAACAATAACGAGTTCAACCGTAGAAACAGTGAACATTCCCTTAAAAATAAGTGAACCCCAGAAGCTTGAGATATTGATGCTGCAATTGGCACCCTCCTTCGAAATGCGTCAACTTAAAAACTTTCTGACAAGTCAGGGGCACGGTATTCAAGTAAGAAGTCAACTATCGAAAAGTAATTTCAGTTATGAAAAAGTAAATACAGCGCTAAAGCAAATGACCAGTATGAATGATGATGTACTGAAAAATTATGATTTGTTGATTCTTGAAAACTCAACTCTTGAGAAACTTTCGCGTAATGAAACAGAAGCTATTAGTAGGGCTGCAAAGGCAGGCTTGGGTATACTCTTGTTAATGGATCAGTCAGAAAACAAAAACAAGGAGACTAAACGTATTATCGATATGCCTCTAATGAAGGATGATCAGGATACGATTCATCTTTCCTTTTATAGCTCCTCAAAAAAGTATATCCTAAAAAAACAAAGGCTAAGCATTACTCCTGAACAAGACATCATTCCGATATTGGCAAACACAGATAAAGTACTGAGTGCTTATCGTCATCAAGGCTTTGGCAAAGTAGCTATACAATTAGTAAACGAGACTTATCAGCTGCGGCTTTCCGGAGACTCCACAGTCTACGCAGCAATTTGGACAGACCTGATTAGTAAGAGCAGCAGGGCAAAACCAATAAAAACAGAAATTACCATTGCTGATCAATTTCCTTACTATACTGGAGTTCCGTTGACATTCAACATCCTTAGTGCTGAAGAGAAGCCGCTACTTTCCTATGAAAATCAAATTATTCCCATTACAGAAGATCTTTTCATTGACAACCTATGGAGTGTCACACTACGTCCACAAAAAGTCGGATGGAATTCAGTACAACTTAGCGACAGCAGTTTCTATGATTTTTATGTTTCTGTAGAGCACGAATGGTCGACCTTAAGACGTCAACAGCAGATGACTTTACATCAGGCTGAAACAATTAAGCCCAATGATTTAAACGAGGAAAAAGTAAGAAGGTATCAAGATATCCCCGGTTATCTTTTTTATTTTACCTTCTTACTCTCCATTGCTTTTCTATGGCTTGCCCCTAAGCTTTAACGCAATTCAAAGCTGGCTCCGTTTTTGGTGTTGGAATCAGGGCCAACAAATACCCTGAACTCGCCAGGCTCGGCTGCAAATTGTAATTGTTGGTTATAAAAAGACAATTCTTGCTTGCTGATGGTGAAGCTCACTTCTTTCGCCTCCCCTGCCTTTAACGCAATTTTCTCAAAGCCCTTCAACTCACGCACAGGTCTGGTTACACTGCCTACTACATCCTGCACATAGAGTTGCACAATTTCTTCGCCAGCGCGTGCACCTGTGTTGGTGATGGTACACGAAACCTTTATACTGTCTGTTTGGGACATGCTGGTGTTTGACAGCTTAACTTCTCCATAGCTAAAGCTTGTGTAGCTTAAACCGTATCCAAATGCGTATAGGGGCTCGTTGGATACATCCAGGTAGTTCGACTTAAATTTCTCAAACCACTTACCCTCAGGCAAGGGTCTTCCGGTTGTTCTGTGGGCATAGTAAATAGGCACCTGCCCTACATTTTGTGGAAATGTAACCGTAAGCTTACCTGAAGGATTGACATCACCAAAAAGCACATCAGCAATAGCATTGCCTGCTTCTGTACCACCAAACCAAGTGTTTACAATAGCCGGTACGTTGGCATTTTCCCAGGTAATAGATAAGGGTCTGCCATTGAATAACACTAATACAACAGGCTTACCAGTTTTTAGCAAGGCCTTCAACAGTTCTTGTTGTGTGTCGGGTATCTCCAGATTAGTTCTGCTTGACGATTCACCACTCATTTCTGCTGACTCGCCTAAAGCCGCTACAATTACATCGGCTTTCGCAGCCACACGCAAGGCCTCTTGAAGCAATTCCTGCTCTGTTCTGCTATCGCGATGCAATGTTTTTCCAAACATGGTTGCTCTTTGTTCAAAAGCATCATCTTTAGATAAGTTAGAACCTTTTGCATAATGCAAAACAGTTTTTTCACCTAAGGCATTTTGTAAGCCTTCTCGCAATGAAACTGCTTTCATAAAATCAGTGGCTACAGCCCAGGTGCCTACCATGTTTTCTTTCGCATCAGCCAAGGGGCCAATCAGAGCAATCGATTTGCTCTTGCTTAATGGTAAAAGATTTTTGTCGTTCTTCAACAGCACTATACTCTTCGCTGCTACTTCTCTGGCAAACGCTCTGTTCTCTGGTGTAAAAATTTCGTTGGCCCTGCTTTCATCGCAGTATTTATAGGGATCATCAAATAAGCCAAGTTTGAATTTAGCTGTCAGTATTCTTCTGCAGGCTTCATCAATTTGTGCCTGCGTTACTTTTCCTTCTTCCAAAGATTTTTTCAATGTAGTAAGCATGCCTTCACCTACCATGTCCATATCAACTCCGGCATTGAGGGATTGAGCCGTAACCTGTTGTAAATCACCAATACCGTGCGCTACCATTTCGTTAATAGATGTATAGTCGGTAACCACAAAGCCATTAAAGCCCCATTGATTGCGTAGCACATCCGTTGTGAGCCATTTATTGGCTGAGGCTGGTACACCATTAATGTCGTTGAAGGAAGTCATGACACTGCCTGCCCCGGCTTCTACAGCACCTTTATAGGGCAGCATATAATCATTGAACATGCGCATTTCGCTCATGTCTGTTGTATTGTAATCTCTGCCTGCCTCCGCAGCACCATATAAAGCAAAATGCTTCACACAAGCCATAATGGTGTTGTTAACGCTTAAGTCATTGCCCTGATAACCACGCACCATGGCTTTAGCAATATGATAGCCCAAAAAAGGATCCTCACCATTACCCTCAGCTACACGTCCCCAACGAGGATCTCTGGAGATGTCCACCATCGGTGAGAAAGTCCAGTTAATACCATCCGCACTTGCTTCTACGGCAGCAATGCGTGCTGTACGTTCAATCAATTTCATATCCCAGGTGCTGCTGAGCGCCAGTGGTATTGGAAACTCTGTTTGATAACCATGAATTACATCCATACCAAAAATCAATGGAATCTTCAGTCTGCTCTGCTCTACCGCTATTTTTTGTATTTCTTTAATGCGTGATGCTGACTTGATATTGAAAAGTCCGCCCACCATGCCTTGTTCAATTTTCTTGGCAATGTCGGAGTTACTCGCCTGACCTGTTACAAAATCGCCTGCTGACGGTAAATTCAACTGGCCGATTTTTTCTTCCAGTGTCATGAGTGCCATCACTGAATCAACTTTGGCATCAATACCTGAGCTGGGTTTATTCGATTTTGTGCAGGAAGTTATAAAGGCAACAAAAAGACAAGCTATAACACTTATCCTTACAATTGAACGAAGGGGACTGTGCTTAATCATTGGTTATTATTTAATTGGACGTATCCGTAAATTCAAGTTTAGTAAAGCCTTCCTGTACTTCAGGGGCAGACATAAATAGATCCCACAGTAAACCTGTTCTGTGGTTTTCAATCATAACAATGATTGGTCCCTGGTCTATTGCTAAGTATGAATTAGCAAACCAGGCTTGTGTTAAATTAAATGAATCATAAAATCCATACTCACCCCATGTGCGATCGCCCAGGGTGTAATAGAAAAACTTTAATGCCTTCATAGACTCCGTTGGTGTGTATGGGAATGAAGACAAGGCGGCTGTTGGTGTGATCACACCAAGATCATTGCCAGGTGAATGAGCACTGTAGCCATTCTGGTTGTCGCTGCTGGTTAAACCCCAGCATGCATCGCTGTAGCCCACATAGTTTCTGGGATTCGCTATACAGTGTGCCTGGTTGATTAAAGTAGCATTTACATTTTGCTCCCAATAATTAGCGTAACCATCGGAGAAGTGAGGATCAAGACCGAGGTAAGAATAATGCACCCAAAACAAAGGACCCGGACTTTCTAAGGGGAGTTTTATGTTATAGAAGAGATTGTTTTTAACAATGGCCCCATTTTTACCATAACCATTGGTATAAACACTTTTAGGTATACCATGCGTTGGTGAAGCAGCGGCAAGAAAATAGGTGATCTGTTGTTCGTAATAACCGTACATCGGAAAATTCATGTCCCAATTAAAATTGGGTGACCAATGCCAGTAAAGTACCTCTTGATTGTTTTTGCGATACCAGTCCCACTCCACTTCATAATATAAATCTGTAATGCGATCGATTAAGTCATTCCCCACTGTATCCGTAGGTTCTAAATATTGGCGAAACGTAATGAGACCTTGTATGAGAAAAGAAGTTTCTACTAAATCACCCCCATTGTCTTTTGCACTGAAGGGTACTACATTGCCGGTGTTGCCATTGATCCAATGCGACCAGGCGCCATGAAAGCGATCGGCTTCTTCCAGAAAAGAAACAATCTTGTCCATGCGTTCAATGGCCTGTTGTTTACTGATAAAATTTCTTTCTGCACCAACAATCAAGGCCATAATGCCAAAGCCGGAGCCACCACTGGTAACGATATCACCAGACGTGTTCCGTTCGCGTGCCATACCACTGGTAGGATGTGCAAAATCGTAGAAGTATTTGAAAGTTTGTTGTTGGACGAGTGTGAGGAGTTCTTCGTCTGAGACACGTGGAAATTTATCAGTTTCGTCTATCTCAGTTATAAAACTGTATTGTGAGTAAACCGTGTATTCCCTTTTTGATTTTGCTTTAAGGGCAGCATCAATATATAGATCGTGTTTTGATAAAGCTTTTAAATTTGAAATAGGTCTTATTTGTAAAGTGCTATCTCCATTTGTTAATGAGAATTCGCATAATATCGTAGTGGACTTTTCTTTAAGCACAATTGTGTTTTGGGCAGAGGCCAAATCCACTGGTTCGGAAAAGCTTAGCACAATGAGCGGTGTTCTGGAAACAGCCGTAAGGCTTGCGCCTCCTTGATTGTTGTCTATTGTTAAATTGATAAGAGTGAAGTTTTTTGCACCCTGTATGTTGTCTTCCTTTTCATCGCATGAAAAAGAGAGCAATAAAATAACTGCAATAAAAAGTTTATTTTTTAACATTCGATAAAAATAAAAAGAGCAGAGGCCTTACCTCTGCTCTTTATTAAAAACAAAATTATCTACCCGCTGTACCTAGGTTAAATAAAGCAGTGATCTCTGCATCAGACAAAGCAGTGTTATACACACGCACATCATCAATTAATGCATTCGCCAATACGTTAAAGCTTCTGTCAGGTGCGCTGGCAAAGCCTACATCGTTATGTGTTAAGCTACCAAAGATAGCTCTGGCCGGTGTTCTCATTACCAATGGAGGTGTTGTTCCACGATCGCTGTAAGCACCAACATTCACACCGTCACCAAAAATTTCGAACTTATGTGTAGTCCCATTCCAGCGAGCAACATAATGTGCCCATCTTTTAGCACCAAGAAAATGCTTACCCACATCACCATTAATTGTACTAATGTTATCCTGTAAGCTGGTACCTCCACCATTTAAAAGCGTTTTCAATAAAGGCTTAAGCATGAGTGTATCAGAAGTTGGTAAATAATTACCTGTTTCAGCAGCCATTGTGATATTACCCCAAATGTCGGTATCATCTTGATAATTAATAGCAAAGAAAGACGTAAACCCTTGCTTAGCAGTGCGCTTGTTACCTTGTACATTCACCCACATACTAACAGTGAAGTTACTTAGTGAATTAGCACCTCCTATATCAGCAATGCTTGGATACAATACAGCACCGCTTGTTAGTTTAAGCGCTTTGCCTACCTGACCATCTGCAAAGCTAACAGCTCCTGCTCCACCATATTCATTAGACGGTGCAGTGTTAGACAAGCGTTCATTCTTTGTATCATCGAATGTCCAGTGTGCCTTTAAATTATCCGATGCAACTTCATTTGAATTGTTGTAGCCATCAATTGGCGGAAGTGCTTCCTCATCATCGCAAGAAAACACTACAGCACTTCCCAGTGCAAGTGCTGAAAGTAAAAAATAATTAATCTTCTTCATTTTTAGTTTGTTTAAATTTAATTGTTCTCGTTTAGTTTAATTGAAAAAAATCTTCTTCTTAAAGTCGATACCCTGTTTGTTGTGTTCAACATTGCTTAGTAATTATTTTGAGTCAACTTATTTCCGCTTAATACAATCTGAGAGTTAGGAATTGGCAACAATTCATGCTTACCTGCTACAAAATTTGTTTTACCTGCGGCCAACATTACCTGCGCTGCCCTGCCCTGCCTAACAATATCCCAAAAACGATCGTGCTCCATGGCAAACTCAACATGTCTTTCTTGCCAGATGTCATCTACAGTAACTCCGCTCTTCGGGAGTAAACCTGCCCTGTCGCGAATCTCATTTACGAGTGCATCAGCATCACCGGAGCCACCACCTCTCACAATAGCTTCCGCATGCATAAGCAGCACATCTGCATACCTTAAAATTCTGATGTTCTTGGGTCTGTTTTTTGATTCAGGACGCGCGAACGACTCCATCGTTCTACTTGTGTAGGCTTTATAATTGTAGAATAGATTCTGTACCGAATCTGAACTCGGTATTCTAAAGCCATCCCACAACCTGGTACCTACATGCGTACCTGAGTTATCAATGGCTATAATTGTCGCATCCTTGCGGAGATCACCTGGCTCATAAGCGTTTAATAAACTTGCTGATGGATTATTAAAACCAAAACCCAGATCATCCCAGCCACCAGCACCACCAACGCGGGGTCCCTGACTGACAATGTAATTATCTATTGCAAGGTTTTCATTATTGAATTCACCTGTTTGTATTTCAAAAATTGACTCGCTGTTATTATCACCTGCCTGTCTCCAAATGGTGGCATAATCATTCACTAAACTATATTGACCAGATTGAATAACTGCGTTCGTCAAGGCATATACTTGCGGCCACTCTCCTCTGTACATATGTACTTTGGCCAACATCGCCTGCGCAGTTCCTTTATTGATGTGCCCAACTTCACTTTGGCTTTTTATTTGCAAATTATCAACAGCATATTGTAAGTCACGTTTTATGCTATCGTAGACAATACCAAGTTCAGCCCTTGTCTGAAATGAGGGGTCACTATTTGCATCATCTGCATCCACCGGTACTCTTAACACCAAGGGTACTTCGCCAAACATTCTTACTAAATTGAAATAGATATAGCCTCTAATGAAGCGAACTTCTCCCAAAAGCTTTCTCTTCTCTGTTTCATCGAGAGAAGCAGTTTTTAGTGCCTGAATAGCCTGGTTAGCCGCTCCAATACTGTTGTAATGTCCGCTCCAAAGTGTTTCTACAAATCTGTTGGTGGGTGTCAATGTGAAATTATCGATGTCACCGATTGGCACTGCCTGATCACCAGCTGTACTTCCTTTATCAGCATCATCTGAAATGATGCTGGTGACAGAAATAAAGCCCCAGCCGTGTACATCACCATTTCCAAAGGCATCTCCTTGTAATAAACTATTATAAACACCCGTTACCAACTTCTTAGCAAGGTTAGGATCTGTTTTGGTAGTAACACCACCCTGAACTTTTATATCCAGAAAATTTTCACTGCACCCGACTACTATTAATCCAATAATAACTACTGCTACTATTTTCGTTCTATGTATATATTGATTAGTCACTTTCTTCATATGCTTAATCATTAAAAACCAACATTTAAACCCAAAGCAACTGTACGCGTAGTGGGATAAGCACTTAATTCTATTCCTGAACTGATTGGATCACCTGGTAATTCAGGCGTGAAGCCGCTATACTTTTTAAGTGTGAACAGGTTCTGTGTAGTAACAAAGGCCCTGCAACTGGAGATCCTAACTTTTTCAAGGATTGACTTGGGAATGTTGTATCCAACAGTCAAATTATTAATACGAAGAAATGAACCTGATTCAACAAAATACTTTGATGCTAACTGATTTCCCGTATTAGCGCCAGGCTCCGTCTGAGATCTATTGCCCGAAGTCCATCGATCATACACCACTGATTTCTCTACATTATCACGACCTTCTACCCTGACAGCCTTTTTACCATTATACACTTCGTTGCCCACGTTTCCATATAAGTCAAGACTGAAATCCCAGCTCTTAAAATTAACGGATCCATTTATACCGAAGTAAGCAACCGGTTGATAGGAACCAGCAAAAACACGATCTTCATCATCTATTCTGCCATCGTTGTTTACATCTTCATATTTAAAATCTCCTGCTTTCGCAGTAGGCTGAATGATAGTACCATCACCGTCGGTATAGGCATTTACTTCAGCTGTTGTATTAAATACGCCTATAGGATTTAGAACATAAAAACTACCCACTGGCAAACCCTTGTCGGTTAAAGTGGTAAAACCTTGTGCTGCACCAATGAAACCACCCCGAATAGCACGGCCACCATTCAATGCTACTACCTTATTATCGTTAAAAGTTACATTACCACCAACCGAGTACGATAGGTTATCATTTACCAGTTTTTTCCAATTCAATAATATTTCAACGCCACGATTTTGAATAGTGGCTGCGTTGGTCAAGATAACACCGTCTGCATCGCCTACCGTTCTTGGAATTGGCACATTGATGAGTGCGTTGGCTACTTTTTTATCATAATAGTTTACCTCGCCAGTCAACTTCGATTGGAACAAACCAAATTCTATAGCAAGATCATATTCTTCTGTGATCTCCCAAGTGATGTTCGGATCGATGATTTGATCAATTTGCGCACCATTGGTTGCTGGTTGTGCACTACCATTAAATGGATAGGGTTTATTTAAAGTAACTGTCTGCGAAAATGCATTGGTAGGAATTTGATCGTTACCAACCTTTCCATAGGAACCTCTCAGTTTCAACATATCGAAAGTATTCTGGCTTTGCATGAAACCTTCTCTGTTTATTAACCAACCCAGACCAAAAGACGGGAAGGTTTGCCAACGATTTACTTTTGGCAATCGTGAACTACCATCTAGTCTAACAGTAGCAGTAAACAGATACTTTTCATTATAGGAATAATTGACTCTAGATAAATATGAATTGCGTGCCCATGCATCACCACGTCCGTTGTTCTGCGAGCTGTTGGCATCACCTACACCGATGTACCAAAGATCCGGATCTGCCGGAACATCATTGCGATTAGCGGAGAAGAGCGTGAAATTTGATTTCTCAGCAGTGATACCTGCTAACACCGTAACATCGTGTTTACCTATTTGCTTTATAAAGGTTGCAGTGTTGTCCCACACCCAGCGAAATGCCTGTGAATTTTGAATGTTTAAAGAACTTAATGCACGCAACTGATTACCACCGGCTACTAAGAAAGTAGTCTCGTCTGCATTGAACTGATAATAATAACCTCTGTTAAGTGAATTTTTCCAATCAGCACCTAAGGATGAACGGAGACTCAACCATTCAACAGGTTTATAGGAAAGGAATGTTGATCCTTGTAAACGATTCTCCTTAACCTTAATACTGTTGTTATTAAGATCGAGTAGCGGGTTACCTACATTTTGATATGCTGATGTATTACCATAACGCCCACCTTGAATACTTGTGATGGTAGGTGAAGCGCGATACGCATTGTTATACACCGAGCCAACATTTCCAAAAGCATCAATATCAATATTACCAAAAGCATTTTCGTTAATGCTATTGCCAAATGAAGTCTGAAAACCCAATTGGAGTTTATCGCTTATTTTATAATCGTTATTAAACCTGACGGTAAAGCGCTCAAAGTCGTTGTTCAGAATAATACCCTGGTCCGCTAAATAACCGACATTAAAAAGATAAGTTACTTTATCAGAACCTCCTGAAACTGATATGTTATGATTTTGCTGGAAAGCATTTCTTAAAATGGTTCCATACCAATCTGTATTGTAAGGTGAAGCAGGAGCAGGATTACCTGTTGCAGCCTGTATGTAATTGCTGTACTCTGCTGCATTGGCCATTTCAACCAGGTTTGAAGCCTGTCTGAAACCAAGGTTATTATTATAATTAATTTTTAAATCACCTGCAGCGCCTTTCTTGGTCGTAATGATTATTACGCCATTAGCACCTCTAGATCCATAAATCGCTGCTGAAGAGGCGTCCTTCAGAATATTCATGTCAATGATGTCGGCCGTGTTGATATTAGAAATATCATCAGTCAATACGCCATCCACCACATAGAGTGATGTGGTGCCACCCAAGGCTGTACCCACACCTCTAACTCGTATCTGAGGAGAGGTGCCCGGCTGACCGCTGCTTATGATTTGGACCCCTGCAACTTTACCCTGCATGGCTTGCGTTGCAGTCAGAACAGGTTGTTTTAAAAGTTCATCTCCCTTCACACTGGCTGTAGAACCTGTGATGTCGCTCTTTTTTTGCACGCCATAACCGACCACTACAATTTCGTCTAATGTTTTAGTATCCAACTCAAGTTCTACGTCCACCACGGCACGACCCTGTACTAACACTGTCTTGCTGGTAAAGCCGATAAAAGAGAAAATCAGTGTTTCATCTGTAGTAGCAAGTTCGAGACTGTATTTACCATCCAGGTCCGTAACGGTACCCCTACTGGTACCCTGAACCAGCACGTTCACCCCAGGGACAGGCTGTTTGTCCTCCGCTGAAGTGACTGTTCCGGTAACCTGCCGGTTTTGTGCCAAAGCCGAATTCAGGCTCAAGAGGCAGAAAGCGAAAGAGAATATTCTGTAAAAAGGCTTCATTCGCATTGAGAATAAGGTTTATTGACTTAAAGCGAAATGAAGTTAGGTCAGTGTCAAGCTTTTTTAAACTTTTTTTAGCTCAATTGAAGATTTATGCAATCGAATTCGGTATTTAATCGCTGTAATATTTCCCGCTAAAAAAACATTAAAAAATAGGCCAAATAGGGCAAAATATGGCACAAACGATTGCAATATGTCGCATAAAAAACATAGACAAAAGAATGGTGGAATTCAGGCCAGATTCCTGAGTTTTTCTGATTTTTTGGAACTCTCTGAACTTCGCTTAGGCAGCAAAATAACCTCTTGCCAGCGGTTAGAAGATGGCCTGGCGCCCTTGTTTTCGAGCTCCTGAAGCCTTTCTGCTACCTTGCTTTTGAAGGCCCAAATGGTATTCAGGCGTAAATCTAATACCTGAGAAAGGGTATCGAGGGTTAAATCCTTACGTCCTGAAACAATTAAATAAGCGATGTAAAAGGCCTTCTCTATCGGGAACTTAATGCTATGGAATATGGTATAGGCCGTAATAGACTCATTATAACCACAACGGGTACAGCGTCTGGCAAATTTCTGTGCACCATCAAAATGTTTATCATTGCCACACTTCTTGCAGGCATAACCCCGCTCCCATTTCAGGCTCTCTAAAAAACGGTAGCACGAAAGATCATCTGGATATAAAGTCTTGAATTGATCATAATCCATGGTTCTTTCCATAATACGATCATTCAACACTTCTTTAATACTGTTCTTCAATTTCCAGTTGTCAAGATCGAGCATAGAGTTAATCTGGTTGATCTCGGTGGACTGCTTTTCAAGCCTGGTGTTGATTAATTCTAATTCCTGATTCTTGTGGTTTAATTCAGTAGTTCGCTCCTGCACCTTGTGTTCAAGTTCACGATTAACAGTATCTTTTAACTGCATATTAAACTCATGCTGTTGAATGATTCTCCGCAAGGCCCTGTCTCGGTTATCTTTTAAAATACGAATACGGTCGCCCAGGGCAAAAGTCAGAAATAACATCTCCACACCAAATGAAATGTGCAGGCTATAATGCGACAGGATGGTGAATGGCAAAATATTAAAGTGAACTAACGTACGAAGAAAAAAACCCATGAAAAGAATACCGTAGGCAATGACAAAGAAACGGGCTGGTTTATAATTGCCCATCCATACTTTTATACCTGTGTAAAAGATCAGTGACAAGGGGATGATCTCAATATTTCTATAGGTAAGAAATGATGGGAAGAAAAATAATGAAATAAGAAACAGCAAGGTTCTCGCTATCACCATACCTATAATAGCCCTGTCGAGCTCAGGAGCATTGGCGCGCGTGCTTAAAAACTTTCGTGTAAATAGCAGTGCCCAAATGATAAGTGAATACAGGGCAAATCCTGTAGCATAGCTATTCAATTGTGGCAGGTCTGGCCATAAAAACTGAAAGCCGGTACCATCAAGACTTGCGGCATACAAGGCCACACTTAATATGTAAAATATGTAGTATATGTTTTTGATTTCACGGATGGCCAGGTATACCAGAAAATTATACAAGCTGATGATCAGGATCATGCCATAGAACATGCCATAAAGCAAATACTCATTCAGGGCGTAGTAAACGAAGCGGTTTACTGAGCGAAAGGCAATGCGAATATCGGCAAATTCATGTGAGGTGACTTTGAAGTAGCAAACCACGGTCTCATCCGAAAACATGTCAACCGTAGCTTCAAAATTTTTGTGTAGCAGCATGCGTTCAGCAAAAAGATGTTGATCGCCCGTGTATATACTGGCATAAGTACCATTTTTAGTTGGTACATGTATTTCTAAATAGTCAATGGTCTGATCATAAAATTCAAGTAACCATTTCTTTTTGCTCTCTGAATTTAACTTAACAGGAAATTTTACCCAGTAGGCTGTATTTACATTGAAATCTGTATTCTGATAATCGCTGTGTCTTTTAAACCTGGATTGAAAATCAGCTTTACTTACATCCGCTAATGTTAGCATATTGGTTGAATCGATGTAGTACTCCAGGTCGTTGAGTGTGTAGATTTTTTCATCTACTTCATCAGATACCTGCACGACTGATTGCGCACACAGGTTTCCAGCCAGGCTAAGCGAGCAAATCAATAAGAAAATCCTTCCCCTCATAGCCCTAATCTACAAAATTATTGGATTGTCACGCAGTCATTTGTGTGTCAACACTAGGGCTTATCTAACCATCCGCCTGCAAAGCCTGCCTTTTTCAAACCCTTAACAATGTATGGGTTCTTCTTCATCAGATTCCAGACAAACTCACTTCTGTAGTTCTCTGTCTGAATTAAAATCGGTCCCTGATCTATGCCCAGGTGATCTTTGTCTACCCAGCCTGTGGTTCCATCCTTATTCTCAATAGATAAATTGAAAGCATCTACAAAGCCGTATTGTGTATAAATCTTATCGCCATATTGCTCGTACATCGTTTGTAATGCAGGTATGCAAATTTCCGGTGCAAAAGCAATTGATCCACCTGCTGCCGTTGGCGTAATGGTTCCGTCATCGTCATTGTAATATTGCGCAGCTCCTCTTGCATGATAACCCATAAAGGATACGTTTGGATTTGCTTTAGTCGAATTGCCAGGTCCATCGCAGGCAGTCAATCCCCAAATGTTAGCCGAGTATCCTGTATAATGCCCGGGGTTTGCCATGCAATAAGCACGGTTTGCATACGTAGCGCGTTTGCTGTTTTCAAAATAGTCTATCCCCTTATCTTTCATATAGGGATCATAAATACCTCTGAAGTCGATATACATCTGTGAATACTGATGCCCGAATAGTGGACCAAAGTTGACGTGCTCCTGCCCATAATAATTCGCCCATTGATAAGTACTTGTCCAGGCTGTCCAGCTTTCTGCAGGGATGCTGTGTGTTGGCGACCCCAGTGCTAATACATACAAGATCATGGCTTCGTTATAACCTCTCCATCTGCTTTCGATAAAACCTTTTTCAGGGTGCCAACCCATCGTCATGGTTTCCTCATTGTTCATCGCCCAGTCCCACTCAATAGCAAGATAAAGTGAATCTGCTATTGCCCTGATTTGTTTTTCATTATCGCCTTCGCCATCAAAATAACTTTGTGCAGATAAAATACCCGCCATCAGCAAACCTGTATCAATGGTTGACAATTCAACATTGCGATAACGGTGTCCGGTTTTCATATCGATGAAATGATAGAAGAAACCTTTATATCCTGCTACACCGCTTACAGAATCACCTTTGGGCAAGTGATGTAAGAATGCAATCGTTTTCAATACCCTTTCTGCAGCTTGTTCTCTGGTAATGTAACCTCTTTCTACACCAATTAAATAGCTTGTAATGCCGAAACCTGTTGCTGCAATACTCGAAAAACTTGGCGTTGGCCAACGATCTGGCACTTGCGCTGTGTTGCTGTCTGCGGTTTCCCAAAAGAAATTAAAAGTGTGTTTAGATAATGAATCTAAAAAGACAGTTGAATCACCATTAACAACTTGCTGTTTTGGCTGGCAGCCTACAACAAGGAGAACAAAAATGGTGACAACTGAGTAAACAAGTAAACGCATAGAGAAAAATTTTAACGCAACAATATCGTTACATTTTTAATTATGTGAGGGTAATTTTTTTTTCAACGGTGTAAGCAGCGTGGTTTAACCGAAAAACATTGCAAATACGTTGATAAGAACCGACCTTCGTTGCTCAAAGTGCTGCCATGAAAAAGATTTTGCTTATTCAACTGTTTGCCCTGACACTGCATTCATCCATTCTATTTGCACAACGCCTGGACCAGAAGACTTATTGTAATCCCATGGACATTGGTTATCGTTACAATTGGGAGCAAATCAATAAGAAAATTTCGTACCGTTCAGGTGCTGATCCTGTCATCATCAATCATAAAAAAGAATACTTCTTATTTGTAACTATTTCAGGTGGCTATTGGCATTCGCCAGATTTAATTAACTGGAAATACATTGTACCATCGCGCTGGCCGATGGAGGACATGTGTGCGCCTGCAGCAATATCGGTTCGTGACACGTTATATCTATTTCAATCTACATTCGAACAGCGCCCTATTTTTTATACTACTACACCTGAAACAGGAAAACTTTCATTTTATAATCGCTGGCTGCCTGCTTTGCCAAAAGAAGTAGGCCCTTGGGACCCTGCTCTATTCTACGATGAAGCGTTGGATAAGTGGTACATGTATTGGGGATCTTCCAATGTGTATCCTTTGTATGGAGCAGAGTTAGATAAAAGCAAAAACCTTATTTATAAATCTGATTACAAAGCCATGCTCAAACTACATCCCACATTACACGGCTGGGAAAGGTTTGGTCAGGATCACAGAGACACCATCAAGCCTTACATGGAGGGTGCATGGATGACCAAGTATAAAAATAAATACTACTTGCAATATGGTGCACCCGGCACTGAATACAATGTATATGCTAACGGAACCTATATTGGTGACGATCCACTCGGGCCTTTTTCTTATGCCAACTACAATCCCATTTCTTATAAGCCTGGTGGTTTTGTAACCGGAGCCGGACATGGCAATACTTTTCAGGATAACTATGGCAACTGGTGGAATACTGGTACACCCTGGGTGGCTGTAAACTGGAACTTCGAAAGGAGAATGGCGATGTTCCCCGGTGGATTTAATGAGGATGATGAAATGCATTTCAACACACGCTTTGGAGATTTTCCGCATTATATGCCTAAGCAATCCGTTAAGCATAATGAATCACTTTTCACAGGTTGGATGCTCCTCTCCTATAAAAAGAAATGCATGGCATCTTCTGTGAAAGATGATAAACAAGCTGATTTTGTCAATGATGAAAACCCACGGACTTTCTGGGTGGCTCAAACTAACAAAGCCGGTGAATGGGTTCAGATGGATTTAGGTGCTGTGAAAAACATAAAAGCTTTTCAGGTAAACTATACTGATTACAAATCTGATCTTTATGACAATGATGAAAGCGTTTACCTGCAATTCAAGATGTACTCTTCTACTGATGGTAAAAACTGGGGCGTAATTTTTAGTAACGCAGACAGAAAAGAAGACAGACCAAATGCTTATATAGAACTTGAAAAAGCAGTTGACGCTCGGTATTTAAAATTTGAAAACATTTATGTGCCTACTGACAATCTAGCGATAAGTGATATTCGCGTTTTTGGTAACAGCGCAGATCCACTCCCTAAAACACCAGGCAAATTCAACGTCACACGCATGACAGATCAGCGTAATGCACTGATCCGTTGGGAGCCAGTAAAAGGTGCGGTTGGATACAATATTGTCTGGGGCATTGGCACTGATAAACTGTACCAGACGTATCAGGTATGGGCAGATCAGCCCACATCACTCGAAATAAGGGCTTTAACACTCGATCAAAAGTATTATTTTGCCATCGAAAGTTTTAATGAAAAAGGTGTATCGACCTTGAGTAAAGTATTGGGGCCGTTTTAAGGAGTGAATGTCCTCGTTTAAGATGTTTTGTTCCTTTACATGATTGCTTTCGAAACAAAAATTGCGTTTTAAATATATCACCAACCATAATAACAAGTAAATCAACACTAAATAAGTATACATGAAACCAGTTAAGTTTTTCATTTTGTTAATGTTTGTAAGCCAACTCATTATGGCACAAACGTTACAATCACCTGACCAGCAATTAAAGATGCGTTTTTCGCTATCGTCTGCTGGAGAACCACTTTATCAGTTAATCTATAAAACAAAAACAATTGTTAAGTCCAGTAAGTTAGGCTTATTGCTAAATGGTGCAGACGCACTCAATACCAACTTCAGTATATTAAAAATTGATTCTTTAAAACACGATTCAACCTGGGAACCGGTGTGGGGAGAAGTAAAAAGTATCAGAAATAATTACAACGAACTAAGTGTAACACTTCATCAGCAAGCGACCGACCGAAGCATCGTTATTCGTTTCAGACTTTTCAATGATGGTTTGGGCTTCAGATACGAATTTCCCAAGCAGCCAAATCTTCAGCACATGGTGGTGAAGGAAGAAGTATCTGAATTTGCATTGGCAGGTGATCATAAGACATTCTGGATACCCGGTGATTATGAAACCAATGAGTATGTGTACTCAACTTCAAAGCTCAGTGAGATATCTCCTACGTTGCGCAGTGCCTCTGCTGATGAAATCAGTACAAGGGCTGTGATACCTGACGGTGTGCAAACACCTTTGATGATGAAAACGGCTGACGGCCTCTACCTCAATATTCATGAAGCTGCTTTAGTGAACTACTCAGCGATGCACCTGGTGCTGAACAAACAAAACCTGACACTGACTTCTCATTTAGTTCCTGATGCGAGAGGCAATAAAGCCTATTTACAAACTCCTTTTTCTACACCATGGCGAACAATTCTGGTAAGCGATAAAGCGGGAGATATCCTGACATCAAAAACAATCCTGAACTTAAATGAGCCCTCTAAGATTGAGAACACAGATTGGATTAAACCAACCAAGTATGTGGGCATCTGGTGGGAAATGCACGTGGGTACCGGAAGCTGGAATTATTCAGATGAATCGAACCTTAAACTGGATGGCACCGATTGGTCTAAATTAAAACCTAATGGAAGACATGCTGCAAATACCACTAACACAAAACGCTATATCGATTTTGCTGCACAGCATGGTTTTGATGGTGTATTGATTGAGGGTTGGAATGTAGGCTGGGAAGATTGGTTTGGTCAGTGGAAAGAAGAAGTATTTGATTTTACCACGCCCTACCCTGACTTTGACGTAAAAGCACTTCATCAGTACGCAGCTTCAAAAAATGTGAAGTTGATTATGCACCACGAAACTTCTGGCTCTGTAACCAACTACGAACGAAGAATGGATGCTGCCTATACCTTTATGAAAGCGAATGGTTATGATGCCGTTAAAACAGGTTATGTAGGACGTATCATTCCACGTGGTGAGTTTCATGATGGTCAGTGGATGATTAACCACTTTAATCGCGTAGCCGCCAGAACAGCGCAATACAAAATCATGCTTGATGCCCATGAGCCTGTACGCCCTACAGGTTTACACCGCACTTATCCAAACTGGTTGGCCTCGGAAGCTGCCAGAGGTAATGAGTTTAATGCCTGGAGTGTAGGCAATCCACCAGAACATGAAACCATTTTGCCTTTCACACGCCTGATGGGTGGCCCGATGGATTATACACCGGGTATTTTTGAAATTAAGATGGATTATTATGTAGCGCAAAGACCTTTCAACAACCAGGCACCTAATGGTAATCAGGTGCATACTACATTAGCCAAACAACTAGCCTTGTATGTAACCATGTATAGTCCTTTGCAAATGGCTGCTGACTTACCAGAAGCCTATGAAAAACGAATGGACGCTTTCCAATTCATTAAAGATGTTGCCGTGGATTGGGATGATACACAGATTCTTGAAGCAGAACCTGGTGACTACATTACCATTGCGCGCAAAGCCAAAAACAAGAATGAATGGTTTATCGGCAGTATCAGTGACGAAAACAAACGCATAGCTACTGCATCTTTAAAATTCCTAGAAAGCAAAAAGAAATATGTAGCCACACTTTACATGGATGCCCCTACAGCCCATTGGAAAGACAATCCCATGGCTTATGAGATTAAATCATTTATTGTAGACAGCAGTAGCATTCTGAAATTACCCATAGCCTCAGGTGGTGGCGCAGCCATCAGTTTAAAAGAAGCCAATGCTGATGACTTGAAAAAGTTTAAGCGTTATAAATAGTCTTATTTGCAATAATCATAAAGCCAACCTGATCATTTCTGGTTGGCTTTACCTTTTTTTTTCTTGTTTTCTGAAATATCTGCGCGTTAAAAAATTATGTTTCAACGCCTCCATATTTTCATTAAAGCGAGAGGTGCCTTCTTCTACATTGACCATACTTCGCTTCAATTTATTAACCAGGGCAGTATCATACATTAAGGTGGCTGCAGTACCCCCTCCTTCTTTTGTTTGTTTCACCAAGGCCTCCAGATCGCTTGCCAGACGCTGTGCGCTGTTACCAGTCTTCTCTAAACCATTCACAGCATTCTTCAACTGATTAAAAACAAGTGTATCAGTCAGGATACTGCCCGCAAGCCCCTCACCTCGCCTGACTTCTTTAATGAGGTAATTGGCTTGTTCTGTAAAAGCGACCGTATTCTTGCTCGCTGCGCGAATCTCCTGCACAGCCATGGTCAGGTCTTTTGCTATAACTGTATCTGCCAGTAATGTCCAAAGACTGTTGTTGCTGTTGAGCTTCTCCGTAATGCTCTTTAGATTTTGTGTTATAATTTGAATATTGTCGTTTGTAGTATTTAAAGTTCTGAGCATGGCATCTGTTTCTATCGGCCTTAAGGATTGTATCACTGTGCCGGGTTCCAGCAAAGGCGCTGCACCAGATTGGGAATTTATGTTGATCAGCTTATTGCCCATTAATCCGTCTGTGCCGATAGAAGCAATTACATTTTGTCGCAAGTACTTTCTTACACGCTTATCCAGGAGCATGGTTACAGCGATTGTAGAATCTGATTCGATTTCAATGCTTTTAACGGTACCTACATCAATACCGGAAAATCTTACATTATTGCCCGGGGTAAGTCCGTCAACATTATAAAAACTGACTTTAATGGTAAATGAAGAACCAAATAAATTTCTATTACTGCCAATCATGTACAGCGAAAAAACCATGAAAAGCAAACCGGAAAAAACAAAGAGTCCGAGCTTTACATTGTTAAGTGACTTGGGTGTCATTGAAGTAGCGTTTATTCCTAACTAAAAAATAATCTAATATTCTGGTCCTGACTGTTCTGCAATTTTTCAAAACTGTCTTCAGCATAACAACGGCCGTCAATCAGCATGATAACACGATCAGCTGTTGTCTTAATGCAATTCATATCATGCGAAATTATAATAGAAGTAGTCTGGTACTTTTCTTGAATGATGTTGATCAGCTCACTTATCTCGCGGGAGGTTATGGGGTCAAGTCCTGTTGTTGGCTCATCGTACAAAATGATTTCAGGTTTTAGTATAAGTGTTCTGGCTAATGCTATTCGCTTGCGCATACCACCCGATAATTCAGCCGGCATCATGTCAATGGTATGTGCCAGTCCTACATTTGATAATGCTTCCAATACCATCGTCTCTACAAACTGATTTGTCATTTCTTGTTTGATTCTATGCCTGCGTAAAGGAAACTCCAGGTTTTCTCTTACAGTCATTGAATCATACAAGGCGTTGCTCTGAAACAGAAATCCGACCCTTGACCTCAATTCGTCAAGACCTTCATGATCAAGATTAAGCACATCTGTACCCAGTAATTTTATACTGCCATGATCAGGTTCATTTAAGCGAATAATGCACTTTATTAGTACAGATTTTCCTGAACCTGATTTGCCTAACACTGCAATATTTTCACCTCGCCCTACACGCATACTAAAATCTTTCAGTACATGGTTATTACCAAATGATTTATATATGTGATCAACGTCTATAACGATCTGCTTGTCCATATACCTCAGGTGAGCCCTAACAAATCAGTTATTTGCACAGCAAGTAGATCGATGATGAAGACCAGCAGTGAAGCGACCACAACGGCCTCATTGGCTGAACGCCCTACTCCTTCAGTACCTTTTTTTGAATAGTAGCCTTTAAAGCAACCAACCAGGCCAATAGCAAAGCCGAAGAAAAAAGTTTTGATCAAAGAGGGCACCAAATCACCAAAGTTCAGCACATCATACACCTGCGTCCAGTATAAACTCCAGCTGACATTGCCCCTAATATTCACACCAAGATAACTACCATATAGTGAAATCGCATTGGAAAGATTCACCAATACAGGCAACATTAAAGTAGCTGCGGCAATTCTTGTTACTACTAAATATTTAAAGGGATTAGTACCCGACACTTCCATAGCATCAATCTGCTCGGTCACCCGCATTGAACCCAGCTCTGCCCCCATACCAGAACCAATTTTACCTGCGCAAATCAAGGCTGTGATGACAGGAGAAATTTCCCTTATTAAAGAAACAGATACCATTGAAGGCAACATGGCTTCCGCTCCGAATTCAACCAGCGTTGGTCTTGATTGAATGGTTAAGACCAAACCCATAATGAAGGCGGTGATGGCCACCAATGTAAGTGACTTATACCCTATCCAATAACATTGTCTCAAAAACTCTTTCCATTCATAACGAGGCTTCAGACCCTGCGAAAAAAAGCGCATGGCGAAGCGTGTAAGTTCACCTGTTTGCTCAAAAAATTTACTGTTGAAATCTCGCATGGCATCTGTGTTTCACACAATTAAAGTTGCACGGAAGACCAGAGTAAAATACTGATAGCGCTTAGTTTAAAATATGATAATTGTCAGCTGAATCACTGCTTAAGCTAACCTGGCTACTTTTCGGTTTTTAGTATCTTGACAGCATATAACCAACAACCCAATGAGCCATTATTTTAAAAGAGTAGATAAGGAGATTAAAACACAAAATAAGCAATTGCTCATTTTACAATATGTCGTATACGGTTCGCTAATACTTTACTTTGGAAGAGATCTGTTTATTCCAATCAGCTACGCACTCTTGATTAGTTTTATTCTTTTTCCGCTTTGCCGTTGGTTAGAGTATAAGGGTTTAAGCAAATGCGTGGCCATTCTTATAGGGCTGTTGCTGCTGCTCTTGCTTATTGTCAGCGTGGTTCTTCTTATGACCTACCAATTAACACTATTCATAAATGAGTGGCCGGCTATTCAGGCAAAGCTCCAAGTCTTTATTGCAGACAGCAGTTTATTCTTTATAGAAAAATATGCTATTACAAAAGAACAACAGGATCTATGGTTTAATGAAATCAGTAATGGATCTGTAACATACCTTTTTTCTCTTATTAAAAATACTTTATCCGCCTCTGTTCATTCAAGTGTAATACTTATTCTAATACCGGTTTATGCAGCCTTGTTTCTTTATTACAGGAATCTGCAGATACAAGCTATCGCGTATATTTTTCCCGGTGAGAAAAAAGAAGAGACAAAAAGAATACTTTATTTATCTGTAGACGCCTATTACAATTTTATTAAAGGCATGGCTATTGTTTACCTGATTGTCGGCCTACTCAATAGTCTGGGACTACTTATGTTAGGCATACCGCATGCTTTTTTCTTTGGATTTGTTACCTCTATACTTACTTTTATTCCGTATGTAGGCATTATCATCGGTTCACTCCTACCCATAGGCATGGCCTGGGTCACCTTTAATTCAATCTGGTATCCATTAGGTGTAGTTATCATTTTTATGATAGTGCAATACATGGAAGCCAATATTATTTTCCCACTAGCGGTAAGTAACCGATTGAGCATAAATCCCATGGCCACTATACTGGCTATTACCTTGGGAGGAATATTCTGGGGTGTTTCAGGTATGATTCTTTTCGTACCCTTTCTGGCCATATTAAAGCTAATTGCCGATCGGCATCCTTCTATGCGTTTGTTATCGCTGTTGGCTGGTCAGGAAACAATAAATCCCTGAAAACCAAGACCGTCATCAACAGCAATAATTTTCAGGGATCTATTCTCTTTTAATGAAGAGCTTTCCTTAACGATTTGTAGTTATCATGTATGGTCTGTTTTGCTTTTAGCCATGCATCTTCACCATCATTTATTACCTCTTCAGCCTGCTCCTTTACTTTTTGTAATACACTGGAAGAACTTTTAAAATAGTCACGAACACTATCTTTCACTTCAAACTTCTTCAAGGCAAATTTCAACTTTAGAATTTCGAGCTTCAGTTTAAATTTTTCAAATTCGTTAATAAACTCATGCGATAAACGTTTATCACTTAACCAACGTTCCACATCATGCTGAACGGTTTCAACCAAGGCCAACAGTTTCGTTCGTTGCGCATCAAAATCGACTAAATTACCGGTTTCAGGCTTCTCCAGCGCTGCCTCTAATTGATCAATGGCATCGCGTGTTTTTTTAGTTAGGCCTGATCCATTAAAAGAAAGGATTTGTAGCTTAAGTGAAGCCATAGAAGCTTTAAAATCTTTCTTTAGCTCCTGAAACTTATCTTTAGCTTCCGCTTTACCTAATGCCAATTGAAGCATAAGTTCATCAATCTCTTGTTGTACAGTCAGCAGATTTTCAGCAACAGAAACCAAAAACCGCTTTTCCGATGCAGGCATGGTTGTTTTCATTTTATTTAACGTTTTTCATACAACTTATCTTTGTGTTTTCTTAATTGACTTTCTAAATCCAATGCTACTTCATTCGCTGCGGCTTCAAAACTATCACCGGTTTCCTTTGCGAAGAGTACATTTCCGGGTACAAACAATTTGGCTTCTACGAAAAATTTATCAATGATGCCCTTTGGCTCTTTCTTAATGACAACTTCGCATTTTTCAATTCTATCAAACAGCTTTTCTAATTTTCTAAACTTTTGCTCAACAACTTCTTCTGTAGATTCTCTTAAATCTAATCTGGGAGACTCAATAATCAGTTTCATAAAATAATATTAAGGTTAAAAAAATATTTGTGTTTGATCGTTTATGCGAATTACATCGCTAATTACTTGTAACTAATATAACTACTAACGATCTCTCGGTATATGAGTTCCATCTTTTAAAGAAATGATTTTAGTCAGTGTTAAATTTTGTTACTGTTTCTGATTAGGAACATCAATCTGAAAGCTTGTTCCTTTGGTAAGCTGGCTTTCTACACGAATGTTTCCACCGAGCTTATCTACAGCTTTTTTAACAATATAAAGGCCAAGGCCATTCCCTTTTGAATCAAGACTGGCACGATAATACATATCAAAGATTCTTTCCTTGTAAGCAGGATCTATTCCCTGTCCATTATCTTCAATCTGAAAAATATAACGATCGGACTCTTGCCTGGCACTAATGGAAATAACCGGATGCTCCTGTGCACAAAAGTTGATGGCATTTTCCAGGAGATTTTCAACAATAATCTTTAGCAATGAAGGATAGGAAAACAGCTCATTTCTTTGAATGGTAACGTTCACCTGAATACCTTTCTTATTTATTTCTTGCTGATAGCTTGTAATAATGGAATCTACAAACTCTCTGAAAAACACCTCTTTATATGCCAACTGCTGCACACCAACATCACTAATGGATTGAAGTTTCAGCAACATCTTATCCAGATTTATAGCAGTCTCTTTTACCTTGTCAAACAGGTGAATAGCATTGGGATCTTTTAACGTTATTTTTGCAACTTCCGCGAGGCCCATAAAAGTAGTTAATGGTCTTCTGAAATCGTGCGATGACCTGTAGAAGAACGTGTCGAGTTCCAAATAAGCCTGGCGCAACTCTGCTGTTCTGTCGGCTACTTTTCTTTCTAAATTACTATTGGCTAAAAAAATGGCTTCATTTGCTTCTCTCAATTCTTCAGACTGCGCTTCAATCTCTTCTTGTTTTTGCTGCAGATCATGGTTTACATCAATCAGCCTTGAATTAGATTCAATGAGTTCCTCTGCCTGCCGTTGAATCTCTTCCTGCTTGTCACTGATTTGTGTATTTAATGCCTGAAGTCTATCATTTGCTTTTTTCTTATTTATATAATAGTTGAAAAGTGTAATTGCCACTGCAAGCAGCAATAAACCAGCCACTGCAGAAAAAATAAGCGCCCACGTCTGATTCTTCAATTTAGACTCCTGTAATTCTAATTCATTTGCTTTAATCTGGTTCTCACGATTTAAAAGTTCTATTTGTTGTTCCTTTTTCTCCAGGTCATATAACGCATGAATCTGAGCTGCTTTTGAAATAGATTCTATTGAAAAGAGACTGTCATTGATTTCTATGTATTGATTTAAATAATCGCTTGCACGCGAGAAATTACCTTCTTGTCTGTAAATTTTACCTCCTAACAAGTAGGCACGCTTTAGTTCGATCGGCAAGCTCAGTCGCTGACTGCTGTTAATTGCTTGCAGCACGTATTGAAGCGCTTCTTTTCTGCTACCTGTTATAAATTTTAACTCAGCAATGTTATTGTAGGTGGTCGTCAGCCTGCTATTCGAACCAGTCTCTTTAAATATAGATAAGACTTGTTGATGGATCTCCAATGATTTTTTAAAATCCTTCTTTGCTTCATAAACATAAGCCATATTCTCCAGTGTTGAGGCCACGTAAACAGTAAGCCCCAATTCTTTTCTAATTTGCAAAGCAGAATCATAAAAGGATATGGCTGTGGTGAAATTTTTAAGAGCCAATGTAAGTGAGCCTAACAAATTCTGTGCATACGCAATTCCAGCCTTGTCGCCAACTTGCTTCATCAGGTAGAGTGACCTGCCAGCATAATTCTCGCCCTGACTGTAATTACCTTGATGATAGAAACACCAACTGATAAGTCCGTAAGTCCTGGCCATTTCATGTTTGCTCTCCAGACGCTCTTCTATAGCAAGTGCCTGAAAAAAATGCTTATTGGCTCTTTCATAATCACCTAATTCGTCATAAATTTTGCCTATTCGTTTTAATGTTATGGCTTCATAACGTTTAAATTTATGCTTACTTAAACTTTCCAGTGCTTTTTCGTACATGCTGATGGCATCAAGGATTTGCCCTTGTTTCGTATACAATTCCCCTATACTCACCCAATAAAAAATTTTAAGTTCGGTATCATCATAGCGTGTTGCCAATCCATTAACCTTAGTAAGGTAGAATTGTGCAGAATCAAAATTTAGTAAGGCACTGTGTGTCATACCTATGAATTTCCAAGCTTCCGCTATCAATAACGAGTCTTGCATTTTGAGCCGAAGTGAAAGTGACTTTCGCATTAAGCGCATTGCTTCGGCATAATTACTAAGCTCATAGTTGAGCCATCCCAAATTGTGGTATACAGATGAAAGTGCAAATTCAGCCTGCTTACCATTCAATAACTCCAGCGATTTTTTATAGTAATATCCAGCTGAATCATAGCTACCCTGTACCCTGTACAAATTACCAAGGCGTGTGAATGTATAGGCAGGGTAATCTCCAAAGTTATTACCTCCTGTAGTTGATATTGCGTTTGTGTAATATTGTTTAGCTGTTTTATAGTTGCCACTGAAATAATGGTACAAGCCAATGTCAGTAAGACTTCGAACGAGAAGCTCAGGATCTTGAAGTCGGGTGGCAATGGCATATGACTGTTTTGCATAATTTAAGCCTTCTTCAAAATCGTAATCCCATGATTGAGAGGCTAACTCATTTAACAGCATAGCCTTTTCCCGATCGTTGGTGCTGGTTTGAAGCTTATACTTAAGTTTTTCAATAGCCGGTTGCGCAGTAAGACCTATGCTGCATCCTGAAAGTAAAAGCAAGAGTAGATAACGTGTAACCACGGGGCTTTGAGAAAAAACTTAAGCTAAATAAAAGTGATGATATTGTAAAGTATTAATGCAAAATCGGCAATTCCACGCAAAAAGTTGTCCCTTCATTATTGCGGGTTGTGAAATTGATACTCGCATTCAATTTTTCAGTTGCCTTCTTCACTATGTAAAGACCTAACCCATTACCCTTTGAGGATACATTGGCTCTGAAATACATATCAAAAATACGTTCATGATAATCTTCTGGTATGCCCTGTCCGTTATCTTGTACGGAGATTACCAGTTTATCGGTATAATCTTCCACTAAAATTTTAATAAAAGGATTAACAGGTGATGCAAAGTGGATTGCGTTCTCGATAATATTAGCCAGGATCACATTGATCAGTGCCGGATATGAATCAAAGGATCGGATATTGTTAAACTGATTATATACTTTAATATTTTTTCTCTCCAATTCTTCCTGAAACCCAATCAGGATATTATCAATCATTTCTTTCAGCAACACCTCCTTCAAAACAAGTTCTTGTGCCCCCACATCGCTTATTGATTGAAGCTTACGAATCATCTTATCAAGACTTTCAGCGGTTTCCCTCACCTTATCGAATAATTCCAGCGCTTTAGTATCTTTAACTGTAATGCTGGCTACTTCGGCCAGACCCATAAAGGTGGTAATTGGCCTTCTGAAATCATGTGATGACCGATAGAAAAAAGTATCCAGCTCTACGTAAGCTTGTTTGAGCTGATGTGTGCGCTCCTCTACTTTTTCTTCAAGGGTTATATTAATGTCCGATATCGTTTCATTGGCCTCTCTCAGTTCTTCCGCTTGTGTAAGTACCTCCTCCTGTTTCTCATGAAGTGCTTCATTAAGCTTAAGTAGTGCATCGTTTGATTCCCGCAGCTCCTCTGATTGCGCTTGTATTTCTTCTTGCTGCTCCAGCAGCCTGTTATTCAGTTCAACAAGCGATTCATTTGATTCGCGAAGTTCTTCTGATTGTGCCATCAGTTCTTCATTTAACTCAGCTAAATCAACCTTTGCTTTGGTTAGTTTTTTATTGGTGCGTACCATAAGGAAGATAAAGCCAGCTGCAAATACAATGACAACAACACCAAGCGAGATAATAAAAGTCTGGTTGCGCAACCTGGCCTCTTGCAAAGCCAATGCATTGGCTTGCAATGCCCTTTCTTTTGAGAGTAATTCAATTTCCTGTTCTTTACGCTCTACCTGGTATAAAGCCTGCATCTCAGCCAGCTTCATACTGTTGCTCTCGGAGTAAAGACTATCGCTTAATACCTGTTGCTTTTTTCTAAAGACAGATGCCGTTTTGTGATCACCCTTTGCATCTGAATAATCTGCATAATTGGTATAATAGTTTTTCAATAAAAGTCTTGAGCCTGTTTCTTTAGCAATTGAACTGACTTGCTCCAGAACCTTCTCTACTTCTGATAATCTACCTAACTTTAAATAAAGTGCTGCCAGTCCGTTATATGAAATACCAAGGCTCAGCTTATCGCCTATCGTTTTATCGATGGCCAGCGCTTCGAGTTGCAATTCCAGCGCTTTGTCTAACATATTCAATGCTTCATAGGCCAGACTCATGTTATACAAAGAGGCGGAAATACCACCCGCATGGTTTATTTTCTGCCTGATGACCAAGGCTTTTGTGTGTTCTTCAATTGATTCCTTGATTCTATTTTGAAGGAGAAAAATCAAACCTCTTACATTATGACACGATGCCATACCTCGCTGGTCATTCATTGCTTCACGCAATACCTGCGATCTATCTGCATACTCGAGTGCAAGCTGAAAATTAGATTGATCTTTATACACCCAGGCCAGGTCATGGTACAGAGAAGCTGTCATTGGTTTTAAACCATCTTTCTCTGTAATGCTTAATGCCCTGTAAATAAAATCAGAAGCTAATTTATAATCTGATAACTGGCTGTAGATCTCACCAATCAATGTATAAACCTGCGCTCTTAATAAATGATAATCATAGACCTTTGTCATTTCAAGCACCTTAAAACTTTCGGTCAAAGCCTGTTGTAGTTTACTTTGTCTAAAGTAGACGAGGGCACTCAGGTAATGGCACATACCAGAATGAAACTGATCTTCCTTATTTTTAGTAAGTTCACAAAGCTTATTTACATAAGTCGATGCCTGTGCAAAGTCCCCAAGGTTAAGGTATATTCTTGCATAGTTTAGG
Source organism: Chryseotalea sp. (assembly GCF_057350905.1). Classification (NCBI taxonomy): domain Bacteria; kingdom Pseudomonadati; phylum Bacteroidota; class Cytophagia; order Cytophagales; family Chryseotaleaceae; genus Chryseotalea; species Chryseotalea sp. The sequence continues at coordinate 732,902 of NZ_JBMRCF010000001.1, read as the reverse complement.
TATATATCCTGTTTATCAGTTTCCGGCTGTCCCGTGCGAAGTTTCTCAGCTATTTGAAGGTTGCGAAGTGCCTCTTCATTTTCCCACTGATATGTTTTGAGAATTGCATAGCCCTTATAAATACCGGCACTATACCTATTGTCTTTCGATTCTTTAAGTAAAGCAAAACCACGTTGAAATGTACTCTCAGCAGCACCATACTCACCAATATCGGCTTGGGTTCTGCCCATGAGCATGAGGTTATACAAACTGTAATTTAATCGCCCCTTGCTGCTTACGCTATCAGATTTATAAAAAGCCTTCAATGCTCTGGGGTAATGACCAAAAGTAAAATAGCCCACGCCACAAAGGGTATATGCGTATTGCATACCTGACATGTATTCAATATCTAACGAAAGTTGCAACGCCTCTTCTGCATAAGATAATCCTATGCTGTCATTAAAATCATAATACTCGTAGGCAAGGGTATTCAGAATATCAACCCTTTGTTCATCGCTGAGTTTTGTCTCCAGCACTGAGGCAAGGCTATCCTTTGAGAGGTCTTGTGCAAAAGCATGCGTCAAGTTGGTCAGCATAAATGCTAACAACATTAAAGCAAACAATAGTAGGCTAGAGACCTTCGTTTTCAAGAGGAAATGGTTGCTTTAATTAAGTCAAAAAAATTCAAGTAAAAAACAAATTAGTGGCATTTAATAGGCTGATAATTATATATCTATGAATTCATATCATTTTATTAATTTTGGGGTCGAATAATAGTTTAAACTGTGAGATTAGCCTTTATAAGTCTCTTTTACCTCCTTTTTAATGGTGCCACTGCGGTGGGACAACATTCCTATCTTAACATTCTTGAGGACAAGGCCATACGTTTTGATACTACTTATTGGGTTAACGTATCCAATATATTGGCCTTCGATACTCTGTATGCCTGGCAAGAATGGCAAATAGCTGAAAACTATAACTTTGGTAAAAACAGAGGAGACCTGCAAATGATTACTGATCTGGAGGCGCTACATCCTTACTTTAGAGACAAGATTATTCAACTTATTAAAAACTGTAAAGAGAAAGGAATTCAAGTTTCAGTTGTAGAAAGTTACAGAACCCGTGCCAAGCAAGCGGAGTATTTTGGTATGGGCAGGAAATACACACGATCGGCAGGTGGTAAGTCAAAACACCAGTACGGATTGGCTTGTGATGTTGTGCCAATCGTGAATGATAGCGCACAATGGGAAGATAAAATGCTCTGGAAAAAAATTGGCGTTGAAGGTGAAAAGCTTGGATTAAGATGGGGAGGTCGGTGGAGAAATCCTTATGACCCTGCACACTTTGAATGGACCGGTGGTTTAACAACAGTACAGCTTTCTGCCGGCTATTTTCCGAAACCAAAAGAAAAGCTTTATCCCTGCATTGATGAAGACCTTAAAATACTTAAGAAATTTTGGGAAGCTTGGGAAAATGAACAAGCCGCTATCAGCCGCTCAAATAAAAATAAAGGACTAGCAAGTTCTCTAATTCCTTAAAATAATAAAACTGGTGCCGTTCATAAAGGCTTTGTTGCATTGGCTCACAAGCAGCCTTAACATGCTTGTTGTTTTGTTTCACTAAACCTAAAAATTATGAGGACTTCACTCCTGTTTTCCTGTCTGTTTTTTCTATTGGCCATCCAGGTCCATGCACAAACTGATGTTGCCGTAACTGATGAAGAATTGAGCAAATACGCTACTGCCATGGATTCGGTAAATGAACTTACCATTGAATTAATGGATAGCATTACGCTGCTGGTGAAAAATAATACAGTGATGAATGCAGCACGTTATAATGATTTGTCAAAAATCATTAGCGATGAAACCAAATTAACTGAAGCAAAAGCAACACCTGAAGAAATTGCGTTTGTAAAGGGCATCGCTGATTATAAATCAAAAGGTACAAGTGAGATCAATGTTGCCTTTCAGAAGCTTGCGAAAGAATATGTAGGTGCCGCTACTTTTAACAAGGTTAAAAAAGCACTCGCTGCCAACGCAGACCTTAAAGCTAAATATGATGGCTTAATGGAAGAGCTGAAAAAAGATAATGTTAAAAGTGTAGAGTAATTTTAAGTCTATCCGCAGTATTACAAACATACTGCGGATAGTTTTTAATCAATCCATTTCATCGTGCGTTCAATTGCTTTCTTCCAACCCTTATAAAGTTTAGCCCGCACGTCTTCCTGCATATTCGGGGTAAAGCTTCTTTCAATTTTTCTGTTGCGGGTAATTTGATCCTTTTTCCAAAGTCCTGCCTGAATACCGGCAAGGTATGCAGCACCCGTTGCTGTAGACTCAATAACGGTTGGCCTTTCAACAGGGGTATTCAATATATCAGCCTGAAACTGCATCAGCATATTATTGGCAGAGGCTCCACCATCTACGCGCAACGCTTTTAAGGGTATACCAGCATCCTCCTCCATGGCAGTCAACACATCTTTAGTTTGGTAGGCCAGGGACTCTAAGGTTGCTTTTACAATATGATCCTTTCCGGTATCACGGGTAAGCCCGAAGATGGCACCACGGGCATACATATCCCAATAAGGAGCGCCTAAGCCAGCGAAAGCGGGAACTACATACACATCGTTAGAGCCGAGTGCCTTAGAAGCAAAGTATTCTGAATCTTTTGACTGATCGATTAAATGCAAGCTGTCGCGTAACCATTGCACAGCTGCACCCGCTATGAAAACACTACCTTCCAGGGCATATTCTACTTTTCCATCCAGCGACCAGGCAATGGTTGTTAATAAACCATGCTTGGAAAGTTGCAGTGTTGTACCGGTATTCATCAACATAAAGCAACCAGTTCCATACGTATTTTTAGCCATGCCTGGTTCAAAACACGCCTGTCCAAACAGCGCTGCCTGCTGATCGCCCGCTATGCCACAAATATTAATACTTACACCATTCACTTTAGTACTGCCAAATGTATGTGCAGACGGTTTAACTTCAGGCAACATTGTCTGTGGAATGTTTAATGCTTTCAAAAGCTTCTCATCCCATTGCAGGTTTTTTATGTTATACAACATCGTACGCGAAGCATTGGTAACATCGGTTGCATGCACCTTCCCTTCGGTCATATTCCAAAGCAACCAGGTATCTATGGTACCAAATATCAACTCACCCCTATTTGCTTTCTCTCTTGCACCTGCAACATGATCTAAAATCCACTTTACTTTTGTAGCCGAAAAATAAGAGTCTATCACAAGCCCTGTATGCTTGCGAACATAATCTTCGAGTCCTTGCTGTTTTAATTCTTCACATATATAAGCTGTGCGCTTGTCTTGCCATACGATGGCATTATAAACGGGTATTCCTGTTTTGCGATCCCATACCACAGTGGTCTCTCGCTGATTGGTAATACCCAGGGCTACAATTTCTTTCTCCGAAATACCCTGCTCTTTGATCAATTGACTCAGTACGGTCAGTTGTGTTTTCAGGATTTCTTGCGTATCATGTTCAACCCAACCTGATTGTGGAAAAATTTGTGTAAATTCCCTTTGCGCAATTCCTTTGATCTCCCCCTGTTCATCAAATAAGACTGCACGTGAACTTGTTGTACCCTGATCGAGGGCAATAATATACTTTGATGCCATAGTCTAGTGAAAGTGTCTTGCTTCTGTAATAAGCTTATTGATAAATGCTTCTTCTTGTTCCATTTTTTCTAAACTCCAGTTAAATTGATCTTTAAAATATTTGAGCACCCAGATTTTATATTGAAGTACCCTATCCATATCAAAAAACAGCATACCTGTTCTTCTTACAAAAAAATCGCTGGCATTCAATACCAGTTCATGTTGCATGGTAAAATCCAGTTCTGCCTGAAGCAAACTCTCTTCACTGCCTTTACCTTGCTTAATTAAGTGCTTTGTTTGTATCAAAATTTCGTCACTTTGTTTCCCATAAAGATGTACACAGTAATCTGCATAGTAGGGCGATAAACCAATTTGTTGAAAATCTTTACGCATTGTTCTCAGATACAATCTAAGTTTGCGCATATTTTTAAAATCAGCTCCGGTAAGTTTGAGTTGCTTTGTTTGGCATACCTTTAACTTACGATCAGCAAAATATTTCTTCTGAACAAGATCAACCACACGTTCGGCCATTTTGCGGTAACCCGTAAGTTTGCCTCCTGCGATGGATAATAAGCCGGAAGCAGCTTCAAAAATTTCATCCTTCCTTGATAACTCAGAAGCTGATTTACCTTCTTCATGAATCAATGGCCTTAGTCCTGCCCAACTCGACTCCACATCTCTTTCGCTTAGCATTACATGTGGAAAACTTTCATTTACTGCATTGAGTAAATAGTTAACATCAGCCGGAGTAACACGCACAGCATCGATATCGGCATGATAATCCGTATCTGTAGTACCGATATAGGTTGTTCTGCCTCGCGGGATGGCAAAAATCATCCTGCCATCGGCTACATCAAAATACACAGCTTGTTTTATTGGAAAGCGTTGATAGGCCACCACGATATGAACACCTTTAGTCAGGTGAAGTGTCTTACCTTGTTTTGATCCATCCAGCACCCGCAACGTATCTACCCAGGGGCCTGTAGCATTTACAACTACCCTGGCTTTAATACTTAGTGTGGTGTTGGTTTGCAAATCAGTCACCTGAACTCCTTCAACTCTACCATCTTTATAAATAAAATTTTCAACTTGTGCATAAGTCAAAAGCACGGCACCTTGTTGATGGGCAGTCTTGGCAATTTCAATGGTTAGGCGAGCATCGTCAGTTCTGTACTCTGCATAAAGTCCCCCACCTTTTACACCATCTTTTTTCAATAAGGGCTCGGCTCTGAGCGTTTGTTTGCGTGTCAGCATTCTTCTTCTGTCCGCTTGTTTAACACCTGCCAGCCAATCGTATAACCATAATCCAAAAGAAGTTAACAGACTGCCAAAGCCTCTGCCTTCGCGCAAGGGCAGCAACATTTTTTCGGGCAGCACAAGATGTGGAGCAAGTCTGTGAACAACTGCCCGTTCACTCCCTACTTCTTTCACCAACGCGAATTCAAATTGTTTTAAATAGCGCAAGCCCCCATGAATCAGCTTTGTAGAACGACTGCTCGTGCCATAGGCGAAGTCATTTTTTTCTACCAGCACCGTTTTTAACCCACGGGAGGCCGCGTCTAAAGCAATACCAACACCTGTTATGCCACCGCCAATGATCAGCAGGTCAAAGGTTTCGCTTTGCGCTTGCTTTAAAACTGAATTTCGTTGATGTAAGGAGAATGACATTGTGATGATAAGTTAATAGTTATTCATCAACAATCATCATAGGCAGATATTAGAAAAGTAGCTGGAATATCCAGGCCCCTAATAGACCTCCTATGGCAGGCCCGACAACCGGTATCCAGGCATAAGACCAATCGGATGAGCCCTTGCCGTGAATCGGTAAAAGAAAATGTGCTATGCGCGGCCCAAGGTCGCGTGCCGGATTAATGGCAAAGCCTGTAGTACCTCCCAAGCTTAAACCAATTGAAATAATCAGTAAGCCCACAACGAGGGGATTGAGTCCTTCTGTAAAAGTATTAGCCCCTATAAACAAGATGGCCAATACCAAAACAGCTGTGGCCAGTACTTCATTAAATAAATTGCTGAGCGGGGAACGAATGGCTGGTGCCGTACAAAACACGGCCAGTTTAACCTCAGTACTCTCTGTCTTTCTCCAAAAAGGAAAGTAGAAAAGCCAAACCAATACACCACCGCTAAAGGCTCCCAGCAATTGAGAAATGCAATAGGCAGGTACCTCCTGCCAGGGAAAACTTCCCTGAAAGGCCAACGCTATGCTTACTGCGGGATTAAGGTGTGCACCACTGTGCGCACCCACTGCATAGATAGCCAAGGTAACCGCCAGACCCCAACCTATAACAATGGTGAACCATCCGGCATTCTCAGACTTCGTGTGTTTAAGAATAACAGCGGCTACTACCCCATCGCCTAATAAAATAAGTAGTAGCGTGCCAAAAAATTCTGCCAGGTATGGATTCATGCTATTCAGTTTAGGATACTCAATATGCATGTAAAGCAAAAGACAAGCAAATAACTTGCTTGTCTTTTATAATAGGACTTTAAAACTTCCACTCCGTAGACTCGCCTACCCCAAAGGCTTTATCATCTTTATCGTCTTTCTCATTTGACTGAGAAGTACCATTGTCTAGCGTTTCTTCGGTTTCGTTTTGGTCTTTGTTTTCACTTGAGCTTTCACGCTTTTCTTCGAAGTCTTCTTCTCGACTTTCTTTGGTTTTGCTTTTGTTGCTTTCACCGAAGAGGTCTTTTTGCTCGACTTTGATTTTTTTGATGGGCTCGCCTTTTTGCTGGTGGCTGGGCGCTTGCTCGCGGCCTTCGCTACTTTCTTGCCTGGGCGGGCCACCGAAGAGGCTGACTTGCCCGTCTTCTTCGATAACGGTGCTTGCTTCAGGTTCTGTTTTTTTTTTGACGACTGATCATCATCAGTAGTCTCATCATCTTCTTGCGGTGCAACCTCCTCAGGCTCTTCTAGTAAAGAAACCTTGGTTACCTTATACTGAGATAGTTTATTGCCAAGTGCCTTCCAGCCCTTTACATCAACAATCTCTTCCAGGTTCACCACTTCGCTCACTTTACCCTTGTCTTTGCTCCTGATTTCCTCCACTTCAATTTCTGGTGTTTCTGAGGTTGTAATCAATACCAGGCGCGAGCCAATACCTTCTGAAATAAAGCCAAACTCTTTATCTGCTGTACTGGTTTCAATCATGAAACGCTTCGCCATGTATTGCTTACTTTCACCATCAACATAAACGGCAGAAATAATTTTCTTAGGATTGAATTTCTCCAGGTGCAAGGTTTTCTCCGGTTCGTAACGGTTAGTCAGATCGTAATTAGTGATCTTGTAAGAACCGTTGCGCATGAAGGCAATGATTTGATCATCACCATCAAACTTACCTATATACTTACCACGTTCATCTTTATTGATACGGCCTGATGCTTCGTCATACCAGAGGTTAAGCTTACTCAAAGTAGAGCCTCCGGCTTTTAAGAAGTCAACTCTTCTGATAGGATACTTCGTAATCGTGTTACCTTTCACAGCACGACCTTTCACTTCTAACTCTGAAAAGTCATACTCAAATATCTTTTTACGTGCTGTACTCGCTTGTGATAATTTCACTTCTACTGTTTCAGCTTCACCATTAGGGTTGCCACTTACATAGTGAATCTTCGAATTCTTTTCATCTGTAGCAATCGGGTACTCTTTATCGCGGGTTACACCAGGTATGGCAAAACGTTTAGCGAAACTTACACCTGTTTTACCATCGGTGTAGATTACGTTATAGATCATCCTGTCGTCACCTTTCTTCCAGATACCCACATAGAGGATATCTTTACCCATAAATACTTTCTCCTGTATGCGGGATACTTTGGCTTTACCATCCTTACGCACCACAATCACATCATCTAATTCAGAGCAATCGCAAATGTATTCGTCTTTCTTCAGACCCCAGCCTATGAAACCATCTTCTCTATTTACATACAACTTCTGGTTGTTGGCAATTACTTCTACTGCTGTTACTGACTGGAAGCTCTTGATCTCTGTTTTGCGCTCACGTCCTTTACCATATTTATCCAATAAGTTCTGGTAGTAGGCAATGGCATATTCTGTTAAATGCTTTAAGTGATTCAGTGTTTGTTTTAATTCCTTTTCAAGGTCCTTCAACAATTCATCTGCCTTGAAGGAGTCGAATTTAGAAATACGTTTAATTCTGATCTCCGTCAGGCGAAGGATATCCTCTCTGGTAATCTCGCGATAGAATTGTTTTTTATAAGGTTTTAAACCTTTATCAATTGTGGTGATTACTTCTTCGAATGTTTCGCACTCTTCAATGTTGCGATAAATACGTTTTTCGATGAATATCTTCTCCAATGAAGAGAAAAGGATTTTCTCCATCAACTCATCTCGTCTGATCTGCAACTCCTGTTTCAGTAACTGAACAGTCTGGTGCGTGTTGTATTTGAGGATTTCATTTACCGGCATGAAAGTCGGCTTGTCCTCAATAATTACACAGGCATTCGGTGAAATCGAAATCTCGCAATCCGTGAAAGCGTATAATGCGTCAATAGACACCTCAGGTGACTGACCTGCCTGTAAGTGAATTTGTATCTCTACATCTTGTGCTGTATTGTCTACTACCTGCTTTACCTTGATTTGCCCCTTCTCACTCGCCTTTACAATAGACTCCATGATGGAGGTTGTGGTCGTGGCAAAAGGAATTTCTTTGATCACAAGTGTTTTTTTATCAAGCACTTCAATCTTGGCGCGCACCTTGATTTTACCACCGCGCAAACCTTGGTTGTATTCTGAAAAATCAGCAATACCACCGGTAGGAAAATCAGGATAGATTTTTGGCTTCTTTTCTTTAAGAATATCGATGGAAGCCTTGATCAACTCTACAAAGTTGTGTGGCAGAATTTTAGTAGAAAGACCTACTGCAATACCTTCTACACCTTGCGCTAATAAAAGTGGAAATTTAACCGGAAGAGTTACCGGTTCTCTTTTACGGCCATCATAGGATAATTGCCATTCAGTAGTCTGTGCGTTGTAAACTACATCCAGGGCAAATTTTGAGAGTCTGGCTTCAATGTAACGTGGTGCCGCTGCACCATCTCCTGTGCGTACATCGCCCCAGTTACCCTGGGTTTCTATCAATATATCTTTCTGACCAATATTAACGATGGCTTCCCCGATGGCAGCATCACCGTGTGGGTGATATTGCATGGTGTTACCGATAACGTTTGCTACTTTATTAAAACGTCCGTCATCCATTTCTTTAAGCGAGTGCATGATTCTTCGCTGCACTGGCTTAAGACCATCTTCAATGCGGGGCACTGCGCGTTCAAGAATTACGTACGAGGCATAATCCAAAAACCAGTTTTGATAAAGACCGTCCACACCAATGGAAAGGTTAATACCATCGGCCTGTTCGGCTGCGGAGTTAACTGCGGGTGTGATATTCTTAATTTCCTTTTTCTTACTCATATTAAATGATTTAGACTTAAGTAGTAAGACATTAGATTTTAGACTTGACTTAGTCTTAAGTCTAACGTCTAATGTCTTGTGTCTAGATTTTTACTGTCTTATGTCTCTTCTACAATTTCCTCTTCTTTGGTATTCTCTACTTTATCGAGTTCTATGCGCAGGTTTCCAATAATAAATTCCTGGCGGTTAGGTGTGTTCTTACCCATATAAAACTCGAGCACTTTTTGTAAGTGACTGTCTTTGTGGAGCAGTACAGGTTGCAAGCGGATATTCTCGCCAATAAATTTTCCAAATTCATCTGGTGAAATTTCTCCCAAACCCTTGAAACGCGTGATTTCTGGCTTACTGCCGAGTTTATTTACTGCGGCCTGTTTCTCTTCCTCACTATAGCAGTAAATGGTTTCCTTTTTATTCCGTACCCGGAAAAGTGGTGTTTCAAGAATGAAAACGTGCCCTGCCTTTACCAGGTCAGGGAAGAATTGAAGGAAGAATGTCATGAGCAACAAACGAATGTGCATACCATCCACATCGGCATCGGTAGCAATAATCACTTTGTCATAACGCAAACCATCCATGCCATCTTCAATATTCAAGGCATGTTGCAAAAGATTGAATTCTTCGTTCTCGTACACTACTTTTTTAGTGAGTCCGTAGCAGTTCAGTGGCTTACCACGCAAACTAAATACAGCCTGAATTTCTACGTTGCGCGACTTGGTAATAGAACCACTGGCCGAGTCACCCTCAGTAATGAAAATCATGGAGTCTTGTCCTTTCTCATGTTTTTCATCTAAATGAAAACGGCAGTCTCTTAGCTTTCGGTTATGCAGGTTGGCTTTCTTGGCTCTTTCGTTTGCCAGTTTTTTAATACCGGCAATCTCTTTACGCTCACGCTCAGACTGCATGATACGCTTCAACAGCGATTCTGCAATAATCGGGTTTTTGTGCAGGTAGATTTCCAGTTCTTTGGAAACGAAATCGCCCACGAAATTCTTAATAGTTACACCGCCTTCTGGTGAAGTACTGATTGAACCTAATTTCGTTTTTGTCTGCGATTCAAAAACCGGTTCTTGCACCCTTATCGCAATGGCCCCGATAATGGACGCACGAATATCTGCCGCATCAAAGTCTTTTTTATAGTAATCGCGCACAGCCTTTACTACACCTTCGCGGAAAGCCGCTAAGTGTGTACCACCTTGTGTGGTGTTCTGTCCGTTAACAAACGAATAGTATTCTTCACCGTATTGATTGCCGTGCGTTAAAGCCACCTCAATATCATTGCCTTTGAAGTGAATGATCGGGTAACGTAATTCTTCAGGCTCTGTCTTTTGTTTTAATAAGTCAAGTAGACCGTCTTTCGAGAAGAACTTGTTGCCGTTGTAGTTAATGGTTAAGCCTGCGTTCAGAAAGGCGTAATTCCACATCAAATCATCCAGGTATTCCGGAATGAAGTGATAGTTTTTAAACATGGCATTGTCAGGTTCAAACACCACCAATGTTCCATTCTTTTCGTCTGTCTTACCTGGTTTAGGATCGGCTGTAAGTACACCTTTTTTGAATTCCGCAAGCTTGGTTTGTCCATCGCGAAATGCTTGTACTTTAAAATAGTTGGACAGAGCATTAACTGCTTTAGTACCCACACCATTTAAACCAACAGATTTCTGGAATGCTCCTGAATCATATTTGGCACCCGTATTTATTTTGGAAACCACGTCTACCACTTTACCCAACGGTATACCTCGTCCATAATCGCGTACGGTTACTTTAGAGTCGGTAATGGTGATGTCGATGTTTTTACCGTAACCCATCATGTGTTCATCGATGCAGTTATCAACAACCTCTTTCACCAACACATAAATACCATCGTCTTTTGCAGAACCATCGCCCAATTTACCGATATACATACCGGGTCTTAAGCGAATGTGTTCACGCCAGTCAAGCGATTTTATGCTCGACTCGTTGTATTCAAATACATCCGGAGTTTTAGCCATAGAAAAGAATAAGGTTAAAAAAAATGCTACTGCTAGCAAAGCGCGAATTTATAGTATTTATCGCAGTGAGAAAGTATTGACAAAAAAGTCTTTGTCAATTAGTGTCAATATTTTACTATTCCAAAGGACTTCCAGTGCAGTTATGCTGGCTGAGCAATGTATCCAACCCACAGGCAGAATGGTCCGAAAAAAGAGGTAAGGCGTTGATTAATAGAAACTTCGCGCTAAGCAGCTTGTAAACGTTTACGAACAAACCAGTATAAAAGCCCCCCTACGATCCATGAAAAGACTAAAATTAAAGATCCGTAAATTATGAAACCGATTTGGCCAAAACGGAAGTCCTCATTGCTGTTAAAAAGGCTGATAAAGCTTAAGGCAATGACCAAAAAGAAGTTAATAATGGCGATAAAGCCATAAAACCAGGCTTGAAATTCTTCGGATTTTTTAGCGAAATTCCGCGCGATGTAAACCGTTACGTTTACAAAAGCCAGTAGCGCCATGCACATATAGAAAAAATTATCTCTCGAAAGGCTGATAAAATTAACTTCTCCCTGTCCTACAACTATTGTTTCTGGCCAGGCAGCATATTGGTACAATAGCACGAACAAAATCGCCAAAACTGATAAAAACCAAACTGAACGAAATATTTTTACTGCCATGTGCGGGTTATTGAGGCGCAAAAATGAAAATAAATACTGTATTTTAACAGCTCAATAAGAAAATGGTTTTTTATCATGGATATCAACCCGATAGTACTGTCTATACCTATCTTTTTTGTGCTGATAGGCATAGAGTTGGTGGTGGAGCGAATCAGTCATAAAGACTTTTACAGATTGCCGGATGCCATTGCCAACCTGAGCTGCGGCATTACTTCTCAGTTATCGGGTTTATTTCTGAAAATACTTGCTGTTGGTGTTTATCAAGTTCTCTTTGAGAACTTTGCTTTTTTCACTTTAGAACGCACCTGGATCTACTGGTTAGCGCTCGTATTATTGGTGGATCTCGCCTACTACTGGGCACACCGCATGAGCCATGAAGTAAATTTGTTTTGGGGAGGACATGTTGTGCATCATCAAAGTGAAGATTATAATCTATCCGTTGCCTTACGACAAAGTTCTTTACAGATTGTCTGGACTTTTGCTTTCAGCCTACCCATTGCCTTTATTGGTTTTAATACTACTGATTTTGTATTGATCACCGCCTTGAATACCTTATATCAATTCTGGATTCATACAGAAGCCATTAAGAAATTGCCCCGGTGGATAGAATTCATTTTCAACACCCCCTCCCATCATAGAGTACACCATGGCAGAAATCCAAAATACATTGATAAGAATCATGCAGGTTCTCTTATTATTTGGGACAGAATGTTTGGCACCTTTCAGGAAGAGGAAGAACATCCAACCTACGGTATTACAAAACCAATTAACAGTTGGAATCCTGTATTCGCCAATTTCAGTCATTATGTAGATATGAGTCGTGATCTGAAAATGATTCCGAAGTGGTCTGATAAGATCCGTTATATCTTTAGCAAACCAGGCTGGTTGCCCAGTTATTTGGGTGGACAGCGTGCAGTACCTGAAGTAGATGAAAAAACATACAAGAAGTATGATACACCGGCCCCGATGCTCTTAAATGTATACGTACTGTTTCAATACATTTTGTGCCTAGGTGGAACGGCACTTTTCTTATTTAAACAAACAGCATTTAGCATGCCTGAAAAGATTTTTATCTCCATGCTGATTACGATTACTGTTGTAAACTGTGGTGTTCTTTTCGAGAAAAAAAACTGGGCTTATTATACAGAATGGTTCCGAATCATTTCTTATCCTTTACTGCTTACCGCACTCACCTATCAAACAAGTGCATCATACTGGCTTTACCTGGTTGCTGCGGCATACATGATCATATCAGTACTTTGGTTTAAAACAATTTTTAAAAATGAGAAGGTTCTTCGTGCTGCTTAGTGTGCTTTTATTGATGGCATGTAGCAAATCAACACCCCAATTAGAAAACCTGGATACTGAGCTTTGGAAAAACGATCGCTATGCCTGCAATGGCAATAGAAAAGAAATGCTTGCCTCATTAGAGGCACAACAAGATAAATTGCTGGCATTAAGGGAGACGCAGATAGTTACCTTGCTGGGCAGGCCAGATAATAATGAACTTTATGAACGCAACCAGAAGTTCTATTATTACCACATAAACCCGGCACCAGCTTGTGCTAACGCAGATTCCGTTCAACTGCAACTTGAAATCCGCTTTAACGCCCTGGGTTATTCCAAGGAGATCTATATCAAGTAGATCACCATTTTAAACATTGTATGGCAGGCATTTTTTGGTTAACTTCCCAATAGTTAAACCAGAGAAGTCTATGCAATTCCATCCAAATGAGCTTTTTCTACTCTACAATCCGCAAAGCAATAGTGGCAAGCAAACAAAAGCCATGGCCAAGGATATCTGTAGCAACATTAATGAAATTGACGCCTTACATGAAAAACTGATTCCTACCTATTGGATAGAGGTTGTAACCATGCTGGGTATTAGTCCTGCTGAGCTGCTGGATAAATCGCATCCTGACTATGCATCTAAGGTTGGTCAGAACACATATACGATGGAAGGTTGGTTGGAAGTGTTGGCCAGGAATCCACAATTGTTAAAGGCGCCCATTGCTATCTATAATAAACGAGCCATCTTTTGCGAAACCCCTACGGATATCATGAAGTTGGCCATCACAGCAAAAGCAGGTGAAAAAACTTTGCCTCATTTGCGCGGAAACGCCTAGCTGTGTAAAGCATTTGTCTGAATACGTGGCCTCCTTTGTTTAGCCAGTTCAATTTTCTCCCAGAGTAAATTGACAAGTTTGTCTTTGCTTTTATAATTGAGCGGATAAAGTAAAGAAGGCTTAAAGTAAAAATGATTGCCCAGGATATCTGCATAATACAACTCAACACGCCACATTCCTCCCAGTGTTTTCATTTCTATATCCTTGATATTTTCCAGAGGCATTAAAACATCTCCTGTTCTTTTTAACACATATAGGTACTCATCATCAAATTCTACCTTATAAACCTTTATGTGTGCCTTAAACCAGGTGTAAATCATAAAACCCCACACCACTGGAAAATAGAGCGAGGGGAAGAATCCACGGCTCCTAAAATCGTCAATGGACTGAACAAGCAGAAGGCCTGCAAAAGCAGTAAGTATTACTACAAAACCATACCTGTAAAACTCCAGATACCTCGTTGATAAGTTTCTGATTCTTGATTTTTCTGACACAGCTTATCCTTTATATTTGCGCTCGCAAACGATGTAAGCCCGAATTTATGAAGAATATTGCAGTTATCGGATCTGGTACCATGGGGAATGGCATTGCGCATGTTTTTGCGCAATATGGCTTTTCTGTCGCCTTAATAGATATTTCTGAGGATGCCCTTAAAAAAGCACTTGCTACCATTGAAAAGAATCTGGACCGACAAGTGGCTAAGCAAACCTTAACAGAAGAGGGCAAAAAGCAAACCCTGCAAAACATCAAGATTTTCACGCAGCTAAAGGAAGGTGTCGCTCATGCTGATTTAGTTGTTGAGGCTGCCACTGAAAATGTTGAATTGAAGCTTAACATCTTTAAGGAAATGGATAGCTATGCAAAGCCTGAGGCGATTCTAAGTACCAACACTTCTTCAATTTCAATTACTAAAATAGCCTCTGTTACCAAACGCGCTGATAAGGTAATAGGCATGCACTTTATGAACCCTGTGCCTGTGATGAAATTGGTAGAGGTAATCAGAGGATATAATACCAGCGATGAGGTAACTAACACCATCATGGAGATGTCGAAGAAACTTCAAAAAGTACCTGTTGAAGTGAATGACTATCCTGGCTTTGTTGCCAATCGCATTTTAATGCCCATGATCAATGAGGCCATTTATTCATTGTACGAAGGTGTAGCAGGTGTTGAAGAGATTGATACCGTGATGAAATTGGGTATGGCACACCCGATGGGGCCTTTACAATTGGCCGACTTTATAGGACTAGATGTTTGTTTATCTATTCTAAGGGTTTTACATGATGGCTTTGGTAATCCTAAATACGCACCCTGCCCCCTATTGGTAAACATGGTACAAGCAGGACATAAAGGCGTAAAATCAGGCAGTGGTTTCTATCAGTACACGGCAGGAAGCAAGGATTTAATAGTCGCCAAACAGTTTACAAAGTAAGTTTTAACGGCTGATTCTATCTTTTCAGAATCACTTCCTTACACGAAATATATACCTTTGTGTAAATGAAGTTAAACTGGTCTGGATTTTCAAGATTCGAGGGCTTAAACGATGACGAGAACAACGTCTATAAGGGTTTTAATGTACTTCTGATCTTAGCATTATTCGACCTGATTGTCATTGCTGGAACACTCAGTACAATCGAACCACGTTGGCCCTTATTTATATGCCTGGTTGAGTTTTTCGTATTCATCGCCCTGATATTTCTTCATCTAAAAGGACATTTTAAGACAGCCCGTTATATCTTCTTTTTATTAACCACGGGGCTGCAAGTGATGGCAAGTATTATCCATGGAAAATCTGGTGGTTTCGATTATCTCTTATTTTTGATTTGTGTTCTACCCATGATGTTTTTTGAATCCAAGAAACATTACATATCGCTTTTTATTTTCAGTATGGGAAGCTATTTATGGGTACAGTATCAATTGTTAAGGATGCAACCACTTATTGTTATTGACTCAGACTTCCCCTTGTACTGGAATACATTTGTAACCGGATTCGGATTATTGTTTATTCTCTACATTTTTAAAAGAAGTTATCAGAAATCGCAGGACTCCCTGCGGAAACAAAATGAAGAGGTTAAGCTTCAGAAGGAAGAGATAGAAAGTATCAACAACAATCTTGAAAAACTTATTGTGCAAAGAACTAAGAAGGTGTTAGAGCACGAAAAATTATTTACTGAATACGCCAACATTAACGCACATAAAGTAAGAAGTCCGTTGGCACGCATTCTCGGCCTGCTAAACTTAATTCAACTGGAAGAAGACAAGGAGAAGCATATTAAGGAGTTTCTCCCCATGCTTAAAGCCAACGCTGACGAACTGAATGATATTCTGGACGAGGTTAGTAAATCACTCAACGCGGTCAGTCACTCAGGTGAGTCCCACAAGTCATCTTAAAATAATTCTTTAGCGATCCTATAAATAGGATCTGACTTACCCATGGAATAAAAGTGCAATGAAGGCACACCCGCTTTCATTAACTCCTTGCTTTGTTTTACTGTCCATTCAATCCCCACTTGTTTAACGGCCGCATTGTCTTTGCATTTATCTACTGCGTCTGAAAGTTCTTCTGGCAAATCAATATAAAAAATGGTAGGTAGAATGCTGGTCTGCGCTTTTGTTGTGATGGGCTTAATACCTGGAATGATCGGCACGGTAATACCTATTTCACGGCATTGCTTCACGAATTCAAAGTATTTACTGTTATCGAAAAACATTTGTGTAACGATAAACTCAGCACCTAAATCAACTTTATTTTTCAGGTACTTTAAATCTGTTTTCAGGTTGGGCGCAGCAAAATGCTTTTCAGGATAGCCTGCTACTCCAATACAAAAGTTTGTTGGTGTTGAATTAAGCAAGTCTTCATCCAGGTATCTACCCTGATTAAGGTTCACTACTTGTTGCAACAGTTCAGAGGCATAACGGTGACCATCAGGATCTGCTACAAATCGTCCTTCGTTTTTTATACCATCGCCTTGTAGTACCAACGCATTCTCAATTCCAAGAAAATGTAAATCAATCAATGCATTTTCTGTTTCATCTTTGGTGAAGCCACCACAAATAATATGCGGCACAGTATCAACCTTATAGTGATTTTGAATAGCAGCACACAAGGCAACAGTACCAGGTCTTTTACGGGTAGACCTCTTCTCTAACAAACCGTTTTCACGTTTTTTATAAACAAACTCTTCACGGTGATAGGTTACATCTACAAAAGGTGGTTTGAACTCCATTAAAGGATCCATGTGATCGAATAAGGTACGTATGTTCTCCCCTTTCAATGGAGGCAATACTTCTAATGAAAAGAGAGTTTTACCTTTTGCGTTCTTTATATGGTCAATTACTTTCATAGTAGTGCTAAAGTGTTAGGGTTGTAAAGTGTTAGAGTGTTGAAGTATTAAGGTGCTAGAGTGTTGAGGTGTTAAAGTTCGTATGAGAAAAGATTAAGTGCTATTTTCTTAATAATATTAAATTCAATTTATTTTTTGGGTCTGCTCTTTAGATACCGGATAAGTCCTAGAATTTGATTTTTTGTATCGTCTGTAAGCTTTTGTAATTCATTAAATCTATCTTCTTTTATATATCCTATATCTAATACTACATAGAGAATACTTTTTACCTCTAAAGCAGATGCTTGTGCAATATTGAGAAACTGAATAATTCTTTAGGATTAAATCTTCCAAAACCTTCTGCTATGTTATTCATTACCGAAAGTGCTGCTCGCTTTAACTGACTTCTGGTATCAAAATCTTTGGCAAGTTTACCTTCTTCACATACAAAATAAATTTCACGGACTAGTATTCTGGCATCCTTCCAACAATTAAGGTCTTCAAATCTTTCAATTTTAGCCATAACCCCAATTCGTTAAAGATTTATCATTTTCAAACCTGCAAACTTTAACACTTCAGTACTCTAACACTTTAAAACTTCAGCACTTTAAATATCGTATGCCAAATTAGGCGCCAACCATCGCTCTATTTCCTCTACGCTCATTCCTTTTCGCTTAGCGTAATCCAACACCTGGTCTTTTTCTATTTTACCCAAGCCAAAGTATTTGGATTCCGGGTGTGAGAAATAAAAACCACTCACAGCCGCTCCGGGAAACATCGCGTAAGACTCTGTCAATTGTATGCCTACCTTTTCAGCTTCTAACAACTTAAATAATAATTTCTTTTCAGTATGATCTGGACAAGCCGGATAACCCGGTGCCGGACGAATACCACTGTACTCCTCATCAATCAACTGTTGATCTGTCAGTTTTTCTTCTTTGGCATAACCCCACAACTCTTTGCGCACTTTTTCATGCAGGCATTCTGCAAAAGCCTCCGCTAAGCGATCGGCCAAGGCCTTCGCCATGATATCAGAATAGTCATCCTGATTGGCCTGGTGTTTGGCTGTTAATTTTTCCAACCCTAAGCCAGCCGTAACAGCAAACATGCCCAGATAATCATTTCCCTGTTCAGGTGAAACAAAATCAGCCAAACAGAAATTAGGCAGGTTTTGGGCCTTCTTATTTTGCTGGCGCAGGAAATGGAAAGTAGCAAATGCTTGATTAGCTGAATCCTTTTTATATAATTCGACATCATCACCCTTATTTGCTGCCGGATAAAAAGCGACTACACCATTCGCCTGCAAACTTTTATCGCGCACAATTTCATCCAACATTGCATTGGCATCATCAAAAAGCTTTTTGGCTTCAACACCTACAACGGCATCTGTTAAAATGCCAGGATAGCGACCCGCCAGCATCCAGGTTTGGAAGAAAGGGGTCCAGTCAATATACTTCCTGATTTCTTCCAATGGATAATTCACAAACTCTTGTCTGCCAAGTACCACTGGCTTAGTCAACTGTGTTGCTTTCCAGTCAATTTTAACGCGATTCGCACGGGCTTCACTTAAGGGAATATAATTTTTAGCCTGCTGACGACTTGCGTGGTCTTTCCGCATTACTTCATATTCCAGCTTGACCTTAGATTTAAAAGCATCCCGTGTTTCTGTGCTGATTAACTCACTGGCTACTGGAACCGAGCGTGAAGCATCCAGTACGTGTACAACAGCACCATCGTAAACCGGATCAATCTTTACTGCAGTATGTATACGCGAAGTGGTAGCACCCCCGATTAACAACGGCAGAGTCATTTTTTCGCGCTGCATCTCTTTGGCTACATACACCATTTCATCCAGGGAAGGTGTTATTAATCCGCTAAGCCCTATTACATCAACTTTCTCGCGTTTGGCTGCTTCAATAATTTTTTCAGGTGGCACCATTACCCCAAGGTCAACAACATCATAGTTGTTACAGGCAAGTACTACACCTACAATATTTTTTCCGATGTCGTGTACATCACCTTTCACGGTAGCCATTAAAATACGGGCTGCCGGTTTACCAACATTACCACTAAGTCTTTTTTCTTCTTCCAAAAAGGGCGTGAGGTAGGCTACCGACTTTTTCATTACGCGGGCACTCTTTACCACTTGTGGTAAAAACATTTTACCTGCGCCAAATAAATCACCGACTACGTTCATACCCGACATAAGCGGACCTTCAATTACATGCAGGGGTTTGTCGTACTTCTGGCGCGCTTCTTCGGTATCCTGATCAATAAAATCAATAATACCTTTTACGAGTGAATGTGTTATTCTTTCTTCAACAGTGCCCTTTCGCCACTCATCATCTACTTCCTTCTTCTTGGCAGAACCTTTTACTGATTCCGCAAAATCCAACAACCTTTCCGTTGCATCTTCCCTCCTGTTGAGCAGTACATCTTCAACACGTTCCAGCAAATCTTTCGGTATTTCATCGTATACTTCCAGCATGGTTGGATTAACAATGCCCATGTCCATACCATGTTGTATTGCATGATATAAAAAAGCAGAGTGCATGGCTTCCCGCACCTTTTGATTTCCCCTGAAACTAAAAGAAACATTACTTACACCACCGCTTACGTGGGCATGTGGAAGATTCTCTCTAATCCACTGGGTGGCTTTAAAGAAATCCAAGGCATAATTTCTATGCTCATCTATACCCGTAGCAACTGGAAAAATATTGGGATCGAAAATAATATCCTGAGGTGGAAATTTAACTTCATTCACCAGAATATCGTAAGCACGTTTACAAATATCAATTCTGCGTTGATAAGTATCCGCCTGACCTTGTTCATCAAAAGCCATTACGACAGCTGCAGCACCATAGCGCTTCACCAATTTAGCCTGACGAATAAATTCTTCAACCCCACCCTTCATGCTGATGGAGTTCACAATGCCCTTGCCTTGTAAGCATTTCAGACCGGCTTCAATCACTTCCCACTTGGAGGAATCGACCATAACCGGTATAGCGGCAATCTCAGGCTCAGAAGCCATCAGGTTTAAATACTTGACCATGGCTGACTGAGAATCTAACATCCCCTCATCCATGTTCACATCAATTACCTGAGCACCACCACGCACCTGATCGAGTGCTACTTCGAGCGCTTCATCAAATTTATCTTCCTTAATCAGCTTAAGAAACTTAGCAGAACCAGTTACGTTGGTCCGCTCACCAATGTTAACAAAATTGGAATTGGGTGTTACTTCAACTGCTTCTAATCCACTTAATTGTAGCGGTCGATTGTTTATAGTCAATGGTCGATGGTCGATGCTCATTACTTAATTGAATTTCGTAAGGCTTGAATACTTTTTATTAATTCAGTCAAATAGTTATAAAAATGATTGAATTGATCTTCATTAATTAATTTTCTTCTTTTTGCTAGATATAAACAACTCACTACCTCAATTGCAGGTCTTAGCGCAAAGCTTAAAAATCTTTTAAACTCTGGTGTTGTTTGCCCTGTTGAGCCTTCAGCTATATTTAATGCAATAGAATCAGAAGCACGTTGAATTTGAGAGGATAATACAAACATCTCGTGCTTAGGAAATACCTCTGTCAACTCAGCTATCTGCCCGGATAACTCAACTGCATTTTGCCACACTTTTAAATTTTCAAATTTGAAAGCCATGTATGGTTCATTTAGTTCTCGGCAATCGACAATGGACTATCGACCAAACGCGGCTTATAATTTTTAGCAATATCAGCGATACGCTTAATATGTTCAGGTGTTGATCCACAGCAGCCTCCTAGTATATTGATTAAACCTTCTTTCAGGTAATCTTCAACTTCTTTGCCCATTTGAATGGCTGTCTGATCATACTGACCGAACTCATTTGGCAAGCCTGCATTAGGGTGTGCACTGATGAAGAATGGTGCCTTATCGCTCAGTACTTTCAGGTAGGGTCGCAAGGCTGATGCACCCAGGGCGCAATTGAGTCCGACACTCAACAAAGGAACATGAGAGACTGAAATCAGAAAAGCTTCAGCTGTCTGTCCGGATAAGATCCTGCCACTGGCATCGGTAATTGTGCCTGAAACCATGACGGGCACTTCCTTACCTGTTTCTTCAAACAATTCCTGAATGGCAAACAAGCCTGCTTTTACGTTCAGTGTATCGGTAATGGTCTCAAGCAAAAGCATATCAACACCACCGTCAATTAAAGCTTTCGCCTGTTCTTTAAATGCAACTACCAGCTGATCAAATGTAATAGCACGGTAACCTGGGTTGTTTACATCAGGCGACATGGAAGCCAACTTGGTGGTCGGTCCCATTGAGCCTGCTACAAAACGTGGCTTATTCGGTTCTTTTTTAGTGAACTCGTCTGCAACTTCGCGTGCTATTTTAGCTGACTCATAGTTGATCTGATATACTAGATGCTCCAGGTGATAATCAGCCTGCGCTACACTTGTGCTACCAAAAGTATTGGTCTCAACAATGTCGGCTCCTGCATCAAAATATTGACGGTGAATGTCTTTAATGATATCTGGCCGGGTAACACTTAGTAAGTCATTGTTACCCTTTAGCGGATGCGGATGGTTCTTTAAGATTTCTCCTCTGAAATCAGCTTCTTCCAGTTTATGACGCTGAATCATCGTGCCCATGGCACCGTCCAGTATCAAAATGCGTTCTTTTAAAATGTCCTGAATTTTTTGCTTCATACACTCTGGTCTACAATCGATTATCCAGAGAGCCCTGTAAAGTGGGTTACTTATCTTTTTTCAGTACAAAGTCTGAAAAGGGATTTAGCACAACATCACGCCAAGGGCGTGATAGGATGCTAAGACATCATAGGGCCCGACCCTCAGTCTTTCTGGATAAGTGATGCAAAGAAAGCGAAGGAAGAGGAAATAACAAAATCTACTTGAAACGGTAGCCTATTCTGGCGCCAAAAAGCGGTGAAAGAACAACTCTGTCTTCTTCATTAGGACCAAAGAAATTAAATCCCCCCGTAGTGGCTACGGGAGCATCATCAGGTTGGTCATAATCAATTGATCGCCAGGACCATCCAATGTTTATATCCAGGAAAATGTTCTTATCAAAGTAGATCATATATCCTCCTTTACCACTAATGCCCACCTCTCTATACTCGACCTTATAGGCATAGTATCGCAAAAATCTATTCTGGCAATCAGGATCAAAGCATTCACTTAAAGTAACAGCCCTGTCAAAGTTGATGCTGGTCATATAGGGTTCAATGCTGGCATAAAAACCATCAAGCGTACCCGGGAAACTTCCAAAGTAATATCGCAATTCTGCCTTGAGCTTAACACCTCTTTTGTTCATGTATTCGGTATTGGTACCCCCTCGGTAACTTACTACAACGCCTGCATCTGCCTGTACCGATAGTCTTTTACTGATGCTTGTTTCATAGGCGAGCTGCAGGCTTGGGTAGAAGCCCCAAAGATGCAACGGGCTCCACTTAATAGCCTGCGCTGGTTTATGCTTGATTTGCAGGGAATCTTGTGCCACAAGCGTAAGGCTTGCCTGTATAAGAATCAGTATTATAAAACAGCGCATTAGATTATTTTGTAACAGGAATTAAGCTTAACAAGTCCAACTCATCATGACTGTAGCTATATTGATAAATGCCCTCGTCTCCTGTAATGGTTGCTATTCCGTTATGCAATATAACATCATAAGTATGTATGTCCTCAACCTGATGAAGCATTTGTATGTTGTTAGGATTGCTTACATCAAATACTTTAAAGCCGAAGGTTTGCTCACATACGAATAAAATATTATCTCTTACCCCAAGTCCAAGCGGTGTATTCATAGGGTAATTTGCAATGAGCACCGGGTTATTTGGATTGGAGATATCAATAATCTCTAATGCATTGGTGCCTCTGTTGCAAAAACTTCCGCTGCTTAATGTAACATAGGCCCTGTTGCCTTCTACAACAACCGGATCGCAGGAAACGATGTGAGAATACCGGAAAATAAACTGTGGGTTCTCAGGATTGCTGATCGAATAAATGTACATGGCGTCCTGGGCGCCAAGGTATAGATAGGTACCCCGCGTAGAAATTGTTTCGAGCCCAAAGCCCACGTTCATGGTTTTCAGCATTTCAAAATCATTATTGTTGCTGATATCATAAACACTTAATGTTGTTTGAGAAGCTATGTAGAGATAGTTGCCATTAATAGCGAAACGGGATAATGATCCACCCTGTCCTTGACCACCACCCACCTGAAGGTTGTTGGCTCCATCATCTGTGCAGGCCATGACTAAACAAAGCCAAAGTAAATTCCAAATAGTCTTAGTTTGTCGCATAGCAGTCAGGGTTATTAAGTTCAACAGATTGCCAGCCAACCACCACACCTTTTGATACATCCACACATTCAAAATAAAAACCTGCAGGCGGTGGCACACCCAAATTCCAAATTGCCAGGGGGATTGAATCAAGAACAGCCAATGAATTAAAGCCATTGAGTCTGATGGATTTTAAATCGCCATTGTGATCCGCATAGAGAATATCATCTTTAATGGCCATATCAGTATTACCTAAGAGGTTAATAAAAGCTGTGGCTTGCGGATTGGAAGGGTCAGCATTATTGTAAATATGAATGCCCTTACCACGTTCGTTAATCAATAAAAATTGGTTATAAACGTATATTTTCCCAGGATTTTCCAAGCCACGGGCTTCCAGCAACGAGACCTCCGTTGTTGCCGGGCTACCGTAAAGCGGTCTGTAGCCATTTATTTTGCCTGCAGGAAATTCGTTTCCAAATGGTTCTACCACACAGGCCGAAAGACTCGCAACAAAGAGTGCAACCACAAACAAAAGTTTTATAGTTTTGTGCATCATAAATTCTTAGACAAGTAAACCAGCCTAATAGTTGTAAGCAACACTAAATTAATATAAGCATTTGAAACTAGCAGCTATCGACATCGGTTCTAACGCTATTCGCTTTCAGATTTCATCTGTTCTGGAAAATGGCCCTAAGGTAATCTTCAAAAAACTTGAATATGTACGTTTTCCGCTCCGTTTAGGGCATGATGTATTTGCCACAGGCAAAATCAGTCCAAAAAGCATAGAAAAGTTTAAAAAGCTGATGACTGCTTACAAATTATTGATTGACCTGTATGAAGCTACGGATTATATGTTCTGTGCTACTTCGGCCATGCGCGAATCGGAAAACGGGTATGCCTTAGCCGAAGAAATTGAGAAAGAATTGGGTGTAAGCATTGAAATTATTGATGGCAACAGAGAAGCTGAATTTATCAACCGTGCCATACAATCTTATCTTTCAGATAATACCTATTTGCATATAGATGTGGGGGGAGGAAGTACAGAACTCAACCTGTATACAGGCGGTAAAAAAATAAAAACACGTTCTTTTAAAATCGGCTCTGTTCGTGTGTTGGAAAATTACGATTCGCCTGTGATGTGGGAAGACATGGAGAAATGGGTACGGGAAAATGTAAAGAAAGAATTAGGCAAAGTGACTGCGGTGGGTACCGGGGGTAACATCAGTAAAATGTATGAGCTGGCTAAATTGAAACCACACCGCCTGATGTCGTTTAAAAAAATGATTGAGGTGAGGGATATGATTGAAAGCCATAGTATTGAAGATCGTATTTATAAACTCCAGATGAATCCGGACCGGGCCGATGTGATTATCCCTGCCAGTCGCATATACATGAAGGTAATGGAGTGGGCTGGTGCAAAATATATTTTTGTGCCGGATGTTGGTTTAAAAGACGGCATGCTCCTGCATCTTTACGACAGGAATATACAACAGCATAAGATAGAGTTTGTGAAGTAGCCTTCTCTTGGAAAGAAAGTGATCAGGGAAAACCAACCACTTCAATGTAAAACTTATAAGCAATTCATTTTCTACAATAAACAACTCTTTTTACAAACGAGTATGTTGAGCGTAAGTTTGATTTTTCTTTATTAAAGAATAAACAATTCTAAAATAAACTAAGAAGATTGCTATCGCTATTAAGAACGCATAATTCAAATAGGTTTGATTCTTAAAAAAAATATGTCTTTCAAATGACAATATAGAAAAAGATTGCATCCTGTAGATGTATAAAAAAATAGCATATAGGACTCCTTCGGAAATAAAAAAGTAAATATGGGTTCTTCTTTTAAAGGAAAATTTGAGAAAGAATGTTACCAACATATATAACAATGCTAAACTAATATAATATAAGCCCTCAATCGAACTTGAAGCATTAATGATACTCATGTGATAAATCGAAACAAGCACAAGCGTCAAATGGATTGGAATTAAATAATGCTTTAATAGAAGATTATTCATTTATCTGAAAGTTATAATCTATAGGTTCTATTTCTTGTGACAATCTTCAAATTTATGTTCTATAACTAGTCTTCTTCCACCACCAAAGGGAAATCCTGACCTCTTGAAAACGTATGCGGATACTGTGGTTTACCTTTTAGCTTGCGTGTTAGTTCAGGTACCTGATCATCCAGGTATGATTTCAATTCGTATATCGTAACCTTACCGTCCTTGGGTGAACCATCGGCTTCACCAGAGAGTCCTTTGATTAACAGATACGTAAAAATACCGTGACCCAGTTCTGCAAACTCTGCTGCAAATTGTTCACTGCCCGCTGAGGCCATTACATGAATACCTGCACTTCTCGAAAGTTGCGCAATGGCTTTTTCTTCTGTTGCACCTCTGGCAGCCATTAACTCCACTGACCCACCCGACTGACAAGCATCCATAATGATCAGCTGTTTTAATGCCTGTATCTTTTTAAACTTTTCTTGCAATACACTTCCTTCAATCGCTTCCTTTTGAAGCGCGTTTAAATCGTACAAACGCAAGCTCTCGGTAGGAATAAAAAAGAACTGATCATCTACCATACTGCCATGCCCTGCATAATAAAAGATAAATACATCTTCCTGCTGAATTTTTCCAGAAAGCTCATCCAGTTTATTTAAAATGCCTGTACGTGTAGCTTCTCCATCATATAAAGTATGTATCTCTATTTTTTTATGAAGTGATACCCCCATCTCATCAATAACTTGCTTAAAAGATTCTGCATCTGGCTTCGCGTAATTAAGTGCCAGCTTAGGATTTTTATATTGATTAATACCAACAGCCAGTAAATAACAAGTACTGTTCTTGGTGACAACATCTGAAAAGATTTCAACGGAATGTGGATCTGCCTCTACCCTGTCCAGGTTAGCAGCGGTAGCAGAAAATGTATTATTACCTCCAACAAGTGAAACTTCCTTCTTAAATGTAGCGACCTGTCCTTTTCCTTTAGGCAAGGCAAAGTTTTTATCGATCAAAACAGATTTACCATTGTGAAAGAGTTTGAAGTTCTCCACGCCTGCGCCATTGTCTTGTACACGAACATAGAGTTCTGCCTTTCCTTTTTCTGATGAAGGAAGTAAGGCAACCTTAACGTGTGGCGGAGGTGATTTTAATAATTTACCCTGCATACTTTTATAACCATCATCGCCTCCCCTGCTTTGGAAAATCTTGGGTAATAAATCAGGTCTGTAAAAATCATTGAAGAACTGATCCGCTGAATAAGTCTTCATGCCATCTACAAAATGAATATAGCGTCTGGCTTGCTCTGTGGCATTAAAATAACCTTCAGGGCTTTTCGCCATCCAGTCTTTTTCTCCAATATGAATGTGTTCAAAAAACTCCTTTCCTGAAGCGAGGTCCCAGAATTTTGTTACTCCATCAACGCTATGGCTGATCAACATCTTTTCATCAGTAGTGAGTGCTAAACTCATCACCTCACTTTGATGACCTATAAATGTCTTGATGACTTTGCCAGTAGTCATATCCCAGTATCGTATAACGCGGTCTGCTCCGGCACTATAAAAATTCTTCTCTGAGGCAGTCATTACGCTGGCATAGATTGCACCCTGATGCCCTGTGTATTTTTTTTCCATCAAGCCAGTGCCCACATCCCACAAACGCACAGAGCCATCCCAACTGGCACTTAAGAGTTTGCTGCCATCATGCGTGAGTTGCAAAGCAGAAACTGTTTCCGTGTGGCCAATAAATTCGCGAATGACTTTCTTTGTATCTATTTCACGCAAAGCCAAACCGGTTGGCAGATTGGCTGTGAGCACGTACAAATCATTTGGTGTAAATTGCGCCAGATAGGCAGAGGCATTATCAAGGTCGATATAGCTTAAGCGTTTGCCTGTAGACACCTCGTGGATTTTCAATGAACCGTCCCAACTACTACTCACCATTTTAGTTTCATCGTGACTGAAGTTAACATCAAATACAGGTTGGTTGTAGGATTTGATTGTACGCAGTGTATCTCCCTTCTTCGCATCCCAGAGTATCAACATTCCATCTGCACCCCCTGTTAGCAGCAAACTTCCATCGCGGTTATAACGGTAGCAAAGCACCGCCTTTTCATGGCCTACATATTCCATTGCTGTTTTTCCAGTTGCGATATCCCAACGTTTTGCTTTTGTACCAAACTTCCCCCTCAGTAATGTTTTATTATCGCTGCTTACTATCACACTTCCTTTAAAGCGGAGGTATTTGGCAATGCTGGCATCCCAGTAGGAATTAGGATTATAGTTTAATCCACCCTTATCTCTTGCATTCAGAAAGCCAGTGAGCTCTTTTACTTGTTTACCAGCGCCTATATCGAAGATCATCACTGTATTGTTATCGCTGGCAATCAATAAACGTTTGCCATCGGCAGTAAAATTTGCCTGGTTTAACGCAGCTTCTGCATCAGGAGTGATGGTCTTGATCAAATCGCCTTGATCAGCATTATAAATCGAAACAGCATTTTCTGTGCAGATAGCGATTAGTTTTCCGCTACCACTTACAGTAACAGATCGCAGATTATTGACCTCTTTACTATAGGTGCTCACTAATTTTCCATTGCTGAGGTCATATTTTATTACAGCATCATTGTTCGATGCTTTAATCAGATACTTGCTGTCTGGTGTGAATTGAACATCAGTATAACAACCTCCACACGAGGAATGAAGTTGGGAAGTATTGAACGTGTATATTCTCTTCCAATCACTGCAACGATAGACATTAGCTGTAAAGCCATCCTCTCCCACAGCAAGCCATTCACCATTCGTACTGATGGCGACATGGATAAGTCCACCTGAACCAGCATAACCATTGGCATCCATTTCTGCTAACTTTTTCTTTGTCGTAACATCCCATACACGCACTTTTTGTCCAAAACCTACTGTCACAAAAAATCTGCCTTTCGGATCATAGGCTACATCAGTTATGCGTTCTTCATCCGGTTTGATAGAGAAGAGTTCTTTGCCTGTGGCCACTTCCCAAATTTTGGCTGTAGCATCACCATTAGCACTGATTAGGGTTTTGCCATCACTACTGAAATTCAATTGATTTACAGAGGCGCTATGCCCTAAGAAGGTGCGTACCTCACGACCTGTGCTTAACTCCCAAAGCTTTATTGTTTTATCGCGACTCCCAGTAGCCACATAATTACTATCAGGGCTTACTACTACCGTGAGCACAGCAAGCTCATGTCCTTTTTGGATAACCGTTTCCAGATTTTGAGCATAGGTAAATTTTATGCTAATAAAAAAAATAATGTATAAGCATAGCTGCTGTTTGGTGATCTCCGGGTAGCCCAAAAATTTTCTATTCATATCATTTCCCATTTGAGCAGTGCGCCCATGTCTGTCTCGTTAATTCTACTCACAAATTAAATTATAATAATTCATCAATCGGTATACTGAAATTCATTTAAAGTGCTAATCTGTTTAGCGTTCAAAAAATGTTTTGTCAAGTCCTTATAACTCGGAACAAATCGTACGTAGTGTTAAACTTAAATAGGACAATACATCGTTGTCAGTATTTTTTAATGGATGTTTCCAACAAATTCATTAAATTTAATATCAATAATCTATCATGAAAGCAGCAGACTTAAAATTTAACCTTGTTAACAGCTATTTGGGGCTTTTAAACAATTTAAGTATTGATAATAAGCTTGAGTTGATTGCTAAGCTATCAGACTCGCTAAAGGGCTCTAAAAGGCCAGTTGATAAATCTATCCGTGATCTCTACGGTGCTTTTATCTCACCCAAATCTGCAGAGGAAATTATCACTGAGCTCAAAAATGCCAGAAGTTTTAATAGAAAAACGGAAGCGTTTTGAAGAAATTCCTTCTTGATACAAACATCTGTATATACTTTTTAAAAGGACAATACGATCTTGATAAGAAAATTGAAAAAGCTGAGACATCGAATTGTTTTGTTTCAGAAATAACCATTGCAGAACTAAAATTCGGAGCGGAGAATAGCGAGAATAAAGAGAAGAACTGGGAAACCATTGATTATTTTGTAAGTAAATTTACAATCATTCCGATCTTTAATTCCCTTGACGTTTACGCAATAGAAAAGACCAGATTAAGAAAGAAAGGATTTCCTTTGGATGATTTCGATCTTTTAATTGGTGCTACAGCAATTTCAAATGGCCTTACACTGGTGACAAGGAACACCTCTGACTTCGAGAGAATGGAGGGAATTGAAATGGAGAATTGGGTGACTGACTAAGCACAAAGTCAAATAAAGCCCAATAAAAAAAGGGCCTTTCGGCCCCTTCACTTATCAATATTAGTATTGACTATTTCACCTTGTTCAACACTGCGTTGAACGCTTCAGGGTGGTTCATGGCTAAGTCGGCAAGAACCTTACGGTCCAAATTAACACCTGACTTTTTCACTTTACCAATGAAGGCTGAATAGCTCATACCGTGTTCGCGAACGGCAGCGTTGATACGCTGAATCCAGATAGCGCGGTATTCTCTTTTCTTTTGCTTGCGATCGCGGTATGCGTACACAAGTCCTTTTTCAACGGCATTTTTTGCTACCGTCCAAACGTTTTTCTTACGACCAAAGTAACCTTTGGCGAGCTTTAGCACGCGCTTTCTCTTGGCGCGGGATGCTACAGCATTGACTGATCTTGGCATTTCTTTTTACATTTTTGACAACTGGCGTCTCTTCTTACAGAGGTCTTAGGTGCCAGGCATCGGGTTAAACATATATTCTCCTTCGCTTACGCTCCGGAGAACGAACCAATCCTGATTTAAAATCAGAATGTTACACGAGGTACGGTAGCATAATGGCTACGTTCTTCGCATCTGCCTTACTTACTACCACTGTTCCAGTAAGGTTTCTCTTTTGTTTTGTCTCCTTCTTTGTGAGGATGTGGTTTTTGAACGCTTGCTTGCGCTTTATTTTACCGGTACCGGTTACTTTAAATCGCTTTTTGGCGCCCGACTTGGTTTTTACCTTCGGCATTTTATTAAACAGTTAAATAAAAACTACTTTTTAGCTTTGGGCTGAACAAGAATACTCATGTTCTTACCTTCCAGCTTTGGCAATTGCTCCACCTTTCCATGTTCTTCCAAGGCCTGAGCAAACTTCAATAAAAGGATTTCTCCTCTTTCCTTATACACAATTGAACGACCTCTGAAAAACACACTTGCCTTTACTTTAGCACCTTCACCTAAGAAGTTGATGGCGTGTTTTACTTTAAAGTTAAAATCGTGATCATCTGTGTTCGGGCCAAAACGAATCTCTTTCATCACGACCTTCTGGGTCTTCGCTTTGATCTCTTTTTGTTTCTTTTTGTGCTCGTACTTAAACTTCGAGTAATCCGTAATTCTGCAAACCGGTGGATCTGCATTGGGCGAAATCTCCACTAAATCTAATCCCAGATCCTGAGCCAGTTTAATGGCCTGCTGAATGGGATATACGTCTACCGCAACATTTTCACCAACGACACGCACACGTTGTGCCGTAATTCGTTCGTTAATCTTGAAAGGTTCTTCCGGACGCTGCGGGCCTCTTCTCTGAAATGGCCTTGGATTAGGCTTAAAATTCGGGTTTATACTCGTTTTGTTTAAGTTCTACAAAAACACATGCTTACCTTAGGCAAACAGGGTGCAAATATCGGTAAATACTGTTTAAAAGCAAACTTTACTTCAAAAATGCCTAAAAAGGTGCTGCGCATTCTTTGCGGAAGTTCTCCACAAATTCATCAATCCCCACACTACCCTGGTCGCCCTGACCATGCTTACGAATGGCAACCTTTTGTTCATTCACCTCTTTCTCCCCTACAATCAGCATAAATGGTATTTTCTTAACCTCTGCATCGCGGATTTTACGACCAATTTTCTCGTCACGATCATCAAAAACACCACGAATATCGGCTGCTTTTAAACGCTCATAAACAGATTGTGCGTAATCATTAAACTTCTCAGATATTGGCAATACCGCT
Organism: Chryseotalea sp.; assembly: GCF_057350905.1. NCBI lineage: Bacteria > Pseudomonadati > Bacteroidota > Cytophagia > Cytophagales > Chryseotaleaceae > Chryseotalea > Chryseotalea sp. The sequence continues at coordinate 701,492 of NZ_JBMRCF010000001.1, read as the reverse complement.
ATCTGATCCGGTGCTAACCACAAGGGGAAGTTACCGGCACAGTGTTCAATCAATACCGCCACGAAGCGTTCCAGCGAACCAAAAGGTGCGCGGTGTATCATCACTGGCCTATGCTTTTGGTTGTCTGCCCCTACATATTCCAATTCAAAACGCTGCGGTAACTGATAATCAACTTGTATAGTACCCAACTGCCAACTTCTTCCTAACGCATCACGAACCATAAAATCAAGTTTAGGTCCATAGAATGCTGCTTCGCCTTTAACGGCTACAGTTTTCAGCCCTCTCTCATCAGCTGCCTCCTGAATCTCTCGCTCCGCCTTATCCCATAAATGATCTTCTCCAATGTATTTGGCTTTATTGGCCGGATCGCGCAATGAAACTTGTGCAGTATAGTTTTCAAAACCTAAAGAGTTGAACACATGAAATACCAGGTCGATTACTTTCACAAATTCTTCCTTCACCTGATCAGGGCGACAGAAAATGTGAGCATCGTCTTGTGTAAAGCCACGTACGCGTGTCAAGCCATGCAACTCACCGCTTTGCTCGTAACGATATACTGTTCCGAACTCCGCTAAACGCACTGGTAAATCCCGGTAAGAGCGAGGTTTGTGTTTATAGATTTCACAATGGTGCGGACAGTTCATGGGCTTTAGCAAGAACTCCTCTCCTTCATCCGGTGTATGGATAGGTTGGAAAGAATCCTTACCATATTTTTCATAATGACCAGAAGTAACATACAACTGCTTGCTGCCAATGTGTGGGGTTACTACAGGATCATATCCGGCACGCACTTGTGCTTTGCGCATGAACTGCTCAAGACGCTCACGCAGAATAGTACCTTTTGGCAACCACAAAGGCAAGCCCATACCTACTTTCTCGGAGAAGGTGAAGAGCTCTAACTCTTTTCCTAGCTTTCGATGATCGCGTTTTTTGGCTTCTTCCTGCAGATGCAAAAACTCTTCGAGCTCTTTTGCCTTAGGGAATGTGATTCCGTACACACGGGTGAGCATCTTATTATTCTCGTTACCGCGCCAGTACGCACCAGCCACGTTGAGAATCTTGGCTGCTTTTACAAAGCCTGTATTTGGTATGTGCGGACCACGGCACAAATCTGTAAAGTTACCTTGTGTATAAAAGGTAATAGTACCATCTGCCAGATCGTTGATCAGCTCCAGTTTATATTCATCACCTTTTTTGGTGAAGTATTCAATCGCTTCTGCTTTGCTTACCTCTCTTCGCTCGTAAGCGCTAGCCTTCTTTGCCAGCTCCAGCATTTTCGCTTCAATCTTAGCGAGATCATCTTCCGCGAAAGCTTTGCCACCTAAATCCACATCGTAATAAAAACCATTTTCAATAGCAGGGCCAATACCAAACTTGGTACCGGGGTACAAAGCCTCTAATGCCTCTGCAAACAAGTGAGCTGAAGAGTGCCAGAAAGTAGTCTTACCTCCTGCATCATTCCACGTCAAAATTTTAATGGAAGCATCTTCCGTTATAGGCCTTGACAAATCACGGATTTCACCATTTACTTCAATGGCTAATGAAACCCTGGCCAAGCCTTCACTGATACTTTGGGCGATTTCTATGCCCTTCACATGTTGCGGGTACTCACGCACGCTGCCATCGGGCAGTGTAATTTTAACACTCATACTTGTCGAAAAAATGAATGGCAAATATAGGGCTTATTCAACAATGAAAGCATTAACTCTCAGGATTATACCTGACAACTAGCATAGCGGCAGAAGTCTGGATGCTTACGCGAATTCTGTCTCCGTAAAAATAAAGACCAATGGCAGGAATTACAGCGTTAGCTGCACTGTTCCGAATACACCAAACTTACGTACATCAGGTCCGTCCAGATAGGAAAGTCTATGGATGAAATCAATTCTGAAAAATTTGAAGATGTTTTCAACACCATAACCCATTTCCAGATAAGGTTTACGTAGGGACAGCTGCCCCGGGGGTAAAATCTCATTGTTCGGATCAGTGTTTTGTACAATAAGGTTCTGACTGGCCTGACTCATGCTACCATACACCATATTGGCTGTACCTACGAGGCGCCACTTAAGCTTACGCAACAATGGCATCCTGTTAAGTAACAAACCCTCGAAGTGATGGTTGTATTGAGCTGTAACATAACGATCGCTCACAAACTCCCCATAATCCATCAGGTTAAAAGTAAGGGGTGTGAAAATCGGTGTTTGATTGCCTAAGTGAAGACCTAATAAAGTATAAGGCAGGGGCTCGAAAACATATTCTGCGGTAGCCCTTAACTTTCCTGTACCCAAAATGCCGAGACGGGTTCCTTTCTCGAAGGAGAAACGGAGTTTATTGTAATCAAAATCGCTTCCTGCAATGTTTTTAATACCGCGGGTATAGCGGAGTGTTAAAACTGGCCACTTTATAGTTCCCAGACTTACACGTTGATTATCGTCCTGTAGAAAGACTTCATCTCTGGCATAACGTGACTCCACGATCACCTCTGAAGTGGTGTACCTTGATTCAATGGGTGAGTTTACAATGTCATCCGGATTTTCGTAATAGCCAAAGTTGAAAGCCGGATCAAACGTAGCATGCCTTACGGCTATTCGCTGGTTAAATCCTTTGAACAGTTCTCGCTGGAAATCCAATTTTGTTTCGTCAAAATAAAATCCGCGTCTGAAAAAGCCCCAGCGCTGTGAAGCCAGCAAGAGCGCGTTTCCGCCCACAGCTTCATCATCAAAACCAAGGCGGCCCAGGTCACTTCGTGAACGAATGCTCCAGGTTGTCCAACGTCTGGTAGATAAAACCTGCTTGGCATAAACTACATACTTATACTTCTCATCTAAAAAACCATAGCCTATCTGTCCGCCAAATGTCCATTTCTTATTAAATGCATACGTTGTGCGGAAGCCGGGCATAATTCTTATGCCCTCTATGTTGTTGTATGAAATCAAATCGGGATAGGGTCCAATTTCAATTTTCTTACCAACACCAATATAACCGTCAACAACAACCCTGATGATGTCTGTATATGTTCTGATAATGGGAATGTTACGAAGTGTATCAATCATCTTATACACGTTCCGCTCAGTTTCAGTAAGTGGTTCGTGCCTTAAGGTATCCCAAACCGTTTCATCATTTTGGTTAAGGCGGGCACGTTCATCTAATAAAATCGGTCTTTCATAAAATGTTAAATCATAAGGCTTATTAACCACAAAGTTTTTGTTTGATGTGTAAAACTTGGCGAGCATACCTGCACTGTTATTGCTTAACTCACTCACATCAATCAATACACGATTCTTCACTGGTAACCAGGCTCCGCCTGAGGTTGGTTCAAGCTCTTGCTGAATGCGGATTCGTTCAATGAAGTTCAGGTTGGCTCCCTTCCCAATATTTACATCAATCTGTTTGAGTGCGTAATTATCTTTTGTTATCCACATGCTGCCAGTAAAGGCAAGATCCTGGGGTGATCGTGGGAAGAAATCAAGGCGATAGCAATAGTGCTCACCTACGAAAAGACTGTCTATTAAATCATAATCATAATACAAACGCCAGCCGTCTGCTATAGGTGAAACAAATTCTTTCTCTACAATATTTAACCAGTTTTGATAAAAATTATATTCCTGAAAAGAGGAACCAACAAGTTGTGTCACGGTTGTTCCATCTTCTACACCTAATCCATTGATTTTTGAGTGAAGGATTTTTTCGAATTTGGAGTTAGGATTATCTCTGTAGTATAACTTTGAAACGCTTTCCGTGATAAAAATAGGTAAGATCGGCTTACCATCTTCGCCAGCAATGCGCTCTACACTATCCAGTACTTGAGTTATTTTCTGAATCAGTTTTCGCTCTCGAAACTTTTCAGACATGTTATCAACATCAACTTCAATTTTTGTATACGTATCGTATTCGTAGGCTGACAGTCTGCGCTTATCGTTTTCTTTTTTATTACGCACTACTTTACGAAGCACTTCAAAGGCAGGATTCTCCCCGGCCATGACAACTACCTCCTGTAAGTTGGTAACCTCCTCCTCTAACTGGAAGTTAACGGTTTGTGTTGTACCCTTTGTAATAACTTTAGTTCTGGGTTTATACCCTATGTAAGAGGCGAGCAGGGTATCCTTAGGGGTATTGGTCTTTAGTAGATAATTACCGTCAAAGTCGGTGGTCGTTCCAATGCTGGTTCCCTTATATAAAACATTAACAAAAGGAATGGGATCTCCTGAATTGGCATCGGTTACTTTGCCTTTAATGATAGTTTCCTGAGCAAAGGCTGTTGAAGCAACAACAAAGAAAAGGAATATGAAAATGGGTCGGGTAAGCGTATTCACAACAGTTAAACTCCTCAAAAGTATAAAATTTACACGTGCTTACTTACGTGTCAGGGACGATTTAGTTCTTCCTTTTCGCCTAAAAAACGTGGTTCGGTATTAAAAACATAGAGATCCAGTATAGCCAAAGGCCTGGCTAACAGCTCTCTGGTCAGTACTTTAACTGATTGCATGGCTTCAGGTTCTTCAGCAACTACAACGATTGCATCCATCCCAAAATAATTGCTGATAAATAAAGAACGGTAACTGTGAAAGGGTTGTGTAATGATGGTGATGCTTTCCTGGCCGAAGATCTCTTTGCAGCGCACAATCGAATCGAAGGTTCTTAGACCAGCGAAATCAAGTGTTATGATTGCAGAAGGTACCCCCTTAGCAATAAGGGCTTTGCGCATTTCAGCTGGTTCATTGTAGTATTTACTCCTATTGTCACCGCTTACAATAATATAATCTGCTTTACCAGCTTTATAGAGATTGTAAGCAGTGGTAATTCTATTATCAAAAAATGGATTTGCACTACCATCTGATAGTTTTCTGCTGGTGCCTAAAACAAGTGCCACTGATCGGTGCGGTGCTTCTGCTGAAGTGTTGTACACCTGGTTTTGAGTTGACGCCACAACCCACACATTACTGATAATAATAAACAGGGACAGAGAGAGGAAGGCATAAAATACCATTCGCCTGATCCATAGCCATGAACTAAAGCCCTTACTCGACAACACAGTGCAAAGTTAACACAGATTAAGCAAATAATGCACCTGCAATTGTTCCACTTAACATAGTAGCTAAAGAGGCAGCCAATAAGGCACGTGGTCCAAGTTTTGATAAATCGCCTTGTCGCGATGGTGCCATACCTCCTATGCCACCAATCTGGATGGCTATTGAACTGAAGTTAGCAAATCCGCAAAGGGCATAGGTAGCAATGATGATTGATTTTTCACTGAGCACACCAGCAGCTTTCATGTCTGAAAGACTGAGGTAAGCAACAAATTCGTTAATCACCATTTTTTGACCAAGTAAGCTTCCTACCTGCACTGATTCAGACCAGTCAACCCCCATCACAAAGGCAAAGACTCTGAACAATTGTCCAAAAATATATTGTAAAGAAAAACCGTCAAAAGCACCATTGGTACTTGAAACAACCCAGGCATTAAGACCTGTCCAGTTACCTATACCATCTACCAACATCCAGTTTACCGCATAGATCACCGCGATAAAAGCCAATAACATGGCGCCAACGTTCAGAGCAAGTTTTAAACCATCACTTGCACCTGTGGCTAAGGCGTCAACGATATTAGTACCTATACTTTCTTTGTTAACCTTTAATGTCCTGTCAATTTTTTCAGGCTCGATTTCAGGCATGAAAATTTTAGACATGACTATTGCTGCGGGCGCATTCATAATGGAAGCACACAAAAGATACGTTGCAAACTTGGTGGCTTGCTCGGGGTCTGCCCCTCCTAAAAAAGTAATGTAAGCCCCCATTACACTGCCTGCTATGGTTGCCATACCACCTGTCATTAAGCAATGCAATTCAGAGTTTGTCATTTTTGCAATGAATGGTTTTACCAACAAGGGAGCCTCTGTTTGGCCCATAAAAATATTACCTGCAGCTGACAAACTTTCGGCACCAGAGAGACGCATGGTCTTAGCCATGATCCAGGCAAAAACGTGCACAATTTTTTGGAGCACTCCCAAATAGTATAACCCTGATGTAACGGCTGAAAAGAATATTAAAACCGGCAGTGCCTGAAAAGCGAACAAGAATCCTAAGTTATGTCGCGCACCAGCAACGGCATCGCTGTTGCGCGCTAAATCGCCAAACAAAAAGGAAGCACCCTCTAAACCAAAATTTAAAAATTTAACAAAGCCACTCCCTACTGTTTCAAATCCATCTCTGACAACGGCTACCTTCAACACTAAAACGGCTATGACTAGCTGTAGCAAAAGTCCTGATATGACTAAGCGCCAATCTATTTTTTTTCTGCTGGCCGATAGCAACCAGGCTACTGCAACAATAAAGGCTATGCCTAATAATCCGCGCAAATAATCCATATCTCTTGGCTTTTACTCAGTGGTTGAATTTAACTGAGTTAATTACGTTTACTCAATTCATCGCGGATCTTCGCGGCTTTTTCGTAGTCTTCTTTATCGATGGCATCTTTCAGCAACTCATTGAGTTTATCTACGCTCAGGTTCTTATAATCATCCTGGCTTTTGGAAGCCTCTCCTTTCTTAACCCTGGTTTTTGGTTCTGGTTTCACCTCTGGTTCATCATCGGCTTCATCTGTCAGAACTATACCGGCCTCAGCCAGGATATTCTCGTAGGTAAATATGGGCGAATCGAATCGAAGACCTATGGCGATGGCATCTGAAGGTCTTGCATCAACCTCCATTTTTTTCAAGCCATCGGTGCAGATAATTTTTGCAAAGAAGACACCTTCCTTTAAATCGGAGATGATTATTTCTTCAATCGTAAAATGAAAATTAGTCGCGAAGGCTTTGAAAAGATCGTGGGTCATTGGCCGATTAGGCGAAATCTTCTCGATTTCAATCGCAATGGCCTGAGCCTCAAACATTCCAATAATAATCGGCAGCCTGCGGTTTCCCTCTACCTCACCCAACACCAGAGCAAAAGAGCCAGTTTGTGATTGGCTGGAGGAAAGCCCCAGTATTTCTAATTTAAGTTTATTCACAACAGCAAGATAATAGTTCTTTGCAAATAGTTAATTGTTGGTCAAAGAACCTGCAAAAAACACAAAAAATCAAAAAAACTATTTACCTGCCTTTACTGCCGCAATCAGTTTGGGCAGCACATCAAAAGCATCCCCTACTATGCCATAATCAGCGGCTTTGAAAAAGGGAGCATCAGCATCTTTATTGATAACTACAATGCATTTGGAGGAGTTAACACCTGCCAAATGCTGAATAGCACCAGAAATGCCAACTGCTATATACAATTGAGGGCTCACTTTAACACCTGTTTGTCCCACGTGTTCGTGATGTGGTCTCCAGCCGATGTCTGACACAGGTTTGCTGCATCCGGTAGCTGCACCTAAAAGCTTGGCAAGCTCTTCAATTGGTCCCCAGTGTTCAGGACCTTTCATACCACGACCACCAGATACTACAATATTGGCTTCTGGTAGTAAAATCTCTCCGGTGGCTTTTTCTGTAGCGGTAATTTTTGCTGCAAAATCAGCATCGCTTAACTGAGGCGCAAAAGTGGTTGGTGCTACATCGCTGCCAACTTCTTTGATCTCAGCCGCATTCTTTTTAATGGCTATTACTTTCTTGGCGTTCTTCAGTTCTATTTTAGAAAAAGCCTTTCCTGTGTATATGCTCTTCTTTACTACAAAACCTGCTGATGTTTCTGGTAATTCAGTGACATTGGTGGCAATGCTGGCACCAAGCTTTGTAGAAACACGGGCTGCAACGGGCGTACCTAAAGATGAATTGGCCAAAACCAATACATCGGCACTTTCTGCATTCATGGCTTGTACAATTGTGTTGGTATATGCCTGAATTACACCATCGTTAAGTTTAGCATCGCCCGCGTGTAATACTTTTTTAGCACCATATCTTCCAAGTGAAGCTAATTCAGCGGCCTCTACAGTTCCCAAAGCCAGGGCGGTAACATTACCCCCCATGCCATGTGCGTAAGCCACAGCTTCTAATGAAGTCTTCTTGATTTTACCTTCTGCACTTTCTACAAATACTAAGATATTCATATCGTCAATCGTTGATTGTGTTCGTTAAAGATTTTAAAGATTAAAGAACCTTTGCTTCGTTCTTCAATAAAGTTACCAGTTCAGCAACATTGTCTGCCGACACCATTTTCACAGCACCTTTTGCAGGAGGTAATTCAAATTGCTGAAGACTTACTCCGCTATCCACTGCTACTGGTTCCACTACCTGCAAGGGTTTAGTGCGCGCAGACATAATACCACGCATGTTCGGGATTTTCCATTCAGCAATAGGTTCCTGACATCCGGCTACGAAAGGAAGATTTACCTCTAGCAACTCTTTACCGCCTTCTATTTCACGCGCAAGTTTAGCTTTTGTTCCGTCTAACTCCAGTTTCATCACTGGCGATAAAGAAGGTATTCCCAATAATTCACCTACAATACCGTGTACAACACCACCATTAAAGTCAATAGACTCACGACCCATCAATATCAAATCGTAACCTTTAGATTTTGCATGCTCAGCTATTTGCTTGGCTACAAAGAATGAATCGCTTGGCTCAGCATTCACACGCACCGCATCATCCGCGCCAATGGCCAATGCCTTGCGAATGGTTGGTTCGGTATCTGCAGGGCCAACATTTAAAACTGTAACAGTAGTACCAGCATTGGCTTCCTTGATTTCGATGGCACGCGCCAGGGCGTAATCATCGTAAGGGCCAATAATGAATTGCACACCATTGCCATCAAATTTTGTATTGTTGTCGGTAAAATTGATTTTTGATGTGGTGTCGGGAACGTGCGAAATGCAAACTAAAATCTTCATCGTGCTCACTATCAGTTAGTTGAAAACTCCTTTTCTTAGAGGCCTCAAGATAAATCATAAAATTGGAAAAATAGTATGCATGCCTACAAAATTTATGAATACGCAAAGGATTGAAATGCTTAAAAAGCTGGTTTTAGAAGATCCGAATGATCCCTTCTACCCATATGCCCTGGCCTTGGAATATTTGAAAACGCAGCGATCGGAGGCCTTGTCTATATTAAAGGAGGTAATGGAAAAGCATGCGGATTATTTGCCCAGTTACTACCAGGCTGGTCTATTAAATATAGAGTTTGGACAACTTGATGAGGCTCAGGCTATTTTGGAAAAAGGCATAGCACTGGCACAACAACAGAACGACCGCAAGGCCCTGAATGAGCTGCGGTCGTTGCTTGACAATATGTAAAGTATTACGAAGGGTGTCTTAGCTGCTGGCTACGAGTTACTAGCTGATAGAAATAAGTGAATGCTAACGAAAATATCAAATTTTAAAACGGAGCATCTTCATCGTCTAAGGATGGTGGTGCCGGTCTTGGTGGCGCTTCTGTATCACCTGTATTCAAACGACTTTCAAATTTGCGGAAGCCTTCGAACGGACTATCATTAGATGGCGCATCGAAATCAGCAAACTTCGTGTACTTGCCTATAAACTTCAGCTTAACCGTTCCGGTAGAACCATTTCTGTGTTTAGCTATGATGACTTCACCCATGCCTTGTGTTGGCATGTTGTCTTCATCTACTTCAATCTTGTAATACTCAGGGCGATACAAGAACATTACAATATCAGCATCCTGTTCAATAGAACCCGATTCACGTAAGTCAGAAAGCTGAGGGCGCTTATCTCCTCCCCTGGTTTCTACACCACGACTCAATTGTGACAGAGCCAATACAGGTACATTCAATTCTTTAGCAATTCCTTTTAAGGCACGCGAAATAGAAGCGATCTCCTGTTCGCGGTTACCCCCCTGGTCGCCCTTCATGAGCTGCAGGTAGTCTATAATAATGAGTTGCACATTATGTTCAGCCTTTAAGCGTCTACATTTGGCGCGTAATTCGAGTACTGATAATGCAGGTGTATCATCAATGAAAATGGGTGCAGAAGAAAGCTTGTTGGTTTTATGTACGAGTTGTTGCCACTCAAAATCAGCAAGTTGACCTTTCTTAATTTTTTCACCTTCCAATTCAGCTTCGGCAGAAATCATACGATTCACCAGCTGAATCGAGGCCATTTCTAAAGAGAAAATGGCTACTGGCATTTTGAAATCAACTGCGGCATTGCGTAAGGCCGAAACTACAAAGGCAGTTTTACCCATACCAGGTCGTGCCGCAATGATCACTAAGTCAGAACGTTGCCAGCCTGAAGTCATACGATCCAGTGCCGTAAAACCACTCGGCACTCCGGTAAGTCCGTCTTTATGTTCCTTCAGTTTTTGCAATTCCTGAATGGCACGATACATGAGGTTCTTCATGTTATCGTAATTCTTTCGAAGGTTTGAATCAGAAATTTCAAAAACGGCTTGTTCGGTTTTATCTAATAATTCGAATACATCGGTGGTATCTTCATAAGCATCTGCATGAATCTGAGAAGCCACTGTAATCAGTGTTCGCTTGATCGCCATCTCAATAATCACACGGGCGTGATATTCTATATTAGCTGCTGAACTTACTTTGGAGGTAAGTTCGGCAATCTTATACGGGCCGCCAATAATATCAATCTTACCCGACTTGCGCAGTTGGTTCACCACCGTGCGCATATCCACTGGCTCTGTATTTTTAAAGAGCTCTACAATGGCTGAATAGATTTCTTTATGCGCCTCCGCATAAAAATGTTCAGGTTTTAAAAATTCAACGACCGCATTTAATGCATTTTTCTCGAGCATGAGTGCACCTAGCACCGCTTCCTCCAGATCAAGCGCCTGAGGCGGCAATTTGCCTAAGCTTTCCGAAATGTCTTTCGGTACTAACTTGTTTGACTTGTTACCTATCCTCAGTGCTGATCGCTCCATACAAGTGGTTGTTGTACGTTCTTTAAATATTTTTTAGGGGAGACAAACGTACAACGATGTATAGATACACAGTAGACAAGTTCTGCACAAAGCATCCATGTGGAAATGTTCATAAGTATCCAAAATCACGTCAGTAATTGTCAATAGAAAGACTTGGGAAGGTAATGGTGATTAAAACCAGGCTGTGCACTGTGGACAAATTTTCATTACTTTAGCCACAAAAACATTGAGTAATGGCAGTGAAGCTGCAGAAGATACATTTTATAGCGATCGGTGGTAGCGTTATGCACAACCTGGCCATCGCATTAAAGGAGTCTGGTCATACGGTTACCGGATCTGATGATGAAATTTATGAACCCTCGAGATCCTTCCTCCAGCAACAAGGATTGTTGCCTGTTTATGAGGGTTGGAATCCCTCCTTACTGGATAAATCTTATGATGCTGTTATTCTTGGCATGCACGCTAAAAAAGACAACCCTGAATTACTTAAGGCTCAGGAGCTTGGCTTAAGGATTTACTCATTCCCTGAATACATTTTCGAACAATCAAGAGATAAGCAACGTGTAGTTGTGGCTGGTAGTCATGGTAAAACAACAACTACCGCACTTATAACGCATGTGCTTAACTACCACAAACGCAAATTTGATTATGTAATTGGCGCACGCGTTGAAGGATTGACCAACACGGTTAAACTATCGGATGCACCTGTCATTATAATAGAGGGTGATGAGTATTTGTCTTCAGCCCTTGACCCAACACCCAAATTTTTACGGTACCAACACCACATCGGCATTATAACAGGCATTGCCTGGGATCACGCCAACGTATTCCCTACTGAAGAGGACTATGTAAAACAGTTTGATCTATTTGGCGACCAGACCCCAAAGGGTGGAATGCTTATTTATTGCGAGCAGGACTCCATGTCCATGATGATTGGCAAGAAAGAAAGACATGATGTGTTTACCATTCCTTATAAAACGCATCCTCACGCAGAAGAAAATCATCAATGTTATTTGACCAATGGCAAGGAACGGTATTCTATCAAAATCTTTGGTACGCATAATTTACAGAACATCAGTGCTGCAAAAGAGGCCTTAAAAAAAATCGGAATTACTGCCGATATGTTTTTTGAAGCAGTCTCCAGTTTCGAAGGTGCCGCGGGCCGATTACAAAAAGTTAAGGAGGTGCATGGCACAACCATTTTTAAGGATTTTGCACATGCACCCTCGAAAGTAAAAGCTACTGTTAAAGCCGTTAAGGAGCTATACAACGACCGAGATCTGATCGCTTGTTTTGAATTGCATACCTACAGCAGCCTTAACAAAAACTTTTTACCACAGTATAAGGATAGTTTTAAATATGCCAACACGGCTGTGGTTTATTTTAGTCCTGAAAAAGTAAAAGCGAAAGGCTTTCCTGAAATTACCGCTGAAGAACTAAAGAAGGCTTTTGGTAATCCATCAATACAGGTTTTCACTTCAACGCAAGATCTGATTGCCTTTTTAAAGCAACAGCAATACAAAAACAAAAACCTGCTCATGATGAGTTCAGGTAATTTTGGCGGACTGGATATTAGTCAACTGGCCTCCGAACTGATTTAATATCATCTCCAATCTTATGAAATTGAATTTAAAAAATCCGCTGTGCTTTTTTGATCTTGAAACTACTGGTATCAATATTACGCATGACCGTATCATTGAAATAGCAGTAATTAAAATGATGCCGAACGGAGAAGTATTGCGGAAAAGCAATTTACTTAATCCTACCATCCCCATTTCACCAGAGTCTACTGCCATCCATGGCATTAAGGATAGTGATGTTGCCGATAAACCAACCTTTAAGGAAGTAGCGAAGGATTATGCAAAGTTTTTTGAAGGGTGTGATCTGGCAGGATTCAATATTTTGAAGTTCGATATTCCCCTGCTGGTAGAGGAGTTCCTCAGGGTTGGCGTTGATTTTGATTATGGCAGAAAACGCATTGTTGATTCACAACGCATTTTTCATTTGATGGAAAAAAGAACCCTTTCTGCAGCATATAAATTTTATGTGGCTGAAGATATGGTTGATGCGCATTCGGCAGAAGCAGACACTGAAGCTTCTATGAAAGTGTTGCTGGCACAAATTGAACGGTATGACGGACAGGATGTAACCGATGGCTTGGGTAAAAAAGTGGGCGAGATCCGAAATGATATGGATAGTCTGCATAAACTGACGGGTGCAGAAATGGTAGACTTAGCTGGCCGTATTGTGCGCAACCAAAAAGGTGAAGAAGTTTTCAATTTTGGGAAGCATAAAGGTAAAGCAGTTACTTCAGTACTTTCAGCAGAACCATCCTATTATGATTGGATGATTAACGGTGATTTTGCCCTTGACACTAAGCGCAAGTTGACAGAAATCAAGTTGAGAAACTTTAAACGTTAATTCTTTAATCTTGCGTTTTCTTCAGCCAGGAGGAAGTCAATTCATTAAGCAATGATACCTTTTGAGAGAAGTCTCCCTTAATATGACTACGCACTTTATTCATGTTGACTAGCAATTCATCTGCCGATTCAGGAATTACTTCTTCAAAAAATTCACGTATTCTTTTGGCAATGGTTGGTGATTTTCCATTGGTTGATATGCCCAGTTTCAGGTTTCCTTTTGTAACTACAGCGCCAAGATAGAAATCACAAAGATCTGGTGTGTCAGCTACATTAATTAAAATCTTTTTCGCTCTTGCCTCTTCATAAATGCTGGCGTGTAGAATCTTATTATCTGTAGCCAGTATCACGATATTTTTCCCCTCCAGGTCTTTGTGTTCGAAATCGCGGTGAATCAACGTTAAGTTAACGTGGGTGCTAGCCAGCTTTCTAATTTCAGGCCTAATACTTCCGGCAACAAGGGTAATTATTGCATTCGGACTGCTCTTCAGCAAGGCGTTAATCTTTTCAAGTCCCACATTACCTCCACCAACTACAAGGCACTCCAGATTCTGCAGTTTGAGGAAAATTGGAAAAAGTGTATTCTGAAAAGGCTCCATACACTTCTATGCGGTATGCTGAAACTGTTGTGAAACCTGATGCAATCTATTCGCAAAATATACCACCTCTCCTATTACAATTATAGCTGGAGCCTTCATGGCATTGGACTCTACCAGGCTTACTATAGTGGAAGCCTTTCCAACAATACTTTTTTGGGTTGGCAACGTACCATCCTGGATGATAGCCACCGGAATATCTGGATTTCCATCATTGACGAATACTTCCATGATCTCCTTCAAATGATGAAGCCCCATCAGAATAACAATGGTAGCAGAGGATTGAGCGGCCAATTGTATATCTTTTGAGATCGATCCCTCACGTGTTGTGCCCGTTACTATCCATAGACTTTCGCTCTTCCCCCTGGCAGTAACCGGTATGCCTATACTTGCAGGCACTGCCAGTGCACTGCTTATACCAGGTACTATATCAGTCTCTATTCCAAATGATTCGGCATAAGCTATCTCTTCTGCACCCCTTCCAAAAACAAAAGGATCTCCACCCTTCAATCGAACAACGTGCCCATACCGGTTGGCAAAATCAACAATCAGTTCATTGATTTTGTCTTGAGAGAATGCGTGTTCACCAGCCCGTTTTCCTACACAAAAAGATGGAATGCCTGTTGGAATTCGCTTTACAATTTCATCTGAAACAAGCGCATCATACAACACAACGTCTGCCATTTCAAGCACACGCAGCGCCTTTAAGGTAATCAGTTCAGGATCACCCGGGCCTGCCCCCACCAGACTAAGCTTGCATCTATTTTTCAAGGCTATCATACAGTTTGATTTTTGATTGCTCCGGCTAAATGATAAGCAATGCAGTCTTTGAGGAAGGTTTTCATGTCTTCCAGATAACTTAGTGCAAACTCAGCGGAAGGATCATTCTTGTTAATCTGTAAAATGAATTCCTTGAAATTTTTTGCGCGGGTGATTGTGCTTTCCGAAAATTCTTTTTCAAAATCCTGCACAATCTGAATTTGTGTACTGGGATGTATTTCTTTTAACAACAACAAGGCTTTTGCGGCATTCACTCCAGCACTGTAGCTATGATAAATCGCATCTGCATACTGTTGATCCTGTATGGCCTGTGCCGACCACTGCAGTTTTTCTTCCGATTCGTAGAAAAGGGTAGTTACTAAATCGATGATGACACCAGCACACTCACCCGTAGCTGTCTGAAGCTTAAAACTGTGATCTTCACTCCAATCACAATAATCAGTTGGTGTTATGGATGACAAGTCACTCAATGGCTTCAATAAACTATAAAAATGATTCCTTCCAATTCTCTCAAAATAATCGTGATAGTATTCTCCCTCGTTGGATTGGTTCATAAAATCATTAAGCAATAAGCGCAGGGCTGCTGGGCCTCGCTTGCTCGGAATTTTGATAATTTTATCTGAAATTCGTCCGTCTCCATCTTTTAAACGACCGCCACCAAGCAATACCACCAAAGCAGGAAGTACTTTACCCTCCTTATCTTTTATGGTGCTTCCATGCAAACCAATTCCAGCTAAGCCATGCTGCCCGCAAGAATTAGGACAACCACTGATTTTTATTTTAAGATCGCTGTTATAGATAAGGTCAGGGTACTCTTCACGAATAATTTTTTCTAATTGCAATGAAATATTTGAACTGTCTGAGATAGCTAAATTACAAGACTCCGTACCGGGGCAGGCCGTAATATCTCCTACGCTGTCAAAACCTGGTTCTGCCAATCCAAATTTATCGAGTGCTTCAAACAAGTGCGGTAAAGCTGAAGGGTGTACAAAGCGAATGAGATATCCCTGATTGATGGTTACCCTGAGTTCAGAGGAAGCATATTTGTCTACCACCGCAGCAAAAGAACGCGCCAGCGTTGAAGACATATTGCCCAGGGGAAGTTTTACGTATACACCAAAAAATCCATCCTGTTTTTGCTTTACTACATTGGTGCTCAACCAGCGTTGGTACTTGACTTCATTAGTGACCGTTATTTTTTCGAAAGCAGTAAACTCATTGATATTTGAATGCGAAAGTATATCCTTGTTAATCGTGTAGGTTTTGTTTTTAATTGCTTTTCGCTCTTCATTTACAAGATTCAAGAAAGCCGGCAATCCCAGTTCATCAATAAGAAATTTGAGTCTTGCTTTCATTCTTCTGTTGCGCTCTCCATAGCGATCAAAGACCCTGAGTACAGCTTCTGAAAAAGGTATAATTTGATCTTCTTCTAAAAAATCGAAAGCCTTTAGTGCAAGGTGAGGATTCGCTCCCAAGCCACCGCCTATCATGACTTTAAAGCCTCGCTTACCCTCTTTAAGTTTAGGAATAAAACCAAGATCGTGGATAAAACTGAAAGCAGAATCCTCATCACTCGATGAGAATGAAATTTTGATCTTACGCCCCATCTCCTGACAGATAGGATTTCGCAGAAAGTATTGAAACATCTCATAGGCATATGGGCTTACATCGAATGGTTCCTTGGGATCAATGCCCGCTAAATCAGACGTTGTAATGTTTCGAACTGTGTTGCCACAGGCTTCGCGTAAAGTAATATTGTCTTTTTCAAGCTTTGCCCACAGTTCAGGTGTTTTATCAAGGCTAACAAAATGCAATTGAATGTCCTGACGGGTTGTGGCATGCAGATTTTTACTTGCATATTCATCAGACACATCAGCAATGGTTCTCAATTGTCGGGTAGTCAAACGCCCCATCGGAAGTTTAATCCGGATCATTTGCACACCAGCTTGTCTTTGTCCATATATACCACGGGCAAGTCGTAGACTTCTGAATTTATCATTATCTATCTTTCCATGTTGGTATAGATAAATTTTCTTTTCTAGATCAATGATATCTTGAGCTACTACAGGGTTGGTAATGTCTTCAAGTTCTGTGCGAAATGCCTGCATTGTATTTTGGATTAGTGGAAAGTAAAAGAGCCTCTCTGAAAGTTTCAGAAGAGGCTCCATCATATTGAGTTTAAGACAAGGTCAGGGTTCTCTTCTATTTAAGGATGGCATCATGCAACAACACATAGAAGCTGTTTCATTTATTCTACACTTATATATTGAGGTATTGAGCATATTTCAAGGTAGCTTCTCCTTTCTGGTTCAAATATATGTAAAATTTATTAGTCTACTATTCCCATAGATATAAGATATTTTATATTTTTGCCCCATGCTATTAGATACATGGATTTCAGGCAAATTGAAGACCGATCAGGAAGCGGCACGCTGGATTAGCGCTACAAAAGCAGTTTCATGGCGTATTGTAGGTACAATTGATACCTGGATCATCTCCTTTATTATTACAGGACAATGGGAATTAGCGTTCTCTATCGCCTCGGTTGAGGTCTTTTCAAAAGTAGTGCTCTATTATTTTCATGAAAGAGCATGGGAAAAAATTCGGGTACGTACCAGTAAAACAAATCGGGTATGAACCAGCAAGCACTGGCAACACAACTTAATGGCCTGACTAGCTCAGAAGCACTGGCGTGGGTAGCAAGCAATTTTACTAAACCCAAATTTTCCACAGCACTTGGGGAAGAAGACCAGGTATTAACACACCTGATTGCTAAACTTCAGCTTCCCATTGAGATTTTTACACTGGATACAGGCAGGTTGTTTTCAGAAACATACGATCTGCTCTCCCTTACAGAGCAAAAGTACAAGCTTAAAATTCAATTGCATTTTCCGGAGGCCGAAGAAGTTGAACAATTTGTTGCGACTAAGGGAATCAACGGCTTTTATGATTCAGTAGAAAACAGAAAACAATGCTGTCAGGTACGCAAAGTTCAGCCACTTAAACGCGCACTTGCCGGAGCCGATATATGGATCACTGGTTTGAGAAGCAGTCAATCAACCAACAGACAGCAAATGCAAAAAGTTGAGTGGGATGCCGGCATGAACATATTAAAATTCAATCCACTCCTCGATTGGACAGATCAGGAGTTAAAAGAATTTATTGAACAGCATAACATACCCGTTAACACACTTCACAAAAAAGGATTTGCAAGCATAGGATGTGCACCTTGCACCCGTGCTATACTTGCCGGAGAAGACTTGCGAGCCGGCAGGTGGTGGTGGGAAAGTTCAGCAAAGGAATGCGGGTTACACAATACCAAAGTAGTTATACATAATTGAGAGGGAAAATGAGCGAATATTTAAAAGAGTTTCCGCGTGATTTAGAAGATGAGGCAATTTACATTTTAAGAGAAGCAGCTGCTCAATTCGAACGTCCATGCATCCTATTCTCAGGTGGAAAAGATTCCATTACGCTGGTTAGGCTTGCACAAAAGGCTTTCTATCCTGGTAAGGTTCCTTTTCCGCTTGTTCATATTGATACCGGACATAATTTCATCGAAACAATTCAATTCAGAGACTGGCTGGTTAAGGAAGTTGGAATGGAGCTTATCGTTGGTTATGTGCAGGATGATATTGACTCGGGAAACGCTACAGAGGAGACCGGAAAGTTTTCAAGTCGTAATGTATTGCAAACCACCACACTCCTACGAACCATAGAACACCATAAGTTTGATGCCTGTCTGGGCGGTGCAAGACGTGATGAAGAGAAGGCCCGGGCAAAGGAGAGAATCTTTTCTGTTCGAGACGATTTTGGTCAGTGGAATGCAAAAAATCAGCGCCCTGAATTGTTTGACTATTTAAATGGTAAAATTCAACCTGGTGAAAATGTTCGGGTATTTCCGATTTCCAATTGGACCGAACTTGATGTTTGGAACTATATACGCGAAGAGCAATTGGAAATCCCATCCATATACTTTAGTCATCAGCGTGAAGTAATAGAAAGAGATGGTGTTCTATGGCCGTACTCACATTTTATTCACAAAGATGCAGATGAGGTTTTAGAAAACAGGCAAGTGCGCTTTCGCACAGTTGGCGATATGAGCTGTACGGCAGCGCTCCCCTCTTCAGCCTCTTCTATTGATGCCATTATTGAGGAAATCATTGGTACCACAGTATCAGAGCGAGGCACCCGCCTTGATGATAAACGCAGTGAGGCTGCAATGGAATTGAGAAAGGCCAACGGTTATTTCTAAACGCATTAAATTAAACTTTGTACCTGAATTCAGAAAATTGTTTTTATCATGGAAGTATTACGTATAGCAACCGCAGGAAGTGTAGATGACGGAAAGAGTACCTTAATCGGAAGACTTCTTTATGAGACAAACTCAATTACCACTGACAGGCTCGAGGCCATTGAAAAAGCCAGTCAGCGGAAGGGCATAGGATTTCTCGACCTATCGTTATTGACTGATGGACTCATTGCTGAGCGGGAACAAGGAATCACGATTGACGTAGCGCATATTTACTTTAATACACCGAAACGAAAATTTATTATCGCTGATTCTCCTGGCCATGTAGAGTACACCCGTAATATGGTTACAGGAGCATCTAAAGCAGATGTTTCTCTCATTCTAATTGACGCCCGAAATGGTATTGTAGAACAAACACATCGACATTTCTACATTGCGAGTTTACTGCGTACACCTCAAGTAATTGTCTGTGTCAATAAGATGGACCTTGTTGCTTATTCGGAAGACACATTCAATAAGATAAAAGAGGAATTTCTAACCTTGACAAAGCGTTTGTCTGGCACAACGCAATCTGTTCATTTCATTCCTGTTAGTTCACTTCATGGTGATAATTTAACCAATGCTTCAACGCAAATGACTTGGTTTAACGGAAAACCACTTCTTGAGACATTGGAATCAATACCTGTACAAGAATCTGTCAGCTCAAAACCATTCAGGCTCCCAATTCAATACGTGATTAGGCCAAGAAGTAATGAGCATCATGATTTCCGCGGCTATGCAGGTCGCATTGTAAGCGGTGAACTCAGCGAAGGCGACACCGTCATTGCGCTTCCATCGGGCAGGCAATCTACTGTATCCAAAATTTATCAGCACACTACAAGCCTACCAAGTGCAAAAGCACGACAATCGGTAACAGTTACCCTTAAGGATGATATTGATATCAGTCGGGGAGATATGCTGGTAAAGATTCAAGCTCAGCCTGAATTAAAAAATGAATTCACTGCATCGCTTTGCTGGTTAAACAATACGCCATTGTCACCTGGGAAAAATTATTTGCTCCAGCATGGAACGCAGCGATCAAAAGCCAAGGTGCAAAGCATCCACTACGTGCAGGACCCCAGTTCCCTGCTCAGAATTGAATCGGTAGATTCCCTAAAAATGAATGACATGGCCAGCGTAAACATACGCGTTGCCAAGGCTTTGCCTGCAGACCCTTACGAGCAGAATGCACCAAACGGTTCGTTCATACTAATTGATGAACATACCAACAACACAGTTGCTGTAGGTTTTGTCAGGTGAGCCTAGCCTTTGCTGTTCGGTTTTAAAAAAGTGTTTAGCTCTTCTTTTGAGAAACCCAACTTTTCAGCTACAGTTGTAATCAGATCAAGTTCTGCTACGGCAAACTCACCATCCACCATAGCAAAGTCTATCATTTCCTGTAACTGCTTTTCGCGCTCAAACTGGTTTTGTGGAATTAAAAAGGTATATTCATTAGCCCTGTTCAGCATGACATTCATTCTGTCCATGGGTATACCCTTTTCGTAAGCGATTTTTGAGAGTGCAATCCGCTCACTTTCTTCAATTTTTCCGTCTGCTGCGGAAAGTGATACCAGGTTTCTGAAGTGTTCTATTTCTGTAGCCATTTTATTTAAGGGGGGGATTAAATAAAGATGGCCTTCTAAATATCTAGTGCTGCTTGTATCCTTTGAACAGGAGATTTACTCCAAGCTTTTTAAAGTATTCGGAAAGCCATCAGATTAGTTTTTCTTGTAATATTTTAGCGCTTCCGGCATGGCCGCATTTAAGTCACGTATGCGGGTATCATCAGAAGGGTGAGTCGATAACCACTCAGGTGGCTTTTGACCTCCACTACCTGCCGACATACGCTCCCAAAATTTAGGCGCTTCCTGAGGATCATAACCAGCCATCGCCATAAATATCAGGCCGATCCTGTCAGCCTCTGACTCGTGTTTACGTGAAAAACTGAGCATACCCAATTGTGAACCATAACCCACGGCTTGTGCAAATATCTGAGAAGTTAGCCCCGGATTTTGTCCCATGGCTGCCCCTAAGGTGCTCAGTCCAAATTGTTGAACTAACCCGGTGCTCATACGTTCTCTACCGTGGTTGGCAATAGCGTGCGCCACCTCATGTCCCATAACTACGGCAACTCCATTCTCATCTTTACAAATTGGCATAATGGCTGTATAAAAAGCCACCTTACCACCAGGCATACACCAGGCGTTTACCGTTTGTGGATCGTCAATTAAATTAAACTCCCAAACAAAGCCTTCCAACTCTGAACTTGCGCCCTTTTCGGCCATATATTGCTCAACGGCCGTCTGTATTTTCAAGCCAACACGTTTCACCATATCGGATTGCTCCTTGTTAGTTGAAATAGGGCCTTTCTTCAACACTTCATCGTATTGTTGGGCAGCCATTGGAATAATCTCACTATTCGAAACCAGACTTAACTGTGATCGGCCGGTAACCGGTACTGTAGCGCATGCGTAACAGATCATGCCTGCAGTAAAAAGAAATACTACCTTTTTAAACATAGGTTTGTGATTTGTGTAAAAATACAATTCTATTCATTTTTTGTTTAATAGATTTGAACTTTAAGTTTTAGCAACGCACAAGCTATGAGAATATTTGCCATTGGTCGAAATTATGCAGAGCATATTAAAGAATTAAACAATGAAAGGCCAGATGAGCCGGTAATTTTCACTAAACCGGACACAGCCATTTTACGTAATAACGCCCCTTTCTATTATCCAGATTTTTCTAAAGATATTCATTACGAAGTAGAGCTGGTTTTGCGCATTAGCAAGGAAGGAAAAAACATACAGGAGAAGTTTGCCTCTAAATATTTTGATGCCATCGGTATTGGTGTTGACTTCACAGCCAGGGACTTACAGCAAAAAGCCAAAGAAAAGGGTTTGCCATGGGATATCGCAAAAGGCTTCAATGGGTCGGCTCCCATCTCCGACAAATTTATAAACGTGGGTGATTTTAAAAATCTGGCCGACATCAATTTTAGTCTCGATGTGGATGGTATAAACAAACAACAAGGGAACACTAGCCTAATGCTATTCAACTTCGATTACATTATTGCTTATTTATCAAAGTTTTTTACACTGCGAACCGGTGACCTTATTTTTACAGGAACTCCCAAGGGTGTGGGACCTGTTATGGTAGGTAATAAATTAAGTGCAGCAATAGAAGGCGAAACACTGTTAGAATTTGAAGTGAGGTAATGGAAGGGTGCGGCAGCATAAGGGCTGCTTAATTTTTTAAACTTAATGAGGTATTTACTTTTATTTATTCTGGTTTGTGCAGATCAATTCGTGATCGCTCAGGCTGACCGTTATTTATTCCCGATACAACCGGGGCAAACTGCTTCACTGGCAGGTACATTGGGCGAATTGCGTTCCAACCATTTTCATACGGGCATCGATATTCGTACTAACAATCAGATTGGCTATGCTGTAGTGGCTACGCAATCAGGTTATATTTCAAGGGCTGCCATGAGTGCCGGTGGTTATGGCAATGTTTTATATGTGCGCCATCCGGATGGCAATACTTCTGTGTATGCACACCTTGACGCATTTAGTGGTGCTGTTGGTAAGTATGTTTTACAGGAACAATACAGGCGCAAAACATTCGACATTGATTTATACTTCAGGCAAAATCAGTTCCCTGTAAAGAAAGGCGATACCATTGCACTGTCTGGCAACACAGGTTCTTCCAGCGGTCCTCATTTACATTTTGATATCAGAGATAAAAACAACCTTGCATTGGATCCGCTCTCGTTCAATTTCCCTGAAGTGGTTGATAATGCATCTCCTTATACAGAAAAACTTGCGCTTAAAACGCTCACTACACAATCAAGGATTAATGATCGTTTCGGCAGAACCGAATTTTATGTTCAGCGTAATGGCAATGATTTCTTCTTGCCCTACCCTATTCTTGCGTATGGTGATATTGGCATAGAGTTACTGGCAAAAGATAAGCTCGCTGTAGGAAGTCCCTACTTTGGTGGCGTTAACTTTGTGGAGGTGTATGAAAATGATCAATTGGTTTTTAAACAAGCCATTGAAAAACTTGATCTGGCCGAAGGCCGGGCGATCAATGCCTTATTGAGTTTCAGAACACTGCGTGGTAATAACAATAAGTTCTATAAGCTCTATGTTGATGATGGCAATTCCTTGCCCTTCTATTCGGTAGCTGTCAATAAAGGCATCATTAAAGTAGAAAGCGGAGTAGAAAAATCTATTAAGATTATCTACAAAGATATTTTTTCAAACTCCGCCACACTCAACTTTAAACTAAAAGGAAGTCAACCAGACCAGCAGATATTACTTGACAATAGCATAAAAGGAAATTTTAGATATGAAGTACAAGACAATACCCTTAGCCTGACCATCAATGAAGCACTCGCCAAAAATGTAAAGGCCATTGCTTTTACAAAAGGTAGTGTCGACACCATTTCCCTGGCCTATGGTGGTAAGTACTCCTCTACTTACCTGATTGATTTAACCAAAAAACTTCCGGATTCCATTTACCTGGGCAATGAAAAAGTATTCACACATTTTAAAGCCATGGTGCCATCAGGCAGCGCTTACACCTATTATGGAGATTTCGCTGAAATGTTCTTCCCTAAAGGCAGTTTGTACGATACGCTCTTTTTAAAAGCAAGAGAAGGGAGATTAGAAGACAGCACACAATATATTGAAGTGGGCGACCCGCAAGTTCCGTTGCATCGCTTTATCAGCATTGCCTGGAAACACAACATGAGTAAAAGCTGGACAAAGACCTGGGCTGTTTACCGAAGAGCAGGCAGTGAACTCAGCTATGTTGGTGGCAGTGCAAGTAACGATAGAATCAAATTCAATATACGCGAGTTTGGGGTTTATCAATTGGCACAAGACACGATTCCCCCAAGCATTAAACCCATAATCGTTAACAATGCCAACGTGAGTTTCAAAATTAAAGATGATCTTTCAGGAATTGAACGTTATGAAGCAAACATAAATGGAAAGTGGTTGTTAATGCATCTGGATGGCAAGAGCGGCACAATAAAATCCGAGCGACTTAATAAGGAAGAACTTCTTAAAGGGGACCTGGTAATTGTTGTCAGCGACCGTGCCGGAAATATAGCAACGTATAAACAACTCATTCCTTAAGTATGGCATTTTTAAAAGTTGGTAGCAAAGCCCCTGATTTTGGTGTTCCAGACCAGGATGGTAAGATAGTACAGCTCGCAGATTTTAAAGGTAAAAAAGTGGCGCTGTATTTTTACCCAAAAGATGCAACGCCTACATGCACTACAGAGGCCTGCAACCTCAGAGACAATTATAAAGCTTTACAAGGTGCAGGCTATGAGGTACTGGGCGTTAGTACCGACACTTCCAAATCGCACAAGAAGTTTATAGCCAAAGAGAAACTTCCCTTTAGCTTATTGGCCGATACGGAAAGAAAGATGCATGACACCTATGGTACCTGGATAGAGAAATCCATGTACGGAAGAACCTTCATGGGCACAGCCAGGGTAACCTTTATCATTGATGAGAAAGGCATTATACAGGAGGTGATAGAAAAAGTGGAATCAAAAATTCATGCATCCCAGATTTTAGGAGAAGTACAGGCTGCGCCAAAAAAGATTGCGCAAGCAAAAGCCAAGCCTGCTAAAAAAACTGCAAAAAAAGCTGCTAAAAAGACGGTTAAGAAAACTGCTAAAAAGAAATCAAGTAAAAAATAGACTAACAGGCCTGGTTCGAGTCATTCAGCCTGAAAATGCAGTTCAATTCAGATTTGAACTGCATTTTTTTATATGAAATGCTACATTTTTCCTACATCTTCGCGCCAAGAATTTACCATCATGGCCACAACAGACACTAGCTCCCTAAAGAAACTTTCTTCTCAGATCAGACGCGACATCGTACGCATGGTACATGCTTGTCAATCAGGGCATCCGGGAGGGTCTTTGGGTTGTGTGGAGTATTTTGTCGCGCTTTACTTTCACTTTATGAAGCACGACAAAAGCTTTAAAATGGATGCACAGGGCGAAGATCTATTCTTTTTGTCCAATGGCCACATTTCACCGGTTTGGTATTCAACCCTGGCCAGAGCAGGTTACTTCGATGCCAAAGAATTATCCACATTCCGTTTTTTAAATACAAGATTACAAGGCCACCCTGCTACCCATGAGCACCTACCCGGTATTCGCATAGCCTCTGGTTCTTTAGGACAAGGTCTTTCAGTAGCCATTGGTGCTGCACAAACCAAGAAGCTTAACAAAGACGATCGTTTTGTTTATGTGTTGATGGGCGATGGCGAGCAACAGGAGGGCCAGGTATGGGAAGCAGCTATGTATGCGGCTCACAATAAAGTGGATAACTTAATTGCTACTATCGATTACAATGGTCAGCAGATTGATGGCGCTGTTAAGGACGTACTTAACCTGCTTGATTTAAAAGCAAAGTGGGAAGCCTTCGGCTGGATTGTGAATGAATTCAATGGCAATGTGATGGAGGAAGTGCTGGCAGGCATTGAGAAAGCACAATCCATGGCAAAACATGGTAAACCAGTACTTAATTTAATGCGCACTGAAATGGGCTTTGGTGTAGACTACATGATGGGCTCACACAAATGGCATGGTGTTGCACCTAATGATGAGGAGCTGAAGAAGGCACTTGCTCAGTTAGAAGAGACTGTGGGAGATTACTAGAAGCGTTATTAGTTGATCGAAGGTTCAGTACCACCGAACTCAACTAAGAAAAAATTGCAAGTAGACAATTATATAACTATCTGACTTTAAGGTAGAATAGTCAATAACATGGTATGATCTCGACTATTTGACTTTAGGAAATTTACCTTCAATTAATACGAGCGATTAAAAACGAACAACCAACAACGACCAACGATCGACCACTAAACCGACTCCTTCATCTGGAAAGTATAAATAGTTGGGTCTAGTCGTAAAGTGCCTTCATTAAAATCCCTTATAAAAATTTCGATGGTTTCTTCTGTTACTTCTTCTACATGAAGACCAATATCCAGAGCAATACCAAAATCAACATTAAAGTCTTTGTCAACGTGCTCTTTTACTTTTACGGCACCATCCTCCTCCAGTTCCATAATCACCTCCGCCATAAACAATCCAATTTCCTCTTCTAGATCATCTAGCGGTTCAAGGTTGCCATTTTCATCTTCTTCGTAGTCAATCTTCTTATACTCAGGAAACTGTTGTGCGGCACGGTGTTCCGCTATTTCAAACAATTCACCCTCATGCTGCATGCGTAATGTGTACAATACAGCATCATAGATCACCTCTTTACCATCGTGCTTGCCAATAAAAAAGAAGTGAGCATACTCCTCAGTGCGATCATCATCGTCATCATATAAAAAAGTTTTGCCCAAAGCTTTCATCTCGGCTTTGTATTGATTGATTTCCTCCGTTGAATAACCCTGATTATCTTTTAATGACATATCTTCTGAATCGTTAAATAATGTAATACAATGCTGGCTCAAATCAAAACAAAATGAATCTCAAATTTCAATTTTTTACTTCCTCCTTAAACCATTCAGCATACATGGGATAATTGCGAGCCGTTCTGGCAATCACTTCCTTCATCTCCTCTCCTACATCCTTTATGCGTTTGGCGGGTATGCCCGCATAAATACTCCCTGGTTCCACCATAGTTTTGGGTAACACTATAGCCCCGGCTGCAATGACAGATCCTGCACCAATCACAGCATCATCCATGATAATGGCCCCCATACCCACCAATACATTGTCTTCAATGGTACAACCATGCGCAATAGCCTTATGCGCAATGGAAACATTGCTGCCAATCACCGTTTTTGCTTTCTGATAAGTACAGTGGATTACGGCACCATCCTGAATGTTGGTATTATCTCCTATGCTAATCGAGTGAACATCTCCCCTTACAACAGCATTAAACCAGACCGTACAATTGTCACCCATGGTTACTTCCCCCACAATAACAGCTCCGTCTGCAAAAAAACAGTTCTTACCAAATTTGGGCGTAAAGCCCCGCACTGATTTTATAATAGCCATAAGAAATTCAGAAATTCAAGATTAGCGATAAGAAGGCATTAGCCCAATTTTAGATTTAAAATTTTGAATCCGATTCTGCCAATCTGTCATAAATAATGCAATAAAAGGCTTATTTTTGCGTCTAAGAAAGGGTTAAGACATGGAGAATTTAGTTACAGACCTTGATATTCTAGATAAAAACAGTGAAGAAGCTTGCGAAACCGTAAAAACAACACCTGAGCAAAATACAGGTAAGGGGCGTAAGTTGTATATAGAAAGCTACGGTTGCCAGATGAATTTCTCAGATAGTGAGATCGTTGCCTCCATTTTAAACAAAGAGGGTTTCGATACTACCTCTGAAATTGAAAAGGCCGATCTGATATTTTTGAATACCTGCTCTATTCGTGAAAAGGCAGAGCAAACTGTAAGGCATCGCCTGATGCACATCAATGGCTTCAAGAAACACAAGCCTGAGTTATTGGTTGGTGTACTAGGTTGCATGGCTGAGCGCCTCAAATCAAAATTTCTGGAGGAAGAGAAGATCGTAGACCTTGTAGCGGGTCCTGATGCTTATCGTGATTTACCCAAGCTTATTGGTCAGGTAGATGAAGGGCAAAAAGCCATTAACACCTTCTTGTCGCGTGATGAAACTTATGCAGACATAAGTCCAGTTCGATTAAATTCTAATGGTGTTACAGCCTTTGTATCGATCATGCGGGGCTGCGACAATATGTGTACTTTTTGTGTGGTGCCTTTTACCAGAGGCAGAGAGCGCAGCAGAGATCCGCAATCTATTGTAGCCGAGGCACAAGACCTGTTCGACAAAGGTTTTAAAGAAGTTACTCTTTTAGGGCAGAATGTTGACTCTTACAAATGGAGCCCTGAAGAAAACAACAAGATGTGGCTGGAGAAGAAAGGGATCAGCAACACGGTTACATTTGCCATGCTATTAGAGATGGTGGCACAGATTAGTCCGGCTTTGCGTGTTCGTTTTTCCACCTCACATCCAAAAGATATTACAGACGATGTACTGCACACCATAGCCAAATACGAGAACATCTGTAAGTACATACACCTACCCATTCAGAGTGGTAGTAGTAGAATTTTAGAGATGATGAACCGCGGTTATACACGCGAGTGGTATTTAGGCAAGATTCAGCGCATTAAGGAAATACTGGGTGATGATTGCGGCATTTCATCAGACATGATTATAGGCTTCTGCAGTGAGACTGAAGAAGAACATCAGGAAACACTTTCCTTGATGGATCTTGTACAGTTTGATTTTGCTTATATGTTTTATTATTCAGAACGTCCGGGTACGCTGGCCGAGAAGAAGTATAAAGATGACATTGATCTGCCCACAAAAACCAGAAGACTGGACGAAGTCATCAAAAAGCAGCGGGCCCACTCGCTTAAAAGCAATTTGAAAGATGTGGGCAAGGTATATACAGTGCTGATTGAAGGTTTTTCGAAACGGTCAACCAATGATTTACAAGGTCGTACCACCACCAATAAAGTAATCGTATTCCCGAAAGGAAACCATCAGAAGGGGGAATATGTTGATGTCTATGTGAGAGAGTGTACGGGCGGCACCTTGCTTGGTGAAGTCGTTAATAAAACTGTTAACCATTAACAGGTAGATTAAAAAAATGACCATTACAGATTCAGAAATAGTAAGTGTTAAACAACGTTTCAGCATTATTGGTAATTCAACATTACTAAACAATGCTGTGCGGGTAGCCATGCAGGTGGCACCTACCGATATGTCTGTGTTAATTACAGGTGAAAGCGGTAGCGGTAAAGAATCGTTTTCAAAAATTATCCATCACCTTAGTGCGCGCAAGCATGGTCAATTCATTGCCATTAACTGTGGTTCAATACCAGAAGGCACAATAGACTCAGAATTATTTGGCCATGAAAAGGGCTCATTTACCGGTGCGCACGAAGCGCGTAAGGGATATTTTGAGGTAACCAACGGAGGAACCATTTTCCTGGATGAGATTGGGGAAATGCCCTTAGGAACGCAAGCGCGTTTGTTACGTGTATTGGAGAACGGAGAGTTCATTAAAGTAGGTTCTTCTAAAGTATTGAAAACAGATGTGCGTGTGGTAGCTGCTACCAACGTAAACCTTATGCGCAAAGTGGAAGAAGGTAAATTCCGCGAAGACCTTTATTACCGCTTAAGCACGGTGCCTATTTATGTACCCCCCTTGCGCGAACGTGGCAGCGATACCGAATTGCTTTTCAGAAAATTTGCAGGTGACTTTGCAGAAAAGTACAAAGTAAAACCGATCACCTTAACAGCTGACGCAAAAGAGGTTTTATTAAAATATCGTTTTCCTGGAAACATACGTCAATTAAAAAACCTGGTTGAGCAAATCAGTGTGCTTTCAACTGACGACAAGGATATTAATGCAGAAAAGTTATTGCAATACATTCCAAGGGAAAGCAGTCTCCCAGCAATTTATAAGGATGGTGTCGACAAAGAGAATTTCTCTGAACGGGATATCCTCTATAAAGTGCTCTTCGATATGAAGAAGGATGTGCTGGACCTGAAAAAATTAGTACTCGATTTATACAACAATCAGGGAAAGGCAGGGCAAATCATTAAAGAGCACTCGCATCTATTCGATGGTCTCGAAGAAAATACTGCATCGGTAGTGGCAGGTAACGAGCCCTTGGTATTGAATTATCCGGTGAATGGTAATGTAAATACCAATACACAAGATGATGCTGACGAAGAAATTCACGACATCAGTCATGAGACTGAAGAAGACAATCTATCCATTGAAAAGAAAGAAAAAGAGTTGATCATGCGTGCTTTACGCAAGAACAACAACAGACGCAAATATGCGGCACGCGATTTGGGTATATCGGAACGAACTTTGTATAGAAAAATAAAACAATACGAACTTGAAGAGTAATTCAAATCATTGGCGCATGTTTAGTTCATTTTTTAAGAATCCAGTAACCCTGGTAATAACACTTCTGTTAAGTTTAACCACTACAGCTTGTGGTGTTTACTCTTTTTCAGGGGTTAATATTACGGCTAAGAATATATCCATCAGCGAGTTTTACAACAACACAGATCTGGGCCCGGCCAACATAGGCCAGACATTCACAAACAAATTAAAAGATTACATGCTCCAGAACACCAGCCTGGCTTTTGTACCTGACAACGGGGAATTGCAAATGGAGGGGGTGATTACCGACTTTCGTATTGCTGATGTGGCGCCTACCGCTGCGGCTAATCCTAATGAAAGAGATGCAGCTGCCTTGAGTCGTCTAACCATCACAGTAAAAGTTACTTACGTCAATAATACCGATGATACTATGTCTTTTCGCGATAAAACATTTTCATTTTATGAAAACGTTGACAACGACATCTCCCCTGATGCCATCAGCGAAGCGGTTATTAATAAGATACTTGACCAGATAATTCTGGATATCTTTACGGCTTCCGTTGCCAATTGGTAAAAATTGCCCTATTTTAGACCTCTGATCCGAAACCTGCGGAATGACTAAAACCGAATTTAAAGAACTACTTCATCGCTATACCAAAAGCACTCAAAAGGAAGCTGAGCAAGTTCTTTTACTCGAGAAAGAATATCCGTACAGCCAGCTTTTACACGCATTGGCTGCCCGCTTAACTAAAGATCATGATCTGGCCAGTCAAAAAGAAGAACTGCAAATGGCTGCTGTGTATAGTGCCGACAGGCACGTACTTAAGCTGATCATGTCAGGTGAAATCAGTGCCCATCATGAATCCCCTGTTTCCGTTGGTAAAACCTCAGTTAGTAACCTGGAGTACCACGACTACGCAGAGGAAGTTGTGCATGACCTTGAAATTCTCCACGAACTAAAACATAATTTTGAAGTTTTATACGATGAGCAAGCCAAGCGTAATGACGCTTCCAATAAGGCTGCCGCCAAGAAGCTGAGCATTGCTGATCGCAAACCCAAAGCAGCAGTAAAACCCGCTAAAAAGGTTAAAGCTAAGGCAGTTAAGTCCGCAAAGGCTACGGCTAAAAAAGTAAAGGCTATCAAAAAGACTAAAGCCAGCCCCAAGAAGTTAGCCAAGACTTCGCGTACGGTCAGTGCTAAAAAAAAGTCCAAACCAAGCCTCGAAAAAAAAAGCTTAGTGTCAAAAAGCGCAACACTAAACGATGACCTGCTGTTCGAAATAGAAAGTAGCAAAAGAAGGCTAAAGCCCGAAAGCAATAAGCAAAAAGAGCAGATTCAGCTCATAGACCAATTCATTAAAGCTCAGCCAAGTATTAGCAGTATGCGCGACCGGGCAGCCTCGGCTCCTGCGGGCGATCTCACACCCTTCAAGCAAGGGGAGTTTGGCGACCAGATTATCTCAGAAACTTTGGTGGACATATTGAAAAGGCAGGGCAAGAAAGAAAAAGCCATCGAAGTCCTTAAAAAGCTAATTTGGAAATTTCCACAAAAAAAGGCTTACTTTGCGGCTCAAATTGAAGAACTTAAGCAATAGTCATGTACACACTCATTATCGGTTTTATCATTTTTCTCGCTTTTTTACTCGTAGTCGTAGTTTTAGCGCAAAATTCTAAAGGCGGTGGACTTACCAGCCAGTTTGGTGGTTCAGGTGCCAGCAATATGTTTGGTGTAAAAAAGACAGGCGATTTCTTAGAAAAAGCGACTTGGGCATTAATAGCCTTAATCATGGTTTTGGCTTTATCCACCAATTTCACAACACCAGGTGTAAGAAGCTCTAATGAAATACTTGATGCAGCCGGTGAACAAGCGCCTGCACAACAGCCCCTTCCTAGCTCAACTGAAGTACCTGTTGAATCTGCTCCTGCTGATTCAGCTCAATAATATTAAACGATAAAAAATGAAAAGCCCCGCAAGGGGCTTTTTTATTGATTCTACAGCATGGAAACCTACAGTATCCAATCAGGTCAAATCAAATTATCCTTCATCAGGCTTGGTGGCCGTATTACATCCTTAACTTGTGCAGATCGTCAGGGTAAGAGGGAAAATGTAGTACTCAGTCCCCTTGACGTGACACAAGGCAATCCTTATTATGGTGCTATTATCGGAAGAGTTTCAAATCGTATTCGTCAGGGCAATTTTAGCTTGAACAGCAAATCTTATAAGCTCGATATCAACAACAGTCCAAACCATTTGCATGGCGGTCCTAAAGGTTTTCATAATCAGTTGTGGGAAATCAAATCTCTAAAATCAGATCAGGTTGTGCTTGTTTACACAAGTAAAGATGGTGAAGAGAACTATCCAGGTAATGTAAAAACAGAAGTAAGCTATACTGTGCTTGATCTCGATTTGATTATTGAACTGAGGGCAACAACAGATCAGGCTACCCCTATTAATTTAACGCACCATTGCTTCTTCAATCTGGCGGGCGAAGGTGCGGGCGATATTCTTGACCATGTAATGGAAATCCATGCAGATAACTTCACTCCCCTGGATCAACACCAGATTCCTACAGGAGAAATTAAATCAGTATCGGGGAGTCCTTTTGATTTCAGAAAAGCCAAACGCATTGGCGAAGATATCAATGCAGATCATGAGCAAATACGGTACGGCCAGGGCTACGATCACAACTTCGTTATAAGAAATAACGGAGATGTTCTGAGTAAAGCAGCGAGGGTTGAAGAAGTCGTGAGTGGCAGAACACTTGAAGTCTTTAGCAACGCCCCCTGTATGCAATTTTATACGGGTAACTTTATGAATGGTGCTGAAACAGGTGAAAGTGGAAAAAAATATGAAAGACGTACGGCTTTCTGTCTGGAACCTCAGCATTTTCCAGATGCTGTTAACCAGCCTGCTTTTCCCTCTGTCATTTTAGAACCAGGTCAGGTCTATGATCAGAAAATCATCTATCGCTTTGGCCTTGTCTGATTTGTTTTAGTTGGAATACCTGATCAGCTTAAACACTAAATCCGTATTTTTGGACAATTGCTGTTATGACACAATCCCTTATCCTAAAAAATCTCTGGTACTTCGCTATGCACGGCTCTTTCCTGAAAGCAGGTAAGTTAACCCCAAAAGAAATAGCCGGTGAACGCATTGCCTTTGGTAGAAATGAAAAAGGAGAACCCTTTGCCTTGCGCGATAATTGTCCGCATAGAGGGGTGCCACTTTCTGAAGGCTGGTATAAAGATAACCGCATACAATGCTGTTACCATGGTTGGGAATTTGATTGTTCCGGTAATTGCTTAAACATACCGGCATTGGCCGATAAAGAATTTGATACGAAGAAGATTAAAGTATTCGAGTATCCTTGTAAAGAGATTAACGGTACTATTTGGGTTTACATACCACAAAACAAATTACAATTACAAGGCGCTGAAACAAGTGTACCTGATTTGTTAATCCCACAAGACAAGCAATTTATGTTTGTCGAAAAAGTAACGATGCCTACCGATATTGATCACGCGGTGATTGGTTTAATTGATCCTGCCCACGTTACTTTTGTGCATCAATCCTGGTACTGGCGCTCCGCTAAAAAACTTAAGCTCAAGACGAAGGACTTTGCACCTTCTGAAAAGGGTTTTAAAATGGTCAGGCACAAGCCTTCTTCTAACTCGAAGGGCTATAGCGTTTTGGGAGAAAGCTCCACTGAAATTGACTTTCAACTGCCCGGTAATCGCTTTGAACATATTAAGGTGGGTAAACACGAAATTGTTTCCATCACCTGCCTTACACCGATTAACGAGAACGCGACAGAACTCAATCATATTTTCTTCACCACCATCCCCATTGTAAAATACATCTGGTGGCCGCTTCGCTATTTGGGCAAACAATTTATCCATCAGGATTTGGGTGTATTCAATAAACTGAAAAGAGGCCTGGAAACAAAACCTACACTCATGCTATTGGGAGAACCCGATATGCAGGCACGTTGGTACCACGAATTAAAAAGGCAGTGGGATTTATCGCAGCAGAATAAAACGGAATTTGTAAACCCCGTTAAGGCACAAACACTTCATTGGATAACTTGAGAAGAGATCTATTAGTCCTTCTTAGATTTTTATGAAGATTGAGTTGGGAACATTGAAGGTTTATTGTCATATCTAACAACGAATAACCTCCAACCATCAACGATTTGAATTTTCAATCAAAGTGTAACCATCTGCTAATTCTCTATATATGCAGCAATAGATATTCGTTGCACAGGATTAACTGGATCATTGCTATAAATAGTGATGAACTTCTGTTGTGTGGCTTTACGCTGCTCTCCATTAAACTGAATAGTTAATACTTCTGATTTACCAGGTGCTATACTCATCTTGTTTATTGTGGCGACAACACACTGGCAATTGCTTTGAATTGATCTGATCATCAGTTCCTTCTTACCGTTGTTAGTGAAGATGACTTGCTTTTCTACAGTGGTATTTGTTTTAAATCTGCCAAAGTCAACTATTTCCTGAGGCAAGGTTAATCGCGGTGCTTTGCTCAGCTCTTCCTTCGATAATTCCGGAAAATATTCTTCCATTGTTGCATATACAGAGAAAGATTTACGAGGTGTATCTTTATCGTTTGTAAGAAACTCAACATTATCGCTCTGAAAACCGTAGGCGTTCTTTTTAGCTGCATTATAACCAATGCGTATTGTGCCTTTCTCTCCCGGTTTCAATGTTGTAAAGGAAAGTTCGGCTTTCATATGCGCTGGAACAATCGGCTCGCCTGTAATAACAATAGGAGCATCTCCACCATTGACCACTTCAAAGTCCTTCCAGGTATACTCGTCAATTAGAAAAACCTTACCCATATTAAAGCCTGTGCTGATGAGCTTCCAATTACCTTTTGCCTCCCTAAAAGCGCTATAGTAATTTTCCAACACTACGTTTCCTTTAATGGTAAGCACGAAGGCTTCACCCCCACCATCGGTTGTGATGGTCAGTGTTTTATTAAAATGTCCGGGGCGAGATTTGGGATCATACTTAGCGGCCACAAAACCTTTTGCACCTGGTGCTACTAAATCTTTTGTCCAATCAGGTGTAGTGCAACCGCAAGAGGGTTTGACAGTCAGTATTTTTACAGGTCTATTACTTGTGTTTTCGAACTGGAAATTATGCGTAACAGGGCCCTTCGCTTCTTCTATCAGACCAAAATCAAAAACCACTTCTTCGAAAGTCAAAAGGTCTTTTCGCTGAGCAAATAAAGTCAGATCGAGCAATAAGAACACACAAACCAGTAAAACACTTTTGTTCATTATATAGTTTTATCAATACAGTGGTAAATAACGCTGTTTTAATCGAAAAATTACAGTCTAACCTAACCCATTTTCCGCATAAGAGCCTTTATATTTGCAGCTTATGGCAAGAATTTTAACAGGTATACAAAGCAGTGGCCGTCCTCATTTGGGCAATTTATTGGGTGCAATTATTCCGGCAATTAAATTATCCCAGCAGCGTGGCAATGAATCCTTTTTCTTCATTGCTGATTTGCACTCGTTAACCACCATTAAAGATGCCCAAACACGCATCAACAATGTAAATGCTGTAGCTGCAGCCTGGTTAGCCTTCGGCTTTGATACTGAAAAGAACCTGTTGTACAGACAATCACGCATTGGTGAAGTGTGTGAACTAACCTGGTACTTAAACTGCATGACGCCCTTCCCTATGCTGGCGAATGCGCATTCTTTTAAAGATAAATCAGAAAAGCTATCAGATGTAAATGCAGGTTTGTTTACCTACCCTGTGTTAATGACGGCCGACATTATACTTTACAATGCCAACGTAGTGCCTGTTGGTAAAGACCAGAAGCAACATCTGGAGATGGCACGCGACCTGGCCTCTGCTTTCAACAATCAATATGGCGAAACCTTTGTGGTACCCGAAGCAAAAATTGAAGAAAGTGTTATGACGATTCCGGGTACCGATGGCCAAAAGATGAGTAAATCTTATGGCAACATCATCGACATATTTTTACCTGAAAAAGAATTGCGCAAACAAGTGATGTCGATTATAACCGATAGCACGCCCATGGAAACTCCTAAGAATCCGGATACGGATAATGTGTTTGCCATTTACAGTCTGGTGGCTACTGCCGAGCAAACAGCCGCTTTGCGTGCCAAGTATCTGGCAGGCAATTTTGGATATGGCCATGCCAAGCAAGAATTATTTGAACTGCTATTAAACAACTACGCTAAAGAAAGGGAAGCCTTCAATTTCTACATGAGCAATTTGCCAGCGCTCAATGAGAAACTAGCGCAAGGTGAAGCTAAAGCCCGTGTCATTGCGCAAGAAGTATTGGCAAGAGTAAGACAAAAACTTGGTTTTGCCTAAACTTTATTTATTGAATAGCTCCTTATAGATTGTTTCATCAAAACCCAGTGTCAACACTTTTCCATCGGCTTCTATTACCGGGCGCTTAATCATGCTGGTAGCCTCTTTCATGACAGCAATGGCTGCCTTCTCATTTGTTACTTTTTGTTGTTCCGCTTCAGGCAGATTTCTCCAGGTAGTCCCCTTCTTATTTACTAGAGGCTCCCACCCTACTTGCTTCACCCAATTTTTTAACTTGCTTTCTGTAATGCCTTCTTTTTTATAATCATGAAAAGTATAAGATATTTTCTTCTTGTCTAACCAGCTTAAGGTTTTCTTAATGGTATCACAACTCTTGATACCGTAAACGATCAATTCCATATTTGAATAAGGTTGTCTGCTTACAAACTATGTAAAAAAGTATAAGCCTTCTTTAATTTTTGAATAAGGGCTGTCGATTCTGAAAAATCAAGCGTCTGTTGTCCATCACTGGCTGCTTTCTCTGGTTGCTGGTGTGTTTCGTAAATAATGCCATCAGCACCTGCCATTAGTGCTGCCAGAGCTACTGGCTCTACAAATTCACGTATACCTATACCGTGAGAAGGGTCTGCCACAACAGGCAAATGACTTTTCTCTTTTAGAATAGGGATAGCGTTAATATCCATCGTATTGCGACTTGCCTTTTCATACGTTCGTATACCGCGTTCACACAAAATCAGTTTTTCATTGCCTGCAGAGAAAACATATTCTGCTGAATATAAAAGTTCTTCTATCGTTCCGGATATACCTCTTTTAATCATCACCGGTTTATCTACCCTACCTAACTCATCTAACAAATTAAAGTTTTGGGTATTTCTTGCTCCGACTTGGAATACATCTACATAATCATACATCTCTGCAATCTGGCTGACCTGCATGACTTCGGTAATGATTTTTATCCCGGCAGCTTTAGCTTGTTTATGCCATAGTTTTAATCCTTCAACTCCCATACCTCGAAAAGCATACGGTGAGCTTCTTGGTTTAAATACCCCACCACGCATGATCCGCACTTCATTATCTTTTAAATGTTGCAAAGTAAGTGCTACCTGTTCTTCGCTTTCAATTGAACACGGCCCTGCCATGATAGAAAGATTGCCTTCGCCAATCACCACGTCATCACCCAAATCTAATTGCGATCTACCCACTTTCCATTTACGTGACACGAGTTTGTAGTCATCCGACACGCGGTGTATATCTTTAATGCCTGGCATGTAGCCGAGTGTACGCAAGTCAAATTCCTTTTTACCGATACCGACAAGGTAATGGCCTGATTGTGTTTTTACTTCCGTTGACTTATATCCCAAAGAAGTGACAGACTGGTTGATGTTACTTTTTTCTTCAGCCGTGACGGAAGGTGTGAATTGTATAATCATAAAACTAATTTCCCTTTTTTAAACGCGTAACGAAAAGGTGTATGTCCTTTTCAAGATCAGTTGACTTCTCCAGCATTGATATGAAAGCACTGCCTACAATAGCGCCTGCGCCATATTCGCATGCCTTAGTAAAAGTCTGGTGGTCGTGAATACCAAAACCAATCAAATGGGGGTTTTGCATTTTCAGATTTGAAAGCCTTTCGAAATAAGCAAGTTGTTCTGGTTGAAAATCTCCCTTGGCTCCGGTAGTGCTGGATGCAGAAACCGCATATACAAATCCGGTTGAAGCCGCATCAATTTTATAAATGCGTTCTTCTGATGTGGTTGGTGAAATCAAAAATGACATACACAAATCTTCCGCCTCTATCTTAGCCTGGTAATGCATCTGAAATTCTGCTAAAGGCAGATCTGGTAATATCAAGCCATCAGCACCAGCCACT
Source organism: Chryseotalea sp. (assembly GCF_057350905.1). Lineage (NCBI taxonomy): Bacteria > Pseudomonadati > Bacteroidota > Cytophagia > Cytophagales > Chryseotaleaceae > Chryseotalea > Chryseotalea sp. The sequence goes on along the minus strand of NZ_JBMRCF010000001.1, from coordinate 663,448 downwards.
TTTGCATCTTCAATAAAACGTTCAACACCATATTGCATCACCGGGTTTAGATAACCCATCAATACGATTGGCAACTTCACTTGTTTTCGTATTTCTTTTACTTGTTCCAATAATAGTGGTAGAGTCATGCCTCCATCCAAAGCAACTTTGTTACTGGCCTGAATGGTTGGGCCATCCGCCACCGGATCTGAAAAAGGAATTCCAATTTCAATAATATCTGCACCTGCTGCTTCCAGGTGTTTAGCAATGGCAACTGTATCGCTTGTAGTTGGAAAACCTGCCGTATAAAAAATGGAAAGTATGTTTTTACTTTTTTTCTTAAAAAGTGTTCGTAATCTGTTCTCCATGTCGGTTAGTATTTTCCCCATTTAATGTAGGTGTCCAAATCTTTATCTCCTCTGCCAGATAAATTGATGACGACAACATCATCTTTATCAAACTTAATTTTATCCAAAGCTGCCAGGGCATGGGCAGTTTCTATAGCGGGAATAATTCCTTCTAGACGACTTAGCTCAATGCCTGCCAGCATGGCTTCTTCATCGGTAATGCTCATAAATTGCGCACGTCCTGTTTCAAATAAGTGGGCATGCATGGGGCCAATGCCCGGATAATCCAACCCCGCTGAAATTGAGTAAGGCTCCACAACTTGGCCATCGGTGGTTTGCATTAATAAAGTCTTGCTACCATGCAAAACGCCCGGTTTACCCAATACAGTAGTTGCTGCTGATTCGCCAGAGTCAACTCCCTTTCCCGCAGCCTCTGCTCCGATGAGTATTACATGCTCTTGATCGATGAAGTGATAAAATGCACCGGCTGCATTACTGCCTCCTCCAACGCAGGCAATCACATAGTCTGGATAAGGATTACCAATTTCTCTTATGAGTTGTGTTTTGATTTCCTGGCTAATGACAGACTGAAACCTCGCCACCATATCAGGATAAGGATGTGGCCCAACGACTGAACCGATAATGTAATGTGTATCAGTTGGATTATTAATCCAGTGGCGCATGGCTTCATTAGTGGCATCTTTTAAAGTCATACTGCCACTCAAGGCTGGCACTACCTTGGCACCCAAGATACGCATACGCTCTACGTTGGGTTTTTGCCTTTCCATGTCGTGTTTCCCCATGTACACAATGCAATCCATGCCCATTAAAGCACAAACCGTAGCGGTAGCTACCCCATGTTGACCTGCACCAGTCTCTGCAATAATTTTATTTTTACCTAAGGCTTTCGCTACTAGAATCTGACCGATGGTGTTATTCACCTTGTGTGCACCTGTATGGCACAAGTCTTCACGCTTCAGATAAATGCTTGCCTGATGTTTTGCAGACAAACGTTTTGCTAAAAACAAAGGTGTCGGTCTGCCCACAAAGTTCCTGAGCAGCTCATTAAACTCCTCCTGAAAAGAAGGCTGCGCTATGATATCAAGGTAACGCTCCCGTAATTCTTCAACATTTGGATACAACATTTCGGGAATGTAAGCACCTCCGAAATTACCATAGTAGCCTTCATCTGTTACTGCATACTTCATCGCCAATCAGTTTAGTTCTTGTATAATTTCTTTAATCTTTTCAATGTTCTTTACGCCAGCACTTAGCTCTACCCCACTATTAATGTCTATACCCACAAATTGTGGATGTTTGAATACTGTTACCTCGCTCATGTGCTCCTGTTTGATACCACCACTCAACAAAAAGGGAGTTTTTCCTTTGTATTGCTGCAGTAGATCCCAATTAAAGCGAATGGCGTTTCCACCATAATGCTGCCCCTTGGTATCAAAAAGAAAATACTCAACGTAGGGTGTATACGAAAGTGTGTCTTCAAAATCAAAATGCTCGTCAACCCTGAATGCCTTCATCACTTTAATGTGCTTTTCGAAAAGTGCTTTCACAAAATCATGTGTTTCATCGCCATGCAATTGAACAAAATCCAATCGATGTTGATTTACCATTCTTACCACTTCATCAATACTTTCATTCACAAAAACGCCTACTCGCTTCACTTCAGTATTTAACAATGCAGGCATGGTGAAGTTATGCCCCACAAAGCGAGGCGACTTTTCATAGAAGATGAAACCCATCATGTCTGGTTTCAAACCTGCTACTGCCTGACAGTTCTGTGCCTCACGCATCCCACAAACTTTGATTAACAATGACATATCAGAGTTGTGCTATAAATTCTTTGGCAGCCAACTCTGGTCGGCTGTTTTTCATAAATGATTCACCAATTAAAAAGCCTTTGTAACCAAAAGTTTTTAATTCCTTAATCAAAGCCGGATTATCAATGCCACTCTCCGATACAGCTACCACTTCTTTAGGCATGAGCTCACTTAATCGTTTAGAAGTATTGATGTCCACTTCAAATGTTTTGAGGTTGCGGTTATTGACACCCACTAATGTTATACCTGCCTCCATGTTGGCTTGGAGTTCTGCCTCATCGTGCACTTCGAGTAATACTTCCATACCCAGTGATATAGCCAATGCAGCCAAGTCTTTCACCTGCTGCGGTGTAAGAATGGCGGCTATCAATAAAATGACATCTGCGCCAATGGATTTAGCCTCTATGATCTGGTATTCATCAATGATAAAATCTTTGCGGAGTATCGGGCAAAAGTTAAACTTACGAGCTACTTTCAAATCGTCAGCACTACCACCAAAGAAATCCTTATCCGTTAAAATCGACAAAGCAGAAGCACCTGCCTGCATGTACCCAATAGAAGTTCGTTCGATGGAAACATAGGGATTGATGTCGCCTTTAGAAGGTGACTTGCGTTTAATCTCAGCAATGATGCCTGATTTATCGGATCGTAATAAATATTTCTTGAGGGAAACGGTTGGCGAAGGAAAGTATAAACTACTCTCCAATAACTTAACCGGATAAAGCGATTTTCTTTCCTCTACCTCTTTCTGTTTCACTACTACAATCTTATCTAAAATATTCATATCAAAACTTATGGCTGTAAACTGATTAATTTTTTAAAAGTGTTCATGGCGCGTCCGGACATCAATGCTTCTTTTGCTTCTCCTATACACTGCTCCAAACTTTTGGATCGGTTGGCTGCATACAGGGCTAAGCCTGCATTAGCTAATACCACTTGGTTTTGTGCTTGTGTGCCTTCGCCAGATAAAATCCTGGTAAAAATCTGCGCGGCTGCTGCTACTGAATCTCCTCCCCCGATATCCTCTAGTTTTACGCGATGAAATCCTAAATCTTCTGGTTCAAATTGGTGTTCACCTTCATTATTGTAAAACTTAAAGGCTCCGGTCAAAGAAACTTCATCATAACCATCCAGTGCATGTACAATCAGGAAGTCCTTTTGTGTTTGCTGATAGATGTAAGCATATTGTCTGGCCAACTCAAGATTAAAAACACCCACCAATTGTCTGCTTGGAAAAGCTGGATTAATCATCGGGCCCAGCATATTGAAGAAGGTTTTTACACCCAGCTCTTTGCGTATAGGGGCTACGTTTTTTAATGCCGGGTGAAATAAAGGCGCGTGCATAAAGCAAATATTGGCTTCTGCCACACTACGTTTCAATAGATTAATGTCATTGGAGAATTTGAACCCGAAATACTCTAAAATATTGGATGAACCACTTACGGATGAAACGCCATAGTTACCATGCTTAGCAACGGGTTGTCCTGCAGCTGCTACAATAAAACTGGATAAAGTGGAAATGTTAAAAGTATTCTTTCCATCTCCGCCTGTTCCACACACATCCATCACCGGTTCTTCGAAGTGAACGGGTATACATAACTCAAGCATGGCATCGCGAAAACCCTCCAGTTCTGCCACCGTAATGCTGCGCATCATGTACACGGTAATAAAAGAAGCCACCTGACTTGGATTGTACTGACCAGACGCCATGTCAATGAGCACTTGTCTGGCGCTGGCCTTATCGAGTGATTGGTGATCGATTAATTCGTTAATTACTTTTTTCATAGCTGGGAATTAATGGGCTAACCAATTTTCAATCATGCGGGGACCTTCGGGAGTCATGATAGACTCCGGATGAAATTGTACTCCGCGCACATCGTATTGTGTGTGATACAAAGCCATGATCAAGCCATCTGGATTAACAGCACTTACCTTCATGGAGGCAGGAATGGTTTCAGGTTTTACAGCCCAGGAATGGTAATGCGTAGATTGAAAGGTATCTGCAAAATCCTTAAATAGATAATCGCTTTTGTCGGTGATGGTAGAAACAGAAGTTACACCATGCAATACTTTAGGGATGTTGAATAAGGAAGCGCCAAACACTTCTGCAATTCCCTGATGCCCCAGGCAAACACCTAAAATACTTTTGGTGCTGGCATAGGTCTTGATCACTTCTTTCATAATGCCGGCTTCGTCTGGAATGCCCGGACCGGGTGAAAGTAAAATCTTGTCAAAGTTTTTAACCTCCTCCACCTTAATGGCATCATTCCTAACAATGACTGGCGCATGACCTAAGGCACGAAGGATGTGCACCAAATTGTAGGTGAAGGAGTCGTAATTATCAAGTACTAATATCTTCATATGATTATTGCTTAAATCGTAGTGGCCATTTCCAGGGCCTTGCGCAAGGCACTTAGCTTATTGTTTACTTCCTGCAATTCGCTGGCTGCATCAGACTTGGCAACAATGCCTGCCCCTGCCTGACAAATCAATTGGTTTTGTTTACTTAAAAATGTTCTGATCATAATAGCATGGTTAAAACTGCCGTTGAAACCTATAAAACCAATAGCCCCTCCGTAAAAGGATCTATTAACATTTTCATACTGGTTAATCAGGGTCATGGCTTTGTATTTGGGTGCACCCGATAAAGTCCCGGCCGGAAAAGTGTCCACCGCCATTTGTATCGCTGAGCTTCCCTCCTTCAACACACCACTTACTTTAGATACCAGGTGAATAACATGTGAGTAGAATTGTACTTCTTTAAATACTTCCACACTTACCTGTTCTGCGTGGCGGCTCATATCATTCCGCGCCAGGTCAACCAGCATAACATGTTCCGCATTTTCCTTTTCGTCTTTGGTTAACTGTTCAGCTAAGGCTAAATCTTCCTGATCATTACCTGTTCTGCGAAAAGTACCTGCTATCGGATAGATGTGTGCTTTTCCATTGGCAATTTGTATCTGTGCTTCAGGCGAGGAACCCATTAAACGAAAATTGCCATAATCGAAGTAAAACAGATAAGGTGATGGATTGATGGAACGCAAAGCCCTGTATACATTAAACTCATCTCCGCGAAAGCGGGAGGTAAACCTTCTGGATAGTACAATCTGAAAAACATCGCCTCTGTAACAATGCTGCTTTCCTTGCTCCACCATCTGTAAGAACTCCTGATCGCTTACATTCGATATTTCCTCACTCTCTCTTGTAAAGGAGTAAGTAGATACTTTATTACTGTAAATAATCTGCTGTAATTTATTGAGGGCCTGTGAGTCAATCGGATTGGCTTCTCCTTCCACACTGTGTGCAAACAAAGTAAGTTCATTTGAAAAGTGATCGACAACAATCACATAGCGGTAGAGTTTATAGAGGATATCGGGTATTCTGCTCTCTGTCTTGTCAATTGTAAGCGACTCAAAGAAACGGATGGCATCGTAAGTAGTATAGCCAAAAAGGCCTGATGGATTATAACGGCTCACCAGGTTTTTATCAGCCTCGAAAGCCTGTGAGAAATCCTCCAGGTCTTTCAACACAGTGCCTGTATTTTCCTTTAACACTACAGTGCCATCTGGGTAGCGGATATTAACTTTCTCCTGATCTACTGTAAATGAAGAAATGGGGTCACTGCAGATAAATGACAAACTATTTTCATTGCCATGATAATCTGAGCTCTCTAATAATATGCTTCCCGCAAAAACATCGCGAAGTTTCAGGTAGATATTCACGGGGGTGAGGGTATCTGCCAATAGTTTTCGTTCCTGTGTTTTTAGTTTAAACTTCTTCATTACGCTTTCAATTGCTATAAAACAAAAAGGCCTGTTCCGTTGATCGGAACAGGCCTTTACAAATTATTTATTTGTAAACATTAGAACATAGCCGTGCACCGATCGGAGTTCGATCTATGCCACCACCATGCTATGTTTACTACTTGAATCATATTAAATTGACTATTCAGCTTTTTTACGGGCTACCTTTTTTGCTTTAGCAGGTGTTGCAGGTGCATCTGCACTCTTTTTAGAAGCTGTACGCTTCAATTTAGCCTTAATAGTCTTTCTATTTCTAGCTTTACCAAAAGAACCGATGGTTCTTTTGCCTTTTGCTGTTTTTTTATCTCCTCTTCCCATAGGGTTTTTATAAATACGGGGCAATAATACAAACGCAAATCCAAATTACAAATTCCAGGTTCAAAATTTAGGGAATAGTCAAGGCTTAACTTTCCATTTTGAACCTGAAATGTTAAAAACAACTACCAAATTTTAACCCGCTCAGCCTCTGGCTTAAACATCTTATCGCCTTCTTTCACGCCAAAGGCATCATAGAAATAGGGAATATTGGTTAAAGGACCATTGGCTCTGTACATGCCTGGCGAGTGTGGATCAGTTAACACCTGAGTTCTCAAGGTTTCATCTCTGTACTTCACTCTCCAGATGGTTGCCCATGAAATAAAGAAGCGTTGCTCAGGTGTGAAGCCGTCAATCTTGCCGGGATGCTTATCCGGGTTCTCGCGCAAGAAACGTTGCAAGCCATCGTAGGCTACTGTTACACCGCCAAGGTCGCCAATGTTTTCGCCCAAGGTAAACTGACCTTGTACAAAAACTCCTGGAAGGGGCTCGTATTTGTCAAACTGAGTAGCCAGGGCCTTGCCCTTTTGCTGGAAGTTGTCGTAGTCTACTTTCTGGAACCAGTTTTTCAAATTACCGAATGAGTCGAACTTGGCTCCCTGGTCATCGAAGCCGTGAGAAATCTCGTGGCCAATCACAGCACCAATACCCCCATAGTTGACTGCTTCATCTGCGCGATAATCGTAGAAAGGTGGCTGGAGGATTCCTGCTGGGAATACAATTTCATTAAAGAGTGGATTGTAGTAAGCGTTGATGGTCTGCGGTGTCATTTGCCACTCTGATCTATCTACTGGCTTACCAAGTTTGGCAAACTCACGTTTGCTCTCATAAGCATTGGCATTCATCACATTCTGAAAGTAAGAGGCTGTTTCAGGATCTTTACTTACCGGAAGGCCAACGTAGTCTTTGAATTTTTCAGGATAACCTATTTTTACGGTAAAGGTGCTTAACTTCTTGAGTGCCATTTCTTTGGTTGAATCTGTCATCCAATCTAGTTGTTTGATTCTATCGGCAAAAGCCAGCTTAATGTTCTCTACCATGGCCATGGCTTTTTGTTTGGCTTCAGGTGGGAAAGTCTCCTCCACATAAAGTTGACCGATGGCATCACCTAATACATTGTTGGTCATGTCCAGCACACGCTTCCATCTTGGACGGATCTGCTCAACACCCGCCAGATACCTTCTGTTAAAGTCAAAGGACTCTTCAACAAAGGCGTTGCTCATTAAAGGCGCAGCCTTTCTCAGTAAGGTGGCCTTCAAATAGGTTTTAACATCTTCTATTTTATAGGTGCTTACGATCTTCTCATACTCAACCATATACGCTGGTTCAGTAACAATAATGGTATCGGCTGCCACCATACCCAGGGTTGTGAAGTAGCTCTTCCAATCCACCGAAGGGGTAAGCTTATACAGCTCTTCTATTGATTTAGGGTGATACAGATTGTAAGGATCACGGCTCTCTTCTTTCGTGAGCATAGACTTTGCTAACTGGGTTTCCAGTTTCAACACCAGATCACTATTGCGTTTGGCTTCCGCTTCAGGAGCACCCGCCAGTTCGAATAAATTAGCGATGTGCTTAACATAGCGGTCGCGTATTTCTTTCGACTTCGCATCGGTTTTCAAGTAGTAATCGCGCTCAGGCAAACCAATGCCACCAGAACCTAAATAGGGCACAATCTTCTCGCTGTTCTGCAAATCTGATAAAATAAACAACCCGAAAAAGGCATTACTACCCGTTAACATGTCATCTGTTAAATAGCTCTGAATCTGAGACTTATTGGTAATCGCTTCAATCTTTGAAAGATAAGGGGTCAACACTCCTACACCCGCTTTTTCTGCTAATAAGGAATCCATTCCTATCGAGTAAAAATCAGCTGCTTTGCGCTGGTCAGAGCCTTCAGGATATTTGGTATCAGTTGCCGCTTTCTTTAAAATATTGAGCAATACCTGCTGATTGGATTCACGCAACTCGGTAAAACTTCCCCACGAGCCTAGGTCACCAGGAATCGTACTTTTAGCTACCCAACCCCCATTGACAAACTTAAAAAAATCGTCACCTGGTCTTACCGTAGTATCCATGTTACTTAAATCGATACCGACACCTTCTGGAAGTTTAGTTTCCTTTTCTGAGGTACAAGCTGCTAAAGCCAGTACCATTGCGCTTAATACAATAACTATCTTTTTCATTTCTTCAATTATTAGGAGATGATTAAAGATATAGCGCTTTAGCCGTAACTTCATAGCCACTTTCTTTGTTTATTCAGAAAATCAGAGATTATGGCAAAGGCATCTGTAGAACTTATCGAAGCGCTTCGCAAAACAGCTAATAAGCTGTCGAACAGTACTAACTACCAATGGGGTCACATGGGGGCTTGCAATTGCGGGTTTCTGGCACAAGAGGTAACACAATTCAGAAAGGAAGAAATTCATGCCAGGGCTATGCAGCGATACGGTGACTGGAGTGAACAACTGAACGACTACTGCCCTACCAGCGGTTTGCCTTTTGACGAACTAATCAGTGAATTGATTGCCTTCGGCTTTGATTCAGAGGATCTTAAAAACCTGGAACGATTATCTGATGGAAGGGTATTACGTTCACTACCTCTTGAGCAACGTAACCTGACGCACAACAAAAAAGCAGACGTGATTTTATATCTGAATACATGGGCAGATCAATTAGAAAAACAGTTGATTGATGGAATCAAGCTCCCTGATTTCGAGAAAAGGAAACCAGTAACGATCCTTTAAATCAGTACATATACTTTACAGTCTTTAGCCTGGTTGCCTTGGTTAGGAAATCTAATCCAGCGCTTCAATGTACCTTCACATTGATACCCGGATTTTTCTAAAACCCTGGCTGACGCAGCATGTTCCTGATCTACAAATGAGCCTATCCTGTAGACACCGATTTGTGTTTTCAGTAGACTGGTCATGCGTAAGCAGGCCTCTGTTGCATAACCATTACCCCAGTGTGTGGGGCTTAAAATATAGCCAAATTGAATCCTTCCCATCTCGTTGATAATACCATAACTACCAATGAGTTGGCTACTTTCTTTTAAGCGGATAGAATAAGTATAATCCAGCCCTAGATCCCAGGCATTTTTAGCGTAACGAAGGTAGGTACGCGTATCCTTTATGTCTTTATGGGTGGCAAAAGAAACAAAACGGGTCGCCTCTGCTTTGCTGGCATAAGCATAAAAAATTTCCTCTGCATCTTCGTACCTTAGCCGCTGAAACAAGAGTCGTTCAGATTCCAGGCTCTCCGGTAAGTTCATTCGTTCCATGCATTAAATATAAATGGCAAAAACCAACAACATCGTTCATCAGTACTTTAAAAAGCAATTAGAAGGTTTCAAGTTGCTGGTAAAGGTAAACCCTATTCATTTTAAAGGCACCGAAATAATGGTGCCTGAAACCGGAGAAGTAGAAATGCGGGACCTCGAGTTTGATGCGGAGATTTTTGACGACCTGAAAGCCGATGGCTTCACCGAATGTACTGCCCTGGAGTTTAACCTTTATGCAAGTGGCTTGGCGAAGTAGAAACTTTGTTGACTTGGCTATTTACAACTTAATCTCAGTTGGCCCATTTTTCAAGCCATTGGCTATTGTTAACTTTACTTGATCGACAAGCTGCTTTAATGTTTCATAGCTATTGTCAGGAGCATTCAACACAATCACCGCAAGCGTATATTTATTAAAATTTTGTTAATACTGAAGATTCTTATCGAAAGTTAGCAGAGCATCAAAACTGTTTTCCTTCATCAGGGTCAATAACTTACCATTGGAAATTCCTGTCCAGCCTCTGTCCGCGACTGTGTAAATTTCATGCTCTGTAAAATGTTGCTTAAGCCGTTTGGGTAAATTTTCATCAAGCAGCAGTCTCATAGATTTGCTGGATATTTTTTGAAGTCAGGATTTTACCAGCAATCTCAATTACAGCTATGGCTTGTTTCTTTTGAACGGAGGGGAAGTCATCAAGAAACTGATCGAGGGAAATACCCTTTTCCAAATGATCAAAAAGCGTTTGAATGGGCACCCTTGTTCCTTTAAAAACAGGGCATCCCGACAAAATTTCTTGATCGATAAGGATGTAATCTTTCACCTGATACATATGACAAATGTACAAAATTTGTAAGCACTTTTCAGGTAGAAGATGGATTGTCAGGGACTTACCAGTGTTCAAAGAGAGCAGCGCTTTTTAAATATTAGTCAACAAATTGGTAATTGCCATTTGATTCGTACTTTTGCAACGCAAGCCGGCACGACCAGCTCCTGCTGAACTCCCCCAGGACCGGAAGGTAGCAAGGGTAGGCGGTTGTAGCGGTGCGATGTTGGCTTGTATTTTTTCTACCTGGTTCATTTTCGTTGAACCCTCCAAAATCTCCTCTATCTTCTTTACTTCAACTCACTAGTTTCCCTTAACTTTACAGTTCAAGTAACCACTACCTTTTTATGAAATTCTTTATTGATACTGCTAATCTTAACGAAATACGTGAAGCTTATGACCTTGGCGTGCTGGACGGAGTAACCACTAACCCATCGCTGATGGCCAAAGAAGGCATAAAGGGCGATGCCAACGTACGTGCTCACTATAAAGCCATTTGTGATATCGTTGACAATAACGTGAGTGCTGAGGTGATTGCCACAGACTTTGAAGGTATGGTGAAAGAAGGTAAGGAACTTGCCAAAATCGATGATAAAATTGTGGTGAAGATCCCGATGATTAAAGAGGGTATCAAAGCCATTAAATACTTCTCAAGCGAGGGTATTCGTACTAATTGCACTTTAGTCTTTTCACCAGGTCAGGCTATTCTCGCGGCCAAGGCCGGAGCCAGCTACCTCTCTCCTTTTGTGGGGCGCCTTGACGATATCTCCCAGGATGGTCTGGACTTTATTGCACAGGTTCGCGTCATCTACGATAACTATGGATTCGGAACGGAGATTCTGGCGGCCTCTGTACGCCACACCATGCACTTGATTAAGTGTGCCGAGATTGGTGCTGATGTAGTGACTTGTCCGTTGAACGTGATTACCGGTTTATTAAACCATCCATTAACAGATGCTGGTCTGGCTAAGTTTTTGGCTGACCATAAGAAAGCCAATGCTTAAACAATTTTAAATTCAACATTCAAGGTTCAAAATGGCGGAAATCTAATTTTGAATCTTGAATTTGAAATCTTGAATTAACTATGTTTTCATCCGATCCCATCGTACGCATTAAAGAGGCAACGATCTTCCAGGAACACAATACGGTGCTGGGTAATCTTAACCTCGAAATAGAAAAAGGAGAATTCGTTTTTCTGGTGGGCCGTACTGGTTCGGGTAAATCATCTTTGCTCAAGACCTTATATGCTGATCTTCCTTTGCGATTAGGGGATATCAATGTGGCGGGTTTCAACATTCGTGGTATCAAGCCTGCACAAGTTCCACTCCTCAGGCGCAAACTGGGTATCATCTTTCAGGACTTCCAATTGTTTAACGACAGAACTGTAGGTGAGAATCTCACTTTCGTGATGAAGGCAACCGGATGGAAGGAATCTTCTAAAATTAAAAACCGCTTGTCTGAGGTATTGATGCAAGTGGGTTTAGGTTCTGTTGAAAAGAAAATGCCGCATCAACTTTCGGGCGGTGAGCAGCAGAGAGTGGTCATTGCACGGGCTTTATTAAATGAGCCTGTTATGCTGATCGCGGATGAACCAACTGGAAATCTTGACCCCGAAGTGTCAGATGGCATTTTGAAACTATTTCAGGAAATCAATAAAAGTGGTACGGCCGTGTTAATGGCTACACATGATTACCGTCTTATTAAAAAATTCCCAACCAGGGTTTTAAAATGTGAGCACGTAAAAGTACTCGACTCATCAAAAGAAAGCTTCGAGTTGACGACCGAATCCTTATGATCAATTTTACCCCCGGGCCTTCTCAACTCTACTTCACAGTAGCCGATCATCTTAAACAAGCGCTGCGTGACCAGGTACTGTCTTTATCTCATAGAAGTAAGGACTTTGAAAAGATTTCCATGGAAGCCACCAGTGGTCTAAGGGCCCTATTGGATATTCCGGAATCACACAGTATTGTGTTTACTTCCTCAGCGACTGAAGTCTGGGAAAGAAGTATACAGAATCTTGTTGCGGAGCATTGCTTTCACTTTGTGAATGGCGCCTTTTCTAAACGTTACCACGAAATTGCTACGCAGCTTAAGAAGCAGGCAAAAGCATACGAAGTAAAGGAAGGTGAAGGTTTTACCGACTTATCTCAAATTCCCGCAGATACGGAATTAATTGCCTTAACCCACAATGAAACAAGTACAGGTGTTTGCTGGTCAGTCGATAAAATTCATGCCTTAAAAGATTTATTCCCAAAAGCATTGTTGGTAGTAGATGCTGTCTCTTCACTTCCCTACCCTGCTTTCGATTACAATAAAATTGATTCGGTTTTCTTTTCTGTACAAAAAGCATTTGGTTTACCTGCTGGCCTCGGTGTATGGATTGTGAATGAGGCTTGTCTCGCTAAAGCAGAGGCCTTGCAAAGCAAGGGCTATGTAACAGGCACTTACCACAACCTGCCAACGCTCCACGCTTTCGCCAAGAAAAACCAAACACCAGAAACGCCTAATGTGTTGGGCATCTATTTGCTGGCTAAAGTCACCGCTGATTATCTGAGAAGAGGCATTACTACTTTACGAAAAGAAACAGAATACAAAGCAGCCATTCTATACAATGCCTTGCAGACACATGGTCAGGCAGAAGCTTTTGTAAAGGATGTGAACTGGCAATCTAAAACAGTTATTGTCGCCCATACGGGCAGTCATACCAAATCCATCAGTGAGGCACTGATGGCTAAAGGTTTGTATCCGGGTGATGGCTATGGCAAGGCCAAAGAAACACAATTACGCTTTGCCAACTTCCCGGCTCATTCAAAAGAACAGTATGAGCTTTTGGTAGATACCCTTGGGCTAATTTGAAATTTCAAATTAACAAATTCCGCTGATCTGCGTTATGTTTGTTCATGGTTGATCTGTATAACTTTCTCTACTCCTGGCAACTCTTTCCTGAAAAGGGTACATACGAATTTGGTAAAAGACCGAAATCAGGTAATTATAAAATGCAATGGAAGACTGAAAACAATAGTCTTGCTATCGCCATTAACTGGGTTACCCTGGAAGATCAGGCCTTTACTTCCGAATACAGCGTACCAGGAGACGGATTATTTCATACGATTGAAGACAATCCTTTAGCCAATCGCATTAAACTTTCTATTCTTAACTCATTAACTTTTGAAGTTGTCTTTGCTCAGGATGAACAAGAGACTTTGCGAATACGGCATGAGATCATGCCCAACAGTTTATTGAAAGTAACACAAAGCAACTTACTCGATCCAGAGAAAATAATTACCAATACTGAAATCTATCACAAACAGTTCAGTGTATTGCCTTATGCCTCTTCTGTAACAGGTGCAGTCATTAAACATAATGAGGAAGGTCTCATTCGCCACAAGGCCTTAACGGCTATGGAAGAACAGACCAACATGCAACTGGAACAGATTCGCAAGCAAATAGAATTGTTAGCGCTACAGGCCAAAGAAATTGTGACGCGTAAAGAGTTGTCTATGCTAATTTACGAATCGAAGCTGAACTTCGCCCCCATCATTGGTCAGCATTATTATCTATACGAAACAAAAGACAACTCTCACATCTTAAGCATGATCGCACCCAATGAATGGGGACGCAAACCCATGCCTTATAAAAGTTTTGTGAGCATGGTGAAATTACTGGCCGATCATACCTGGGTAGAAATAAAACACCAGAGTGATTACAGCTCCAGCTTAACGGCTACCGGACAATGATCTGAGCCCATCAACTCATTATAGATCAAGGCTTCTTTTACCTTAGGCATGAGTCTTTCGCTTACCAAAAAATAATCGATGCGCCAGCCTGTATTGTTAGCCCTTGCGTTGAATAAATAATTCCAGTAGGAGTATTTAATTTCTTCCGGATGCAGGTGTCGGAAGGTATCTACAAAACCGGCATTTAACAAAGCTGTGAAACTGTCAATCTCTTGTTGCGTGTAGCCTGCAGATTTATTGTAGTTCTGCTTTGGCCGTGCAATGTCGATCGCCTGATGCGCTACATTTAAATCACCACAAATAATAACAGGTTTACGTTTGTTCAGCCAGCTTACATAATCCCGAAAGGCATCATCCCAAGTCTGTCTGTAGTCCAGGCGCTTCAAGCCTTCACCGGAGTTAGGTGTATAAACGGTAACGAGAATAAAATTTTCAAACTCTGCTGTTACTACCCTGCCCTCCTGGTCGTGCTCCTCTACGCCCATGTCGTAAGTAACTGACAAAGGTTCTTGTTTAGTAATGATGGCCGTACCTGAATAACCTTTACGTGCTTTTGAATCATTCACGAAAGACTTATACTCAGGAAAAGCTTCCAAAACTTTTTTAACATCGGCTACCGTTGCCTTATGCTCTTGCAAGCAAAGCACATCGGGGTTTAATGCCGCGATGTCTTTTGCAAAATCCTTTTTAATAATGGATCTGATTCCGTTTACGTTCCAGTTAACTAAGTGTAAGGCCATGATTATTTTTTAGCAGGAGTTTCAGGTGATGGTGGTGTTTGTGGTTTTGTCGGTGCTTCCTTTGTTTCAGTACCTAAATAAGCAGGTAAATCGAGTCCGGCCATTTTAAATACTTCCTGTAAGGGCGGTACTGACTGATACATACCTGAAATAAAGTTGGCCGTTGATGATTTACCATCTTTGCTATTACCGCCATCCCAAACGGTGATCTTATCAATCTGAATATTCTTGATGGCTTCTGTTTGTAACCTTACCAACTCTGGCAGTTTGTCTGCAATGATCAACATCGCTGCATCTTTAGAACTATTACCTGCAGCCCCTACAATCTGACGAAGACCTTCTGCCTGCTTAGTCAAGATTTCATAAATACCTTGTGCTTCTGCCTGACGTTGCAACAATACAGCATCAGCCTCACCTTTGGCTCTCTCACGGATACGTTCTGCTTCGGCTTGCGCTTCAATGATGGCTTTTTGTTTTTGAATTTCTGCTGCCACCACAATGTTGGCATTCTGTGATGCCCGTTCACGGTCAGCACGCGCCTCTTCCGCTTTTTGTTCTGCCAGATAAGCTTCTTCTAATGCTTTCGCAGCTTGTACTTTTTCCGCAGCCATCGCTTTCTTCAAAGCTTCCGCTTCGCGTTCTCTGCGTTCTGCATCGGAGCTTGCAATGGCAATCTTAGACTGGTTTTCTCCCGTTACTGCCAAGGCATTCGCATCCGCGGTTTTAATACGGGTATCTCTCTCTGCTTCTACCTTACCAATCTGCTCATCGCGTTTGGCAGCTGCAATCAACACTTCTCTATCTTTTACTGAGTTGGCAACATTCGTGTCGCGATCGCGTTGCATTTCTGCCACTTTAATATCGCGTTCCTTCTCTGCTTCGGTTTTACCAATATCTCCTAAACGCTCTTGTTCCGCTACGCGGATCTTAGCTTCATTGATCGCTTTCGCAGCAGCTTCCTTACCCAGGGCTGCGATGTAACCACTCTCATCTTTAATATCTGTAATGTTTACGTTGATCAATTTCAAACCGATCTTCTTCAATTCTACTTCAACGTTGTGCGAAACATTCAATAAAAATTTATCGCGGTTGGTGTTAATTTCTTCAATGTCCATCATGGCCACCACCAAACGCATCTGCCCCACAATAATATCATGTGCTAATGAGTGTACATCATTGCGTTGTAAGCCCAGGAGACGCTCAGCGGCATTTTCCATCACACCGGTTTCTGTAGAAATACCCACGGTGAATTTAGAAGGTACATCTACGCGGATATTTTGCTTACTCAAGGCATTGGTCAGGTTAACTTCAATAGAGATCGGTGTTAAATCCATGAAGGCATAATCCTGAAACACAGGCCAGATAAAGGCTGCACCACCATGTATACATTTAGCAGAGTCGCCTCCACCTACTTTACCATACACTACCAATATGCGGTCGGAGGGACAACGCTTGTACCTTCTGAAAAAGGTGACCAATACAATAAAGACAAAGAAAACAGCCAGCGCTAAAACCGGAAGTGCATAAAAACTCATAGGGGTTTATTTAGAGGTTACTAATAATACATTTTCATTCACAATATCCTTCACCGTCACCATGGTACCTGTGGGTATGTTGTCTGCTTCGTCTGTCATGGCATCGAGTGTGCGCAAAGTGCCTTGTACTTTTATCTGTACCTGGCCTACACCACTTCGCTTGCTGGCAATGGTCAGGTAAACCTGTCCCGATTTACCAATGGCCTTTTTGAATTTCATGGTACCATCGCCACTGGCTTTTGCCAGAAAGTAAAAGAGCGAAGCCATAATCAGCATCATAATAATGCCGGCAACAAATGCCACTATACCAGCCGTTGTTTCTGATAACCCGGAATCAATACAAGCTATGCCCGTCCAGGAGAAAATGGTGAAAAAGGCAATCAGGTTTTTGAGGGTGAAGAATTGAAAACCAATTCCTGTATCGGCTTCTACTTCTGCATCCGGTGTATCATCCGGTACATCACCTCCGCCAAAAAAGGACAAGAAGAGTTGTAATAAAAAGAATAGCGTAAAGGGAATGGCCAGTATCCAGTAGAACTTCAGCGAGAAACTAAGACCTGTCCACCAAGCATTTAAATCGCCCATTGTTGTTGAGAATTATCCTCACAAAATAGAAGTAATAATTTTAATTCCAATGGACGAGGTTGACTTACTTTAAACTTAATACAGGCTTAAAAGAAAAGAAAAAGCCCTGCTTGCGTAGCAAACAGGGCCTTCTTATGAATGAAAAGAGAGCGATTAAGCCTTCTTCTTGAATCCTTCTTTGATCTCTTCAATATCAACGTTCTTGATAACCGGCTTAAAGCCTTGGTTCTTCAAAGACTGACGTCTTACAGCAGATACTGATTTATCTTTGCGGTTCTTTCTCTTCAGTCGTGTTACAGCCATGACAAATTTGTTTTAAAGGAGCGCAAAAGTAAGCCAAGATTTAGAAGATTACAAGATTTGCTGAATAATTATTGAAAAAATATGAGGAAATTGCTGCCTTTCTGGCTGATCCTTCCATCAAAGCTTTCCGATTAGCCAGGCGCACTATGGAAAAACCAAGTATACCTAAAGGAACACGTGATTTTGGCCCTGCCACCATGGGCAAACGCCAGTTTATCTTCAATACCATCCGTTCTGTTTACCAAAAGTACGGTTTCCAGCCTTTGGAAACACCTTCGATGGAGAACTTGTCAGTGTTGACAGGTAAGTATGGTGATGAGGGAGATCAGTTGTTGTTTAAAATATTGAATTCAGGTGATTTTCTGAAGGACGTAGACAGCTCGAAGCTCGAAGCTCGAAGCTCGAAGCAGCTTACTTCCGCTATAGCTGAAAAGGGTCTCCGCTACGACCTCACCGTTCCCTTTGCGCGTTATGTGGTCATGAACCGCCATGAGATTGCTTTTCCTTTTAAGCGCTATCAAATGCAACCAGTGTGGCGTGCTGATCGTCCGCAAAAAGGTCGCTACCGCGAATTTTACCAGTGCGATGCCGATGTGGTGGGCACAACTTCCCTCTTATGCGAAGCAGAAATTGTGATGATGATTCGTGAAGTGATGAAGGGATTGGGTATTGTGGATTTTACGATTAAGATTAACCACCGGGGTGTATTAAAAGGCATAGCCGATAGCATAAAAGCCGAAGGCAAAGAAACGGCTCTATATGTGGCCATAGATAAATTAGATAAAATTGGTCAGGAAGGTGTCAGCAAAGAATTGATTGAGGTCGGATTTACCAACGAGAATATCGACTTGCTGTTTAAACTCTTAAGCACCAGCGGCAGCAATGAAGAAAAGCGTTTGGCACTGGCTGCTTTATTTAATTCCGACAGCGGACAAAAAGGCTTGAGCGACTTAAAAGAAGTATTTGATTTGTTGAAAGAGGCGGGCAGTGATCAAAACAATCTGGAATTTGATATCGCCCTCGCCAGAGGATTGAGCTACTATACAGGTTGCATCTTTGAAGTGAAAATCAACAATGTGGCTATTGGCAGCGTGAGTGGTGGTGGCCGTTATGATAATTTGACACAAAGCTTTGGCGATAAGGAAAACTTATCCGGTGTTGGCATTTCTTTCGGTGTAGATCGTATCTATGATGTGATGGAAGAATTGCAGCTTTTCCCTAAGGAAACACAGCGCTCTTCTACTTTACTGATTTGTCATTTTGATAAAGAGAGTATGCGTTATGGCTTGAAACTGCTTACGCAACTCAGGGCTACAGGTATTGCGGCAGAACTATACCCGGATGAGGCTAAAATTAAGAAGCAACTGGATTATGCCAATAAGAAGATGATTCCCTATGTGATGGTGATTGGTGAGGAAGAACGCAACAGCGGATTACTGGCCTTTAAGAATATGGAAGCCGGAACCCAGGAGAAATTAGCGATTGAACAAATTATAGGATTATTGAGTAAGTAAGCAGCTACTGCGATCCGGGCTTGTACCGAAATAAAAATTAAGCACTTTTATATGATCGCATCTGACTGTTCATTATCCAACCAACAATATTCATTAAACCCATTGGTAAATGTCATTTAAGCACGCCATCTCGACTGAAACCATAACCTTAGAGACGCTCGAAAAAATCGTCTTCTCTTCAGGCACTTTGTCGCTTTCAGAAGAAGCCAGGAAGCGTATTGAAAAGTGCCGACTTTATTTGAATGAAAAATTAAAAAAGTCGAGTGCGCCTATCTATGGCATCAACACAGGCTTTGGTTCGCTCTACAACAAAAACATTTCTTCCGATCAGCTTGAAAAGTTGCAGGAGAATTTAGTAAAGTCGCATGCTTGTGGTATGGGTGCCGAAGTACCTTCAGAAATTGTGCGTTTGATGCTATTTCTCAAAGTACAATCCCTGGCTTATGGTAACTCTGGTGTACAGGTAAGCACTGCGCAGCGCTTAGTAGATTTCTTTAACAACGAAGTCTACCCTGTTGTCTATGAAATGGGTTCGCTGGGAGCCTCTGGAGATTTAGCCCCATTAGCACACTTGTGCTTACCCATGCTGAATGAAGGTGAAGCGTATGTCAAACAAGTAAAAACTTCAGCACCACTATTCAACAAGACTTTTCAATGGGAACCTTTACATTTACAATCTAAAGAAGGGCTGGCTCTGCTCAATGGCACACAGTTTATGCTGGCATACGGAGTGTGGTGTACGCTTCATGCCAATCGTATTCTACAACTGGCCAACATTATCGGAGCACTTTCGCTGGATGCTTTTGACGGCCGCATTGAAGCCTTCGATGAAAAAATACACGTAGTTCGTCCGCATGCAGGTCAGGTTAGTGTGGCTTCTACCATTCGTGAATTGCTCAAAGGTTCTGAAATTATTCGCCAGCCGAAAAAACACGTACAAGACCCCTACTCTTTCCGTTGTATCCCGCAGGTGCATGGTGCCAGTGCCGATACCATTGCGTATGTCAGTCAGGTGATGCTGAAAGAAGCCAACAGCGTTACCGACAACCCAAATGTTTTCCCGGATGCTGATGCAATTTTATCAGGTGGCAATTTTCACGGCCAGCCCCTGGCCTTGGCACTCGATTTTCTCGCCATCGCGGTAGCAGAATTAGGCAATATTTCAGAACGCAGAACTTTTCAGTTAATCTCTGGCTCACGTGATTTACCGAATTACCTTGTGGCCAATCCGGGTATTAACTCTGGTATGATGATCCCCCAATACACTGCGGCTTCTATTGTAAGTCAAAACAAACAATTATGTACTCCCGCATCTGTAGACTCTATTGTTTCCTCTAACGGACAGGAAGACCATGTGAGCATGGGCGCCAATGCGGCTACCAAGGTGTACAAAGTGGTAAACAATTTGTATTCGATATTGGCCATAGAATTGTTAACCGCTGCCCAGGCGATTGAATTCAGAAAACCCTTGCATACCTCTGCTTTCTTGCAAAACTTTGTAGATACTTTCCGCAAGGAAGTTTCGTTTATACAAGAAGATCGTCTGTTGCACAAGGACATGAAAAAGGCAGAAGATTTTTTAAAGCATATTGACCTGAGCAAATGATTCGTTTTTCCTTTTTTTTCTTTTTACTCCTGAGCACAACACTGGCCTTCGCTCAACCCTACACGAGCAGGCTCGGTCGCTTTCGAGTAGATCAGAAAAAAGGATGCGCTCCCCTTACCGTTACTTTTGAAACCCTCTTACCCGGAGGCTGCGGTACCAATCCCTGCATCATTGATTTTCTCGGTGATGGTTTTACACAACCTGTCGACAGCCGGAATACCTCGCCAGCTTCTTTTACCTACACAACACCCGGTACTTATTTAATAAAGGTATGTTACAGCAACCAATGTGCGGCCAATGAAGTGGATGATATACAAATAGAAGTAGTGGCTAATCTTCAACCTGATTTCGATCTCTATACTTGTAATGGCAATGGTGTTCAGGTAAAGATTAATGATAATCTATACAATCAGTACGTGATTAATTACAGCGATGGGGCTAGTACAACTGTTCCATCCGGGTCGCTGGCAAAAGACAACCATACTTTTGCTACAGCAGGTGCCAAAACGGTTTCTGTAAGAGGACGCAATCTGAATGCTGCGGATAACTGCGCTACTTTACAAAAGAATATTACAGCCGTGGCGGCTGTAGCGCCTGGTAATTTCAATTCACTGACCACCATCAACGATAGTGAAATTGATCTGCGCTACACTTTACCAGTCAACACGTTGAGCAGAATTGATATTGCTTTAAACAATGCCACTACCTTTCAGCAATTGAAGTTTACCTTTGAAGACAACCGCGATACGGTGAATAACCTAAGCAACAACAGTGCTTACTATTGTTACCGCATTAGTTCGATCGATGCCTGTACGAATACTTTGGCGAACACTTCACCCATCGTCTGCTCTATCCGCTTAAACGCCAGTGCACAAGATGGTTTCAACCGCCTTGACTGGATTGGCAACAATACAGGGGTAACTTCTTACAGTGTCGGTAGGGATAATCAGGCAGGTTATTTCGGAGGCATCTCTCCTGCCCTCACTACTGTTAACGACACAGAAAGTATTTGTAATCAGGAACACTGCTATCAGCTTACAACCAGCTATGCAGGCGGTGTAACTGCCACTTCTTTAATAAAATGTGTGGAGAGTTTTACCAATCAGCAGCCACCTGCCCTCACCGATATTACGGCCAGCATTAACGACAACAATGAAGCTGAACTGGTCTGGACAGATGCTCCGGAAGCAACAACCTACTCTATATTTAAAAATAGTAATGGTAGTTCCTATTCTTTTCTGGCAAGCGATACGCAATCACCTTTCACCGATACTGCCATCGAACTTGCCGCTAATGCATGCTATCAAATCTTATACGATGATGCTTGTGAGAATGTCAGCAATACTAGTCCTGAAGCCTGCCCGGTTATTCTTAGTGCGAGTCTGAATACAGACAACGCAGTGAATCTTTCCTGGACTGCCTACCAGGGTTGGGCTAATGGTATTGCGGGGTATCGCTTAGAAAAATATGCGCAGTCGGGTGGATTATTGCGTGTATTTAATGTAGGTAACGTCAATACTTTTACCGATACCGAAGTTGATCTTTTTAACCAACAGACTTACTACAGAATTTTTGTATTGCCGAATGATGGTGGGCTGAGTGCAGCAACCTCCAATCGACTTGAAGTCATTCGCAAACCTAATTTATTTTATCCGCGTGCTTTTACACCTGATAAACAAGGCCCTGCTGAAAATGAAATCTTCAGGGTTTTCGGTCAGTATATTTCTTCTTTCGAAATGAAAATATTCAATCGCTGGGGCGAACTCGTTTTTACAACCAACAGTATTGATCAGGGCTGGGATGGTACCTTCCGTGGTGTAGAGCAACCCGATGGCACCTATGCTTTCGTATCTAACCTCACCGACTTTGCTGGCAGGACCTTTACAGAATCCGGTGCCGTTGTGCTGATGCGCAAAAAGTGATTTGATTAGAGACTATTTTAGCTGCCACAGTTTTCACAGATTCTCACAGATAAGTATTTTTTTTGATCTGTGAACATTAGTAAAATCTGTGGCTAAAGATTTTTTTCAACTATTGAATGCGTCAGACCGATGTATACTTCAGCAATCATCGGTCAGACGCATGATAGACTGGAAATAGTTGTTTCAAAATGGATTGACAATAAGTAATTCAATCCTTTCCTGTATTTTCGCACCTGATGTACAATTAAACGCTATAGTTATGTTTGATATGATGAAGATGATGGGCAAAATGAAAGAGGTGCAGGCCCGCATCAAAGAAGCACAAGATAATCTGGTGACTATAAGTGCCCATGGTGAATCCGGTGGCGGTATGGTACAGGCGACTGTCAATGGCAAACGTCAACTAATGGCGCTTACTATAGATCCTTCCTTATTAAAAGCAGAAGATAAAGGCATTTTACAAGACCTGATCATTGCAGCCGTAAATAAGGCAAGCGATGAAGCTGAGGTGTTGGCCAAAGAATCATTAAAGAAAAGCACCGAAGGATTATTGCCAAATATACCGGGCATGGATTTGGGTAGCTTAATGGGCGGTTAATCGCACTTTACCAATTCCAGTTGTAACAGACCTTCCATTTTTGATGTGATCAGTTGAGTACAGTAGCAGTTGTTATTCTAAATTATAACGGAGCACATTTTCTCCGCCAGTTTCTTCCTACTGTCATTGAGCATAGTCAGGGAGCGGAAATTATTGTAGCTGACAATGCCTCCACGGATCAATCCATTGAAATTTTAAAAGCAGAATTCCCTCTTGTACGGCTCATACAATTAAAAGACAATTACGGTTTTTGTGGTGGCTATAACCGGGCCTTGCAAGAAGTGAAAGCCGATTATTACGTATTGCTCAACTCTGACGTTGAAGTTACTGCACACTGGCTTCAGCCCTTAGTCAAGTTATTGGATGAGTATGCTAACGTTGCCGCGGTGCAACCTAAAATCAAATC
Organism: Chryseotalea sp.; assembly: GCF_057350905.1. Lineage (NCBI taxonomy): Bacteria > Pseudomonadati > Bacteroidota > Cytophagia > Cytophagales > Chryseotaleaceae > Chryseotalea > Chryseotalea sp. The sequence continues at coordinate 640,116 of NZ_JBMRCF010000001.1, read as the reverse complement.
CTTTCACAACAAAGCATACTTCGAATATGCCGGAGCGGCCGGAGGTTTCATTGATAGTTTAGGCTATCCCTTTTGCAGGGGAAGAGTCTTTGATGAAGTTGAGAAAGACCTTGGTCAGTATAATGACAGTAAAGAAATATTCTGGGCTACGGGTGCCTGCATGGTGGTGCGCAGTAAATTATACCATCAACTTGGAGGATTGGATGAAGACTTCTTCGCGCACATGGAAGAGATTGATTTATGCTGGCGTTTGAAGCGACAAGGTCATGCTATCTATTATGTTGGAGCAAGTACCGTATATCATGTTGGTGGTGGTACTTTATCCAAACTGAATCCACGAAAGACTTATCTGAATTTCAGAAACGGACTTTCCTTGTTAATCAAAAACCTTCCCTTAACAGCGCTCCTCTGGAAACTACCCTTTAGAATTATATTAGATGATATCGCTGCCCTACGATTCTTGATAACAGGACAGGGCAAGCATGGATGGGCCATTATTCAGGCACATGTAGCTGTTTTGGTAAGACTTGGATCAAACCTGAGCAAGCGAACGTCAAGCCATAACCCCAGGTTAACAGGGATTTATTCAGGTCTGTTGATCTGGCAGCACTTTATAAAAAAGAGGAAGCCTTCCGTTTGACTGTTGATACACGCGATTATAAGTAAACCGCAGAGGGCGCTAAGGTTCGCAAAGTATAGAGACACATATAAGACAACAACTCCGTAAACCTTCGCGAGCTTTGCGGTTAAATTAAATTCCAAACCGCAGAGGGCGCTAAGGTTCGCAAAGTATAGAAACACATATATTAAGACAACAACTCCGCGAACCTCTGCGAGCTTTGCGGTTAAATTAAATTCCAAACCCCAGAGGGTGCTAAGGTTCGCAAAGTATAGAAACACATATATTAAGACAACAACTCCGCGAACCTCTGCGAGCTTTGCGGTTAAATTAAATTCCAAACCGCAGAGGGCGCTAAGGTTCGCAAAGTAAAGAGACACATATAGGACAACAACTCAGTGAACCTCCGCGAGCTTTGCGGTTAAATTAAATTCCAAACCGCAGAGGGCGCTGAGGTTCGCAAAGTAAAGAGACACATATAGGACAACAACTCAGTGAACCTCCGCGAGCTTTGCGCTTAGAAACTTAAAAATCCCAAATCGGGGTTCTTTTACGCTGATACTTGCGTAGATTCATAATGAAGGCCAGGGCCAAATAGATGAAAATAGGTGAGCCATAAGTTATAAAGGAGGCATAGATAAAGAAAAGCCTGATGCTCCAGGTCGCTACCCCCAATTTTTCACCCAGGCGATGGCAAACACCAAAAGCATAGTTCTCCCACAAAAATTGAACTTGATTTACGAAACCTTTCATAAAGATTAACCCGGGTTTTAACTTCTAAATACGCTCTTTATCGGAAAAACAGCAATTTGGTAACAAAGTTATGCAATGTCAGATTGTCAAATTTCGGCCAAATCACATTTTTTTGACTATTATTGCACAAAAATTACATCAAGTAGTAATACAACTCTAAAACTAACCAAAAACGTATTCCAATGAGAAAATTAGTTTACTCGCTACTCATCTTGGCTACCTTAACCATGGCGGGCTGTACGCTGCCCCAGATGATTAAGAAGGCAAAAGAGCAACAATTGACTGTTACTCCCAATCCCCTGGAAGTTCACAAGGACACCGTAGCCTTCGATATGGCTGCCAACCTCCCTGTAAAAATGCTTAAGAAAGGCACATCTTACACGATTAACCCTTTCTATAAGTATAACGACCAGGAATTAGCCGTCAGCCCTATCGAAATTAAAGCTGAAGACTATCCTAATTCAGGTACAGAACAGCCAAGAGCAACTAAATCTGTCTCATTCCCCTACCAGGCAGCCATGAAAACTGGTGTTCTGGAGATTGAAGGCGTAGCCTCAGCAAAAGGTAAGTCTAAGACTACACCTCGCATGCAGGTTGCTACTGGTCTTATCACCACTTCTAAATTAGTGAAGCCTGTATACCACGCTGCTTTCGCAGCTCACGGTTATAACAATGCTGAGGAAATTGTTCCAGTTGTTATCCCTGATTTCATTTTCGAACAAGGCCGTTCAGTATTACGTCCTTCTGAAACAAAGGCTGACAAAGGCAAGCAATTAGATGCATTCATCGCAGCTAAAAACTTAACGCGCACAGTTACCATCACAGGTACTCACTCTCCTGAAGGTGCTGAACGTATCAACAAAAAACTATCTGAAGAGCGTGCGGCAGCTATCGAAAAATACTACCGTGCTCAAATGAAGAAATACGACTACCAGGGCAAAGCTGATTCAATCAAGTTTATCTTGAAGCCAGTTGTTGAAGATTGGGCTGAATTTAAGAATGCCTTGTCTGCTTACGAAGGCATCTCTTCTGAAGAGAAATCTGCTTTCTTGAACATCGTTAACAATGGCTCTGATTTCGAATCACAGGAAAAAGAATTAAAGAAACTTGCTTCTTACAAGAAGGTTTTCAAAGAAGTATATCCTGGCTTACGTGCTGCTAAGACTGAAATCCTAACAGTAAAAGACAAGAAGACCGATGCTGAAATCTCTGTTTTGGCAAAACAAGTAGCTGGTGGTTCAGCTTCTGCTGATGCACTTACTTTTGAAGAAATGATGTACGCTGCAACGCTTACACCTTCTTTAGAAGAGAAAGCTGCCATTTACGAAGCCGCTACTAAAAAAGGTACTAACTGGAATGCTCACAACAACTTAGGCGCTGTATACATCGCTCAGGCTATTGAGAACCCGGCAAATGCTACTGACCTGGCTAATAAGGCTAAGGCTCAGTTAGACATCGCTGCAAAAATCAATGCAACAGGCGAAGTACACGCTAACCTTGCTTCTGTTAACATGATGATGGGCAACGCTTATGCTGCTTATAACCACGCTAACGCTGCGCTTGGTAAGAATTTATCATCTGACAACAGCCGTGGTGTAAATGGTGTTAAAGGTGCTGCTGAAATCGTTAAAGCTCAGTATGCTGAAGCGGTTCGTTCTACTTCATCTGCTACTGACAATGCTGACAACGCCTTCAACAAAGGCCTTGCTCAGGTATTGAATAAGGATTACCAAAACGCTGTAACTTCATTCGGTGAAGCTACTGGCAAGAACAGCAACCTGGCTATTGCTTACTACGGTGCTGCTGTAGCGCATGCTCGCTTAGGTAATGCTGATAAAGTGGTAGAAAGCTTAACAGCTGCTGTGCGCATCGATGCTTCTTTGAAGCAGGCTGCCCTTTCTGATCTTGAATTCTCTAAGTATGCGGCAACAGAAACGTTCCGCAATGCTTTGAAATAAGCAAAACACAATCATTGGATGAGAAACCCCTCTGCTAACGCGGAGGGGTTTTTTATTTACTTAAAATGATGGCCGGGCTTTTATACTAGGTCTGGTCATACTATTTTTACGCACTTTCTTAAAAATTATGAGAGAAATTCAGTTTAGAGAAGCCCTTCGGGAAGCCATGAGTGAAGAAATGCGCAGAGACCCCAGCGTATTTTTAATGGGTGAAGAGGTGGCAGAATATAACGGTGCTTATAAAGTAAGCCAGGGTATGTTAGAAGAATTCGGTCCTGATCGTGTAATCGACACCCCTATTGCTGAGCTTGGCTTTGCTGGTATTGGTGTGGGTGCAGCCATGAATGGCCTGCGTCCGATCATTGAGTTCATGACCTTTAACTTCTCACTGGTGGCTATCGACCCTATCATCAGCTCTGCAGCTAAAATGCTATCTATGTCTGGTGGTCAGATCAATGTGCCCATTGTGTTTCGTGGCCCAACCGGTAATGCCGGACAGTTGGGTGCACAACACTCCCAAAACTTTGAAAACTGGTATGCTAACACCCCTGGATTAAAGGTAGTAGTACCTTCCAATCCATACGATGCCAAAGGTTTGATGAAGTCTGCTATCCGCGACAATGACCCTGTCATTTTTATGGAGTCGGAAGTGATGTATGGTGAAAAGATGCATGTACCGGCTGAAGAATATTTGATTCCTATTGGTGTAGCCGACACCAAGCGTGAAGGTACAGATGTAACCATCGTTTCATTTGGTAAAATCATGAAAGTGGCCCTGGCCGCTGCCGAAGAATTGCAAAAGGATGGCATCTCTTGCGAGGTTATCGACTTGCGTTCTGTTCGTCCGATTGATTATGCTGCCATTGTTGAATCTGTTAAGAAAACAAATCGTTTAGTCATTGTTGAAGAGGCCTGGCCTTTATCTTCCATTGCTACTGAAATAACTTATCACGTTCAGAAGCACGCCTTCGATTATTTGGATGCACCGATACAACGTGTAAACAGTTTTGATGTACCACTCCCCTACGCACCTACTTTAATACAAGCTATTTTACCGAATGTAGAAAAGACTGTTAAGGCGGTTAAAGCCGTAATGTATCGGGATTGACGAACTTTAATTTCAAATTTCTAATAATAAAAAAAACCACTGACAAAATCAGTGGTTTTTTTTATTAATGAATATGAGCTTTTACCTGATCGTCTATAAAGTTTCAGGTTGATAAATTTTTACAAAACCATCTCCTTCGGAGCTTACCACAAGCAAGCTTTTGCCAGTGGGACTGTTAGAAGCCGGAATAAACAATACTCCTTCAGGAGCATCTCCGGTTTTAATGGCCTGCAGGAAAATCGGTGAAGATGGATTTGTGATGTCGTAAATCAATACTGCATCAGCACGTTCCAAACCTACAAAAGCAATCGTTTTTCCATTGATTGATGCTACCGTAACTCCTTCCGGTTCAACACCTTTATTATCACTGCGACTGTCATCGTATAATGAAGCATCAAAGTTAAGCAGCTCTTCTTCTAATTCTTTTCCACTGTCGAACACCAGCGCTCCGGTAGCACCATTCCAAATGGAGAAGGATCTTGCTCCAAATGAATATATCGCTTCATAAATTCCATCACCATTAGCATCGCCAAGTGTTGAGGTTACACCAAGTCTGCCTAATGACTCATCTTCCTGAAGATTGGCTGCATCCGGAAAACTAACAGGATCAAGGTCAAGATCTTTAACCCTTACTTCTTCTTCAAACACATCATATTCACGGGCATCACCTTCATTTGCACTTATTATGTAGTCAGTTCCGTTGGCCGAGAATGAGGCGATGGCATCTGGCATGTACACACCCTTAATTTTCCAGGTCTTAAGTTCCTTTACTTCGTCTCTGTCACTCACGTCCAGCGCATTTGCAGCTATGTTATGGTCTTTAAAACCCAGTGGTGTTATTGAAGTAATGGATTTCGTTAGTAAATCTATTTTGGCCATCGCATTATTCTCTTGCAAGGTAACCCACGCAGTTTGGGAATTCTTGGATACGGCAATGTATTCAGGCTCCAGGTCTTGGGCAAATGATGCATCAGGTCCGAATAAACGCAAGCCATTCGCCATCAATTGTTGAGCTGATGATGCAAATCCGCTGAAATCAATTGTGGTAACACTATAGTTACCTGCTACAGAAATAATAGATACAGATCCAACCGGATCGATAGAATAGTCTGCATTGGGTTCTCCTTCATTTGCCGAAAGAATTAATTTACCATCGGGTGAGAATGTTACCATATCCGGTAATGCGCCTACTGTAACTTCAGCAACTTTTGCCAATGTGCTAGTATTAAATACAACAATTTTACCGTTGTCAGTTTTATCGTTTGCTTCAATAGCTGCAGCAAGCAATCCATTAGAAACAGCCACACTGTTAACACCACCACCAAAAGATGTAATGTCGATAGAGGAAAGCAAGGCTGGCGAAGATGGATTCGTAATATCTACAACATCAATACGGGAAACACCAGAGTTGTTCACAACAAATAGCTTTTTTGAATCCGCATCGTAAGCCGTAATTTCAGATGCAGCCTCATCACCTAAATCAATCGAACCGATTTCTGAAAAAGTAGCAGGATCTTCACGGATACCTTCTGAGTCATCGCTGTCGCAGGCAGTAAAAAGTAAACTTAAACTAAGTAAAAAGTAAATGTAGTTTTGTTTCATATCTATGTTTTAAATGAGCTACAAATAAAATGTGTTGCTCATTGGCATAGATGAACCTAGTTTTAAGATTCCATTATCAAACCATTTTTAGTATGACCAATACTTTACTGGTATTACTTATATTGTAAAATATGTACCGTTTTGTTAAGCCACCCGTGAAAGGTGCTTAATAAACAAACGCTTCACCACAGGTAGTAAAGTTTGTTGCTCTGGAAATTTTGATTTAGATAATACCAGAAAGGTGGCTGGATTCGGCAGATCTTTAAAGCGCTTAACCAAATCAAGTTTCATGTTCTCGTAAGTCGTAGCCAGGCTACGGATTTGTGTCTCCAGGTAAATGGTCTGTAAACTTCTCATCGGCTCATGACTATCTTCGAAAATGCTTACCTGATACCGGTAGATAGCCGTTTCTCTTTCCGGAGGCTGACTGATGAACAAATAACCTTCGTTAGCATATAAGGGCGTTACTCCAACCGGAGCCAATTCACATTGTGATTCTACATGTTCATAAATAAGGGAACCTTCCTCTAATGAATTTTTAAATTGAGGCAAAGCATAATTTATGATAGCCTCCAATTCTTCCATAATCGAATCATCTTCCACCAATTGCTTATAACTCAACTCCAGCCTTTGCAAATCCTCGATAGAAAGCTCTTTAGGAAAAGCATCTTTAAAAATCATCTTCGTTCGTTTTAACTCCTGCAGATTTCTGAAGTGAAAAACCAAGTCGCCTAAATAGGGATACAACTCTACCCTACTGAAGGATTGCCGTACATTTTGCAGGTAAGCTAACAACATGTACTTCTTATACTCGAAGTCAATCAGTCCCTGCGTAATCCAGTCTTTCGATAAGTTCATACAATGAATTTTACCTCTTAAAATAATAAAAAAGCCAATTACATAAGCTTGTTTATAATAAGTCTAAATAAATTATATTTGCAGCTTAATGACCTCCCCAAAACGCATATTGGTAGCCGATAAGCAGGCCCTGACCCTGGCGGGTACAATTGCCTTGCTTGCACAACATGCTGAAGCCCAGGTTGTGGACATTGTAAAGCGTTATGAAGCCCTCCATGATGCCCTGCAGCAGCACAGGCCAGATATTCTGCTAATCGATTATAGTATAGGTGGTGAAGCTTGCCTGGACGATTTGACTAAACTCTCCACAGATTATCCGGAGACTTCCCTTTTCCTATTGTCGTCCGAAAAAGATAAGACACTCATTTTACGGGCTTTGCAAACGGGAGCGCCTGTTTATGTGACTAAAGAGTGTAGCGAACTGGAAATCCACAGGGCTATTGAAGCCAGTGTTAAAAGTGAAAAATTTTACTGCCAAAGTGTGCTTAACCTCATCATGGACAAGCACTTCGTCCAGCCGAATGAAGTCGCTGAGAGTGGCATACTAACCGCCAGAGAAAAGGAAGTACTAACGCTTTTAGCCAGAGGAAAACAGACGCAAGCGGTAGCTGAATTACTTTACCTAAGTCCACATACTGTACATACGCACAGAAAAAGCATTATTAAAAAGCTCAACATTAAATCTCCCACAGAATTTGTAGTAAGGGCTATGGACCTTGGTTTATTGTAAATATGTTATGTTGAACAGTCATCTATACCCTCCTCAGGGTATTTAAAAAATAGCCCAGATAAGCGATTGACGCAGACGCAAGTCAAATCTACCTTTGTTTAGAATTAATCTAAACAAGATGATAAGAAATATATTACTTATAGCTTTTTCCCTGTTTTCTATGGGACTTATGGCCCAAAGCGGCAGTATTAAAGGAAGTATCAAAACCAGCGATGGCAAACCTGCAGAATTTGTAAATGTGTCCATAAAAGGCACAGCGAAAGGATCCGTAACAAATAAAGAAGGCAACTTTCAGATCAGTAATCTGAAGCCCGGCACCTATCAAGTAGTGGCCACTTTTGTTGGTGCTTCCAAGCAGGAACAAAGTGTTGAAGTAAAAGCAAACGAAGTAAGCATTGTAGATTTTACTTTAGATGAAACGGCCACTGCCTTATCTGAGATAATGGTTACGGATACCCGCATCAATAGATACTATCGCAATGAAAACGCCATTGTTGCCAAGCAACCTCTAAAAGACCTGGAAAACCCGCAGGTCTATAACTCCATTTCAAAAGAAATTTTGGCAGACCAGGTAGTGACTAATTTTAATGATGCCTTAAAAAATGCTACAGGTGTTACACGTTTGTGGGAATCAACAGGGCGTGGCGGTGATGGTGCTGAGTTCTTTTCTTTACGTGGTTTTGCCGTACAACCTTCTATGGTAAATGGTTTGCCAAGCGTTAACAACGGTGGCCTTGATCCTGTAAATATTGAAACCATAGATGTTATCAAAGGTCCATCAGGTACATTGTTCGGAAGCCCACTTATTTCTTACGGTGGTTTGATCAACGTAACTACTAAAAGGCCTTATGAAACATTGGGTGGAGAGCTTACTTACATCAGCGGGAGCAATGCCTTGAACCGTTTTACGGCAGATGTTAATCTTCCATTAAGTGAGCAGGCTTTTGCGCGTATTAACACTGCGTATCATAGCGAAAACTCCTTTCAGGATGCCGGTTTTAAAAAGTCTTTTTTCATAGCGCCATCCTTCAAGTTTAAGGCTACTGAAAAACTTACTTTCCTGATCAATACGGAGTTTATGAATGCAGAGGCGGCCAACCCTGCCATGATTTTCCTGAGCCGTTATTCAGCACTGTCTTTTAACTCACTCGATATTTTTGAAAAGTACTATTCACGTTCTTTTACCAGCAACGATCTCTCTATTAAAAACCCAACGATGGGTATACAGGCGCAAGCCTTGTATAAACTTTCTGAGGCGTGGACATCACAAACAGTGGTATCGAGAAGCAGTGCAAAAACAGATGGCTACTATCATTACCTATGGGATTTCAGCGATGGCAATACTTTCGGAAGATATATTTCTAAACGTAATGGAGAAACCAATACTACAGACATTCAGCAAAACTTCATTGGTAATTTCTCCATTGGCAATGTTGAGAACAAAGTATTGATTGGTTTTGATTACTTCAACTCAGCCATTCACAATGCCAGCACGGGTTGGGTATTGGGAGGATCAGTTACATTGGCTGATGGAGCCGACACTGGTGTATTAACGAAAGCTGCTGTAGACAATTTACTGGCAGGTTCAAGTGAAGGGGTATCTACTGCAGAAAGTGAAGTGATCAGTGCTTATGTTTCGGACGTAATCAACCTAACACCTTCCCTATCGGTGTTAGCCAGCATACGTTTTGATCAGTTTGGTGGTAAAACTTCATATTACGCAACTGACGATGTAAAAGACCAAAATGCATTCTCACCCAAGTTTGGTTTGGTGTATCAATTACTTCCTGAAAAACTTTCAGTATTTGGTAATTACCTGAATGGATTTACCAACGTTGCTCCTGCTGAAGTATCTGACATTGACGGCAGCAATGTTCGTATGGTAACGTTTGACCCTGAACAAGCTAACCAATATGAATTCGGTGTAAAGAGTAATCTGCTCAATGGAAAACTATCTGCCACGGCTTCTTATTACAACATCGCGGTAAAGAACAGGGTGATGGTGGATCCGGATAATCAGAACAACTCTATACAAGGTGGTGAAGCGCAAAGCACTGGCTTTGAAGTCAGCTTAATAGCTAACCCAATTGAAGGACTGAACATTATTGCGGGCTACAGCAATAATGACAGTGAGATCGTTAAAGACAATCCTGGTGATGGTTATCTGGGCTTGCGTCCTGAAGAAGCGGGACCTGCGCAATTGGCTAACCTATGGATAAACTATACGCTTAGGCATGGCGCTGCAAAAGGTTTAGGTCTTGGCTTCGGTGGTAACTATGCAAGCGAAAACAAAACCTTGAACAGATCAACTACAGGTACTTTTGTATTACCGGAATATGCAGTACTGAATGCAGCCCTTTCGTACAATGGCGATAAGTACGGTATCATTTTGAAAGTAAATAACCTGACGGATAAAAAATACTACTCAGGTTGGTCAACAGTAACACCACAAAACCTGCGCAACATTTCATTAAGTCTTAACTATAAGTTTTAATAAGCGTCAGACTAAAAATTAAAATCATCCTCATCCACTTGATTTTCTTGATGCTTTTTTAATTGGCCTCACTCCTACCTCTCTCCTTTAGAGAGAGATAGAAGAATCAAGAAAATCAAGTGGTTATTTAAAGTACCAAATATTAGTTACACAATATTGATTTAGTTAAAAAAAAATAATGCAGTCCAATTTTAAAAAGATCATTGGCAAACTTCACCTCTGGCTCGGACTAACGTCCGGGCTAGTGGTTTTTATTGTCTCCATAACGGGGTGCATATACGCATTTCAATATGATTTACAGGAGTTCACACAAGACTACAGGCATGTAAATGAACAACGTGCTGCATTCCTGCCACCTTCTATACTCAAAGACATAGCAGAGGCAAAATTGCCTGGCAAGAAAATTCACGGTGTGCAATACGAAGGGAAAGCAAGAGCTGCCTTTGTAAGCTTCTATGAGTTTGATCCTTTTTATTACTACCTGGTTTACATCAATCCTTATACAGGTGAAGTGCTGAAGGTAAAAAACATGTCGCACGACTTTTTCTACCAAGTCTTGCAAGGTCATTATTATTTATGGTTACCCGCTTCCATCGGACAACCGCTTGTCGCCACCTCTTGCCTCATTTTTCTGATCATGCTTATCACAGGTATAGTGTTATGGTGGCCTAAAAAAAATAAAGCCAAGCAACGCTTTACTATTAAATGGAATGCACGCTGGCGCAGAAAGAATTATGACCTGCATAATGTATTTGGTTTTTATTCCTTATTCATAACCCTCATACTTGCCATCACCGGATTGGTCTGGGGCTTTCAATGGTTTGGCGTAGGTGTTTATTTAATGGCTGGTGGTGATAAGGCGGCCATTTATGAAGAGCAGCACAGCCCAAAATCTACCGCTACCTTTCAGCAACCCGTAGATGTTTTATGGGCAAGACTTCGCACTGAAAATCCACAGGCTGAAATCCTGGAAGTGCATTTCCCAGAGAGTGATTCAGGTGCCATCGCAGCCACGATCAATCCCGATCGGCTCACTTACTGGAAGGCAGACTATCGCTTCTTCAATCAATATACTCTAGCAGAAATAGAAGCTAACCAGATCTATGGCAAGCACGAGAAAGCCACTGCGGCCGACAAACTGATCCGCATGAATTACGACATTCATACCGGAGCCATCATGGGTTTTGCCGGCAAACTGCTGGCGTTCTTTGCCAGCCTGATTGCCGCCTTCCTACCTGTTACCGGAACCTTCATTTGGTGGGGTCGCAGAAATAAAAAGAAGGCTGAAAAGGTAGTTACCACACCAAAAGGAGAGTCATTCCCTGACACCAAGGAGGTAATTACCGTCTGATCTCCGCGCTGCATTCCTGCCATCTTGCCATTTTTCAGCCAGACACCTGACAAGTACCTGTCTGAAAATGAGGTTAAAAGGCTTAAAATGGAAAAAATGTCTTTTATTCGCTCGATTTTTGGCTATGGCACAATATCTGACAAGCCACGTCATATCATTAATATTTCAACCTAATTATTCAGTACGTATATGTCAAAAATTAACTTCAAACCCAACGAAGACAGAGTGCTTGTGGAAGCAGCTCCTGCAGAAGAAAAGACCTCTTCTGGCATTATCATTCCCGACACGGCTAAAGAGAAGCCCCAGAAAGGAAAAGTTATAGCCGTTGGCGATGGCTTAAAAGACAAACCTGTAACAGTGAAAGTTGGTGACAACATCCTGTACGGTAAGTATGCTGGTACAGAAATTACCATCGAAGGTAAAGAATACCTGATCATGCGTAACTCTGACATTTTCGGTACTATTTAATTCACTCAAACAATCACTACAATGGCTAAAGAAATTACATTCGATACCTCTGCACGCGACAGACTGAAAAAAGGCGTTGACAAATTAGCAGACGCAGTAAAAGTTACCCTTGGTCCTAAAGGACGTAACGTCATTCTTGATAAGAAATTCGGAGCTCCTACAGTTACAAAAGACGGTGTGTCAGTAGCTAAGGAAATTGAATTGAAAGACCCAATCGAAAACATGGGTGCACAATTGGTAAAAGAAGTTGCCTCTAAGACTGCTGATGCAGCCGGTGATGGTACTACAACTGCGACCGTATTGGCACAATCTATCTATGCACACGGTATCAAGAACGTAGCCGCTGGCGCTAATCCGATGGATCTTAAGCGTGGTATCGACAAGGCGGTTCATGCCGTTGTTGATAACCTTAGAAAGCAAAGCAAGAAAATCAAAGATTCAAGCGAAATACAACAAGTGGCTACCATCTCTGCTAACAGCGATGAGACGATCGGTAAGATGATTGCTGATGCCATGGAGAAAGTAGGCAAAGATGGTGTTATCACGGTTGAAGAAGCGAAAGGAACTGAAACTGAAGTGAAGACCGTAGAAGGTATGCAGTTCGATCGCGGTTACCTATCTCCTTACTTTGTAACCAACGCAGAGAAAATGGAAGCGGAATTAGACAGCCCTTACATTTTGATCTACGATAAAAAAATCAGCAGCATGAAGGAATTATTGCCTGTACTGGAGCAAACAGCTCAGACTGGCAAGCCACTTGTTATCATAGCTGAGGAAGTTGAAGGTGAAGCTTTAGCTACTTTAGTAGTGAACAAAATCCGTGGTGCCCTCCGTGTAGCGGCTGTTAAAGCGCCAGGCTTTGGCGATCGCAGAAAAGCTATGTTGGAAGATATCGCCATCTTAACGGGTGGACAGGTGATCAGCGAAGAGCGTGGTTTCAAACTTGATAACACAACGCTTGACATGCTTGGCCGTGCTGAGAAAATAAACATTGATAAAGACAATACTACTATCGTAAATGGTGCTGGTAAAAAAGCAGACATCACAGGTCGTGTAGCACAGATCAAAGCACAGATTGAGACTACAACCTCTGACTACGATAAAGAAAAATTACAAGAGCGTTTAGCGAAGCTTTCAGGTGGTGTGGCTATCCTGTATATCGGTGCCGCTACTGAAGTTGAAATGAAAGAAAAGAAAGACCGTGTAGATGATGCCTTGCACGCAACACGTGCTGCTGTACAAGAAGGTATCGTTGCTGGTGGTGGTGTAGCCTACATCCGTGCTATCGAATCTTTAAAAGACCTGACAACACTTGGTCTTGACAACGAAGATCAGGCAACTGGTGTGAACATCGTTCGCCTGGCGCTTGAGTCTCCTCTAAGGACCATCGCTGAAAATGCCGGTCAGGAAGCTTCAGTAATTGTGAACAAGGTGAAAGAAGGCAAGAAAGATTATGGATACAATGCCCGTGAGAACAAGTTCGAAAACTTCTTCGAAGCAGGTATCATCGATCCTACTAAAGTTTCTCGCTTAGCGCTTGAAAACGCAGCCTCTATCTCTGGCTTGTTGTTAACAACCGAAGCAGTAGTGTCTGAAATTCCTGAAGAACATCCAGCACCAGCTATGCCTCAGGGCGGTGGCATGGGCGGCATGATGTAATCAGTTGACCTGTAACTAGTAAAAGGCTTCCTCGCAAGGGGAAGCCTTTTTTATTATGCCACAAATTACACAAATAGACACAGAGGCAGTGCTTTGTTATAGGCCACCTGGCTATTGCCAAAACTATAATTTGCTGGAGCTTATACCGACCCGGTAGACAAAGCCTATTGATCTGTGCTATCTGTGGCATATAGTTCATCTTTTTTGAAAAAAAGTGAGAGAATTTTGAATTGGCGTTTGCAAATAAAAAGCCTAAAACTATCTTTGCACTCCCATTTAGCACGGTCCGTTCGTCTAGGGGTTAGGACACCAGATTTTCATTCTGGTAACACGGGTTCGATTCCCGTACGGACTACAAGCCATAGTGCGAAGCCCTTGTAATTCAATGAGTTGCAAGGGTTTTTTGTTTTATAACCACAGAGAACACGAAGGTTCGCGAAGTGCTGCACTTTTCTTTTCCAAGCTCTGCACTTAAAAAACACTTCTGCATCGGACGAAAAATACTTCCTAAGCGCAAAGAGCGCGAAGGTTCGCAGAGCAACAACTTCTTCTTTGCAAACCTCTACGAGCGCTGTGGTTTATTTAAGATACCACAATGTGAGACGATACTTTAAAAAGAAAAAAACTTTCTAATTGGGAAGACCCAAAGCGTGATACTTAGTTGTACCAGTCATTGCCTACTGTCAACTGATTTATTTCGAATAGGAAACTAGCCCCTCTTTACCAAAGAGGCACTTCCCTGCGCAGTGGGAAAAATAGTGACATCTGCCAGCACTACATGTGCAGGTGCTTGTAGTGCATACAGAATAACATCTGCGATATCTACTGGCTTAAGTGGTTCTAAGCCTTTATAAACCGTAGCTGCTTTCTCTTCATCACCTTTAAATCTTACAACTGAAAATTCTGTTTCTACCAGGCCTGGATGTATGCCCGTTACCTTTATTCCGAAAGGATATAAATCCATACGCATGCCTTTAGTGAGGGCATCTACAGCAAACTTACTGGCGCAATACACATTACCATTGGGATATACTTCTTTACCTGCAATAGAACCAATGTTAATGATATGTCCCTGTCTGCGATCGGTCATACCAGGAATAACTTCTTTGGATACATACAAGAGACCTTTCACGTTAATGTCAATCATGGCGTCCCAATCTGCAATAGCACCTGTCTGAATCGGATCCAGGCCATGTGCATTGCCGGCATTATTAATCAATACATCAATGGCTTTCCATTCAACAGGAAGACTTTGCAATGCTTTAGCAGTTGCTTGCTGATCACGCACATCAAAACTTAGTGTATGAATTTCGGTTGAGGACTGCAACTCATCAACCATTGCCTGCAGGCGGTCTACCCTGCGACCGCACAGGATCAGTTTAAAATTATTTTTAGCTAATAACCTGGCCGTGGCAGCGCCTATGCCGGAAGTAGCGCCAGTGATCAATGCAATTCGTTTTGTCATTATTGAAAAACAAGGTAAACGGTAATGGTATTAGTATTAATTCTTGAAAGTGGTTGACCGAAAGGATTATTCGGATCTTTTAACAGATTGCTGAGCCCTTTCGAAAAGCGGATCTCAGGAGAAAACTTAAACAAGGGATAATAAAAGTCGAAGCCAACCCCTCCCTCGATAGCCAGGTTAAACTCGCGCACGCTTAATCTGCTGGTAATGGCATCCAGATCCTTTTTTCCTGAAGCTTCAATGCCTGGCTTTACACCACCAATCATGTACATCCTGAAGTTACCCCTGCGAATGGATTGGTACTTTGCTAAAATAGGTAACTCAACCATGGTAGTCTCAATTACCTGTTCATTCGTAGGCTGGCCTGTCGTTCGCAGATAGCGATAGGCCAATGCATGTTCGTAGAAAGCCACCTGCGGTGTGAGACGCAGATCCAGAAACTCTGCTACTCTATAATTCACGATAAAACCAAGTGCAAAACCTTGCCTCCATTCAGGATCAACCGAATAAACTGAATCAAAGGCGGGTGTTACAAAGGCATCTGAATATTTTATCTGATAGGCTGTTGTATGCAGTCCAATTAAAAATCCATAGGTTAACTTCTTACGCTGATCGTAGTTGGGATTGTTTTTATTTTCGTACCTTTTATTGGTATAATATTGGGCTGAAACTGACTGACTAGTAGACAACAAAGCTATTAATACCAAAGCGGCAGAGTATATCTGAAGCCTTAAACTGGCAACTGAGTATCTATCTGTCGAGAAAACCTGCTGCATGTTATTTTTTACCGGTATATATCGAACTGATTCCAAATGTTAATGGCCGGTCTGTAGTTTCAGTAAAACCGACTTTGCTTAGAACGTTCAAAAAATCTTTTCCGTATGGGAAGGCATCCACTGATTCTGGTAAATAAGTATAGGCTGCACTATCCTTTGATAACCAAGAGCCTACTCTGGGGAGTATGTTCTTAAAATAAAACCCGTACAACTGTTTGAAGGGAAATGAATTCGGCTTTGAAAACTCAAGTACCACAATTCTACCATCCGGCTTTAATACTCTCCTGATTTCGGCCAAGCCTTTTTCCAGGTTTTCGAAATTGCGAACCCCAAATGCTACAGTTACAGCATCAAATGTATTATCGGCAAAAGGTAAGTTCTCTGAGTCTCCGGACTTCATCTCAATCTTATGACTGAATCCCCGGTCGGCCATCTTTTTTCTGCCCACATTGAGCATACCTTCAGAAATATCTACACCAATGATTTTATGGGGGTTAAGGTCTAATGCCTGAATGGCAAAATCCCCGGTTCCGGTTGCTACATCCAACAGCATCTTGGGCTTAAAAGGTTTTAGATAGTTGATGGCCTTTTTACGCCAACCCTTATCTATACCCATACTCAAAAAATGATTAAGGAAATCATAGCGATGACTGATGTTATCAAACATCTTAGCCACTTGCTCCTTCTTACTGCCGCTCTCTTCTTTATAAGGTACTACCGCCATGTTATTATAATCGCTGTTCAATTTTTCTATACATCTGCAAACACACCCAGGCATCGGTAGCCGCATATTCTATTTGCTTTTCCGTAAGTGTGGGAGCTTCCCAATTGGAGGTTTGTGCGCTCTTTGATATTCTAAAACCCAAAAGCAAGCCAGTTAGTTTTTTTACACTTTCAACTTCTACGCCAACCTGCTTTGTCAATTGTGTCAATTCAACAAAACCACCTGGCGAAAATGGCTGTAAGCGTTGCAAGGCATTCAAATCGTCTCTCAATCCTACACCCACCTTGTGAACTGTTGTATTTTCAAGAAAGTCTCTTAGCTCAGGAATAAAACCGGTTTGCTGCAATCTTACCAGCCATACTCTTTCTTCGGCTGCAAATTGCATAAGGGCTACGTTGTATCGTTGTCCTTTTACAAAAGCGGGCCTTGTTTCCGTATCGAAACCAAGATGACCCGCCTTTTCCATTTCTTTTAAGGAACGTGTAAGTTTTACAGGATCAGTAATGACAGAAACATGTCCTTTATAGGCATGAAGGGGCAAGGTTTGTATCTCTTCGTGCGTTATAGAGTTGGTAAAGATATTGTCTTCGTTAAGCTTGTTTTGTCCCATCGTCACTAAACCTTCTGATCTTATAATTCAAATATGCCTGCAGCACCGTCATGAGCGGACTGATGTAACAAAAGATTGCGAATGGTGCGTAGGCCCAGGTTGAAACACCTAGCACGCTGGATTGTGTTGCCCCGCAAGTATTCCATGGAATCAATACAGAGGTTACCGTTCCTGAATCTTCCAAGGTTCTGCTCAACACCTCTGGTTTTAATCCACGCTTGCGATACGTATCAGCAAACATTCTGCCCGGCACTGCAATGGCCATGTACTGGTCTGAGGCTGTGAGGTTGAAGAAGATACAAGTCGCAGCTGTTGAAGCCACTAGTGAGCCTGTAGAGTGTGCAAACATGATAATTCTCTCAGCTATAACTCGCAACATGCCACAGGATTCCATTACTCCACCAAACATCATGGCACAAATGATTAACCAAATCGTGTTCATCATACCGTACATACCTTTGGATGAGAGTAACCCTGTTATCATCTCATTATCAGTTTGGATAGAGGTCGATGCCGACATTGATTTCATAACCGCAAGGAAAGATGACTTAAAGAAATCTGTACTGATTCCAGAAACCTGATTGATGATGTGTGGCTGAAAAATGATAGCAAAAACTCCACCTAACAACGAGCCAATCAATAATGCAGGAAGCGCTGGCACTTTCTTTATAATCATAAAAATTACCACAGCCGGCACTACAAAAAGAACAGGATTAAGATTAAAGGCTGAATCAATGGCCTGCATAACAGCTTCAGTTTCTGTTGCTGTATCTCCTGTTTCTAATGTAAAGCCCCAGACAAAGAAAACAGCCAGTGTTATTATCAGTGTGGGTACTGTCGTATACATCATATACCGAACGTGCGTAAACAAATCAGTGCCCGCCATCGCTGGCGCAAGATTGGTTGTATCCGAAAGCGGAGACATTTTATCGCCAAAATAAGCACCAGAAATAATGGCACCTGCAATAAGCGGCTCTGAAATACCAAGGGTTTTACCAATACCCAATAATGCAATACCAACAGTTGCTACCGTGCTCCACGAGCTACCAGTTGCCAATGAAACAATGCAGCAGACAATGGTTGCTGCAAACAAAAAAATGGTAGGATTCAATATTTTAAGACCGTAGTAAATCATGGCAGGAACTATACCACTCAATAACCAGGTACCTGACAAAGCACCAATGACCATTAAGATAAGGATGGCAGCCATGGCTGAGCTGATGCTTTTTACAATGCTGTGCTCAATCTCTGACCATTTATAACCTAACCTGACAGAGAAAATACCCGCCACACCTGCAGCGATAACCATAGCCACCTGGTTGGGGCCACCCGTGGCATCAGCACCAAAAATGATCACATTAACCGCTAATAATAACACCAGAACAGCTATGGGGATGAGGGCCTGCCAAAGAGCAGGAACACGCTTGGTTTCAGTCATGAAAAAGTAAGGTCAAATGAACAAAATAAAGGCTTGAAGATACAAAAAATATGATTGCTCAGGAGATCAAATAGTGAACCTCACGCTGCTTTAAATAGCTTAAAATGAAGTCAAAATGCTCTTTTTCTTCTCCCAAAAACTCGGGCGGATTAATACCTTTGCGTGTATAACTACCATTGGCCACCAAGTGCACTGCAGCCGTACAGGTATAACCAGTAGTACGTGCCATCGACAAGGTTCCACTATTCGTACGGTCAAGTAAATTGTATTGATAACGCTTTTTCTTACCTGCTTCTTCTCCCTCCATGACAATGCGCATGACCGTAAACTCTTCTTCGCCTGGCTTCAGTTTCCATTTGGGGAATAGCAATTTAG
Organism: Chryseotalea sp.; assembly: GCF_057350905.1. Classification (NCBI taxonomy): domain Bacteria; kingdom Pseudomonadati; phylum Bacteroidota; class Cytophagia; order Cytophagales; family Chryseotaleaceae; genus Chryseotalea; species Chryseotalea sp. Next base: position 621,128 of record NZ_JBMRCF010000001.1, on the reverse strand, counting down.
CCATTACGTCTACCGGTCTTACCTTAACACCTTTTACCTCAATTTCTTCATAGGAGAAAAGACCTGTTTCGCGCAATACCCGCAGGTATTCAATACAACCGGGGTAGCGCAAGGTTTTCTCAATCATGTTAGGAATGTCAGGCATGGTCTTGATCAGTGAGCGAAGTCCATCGGAATTCCAGGACTCTAGTGTACCAACACCATCAAAATGAATAAGCTCCGGATCTGACAATGCCTCTTTTACAACCAGTGCACCGTTTTGTACATAGCGGGCCGGACGGATATATTCTTCAATAACATCAATGGGAGAAAAAACAGCCTTGTATTCATAGGGCCATTCGCGCACAAGGGGTAATCCTCCCACCAGACATTCATAATGTTGTATTTGCATGCGCTTGTTATGATAGCCCAGAATGATATTACCCATACCTGGTGCAACACCGCAATCCGTTACAATGGTAACACCCTGTTTTTTAGCTAAATCATCCAGCAGAAATGGATCTTCAGGAAAGAAGGAAATATCAACCATGTTCTTTCCGGCTTCAATAACGGTTTTGGCAATGTTGAAACCCATAAAACCTGGTACGGCTCCTACTACAAGATCGTAAGGTTGAAGTAGTTTGCGCAATGCCACTAAATCTGAAAGATCAGCCTGTTGTGTTTTTACACCCAGTTTGGCTGCTTCATTCAGGGCATCCTGATTAAAATCTACAGCGGTAACATCAAATGATTTAGCAAGGTCTGCGGCCATCACCTTGCCTACCAAGCCTGCACCCAAAACAATTACTTTTTTCATATAGCTTTAAATAAACCAGTTCATTTCTGTATGATGGAAAAAACTGATAAGTATTAAAATAAAAAATTTACGGATGCAAAAACAGAATTTCCCTTAACTTACCCAAATCAAATACGCACTATGTTAGATCCCAATAAGTTAGTTGAAAAAGCAAAGACCTCTTCTTTCTACAAAGGCATACTCAACTTTGCCCTTGATCGAATGATCCCATTTAATAAGCCCCATGGTTTCAGGATTGTGGAGATCAGCGATTATAGTTTAAAAACCTTGCTACCCTACCGCAGAAAGAATTTCAACCATATCCGTGGCATACACGCCTGCGCCATGGCCACTGTATCTGAGTTTACAACCGGCTTCTTATTGATCTCGAGGCTTGATGCTAAAAAATACCGATTGATTATGCAAAGACTTGAAATGGACTACCATTATCAGGGAAAAATGGATGCTTTTGCCTCCTTTAGCATTTCAGAGGAGTGGTTAACAGAGAAAATTTATCAACCACTTCAGCAACAAGAGGCTGTTATTATTCCTTGCGAAGTAAAAATTCATGATAGTAAGGGAAATCATTTAACTACCGGTAAAGTTTTTTGGCAAGTGAAGGATTGGGCTAAAGTAAAAACCAAAGCTTAGTTTTATTATCTTAGTACCACTGAAAAAAGATAATTATGAGAAAGATAGATCAACTCCTTTCGGAATATGGAGAAAGCCATCAGAATGCAACCAACAAAACCATTCACTGGATTTGCGTGCCCCTTATCTTCTTTAGTATTGTTGGACTGATCGCTTCTATTCCATCAGGTTTTGTACAGTCCTTTCTTGGCCAAGGAAATGTGTATGCTAACTGGGCAACGGTTACCCTAATTGGGGTTACTGCTTACTATGTTTCACTCTCCATACCTTTAAGCATAGGCATGGTACTTTTTGCCCTACTTTGCCTATATATGGCTAAAGTAATTGTGTCCTTTGATATTGCTCCATTATGGATGGTCAGCATTATTATTTTTGTAGTTGCCTGGATCGGGCAATTTTATGGACATAAGGTTGAAGGAAAAAAACCTTCGTTCTTTAAAGACCTTCAATTTTTACTGGTTGGTCCTGCATGGCTTATGCATTTCATTTATAAAAAGTTAGGCATTCCTTACTAATTGAAAAACTATACATTTCATTCGGGTAACTATAAACCGGTTGCTCAGTTTTTATTCAATACGAACGACCACATTCAACTTCAATCTAAAGAGGGCTGGAGGTGTTATTATGTTTTAGATAAGAAACGAGACTGCCAGGGATTTATTTGGCTTCATATTGAAAAAGGAAAAGCATCGTCTCCGTTAAAGGCACCATTTGGTTCCTTTGAGTTTATGCAGGGGCTTGATGCAAGCATTCTTTTTGATTTTATCAACTACATCTTACAAGATTTAAAAAATAAAGGAATCCATCAGCTTGTTATTAAACAAAGCGTAGATGCTTACCTACCGGCATGTAATGCGCTCGTCAATACCTTGTTGCTGAACCTTGGGTTTACAATTGTCAATGCAGAAATCGCTAACCTCATCAAGGTGGATGCAATTCAGTTCGGAACTAAACTGCATGCATGGGAAAAACGCAAACTGAGGCAAGCCAGACAGGAGCAATTCAGCTTTGAGGTTTTAAAGAGAAACAAACTCTCCGAAGTGTACGCATTCATTGAAAATTGCCGGGCCAAGAAGAAGTATACACTATCCATGCCTTTAAAAGAGCTTAAGAAGTTACAACAAAGTATACCAGACGCCATCCATCTCTTTAGCATAAAGCATAATAAAGAAATGATTGCCGCCTGTATCGCAATCAAGGTAAGTCCTACAATTCTGTATACTTTCTATTATGATCACGCGAGTGCTTATCAAAAAATAAGCCCGGTAGTTATGCTCATAGAAGGAATTTATAATTTCTGTTTTCTAAATAAAATCGAGATGCTTGATTTAGGTACGGCTGCATTACATGGAAAACCCAATTTTAATCTACTTACTTTCAAGCAACACCTGGGTGCCAGCTACAGTACCAAATTTACTTTTGAAAAGAATCTGGACGACTAAGTATGCAACTGGTCACTGTTATATGTCTTTGCCATAACCATAGAGCCTTTGTTATTGAAGCCCTTCAGTCGGTTTTACAACAAACACATGTTCAAGTGCAATTGATCGTGGTAGATGATGCCAGCACAGATGGAAGTAAAGTAGTTATAGCCGATTTTGTAAGTCAACAAAGCAGCATTGAATACCTTGATCTGCGGGAGAATGTCGGTAGTTGCAAGGCATTCAACATTGCCTTAAAAAAAGCTAAGGGTGATTTTATCATTGATCTGGCAGCAGATGATGTTCTCTTACCTGAACGGATACATGAAGGCTTGACTTGCTTCGAAAAAAATGGAACTGAGTACGGACTGCAGTTTAGTGATGCCCTGTTAATACAGGCCGATGGAAAGAGCTCAGGATTGCATTCCGATAAATTTCCGCATAATAGCATTCCGCAAGGGGACATTTATAAAGATTTAATTGAACGTTATTTTATTTGTTCCCCCACCATGATGTTCAGAAAAGAATTAATTGATGCATTGGGTGGGTACGATGAGCAGTTAAGTTACGAAGACTTCGACCTTTGGATACGCTCGGCCCGTCAATGGAAGTATTGCTATATACCGAAAGCTTTAATTAAAAGAAGAATTCTTCCTGGATCATTATCAGCAAAGCAATTTTCAATAAGATCGACTCACCAGTACAGCACCTATCTTATTTGCAAGAAAATAATGTATCTTAACAGGACAAGAGATGAACAACAGGCTTTGAATAAACGAATTCGGTATGAGATGCGTGTAAACCTTCGACTTTTAAACTGGAAGCTCGTATGGAAATATCTGAATTTATTATCCGCGAATAATAGAATGGTGTATGTCTGAATTGGTAAATCATTGTTTAAACTGTAATACCCCATTACAAGGACAGTTTTGCTATGCATGCGGTCAGAAAGTTGCTGAACCCAATGATCGCACGCTCAAGCATTTCATTTTTCAATTCTTTGGTGCTGCCTTCTTCTTAGAAAATAACTTCCTTAAAAATATCTGGATCTTATTTACCAAGCCTGGCCAGTTAACTATTGATATCATTGAAGGAAGACGCAAAAGATGGATGCCACCCTTTTCTCTATTTCTATTGATTAATTTATTCTATTTTTGGTACACTCCCTTCTCTGATTTCAATCAAACTTTGTATGAGCAAACACATTTTTCTCCCTACAAGGATTTCACAAACGCGATGGTTGAAAATAAACTGGCTGCTGAAAAGATTAAGTTTGACGCTTACGCTGAAATCTACAATAAAAAAAGTTCGGTTTATGCCAATAGCTTAATCATACTTCATATTCCGATTATGGCCGCTTTCTTACTGCTGCTATTCTACCGCAATAAGTATTTTTATGCTGACCACTTTGTATTTGCCCTACACTTATTGGGATTTCTTTTGCTAGTTGGACTTTCTGTAGGTCTGGTGGTTGGAATTGACAAATATCTCTTTACCTTCCTCAGCCCTTTATTAACCAATATTATTCAGTTTTTGTATTTGGGGGGTATATTGTTCTATACCTGGAAAGCCATTAGTAAAGTATACAAAAGAAAATGGTGGGCCACCTCAATCTATTTACCGTTGGTGCTTGCTGTTTTTATGTTTACACACATCCTGTACCGTTTCTTATTATTTCTGATCGTTTATACGATTACCTGAAGTACGAATAGTCTAAAAGACTATTTCCGGTTGTCATCACCCTTCACCATGCTCACATAACTATCGTAGCGGCTTTGAGCAATTGATCCGTTGACTACTGCCTCTTTCACTGCACACTTCGGTTCATTCATATGTAAACACCGCCCTCCGAATTTGCAAGACGAACGCAGTGCGCGCATCTCAATAAAATAATCTGATAACTCTTCGGGTTCCATATTCACCAAGCCAAGTTCTTTTATCCCTGGTGTATCAATGATAAAAGTATGTTCATTCAACTGAAACATTTCAGCGAAGGTAGTTGTGTGTGTACCCTTGCTGGAGAAATCTGAAATCTCACTTGTTTTTTGCTGTATGTTTTTTGAAAGCTGGTTAATTAATGTAGACTTGCCCACCCCAGAGTGACCGGAGATAAGTGTTTTTTTATTTTGTAACAACAACTCTAAATCACCTTGATCTGCGTTATTCGCAGAGGTTTGAATACAACGTATATCTAAGCGCTGATATAGCTTCATCAGTTCCTCCACTTCTGCCTGTTGTTCTGGAGTCAATAAGTCTGACTTATTAAATACAATTACCTGAGGAATCCTGAAAGACTCAGCCGCTACAATAAAACGGTCAATAAAACCCAAAGAAGTTCTCGGAAAAGCTAAGGTAACAACCAGCAAAGCCTGATCAACATTGGCCGCCAGAATATGTGAGTGGCCTGTCTTTTTTACGGATTGTCTGGCTATATAATTCTCACGATCTACAATGGCTGATATAATTCCTTCCTCGCCTTCAATATCAAACACAACATAGTCTCCAACAGCTACTGGGTTAGTTTCCTTAATTCCCTCGAGGCGGAGTTTACCACGCACCCTCGCCTGATAGCGTTTGCCGTCTTCGCCTAATAATAAGTACCAGCTTCCCGTAGATTTTAACACAAGCCCTTTCATACTTTCAATATTGAATGGCAGTATTTCATAATCTTGTCGGTAGCGCCAAGGTTCTCTTGCACATACGACTTTGTTACTTCACATGCAAGCATAAAGTTTTCCGGCACGTTTACCATTTCATACTTAGCCAATAGGTCACTATAATCTGCAATATCAAAAGCACCTCCCCTGTTTATCAAGTCTTTTGCTTCCTGAAATTTCTCAAAATTCTTATTCCCAAAAAATATGGGAATTCCATAACAAGCGGCTTCTAAAATATTGTGCAAGCCTTTGCCATAAGCCCCGCCAACAAAAGCAAACTCCCCATACTTATATAATCTTGATAACAAACCGATGTTATCAATGATGAGCACCTGGTACGACTGAAGATCCATGGCTGAGGCCTGAGAGTATCGTATGCTTTTTTGCAATAATTGAGATTCGATCAGCTTTAGTGAAGCCTCCTCTATTTCGTGTGGGGCAATGATGAATTTCAACTTTAAACCTTGTTCATTTATAAAAGGTGATAAGACTTCCATATCTTCTGACCAGGCACTACCAACTACCATTAATTTTGTGTCATTTTTAAAATTCAACACCAGTGGAAGTGGTTCAGAAGCCTTGGCAATAGCATTTACCCGATCAAAACGAGTATCTCCGGCAACAGCAATATTGGTTAAGCCAATTCTCTTTAAGAGATCCTGCGATACAAAATTCTGAACAAAGAAGTAAGAGAACTTCTTGAGTATACTTCGGTAAAAACTTCCATATGATTTAAAAAACAATTGATCCTTTCTGAAGATAGAGGCAATTGATAATAATGGGATGGATCGTTTGTGCAATTCATTGCTGTAGTGAAACCAGAATTCATACTTTACAAAAATGGCCAGTGCAGGCTTTACAGCATCAACAAATTGTCGGGCATTGCTTTTCGTATCCCAAGGCAGATAGTAGATCCAATCAGCCAAGGCATATTTTTTTCTAACCTCATATCCCGATGGAGAGAAGAATGTCAGCAACACTTTATATGCCGGGAAGTCTTTCTTAAAAGCTTCAATAACAGGCCTTCCTTGTTCAAACTCTCCTAATGATGCGCAGTGTATCCATAGTATAGGTGCATTGTTCTTTTTTAAATCTTCTCTTATGGTGCTGATTAAGCCTTTTCTCCCCTTTACAAATAGTTGTGCCTTATTGTTAAAAAGAGCCGCAAGGGCAAAAAGACCTGAAATGACTTTAATGGACAGGTTATAAATAAAAATCATGCTGCAAAAATAGAAAAAGGACTTTGTCCGGTACTTTTTTTATTGATTCTGATGTTGTTATTGATTTTATTAGTTACTTCATACCGTAAACAAAAAACGATGAAACCTATCTCAAAAATACTTGCTGTTACACTGCTGATGGCTGGCGCTCAAACTACCTTTGCACAGGGTGACCTGGGTGAAATTCTAAGAGGGTCGCAGGCCGATGCCAAATATTTGGCAGAGGGTTATATTAGCCCATTCCTGCGCACTTATGCAGCAGGCATTAACCAGGGCTGGTACAATACAGCCAAACCACATAAAATAGGTGGTATTGACTTTACACTTTCAGGTGCCTTGGTTACAATACCCGGGGGTGACAGAACTTTTACAGTTGATAACAGCCGACTTAATAATATTTATTTAAAGAACACCAATAATGGTGGTGGCTCTATTCCCCCTGCTAATGGAACAGGTCAGATCCCGACAATTTTTGGTAAAACACCAGCACCTACTTTCGAATCGAAGGATCCAGGTACTGATACGCCCATTCCTGGTACAGACTTTAGCGGTCCGCAGGGTACAGATGTATTCGATGATTACTTGAATGGCCGCGTTCCTGTGCCAGTATTCAACGCAGGTATAGGCTTGCCAAAAGGCTTTGAATTGAAAGTACGCTGGACACCAGAAATAGACTTTGGTGATGGACAAGTAAAAATGATCGGCTTTGGTGTAATGCATGATATTAAGCAACACATACCCGGCATTAAAATGCTACCCTTCGATTTGTCTGCCATGATTGCTTATTCTAAAATGGATATTGGTGTTTCGCTTGATGATACTGATGCGACCAAAAGGGGTGAATTTACTGTGCAAGGAACCAGCGTTCAGGCCATTATTTCCAAGAAGATTTCTGTAATAACACCTTATGCTGCCATTGGTTTTGGTACAGGTACCTCAACACTAAAAGTGAGAGGTGATTATGACCTGAACGATGATGGTATTGATGAAACAAAAGATCCTGTAAGTGTTGAAGAAAAAGTTGTTAGCCCACGCATGACTGCAGGTTTAAGATTAAAACTGTTGATTCTTACCATTCATGCGGATTACACCATACAAAAGTATAGTACACTTACTGTAGGTTTAGGTCTTTCAGTGAGGTAAATAAAATTTAAATCCTAATAAAAAGAGACTGCGCTTAAAACGCAGTCTCTTTTTTATTTACCCTTGAAGTCTGGTTTACGTTTTTCAACAAAAGCGGCCATCCCCTCCTTCTGATCTTCTGAAGCAAAGGCGAGATAAAAGTTTTTCCGTTCGAAGTGCAAACCTTCATCCAAAAAGGTTTCAAACGATCGGTTCACAGCTTCTTTAGCCAACATCGTGGCTATGGGTGACATGGCTGCAATCTCCTTCGCTAATTGTACTGCTTCAAACATATACATTTCAACAGGAACGACCTTATTCACCAAACCATAACTCTTGGCTTCTTCTGCCGATAAAAACCTGCCTGTCAACACCAGTTCCATGGCTTTGGCTTTACCAATGGCCTTGGTCAGGCGTTGGGTGCCACCCGCTCCGGGCATTACACCGATCTTAATTTCTGGCTGTCCGAATTTGGCTGTTTCCGATGCGATAATCATGTCGCAGGTCATGGCAAGCTCGCAACCTCCCCCCAGGGCAAAACCAGATACCGCAGCAATAATGGGCTTTCTTGTTTTTCTGATCTGGTCCCAAGTGCTGAACTGATCAATCAATAACATATCAATGGCAGTTTTGTTGGCCATTTGCTTGATATCTGCGCCTGCTGCAAAGGCTTGTTCGTTTCCTGTTATAATGATGGCCCTTACTTCGGCATTATTGTCTAATTGTTTCAGTGTATCGCGCAATTCCTGCATCAGTTGCAGGTTAAGTGCATTGAGCTCTTTGGGCCTGTTTAATTCAATCAGTGCGACATGCTTCTCGAACTGTTCAGTAAGCTTGATGAATTCCATGATGGTTGATTTATAACGCTAACATACATTAACCTGTCAGTATAAAAAAGCGAAAAGCCCCGTCTCTCTAACTGGGGCTTTTCAAAAAAAGGTAATCGTTATGCTTCTTGTTTTTATACTGGATCGTTGCCTTTAGTAACCCATAAGTTTTATTTTTGAGCACTATGAAATTTGCTACCACAAAAGTGCTATTTGTTTGTCTGGGCAATATTTGCCGCTCTCCCCTGGCTGAAGCCATCTTCAGGAAAAAAATTGATGAAAAAGGATTGACTCAATATTTTGAGGCAGCCTCCTGTGGAACGGCTAATTACCATATAGGCGATTCACCAGACCCGCGTACAATCAGCAATGCACTAAAAAATGGTGTTCGCATAGATCACCTGGGCAGGCAACTCCACCATAATGACCTTGAGGAATTTGATTTAATAATATCGATGGACGAGAGTAATCTTCGCAACATACATCGCTTGCCTAATGCAAAACAGCATAGCAACAAAATAAAACTCATGCGAACTTACGATCCCCTGGCAGATGCTACTGAGGTGCCTGATCCGTATTATGGCAGCGAAAAAGATTTTCAACATGTTTTTGAAATTCTGAACAGCGCGAATGAGCATCTGCTGCTTCAACTCCAAAAACAGCTTAAGCTTTAACTAAAACCTGTAAGGTAGAACGTGAAGATTGTTCCAGCATTACACCCTTCTGCTTTCTATAAAAATCGAAAGTCTTTTCATCATAGTTCTTTACTGTAATCAGGGTTAAGCCTGTATTATAGTATACTTCAAAATGATGCTGAAGGCTTTCCACCAACTTCAGTATCTTATTCTCCCGGAAATCCACACAGAAGGAAAATGAAATGGCTGAATTCTGCATCAGGTTTATTTTAATATTTAACTCAGAAAGCGCCTTGAAAATAATACCTAATTGTGCTTCATCGATAAAGGTGTAATCAACCACCTTACAAGATATCAGGCATTGGTTATCCTTAAAAACAATTAGCGGTGGTAGCTCATCTACCTTGCATTCATGAATACGGGTGCCGGGCAATTCAATGTTATCAAAATTCTTAACCAATAAAGGTATACCTGCATTGGCAAGTGGTTTAATAGTTTTAGGGTGAATAACAGAAGCACCGTAGTAAGTCATTTCTGCTGCCTCCTTAAAAGGCAGTTCTTCAAAAACGATGGCAGCTGGTAATCGCTTGGGATCAGCATTCATCACACCTGGCACATCTTTCCATATAGTAACAGAGGTCGCCTTCAAACAAGAAGCAAAAATTGCGGCAGTAAAATCTGATCCTTCCCGCCCGAGTGTAGTCGTAAATCCATCAGATGTTCTGCCAATAAAGCCCTGGGTTATAAAGCATTTATTACCCTCGAAAGTGATACTGGACATGGCTTTTTTGCTGTTCTCCCAGTCTACCTTGCCCTCCCGGTAATTCGAATCTGTTTTAATAAACTCTCTGGCATCTAACCAGGTACATTTATTAGCACCTTGATTCATATAGGCAGCCACAATCAGGGTTGATACAATTTCACCTAAAGACACTACCTGATCATACAGCTGATCTTCTGAAAATGGTTTAATGCTGAGGCCATGGATTGAGTCGAGGACTGCTATAATCTCTTTATGGATGTGGTGGTCGGCCTCAAAAAGCGTATTTGTAATGGTGAGGTGGTAATCTTTAACTTGTTGAAGTTCGTTTTTATAATTCTGCTTGTGTAGAATTGCCTGCACAATTACCTCTAAAGCATTGGTAGTCTTACCCATAGCTGAAACTACCACCAATAAAGGCTCATCTGTATGGGCGCTAATAATAGAAGCTGTGTTAACAACGGCCGGAGCATTCTTAACAGAAGCTCCGCCAAACTTAAAAACCCTCATTTGATTGTACTAAAACGTTTGCGATTTATCTTTGTCATTTAATTATGAGCACGCAAAGTACTACGTTTAAAGCCAACTCACCAAGTATGGAGAGTTCACGCATCGCCCAATCGATCGGAATTGCCCTTGACCGCTTTATCAAGAACAACCAGGATGAATTTGCTTATGCCAGTGGGGAGCTTTCGCAGTTACTCAGAGATATAGCACTCGCCTCAAAAGTAGTTAACCGTGAAATCAATAAAGCCGGTTTGATTGACATTATGGGCGGGGCAGGCTCACAAAATAATACAGGCGATGACCAGCAGAAACTTGATGTACTGGCCAATATTCGTTTTACCAGGGCCTTGGCCAAAGGTGGTGAAGTATGTGCTTTGATTTCTGAAGAAGAAGAAAGCTTTACAGACCTTAACAACAATGGTAAATATGTAATTGCCATTGATCCGCTGGACGGTTCATCTAATATTGATGTTAACGTATCTATTGGAACCATTTTTTCGGTGTATAGAAGAAAGAGTCCTATTGGTACACCTATCACTGATGCTGATATTTTGCAAAAAGGCAGCGAGCAGGTAGCGGCTGGTTATATACTTTATGGATCGAGTACCATGCTGGTTTACACAACTGGACATGGTGTAAATTGCTTTACGCATGAGCCTAGTCTGGGCGAATACTTTTTATCGAAAGAAAGATTGACCATGCCCGAAGATGGAAAAATTTATTCCATCAATGAAGGCTCCGCGAATTCCTTTAGTGAAGGTGTGAAGCGTTATGTACAATACTGCAAAGATCAAAAATATACAGCGCGGTATATTGGATCTTTGGTGGCAGACTTTCACAGGAATATGTTAAAGGGTGGTATCTACATCTATCCGGCTACAGCAAAAGATAGTAATGGCAAATTGCGTTTGATGTACGAGTGCAATGCGCTGGCTTTTATTGCAGAGCAGGCGGGAGGTAAAGCCACGGATGGAAAAAATAGAATTTTGGATATCCAACCCACCAGTCTTCACCAACGAGTCCCTTTCTATGTTGGTTCTAAAAAGATGGTGGAGAAAGCGGAATCTCTTCTTTAGAGATTCAAGATTTCAAATTTCAAATTTGAAATCTTGAATTAAGATCAGGCTTCTTTATTGTCAGCTTTCTCTTCAAAAATTTCAGGTACCTGCTTAAGTAGCATGTTATACCAACGTACCAGCTTTTTCATGTCTGATACGTACACCCGGCTTTCATCATAGTCGGGTACGACAGATTTAAGAAAAGCCTTCAGTTCATTGTTGGCTGCATCTGCATCCAGGCCCAGATCAGCCCCGTACTCTTTATTAATTTTTTTCAGTACCTCTTCCAAAGGAACAGTACCCTCTTTTGTGGTGGTATAAATAGAAATCTCACTTAACACAGACAAGCGATGACTGGCATTAGCCACAATCTTTGTTTTGGTCTCATCCAGCGATTCAAGTATTACACCTGCCTTACCTGGTTTTAAAACCTTATATAATGTGCTCTTTCCTGTAATGGTGGCAATTTCCGAAAGTGTCATATCAAAATAATAAATTAGCGCGCAAAGCTATTTATTTTCCCGAGAATTGCGGATTACTTCATCGATGAAGTTTAGCACCTCTGCCTGGCCTCTTCTGGTTTCTGCTGAGGTGATAAAGCTGGGAGGCACTTCTTCCCAATATTGCGTTAATACATCTTTATAACGCTTCATGCTTTTAGCCAGCTCATTCGCGGATAATTTATCGCTTTTGGTAAAAATAAGGGCTATCGGAACACCGGCAGAGCCGGCCCATTCTAAAAAGCTGAGGTCAATTTTCTGAGGTTCCAGCCTGGAGTCGAGAAGTACAAAAAGGCAGTCCAGGTTCTCACGTTTTAAAACATAGTTGTCTATAATCTTACCAAAGCCAGCCTTCAGGCTTTTACTTACACTCGCATAACCATAGCCAGGTAAATCCACCAGATACCATATGTCGTTGATAATAAAGTGGTTGATTGTCTGTGTTTTACCAGGCTTGTTAGAAGTTTTCGCCAATTGCTTACGATTAGCAAGCATATTAATCAACGAAGATTTGCCCACATTAGAACGTCCAATAAAAGCGAATTCAGGCTTGTCTGGTGGGGGGCACTTGGCCAGGTCAGCTACGCTGGAAACAAAGGTTGCTTGCAGTATTTCCATCTCACTTAAAGTATTACTTGCACCATAAAATCCTAATTGTATAATAATTGACTCTTTACGAATAGCAAAAAGCTTTGAAAGTTAGGAGTTTTTTCTACCTTAGTGTGCTCAGAAACGTTAAAAAGTGATATTTTTAGGAGCTTTTAAATTTTTTAAACAATGCCCCAACTAAGGAGTGTTATTTTTTTAGCTGCTTCACTAGGTCTTTTCGCTCAAGTAAGTGCTCAGGATCAGGATAGTGTAGCCCAATCAAAGGAATACCAGTTACAAGCAGAACTGATACTTGAGGCAACTCGTGTAGAGGATGATGCGCGAGATTTGATGGAAATTGCTGCCAACTATGATCCAAATAATTTAAAGGCCAATTTCTTGGCAGGTGAACTTCGGTTGAAAACCATTGGTAAAGCGCTGGCGGTAAAGTATTTCTTACGCGTTTATGAGAAAGACCCAGCGTATAATTTTGCACTAGAGTACTGGATTGGTCGAAGCTATCAATACGGAGAAGAATTCGACAAGGCCATTGACTTCTACACACGTTATCAAAACAAACTAAAAAGTAAACCCAACTATCAGGGCAAAGACCGGGTAGTGCCCGCTGATGTTGAGCGTAGAATATTTGAATGTCAGAATGGAAAAGAGTTTGTCAGCAATCCCGGAAAGTTCTCCATCATCAATATTGGAAATCAAATCAATTCTGAATTTGAAGATTACGCTCCGGTGTTAAACGAAGATGAAGACGAGATTGTGTTCACCTCCAGAAGAAAAGACGACAACTTAAACCAGGATGTGTTTGATGATAACAAAGCTTATGAAGATATTTTCATTGCTACAAAATCAGGTACCGCATGGAGCAGGGCAAAAAACATTGGTAGTCAGGTAAACACACCTTACCACGATTCTAACCTTGCTCTTTCTTCGGATGGTAATACGCTTTTTATCTATAACGATGATAATGCCGGAGACATCTACGCCACAGAACGCATTAATGGGCAATGGATGCCACCGGAACCCCTGCCTGGAATAATTAATTCAAGCTACGAGGAGAACTCTGTTTCAATTTCTAGAGATGAGAAAACACTTTATTTTTCGAGCAGGAGACCTGGTGGCTTTGGAGGCTTAGATATTTATAAAGCAACCAAGAATGAAAAGGGTGAATGGAGCAATACAAAAAATCTCGGCCCTAAAATTAATAGTTCAGACGATGACACAAGTCCCTTTATTGATTACGACCAAACCACTTTATTCTTCAGTTCAAAAGGCCGTAAGGGCATGGGCGGTTACGACATCTTTAAGTCAACCATAACTGTAAAAGGTGCTGCTGAAGAATGGTCAGATCCGGAAAATATAGGCTACCCGATTAATACACCTGATGACGATGTATTCTATGTGAGAAGCAAGGACGGTAAACGCGCCTACTACTCATCAGTGCGCGAAGATGGCTTGGGTTATACAGATATTTACCTCATCACCGATCCTGAACCAACTGTAGCCGCAACCAAAACCCCTGAACCACCTAAGGTTGATCCTCCTAAAAAAGATACCGTTGCTGTGGCCGTTGTTACTGAACCAGTTAAAGAACCTGTCAAGGAACCCGTGAAGGAGCCGGTAAAAGAACCAATAGTTGTAGTGACAGAACCCATTAAAGAGCCAGTGAAGGAACCCGTAAAGGAGCCAGTAAAAGAAGTTTTGCCATCTGTGTTTACTGTTAAAATTGCTGACGCTATTACAAATGACGCATTGGAAGCTAAGGTTTCTTTAAAAGGGTTACGCGATAACATTATTGTTCCGATGAAAAGTAATGGGCCAGGTGAATACGTTTTCACCATCAGTGCTGCACAAACAAAGGACTATCGTTTAGCCGTAGAAGTTGAAGGTTATTCTTTCCAAAATATTAATGTGAAACTGGATGGAGCCTCTGCAAATCCGAAGAGCATCAGCCGTACGGTTAACATGCGTAAGCTTCAGGTTGGCTCAGTATCTATATTGCGTAATATCTATTTTGATTTTGATAAAGCCACTTTTACAACAGAAGCTTACCCTGAGTTGAATAAGTTATTGAGCATGATGCAACAGAACACTAACCTCAGTGTTGAGATTGGCGGGCATACTGATTATTATGGCTCAAAAGAAGTAAATATGCGACTCTCGAAGAGAAGAGCTGAAGCTGTCAAAGATTATTTAGTTAAAAAAGGAATTGATTCAAGAAGAATTACAGCGGTTGGTTATGGTAAATCAAGACCATTGGCCAGCAACGATGACGAAGAAGAAGGCCGTGAACTTAACCGCAGGGTGGAGTTTAAGGTGCTGAAAAACTAAAATACCCTGATCCCTTTTCTCGTTTAACTTAAGACCATACATGTACCTGACCGAAGCTTACCATCAGCATCGGTCAGTTGTACAGAAATTCATCGCGTTGCTGTAGATCTTTTAACAAAGCCTGAAATTTCTCTTGCCTCAGATTTCAATCTCGTGTACAAAAAAATTAAGGCTTGTATCAATGTCATTTAGCCGTAACCAGCATTGATTTCTTCAATGTTCTTCGCGCAAATATCGCACTAATCAAGGTTAGTATTGCACCCAAAACCAAGGCCGCCCCTGGGTAGTAATAGGGTGCAGCAGGTCCAGTAAAATAAGAGAACAAGCCATTCATAATGAAGGGACCGAAAATTGAAGTAAGACTCATCAAACTGGTAAATCCTCCCTGTAATTCTCCTTGCTCATTGGCTGGCACCACACCCGACATGATGCCTTGCAAGGCTGGTCCTGCAATACCTCCCATACAATACACAATGGTAAAGGCATACATCATCCAACTATGCGTAGCCACTGCATATAATATAAAACCTGCTGCATATAATGCCAGTCCAACGTACACACTTCGCTCCTGCCCTAACTTTGGAATAATCACCCTGATTAATCCACCTTGCACAATTGCAAAGACAAGACCTACTACGCCTAGCGAAATACCGATCATGGCCTCTGTCCACTTAAATTTTTCGATGGTATAGTAAGCCCAATTACTTTGTACAGCGTGGGCTGAGATGTAGACAAAAGATAAAGAGATTAATAAACCTGCAATCAAAGGATAACGAAACAAGCTTTTAAGCGTTCCGATTGGGTTAGCACGCTTCCACTCAAAAGTTCTTCTGTTTTCCTGACTCAGTGATTCAGGCAAAATAAAATAACCATACAACCAATTGATGAGTGTTAGTATTGCAGCAACAATAAAAGGCACACGCGAACCCATGCCGCCCAGTAAACCACCTATAACAGGTCCAATAATAAAGCCTAGACCAAAAGCAGCCCCAATCATACCAAAGTTCTGTGCGCGTTTTTCAGGTGTGCTTATATCAGCCATGTAAGCTCCAGCCGTAGTAAAACTTGCACCCATCACTCCGGCTATAATACGCCCAACAAAAAGCCAGGCCAGTGTTGGTGCAAATGCCAGAAACAGATAGTCAATGCCAAAGCCAAAGAGAGATGCAAGTAATACCGGCCTCCTGCCGTAGCGGTCGCTCAGCCCGCCCATTATGGGTGCAAATAAAAATTGCATAATGGCATAAGCAGAAATAAGCCAACCGCCATAACTCGCAGCTTCACTATTAGTACCCCCAGTAAGTTCCTGGATTAGTTTTGGCATTACCGGAATGATAATACCCAAGCCTGTAACATCGATCAGTAGCGTAATAAAAATAAAACCTACGGCAGCTTGTTTTGTCGATTTCATAAAAGATTTTTTTGGCAATCATGCAATATAAAAATATTGCCTTGAACCGGAGTTAATCATCAAAAAAATGCAATGGCTGAAATCCCTCGCATCGAGTATAAACCAAAAAGGCAAATTTCTTATTCTTTCTGAATGGTAAGTTGAAAACCAAGTTTTTTCAACAACTCAAATCGGTTCAAGGCCTTTGGCATATTCACCACACTTCCCTCCAGTAATAAATAGCAAGCTTCTTCAAACGTCTGTTCCAGAATTTTTAAATCAAACTCTTTAACCAAGCGCATGATCTCACTTGTGCCCTCGTAGGGAAAGTAAAGTTTTAAAGTTGCGGTAATCATTTTTTCTTCAATGATTGCCGAATTAAGCGCGTCTTCTACTGCCGATTTATAAGCCGTGATCAGCCCCCCTACACCCAGCTTAATGCCACCAAAATAGCGCACTACCACAATCAGTGTGTTGGTAAGGCCCTTAGATCGGATTTGTCCTAAAATAGGGTCGCCAGCCGAATGGTTAGGCTCACCATCATCATTAGCCCTATGTCTCATCTTGTCTGTTCCCAGCACCCAGGCATAGCAATGGTGCCGGGCATCATAGTATTCCTTTCGCAGCGCAGTCAGGTGGACTGTTACCTCCTCCTCATTCCTTACCGGGTAACAAAAAGCCAAAAACTTGCTTCCTTTCTCCTTATACAAGCCTGTAGACTTACTGATTACGGTTCGGTAGGATGTGGTCATGCTTCGCAAATAAAGTAAAATAATGTCAGGCTGGATGCAACCCAGGCATTTTCCCCGCGTCTATGGATAGTAATAACCCAAAACAACATGAAAAGAATATTCATACTGACAGCAGTCTTATTGATTAGCTTAAGTGCATTGGCTCAAAAAAAGGAAACCAGAGACGTTGCAACCTTTAAAAAAATAGGTTTTGGAGGCGGAGGTACTCTCTACGTTAAGCAGGGAAGTCCGCAAAAGGTAGAATTAGAAGGCAAGCAGGAAACACTTGATAAGTATGAGACCATTGTTGAAGGTGATAAGCTTAGCATAAGACCAAAAGAACGCTGGAACAATTGGAACTGGAATGATGAAAATGACATAACAGTATACATAACTGTTGAAAATATCACAGGCCTGGCAGTGGCCGGCTCTGGTGATATTATTGGGCAGACTACTATTAAAACAAGCGAGTTAGATCTTAAGGTAAGTGGTTCCGGTTCATTAAAAGTTGAAGCAGCGGTAAGCGGTGATCTTGAAAGTGACGTTTCGGGCTCTGGCAATATTGAAGTGAAAGGAAGTGCCGGAAGTTTTGAGAGCGATATTAGCGGCTCGGGTGATGTGATTGCTTCTTTGAAAATAACCGGCAAATCATCATTTAGCATTGCAGGCTCTGGCAAAATCATTATTGATGGCAGTGCTAAAGATTTAACCACCAGAATAAGTGGTTCCGGTAATGTTAAGGGCGAAAATTTTGAAGTTGAAGTTTGTGATATTAAAGTGGCAGGTTCTGGCAATGTATTCATTCATGTAAAAGATGAATTAAATGTAAGTATTGCCGGAAGTGGTGATGTACGTTATAAGGGCGATCCTAAAAGAGTAAATAGTAATGCCGCGGGTAGTGGCTCTGTAAGGAAGCTTTAATGCTAGACATAAGACCTAAGTAGTAAGACACAAGACGTAAGAAGTTAGACATAAGAAGTAAGATACAAGAAACAAGATATAGGCTGCTTCAGAAATGAGGCAGCCTTTATTGTTTGTGTCTGAGCAGCCCCTCGACAATCAGGTATTGCGCTGTGATGTAGCTTAGCATAACCCAGAAACCGCTATTGGCTACAGGCATCAGAAATTTGTTTATGGCTATCATTGAGTCTGAGATCATAAAAAGAGTGGCTCCGAAAAACACCATAGAAAAGCTGATCAAGCTTGTGCGACCAAAACGAAAGAGGGCATTCAACACCATGAACACCAGCACCAATGCATAAATAACTACCGGGATCTTTAAATCTCCCAAATGATTATACAACACAGTTATCAAACCTGTACCTGCTAAAATAACTGGAAAAGAATAACGAAAGCGCTGAACCCCCAGCAGAGCATTGCTGGTATCCTCGCTCCTAAACTGACGGTATGTAAAAATGTAGAAAAGATGCGCCACCAAAAAAGAAGCAAGTCCGAAAACAAAATACAACTCATGTTTGGGTTGATACATAAGTAGTACATCTCCACCCCAGGAGAAAATGAGCGCAAGCACCACTAGTTTGGATAGCTGATTCCTTTCTACTGACACATAATAATAAAACCCCAGCAAGATCAATAATAATGGCTTGGAGAAGTGACGAACCGTTGGCCAATCAAATAAGTGTGCTGCCAATTCTGTGACAGAAACCAGTAGAAAGAGTACAAGCGCTAACTTTTTCATATGATAATTCTTTCAGGTTTTTTAACAAAAAACAGATAAAGAAAAGCAATAGCACTTAAGCTTGAGCAAACCGCAAAAGATAGCAAAAAGTGTTCGGGGTTATTCGCATACATGAAGCCGGAGAAAAGGGCTCCCACTCCAATGCCCGCTTCCATAAATATGTATAAACTCGAGATTCCTCTTCCTTTAAATCGCTCATCGCTTAAATCAGTTGCCCATGCAAACAACGTAGGGGACGTCATGCCCTGCCCCATACCGTAAATTGTAATACCAACTATAGCGTGTATCGGCTTTGTACCAAATCCAAGTAAGATAAGTCCTGCACCCAATAAAATAACAGAAACTTTCAGCACATTTACTCTTCCGTAATGGTCCGATGCCTTACCTGCTATTAAGCGAACGGCCAATGAAGCAACTGTGAGAAACGAAAAAAGTAATCCCTTATTATTTATTTTCAGATAATCGCTTAGATCTGGCAGCAAGGTAAACACTGCTCCATAGGAATAAGCATACAGGAGCATAATGATACAGGGCACTATTACTAAGGGTTCAAATAAATCATGCCGTTGTAACTTTAACGAATTCCTGGAAAAAGAAACCTTGTTGTGCAGCGTTTCCTTTATTGAAAGCAGTATAACAATTGATAACAATCCAAATAAGGATGAAGTATAAAAAAGTGCATTCAATGAAAACTGATTGGCGATTACTCCACCGATGGCAGGGCCAGCAGCCATGCCCACAGAACCTGCTGTGCCTAACATACCCATGGCTTCTCCCCTTTTATGGGCCGGTATAATATCAGATAAATATGCTGTGAGTCCGGTAGGCGTAAAACCTGTAGAAAAACCATGTAACAAACGCAAAAATAAAAAACCTGAAACTGTTGTTAATAAGGGGTAGAGAAGACTGCAGACAATACAAACAAGTCCTCCAAACATCATTACAGGCACTCTTCCAATAGTGTCTGCCAGCTTGCCACTGAATGGTCTTGACAACATGGCTGTAAGTGTGAACAAGGCTATAATCAAACCTTTATGCTCTGCTCCACCAAGCGATGTGAGGTATGCAGATAACTCGGGAATGAGCATATTAAAACTGGCAAAGAAAAGAGCCGAGCTTAAGCACACCAACCAGAACTGTGTTGTATAAATTTTTGTTTTGTTACTCTTTTTTATCACTGATCAATACATCAAATTCTTTTTTCAATTCAGGATCATCAGGTTGGCTCGCATGTAGTTTATAGTCTTTGCCTTGTTTATCGATAATAACAAAACGCGGAATCTGCCGTACATCATAGGCCTCAGCAATCGTTGATTGATCTCCTATCCTGAAATTTGTAAATCCATCAACTTTCAGATTATATTTTTCCATTGTGCGCTTCCATTTTGCTTCATCTTTATCCAATGAAAGTAAAACAAAAGCAACATTTTCCTGGTACTTTTTCATCAGCTTCTTTTGATATTCAATTTGCTGGAGGCAGGCTAAACAATCACTATTCCAAAAACTGAGGTAGATGATCTTCTTGTCCTTATTTTCATTAATAAACCACTTGAATTTTTCATCAGCCTTACCACTTTCAATCTGGTTAAGTTCATACTGTTGGTATTGTTTAAATTGCTCTGACAAGGATTTGCCTCCACCCAAATCATCAATAATTTCGTCTTCAAGCGGTGTGGTTTTCAAAATGGTATTATTGCTCCAGTAAACTGAATCGTGCGGGATTTTGAGTAAGTCAAATTTTCCTGGTTCGTCACCATAAAAAGTTTCATAGCCTTCTGTCAAAATTTCAGTGGCCATCATTTCTACATGAAACCAGTGTGTAGTATTATCACTTGCTACACTATTACCATCTCTTATTAAATGGTAAGGGTAATATTTGCCCTTGTAGGGCGTATAGTATGTAGTGGTTCTGATAGTATCCTTACCCCAGAATTTAACATCTGAAAGCTTTACAAATACATAATCTTTAGTTGCAATAAAAAGTGAACCCTTATTGCCTGGCCTTACTTCGTAACCCTTCGTTGTCAATACAGAATCTTTTCTAAGGCTATAGGCTATTTCGTATACTTCTTTTCCATCGTAATACGTAAGTCCTTCGTAGGTAAAATCATATTTAGCCGCATCCGCCTTCAAGCTGCTTACTTCTGCAAAAAAAGAAATGTAATCACTGGGCATATTCGCCTGGTAGCCTGCGATATCGGCCTGTAAAATATTTTTTAAGGCAATGGGTGTATGCCCTTGCGATACTTTAGTGTTATCAAAGCTTCTGCGCAATTGTGTTACGCGTATTTCATCGGTAATACCAGCAGCATTTTGAGAAGCTTTGTACCCTTTTCGCTTCCACACGTCAACGGATGCCTCAATAAGTCTTCCGTAAACCGAATCGTCTTTACAATAATGACGGTAGAAAAATTTCTGAAAAAATGGCTCTGTGTTAAAATTATCAGATACCGCCCTGAAAGCTTTATACACAACTTTTCTGGCATTTACCTGCTTATTAAAGACAACAATTTCTTTTAACTGAGTTGCACTGGGTTCCAGTTCAATGGTAATGAATTCATCTTTAGTAAGATTTTCTAACTCAAGGGTTTTATAACCTAAGCAGCTGATACGTATAGAAAAGTTTTCATTTACTGACAGTGAAAATTGTCCTTTCAGATTAGAGCTTGTACCCTTGCTTGTACCCAACAAACCAATTGAGGCAAAAGGTATGGGTTGTTTTGTATCCTTATCTATGATTTTACCCTCAACAAGTTTAGCCTGACCAAAAGCCACAGTGCTCAGCAGGCATAAACTTATCAGGAGTCTAAACATGTTCAGTTATTAATTTAATTACTTGCACTTGATTGCTCTTGTGCTTCTAATAAAAATGCTTTTATATAATCGTCCAAATCCCCATCCAAAACGGTTTGAGCATCTGTACGCTCTACACCCGTTCTTGCATCTTTAACCAGCTTATAAGGATGCAACACATAATTTCTTATCTGAGAACCAAAATCGATTTTCATTTTACCGGCCTCTACTTTATCGCGCTCGCTGTTACGCTTTTCCATTTCCATCTGGAACAACCTCGACTTCAGCATTTGCATGGCACGTTCGCGGTTGGCATGTTGCGAACGTTCTACCTGGCACACTACTACAATACCTGTTGGCTTATGCGTAAGCTGAACCTTCGTTTCTACCTTGTTTACGTTCTGACCACCAGCACCACCAGAGCGGGACGTGTGTAGTTCAACATCGCTTGGGTTGATTTCTATTTCAACCGTATCATCAACTTTAGGATACACAAAAACAGAGGCGAAAGAAGTATGCCTTCTTCCATTTGAATCGAATGGCGAAATACGAACGAGGCGATGTACACCTATTTCAGACTTCAGCTTTCCGTAAGCAAAAGGTCCGTCAATTTCCAAGGTGCCAGATTTCATACCAGCCACTTCACCCGGCAAGTAGTCAATTTGTTTTACATCATATCCACTCTTCTCTCCCCACATAATATACATGCGGTTAAGCATATCTGCCCAGTCATTGCTCTCAGTACCTCCCGCACCCGGGTTAATTTCAAGAATAGCACTTAGCTGATCTTCATCACGGCTCAGCATTTTCTTAAACTCCAATTCTTCTACAGCTTTGGCTGTTTTTTGATACTCGCGGTCAAGCTCTTCATCAGAGGCATCACCTGCATCATGAAACTCGTTAAGGACTTCTAAATCTTCTACCTGTTTATTTACTGCATCAAAAGCATCGGTCCATACTTTTACAGACCGCATGGTTTTCAGGGTAGCTTCTGCCTGCTTAGGATTATTCCAAAAATCAGATTGTTGCGTGATCAGTTCCTGATCTTTCACTTCTACTTTCTTACGATCGTAGTCAAAGATAGCGCCTTAAGGCAACCACGCGGTTCTTAAGGTCTTTGAGTTGTTCGGTTGTCATGTTCGAAAAATTTTGACAAAGGTATTAATTTCTGGGAATGTGGGGGGAAATATATCCTTTACGTTGAAAGCGTGACTCTGTATAATAAAACGGAGAATTGCGATCGATTATTCTGAGTCTCTTCTTGAAGCCAACCCTGTGCGAGTTTTTTCTTGCCAGCATCATGGGTAAGCCAAGGCCAATGGAAACAAGACTGATGGAGGCAACGTTTTCGTTAATAGAGGCGCCATCACCTTGTACAAAAAGTACATTTACCTGATCAATCAAAAAGATAAGTACGCCACCTGTTACCAAAAAACCTCCCACAACATTTAGGAAATTACTTTTTCTGAAATAAACGCGCTCTATCTGGTGTTTAGCAACGGTATCGGTATTGGTTATAATGGTTGAATCATTAATATCGATAATGAAAGAATGAATTGGTGCTTTTAAGCTTTTTCGTTTGTAGACAAAATCGTCACCTTTTTGGTAACGAACCATCACTTGATCATTTTTGATGACCAGCAACTGGTTTTGACTAAAGCTGTTGATACTTACCAGCAGAAACACAAAGAGTGAAAGTCTTACCATTGCGTTAAAATAAAAAAAAGCGCCTGACTAAAGGCGCTTTTCATTTACATTTTTGTTATCCAGCCAAAGGGATCTGGCTGGCTGCCATTTTTTATGGCATCTAATTCTTTATACACTTTGTTCGAAAACTCACGCTTTTCAATCGGAGGAAGGTAATAATCTTTGCCCTCGTGCCCGATCAATTCAATATGGGCTATGGTAGCCGCGGTTCCTGCACCAAAGGCTTCTGTTACCGAACCCTTCTCCAGTCCGATTACTAACTCATCTACTGAAATTCTTCTTTCTTCTACCTTCATTCCCCAATGGCGCGCAAGGCTCAATACACTGTCGCGTGTAATACCTGCTAAAATAGAGTCGCTTAATGCAGGTGTTATCAAAGTATTGTCCATGACAAACATCACGTTCATAGTACCAGATTCTTCTATGTATTTGTGCTCAACGCCATCCGTCCAAACAAGTTGATGGTAGCCTTTGTCTTGTGCTAATTTTGCCGGATAAATAGCACCACCATAGTTACCTCCTGCTTTCGCAAAACCCGTTCCTCCGGCTACTGCTCTTGTATAGTGTTTTTCAATTTTTACTTTTACCGGAGTGGAGTAATATGAACCCACCGGACAAAGTATAATCTGAAAAGTAAAATTCTCTGATGGTCTGATACCGATATACTCATCTGCAGAGTACATAAAAGGTCTGATGTACAATGAGCTACCCTCTGCTGTAGGTATCCATGACTTGTCTAAATCAATGAGCGCACTTAAGCTTTCCATGAATAAGTCTTCAGGGATATATGGCATGCACATTCTTTCAGCAGAAATGTTCATGCGTTTCCAATTATCAAGTGCCCTGAAAACAAAAGCGGATCCATCATTGCCTTTAATGGCTTTCATGCCTTCAAAAATAGATTGACCATAATGCAAGGCAGGTGTTGCCGGGCTGATGGGCATGTAGCCATAAGGCACAATTCTGAAATTCTGCCATTCGCCCTGTTTATAATCAGCCAAAAACATGTGGTCTGTATAAATCTTGCCGAATGGGATATTGGCAAAATCTACTTCCGGTAAACGGCTTTTCGATACTTTTTGAATGCTGATCTTTTCAGTGGCTATCATGTCGTATTCCTGATTTTTCGGCAAGATAATTCAATAATCCGAAGTCGACTAACGATTGTTAGGAATTTGAAAGCCTCTGGCGTTTAATTTGAAGGCTGAAAATCTACATCCTTGGTTTCCAGGGACTTTCCGAAATATTAAGTTCTTGCGACATCATCCTGGATAGCACAAAAATATAATCTGATAAACGATTCAGGTATTTGATTACCAATGGATCCACAGGCTCTTCTGTATTGAGGGCAATGGTTAAGCGTTCGGCTCGTCTGCACACGGTTCGCGCAATGTGACAAAATGAAACAGATTGGTGTCCTCCTGGTAATACAAAAAAGCGCATTGGTGGAAGCTTGGCGTCCATTTCATCCATGCGCTTTTCCAAAAAATCAATATCGCTTTCTGCGATGTGTGGAATTTTTACTTTTTGATTACCCGGCTCTGTGGCCAGTATGGAGCCAATGGTAAACAATCTATCCTGCACTTCAAGTAAGTCATTAAGCCTGGGCTGATTGACCACCTGATCTCTTAATAAACCTATGTAGGAATTCAATTCATCTACCGTCCCGTAAGTATCAATGCGCAAATCTGCTTTTGACACGCGCTTACCACCAAATAATGATGTCGTTCCCTGGTCTCCGGTTTTTGTGTAGATTTTCATGGCAGTCTCAAATTGAAAGACAATATCTAAAATTGATATGGTCTTTCAACACAGAAAAAGGATTAGTGTTCAACAGGTTCTCCCCTGTTTACATTTTCATTCTTTCTATCCCACTCAATCAAACCATCCTTTAAACGAATAATGCGGTGTGCATAATGGGCAATATCGTCTTCGTGTGTTACCATGATGATCGTATTACCTTTGTCATGAAGTTCTTGAAAAAGATTCATGATACTGTAAGATGTTTTGGAGTCGAGGTTACCTGTTGGTTCATCGGCTAATATGATCGATGGATTATTTACCAAAGCACGGGCAATAGCCACACGCTGGCGTTGACCACCCGACAACTCATTTGGTTTGTGGTGCCAGCGGTTATCCAGGTCTACACTCTTCAATGCTTCCATGGCCATTTCATCACGGTCTGACTTGCTGTAACCAGCATAAATAAGCGGCAAGGCTACATTCTCAAGTGCAGAAGCCCTTGGCAAAAGGTTAAAGGTCTGAAATACGAAACCAATTTCTTTATTGCGCACCATGGCCAGTTCATTTTCTGTCATGTCGCTTACCTCCTGATTATTAAGGATGTATGTTCCACCACTGGGGGTGTCCAAACAGCCTACAATATTCATTAAAGTTGACTTACCTGAACCAGAGGGGCCCATAAAAGCTACATATTCACCTTTATCGATGGTGATAGAAATATCCTGCAAAGCACGGACAATGTTATCACCCATTTTGTACTCGCGTGAGATGTTCTTGGTTTCGATGATTTTCATATGCAATAAGTAGCGCTAAGTCTTGAAAATTACAGTTTTCTATCAAAATTATTGCTGTATTGACGTTTTCTGCTGGATAAATGTTACACAACGGTTGATGACTTTATCCTCTTTCAGAATTCTGTTATGTCCTAAGCCTTTGGTTTGAAACAAAATTGCCTGCTGATAAACCTTTTTGATGGCATGGGCATGTTCCATGGTCACCTCTTCATCGTCTTCATCATAAACGAGTAAAAGATCAAATTCATGAGGAATGCGTTTGACAATCTCAAGGGCGGAGAATTCTTCAAAATGCTTACCTGTTTGCTTCAGGATAAAGCCACGAAACAACTTGCCAATGCGTTCCGATGCTTTTAAGGCTTTCAGAAAAGATTTGATGATTTCTTCCCCAATGGTTGGGCTGGCTATGTTAATCTGAACTTTGTTTTGCAGCCCGCTAGCCATGGCATATAAACTGGCAACCCCGCCAAACGAATGAGCAATAATGGCCACTGCTTTTTCCTTCATGTATACGCTTTCAATAACGCTCGCAAACTCCATGATTTCTGTTTTGCTGCCATCACTTTTTCCATGCGCAGGGCCATCAATCGCCACCACTTTGAAACCTTGTTCTATAAAAGGTTCAACAAATTTTCGGAACTGTGTTCCCCTGCCGGCCCAGCCGTGAACCATTAACACAGGTATGCCCTCACCCCAGGTGTAGATTTGAATATGCTTCTCTCCAACCAGAAGTTTATACTGCCTGGCACTACGCGCAATCTCTACTTCTTTTTCGGGTGACTTGTAACGAATTGGTGTAAAAAATAAGTGTTGAAACCAACGGGCTGCCAATGCCGATGATGTAGCCTCCACTTTAGGGAAGAGCCACTGGATGGATCGAAGGGCAAAGGGCACTTTGGATTTTTTACTCATGTTCTAATGTATGGATAAAAGTATAAAAAGGTGTGTCATCTACCCAAATCTGTCTGACCGCTGTTTACCTCCGCTTTCAGCGGTCTGACAGATTACACAGCAAGCATTCTGCCATTTAAAGCATAACACTATTGAAGAAAATTGTTAAGAAGGGTTTACACAACCAACTCATAGGTACGTGTGCTGTGCGCAAAAGTTTGTAAGTCATAAACACGCTCATGATACTGAACATGATTATCATGACGCACCAGCATCACTGTGGAGCAGCGTGTACCATAATTGGGGCTTTTGATAAACATGGAGGACAACATACGTTCACGTTCTATGCCGACACCTGTATCCGGCAATAAATTATCAGCGGCCTGCTCTTCGTTATAGAGCATGGTAAACAATACTTCAGGGTCAACTTCCGGCTTGTTAATAAGCGAGGCAAAGTATGCTTTACCCTTTTCGACTTTTGGCCAGGGGGTATTTAATAAAGCATTACTTAAGCCATGAATGCCAGTGTTAAGTCTTTCTATTCCTTGTTTGTAATTAGATAGATAATAAAGGTCATCAACATTACCCACTAACAAATTAAATCCGTTATAAGCTACAGCTTTTGGCTCTATACTTTGCAGATAGTCATTAGCATGCATGTCTGTCAGCAGAAAGTCAGAGACTAAAGCACCACGCGATGGGGCTGTTTGCTTAAGATTCTTCAAATCGCGGTAATTGGTTACCATGGCCACCCTACCCATTTTGTTCATGGCCATCCAAGTGCCGCTGGCTTCTAAATCGCGCCCCCCTAAAATTTGAGGGTGGTCCGGCCAATAGTCGGCTGCTGCTGTTTTGCGCTGATAGAACTCATCGCGGTTAGCTGCGATAATGAGTTTATAGGCAGGGTGATTATTAAGGGATAAAAAAATTAGACACATAGTTGAATAACTAAAAAGATTATCGTGAAGTTCAAATTACTTCAAGGACCACATGGTAACTACAAAAAGTAAAAATCTATAGCAATGAATAACGATTATCAATGAAGTCAAAAGAGTAGCTGTTGATAAGATGATGCGCCACCATTTGAATTGATAAAATTGTTTCAGTCCGAAGAAAAGCATATAGCCTGTCAAGATGGCAACCGTAGGCGCAGCATAAGTATCAATATCGAATTGACTTGTGTTAAACCCAAGAATCTGAGCTATTACTTGAATAAGTGCTACCAAAAAAGACAAGAGAATGGTTGGGATAAAGAGGATATAAGACGCTAACTCGAAGGTAAAGATTAAGTGGTCGGATACGAACAACCTTTTAGCATAATTAATCAGAAATAAAAAAGGAAAAGTAATAGGCACAATCAGAATCAGTAAAATCTTAGCCCAATTGGTTGAGGTAGCATTATACTTTTCTGCAAACACGCTATGGTCAATTGATGCTTCTTGCAAGTACCTTTGAACATAAGGCTCGATCCATTCGCTATAAGGCATGAAATTGAGCTGCGCATAAAGGCTACTATTGAAGGTTTGGAATATCGGAAAAAAGAAATAAATGAAATTACCAACAAAAAAGAAAGCCACTGGCTTCATGTAGGGCTGCCGCCTGCCAATGGCAATATCTGCTGACATCTTTCCTGGTTTAAGCAGCATTGTTCTAAAGCTATTTAAAAACTTCCCATCAATAAAGGTGAAGGCATTGAGTAAATTATCGAAAAAGTGTTTTATTGATCGATCATAGGGCTCAATTACTTTTTCACCACATTTATTGCAGTACCTGCCTTGAAATTTGCTTTCACAGGTTAAACATATTCGTTCAAGCTCGAAATCAAATTGATCGGGATTTTTCTTGAAGAATTTCATGGATGGCCTAGGTGATTAAAATGCTCATTTTATAACAATATAGTCAAAACAACTCACCTTGTATTGGCAGTAACTGGAAACTCATACGGTGATGTGGTGTAACACCAAGTCGCTCGATTCCTAATCGATGTTCTTTGGTTGGGTAGCCCACGTTGCGCTCCCAGGCATAGCCAGGAAACTGAAGTGCGAGTTTTTCCATTAAATCATCGCGGTAATTTTTAGCTAACACAGAGGCTGCAGCGATGGACAGAAATTTACCATCGCCTTTAATAATACAGTGGTGACTTATTTTCTTATAGGGTGTGAAACGATTGCCATCAATCAGCAATACTTCAGGCTGTAATTTCAACTGATCTAAGGCCAGGTGCATGGCCTTAAAGGAAGCTTTTAAAATATTAATCCGATCAATCTCTTGTGGACTTACCTCAGCAATGGCCCAGGCCAGTGCTTCACTTTTAATGATAGCATCCAATGCCTTGCGCTTTTGAGCAGGTAACTTTTTAGAATCGTTGAGCCAATCATGCTGAAAATTTTTGGGAAGAATAACGGCAGCAGCTACCACTGGCCCTGCCAGACAACCACGCCCTACCTCATCGCAGCCAGCTTCGATTTTATCAGGTGTAAAAGAGGATTGTAACAATGGCAGCTTTTTGGATCAGGCTACAATGTTAACAATAATTGCGCGTCCTGCTTAGAATTTCAAATAGGAAATTATGCCTACAATAAGTATGCTGACGATGAGTATGAGTTCGGGGGCAATTCTTTCCCAATATGCATTGAGATTAAGTGTGCGCTTCATAACGCTGTTCATTTATACTATAAAGGTAACAGAACGTGAATGAAACGATGTATTAAAATACCTAGGTGTTTATACCTAATTTTCAGTGTGTTATACTTAAAATAAGTAAACTATAAATTTAAGACTGGTTTTGCATGAAGAAGTAAATAAGTGCCAGTAATAATAAACCGCCCAAGATGGCAAAAGTAATCTTAACAGCACTGAAGGGCCTGTCTCCCTGCACCTCACCTGTTCTTGCATTGATCAGGAATTGGTAAAGTTTATTATTAAAACGATAGGCGCTAATCCAGACTGGCATCAGGATGTGCTTAAAGGTAGGATCCTTATACGTGCTGTTTGTAAAATGTATCATTTGGGTATCACCACCAATGTCTTGCCGGATGCTTTGCTCAATAATAGGCTCCATCCTTTGCTTGGCTTGTTGGTAGGCACTTCGTATTTCTACCTGATACGTTTCTGTTCGGAAACCGCTCAAATATTTGTCGTTGTACTCCACCAGATTTTTCACATCCCAGGGTTCCAGAGCTCGAAGTTTGTCTTTTTTTAAAGAAGTTGTTGCTTCAATTAAGAGGTCATCAAAAACATTATTAACATGACCACTGGCGGGATACCACCTTGTTTTTTGTACCTGTCTGGTTCTGTTTACAGACTTGCCGTTTTCTGTAGTGGTGTAGTTTTCGGTAACATAATAATGTTCGCCTCTTTGGCCTGTGTAAGAAGTGTCAGTAGAACAATCGAAAGTCCAGTAAGGTAAATACATGCCCGAAAGTTTACCTGCCCGATCGGCATAATGCTTCAAATCATTGGGTGCAAACCATAAGCCCTTTAACCATGTGGCGAAATGCTGCCTTGCCTTCTTCTCATCGATACCAAAAGGAAGCACATATTGTGGTTTGTGCATGCTGGAAGTAGTGCCAGACTGAATAACCAAAGGCGAAGCACAAAAAGGACACTTGTCTGAACTTGTTTTAGGATCGAAGGAAGATATTGCGTGACAGCCATCACATTTTACGGTAGCCACTTCCATTTGATCTTCTTTATCGAAGTTGTTCGCAAGAAAATCTTCCAGTGGTGTTTCCTCTATCTTTCCTGTTAGATCAGGTTGCGCAATTTCATTTTGTGCACCACAATATTCGCAAGCCAGATGCCGGGTGCCTGGCTTAAATTTAAGCAATGCCCCACAACTCTGGCATGCCAATTCGAGGTTAATGGCTTTAGTGCTTTCTGTAAAATTACTCATGACGTCAGGAAGAAATTATCAATCAGCATTCAAGGATTATTGTGGTGGAAGTGGTGGCGGCACTGCACCAAATAACGAGGCCAATTCTGCCACCTCACCCGCTTTTATCCATGCACTCATGCCTTGTTTCCAAACCAGACTTTCACGACTAAAAGTACCTTGCTGAAGCATTTGTTGTAAACTTGTTATGGTTAAAGGACCTTGTTGTTGTCCGTTGACGGCAATAAAATAAGCAGCTGCGTTTGGCAAAGGTGGTGGTGCCTGATTACCTGTCTGTGTATTTTGATTTTGCTGATTGAACATTTGCCCCATTTGCTGCGCCATAGCGAAGCCCATGCCCATACCCATACCTGAGGCGGCATCACTTCCGGGATTCTTGGCAGCCGCTTCCATGGCATTCGCTGCCTGAAATTGCGCATACTGGTTGAGGTTACCCAAAATACCCATGCTGCTACGCTTATCCAGCGCAGTCTCTACTTCTGGTGGCAATGAAATATTTTCCACCAGGAATTTTGTTACCTCAAGTCCATACTCGCCAAACTCAGGATTGATTTTACTGCTTATGAATTTCGACAACTCATCATAGTTAGCTGCCAGATCTAAAACAGGAATTTTACTTTCTGCTACGGCATCCGTAAAGCGGGTAACGATCAGGTTACGCAATTGCTCTGTTACTTCTTCAGTGGTAAAATGTGCCTGTGTGCCTGCAATTTCTTTAATAAACTTACCGGCATCAATTACTTTAATTGCATAAGTTCCGAAAGCACGCAAACGAATAGGCCCAAACTCAGCATCGCGTAGCATAATGGGGTTCTTGGTTCCCCACTTGTTGTCAGTAAAGTTTTTGGTGTTAGCAAAGTATACTTCAACTTTAAAGGGACTGTTAAAGCCATATTTCCAACCCATGAGTGTGGTTAGTACAGGCATGTTCTCTGTACTCAGTTTTACCCTACCTGGCTGGTAAACATCTGCTATCTTACCTTCATTCACAAAAACCGCTACCTGACTTTCTCTTACCGTAAGTTGTGCCCCATTTTTAATTTCATTTTGATGGCGCGGAAAACGCCAAACCATTGTATTGGTACTGTCATCTGTCCATTCGATGATGTCGATTAATTCATTTTTAATTCTGTCCCAAAGTCCCATGTTAGCAGCGGTTAAATTTTACCTACAAATTAATTAATCCATTCGATTTGTTTTAGAAAAATTAAAATGAAAGTCAATTTAGTAGCCACAGATTACGCTGATTTTCTCAGATAGCTACTAAAAAATAGAAGGATTAGGGTTAGCGTTAAATAGAGTTTCAAATCTGGATTAAGCTATTGAGCATGTAGCCACAAAGGATTCAACCGCAAGAACAAAAGCTTGGTATAATTGCTTAAGTTGCAAGCTTAAATTTTAAGATTCGAAGAATCGCATATGTCAAATCAACAATCCTCGTGGGAAACCTTATCTACAGAGATAAAATATGATAATAAGTGGATCACTTTAACAGAACATCAGGTGATTAACCCTGCAGGTGGCAAGGGTATTTATGGTAAGGTTCACTTTAAAAATAAAGCCATCGGCATAGTTGCCCTTGATCTGGACAATAATATCTGGTTGGTGGGGCAACATCGTTACACGCTCAATGAG
Source organism: Chryseotalea sp. (assembly GCF_057350905.1). Classification (NCBI taxonomy): domain Bacteria; kingdom Pseudomonadati; phylum Bacteroidota; class Cytophagia; order Cytophagales; family Chryseotaleaceae; genus Chryseotalea; species Chryseotalea sp. Next base: position 588,783 of record NZ_JBMRCF010000001.1, on the reverse strand, counting down.
TGGAGTTGGGAACTACCGGAAGGTGGTGGTGCTTTGGATCAGGATACTCTTGAATCTGCCAAGCGGGAGTTGAAAGAAGAAACCGGCTTAACGGCCAATAAGTGGACAAAGCTGATGCGCTTCCACACCTCAAACTCAGTTACCGATGAAGAGGGACACATCTTTCTGGCAGAAGAACTTACAGAAGGCAAAAATGCATTAGAAGATACAGAAGCCGATATGCAAGTAAAAAAAGTGCCTTTAACCGAAGCCATAAAAATGATTACGGAGGGCGCAATTACCGATAGCATGAGCGTTGCGGGTATTTTATATGTTGCCCGTTTAAAACATATCTGATCTTTCCATTTCTTAACATCGCGCATTCGCTCTATCATGACCCTGAATCAACATTTAAAAACAAACATTACACTCGCCCTGCCTGTGATGCTGAGTCAATTAGGGCATGTTACCATGGGCGTAATGGATAATATCATGATTGGCCGTGTTGGCGCTACCCCATTGGCTGGTGCATCGTTGGCCAATGTTATTTTTAATGTATTGATGTTGTTTGGTATTGGCGTGTCTTATGCGATTACGCCTTTAGTCGCTGAAGCAGATGGTAAAGAGGATAAACAATCCATCATTTCAGTTTTCAGACATGGTTTTTTAATTAATGTATGCCTCAGTTTTATACTGATTGTTGCAGTTATGCTGGGCAAGAGTTTGTTGTATAAAATTGATCAGCCTCAGGATGCCGTTGATCAGGCACTACCCTATTTGAGTATTGTCACCGTTTCCCTTTTACCGATTCTGATCTTTCAATCTTTCAGGCAATTTGCTGATGGTCTTTCTTTAACCTATCTGTCATTGGTTGTTATGATTGCTGCCAATCTGTTAAACATCTTTTTAAACTACACCTTCATTTATGGCCACTTCGGTTTTGAAGCCATGGGGCTTGAAGGTGCCGGTTATGCAACGCTTATCTCTAGGTTCTTTATGGCCATTGCTTTGGCTGTTTATGTATTCTACCATAGTAAGCTTAGAATCTACCGTGCCATTTTTGCTTTTGGCAGCTATTCCAAAAAAACTTTTAACAACCTACTCCATATTGGCGTGCCGGCTGGCATGCAATTCATTTTTGAAGTGGCGGCATTCGATTTTAGTGCTGTCATGATGGGATGGCTCGGCACCAATACACTGGCTGCCCACCAAATTGCCATTAACCTGGCCACCATCAGCTACATGACTACCAGTGGTTTGGGGGCCGCTGCAGTTATCAGAATTGGTAATTACATAGGTAAAAATGATTATAAAAATGTAAAGGCTTCTGCTTATTCGCTGATAGGTATGGCTTTAGTAATCATGCTTGTTTGGGGCTTTATTTTCTATATCGGACGATTCTGGTTTCCTTCACTTTATATCAACAATGCTGATGTAATTGCCATTGCTGCTCCCTTACTTATTATTGCCGGCTTCTTTCAATTATCTGATGGCATGCAGGTAGTGTGTGCAGGCGCTTTACGAGGTTTACAGGATGTGAAAATCCCTTCACTTTACATTTTTATTTCTTACTGGATTATTGGTTTGCCCCTGGGATATTACCTGGCTTTTAAAGCTAACATGGGGGCTATTGGCATTTGGTCAGGTTTACTCATCGGGCTTACACTCGTTGCACTGGCTCTTTTCTTAAGGCTCAGGTCGTTAATGAACAAAAGAGAACTTGAGGCGGAGTAAGTAAAAGATAGTTGTAACTTCGTCACAGAACCCTTTAAACCATGGAACCTAAATCCGTACGCCTTTCTCAAACTACTATCACAGAATTGATGATTCCCTCCTACGCCAACTTTGGCGGGAAGATTCACGGTGGAATTTTGCTGTCGCTGATGGATAAGGTGGCTTATGCCACTTCTAGTAAACATGCGGGCACTTATTGCGTAACAGTTTCAGTAGATAAGGTTGAGTTTTTGCAACCTGTAGAAGTTGGAGAATTGGTATCGCTCCATGCTTCCGTTAATTATGTGGGCAATTCTTCTCTGGTGGTGGGTATCAGGGTTGAAGCACAAAATGTAAAAACCGGAATTATCAAGCATACCAACTCGAGTTATTTTACCATGGTAGCTAAAGGTGATGACGATAAACCCACTACAGTTCCACCACTGCTGCTGGAGCATAGTGAAGACGTAAAACGTTTTATCGAGGCCATGCGCATGAAGGAGATTAAGCGGAAAGTGCGGGAAGAAATGGACGATGCCAACTCAGCCATCGATATTGCGCGGGCGCCCGAACTTTTAAAGGCGGAGCGTTGTGTTATAAAATTTCACTAGTCTGATTTGAACCCTTATTTATCAGGCTTGTTTTGTATTTTTGATGCCTGTGGACAGAACTGTAACTTATTGGTCTTCTTTAGCCGATGCCTTTAAATCGCTTTCAGCCGGGTTAAGGTTAACCCTGCGCCATTTTTTTAAAGCTACTAAGAGTCAACCGGTTAAATCAATTAAAGCCGCTGACTACTTTAGCGAAAGAGAGGGTATTGCCACCATACAATACCCGCATGTTCAATTACCTGTTCCGGATATAGGGCGTTACAAGCTTCATAATGAGATAGATGACTGCATTGTCTGCGATAAATGTGCTGTGGTTTGTCCTGTTGATTGCATTACCATAGAGCCTATAAAGTCAGCTGAAGTAATTGGTAAGACCTCTGATGGAACTTCCAAACGGATATATGCGGCCAAGTTTGATATTGATATGGCCAAGTGCTGTTTTTGTGGTTTATGCACAACGGTATGTCCTACCGAATGCCTGACCATGACGAAGGAATATGATTTCAGCGTGTTTGACCTGAAAGAACATACTTTTGCTTTCGGAGATATGAATGCTGCTGATATTGATGAAAAGAAGAAAGCGTGGGACGAACATCAAAAACTTAAGGCCGCGGCCAGTACAGCTACAACAGCACCTTCAACTGCCAATAGTACTGAAGCACCAAAACCAGCCAAACCTGTTTTTAAACCCAAGATCAAACCACCCAGTCCTCCCTCGGCATGAGTCTGCTTAACTTTATTTTTTATTTCTTTTGCGTGCTGGTAGCCGGATCGGCCATAATACTTTTGTTTGTAAAGAACATATTTCATGCTGCCTTAGCTTTGTTGAGTTGCTTATTGGGGATAGCAGCACTTTTCATTTTGTGTATGGCTGAATTTTCGGCTGTAGCACAAATTCTATTGTATGCGGGTGGTGTAGTCGTGTTACTTATCTTTGGAATTATGCTCACCAATAAATCTGGTGCCCAGCCAATTCCTATTGGTAATACTGGCATATTCGGTGGTGTATTAGTAGGTGGTTCTCTCTTTTTTCTGCTTCTCTTTTTTGTAAATAAATCGATCTTCATGCTGCCGTTACAAAAGCCATCAGCTGAGAGCAATACGATAAAAACAATTGGTGTTGAGTTGCTGACTGATTATGTTTTGCCATTTGAGATTACCGGTATTTTATTGTTAGCCGTATTGGCTGGCGCAGCTACCATTGCAGGTTTTAAACCAAGCAAGAACTAATGCCTATACAACCACTATACATATTGAGTGCCTTACTCCTGTCCATTGGCTTAGTCATTGTAATAGTGAAGCGCAATGCCATTATGGTTTTGATGGGTATTGAGCTAATGTTGAATGCAGCAAATATTAATCTGATCGCCTTCAATCAAAAAAATACACAAGCATTGGATGGTCAGGTATTCTCCTTGTTTGTAATGATTGTTGCCGTTTGTGAAGCTGCCATTGGTCTGGCGATTATTCTTCAGGTGTATCGTCATTATAAAACATCTGTTCCTGATGAAGTAACTGAATTGAAAGGATGAGCCAGGCACTACTGATCAATTTACTTTTTTGTTTGTTGGCTTTGCCAATTGTTTCAGCTATGCTGGCGCAGTTAATTACTGAAAAATACCGTTGGCTCAATCCACTCTTGGCTGTTTTATTTCTATTACTGACTACCATTACTGCAGTTAGCATTTGTCTGGCGCAATGGAATGAAGCGTCTGTTATTTTGGAGCATAACTGGTTTGTTTTAGGTGACTCTACAATCACCGCTGGCTTCTACATCAACAATGTAAGCCTGGTGATGGTGTTGATTGTCAGCTTCATTTCCTTGATGGTTCATCTTTTTTCCAGCGGCTACATGGCAGGTGATAAATTTGAAAAGAGCTATTATACCATGCTGGGCTTTTTTACTTTCTGCATGTTAGGCTTAGTGCTGGCTAATAATATTTTACTGCTGTTTGTATTTTGGGAACTGGTGGGTTTTTCTTCTTACACACTTATTGGGCACTGGCGCGAAAAAGATGCAGCCGCTAAAGCTGCTGGTAAAGCTTTTATCATCAATCGAATAGCTGACTTGGGCTTTATTGCCGCCATACTTATTCTGTATACCCAGACCACTAGTTTTGGCTTAACAGAAGCAATACAAGTAACGAATGAGTTCTGGCGAAATGCTGCGGCTATCAGTTTGTTAATTGCTGTTATGGGCAAGTCGGCCCAGGTTCCTTTTTTTGACTGGTTACCCTCTGCCATGGAAGGCCCAACCCCTGTGTCTGCTTTAATCCACGCAGCCACCATGGTGGTTGCTGGTATTTTTTTACTGATCAGAATGTTCCCGCTCTTTAGTGCTGAAGTTTTGGATATAGTTGTGATTGTCGGAAGCATTACTGCTTTGCTGGGAGCGCTGGCTGCTTTACACCAATACGACATCAAAAAGATTCTAGCCTACTCTACTATTTCTCAATTAGGCTTGATGCTTGCAGCTGTAGGCTCCGGTGCTTATGGTGTTGCGCTTTTACATTTATTTACACATGCCTTTTTTAAAGCAGGTTTATTCCTGAGTGCGGGGGCTATTATTCATGTACTCCACCAGGCACAGCATAGTGCACATGTTCATTTCGATGCACAGGACATTCGGAATTTAGGAGGATTAAAGAAATTGATGCCTGTTACAGTAATTTGTTTTACTGTTTGCAGTGCTGCTTTATCAGGTTTCCCTATGTTATCAGGCTTTCAATCGAAAGATGCTATTCTGGTAAGTTTGTTTAACTGGTCAGGAAATTCATGGAAGCTTATATTCTCTTGGATTGTTGTCATCTCTTCTGTTCTAACGATTCTTTACAGTGTGCGCATGTTGTGGTACATCTTCTTTGCACCCGCTAAAAAAACAACTCTATTGAAAGTAAATGAAGCTCCCGGGATTTTACGCCTACCTATTATTTTGCTTTCTGTTTGTTCTTTATGGTTTGTGGTTTCTGTACATCCACTTGAATACAATGGCTGGTTACTCAATAGCATACAACCCGCTAAACACTATTTATTCATCACCTGGCTATCCATGATACTGATTCCTGCCTTCTCTGTACTAGCCTGGTGGTGGTATAGAAAAAAAGAAGTAACGAGCGTCTATCCTGTTTTTAAAAATGGCTACTACCTCGACAGGGTATATGATAAAGCTGGAAAGAAAGCTGCGCTTACCCTGGCTTATTCTGTGCAGAAGAGTGATCAAGGGATTGATAGTTTTATTCATGTGTTAGCTTATGCGCAGGTAACTTTTGCGCATCTACTCGCCTGGTTCGATAAGTGGATTATCGATGGCGCTGTGAATGGAATCGCCTGGGGGGCAAGACAGACGGGGGCTTTGTTGCGTTCTTTTAGTGGCGGTAAAATTCAGACTTATATTTTCTGGACAACCATCACACTGATAATTTTTCTATTTTGGATTTTGTTTTAACATGTTGTATTAGCTGATGCAAGCCTATTTACTTTCTTTATTGCTTATAATACCGTTGGCAGGTGCTTTGGTAACGCTTGCTATGCCTTCAACTTTCAGGCAATTCAGGGTAATAGCCCTCGTAGCCAGTCTGCTTCAGGTTATTGTTCTACTGTTGATCTTCAGTCACTACTCAACACAACAACATGGTTTACAACTTATTGAACTAAAACCCTGGATTACACTGGACATGGGAGCCTGGGGTATTCTCAAAGCTAATTACTTTTTAGGGGTCGATGGTCTTAGCTTACCCTTGGTAGCATTATCGGTAATTGTGGTTTTGATTGCAGTTATCTCTTCATGGAAAATTGAAAAAAGTCCTAAGGGTTATTTTGCATTGCTGCTTATATTAAACGCTGCGGTCATTGGTACATTCTGTGCTCAGGACTTCCTGCTCTTTTATCTCTGCTTCGAGTTTATGTTGTTACCCATGTTCTTTCTCATTGGTATATGGGGAGGTGTTAAACGGGAATATGCTTCAATCAAATTTTTCCTTTACACCTTATTGGGTTCAATCTTCATCCTGATCGTAATGATTGCGCTTTACCTGTCAACGCAAAGTATAGGTGATGGACAATTGATCGTCCATTCTTTTAGTCTGGTAGACATGCAAGAGGTAAACAACATTATCAGCAATTCTATTTTAGATCCGCAACGCAACGTAAGTATATTAGGTATGTCGGCCAGAACGTGGGCCTTCATCTTACTATTCATTGGCTTCGGTATTAAATTACCCATGATACCCCTGCACACCTGGTTGCCTGATGCACACGTGGAAGCGCCAACACCTATTTCTGTTTTACTGGCTGCACTATTATTAAAAATTGGTGGTTACGGCTTACTCCGAATTACCTATCCCATCTTTCCGGATATTGCTTTGGAGCTAAGTTGGTTAGTGGCACTCTTTGGTGTGGTGTCTATCATATATGGTGGCCTTGCTGCCATGGCCAGCAAAGATTTAAAAAGACTGATTGCCTATTCTTCCGTTTCACACATGGGCTTTGTATTGCTTGGTGTTGCCTCTGTTACACCGGAAGGGAGTGCGGGAGCTATTTATCAAATGGTGAGTCATGGCATAATCTCAGCTATGTTATTCTTATTGGTAGGTGTATTGTATGATCGCACCCACGACAGAATGATTGGTAACTACTCAGGACTTTCAAGTAAGATGCCTGTTTACTTTACTTTTACGCTTATTGCTTTCTTTGCTTCCCTGGGCTTACCGGGGCTGTCTGGTTTTATGGCGGAGCTCATGGTTTTCCTTGGGGCATTTAAATCCGGTAGCACCAACTATTTATTGCATGAAAGCTTTGCTATCGTGGCTACTTTCGGTTTAGTGTTGGGCGCTATCTATTACTTATGGACATTACAAAGAATGTTCTTTGGTAAGTTTCATGTAAAACCAGGCATCAATGGCAATTTGGCCGATGTTGATTTGCGGGAGAAGATCATGCTAATCCCTCTTCTCTTTATTACAGTTGCTTTAGGTATCTTCCCTCAAGTACTACTTAATTTTATTAATCCTTTTGCCGAAGCCTTCAGTACCTCTATTATTGAAAGTGGTAAAATGGTAAAAGCTTTACTTCAGCCATAACCATGCAGGGGATAGCAGAAAAGTTAGAATGGATTCAATTAAGTCTGGGGTATTTTTTTCCCGAACTACTGCTGTGTATCAGTGTGCTTATTCTTTTGCTAGCCAGTCTATTTACTAAAGCACAGGGAAGAGTTGCTGATATTTTTGCGTTATTATTTTTCACCGGAATATTCATTCTATCATTGTTCCAGTATCATGAAGTATCCTCCAATATTCCGCTCTTCAGCGGTATGCTTCGGCTTACTAGTTTTTCTATCTACTTAAAGATACTGATTGATCTGGCGGCTGTGCTTACGGTACTTCTCTCCTATTCACAACAAGAACGCAAAGGAGAATATTATGCCTTGATTGCTACAGCTACCTTGGGAGCACATCTGTTAGTCATGAGTAGTCATTTGGTAATGGCCTTTCTTGCGTTGGAACTTATCTCCCTTCCCTCGTATGCATTAGCCGCATTCGGCTTTCAGAAAAAAAGTATGGAGGCTGCACTCAAGTACTTTTTGTTTGGATCCGTAGCTTCAGCCATCATGTTGTATGGTATGTCCATGCTCTATGGTCAAACACTTACGCTAGGTTTCACATCCGCTGAATTCGCTAAGGCCATCTTGAGTGGACAAAATTATTTTTTAGTTATCAGCGTGTGTTTTGTACTGGTTGGATTTCTGTTCAAAATGAGTAGTGCACCGGTGCATCCGTGGGCGCCTGATGTGTATGAAGCATCGCCTACACCTGTCGTTGCCTTTTTTTCGGTGGTGCCTAAGTTAGCAGGGTTGGGAATTCTCATTCACTTTGTCCAAGCTTTAAACCTGGGCGGATCCTCCTCTATCCGTTGGTATATTATCATTAGCCTTATTGCTGTACTCACCATGGTCATAGGCAACTTTGCTGCCTTATTACAAAAAAATCCGAAACGTATGATGGCCTATTCATCCATCGCGCAAAGCGGTTTTTTGTTGATTGGTGCCATAACACTTACTGAACAAGGTATAGTGGTAATGCTGTATTATGCAACGGCCTTTCTATTGGCCAATTACCTGGTGTTTTGGTACATCGCTCATTTCGAGCAGCACGCGGTAGTGGAAATTGAAGATTATGCCGGAGTTGGAAAAATGTACCCTTTTGCCTCCATTATGCTTTTAATCGGTCTGGTATCATTAACCGGTTTACCCCCGACAGCAGGCTTTATGGCCAAACTCTTCATTTTCTCCTCCTTATGGTCAATCTATGAAAGTTCACAGGCCATTATTTACCTGATGGTGTTTTTTGTGGGCCTACTCAGCACCGTTGTTTCACTCTTTTTTTATTTAAAAATTCCTTACCAGGCCTTTTTAAAGGCAGAAAGTCAAGCACTTACGATTAAAAAATCAGTACCAGTAAATCTTTTCGGAATAATTGTGGTTATCATGCTGTTAGTGCTATTCTTCATGCCATCTGGTTTGATGGGTTGGTTGAATAGGATTAACTTTGCACTTTGATACGCTCCAATCATGACTGACGAAATCCTTCACGAATGTGGCATTGCCATGGTTCGCCTGCGTAAGCCACTTTCTTATTACGTAGAAAAGTACGGCCCAACCTACGCGATGAATAAAATGTATGTGCTGATGGAAAAGCAGCACAACCGAGGTCAGGACGGAGCCGGTATTGCCAACATTAAAATTGACGTAGATTCAGGACACAGGTACATCAGTCGCTACCGTTCAATTAAACAGCAGCCCGTGGCTGACCTTTTTAAAAAAATAGGTAAGAAATTCAGAAAAGCACAAAAACTCGGAAAAGACAGATTTAAAGACGAGCAGTGGCTTAAAGAAAATGTGGCCTTTACCGGAGAACTTTGGTTAGGCCACCTTCGCTACGGCACACATGGTCGCAATAGTATTGAAAACGTTCACCCCTTCTTACGCCAGAACAACTGGAGAAGCCGTAACCTGGTCATGGCCGGCAACTTCAACATGACCAATGTTGATGAACTCTTTGATATTCTGGTAGGTCTCGGTCAGCATCCTAAAGAGAAAGTAGACACCGTAACCGTGATGGAAAAAATCGGTCACTTCCTGGATGAAGAAGTACAAAGTCTTTTCGAAAAGTATAAAGATCAATTTTCGAATAAAGAGATTTCCGAAATTATAGAAAACGAAATTGAAATAGCCCGTGTACTCAGACGCGCCTGTAAAGATTTCGATGGCGGCTATGCCATGGCTGGTATGACTGGTTCAGGTTCTTCATTCGTGGTACGCGATCCCAATGGTATTCGCCCTGCTTATTTTTATGCCGATGATGAGATCGTTGTCGTTGCTTCTGAAAAGCCAGCTATTAAAACTGCATTTAACATTGACTATAACCAGATTGAAGAGATTAAGCCCGGGCATGCCCTAATCGTTACTAAAAGTGGCGAGTATGAGCAGCATCAGATTATTCAGCCGGGAGAAAAAGCATCCTGCAGTTTCGAGCGTATTTATTTCTCACGCGGTAACGATCCCGATATCTACAGAGAGCGTAAACAGCTTGGCAAATTATTGGTACCTCAGGTATTGAAAGCCATCAACTTCGATTTAAAAAATACTGTCTTCTCTTACATTCCCAACACAGCCGAAACAGCCTTTTATGGCATGATGGCCGGTGTAGAAGAATATCTGATCCAAAAACAGAAAGAAGTATTGCTGGAAGGAAAGCCAACCATGGATGATGCCGAAGATATCCTCTCTTTCAGGCCACGCATTGAGAAAATTGTTATTAAAGATGCCAAGCTTCGCACCTTTATTACCGATGATGAGCACCGTGATGATCTTGTATCGCATGTGTATGACACTACTTATGAAGTAATTCGTAAAGGCGTTGATACGCTTGTGGTCATTGACGACTCTATTGTAAGAGGCACAACCCTGGAGAAAAGCATTCTGAAAATGCTGGATCGCTTAGAGCCCAAGAAAATTGTAGTCGTATCGTCTTGTCCACAAATACGCTACCCCGATTGCTATGGCATTGATATGAGCAAGATGGGCGAGTTTGTTGCCTTCCGCGCCATGCGCGAGCTTCTAAAAGATAATGGCAAAGATTATATGTTGGACGAAGTTTATGAAAGATGCCAGGCAGCCAAAGGCCATGAGCAGCACAAAAACTTTATACAAACCCTGTACAATCAATACAGCGATGAAGAAATCTCTGCAAAGATCACCGACATTGTAAGACCTGTTGGTATGAGAGCAGATTTAGAAGTTGTTTTTCAAACAGTTGATAATCTTCATAAGGCCATTCCTAACCACAAAGGCGATTGGTACTTTACGGGTAACTACCCCACTGCGGGTGGTATGCGTGTTGTCAACAAGTCCTTCATCAATTACCTCGATGGTAAACTAGTGCGGGCTTACTAACCAATCTTTAGGTACTATTTCCTCATTTAGCAAAATTTAATTGATCTATAAAGTGATATAAGTAGAAGATTTTACTGCTTTTTATTACTTTACAGCATCAAACTAAACCTAAAATTTATGAGGAAAATTCTACTCTTAGTGGGATTGTTCATGTCGTTAACCCTGACATTGAGCGCCCAAGAACGAACTGTTTCCGGAAAAGTGACCTCTTCTGAAGATGGCACTGCTTTACCGGGTGTAAACGTTGTCATTAAAGGAACAACTGTGGGAACCGTAACAGATGTTGAGGGTAACTACAAATTAAGTGTTCCTTCTGGCGGATCACCATCCTTAGTGTTCTCTTTCATCGGTCTAAATACAACTGAGGTAGCCATTGGCGAACGAAATGTTGTTGATGTATCTCTGGGATTAGATGTAACACAACTTAACGAAGTAGTTGTAGTTGGTTATGGTACGCAGCTAAAACAAGACCTTACTGGTAATATTTCCAAAATCAATGGCGATGCTATCCAGAATTTGTCGGTTACCACTTTCGAGCAGGCCATGCAAGGAAGATCTGCAGGTGTATTAGTTACATCTCAAAATGGTAAACTGGCACAAGGTATGAATATCCGAATTCGTGGTTCATCTTCAATCAGTGCAGGTAATGAACCACTCTATGTTGTTGATGGTATGATTGTGAATGCCGACAACTTATCTAGTAATGGTGCTGCAACAAATGCTTTAGCAGATCTTAATGCAAATGATATTGCATCACTTGAGATTTTGAAAGATGCTGCTGCTTCAGCCATTTATGGAGCACGTGCTGCAAACGGTGTTGTACTTATTACAACAAAAAGAGGTAAAGCAGGTAAAACTAACTTTACTGCAAACTATCAGTTTGGAACAAGTAAGCCAACAAGAAACAGAGAGTTTCTTAATTCAGAGCAGTACGTTGAGTTAATGCGTGAATCTGCATACAACAATGACTTACGTGATGGTTTTGATCCCATTAACAACCCTGCTGACTACCCTAACTCATGGTTAGAATTCTGGGAAGGTTATATGGATTACCTTGGTGGGCATACTGACTGGAGAACCTTAGAAACAAATACAGACTGGGAAAAGGAAGCTTACCAAAAAGCTAACTTCACCTCTTTCGACTTCACAGCCAGCGGTGGTAGTGATAAGACTACCTTCTATTTCGGTGGTGGTTATACTGATCAGGATGGTATTTTAATTGGAAATGCCTTCAAAAGAATTTCAGGTCGCTTAAATCTTGATCATAAGGCAACCGATAAACTTAGTTTTGGATTAAACGTAAACATTGCCAACTCTATCAACAATCGTTTATCTGCCGACAATGCTTTCTCAACCCCGTTACAGCTTGTGGCTCAGGCACCCATTACTCCAGTAAGAGATGCTGATGGAAATTTATACGACAATGTATTAAATCCTGCAATGTCTTATTACCCTGCTACAGTGGAATTAGTTAACTCAAACTTTGTTACCTCTGTATTTCGCAATATTATCTCTACAAATGCTTCATACAAGATCACTAAAGATCTCAAACTTGTGGGAGAATATGGTTTCGATTTACTAACGCAAAATGACGATCGTTACCAAAATGAATTTACAGAAGATGCAAGAGCAGTTGGCGGATATGGTCAATCAAGATGGACACAGGTATTCAATTCTACTGCCCGTGCTTTACTGATTCTCGACAAGAATATTGATAAGCATAGTATCAGCGCAACTTTTGGAACTGAATTACTCCAAAAGTCAATAGATGTTACTGATGCACAAGCACAAGGTTTTCCATTACCTGAATTGAAAAAATTAACCTCTGCTGCAGAGCCCGTAATTACAACTTCTACACTTACAGAAGAATCTTTCACATCATTCTATGCAAGAGCAAACTATAAGTTTAATGAGAAGTACTTATTCAGCTTAAGTGGACGTGCCGATGGTTCATCCAAATTTGGTCCTGAAAACCGTTATGGCTTTTTCCCTGCTGCATCTGCTGGCTGGATTATGTCTCAGGAAGGTTTTATGTCATCCATTACACCCATCAGCTTCTTTAAGTTGAGAGCTAGCTATGGTTTAACAGGTAATGCTGCTATTCCTGACTATCGTTACATTGCTCAATATACAGGTATTGCATATGGTGGTGAATCAGGTCTTCAACCTAGTCAAATTCCTAATCCGGAACTTCGTTGGGAAAAAACAGCCCAGTTAGATATTGGTGTTGATTTTGGTTTCTTCAACGATAAGTTGACTGGTGAAATCGATTATTATAATAAACAGACCAGTGATCTATTGTTAAATACACCAGTTAATGCAACCAGCGGATTTACAACGCAGTTCAGAAATGTTGGTGAATTAGAAAACAAAGGACTTGAATTTGTTTTAAACTATACAGTTATTAAAACATCAGATCTTTCTGTAACAGTTGGTGGTAATTATGCTGCAAACAAAAACAAGATCCTAAAGCTAAACGATGGTCAGGATCAGATCGGTCCAACAGGTTCTCGCTTCCTCAATGCCGTTAAAGTAGGTGAGCCTATTGGTGTATTCTTCGGCCGCGAATATGCAGGCGTAGACCCTGCAAATGGTGATGCCTTATGGTATGTAAATGGAGAGAACACAGGATCGGCTACAACAAACAGCTTCAATGCAGCCAATGCTGTGGTACTGGGCAATCCTAACCCAACCTCTATCTATGGCTTTAATACTAATGTAAACTTTAAAGGATTAGAGCTATCAGTTTTGTTCCAAGGTGTTGCTGGTAACAAGGTGTTTGATGGTGCTGGAAGTTTTATGTCTGCTAACGGAAGATATGAAGATAACTCCACGGTTGATCAATTAAGAAGATGGCAAAACCCTGGTGATATCACAGATATTCCGCAAGCCAGATTATATGCTAATAACGGTGCTCAATCGTCAAGCAGATTTTTATATGATGCTTCATATCTCAGATTGAAAACGCTAACACTTGCTTACAACATTCCTGCTTCTGCAATCAGCAGATTGAAGTTATCAAGTGCGCGCCTATACGTTACCGGCCAGAACTTATTGACCTTTACAGATTACAGGGGATGGGATCCTGAGGTTAACACAGACTTTAACGCTGGAAACGTAAATCTGGGTAACGACTTCTACGCTGCTCCTCAGGCTAAAACATTCACAGTAGGTGTTAAAGTTGGTTTCTAAATATTTAAACTGATTGACCATGATATTTAATAATAACTATAAAAAGATATTCTTGGCAGCTATGGTAGTTTTTACTTCAGCATGCGAGGATAAACTAGAGCTTACTGATCCTAACAATACAGGTGATGAGATCGCTTTAGTAAATGATACAAACGTTAAGCGAACACTGATAGGTGCTTATAATAATCTATCGGTAGGTGCTTACTTTGGAGGTAATACACTTAGAAACAGTGAATTAATGGCTGCCAACGATGAAATTGTCTTCTCTGGTACATTTAATGATGTATCCGATTTATATAGAAAGGAGATGATCACTGCCAATACAGATGTTACAAACATGTGGATTGCGGCTTATGCAACCATCAATACTGTGAACAACGTACTCAGTGCGTTAGATGTTGTTGATGAAGAGGATCGTGATCAGGTAGAGGGCGAAGCATTGTTCTTAAGAGGATTATCTTACTTTGAGCTGGTTCAGTTCTTTGCATTACCATATTCTGCGGGTAGTACCTCCAGCAATTTAGGTGTTCCGCTTATGTTGACAGAAAATCGTAATAGTACAGATCCTATTGGCAGATCAACTGTTCAGCAAGTCTATGATCAAATCGTTACTGATCTGACTAGTGCAGAGGCTAAACTGGAATCCGGACCTTCATCCGGTAAGGCTACAGCAGAAGCTGCTGCTGCTGTTTTATCACGTGTTTACTTACAAATGGCAAACTACGCTGCTGCACGCGATGCTGCAAACAGAGTTATCACGTCAGGAAACTACACGTTGGTTGGTGATTATGAAGACTGTTTCAATGGAACCAGCACTGTCGAAGATATCTTTGATATACCCGTAAGCAGCGTTGATGGTATTAACAACATGGTAACCTTCTTTGCCGCTGGTGTTTTTGGTGGCCGTGGGGATATCGAAGTGCAGAATAGTCATCTGGCACTCTATGAAGCTGGTGACGATAGAGAAGCACTTTTTTATGTGGATCCAAGTACTGGTGAAACCAGAACCGGAAAATGGACAGATCCATTTGGAAATGTAAAAATGATCCGCTTAGCTGAAATGTATCTGACAAGAGCTGAATGTAACGAACGTCTGGCAACATCAACTGGAGATACTCCACTTAATGATGTTAACTTAATTCGTGACAGAGCCGGCTTAGGTGCTTTAGGTGCTGTAACGCTAGCCGATATTTTAAATGAAAGGAAATTAGAACTTGCCTTTGAAGGTCAGCGGTTACATGATGTTAAGAGATTACAAGAATCTGTTGCTTTAGGAGCTACTACATTCCTTTACAACGCAAACTTGATGGTCTTTCCTATTCCTCAACGCGAGATAGATGTTAATGATGCCTTAACTAATCAACAAAATCCAGGTTACGGCAACTAATCTTATCAGCATACATAAAACAGAAAACCCCGTGCAAGCGGGGTTTTTTGTTTTCAAACATAGCTATGGCAAACTATTTCTTTTTATGAAGCGCAACCAGTTGCAAAGCCAACTGATCCGCCAGGGGTGATGTTGATTGTATACTGTCAGGTAATGATTTAGTGTAGAAGGAATGCACCAACCAAAGCTCCATTACTTCAGCAGCTTTTATAGTATAGGGTTCATAAGCTCTGTTGTCTGATACTAACAACAAAGTGTCCTTGTGTTCTTTAAATTGAAACACACGTTTAAAAACAATGCCGTCCTGTTTGGTCACCAATATGTAAGACTTCCCGTTTTTCAGATCTTGCAGTGATTCTACATACTCACCAAAAACAATACTCCCTGGTTGTATGGGTAACATTGACTCTCCTTGTATTTCAAATGCACGGTGTGTTCGGTTACGCGGTAATACCGGCAAACTAATCTTCGGCAACTCACTGATATATTCCGGATCCTGATAACCTGATAAATATCCAGCCGCTGCCTTTTGAGGTATCAATTCTATATTTTCTCTATCATTACTATCAACCGTAATAGCTAACACTTCTCGTTTAGCAGCTTGCTTCTTCTTTTGTGTTGGTTTACTCAAATCGTCCTGTACCAAAGCGTCTAAACTGAGATCAAACAGGGTGGCTATGCGCATCAGGGTAAAAAGCGGGGGTACTGCCCGCTCCTCTTCATAAGCACCCACTACTGGTTGTTTTACATCCAGCTGATCAGCCAATTCCTTTTGGGTCCAGCCACGCTGTTGCCTCAGGTAACGAAGGTTCTTATTAACAAACGACATGCTGCAAAGTAATACTAAATATTTTAGTTTTGCAACATAACATTTTACTAATTTATTTAGTTAATGTTGCAGTATGGATCGGAACATCATTCACATGGATTTGGACGCTTTTTTTGTAGCCGTAGAATGCCGCAAAAACCCGTCTTTGAAGGGTAAACCGCTTATTGTAGGCGGACAAAGTCGCAGGGGTGTAGTGGCAGCCTGCAGTTATGAGGCGCGTGCCTTTGGTGTGCATTCTGCTATGCCCATGTACCTGGCCATGCAGCTCTGCCCGGAGGCTACTATTATTTCCGGTGATATGGAAGCCTACAGTCAGATGTCGCACGAGGTGACAGAAATTATCGCTTACCACGCTCCCCTATTCGAAAAAGCATCTATTGATGAGTTTTATATCGATGCCAGTGGTATGGATAAATTTTTTGGTGCTTTTAAATGGGCGTTAGAATTACAGCAGCAGATTATTAAAGAAAGTGCACTTCCTATTTCATTAGGCATGTCTGTCAATAAGCTGGTGTCTAAAGTAGCCACAGCAGAATTTAAACCCTATGCACAAAAGCATATTGTGTCTGGTGACGAGCAAAACTTCCTCGCCCCGCTTGCTGTCGATAAACTGCCTATGGTGGGCAAGCAAACTGCCACCTTTTTATACGATATGGGGGTGCGCACAGTGGCTACGTTGCGCGATATGCCACTAAAATTTTTAGTAAGTGCCTTTGGCAAAAATGGTGTAAGCCTCTGGAATAAAGCCCACGGTATTGACGATACACCTGTTGTACCCCACAGTGAACAAAAATCCATTTCTACTGAATCGACCTTTGAAGAAGACACCATTGACGTTAAAAAACTGAAATCGATCCTGATTGCCATGGTTGAAAAGGTGGCTTTTCAGTTGCGTGAACAAAAGAAGCTCACGGCTTGCATCACTGTAAAAATAAGGTATTCCAACTTCGATACAGAAACCAAACAAGTACACATTCCTTACACTTCTTCCGATCATGTGATTTTGCGTGTAGTGCAAGAGTTGTTTGATAAACTTTATAATCGAAGAATGTTGATTCGTTTAGTGGGTATCCGGCTAAGCAACCTGGTACACGGCAATCACCAGATCAATTTATTTGATGATACCGAACAAGATATTAACCTGTATGAAGAGATGGATTACATCAAACACAAATACGGAGTTGAAAAATTAGTAAGAGCTACTACACTGGATGTGAACAAACGCGTGCGTATGGAAATGAATATGTTTAAAGGAAAAGTAAGGAAGAATCTGGTTAATTAGGATCTCCAAACCACCCTGGTCTGTGTCCTCACAGACCAGAATAATTGAAAAACAAATCTAACGCTGAGTCTAATTGAAAAACAAATCCCTAACCCTGGTCTGTGTCCTCACAGACCAGAATAATTGAAAAACGAATCTAACGCTGAGTCTGACTGACACAGAACCAAAGCACAAAATATTAACCTTCATTCCTTTATAAAAATGGAAGATCGAAATTTAAAATACGATACAAGAAACTCCAGAATGGATTTGAATAGCGTCTATTTTTGGACAGACACTATAAAAGAATGGAGATGTCTATTCACCAAAGACAGCTTTAAACAAGTAATTATCGACTGCTTGAACAATCTTATCCTTAGAAAAAAAATATTGGTTTATGGATTCGTAATTATGCCCAATCATATTCATCTCATTTGGGAAATGCTTGAGCTGAATGGTAAAGAAATGCCTCATGCCAGTTTTAACAAATTTACTAGTCATCAGTTTCTAGCGTTACTAAGGAAAGAAAATAGTAAAGAACTCAATCAATATCACGAAAACGATATGGAACGTAAGCATCGGTTTTGGCAGCGCGATCCTTTAGCCATACACCTGGACGGAAAGGTAAAAGCAGAACAGAAATTAGAATATATACATCTGAACCCGCTGCACGAAAAATGGAATTTAGTAATCAAACCTGAAGACTACAGGTGGTCTTCAGCTAAATTCTATGAAACTGGTGAAGATGAATTCGGGATTTTAACTGACTACAGAGAACGATTTTGATTTTTTTCAGGCCAGAATCTGGTACCTAAACTGTACCCCATGTCCGCAACCATTCCGGTCTGTGAGGACACAGACCAGGGAGAGCAGGCTATAAAAAAATAAATTGACACAAATTGTCACACGATACAAATACCTTCGTAACAACAAAACAAGAGACTATGAATACTTCACATACATCATTCAGCGAAAAATCGAAAGAACTTCTCTTCGTACTAACGCCACCAACTCCCTTACAGGAAACGGTTAGTCACTTTAAGAAAGATGCTGAAAGCCTGGTTGGTTATCCGTACAAGAGTCGCTATGCCAAAGCACACATCACCCTGGGTTATTGTATTACTGATCAACCTTTAAAGCTCATCTGGTCTATTGCCGATAAAATGCAGGCACACGCCCCCTTTCATGTTCATATAAAAGATTGTCGTCCCTTATTGCATGGCGAAAACAGAAGCATTTGTCTGGATGTTGCCAATAAGTCTACCGTTACAGACATTACCGATAACTTATCGGAACTGACTGAAACCACAGATACGCCTCACCTTACCATTGCCCGAAACCTTCCTTATGAAGACTTTGCCAAAGCATGGCCGTATTTTCAGAACATTCATTACAGCAACAACTTCATTTGCGATCGGATTACTGTACTGGAGCGTGCCGGAAACCGCTGGATTCCTTATGAGCAAATTCCTTTAGCCGGCTGATGAATTCCAACGTATGTACCTCAATTGCCACACGGCTTACAGCTTTAAATATGGAACACTTCAAATAGAAGACCTGTTCAATGAAGCCAGGCGATGTGGTGTACATAAACTCATACTGACTGAAATAAATAACACAGCATCGTACATTGAGATGCTTCGCTGTTGCGAAAAGAACATGCCATCCAAAAATGGTTTAACCAAATTCGGACAAGAACCCTATTCACTGGAAATTGGTATTGGTGTTGAATTCAGAAAAGAAGGTGAACTGCTTTACATTGCACTGGCACGCAATAACAATGGCTTCGAACAAATCAATCGTCATCTGTCTCGGTATAACCGCGGGGAAGTAAATCTGCTTTCAAGAGCGCCCGAACTGCCTGATACTTTCATTCTTTATCCACTGGGGAAAATCGAACCCGACTTATTGCGCAAGCACGAATTTATAACCGTGCGTAAATCACAACTGAATGCCTATAAGCTTCATGCTAATAGAAAAGAATTTTCCCACAAATTTGTTTTACACCATCCAGTAACATTCAGACCACCCATTACAGAGCAACATGGAAAAACAAAAAAAGTAAACTACCGTGATCATAACATCCATCGGCTATTACGCGCCATTGCCTGTAATACACTACTGAGTAAACTCGATGAACACGCACAAGCAGACAAAGACGAGTACATGCTACCCGAAGCTGAGCTGCTTAAAAATTTTGAACAATTCCCCGATTTAATAGCCAATACACAAAGACTACTCAACAAATGCTCTATCGACTTTAATCTCGGAGAAGACAAAAACAAAAAAATTATTACCGATAATAAGAAAAATGACATTGCGTATTTGCGGGAAGAAACCAAAAAGGGATATCAACGAATTTATGGCAATGATCAACACATCTGGCAAGAACGTATTGAGAAAGAATTGTCCATTATAGAGCGTAAAAATTTTACAGCATACTACCTGATCAGCTACGACCTGATCAATTTTGCCAAACGACAAGGTTATGATTTTGTTGGACGTGGCAGTGGTGCCAACAGCACGGTAGCGTATTGCCTGGGCATTACCAACGTAGACCCTATCGAGCTTGATTTATACTTCGAGCGTTTTTTAAATGAAGAACGCTCCTCCCCGCCTGATTTCGACATCGACTTCTCCTGGGATAATCGCGATGCCATTTATCAATATATCTTTTCAACCTATGGTGAAGACCATGTTTGCTTACTCGGTACCCATACCACCTACCAAAGAAAATCCATTATCCGAGAATTAGGCAAAGTATTCGGTTTACCTAAAGAGGAGATTGATGAGATTGTAGAATTTCCGGAAGCTAACAGAAAGAGAGATCAGATACGCGAACTGATTTTTAAGTATGCTGAATACATGAAGGACCTGCCGGCCAACATTTCTATTCATGCTGGTGGTGTCCTGATTACTGAGAAGCCTATTTATGCCTATACCGCTACCGAACTACCACCCAAAGGTTTACCAGTCTCGCATTTCGAAATGCACAGTGCCGAAGATTTTGGCATCTATAAGTTTGATATTTTAAGTCAGCGTGGTCTTGGTCATATAAAGGAAACGGCTAAGCATGTAAAGAAGAATCAGGGAATTGATGTAGATGTACATCAATTCAGAAAATTTAAAGACGATGAAAAAATAAAAGACCTGCTCCGCAACAGTAAGGCTATGGGTTGCTTCTACGTTGAATCACCGGCTATGCGCATGTTGCTGGGTAAATTACAGTGCGAAGATTATTTGACACTGGTAGCTGCCAGCTCTATCATACGCCCGGGTGTTGCCAGTTCCGGTATGATGAAGGCCTACATTGAGCGTTACCATACAGTGAAAAATGGTGGTACTTATGAAGCCATTCACCCAAAAATGGATGAGTTAATGCGCGAGACCTATGGCGTGATGGTTTATCAGGAAGATGTTATTAAAGTAGCACATCACTTTGCGGGACTTACGTTAACAGAGGCCGATGTATTGCGCAGAGGCATGTCAGGTAAGTATCGTTCGCGTGAAGAGTTTCAGCGGGTGCGTGATCAGTTTTTTCAGAATTGCACAAAGCGTGGTTATGAACAAAAAGTAACTGATCGCGTCTGGTTTGAAATAGAAAGTTTTTCTGGTTACTCCTTTGCTAAAGGGCACTCTGCCAGCTATGCAGTAGAGAGTTATCAAAGCCTGTACTTGAAAGCACATTATCCCCTTGAGTTCATGGTGGGTGTGATCAATAACTTTGGTGGTTTTTACAGCACTGAATTTTATTTTCATGAAGCCCGTATGAACGGTGCTACCATACAGGCGCCTTGTCTTAACAACAGCAACCACCTGACTAGTATACAGGGCAAAACCATTTTTATAGGTTTTATTCATATTAAAAGCCTGGAGCAAAAAATAGCAAAAGCCATCGAAGCAAACCGACAAATACATGGCGCTTACACAAGTCTGGATAATTTTTTACAACGCACACCAGGCATAGGACTCGAGCAGGTAAGAATTCTCATACGTATAGGTGCGTTCCGGTTTACCGGAAAAAATAAGCAACGTCTGCTGTGGGAAGCCATGCTCTACCTGAGTAATTCAAAAAGTAAACTACCCAGTACAGAAGTACTTTTTGATACTGAACCGAAAGACTTTCCGCTGCCACCTTTGTTGCGCAGCGACCATGAAGATGCTTTCGATGAAATCGAGTTATTAGGTTTTCCGCTGTGCGATCCTTTTGAGCTGCTCCCTAACAAAAATTTAGGTGATACACTGGCAAAAGAATTAACTGGTAAAATAAATAAACAAGTGAGCATTATCGGATATGTAGTTACTACAAAACCAACCAGTACCACCAAAGGAGATGCCATGAGCTTTGGTACTTTCTATGATGCTGAAGGAAATGTTTTTGATACAGTACATTTTCCTAACGTACATAAAGCTTATCCTATGCGTGGCCGGGGCTTTTATTTAATAAAAGGAAAAGTAACAGTCGACTTCGGTGTATACATGATTGAAGTACAACAACTTGAAAAACTATCCATGATTCACAAAAGGCCGGAAAAGGTATACCAGGAAGTTGAATCGAATACGCACTGATCAAAACTGTGAATACAGGAATTTTCTGAGGGCGATTTTATACCTGCATAATTGCCCCTAATAAATCGACTGGAAGCGCTGATCTTTTACAACATTAGCGAACATAGGTGCATTCTTCATCTCTTCAATCATAGCAGCGTACCCATCGTAGTTATTCTTTTTAGCAAGGTCGATACATTCAATAGCAGCGTCTACATTATTCATTTCAGCATAAAGGCACGCTGCGTTAAAGTAAATGGCAGGATTCTTTGGACCGAATGGAAGACATTTTGCTAGAAAAAGATTATTCAATTCGTAGTTGACAGGAAGTCCGGTATTATCCTTTTGAAGCACATATAATGCATTGCAGTAAGGTGATAAATCATTAACGGTTTGCCTGGGTTCTAAATCCATTTGTAAAACCAACTTAAATAATGTAATTGATTGCTTATAATTTTTCGCTTTCAAGAGTAGATAGGCCTTAGATGCTAATTGCTCCACAAGTGAAATCATCCATTTACGTGATAACAACTCATCACTAAACTCTTCGAGCAACGGCAGATAACGTTCATGTGTAATTGCCGGAACCAGTACGCTGAAATCCCCTTGCTTCATGGCATTTAAAAAGTCTTCACGGTAGTGTTCATTCGACTTTTGAGTAAGCTCGTGCAAAAAATTATCTAATTCATAAAATAATGATTCTGTCAGCACCGGTGCTTGTTGGTCTAAATTAAGTAACGCTTGAAAGTTTGCTAAACTTCCAAAGGGTGGATTTCGGTTTTCCCTCCACCATAACTTCCAATGCTCTGGCGAGCTCTTGAGAAGATCAACAGCAATGGGACTGTTTTTCATAATCACTTCCTGATCCCAACGTTGCTCAAACTGCTTTAGTAGTGCTGTGGTCAGGTTCGGATTATACGATAATAATTCCCAATTCCAATTAGCTGAGTAGCGTTCCAATATCTCTGAAGTGATCATTAGCCCCTTATTATAGCTGAGACGATCCCAGCCGGAAGATCCTGTATGATCAGGTTCCGAAGTAATTTTGGCTAATAGATAATTATGACTATGCCAGGGGAAAAATTCGTTACTAGCAAGTAAGTTTAAATCAATTTTATTAAGACAATGGTTAAACGTATCAGCGTTCAGTGTGTTCCACTGATTAAATTTCAATGCAAATTGTTGCCAGTCAATGTAATGCTTATCAGTACTGGCTTCCTTATTGATCAGGAACTTAATAAAGTCAGGTGAGAATCGAACACATTCTAAGTGAATTGTCCAATACTCATGTTCTTGCAGAACTACATAATCATATGAGACACTGCGTTCCTCCTCAATTAACTTTTGAAATTGAATATGAATTGTATCACAGCATGCCTGAAATAACGCAGGTGTCCACAGTATCG
Source organism: Chryseotalea sp. (assembly GCF_057350905.1). Taxonomy (NCBI): domain Bacteria; kingdom Pseudomonadati; phylum Bacteroidota; class Cytophagia; order Cytophagales; family Chryseotaleaceae; genus Chryseotalea; species Chryseotalea sp. The sequence goes on along the minus strand of NZ_JBMRCF010000001.1, from coordinate 565,408 downwards.
ATGGATTTATTATCAGGCCATCCACATCGACCAGATCGCCAGCTTCATTATGCAGGGGACTAACCCAGCGTAGTTGTTCTTTGAAATAAATCAGTGTTTCTACATCCCATTGTCGATAACGATTGGCGGAGAGTAAACCCCAATGAATATGATCGCGGAATTTCTCAATCATACCAATAGTCCAGGGAATAGATTTGTTATAGCTGATATTTCGCCAGTTCCAACGGTGTCCGTAGACTTCAATAAATCCTTCATTCCATGGAAGTGCATTATTATCGCTAAGCGCTTCCCAGTTAAGGCCTTCTTCATGCTTTTTAATAAACGCTTCTGACCATGGAAAACCTTCATAGCTACTGAACAATGACCAGTTCAGATTTTTCCAATTCTCAAACACATTTTCAGCCCATTCTACTGATTGACCAGTTAACGCTGGCATGAAGGCATACTCACTGAATAAATTTTTTTGATGCCATTCATTCCAATGAAAAAAACAAAGCTCAATCATAGAACGATCATTGACAATCCTGCTTTGCCATCCCAAATGATACCAACTCCATCGATTAGCAAATCTGCGAAGCAAAGATGCTGACCATGGAAGTGATTCATTACTGCTTAAACCACGATACTCCCAGTGCCACTGGTCTTCAAATTTTTCGACTAATTTTTCGTTCCACTTAATAGAAGTGTTTCTACTGAGTAGTTTCCAGTCCCATATGTCCGGATATTCACTTAATAGGTATTCGTTGATTGGATAGTACAACGAAAAACCATTAATAAATTCTCTAGGATGTCTGCGTACGATCTCTTTCAACAACATGGCATGTTTTAGTGGTTAGAGTTATATATCTCGATGCTAGTCTTATATCCTTAAGAGTATTGTGCTAAAATCTTAAACAATCATGTATAAAAATAAAATTCTAAGTTCAAATGATATTTCAATAAGTCCCATCACAGGAGTTAGCCAATAATCTTCCACTGGTTGTTGATCAACATTTAGGCTTTTACTTTTCAGTTTAACTACTGTACGAAAAGTTAGACATTGTGCTTTAGTATGAAGTGGATCTATAGAAAATTTGATTATGCACTATAATAAAAAAGCTCCTGATTTTTTTATCAGGAGCTTCATTAGCCTTTATATTCAGCGGCTCAGTTACTAGACATTATTCTTAGTTATCGAAGTACTTACTGAGTTAAGGGTGTCCAGTTCAAATTTCAGTAATCAAGTTTTAAACTATTTGCCCAAAACCTCTTCCAGCTTTTGCTCAAGCGCAGCACCGCGCAAATTTTTGGCAATAATCTTTCCTTCTTTATCTAACAACAACGAATAAGGAATGCCTTGTATATCGTAGGTCTTTGCTGCTTCTGACTGAAAATATTTAAGATCGGATACGTGTGTCCACGTTAAGCCATCTTGTTCAATGGCCTGTATCCAGTCTTCTTTAGTGCGATCTAATGAAACGCCAAACACCGTAAAGCCTTTGCTTTTAAAGCGGTTAAATGCTTTTACTACGTTAGGATTTTCTCTACGACAAGGACCACACCATTTTGCCCAAAAATCAACCAACACATATTGACCGCGTAAAGAACTTAACTTAACCACCTGCCCTTCTGGATTAGGTAAAGCGATTTCCGGTGCTTCCTGACCAATGGCCAGCTTCTTAAGCTTATCAACTTTTTCAATAAATGTTTTAGCGTGGCTATAGCTGCCCCAATTTGTGCGCAACTTATCTGCTACTGAAAGATAGAGATCAAAGTGCTCATCTGCATCTAAAGAATTATTTTGTAGTAAGTTAACAACAGCCAATGATGGCTCCTGTGCTTTCAGATAAGCCGCTACTTTATCGTTATTGGCCTTAGCCAGTTTCATGTAGGTCTGTTGCAATTCCAATATCTTTTCCTGATTACCAGCACGTTGTGCCACTGCAAACTCTTCATTCAACTTGGCAACTTCAGGCATGGTCTCTACAGTGCGCAACATCTTTTGTGCAGTCGAGATAATATCCATATCTCTTGAACCTGTTATCTCAGAGAAACCCTGTGGACTATTGCCATCTACGTTAACTTCAATATCATTTTTATCTACTATTAAATTAATAACCTGTGTATTGTAAAAGTTAATGCGATAATAACCTGGTTCTGTTAGTTTCAACTTCTTAACAAAAGTATAATTGCTTTTTAACTTGATGGTATCTTCCCAAGCTGAAGAAGTATTACTTTTTAATTCCTGAATAACAATCTGGCCTTGTTGTGGAAAACCAACTTTGCCCTTAATGGTTACATACCAGCTTCCATTATCCTCACTTTCTGTAGAGGCAGATGAACACGAGATCAATACAACAAAACTCAGAACAGCAATCTTTAATAAATTTTTCATAGTGCTTCTAATTTCTTTGATAATAATTCGCTGGCCATTTTAGGGTCGGCTTTACCCTTACTCTTCTTCATTACTTCGCCCATAAACATGGCGAGTATTCCCTTCTTACCACTTTTATATTCTGCCACCTTCTGCGGATAACTGTTGATTACTTCTTCAATCACCTGCATCAGACCTCCTGTATCATTTTCCTGCAACACATTCAATTGCTGTGCCACTTCCAATGCGCTTTTCCCTTGTTTTTCTACCAATACAGGAAATACCTGTTGCGAGGCTATTGAGAAACTAAGTTTTCCCTCTTCAACCAAATTAATTAATTCAGCAATTATAACAGGACGTACCGGAATTTCCGAAACCTTATTTGTTAACGTTTTTAAATAAGCTTTTACCGGACCCATCATCCAGTTAGAGGCTGCTTTATAATGCTTGGTTTGCTTACAAAGTTCCTCAAAATAAAGGGCTATTTCTTTGGAATCGGTTAGCACCTGTGCATCATACTGTGGTAATCCATATAACTCGGTGAATTTCTTCTGCAAATCGTAAGCCATTAAAGGCAGGCTCGACATAATACTATTCAGCCATTCTTCCGAAACAATAACCGGACTTAAATCAGGATCAGGAAAATAACGGTAGTCATTCAGCTCCTCCTTGGCACGCATACCGTAGGTCTTACCTGAAACAATATCAAACATCCGCGTTTCAGAGATAATGCTATTACCCCTTTCTACCTCTTCTATTTGTCGCTCAATCTCAAAATCTATTGCTTTTTGCACATAGCGAATTGAGTTCATGTTCTTGATCTCCACTTTCTTGCCAAAGGCCTGCGCATCTTTAAGCATAATGGAGATGTTAGCATCACAGCGCAAGGAGCCTTCCTCCATGTTACCATCGCAGATGTCGAGGTAACGAACGCGTTGTCTGACTTCTGTTAAAAAAGCAGCGGCCTCCTCTGATGTGCTCAGTACAGGTTCTGTTACAATTTCAATGAGTGGTGTACCTGCCCTGTTCAAATCTACCAGACTAAACGTGCTATCCTGGTCGTGAATGAGTTTACCGGCATCTTCCTCTAAATGAATGCGGTTAAGTTTAATATCTTTTTGTGCTCCGTTTTTTAAAGTAATAGGGACATAACCACCTATGCAGATAGGTGTTCTGTCTTGCGTAAGTTGATAGCCTTTCGGCAGATCAGGATAAAAGTAGTTTTTACGATCGAAGATGTTGTAACGCGAAATCTTCGATTGACAAACCAAACCCATTTTAATGGCGTACTCCAGTGCTTTCTTATTCAGCTTGGGTAAGGTGCCAGGATGTGCCAGGTTAACTACACTGATATTTGTATTGGGGGAATCACCAAAGGATACAGATTCGCTGCTAAAGATTTTAGAAACGGTGCTAAGCTGTGCATGCACCTCCAATCCTATGACAACTTTGTATTTATCTCTGATTGATTCTTTCAACATCATTTCATTTAATCAACCCCGTGATCCAACCCATGGTCTGTGTCCTCACAGACCATATGTTTTCGATCCGTGGAAACACAGACGGAGGAATGCCTAACAAAAAAACTTTATTACTTAATCATTCCCTTTGCTTTCACCAACACAGCATCAAGGCCTGCTAAATTTTTACCCCCGGCTGTTGCATAGAATGGCTGACCACCACCTCCACCATCAATTTCTTTGGCTAACTCTTTTACCATATTACCGGCATGATACGCTTTAGTTTCTGCCAACTGCTCCCCTACCATTACGCAAACTTGTGGTTTACCCTCTACCTCAACAGCCAACACCAGTAGCAAATCATTAAACTGATTACGCAAGGCATAGGCAACATTCTTCACCGCATCTGCATTGGGCAAAGAAATTTTATCCATGATGAGTGTCTTATCGCCCTGCTTCACGGCTTTCGTCACCAATACATCCTTTACCTGGTTGGCTTTCTCCTGGTTAAATACTTCCAGTTTTTTCTCCAAGGCCTGCTTCTCCTCTGCCAGGGCTTTAACTGCTGCGGATAAATCTTTAGGATTTTTCAGCATGTTGCGTATTTCATCCAACAAGGAAACTTCATTGCGCACATAGGCTTCTGCTTCATCGGCTGTAATGGCCTCAATTCTGCGTACCCCTGCTGCTACTGAACTCTCAGATATTATTTTAAATAAACCAATGTGACCCGTAGCCCTTACGTGGGTTCCTCCGCAAAGTTCCACAGAGAATTTCGGATCGAAGGTGATAACGCGTACAAAGTCGCCATACTTCTCCCCGAACAAGGCCATAGCGCCCAGTGTCTTGGCTTGCTCGATAGGTACATTGCGTTTCTCATCCAGTGCAATATTCTCGCGTACTTTCTGGTTTACAATATCTTCTACCTTCTGAATTTCTTCAGGTGTCATGGCTGCGAAGTGTGAAAAGTCGAAGCGTAACAATTTATCGTTTACCAAAGAACCTTTTTGCTCTACATGCTTGCCCAGTACCTGACGCAAAGCCGCGTGTAATAAGTGCGTGGCCGAGTGGTTGTTCATGCTTTGTCTGCGCTTGTCGCGTTGCACTACTGCATGGAAAGAAGCAGTTAAGCTCTCCGGCAATTTATCAGAGAAATGAACAATGAGCTCATTTTCTTTTTTTGTATCAACAATAAAAATTTTCTCGTTAGCGGATTCTATAAAGCCTGTATCACCTACCTGGCCACCGCTTTCAGCATAGAAAGGTGTTTTGTTAAACACTAATTGAAACTGTTCTTTATTTTTTTGTTTGATGATGCGGTACTTCACCAGCTTCACCTCTTCTTCAAGGGAATCATAACCAGTGAATTCAGTTTTCACATCATCACCAACACTCATCCAGTCACCCGTTTCTTTAGAAGCTGCTGCCTTCGAACGATCCTTCTGTTTTTTCATTTCTGCTTCGAAGCCTTTTTCATCTACTGAAAAAGCCCTCTCTCTAGCTATTAAAGATGTAAGATCCAAAGGGAATCCAAAAGTATCATATAAAGTGAAAGCAATTTCACCTGGAATAACATCTTCCAAATAGTATTTACCTTCAAGTGCCTTTTCAACTCCGCGCTTGGTGAAAATATCCTCGAGCATTAATATCCCCTTCTCCAAGGTCCTCAAAAAAGAAGACTCCTCTTCAAAAATCACCTTGCTTACATAATCTTCCTGGGCTTTCAATTCGCCAAATACATCTTTTAATTGGTTAGCCAATACCGGTACCAATTTGTAAATGAATGGCTCTTTGAAATTGAGGAAAGTAAATCCGTAGCGCACAGCTCTTCTCAGAATTCGTCTGATCACATAACCAGCTCCTGTGTTAGACGGCAACTGACCATCGCATATAGCAAAGGATACTGCGCGCACATGGTCTGCCATTACGCGCATGGCAATGTCTGTCTTCTCGTTTGCCTTATATTTTACATTAGCCGCCTCACCAATGAAAGTGATCAGCGGTTGAAATACATCGGTATCGTAGTTAGAGGTTTTGCCTTGGATGGCCATACACAAACGCTCGAAACCCATACCGGTATCCACATGTTGTGCGGGTAATTTTTCTAAGGATCCATCAGCTTTACGGTTGAATTCCATGAACACGAGGTTCCAGATTTCTACTACCTGTGGATGATCATTATTTACCAGTGTTTTACCTGGCACTTTCTTCACTTCTTCCTCACTACGCAAGTCAACGTGTATTTCTGAGCAAGGGCCGCAGGGGCCACTCTCACCCATTTCCCAGAAATTATCTTTCTTACTACCATGTAAAATACGGTCTTCATCGATGAAAGCTTTCCACAAGGCCTTTGCTTCCTCATCTACAGGCAGATTATCGCCTTTATCGCCTCCAAATACGGTCACATACAGGCGATCTTTCGGCAGTTTGTATTCTTCTGTCAGTAATTCCCAGGCCCAGGCAATAGCATCTTTCTTAAAGTAATCGCCAAAACTCCAGTTGCCCAGCATTTCGAACATGGTATGGTGGTAGGTATCAATACCCACCTCTTCCAGGTCGTTATGCTTACCACTTACGCGCAAGCATTTCTGCGTGTCGGCCACGCGGCTGCTCTTGGGTGTGGCATTGCCCAAAAAGCAATCCTTAAACTGCACCATACCGGAGTTGGTGAATAACAAGGTTGGGTCATTTTTTAGCACCAATGGCGCAGAAGGCACGATTTGATGGCCTTTTTTCTCAAAAAACTCTAAAAACTTCCTGCGTATTGAACCCGAATCCATATTAAAAAACTTGTAAGTGTCTCGTTTTTACTATATTAGTCCGTTTTTAGCAAACGGCAAGCTGCAAAATTAACCGTAAAGTGGGGAGTTTGAGTGAGTTGAGCGATTTTTTTAGCTGCCCAAAGACGATAAAATTTTGACGAAATTCATTTACAACCCCAAGACATGTCGCTATGAGCGCGAAGGTATAAACCTTTGGCGTATCGGTGGTCTGTTATCGCTTGTACTTACACTGGCTTGCTTACTTTTTGTGGGTATTGCTACCCTTCATGGCCTTGTTTGGCAAAGTGATGAAGAGATTCGACTGCGCAGTGAGAATAAAGCCCTGAAGCAACACTATGCTGTGGTGAAACAGCAATTTGAAGATAGTGAACAACAACTAAGTCTGCTCGAGGAAAAAGACAAGGCACTTAAAACTTCTCTTTTCAATTCCATTTTTGTTGAGCCTGAGAAAAAGGAGATACAACATGCCTCCTTTATTATGGTAACCGATGTAAATGTACTGCGCGAACGTATTAAAGAACTAACCAACATTACCAAAGAAATTGCCAATGATGCTGCCTTTAATAGTTACTATTTTGGCGATAAACTAGCTGGTGATCGTAAAAAAACCATTGATAAACTAAGCGTTACACCTTCCATTATGCCAGTGGTGAATGGCAAACTTATCTCCGGTTTTGGTAAGCGCATTCACCCTTTCCACAAAGGCTTATACGATCATCCCGGCATAGATATTTCTGCTACACGCGGCACCGATGTGGTAGCCAGTGCCGATGGTTATGTAAGTGACATTACTAAAAGTGAATTGCTTGCCGGTTACGGAAACACCATAGAATTAACGCATAGCCAATCGTTGAGTACTCGTTATGCACACCTTGAAACCATTTTGGTAAGACAAGGTCAGAAAATAAAAAAGGGTCAGGTGATCGGTACTGTCGGCAATAGTGGTGGTTCCATTGCTCCCCACCTGCATTATGAAGTACTTAAAAATGGCAGGGAGCAAAATCCCATTTATTATTTCCTTCAGAATATTGATCCGGCTCAGTATCAGCAGTTGTATGCGGTTAGTTTAAAACAAAACCAATCTCTCGACTAATGGCTCGCTATATCTACAATAAAGAAACCTGTGCGTATGAGCGTTACGAGCTTAAAGGAAAGGCCCTGCGCAACCGCATTTACGCTATCCTTGGTTTTTCCTTAACACTTGCTTTCGGTGCTTACCTTACCTTTCTCAATTACAGCAAGCCATTGGATTTGCTGGAAGTTGAACGTAACAATGCCAACCTGAGAACTGCCTGGTTTCATCTCAACTTCAGATTGGGGGAAACAGAACAAAAGCTAAAAGCATTTATTGAAGAAGACGATCAAAACTATCGTGTCATTCTCGATGCTGCACCCTTATCATCTATAGAAAGACAAGCTGGTGTCGGTGGTACCGTTCGTAAGCCAAAAGCATTAGAAGAGCATGTATTGATCTCTTCTACTTTTGATCGGGCATTGCAATTGAATAACCAACTAACAGTTCAAAATGAATCGTTTGATGAGTTACGGAAACTACTTGACAAGAGACTAAAACAATGGGCTTCGCGTCCTGCTATTCAACCTTTAGATAACAGAGATGTACGCCATCTGCACACCACTTTCGGAATGCGATTGAACCCTGTGCTAAAAATATGGGCTCCCCACAAAGGACTTGACTTCACCGCCTCAACCGGCACCCCTATTTATGCGACAGGCGATGGTGTTGTACAAGATGCCTATTATTCTGACTCCTTTGGAAATGTTGTTTACATCGATCACGGTTTTGATTTCGAAACACGCTATGCCCATATGGTAAAATTTATCGTGGCACGTGGCGATAAGATAAAAAGAGGCCAGGTAATTGGATACGTGGGTAATACCGGTCGTTCTGCAGGCGAGCATTTGCACTATGAGGTGCTGTATCAAGGCACTCAAATTAACCCAATCAATTTCTTCCAGCGCGATTTGAGCAACAAAGAGTACAAAAAACTTCTTGAGCACGCTAAAACTGAAAATAGTTCGCTGGATTACTAAGTTTTAAATCTAATTATCCCTTTTCTTTGCAGCCTAATTTTACAATGGCATGAGACTACGTGTTTTTATTCTTTTTCTGTTCTCATCTCTTGGAGCCTTTTCGCAATCAAAAGATACTTTAACCATCATTGGTGTTGGCGATATTATGATGGGTACCAACTATCCTGAAAATAAATTACCAGCCAATAACGGTGCTTTTTTGATGAAGGATGTAGAAGCTGTGTTAAAAAATGCAGACGTTACATTTGGGAATTTGGAAGGTACATTGTTAAATGAGGGGGGAACACCCAAAACCTGTCGCGACCCTAAAGTATGTTATGCTTTTCGCACGCCTGTTGCCTATGTTGATAACCTCGTCAATGCAGGTTTCGATTTAATGAGTCTTGCCAACAATCATGCGGGCGATATGGGCGATTTGGGAAGAAAAAGCAGTATGAAAACCTTAGAAGATGCCGGTATTCTTCATGCCGGGCAACTCAATCAGAAAACTGTCATTTTTATTAAAGACAGTATCAAATATGGATTGGTAGCTTTTGCCCCTAATAGCAATTGTGTTCCCTTAAATGACCTAACCGGTGCTAAAGAACTGGTAAAGCAACTGGCTACAGAGGTTGATGTGGTTATTGTTTCCTTTCACGGAGGTGCTGAAGGCCCGCAGCATCAGCACGTACCCCGTACTATTGAAATGTTTCATGGCGAAAACCGTGGAGATGTATACAAATTCGCGCATGAATTGATTGATGTAGGGGCAGATGTCATTTTCGGACATGGTCCGCACGTTACCAGGGCTGTGGAAGTCTATAAAAATCGTTTTATCGCTTACAGTTTAGGTAATTTCTGCACTTACCGGGGGATAAATGTATCTGGTATCAATGGTTTAGCGCCTATTGTTAAAATATACACCAGTAAAGAAGGCAAATTTCTGCAGGGCGAAATCATACCCACCATCCAAAACCACATAACAGGTGTACAAATTGACTCCCTGAAGCGTGTTACAAAAGTGATTCAGGAACTCTCTAAAAAAGATTTTCCTGAAAGCCCCGTTCGCATTGCCGAGAATGGTTTAATTACTTATCTTGCCCAATAGCATGGCGTACAAAGAGAAAGAAATAGAAAAACTTTATTACTCTATTGGCGAGGTGGCTGAAATATTTAATGTTGCCCCATCACTAATTCGTTTTTGGGAAACAGAGTTTGATGTTATCAAACCTAAGAAGAACAGAAAGGGCAATCGTCAATTTACCAGAGAGGACATAGACAATGTCCGCACCATCTACCACCTGGTGAAAGAAAAAGGATTTACACTGCAAGGTGCAAAAGAAATGTTGCGCAACGACAACCAGTCCGTACGCGATAAAATGGAATTACTGGAATCATTAAAGAATGTCCGTAGCTTCCTGGTAGAACTTCGCGAAAAATTACACTAATCATTTTGAGCTTTTTAAAGCATAGATAGACTGAGTAGCAATACACTCAGCTTATCAAATTCATATACCTTCAAGCGTGATTGATCAAACTCGCTTGTGCTTGTTAGCACTTCATTTTATTCCTGGTGTTGGCGATTATTTGTTGCGCCAGTTAGTCAGTTATTGCGGTTCTGCAGAACGTGTTTTTAAAACACCTAAAGGTAAATTATTAAAAATTCCTGGTGTAGGAGAAGTTACTGCCAATGCCATTATTGCTCACAAAACTTTTGAGTCAGCTGAAAAAGAAATCAAGAAGGCCGAGAAACTCAATACCCAACTAATTTTTTATCTGGATAAAGAATATCCCACACGTTTAAAACAAATTCCGGATGCACCCACCCTATTATATAGCAAAGGTTCCATCAATTTTGAGAATCCTAAATCAGTAGCTATTGTAGGAACACGTAAAGCAACAGCTTATGGCAGAGAATGTGTAGAGCAACTGATTACAGAACTTCTGCCTCATCAGGCATTGATTATTAGCGGACTTGCTTACGGCATAGATATACAAGCACATAAACAAGCAGTAAAGCAAGGCTTACAAACTATTGCTGTGATGGGCAGTGGTATCGATGTGATCTACCCGGCCAGTCATAAGGACGTAGCAAATCAAATGCAGAAAAATGGTGGTTTAATTACTGAAAACCGGTTAGGTGCTAAACCTGATGCACATAATTTCCCCATGCGCAACCGTATTATCGCTGGTTTGTGTGATGCACTGGTTGTGGTGGAAGCTGCTGAAAAAGGAGGTGCATTAATTACAGCTGAGATTGCGAATAATTATAACAAAGATGTATTCGCTTTTCCAGGCAATGTAGGTGAAACGCACTCTGAAGGATGTAATACTTTGATTAAAAGTAACAAGGCACATTTAATCACATCCGTAAAAGATCTTGAATACCTGATGAACTGGGAAGTAGCCACGCTACCTCCTAAAAAGAAAGAAGCCCTCCCGTTGGAAGGCTTCGAACCTGAAGAACAAGTTATTCTAAAATTACTGTTGGAAAAAAGCCCCTCCACTATCGATGAGTTGAGTTGGAAGAGCAATATTGCAGTCAGCCAATTAGCTTCTTTATTACTTACACTTGAGTTTAATGGTATTGTTCAATCTCTTCCTGGAAAACAATACAGGCTCAAGTTCTAAATCAGATACAATCCAAGCTGCTGAAACAATTCTAAATTCTAAATTCTAAATTCTAAATTCTAAATTCTAAATTCTAAATTCTAAATTCTAAATTCTAAATTCTAAATTCTAAATTCTAACACTTTAATCATTATCTGTTACCTTCGTATTACACTTCTCTTTAATAACTTCATAAGCACGTAAGTCACCCAGTTCACCCGCTTTGCTTAAATCAAGGCAACCGTTTTTCATATCTCCAAAATCGATGCGTAAAATGCCGCGCATATAATAAGCGTCAACACTTTTAGGATTAATCTGAATAATTTTTGTTACATCATTTATGGCATCTTCGTAAGCCATCAACAATTGTTTGGCTTTACCACGGCTGAAGTATGCTTCCACAAAATTTTCGTTTACTGCAATGGCTGCCGAAAAGTCTTCGATGGCTCCATAATAATCCTGCAAACGCATCTTCACATTACCTCTGGCGAAAAAAGCATCAGCAGATTTTGGATTTGCTTCAATGGCTGTATTGTAATCCTTCATTGCACCATGCAGGTCTTCAAACTTCTCTTTCAAAGTTGCCCTTAAAAAATAAGCACTTGAGTTTTTGGCATCTAACTCAATAGCCTTATTCAGATTAAGAATGGCCTCCATGTAATCACGTTTGTCAATCAACTCCCTGCCCTTTTGTGTATACTCCCTTGAAGTTTGAGCCAACACACCAAACGATAAAAACGTAAATACTACTAATGCTATCTTTCTCATACCAACTAAAATATAAAATTCTGTTTAAAACTTCAATGATTATGCCAAACTCAGTGTACAGGAAATATAGTTGATGCCATTTTCATTGCTTCAACAAAAGCCTGATGGTTAATTCCTGTTTTAACCTGTTTTTCATCCAAATAAGCAAGAATAGTTTCGGTTGCCATATTGCCCACCAATGCATCGTCTGCCATCGGGCAACCACCCAAACCCTTAAGTGCACCGTCAAAGCGCTTACAACCTGATTCATAGGCTGCCTGTATTTTTTCCAGGGCTGTAGCAGGGTTTGAATGGAGATGCACCCCAATCTCTACTGAAGGATACGATTTTGACAGTGAAGTAAACAGGTACTTGATATTATCTGGCGTAGATACACCTATTGTATCTGCCAGTGAAATAACGTCAGCGCCTAGTGTAACCAAAATGTCCACAAACTGTCCAACTAAATCAACTGCATAAGGGTCGTTGTAAGGATTGCCAAAACCCATGCTTACATAGGCTACCAGTTTTTTATTCTTGCTATCGCACAAATTTTTTATCTCCGATAATTCATTTAGTGCTTCCGCAATTGATTTATTAGTGTTGCGCTGTTGAAAAGTCTCGGAAATAGACATGGGAAACCCTAAATAAGAAATACCCTCAAAGTTTATCGCATCCTTCGCTCCTCTGGTATTTGCTACAATGGCCAATAATTTGGAAGAGCTATTCTGCCAATCCAGTTGTGCATAAACTTCAGCTGTATCGCGTAGCTGTGGAATGGCCTTAGGAGAAACAAAACTGCCAAAGTCAATGCTGTCAAAACCAACTTTCAGTAACTGATTGATATAGCGCGCTTTATCTTCCGTGGGTATAAACTCATGGAGACCTTGCATAGCATCACGTGGGCATTCTATCAATTTCATTTTTTAATAGATTAATTACTCCCAAACATATTATAAATGCGGCTAAATATTTTGGTAAATCATACCTACAGTAAAAAACAAACAAATATCGGCTTATATAACCGTTCAACCGGAGAAATTAATTCCATGAATAGTACACATGTATTAACTTCGATTAAAACTTATCTATGCCCCTCATTGAATTAAATGACCCTTTAGGTTATAAAAGGGCTCTTCACTTATTGCGAAGATGCACCTTCGGTTTCACCAAACAAGATATTGAAGATAGCTTTCAAGACCTCACTCCGCGACAAGCCATCTCTCTTCTTTTTAGACAAACACTACCAGATCCACCCTTACCCATCAATCCGCAAACAAATCAGGAATGGGTGGAGTCTGGCGTTTATGCAGCCGATCAGATGGATGGTGAACTACAAGAGGCCTTTAAACGCTGGTTTGTAGCACAAATGATGGCCGCTGGTTTGCCTGCAAATCAAAAGCTGGCGTATAGTGCTCGCGAGAAAATTGTTTATTTTCTGCATACGCACTTCACTACCATTCAGGAAAAGGTAGGTAATAGCCGATCACTCTATTTTCAAAATGCCTTATACCGCATGTTTGCGCTGGACGACATGCCGCCCCCGACTTTTCCGGATCTTCCTGTTCCGCCACCGCCCTTAGCACTTAACTTTAAAAACCTGACGGTAAAAGTAAGTGTAGACAATGCCATGATTGCTTTACTCGATGGCAACCTGAATGTTAAGGGGAGTCCGAATGAAAATTATGCACGCGAACTTTTCGAACTTTATTCTATTGGTCGCGGACTCGAAGGATCGCTTCCGGAAGCCACTGAACAAGGTGACTATATAGTGTATAAGGAGCAAGATGTGCAAGCTGCTGCGCGTGTGCTTTCCGGCTGGACAACCAATACAGATTTTGATGCGATTACGGAAGCAACTGTAACACTTGATCCGGAAACTCAACTACCACGCGGACGTGTAAGAGGTAATGTTCTAGACGCCTCTGGTCATGACAACGACCCGAAAACATTCAGCAATAGGATGCCAGGAATCATCACGCCTGATCCTTTACTACTCAATGGCAATCGTGCCACTGAGGAAAGTGCTTTAGATGAAATACGCCAGTTGGTTGATTTAATTTATGCACAACCAGAAACTGCCAAACACATTTGCCGAAAACTTTACCGCTTCTTTATCTATCATGAAATTACTCCTGCCATTGATAGTACCATTATTGAAGAGATGGCCAATACCTTTACAAGCAGTGGTTTTAAACTGCAAACATTGATCGAAAACCTGCTCTGCAGTGAAGTATTTTATGATGCCGCTCCCGGAGTTGGCGATGATGCTTACGGTGGCATTATTAAATCACCCTTAGAGTTGGTATTAAACACAATTGGCTCTTTTGGTATAAGCATACCTGATCAAAGTACTGACCTAACATCCTTTTATAATATTACCGGAGAAATAATCAGTGTTGCCGATAACCAGGGCATGAATTTCTTCCAACCTTTCGATGTAGCCGGTTATGAGGCCTATCATCAGTTTCCCATTTACCACAGAAGCTGGATCAATGTTAATTACCTGACAAGACGTTACGATTTTATTCGCAACATCGTTAACCCGATGTCAGATAGTCTGTTAAAAATTGATGTCTACCAGTTTGTAAAGGATAATGTGCCTGACGCCATTGCTGGTAATGCGAAAGACCTAGTCATTGAACTCTGTAGATATTTTTTACCAGTAAGCGATAGCCTGACTTTTGATGAAACTGCGGATGACAATGTATCTGGTATTACCGCTGAAAGACTCAAATATTTTCTGCACGTTTTCTTATCCGATATTGATCCGGATCCTGAAGCCGCCTGGACACAACGCTGGACAAGCGGTGTCGGCATAGGCACAGCTACAGAACAATTGCAAAGACTGTTTAACGTCTTGCTTCAAACACCTGAGTATCAACTTCAGTAAACCATTTATATGAAGCGTAGAAATTTCCTGAAAAAATTACCCATCGCGGTAAGTATACCATTCACACTGGCTAACATTCCTTTCAATGTGATGGCTGAAAATGCTTTAACCCGCATGGCCCGACAAAGCACCAACGACCGGGTACTTATTATTCTGCAAATGCATGGTGGCAATGACGGACTCAATAGTATCATACCTGTAGATGCTTACGAATTGTATTACAATGCCAGGCCCAACATCGCCATACCTTCAAAAAATTCCACACGCAAAATGATTATGCTCGATGGAACACTTCCATCAGATAGTCAGGTAGGACTTCATCCAGACATGGCGCACATGAAAGCCTTGTACGATCAGGGAAGAATGACGGTTGTGCAGGGTGTGTCGTACAAAAATAATAATGGCTCGCATTTCAGAGGCCGCGACATCTCATTTATGGGAGGAAACTCCGATGATTATTTTTCCTCCGGCTGGTTAGGTCGCTATTTGGGTAAAGAGTATGCACCCAATGCTTATCCCGATGATTTTCCGAATGCAGAAATGCCAGATCCGCTGGCCATTGAAACCGGAAATGATTTGTCGCTCATTTTTCATCAGGAAGGGAACATCCCCACCTCTATTTCTTTGGATAACCCGCAAGGCTTTGCACAACTTGTTTCCGAACTGGAGGGTTTCCAGGAAGATGCCAGCTTAGATCCTTTAGGCATACCACCTGCGCATTTGATTGGTTCTCCATATTATAAAGAGATGGAGTGGATTTTAGGGCTGGAAAATAAATCCAAAGATTATGCACAAAGGCTATATGAAGTTTACCTGGCAGGTGGTGCCAGCAGTATTACTTATCCTGAGCGCTATCCCTTTAATGCACCCCAGGGCAGCATGCGCAATGGCCTTTCTGCACAATTGCAAATGATTGCCCGCTTATTAGCAGGTGGTTGTAAAACAAAAGTATTTCTGGTAAAGATTGGTGGCTTCGATACCCATGCCGATCAGGTAACAAGTTATGATCCAACCATGGGGGTACACGCAGCACTCATGTATCATATTTCTTCTGCTATGGATGCCTTTCAGCGCGACTTGCGTGTGCGTGGTTTAGAAGATCGCGTACTGAGCGTGACTACCTCAGAGTTTGGCAGACGCATTTACTCTAATGGAAGTTACGGGACTGACCACGGTACGGGTGGGCCTATTTTCATTTTTGGAAAAGGTGTGCAACCGGGCGTGGTTGGTAAGGTGCCTGACCTCACTAAAGATAATGTGGAGATGCAATACGATTACAGGCAAATCTATGCGAACCTTTTGAAAGACTGGATGCTGGTTGATAAAACTGTATTGAACAATGATATCTTCTTCGGTAATTTTATCGATGGCAGTGTTGAGGGTGTCAACTATCAACCGCTTCCATTGGCCAATGATGTTATTGCAGGCGCAGAAGGTTTTGTAAGCAGTCGATTTGCCTTAGAAAGTTTATACCCCAACCCTACCCGAGATCTGGTAAATATAAAATTTAAGGTTAATCATGCCGATCAGGTTTCTATTAAATTATTAGATAACCAGGGAAAAGAAGTGAAACTACTCGTAAAAGGATTTTATGAACCAGGTAATCACGAAGCACAGGGTAACCTTCAGGGCTTACAACCCGGTACCTATGTGTGTGCTTTTACCTCAGGCTTTTTTAAAGAAAATAAAAAACTCGTGATCCGTTAATCTACCAAACCCACCCTCAACCTTACCCCTACATGAAAAAATACTACCTCCTCTTTTTGATTTCGGCTTTGTTAAGCTTGCAGGCTTACGCCCAGGCACGCAAGGTGAATAAACGAAATCCTACCGGGACTGCAGCCGCTAAAAAAAGTAACCCATTTTTACAGAAGCAGTTTTGGTTAGGCTTTAAAGCAGGCACAAATCTTACACAAGCCAAAGTGCAAGAATCTTATTCAATCATCGTACCTCCACCCAATGCCATCGTAGCTGATAAATCTTATAAAAACTTTAATCTCACCGGTAGCCAAGTGGCATTAGAGGTTACCTTTTATACCAGAGGTTTTTCCATTAGTGTACAGCCCACCTATTTCCATTCGCGTTTTGAATATGCAAACCGATATGAATGGATGGATGCCATCAACCCAACCAATCTTTTAACACTTAATTACCAACAAGAACAACAAGTTGATTATGCAGAATTACCCTTGCTTGTTAAATACGATATTGCGGGCAGTGTATTAAGACCTTTTGTACAGGCGGGTGTTTATTATGCGATGTTGGTTAATGCAAATAAAGCGGTAACCGTAAAGGGTATTGACTATGCTTCTGGTGGCCTTAATGAGTTTGAGAATGAGCCCATCCTGGTTGGTGCCGAAGATTTGTTTGCTAAAAACTATTGGGGTATATCGGCAGGTGCAGGTGTCAATTACAACCTGGGGAATGTTAGACTTACACTTGAAGGCAACTACAGAATAGGCATGAGTTTAGCCAATTCAACTGAAAATCGTTATAAAAACGATCGTCTTGCGGGTGTTGGTGATGCTTTAGATGATATCAAACTCAACAACATTGTTTTTTCTTTCGGATGTCTCTTTCCCATGCGTTACCTCGCCAGTGGCTTTAAAACCTTAGATCGTTAATCCCATGAAATTTATCATACGAATTTTCCTTCCGCTTACTTTACTCTTATCTGCCTGTCTGGAGAAAGCTGACCTGACTTTAGAAGAAAAAAGTTTTTTCAGAATTTATGATAATGCCGATTTCAATGCTGCCTTCACCCCCATTGATATGCAACAAACCAGCGATGAGGGCTACCTTGTGTTGGCCGGCAAACGTTTGGTGGATAATAATTTTACAGGCATCTACCTGTTGAAGGTAGATAAGACAGGACAAATTGTTAATGAAGTGGACGATTTTGATGAACAATATGTGAATCCTGTAGGTCCCTTGCTTTTGATTAATGGTGCTTACCATTTTGTTTGCATGGATACTAACCTGCAACAAGCACAATTAGTCAGATTGAATGCAAATGGCGAGGTTGATGGCGCCATTACACCACTCGGACTTACGTATCCATTGGCCATTAACGCAGACGGTAATAACATACTGCTACTCAGTTATGACAATGAAGACAAAGAGATGGACATTACACAATTCAGTGCTACGGGTTCAATTGGTGCCGGACCTACAGGTTTCAGTATTGGTGTGGGTGATGAAACAGAAGAGCCCATCATCAACCATTTTATACAAGGTGGCCGGAAGTTTCCTTTTGCTATTGGCCGTGCCACTGGTGGTGCCCTTTATTTTAACGGCTTTTATAATTATACCTTCTCTCTTGTCTTCACCAACTTCGGGGCAGATGATCCATCAGGTATTGTTTACGGCCAGCAGGATGATGGCGGCTTTAGTGCACTGATGCCAGTGGGTGCTGGTCAGTTTGCAGCTTCACGTTTTAATTTTGGTGATAACTTCCTGCTGCCACAAGTCAATCTATCGACCAGTGGAATTACCATAGGCACTGAGTTAGGTGGATTCACCCTACCCGAACTTGCACCTAATGCAACAGTAAAACTCCTTCAACACACCATAAATCAGCAAGAGAGTATCATTTTCGCTTCTAATACACAAACCAGACAAATCGCACTTTTAGCGTATAACGGAGATGATGGAGCCTTTACAGGCAGTCGTTATCTTGGATTTGCTAATCCCTTTGAAGTGGGTAGTCTTATACAGACGAGCGATGAGGGTCTGGCTGTATGTGGTATAACCTACCTGGCAGGCCGCTTCCCGCGCATTTGCATCTTTAAATTATCCAAACCTGAAGTGGAAGCGATGACAAAACCCTAAGTTGAGAGATCAACTTTGTTTATTATCCATTTACCTTCTGCAGAGGTCAGATGAATGGTGGTCAGATATTTTTTAGCAAATTGCTGACTAATTACTTTGGATGATACACTTGCAGGAAAACGTTGATCTTACAAAACTCAATACTTTTGGTCTTCAATGCACCGCACGTTACTTCGTCACCATTCAACGAGCTGATCAACTTAAAGCTTTACTTGAACTCGATTTCATTCAAAAAGAGATACGGTTGGTGCTTGGTGGAGGCAGTAATTTGCTTTTTACAAAAGAAATTTTTGATGGTCTTGTCATTAAAAACGAGATCAAAGGAATAGAGATTCTGAAAGAAAACGATGACCATTGCTGGTTAAAAGTTGGCGCGGGTGAAGGCTGGCATGACTTCGTTTTATACTGTGTTACACAACAATTGGGTGGTGTTGAAAACCTTTCGTTGATACCTGGATCGGTGGGTGCCGCACCCATGCAAAACATCGGAGCATATGGTGTTGAAGTAAAAGATGTTATAGAAACGGTTACTGCTTTTGACTTCGAAAAAAGAGATTACCGCGACTTCACTAACCAGGAATGTGCCTTTGGTTATCGCGAAAGTTACTTCAAAAACGAAGGCCGAGATCGTTACTTCATCACCCATGTTTGCTTTAAACTCAGTAAGCGGAACCATATCATCAAAACTGAATATGGTGCTATCAAAGAATTTCTTACGAAAATGAATATCAATGAGTTATCACTAAAGGCTGTAAGTGATGCTGTCATTGCAATTCGTCAATCAAAACTTCCTGATCCAACACAGATCGGTAATGCCGGAAGCTTCTTTAAGAACCCCACCATTGCACTTGAGCAATACGAAAAATTAAAACTAAAGTATGCTGCGATACCAATGTTTGTTGTTGATAACGCACATGTAAAAGTACCGGCAGCCTGGCTTATTGAACAAGCCGGGTGGAAAGGAAAGACCTTTGATAAAGTGGGCGTACACAAACAACAAGCACTTGTATTGGTCAACTACGGGCTTGGAAAAGGTAAAGATATTCTTGCCTTGGCAACAAAAATTCAAGCGAGTGTCGAATCAGATTTTGGGATTAAACTTCACATGGAAGTCAACATCGTTTGATGATTGTTCATCATAAAGTTGCGATGAACAATCATGTAAAAAATATCGCACTTGAAAATTTTTTCGTAAAAATTTTTGCAGATTAATTTTTTGTTATAACTTTTCATCAGTTTTTAAACTAAACACTTACGCGCTATGGCAAAAACCGCTAAGAAGACAGCAAAGAAAGCAGCAAAGAAAACTGCTAAGAAGGCTGCCAAGAAGAAGAAGTAATTAGGTATAACCTAAAGACTTTGCGAGGGGAAGTAATCTAGGATTTCTTCCCCTTCGTTTTTTATAAGCGCCCAGCATTCACACTACTCATAAATCCTCTCTCCCATTTCTTCAACACCACAGCTTTGTTTATAGAGTTATCCACAATCGACTTAACATTGGATTGTTGTAATGACCGGTCAACATCTCACCATCACACCTCTTTTTCTTATTTATAAAATCGTTTGCAGAGATTAAATGTCTCAACTCCTTCCTTCTTCCCACCATACATCGTAATTTTCTCATGTAACCAAAGCATGAAACGATGGCAAAATCTACAACCACTACAAAAAAGAAGGTAAGCACAATTGCTAAAAAGTCTGCTCCAAAGAAAAAAGCAAGTACTTCATCCATTACTATTGACAAAGCAAGTCAGGCTGCGTTGGATGTACTTAAAAAATTGAACATCGAAGAAAAGCTTCAGCAGGATATTGAGTGGTGCTTGGGCAGCTACGGACAAGATAAGAATCCTGTTGGACTGATTGAAACAGCAAAACGTACCATTACAGTACTCAAAGCTGCTAAAGCAAAGCAGGCTAAAGCAGTGGCGCTGAAGATAATTAATGATCTGGAGAAGGTGTCTAAGTAAATTACTGCAATACCTAGATCATGTGCGTCACGTTGGTCAGTTCGCCAGCGTATTGCTCAGCTTGCACCCCAAATCGTGTTAAAAAATCAACGCCCTCATCGTTAGGTAAACCTTTAAAGGCCGCGTACGACTTCAGGTAGATAACCTTACGAATGCCCATGGTATAAATGATACGGGCACAGGCCAGACAGGGTGAGAGCGTTACATAAAGCGTAGCACCGTCTACAGAGGTTTGATTCTTTACGGCATACAGGATGGCATTCTGCTCCGCATGAAGCGCCAGTGAACAGCCACCTTTTGAATCGCGAGGACATCCCGTTTCCGGAAATTCAACATCGCAATTGTGTGTACCCGCAGGAGGTCCGTTATAACCTATCGATATAATTCGTGTTTCTTTGGTGAGCACAGCACCCACGTGCCGCTTTACACAATGAGAGCGTTTGGCTAAATTGACAGCCAATTCCATGAAAATGTCATCGAAAGCGGGACGTTGCATGATTTTTGTATATTTCTACAACAATATTACTAAACAGAATGAAATGGCCATGCACACCGTCTGTTAAAAGGACTTTAATAAGTCTGGCTGTTCCAACAAAAACACTTATCGCATGAAACGATCACTCATTTACTTCACATTGTTCCTGTTATCCGGAAGCGCTCTTGCGCAAAATTCAGTAGAATTAGAAAAACGCAATGGTTTTAAAGATATTAAGCTGGGCACACCGATTGATTCTATCAAAGGTGCCACGTTTAAAAGTGAGTCGACAAATAAAGAAGGACAGCTTTCTAAGATATATGCGGTAGACTATCCTGCTTACAAAAATATTGGCGATGTGATTGTAGAAGCGGTGGAACTCACCACCTATAAAGGTCTGATTTATATTATTAAAGTAGTTACCGTAAAAGATACACGCCTGATGAAAGGTATGGAACTGGCTTTGGGTAAGTCTGAATGGGATTTGCGCAATGAACAATACTTCTGGAAAGCTGAAAACCTGACGCTAACTTTTAAAGCAGTAGAGAAAGACAAGATTGAGCTTACCTACACCTCATTCCCGATTCTGAAAAAGATGAAAGACGACAAGAAGAAGGAGGTTGAAGACATAGCCGATGATTTTTAACTCATGCTGCACTACAAAGGTAAAAAGCGGATTAAATACCAATAAAATATTAAAAAGCCTTCAGGGACTGAAACCTGAAGGCTTTATTATTTATTAAGGATAGAATATAAAATCTAAACTTTCTGCTTCGAATTCTCAAGAACCCATAGCAAGGCCTGTTCTCTATCCTGAAATGTTTGCATCACAAAGTTGCCCATTTTTTTAATAAGTGCATCCGCAGCAAACTTGGTGAAAACATCTTTTGAAACAACAACGCCTTCGCATTGCATGCCTTGCGCCAACATCTTTGGATAATATTCTTTTGTCAGATATTCAATTAAGTGAGTAAATGTACCTGTCATTTTTGACAGATCCACAAACTCACCTAAGACTTGGTTTTTTTTTGTGAATTCAATAATTTTTGTTGTTACCTCTTTCGTGAGATCGGTGTTCACTACACCTTCAAAAATCAAATGCAACACCTTATTTTTCGGATCAAAATGGCAGACAAGATGCTTATTTTTTCCAATGAGTTCCATAGTAAATATCTTTAAGTGTCCGACAAAATAAATATTCAGCGAACTAAAGTTTTATTACTATAGGATCAATTCATAATTAGAAAAGATCATTTAATGTAAGGGCTATCTGCAACCTGGTATTAACCCTTATAAAAAATTCTATAAATCACCCCAGCCTGATCGTCTGATACCAGCATTGAACCATCCTTCAGTACGAGTACATCTACGGGTCTACCCCACGACTTCTGTTCTGCCTCATCTAACCAACCACTGGCAAAGGTTTCGTATGAAGTCGCTGTGCTTGCGTTCTCCACATTAACCATACTAATTCGGTAACCGATTTTATTTGTGCGATTCCAGCTGCCATGTTCAGCAATAAACAGCTGATCACGGTATTGCTCAGGGAAATTATCACCTGTATAAAATTTAAGTCCCAATGGGGCAACATGTGGGCCCAAAGTTTGCGCAGGTTTTGTAAACTTATCGCAAGGCTGGCCTTCACCAAACTCAGGATCACTGATGGTACCTGCATGGCAATATGGATATCCGAAATGCAATCCGGCTGATACTACGCGATTCAATTCACAAGGCGGTGTGTCATCACCCAGCATATCACGACCATTATCCGTAAACCACATTTCTTTGGTTTCGGGATGCCAAGTAAAACCTACGGAGTTACGAACACCATTGGCATAAATCTGCAAATCGCTACCATCTTTTTTAATTGATGTAATGGAGGCATAGATTTCTTTTTCTGATTTACAAATATTGCATGGTGCACCTACAGGCACATACAGTCTTCCGTCTGGTCCGAAAGCAATGTATTTCCAACCATGGTGTGTTTCAGTAGGAAAGTCATCCTTTACAACTACTGGCGTGATGGCCTTCCCTAAGTTAGCTTCAATATCATCGTACCGGGTTATGCGACTCACTTCAGCCACATACAAGTCACCATCATTTACAGCAACACCATTGGGCATATTCAGGCCAGAGGCAATCACCCAGCGTTTGTCAGCTTTATAATCTCCATTAACATCCATTACCGCATACACCTTATCGCCATTTCTATTGCCTACATACAGTGTTCCTTCAGGGCTCATGGCCATCGAACGGGCATTGCTTACCTCCGCATATACTTCAATGGCAAAGCCTGCAGGCATCTTTATTTTATCCAAAGGGAGCGTTTTAGCGTACTCCGTAATGGCTTCTTCCCCACCCTCAGGTGTGATTCTCCTTACCTCTTTTGTTGCACTGTTGCAGCAAAGCACCAGGGCCGCTAGCGACAGTATGATCATTTTCTTCATAGCTCTGAATTTTAAACGAAAATAAGACATTCAATACGCTAATTAACACGTTTTTCTGTAAGTGGTTCACACACCTGATGCTGCTTGGCAAAAGGCTTTGCTTATTTTTGCACTATGATTTCCATTACCAACCTTTCTTACTTTATCGGGGGGCGTGCCTTATACGAAAATGCCAATATGTTTATTAAGCCGAAAGATAAAATCGGGTTAATTGGCTTGAATGGCCGTGGTAAATCAACATTATTAAAAATCATTCACGGAGAATATACCATTGATGCCGGTTCTGTAAGCAAAAGCAACGATTGCACCATCGGTTTTTTAAATCAGGATCTGCTCTCTTACCAATCCGATGATGCGATTGTAACGGTAGCCATGGAGGCATTTAAGGAGGCTGTAGACACCCAAAGGCAGATTGAACAGCTTTTGCACAAGCTTGAAACTGAGTACTCGGATGAAATGGTTGAAAAATTAACCAATCTACAGGAAAAGTTTGAGCAACTGGATGGCTACTCTATGCAAGCCAAGGCCGAAGAGATTCTGGAAGGAATAGGTTTTACAACCCAGGATCTTCATCGCCCGCTACGCGAATTTTCGGGAGGATGGCGCATGCGCGTTATGCTTGCTAAACTACTGTTAGAAAAGCCTTCTTTGCTCATGCTTGATGAGCCTACCAACCACTTGGACTTACCTTCAATTGAATGGGTGGAAAACTATTTACGCAATTACGAGGGTGCTGTTATGGTGGTTTCACACGATCGCTATTTCCTGGACAACGTTACTACTAAAACTGTTGAGGTCACGCAAGGTCAATTGATTACTTACGAAGGTAATTACTCTTTCTATCTGGAAGAAAAAGAGTTGAGGAAAGAAATTCAAAATGGTGCCTACGAAAATCAGCAGGCCAAGATCAGACAGACCGAGCGTTTTATAGAACGATTTAAAGCAAAAGCTACCAAGGCCAGACAAGTACAGTCGAGGGTAAAAGCATTGGATAAACTGGATCTTATTGAAGAAGTGGTCGATGATACAGCTGCTGTTAACTTTCGTTTCCGTTTTAAACAACAACCGGGCCGCTACATCATTACTTTAAAAGATGTATCAAAAGCCTATGGTAATCTGGAGATTTTAAAAAACAGTAATGCCACCATTGAACGCGGTGATAAAATTGTACTGATTGGTGCTAACGGCAAGGGTAAGTCTACCGTGCTGCGTATTATTTCAGGTACCGAACCAATTGAAGGTGAACGAAGCCTGGGATACAACGTTATTCAGGGATTTTTTGCACAGCACCAGCTTGAGTCATTGAAACTCGATAATGAGATTATTGAAGAAATGAAACAGGCTGGCTCTGGTAAAACAGAACAAGAATTAAGAAATGTATTGGGCTGTTTCTTATTTTCTGATGATGATCAATACAAAAAAATTAAAGTACTCTCCGGTGGTGAAAAATCGAGAGTAGCTCTTGCCAAAACCTTGATATCAGAAGCTAACTTCTTATTACTCGATGAGCCTACTAACCACCTTGACTTCATCTCGGAAAACATTCTGATACAAGCACTTCAGCAATATGAAGGAAGCTTTGTTGTAGTTTCTCACAACCGACATTTTGTAAGTCAGGTAGCTAATAAAATCTGGTATATAGAAGACAAGCAGATAAAAGAATACCCTGGTACTTATGATGAATACGAGTATTGGAAAAAACAACAGACCGCGGCCATTGTAACACCCGTTAAAGCACAGCCTACACCGAAAGTTGAAAAAAAACAAGAGTTGCCTAAGAGCGACAACAATCAAAATCGTTTGAAGGCCCTTGAAAAAGAAATGAAGAAGGTTGAAGCCGATATGGAGGCCTTACAAAAACAAAAAGAGACAGTAGAATTGAAAATGACTGATCCTGCAATTTTCGGCAACTTTAATGAACTTCAGAAACTGCAACAGGAGTTGGCGATTATCACACAAAAATTAGAGGTGATCAATAAAAAGTGGGATGAACTGGCAGAAACAATAGATACGCTGTAAAAAAGCAAGGGCTACCAGTCCGAATCCAGAGCCTACGTTCGGTTGCCGGCAGCCCATTACCCAAATACAAACCCAAAAAATTCAACAGGTTTAGGTTTAAACTGCAAATCTTTCAAGCAATACGCTCAAGCCTAATAAAATCATTAGGAATAACAGCGCATAAAGTGATATGTGCACCCTTTTTTGCAATCTGTTTTCTAAAGTTTCCATAATGAGGGGTTTAATCTGTTAGACACACCCTGGAAACAAATGGTTGGAAGCTTATTTTAAAATATATCGGAATCGCACCGCCACATCAAAAGTAAGGGGGCTTGATTTGACACCTAAATCAGATTTATAGATAGAACTGAAAGGGTAACGTAAACCAGGAGATAAGGCTAGCCGGTAGTGGTCACCAAAACGATAACTAAGCTCTGTGCCTACCAAACCACTTATGTTAAAGGCCTTATAAGGCGAATCATCCCCTCTTCCCTGTGTGGATTTCTCCAGGTTTTCAACTTGGGGTGTAATGGTGTTTTGTAAAAATAAGTCGGTAGAAAATCCTGAATTAATCTGAAAACCAACCTTCCTGTCCATTAAAATATAGCCTGCCTGCATAGGGAAACTGATCAACTGGATATTGTTATTAACTGTGTAAGGGCTGGTGGTGAGTATGTTCGATTTAGCATCTTCGTTTTTCTCAAACTGATTAATAGAGGCCGCCTTTAATGTTTGTTGAACAGGGTCTGCTACTACTGAAGTTGCGGTATAATCTGAACTTTGCGATATATAGCTCATACCTCCCTGTATTACCCATCGTTGCGAAACTTTTGTACCTACCATCAAATTAACTGCATAGGTATAACCAGGGGAGTTACTTTCTGCTGCTGCTGTTTGTCCGGCAAATGAATTATTGAGCGCACCTGCCGCAGCGCCAGGGCTGGTGGGTGTTGTATTACTAAAGGTACCAGCCGCAAAGCCTACAGCAGTCCAGAATTGTTCGCTTCCTTTTTTATTCTCTTCTTCTTCAGCGTTTTCTTCAGTGGGTAAAACCGCGGCAATCAATTGTTTATCTTCTTTTACGATGGGCGATTTTATTTCTTCTGCTGCTAATTGATTGTTAAGCGTGGTATTATTAAAAGAAGTAAATCCGCCTCTTGCACTTGCTAGCACTTCTTTCAATGACTTTCCATAGTCAGTGGTGGTCATCCGTAAATATGGATTATTTGAAACGCCTTGAGCGCTTTCTTGTGCGAAAGCCGCTGTTGATTTTAAAGTATTGGCTTCAGATGTTGATGCATGAGTATAGTGTTCCTTTGTTGAACTCAACTTTCCAACTTGTTTTTCAAGCGATGCAACATCAGCGGAAGAATTATCTGCTCCAGTTTCTTTGAAATCTTGAGGGCTAATGTTGCCTTCATTAAACTTCGTATTGTTTTCCTGAGTCAATTGTTGATTAAATGATGTTTCTGCATCATTTCCGAAATAAGTGTAGGCGCCAGAAAGTAATGCTAATGAAACACAGGCGGCTGCAAGCCACTTATATAGCAATATGGTCTTGCGCAAGCGCTTCACCTCATCATCTTTGTCAAGTTGCATTTCAATACCTTCCCATACGGCATCCGAATGCGCAACTTCAGCTTCGCTTAATTTTTTAATCCAGTTCTCCTGCTTATCACTTGTCTCCATACTTCAATCTGTTTTCTTCCTGTTGCAATTGTTTTCGCAACAACTCCTTGGCCCTGGCATATTGAGATTTTGATGTTCCCTCCGATATACCTAGAAGTCCGGCTATTTCCTGATGCGTATAGCCCTCTACCGCATACATGTTAAAAATTAACTGACAACCATGGGGCAATGATTGTATCATATCCAGCAACTGTTCAAAAGCCAAATTGTTCAGACTTTCGGCATTGGCCACCAAAGGGGCTTCTTCAACATCTACCATTGGAAAGAGATAGAGTTTCTTGCGGTGCATGTTTAAAGCCGTGTTAACCATAATCCTGGTCATCCAGGTTGTGAGTTGCGACTGAGCCTTAAAATTCGACAAGTGTTGATATATCTTCACGAAACCCTCCTGTAACACATCTTCCGCCTCTGGTACAGATTTGGAGTAACGCAGGCATACCGCCATCATACGTTTACTAAATTGCTTGTATAGCAGGTGCTGACACGCACGATCTCCCTTACGGCAACCGTCAATAAGCTCTTCTTCTGTATACATGCTTTCTTTAGACACGACTTTCTTTTCTAAAGTTGGAATACATTTCTAATTTAAAGGAATTTATGAAGAAACTACTTGTCCTTTTCTTGCTGGCCTCCTGTACCCCCCTTTCGTACCCTACAACGGGAGAACAATCTTATAATTTGCTGGATGACGGGGTGTTTTCAAACACCATCAAAACCATTCAGCTTTATCCCGATAAAAACGATGTTACCAATGTTTTATTACCAGCCAGTGTTCCGCTTCAGGAACAAAACCTAAGGCTTGAATTTGACGACCTGGTAACAGCCTACCAATCGTATACGGTGCGTATTAGTCATTGTAATGCCGACTGGACAAAATCCAGCCTCTCCAACCTGGATTTTCTGATGGAATATAATAGCTTCCCGATTAACCAATATGCTTTCTCTTCCGATACCCACATACCCTACTTACATTATTGGTTCATTGTTCCACCAGTAAAACTAAGTGGTAATTATGTGCTTACTGTTTACCTGGATGATAGCAAACCAGTTTTTTCAAAGCGTTTTATGGTCTATAGTAAGCAAGTTCAGCTTTCTTTGAACACCGACTTATCGGGTGCCAGTCAGCTCAACGATAAACAAGGCATTAGTCTGTCAATTCAATACCCCAACCTCGAAGTAATGAATGCTTCAACACAATTTGAAGTGCAAATCAGACAAAATCAACGTTGGGATAATTTAATTACCAATGTACCTCCAGCATTTTTAAGAGAAGCTGAGCGTGCCATAGAATACAGAGTGAATGATGAAGACTATATGCACGATGGCGGCAATGAATATCGTTTCATCGATCTTCGCACGGTTATTAATACAGGACAGAACCTGGCCAAGATCGACAGATCTGCAAAACCTTATACTGCATTTGTTGGCACCGATAAATCCAGGCAATACGACCGCTATGCGCAGTACCCCGATTTTAATGGCAACTATGTAATCATGAATTACGATTACACACTTCAATATTCAGAAAATTATATTAAAACCATTTTTACTTTATCCACTGGAAAAAAGATGGATGGTGCCGTGCACCTGCAAGGCAAACTTGTAAACAATCCTTTTAGTAAAGAAAGTGAGATGCTCTATGATTCTGCAAAACAGGAATACAGAAAGGAACTTTTATTAAAACAAGGCTGGTATAATTATCAATACGTAATTAAGAAGGGAGATAAAAAAAATAATCTGTTGGAGGGTAATCATTTCGAAACAGAAAATCTTTATGAGGTGCTGGTGTATTATAAGTCACTTCAACCAAGGGCAGATTTATTGGTGGGTTACTTACAATTGAATAAAAATCCGCGTTAAGCGTAAACGGCCTGCTTTTCTTCATGTCGCTGGATAGCATCATTATTGGCCAGATCCAGCATGCCAAAACCTTTGGCTGTATAATGGCCTAAGCCATTTTCGTAAATAAATTGCTGTACTTCTGTAGCGGCATACAGTTTAAAAGGAAAAGTATAACCCCTTACTTCAAATCGAACATCGTTATCGTATAAGGGATAGATGCGTGCAAATTTTTTGTGCGAATCCTGCAGGCGTTGTAAATAATCCTGATCGGCTACTAATTGGAATTTATAAAAAGAGGTAATCGCCTCTGGTGAATATTTACCAGAAGCCTCCATTCTGCTGATGGTGGAGTCATATAATAAATCTGAAAACTCATCAGTGCCTGGTGAGATAAAGCGTTTGCTGCTTTCATCATTAAAAATGGCAGGTAGTAAAACAATGGGTGAAATACACAGAAATTTAGTTTCAGCACCCACTGTTACGGCATCCTCATTTTCATAACTCTCAGGAGAAAGCTGCAGGTTACCCACCATAATTTCCCGCATTTTAAAAAGCTGGTCCATGAAGTAATCCAGAAAAGGCTTGTCTGTGCAGGCAAAAACAAGGGTTACTTTTGAGGAGTAGAAGTGCAGGCCTTTACGACTGATTTTAGTCTGCCCCTTTAATCCAGAGAAATTAAATAGTGAAAAGCTTCTGTAGTCCGGATTTGACCCAAAAACTAATACACCTTTGATAAACTGTGCTATCAGGTACTGATGATGGAAAGGGACGTAAGCCCCTCTATTTTTCAACGAAAAAACAATCCTAACTCTCAAGCAAAAAAAAATTTGGGGTTAAAAAAATAACTACGAGAACCCCCGCTACTCATTGAGGTTGAGCGGTTTATAAAACTAGAAAAGAAGAACTGATTTTAAAAGGAAGAACCGTATTAATTATACGTTAAAGCGGAAATGCATGATATCGCCATCGGCTACCACATATTCTTTGCCTTCTACAGCCATTTTACCAGCCTCCTTACATGCCACCTCCGTTTTATATTGCTGATAATCAGACAGTTTTATAACTTCTGCCCTAATAAAGCCCTTTTCAAAATCTGTATGAATAACACCAGCAGCCTGGGGTGCCTTCCATCCTTTCTTAATGGTCCAAGCCCTAACTTCCTGAACTCCAGCAGTAAAATAAGTAATTAAATTAAGAAGGGCATAAGAAGCCCTCACCAGCTTATTTAAGCCAGATTCGGTTAAGCCGTATTCTTTCAAAAACTCTTTCCGGTCTTCTTCGCTCTCCAATTCGGCAATTTGTGCTTCAATGGCCGCACTGATAATCACTACATCTGCACCCTCTTGTTTCACCAAGGCTCTAAGGGCGTCTACATGTTTATTGCCTGTATGCAATGATCCTTCATCTACATTGGCTACATACAAAACAGGTTTAGCCGTTAATAATTGCAAGTCAGCAATGGCCTTAGCATCTTCTGCATCCAAGACTACTGATCTGGCGTTTTTACCCTCCAGCAGCGCTTCTTTTACCTGTAGCAAAACTTGTAACTCCTTTTTGGCCTTTGCGTCACCGGTCTTGGCAATTTTCTCTGCCTTTGTTATTTTTTTATCTATTGACTCCAAGTCCTTCAATTGAAGTTCGGTGTCTATAATTTCTTTGTCTGCTACCGGATTTACACGGCCATCCACGTGGACAATATTGTCGTTGTCAAAGCAGCGCACCACATGTAAAATGGCATCAACCTCTCTGATGTTAGCCAGAAACTGATTGCCCAATCCCTCTCCCTTACTGGCTCCTTTCACCAATCCGGCAATGTCAACAAACTCAATAGTAGCTGGCATAACACGTTGTGGAATAACCAATTCTTCCAATACCTTCAATCGTGGGTCTGGTACAGTAATAATACCCACATTTGGCTCGATCGTACAGAAAGGGAAGTTAGCTGCCTCAGCCTTATTATTAGAAATAGAGTTAAAAAGGGTGGATTTACCAACATTGGGAAGACCTACTATACCGCACTGAAGAGCCATAGACAAATACGAATTTAAAATGAGGTGCAAATATAAGCCTCAAGCGTAGTATGTGGAGCAGCCGACCAGATTATTAGCCAAGTCAGCTGTGAGAATCCAAAAAAAAACCTCCAAAGCGGAGGTTTTTCTTGAAATTTATCAAAGTCAGGGGGCTTTACTCCCACTTAAGCTCTGTATCATTCTGGATGCTTCCATTGTTATCAGACTCAATCGTCACCTCTTCATGGTCGGCTTCACGCTCGCGGTCGAATTGTTCAAAATCAACTCCCGGCATTAATTCCTTGATGTGTGCTACAGAACCATTCAGGGCATTTAAAAACTTGTTGAAATCTTCTTTGTACAAGAAAATCTTGTGTTTTTCATAGGTAAAACCATCTTCTTTAAAGCGCTTCTTACTTTCCGTAATGGTTAGGTAGAAGTCGTTTGAACGAGTCGATTTTACATCAAAGAAATAGGTTCGCTTTCCTGCCTTCACTTTCGCAGAGTAGATTTCTTCTCTGCCATTTGCCTTATTATCTTCCACAATCCTGTTGGTTAAGGGGTTGGTTTTTGGGTTTGTCAGGGCGAAATATAATATTTTGCCTTTTGATAGCAAACTATATTAAAAATTCTAATCAGTGCAGCTTTGTTAGTAGATTTACCCGTGTTGTTTAAACTAAGTGATTTAAAGCAAAGTGCCAGCCTGGATTTGCTGGCCAGGCAATTGGTTGAGGGCTTCATTACAGGTCTTCACAAGTCTCCTTACCATGGCTTTTCAGTCGAGTTCTCAGAACACCGTCTTTATAACGAAGGCGAAAGCACCCGACATATCGACTGGAAAGTTTACTCAAGAACAGATAAGCTTTTTACTAAACGCTATGCTGAAGAAACGAATCTGCGTTGCTTATTGATCGTAGATAAATCCCCATCCATGTACTATCCAGCCCAAGGCAAGGGTAAGATAACTTTTAGCACTTATGCAGCAGCGGCACTGGCTTATTTAATACAACATCAGCGCGATGCTGTCGGACTTTGCACCTTCTCCAACCAAATAGAATCCCTTTCTCAAATTCGATCCACACCTTCTCACCTCGAAAAGCTTTTCATCGACATGGAAAAGCTACTGAAGGAGGACCGAACGAAAGGGAGCAGCAACAGTGATACTAAACTAAGTGAGGTTCTGCATGAGATTGCAGAAAAAATTCATAAACGTTCGCTTGTAGTCATTTTTAGCGATTTTTTTGATGCTGACGAGACTACCCAGGAGTTGTTTAAAGCCTTGCAGCACCTCAGACACATGAAACATGAGGTTATTGTTTTTCACGTAACCGACAAGGCTACTGAATACAATTTCGATTTTGGCAGCAAGCCCGTTGAATTCATCGACCTTGAAAGTGGCAACCGTATTAAAGTAAACACTGAGGATGTTAAAGGAGCCTATATCAAAACAGCTGAGGGCTTTTATCAAGCCCTCAAACAACAATGCCAGCAATTTAAAATTGATTTTGTAGAGGCCGATATTTCAACAGGCTTTCAACATGTTTTGCAAACTTATTTAATCAAAAGAGCTAAAATGCGATAAGTTTTAGCCTTCCTGATGCAGCCAGGCTTTCTTTGTTGCCAATTCCTCTTTGGTTTCTACGTAATCCGGATCTGGCACGCAACAATCCACCGGGCATACCGCTGCGCATTGGGGCTCTTCATGGAAACCTGTGCACTCAGTACACTTTCCTGGAACGATATAGTAGAATTCAGCAGATACAGGTGCCTGCATCGCTTTTGCATCTTGCTCAGTTCCATCCTCTAACTCTACGGCTGTGAGTTTTGTACCTCCTGCCCAGTTCCATTCCCTTCCTCCCTCGTAAATAGCAGTATTAGGGCACTCAGGCTCGCATGCTCCACAGTTG
Source organism: Chryseotalea sp. (assembly GCF_057350905.1). Lineage (NCBI taxonomy): Bacteria > Pseudomonadati > Bacteroidota > Cytophagia > Cytophagales > Chryseotaleaceae > Chryseotalea > Chryseotalea sp. The sequence continues at coordinate 532,366 of NZ_JBMRCF010000001.1, read as the reverse complement.
ATACACTCATCAGTAATTATAATCGCCATGTAATCCGTATTTTTGAGTCCTTAAAAGTGCTGCAAAAATAGAACAGCACAACCAGTAATCAAAAACAGCTTTTAACTGCTTAAAGTTTATTTTTCTCATGAATTTACAACAACGTATTCAGGCTTTTCACCAGTTGGGACAAGTACTGCAAACTATGCCCCCCGAGAAACTGGAAGCCTGGAGTTTTGCTGCCAAATCAGAGAATCCCTGGTTTACCCCTGCCTCCGTTAAACAAGCCATAGAGGGTATAAGCACAATGCTGCACGAACCACACCTTCTAGAGTGGGTACAGGCCTATACACTAGCGGAAGTAAGTAGCAAGCGCATTGCCATTGTGATGGCCGGCAACATTCCCATGGTTGGTTTTCATGACCTGCTTTGTGTTTTAATCAGTGGTCATCATGCCGTGATTAAATTAAGTTCGAAGGATGGCGTACTGATAAAAAACATATTGCAGGAATTAAAGAACATAGCACCCGATTTTGCCGATCAATATTCAATCGTTGATGGCCCTCTGAAAACTTTCGATGCCGTAATAGCCACAGGTAGCGACAATTCTGCAAGGTACTTCCATCATTACTTTGGTAAGTATCCCAACATTATCAGAAAAAACAGAACATCCTGTGCAGTGCTTACCGGCAAGGAGAGTAAAGAAGATATCAGCAAACTAGGTGAAGATATTTTCAGCTATTTTGGTTTAGGCTGCAGAAACGTTTCTAAGCTTTTTATTCCGAAGGGATTTGAAATTCCCTTGCTGCTGGATCAATGGCAGAAGTATGAAGATGTAATCCATCATCATAAATACAATAACAATTATGACTATCAGAAGGCCATCCTGCTGGTTAACCAAACACCACATCTTGATACTGGCTACTTGTTATTACAGGAGAGCGATCGGCTCGTCTCCCCTATTTCAGTGTTATTCTACCAATATTACAATTCAGAAGATGACCTGATTAATACGATTATTCAAGAGCGCGAAAAACTTCAATGTATTGTGGGCAATGAAGCTTTCTGTACAGTGCCTTTCGGTCAGACGCAAATGCCTGGTCTGAAAGATTATGCAGATGATGTTGATACGCTTGCGTTTTTAAGTAAGATCGCTGCTGACTAAGTATAATTAAGTTTCGGACTTCCGTCCGCTAGCCATGCGGAATCATTGACTGTAGTATTCGAAGAAGCCAATAAAAAAGCCCTTCAGTTTCCTAAAGGGCTTTTTTATTAAAATTCTATTTCAAGTTAAGGCTTGTTACCTCTTAAAATCTCTACCCAACCAGTAAACTCCTGGCCACCTGATTGCAAGTTGTAGTAATAAATACCATCTGATACACCTTCGGCATTCCAGTTATTCTGGTAATCGTTTGAAGAGTAAACTTCATTACCCCAACGATTGCTGATGATCAGTTTAGAACCCGCTGCCAGATTTCTTATAAAGAATACCTCATTGCGCTGATTAGGATCATTGTCTGGTGTAAACACATTTGGAATGAAAATATCCGTCTTAACACCAATCACAAATTCCTTTTCAGCCACGCAGCCAAAGTCATCCTGAACAATCGCTGTATAAGTACCTGGGCCAAGGCCTGAGTACTGTTGAGAGTAACTAGTATTTACCAATAATACTTCTGTCTCCGGACGAATCACTTCATCGAAAGCATTTTGTAACTGCATGAAATAAACCGGAGAACCACCTGTTACAACAAATATGCGTGCAGCAGTAGGATCATCTTCAAAAGAAGTTTCCTGCTGAGGTCTTGGTGTAGTGGGGTCACTGATAGCCAGTGCTGTGTTTGGCCCTTCTATAATAAGATCGGTAGTTACCGTTGACTCACAGCTCTGTGTTGACCCTGGTTGTCGAAGAATTAAGCTATACACATCTGGTACCACACCTTCAATGACCGTACCCAATAAGGACTCAGTGAAAGTAATATTTCCATTAAGTGTTTGGTTACCTGAGCTCAGTACGTATTCATAATCCTGCTCCTGAATACCACTCACATTGCTTAATACGATACTTCCCCCTTCACCAAAGCATTCTTCATTAACAGCAGTAGCTGTGAAGGTAACACGAACAGCGCCCCTTAACCTTGTTGAGGCAGGATCAATGCGTGTAGGACATAAGGCATTCACAGATTTAACCCACACAAAGTAATCGCCAGATGCAAGGTTTGGAATAAACACCGGGTTTGGGCTAGCCGTAGCAAAGTCAGCATCCGTTGGTATTACTGAAAAATCTGTAAGTACAGCCACCTGGAATTGACCAGCAAAATTGTTATCAATATTAAAAGCTATACTTCCGTTCTGTCCGTTACCAGCACAATCCGGGGCTGTGGCCACAATTGAATTTGTCGTAACGATACCCGGGAAGTTTACAGTTGGCAGTGTCAGCGTTTTCGGTGCGCAACCAGAAACATCTGATACTATCAAGCTATAGGAACCTGGCGCCAAAGAGGTAAAGGTATTATTAGCAGGAAGACCACTGATGTCTTCTTCACTACCTGTTAATCCGAACTTATAGGTAAATGGCGCTACACCACCTGAAGTAGTCACGGTGATGGAACCATCATTACTGTTGCACGATGCATCTTGCTTGATCGCACTGACTAATGAAACCGGCTCCTGGAATCCAGGGCCAACATTAACCAGTACTTCGGCAGGGCACGTATCTGTATTATCGTCTCTGATCAGGATGGCCGCTGTTCCCGCAGGAATGTTCGCAATTGTTTGTCCCGATAAGAAAGGCTGGGCATCAGTGAAGTCACCTATAATAGAGTATTCGTATGGTGCAGAACCACCCCCTGTAATGGATATGGTCGCTGTGCCTGTTGCATCACCAATACAAGTAGGATCAATCTTATTATCCAGCACTGCAGTTACATTCGCTTGTCGATCGAGCTTAAATGGCAGTGTACAAATGTTGCCAGAGCCATCTAAAATTCTGTAATAATACTGTGCGGGTTTTAAGCCACTTATCACGATTGGCGTTCCAGCGATTCCCGTCTCACTTGTCTGATTAACAACAGGTAAGCCTGCTACAATAACTGTATCAATCAAAATCACAGTATAGTTAGGTGAAGGTGTGCCCCCTGAAATATCAAAAGAAAGCTGGCCATCATCCTCACCGTTACAGCCTGGTTTAGTTTCTACAATATTCGTAGTGAATAAGGTACAATTCTCATTGCCAATCGGTCCACCACCACCCGATCCGCAAAGCGGGTCAGTCGTAGCGCGTGTAGTAATTGTAATAGTCTGCGTCAACTCTACAGCACAAGAACCATCCATATTAGCTGCCAACACATTAAAGGTTGTTGTTGTTGCAATATCAGAAGTAGGCAGGTTAATGCTGAAGCCGTTACCAAGGAAGGCACCGCCCACATTAGAATCATCTGCATCCAATCTGAGTTGATATACAATGTTGTTTTGAGAAGCAACTACAATTGCAGATGAAGCTCCAGCACAAATTAAAGTCGGGAAAGCGCTTAAACTTCTGGAAGCATCTGGCCCATTATTAACCGTAACACTAACCAAGGTTGCCAATTCAGCTGAACACGTTCCATTAGAAGCTAACACATTGAAAGTTGTATTGGCATTCAGTACTCCTGATGACAATACCAGGTCTATGCCCGTTCCTGTACCTGAAGCAAGTACAGCATTGTTAGCATCATTTCTCAACTCATATAACACTCCATTCTCCGCTAAAGCAATGGTAATATTAACACTTGATCCTACGCAGGTTGTTAGTGTTGAGGCACTAACTGCCAGGGATGTAGAGGGCGTAGGATTAACCGTAATCGTTTCTGTATCCGTTAATTCAATAGAGCATGTTCCGCTACCTGCTAACACATTGAAGGTAGTGGTTGATGTTAAATTCCCTGTTGGTAAATTAATAGTAGTACCATTTCCTGTAACAGCAGCATTTACATTTGAATCATCAGCATCGTTCCTTAATTGATATGAAACCCCCACTTCTGAATTCAATACCTGAACAAAGGTAGTTCCGCCTACACATATTGTGGCACTGGTCGAAGAAGTCACTAATGAATTATCAATTGTTCCGACACCAATTATGACAGTTACAACTTCAGTCAGAACATCCGATGCACAAACGCCATTTGATGCCTCCACGTTGAAATCAGTATCAACTAAAAGAACATCTGTTGGCAAAAGAATTATACCTCCAGTACCTGCAACGGGTGTGCCCACAAGTGCATTGCTTGGATGCAACCTTAGTTGATAGTTTACTCCTACCTCTGAATTAATAACCTGAATAGATGTTGATCCACCAGCACAAACCGGGTTCGCTGATGCGCTTAGATCAAGGCTCAGGTCTTGTTCATTAACAACCTGAACCGTAACCTGATTAGTTAACTCAGCTGTACATGAAGCATTTTCAGCTAAAATATTGTAAGTAGTCGTAGTTGTAATGGTCCCTGTGTTGAAAATCACAGAGGCACCGCTAAAGGGTCCGTTGATAATAGAATTATCTGCATCATTTCGCAGCGTATAATTTACCCCAGCTTCAGGGTTTGTTATTTCAATTGTTGTACCGGTGTTTTCACAGATAGTTGTGGCGGCTGGTGTTACTGCTAAGCTAATATCAATGGTTCCGTTTACCGTAACTGGCACCGTGGTCGTCAATTCCACAGGTGTGCAAACCCCGCTGCTTGCCAAAATATTAAAGACAGTAGATGTAGTTAAGCTACCGCTTATCAATATTATCGGGCCACCTGTTCCAATAACGGCAGCTCCTGAAAGCGCATCACCACTTAGATCATCTCTTAATTGATAGGAAACACCAAGCTCAGAATTTACTATATTAATACTTGCTGTACCTCCTTCACAAATGGTTGATCCTGGCCCATTTACTGTAAGTGAGGCATCCGGATTTTGATCAATATTAACCGTAACTTGATTGACTAGCTCAACTGAGCAAGAACCATTGGTGGCAAAAATATTAAAGGTTGTTGTGGCGTTGAGTAAGCCAGTAGATATGACCAGATCTGCTCCTGTGCCTGGCACCTGAGCACCTATTAAGCTATTGTCTGCGTCATTTCTTAATTGATACAATACACCGTTCTCAGCACTTATAATGGTAATGTTGGTCTGATTGCCTTCACACAAAGTGGAGGCAGCCACATTTACGGCCAGGTTGCTATTGATTGTACCAGAAACTGTAACCGTTGGCTTTGCTGTTAACTCAACAGGAGGACATGAAGTCACTGTAGCCAATACATTAAAGGTGATGTTTGCCGTAAGTATGCCTGTTGGTAATTGAATATTTCCTCCGGTACCTGTTACTGGCGCGCCAATGGGTGCATCATTGGCATCATTGCGTAATTGATATGATACACCCAGTTGTGAATTTGCAACTACAATCTCTGTAGAACCACCTGTACACAAATTGGTAATGGTGGCTGTTAAACCTAAGCTTATATCAGGTGAGTTAACTACTGCTACTTGGGTTGATCCGCTGCTTGCTACTGAACATCCTGTAGCATCTGAAAGATTGACAATAGTGAAGGTTGTAGTTACTGCCGGGTTTACTAAAAGCGATAAACCAAATGAAGTCACCTGCGGTGCTGAAGTAGTTGTTCCGTCAAACACCTGGAAAGTCCAAGGAGCTGTACCCGTAAAGCTTATGTTAATATTTGTTGAAGATCCTGCACAGATGGTAGCATTAGTAGCTCCAACGGCTGCGGTTGGAATCGCATTAACGGTTACTGCAAAGTTAACGGCTGAGCCCGCGCAGCTCGCTGCATTCGTCTCAACTACACTAACATTGCCTGAGGTAGAACCCCACGTAACGGTGATGCTGTTCGTGCCCTGACCTCCGGTGATGGAAGCTCCTGCCGGAACTGTCCAAACGTAAGTACTGGTCGGAGTATTCACTACGCTGTAACCAACCCCTGTTTCGTTGGCACAAACACTGTTGTCGCCTGTGATGATACTTGTAACGGGAAGTGGATTGATGGTAACGGGACGATTAACAGCTGAGCCAACACAACCTGAATTCGTTTCTACTACCTCAACATTGCCTGCTCCGGCTGCTCCCCAGTCAACAGTAATGCTCGCTGTGTTAGTACCACTCACTTGTGCACCCCCTGTAATCATCCACGCATACGTACTACCTACATTAGAGGTAACACTGTACGCAACACCTGCTTCACTCGCACAAACACTATTGTCGCCTGTAATCGTACTCGTAACCGGAATGTCATTGACCGTCACCACAGGCGTACCAGCCATATTAGCAGATGTACACACGCCATTTGAAGCCACAATAGAAAAAGTATAAGGAGAACCTGCCGGTGTCAACTCTGAAGCTGCCACATTAAAAACGAGTGCTCCTCCAGTTCCCGGCACAGCTGCACCGAGCGGATTACCATTCTTAAAGAGTTGATAGGTTGTACCTGGAGCGGGATCAGGAGGATTAATTTCTGAATCTGCCAAGTCAATAGTTATGGACTCTCCATCGCATATATCTGTGTCGGATGCTAAAACACCAAAGGAGCTTGGTGAAGGATCTGTGATAGCGATAGGTCCTGCAGTCGCCTGACAAACGGTTCGGGAGTCAGTTACAGTTAATGAATAGTTACCACCACTTAGGTTAGCTATATCTTCAGTAGCATAAGGGCCACCTGGGCCAGTCCAATTATAAACAAGGTTTGCCGGAGCACTACCACCAGAGACAACAATATTTATTGCCCCATTCGCTGCAACGCAGCTAGTATTATTCACAGGTGAAACATTATCTATTGATGGCGTACTAAAAAGAAAAACTGTAGTACCCGAAGCTGGGCTACCATTATCATCTGAAACAACTACTGTATAATTTCTACCTCCTGGTGTTCCTCCCAAATTTGAAATAAGGACAGGTGAACCGACAGAAATAGGTTGATTGATTAAATTGAACGCCCCGCTAAAAACACTAAAGGTGGCTGTCCCAGTAGCACTTGTCAAGGTAATTTCAATTTGACCATTTCCATTGGCTCCACAAGCATCCAAGGTTGTTGTCACTGAAAATACGGGTGGTTGAGCCCACGATTTGAAGCTTCCAAACAAGGTCAAGGTCAGGAAGGCGCTAAAAATAAGTATCGACTTGCGCATTTTAGTTTATAGTAAAGTCAAAATGTTTCTGGCAAAAATTTTCTGGGCCCTTCTGGTCAATAACTATCAAAACATAAGAACCTTTGCCCAGATTATTTAACTCTTCTTCTTCTATATTCTGCTTAGCAAACCCTTTGTTTCCAACAAGATGAAGCACTTGTTTTCCCTTCAACCCAGTCACCTCCAAAACGACCTTGTTGTTCTGATCAACAATAACTTTTACATTGAACTGATCACAATCGGAGGTGGTCTGCAAGGATCTTGCGTTGGCAATGAAGCCGATCAGCATGAGACTAACAAGTAGTAGTCTGCTTATAAGGTATTTAGGTACAGTCATTTGGAGGTAAAGTTAAGCATAATAACTCATATTTAAATATGCCTGGAGGCTCAATAGTAACCGCAAAAAATGCTACGCTAGTTAACTAAGTCAATTCGTTCAATTCCTACAAAAAATACCTTACGCTTAAGAATGTAAGGTTCATATCAAAAAATATAGATAGTAACTTAGAAAAGAACCTAAGCGTACTTTCTATTAAAAATTTCACCCATAATAAAAGCCCTTTTAACCCGCTCAGGATCAGAAAATTCATGCATAATTTCACTGGCGATTGTTGGCTTGTTCTCCTCTTCAAAGGCTTTAAATTTACCGAAGGAAACATTGGTGTCTTCCACTTTCATGGTGTCTTCATACGAGAGACGGTTAAAAGCAGCAAACTTATTTTCTTCAAAAGTTTTATATGTTTCTTGTTTTCTAAAGTCGTAATCAGGTCTTGTTGGCGCCTTCTCTTCCTCTACCTCATCGTCATAATCGACAAACTCCTGCACTGGTCTGCTGGGGGCTGCCGGGCTGGTATATGGTTCCTTAGCCTCTGTTATTTCCTTCAATAATTCTTCAAAAGTCAGCGGCTTGGGGCTATTTCCATCGCTTTGACCATCATGCTGCCTCCTGGGCTGGGGAGCCTGCTCCTCAGGCTTTTTCCTAAGCCTGCTGATAAAGTAGACCAATCCAAGGGCAATATAGATCCAGGTTTGAATGTTATCCATCATTCAAATGTACTGAAATAACCTTTTAATCAAAATTTTCTTCGTTTTTTGAGTATTTAGCAAGTATTCCCCATACCAGATTTTTTATTTTGAATTGGCAAGGTCAGGCAATTATCTTTGCGTTCTTTTTTACAAACAACCACTACACGTTCATGCAATTATCTAAGCTGGAGATTAAGGGTTTTAAAAGTTTTGCCGACAAAGTTGTTATCAACTTTGATGAGGGTATTACCGGTATTGTCGGGCCCAATGGGTGCGGTAAGTCTAATGTGGTAGACTCGATCCGTTGGGTTTTAGGTGAGCAGAAAACAAGCGCACTTCGTTCTGAAAAGATGGAAAACATCATTTTCAATGGTACCAGCCAGCGATCGCCTCAACAAATGGCCGAAGTTTCTCTTACCATCAACAATACAAAGAACATTCTCCCAACTGAATACTCGCAGGTAACCATTACTAGACGCTTGTACAGATCTGGTGAAAGTGAATACCTGTTGAATGGTGTTACGTGCCGTTTAAAGGACATTACCAACCTCTTTTTAGATACTGGTGTAGCATCAAATACCTATTCTATCATTGAATTGGGTATGGTTGATGATCTGCTGAACGACAAAGACAATTCCCGTAGAATGCTTTTTGAAGAAGCTGCGGGAGTTTCCAAGTTTAAAAAACGTAAAAAAGAGACACTCAAGAAAATCGAAGATACCGATGCTGATTTGGAGCGCGTAGAAGACCTTCTTTTCGAAATTGAAAAGAACATGAAGAGTCTTGAAAAGCAAGCCAAGCAGACAGAAAACTATTATAGAATCAAAGAAGATTACAAAGAGAAGAGTGTTCATTTCGCCAAAGTTACGGTTAACAAACAGCGCGAGAACTTCAACAAATTAACCAAGCAAATTGAGGAAGAGAACGACCGCAAATTGTCGCTCACTTCTCAAATAGCTGAACGTGAAGCAGGTGTTGAAAAGTTTAAGGCCGATTTAATTTTAAAGGAGAAAACTTTATCGTCTCGTCAAAAAGCAATCAATGAGCATGTTGCCCGCATTCGCCAGTATGAAAGCGAAAAGCAAATTAAAAACGAGCGTTTAAAATATTTAAACGACCGTGCTAATAGCTTACGCGAGCAGATTGATCAGGATAAGAAAAGTAACGAACGCGCACGCTTCAGCATTGGTAGTCTTGAAACAGAAAAAACAAGTGCTGAGCAAATTTTAACCGACATTCAGGCTAAGTTAGAAGCGCTGAAAAACGATTACGAGAACCAGCGTAGAATTACTTCAGAACTTCAGTTACAATCTGATGCCATTCGCAGAGAGCAGCGCACCAAGCAGGAAGAAAGCTTCCAGATTAATAAATCAATCGAGATTCGTCAGATTCAGATAGCCTCTTTTAAGCAAGAGCTTGAGAAAACGGCTACAGATTCTAATCAACAAAGTGCAAGCCTTGTTGAGTTTGAAAAGAAACTCGTTCTGCTAAAAGAAGAGCTTAATAAAAAGAATAGCGAACTTGAGCAATACAAAAAGGAGGAAGAAAATGTAATTCTTCGTATTTCTCAGATGGAAAAAACCATCGAGATGATACGCGAAGAGATGACTTCAACCAGCCGTATTCTTGATGCCAAACAGAATGAATATAACCTGACCAAGTCTTTGGTTGAAAGTCAGGAAGGTTTCCCGGAAGCAATCAAATTCCTGAAGAAGAAGATTGCTAAAAATGCTCCTCTCCTCTCTGATATTCTGACAACATCAGAAGATTACCGTGTAACCATTGAAAATTTCCTTGAGCCTTACCTCAACTACTACATTGTTGAGCATGAATCTGAAGCATATGAAGCCATCAACATATTAAGCGATGCTTCTAAAGGCAAGGCTCACTTCTTTGTGTTGGACAAGTTCGAACGTTTTGAGCCAACCACAGGAAGAATTTACGAAAGTGCCTTCCCTGCTACTGAGATTATCGAATATGATCAGAAGTACAGGAAACTAATGGCCTTTATTCTGGATAAAGTCTACATCTACGAAGGCGATTTAAAAAGCATTCCTTTAGATGATGATAACATTTTCATAACCAAGAGCGGTAAACTTACCAAGCGCAAGTACTCACTATCGGGTGGTTCTGTAGGTTTGTTTGAAGGTAAAAAGATTGGTCGTGCGAAGAACCTTGAAAAACTAGAGAAAGAGATTAAAGACCTGAGCGCTAAATCAGACGAAATACGCAGCAATTTGCTGATGAAGCAATCTGATCTGGAAAAGTTACGCAACCATCAGTTAAGACAACAAATCGAGACTGTACAAACTTCCATTCGTCAGATTAACGATGAATTTGTTTCTGTACGCACTAAGCGCGAGCAGTTCTCCGAAATGCTCGGCAATGCGGATATGCGCAGAGAAGACATTCTTGAGAAGATTGACACCTTATTGAAAGAGTTAGATGAAGCAACACCCAAAGCCAAAACCATTGAGCACGAAGTGCACGAAATGGAACAACGCCTTGCATTGGTGATTGAGGACCTCGCTTCACAAAATGAATTGCTGAACCAGAAATCTTCAGCTTTTAATGAGCAGAATATTTTCTTCCATCAGCAGGAAAACAGGGTGAAGAGCCTCGAGCAGGAAATGCGCTTCAAACAGGAATCTGTGGAGCAAAGCGGTGCCCGCATTGAAGTAAATACAGTAGAGCTAACCAAGAATGAGGATGAGATCAAAATCATCCTGGAAACCTCTGAAAACAATGATGAGGATCTACTGGCACTTTACAACGAAAAAGAAGAGATGGAAAAAGGCCTCAACGAGGCTGAGCGTGAGTATTACGATTCACGCGGACAAATCGATACTATTGAAAAAGAACTTCGCAGCATACAACATACGCGCGAGAGCATCGATGGTTTGTTAATGAACCTCCAGAATGCTTTAAATGAAAGCAAGCTTGAGCTTAGCTCCGTTAAGGAGCGCTTGTCTGTTGAATTTAAAGTTGACTTAGACGAAGTGCTTGCAGCTGTTTCTGAAGAAGAAGGCAAGCAATTGGCTGAAGCGAATGAAGCCGAAATTAAGGCACAGGTAAATAAAATCAGAGAACGCCTGGATAACATGGGGCCAATCAACCCTATGGCGATGGAAGCTTATCAGGAGATCAAGCAACGCAACGACTTTATCTTGTCGCAAAAAGACGACTTATTAAAGGCTAAAGAATCTTTGCTCAATACGATAGCAGAAATTGAAGGCGTAGCCAGTCAGACCTTCATGGACGCCTTTAACCAGGTGCGTGAACACTTTAAGAAGGCTTTCAAATCATTGTTTAATGAAGATGATGATTGCGACATCCGCTTGGTAGATCCTAATAATCCACTGGAATCAGAAATTGACATTATTGCCAAACCTAAAGGCAAGCGTCCATTGACTATTAATCAGCTTTCGGGTGGTGAGAAGACTTTGACGGCAACTGCCCTGCTCTTCTCTATGTACTTACTGAAACCAGCTCCGTTCTGTATTTTTGATGAGGTAGATGCTCCGTTGGATGATGCCAATATTGACAAATTCAATAACATCATCCGTACCTTCAGCAAAGACTCGCAGTTTGTGATTGTTACACACAATAAGCGTACAATGACAAGTACTGATGTTATTTATGGTATCACCATGGTTGAGAAAGGTATCTCAAGAGTGGTGCCCGTTGATTTAAGAGAACTTGCCTAATCAGTTTCTCGTTGATAGTTGTTGGTTAATTACCTTCCAACAACTATCAACGAATAACAGGCAACTATTTAGCCGTCCAGACAGTTTCTTGTTTTTCCTTACCTACCGATAAGATAATGCGTGGGGGATTTGATGCTAAAATTAATTTAGTGTCTTTGCCAGGATAATCATCTGCATCCACCACTACCCCCTTACCTAAATAGGCAACTGGCATTAAAACATCGTTATCGGAGCAATATTCATCATGAATGTCTTGCAAGATCTCCTCCAGCTTAGCCCCAAACTGCTCCTGAAAGTCGTCCTCTAAATCATGCAGGGCGTCCTCCATTTCATCATACTTAGGGTTATTGTAGTCAATAGCAGCTAATTCTTCTTTTCTTTTAGTCAGTTCTGCCAGCGCTTTATCGAGTGCTTTAATATCCATAGGTCAATTTTTAACAAAGATTACACAAAGGTAAATTTTTAAAAAGGACTTGTTGTCTTAAATTTACAACGATTGAAATGAAATTATCATGACAGAAGACTTTCTACCCATCAATGGCACCGATCATATTGAAATGTATGTAGGAAATGCCAAGCAATCTGCATTATTCTATCAATATGCTTTTGGTTTTGAGCTGATTGCTTATGCAGGGCCTGAAACAGGCGTGCGGGACAGGGCTTCATATGTGCTTAAGCAGAATAAGATTCGCCTGGTGCTTACTTCATCCATTCGACAGGATTCGGAAATAGCTGAGCATGTAAAAAGACATGGAGATGGCGTAAAAGTATTGGCTTTATGGGTAGACGATGCCACTAAATCATTTCAAGAAACAACAAAACGTGGTGCTGTAGCTGCAAGAGAACCGCAGATTTTAAAAGATGACAATGGTGAAGTCGTGGTCGCATCCATTAAAACATATGGTGAAACAATACACACTTTTGTAGAGCGTAGAAATTATACAGGTATATTTTTACCCGGCTACCAGGCAAGAAAGAGCAATGCCAAGGTTGAACCTCTTGGTTTGGAATATGTAGACCATTGTGTTGGTAATGTAGAACTGGGCGCCATGAATAAGTGGGTGAAGTTCTATGAAGACGTGATGGGTTTTAAGCTTTTATTGACTTTTGATGATAAAGACATCTCCACAGAATACAGTGCGCTGATGTCGAAGGTGGTCTCCAATGGTAATGGTTATATTAAGTTCCCAATCAATGAACCGGCAGAAGGCAAGAAGAAATCACAAATTGATGAATACCTGGAGTTTTATAATGGTCCCGGTGTGCAACACATTGCTGTGGCTACTAATAACATTCTTCACACAGTTGGAGAACTTAGAAAACGTGGCGTAGAATTTCTACAAGTTCCCGAAGCGTATTATGATGATGTTTTAAGTCGCGTTGGAAAAATTGATGAAGACCTGAAGCCATTAAAAGATTTAAATATTCTGATCGACCGAGACGAAGAAGGTTACTTGCTTCAGATATTTACGAAACCCGTGCAAGACAGACCAACACTTTTCTTTGAAATCATTCAACGCAAAGGTGCTAAATCATTTGGCAAGGGAAATTTCAAGGCTTTATTTGAAGCAATAGAGCGAGAACAAGCCATAAGAGGTAACCTATAATTAAACTTAATTCATTAATTTATTCCTGATTTTTTAATGTCAGGGATTTAGAAATCTAATACTTATGACACTTTCGCAAGAAGTACAAAACCGCATTGCTCTATGGCTAAACAGTCCTGTTGTAGATGAGGCTTCGAAAAATGAAATAAAAAAACTTCAGTCGGGCGCAAAAGAAAAAGAGCTAAATGACAGCTTCTACAAAGACCTGGAATTTGGTACTGGTGGCTTACGTGGAGTAATGGGTGTTGGTTCAAATTGCATGAATCAGTATACACTTGGTAAAGCCACACAAGGGTTGGCTAATTACCTCAACAAGACTTATCCCAACTTACCCATTAAAGTAGCCATCGCTTACGACAGTCGTAATAACAGCAAAACTTTCGCACAGATTACAGCTAACATTTTTTCGGCCAATGGTATTCAGGTTTTTCTTTATGATGAATTAAGGCCTACTCCACTCCTTTCTTACACCATCAGGCACTTGCACTGTCAATCTGGAGTGGTGATTACCGCCTCTCACAATCCAAAAGAATACAACGGCTATAAAGTATATTGGAATGATGGTGCTCAGGTAGTACCTCCACATGATAAAAACATCATTGCTGAGGTAAATGCGGTTAGTGCTTTTGAACAAATCAAGTTTAAGCCAAATACATCTCTAATTCATTCAGTTGATAAGTCAGTTGAGCAAGCTTATTATGAAGAAGTAAAAAAACTGATTCCTAAAAAAGAAGCCATCGCCAGGTATCATAACATGCCCATTGTTTACACCAGTATACATGGTTCAGGCATTACCATGGTGCCGGAATGCCTGAAGCAAATTGGCTTCACCAATGTTCAGGTGGTAGAGGAGCAGGCAAAGCCAGATGGCAATTTCCCTACGGTACATTCTCCAAATCCAGAAGAACAGGCCGCTATGGAAATGGTAATTAAAAAAGGTTTAGCACTTAATGCTGACATGGTAATGGCGACCGATCCTGACACTGACCGTGTAGGTATCGGTGTACGCAAACCAGATGGTGAATTTATATTATTAAACGGCAATCAGGCATTTAGTTTAATGATGTGGTTTATTTTAAAAAACCAGCAAAACACAACCAAGGCCTATATTGCCAAAACTATTGTTACCAGCGAATTGGTGGATGATATGGCGCATCAGTTGAATGTAACCTGCTACAACACACTCACAGGCTTTAAATACATTGCAGAGGTAATGAAGCAGCAGGAAGGAAAGCAACGCTTTATTGCTGCTGGTGAAGAAAGCTACGGTTATATGGTGGGCGATTTTGTTCGCGATAAAGATGCAGTTTCTGCATGTGCTTTTTTTGCAGCCATGGCTGCCGCAGCCAAAGATGAAGGTAAAACCATTTACGATTGGCTAATCCGGATGTATGTAGAATTTGGATATTATAAAGAAAGTTTGATTACACTTACTAAGAAAGGGCAAGAAGGCGAGCAAGCCATTAAGGCCATGATGGCTAAATTTAGAAGTGAAGCACCTGTAAGCATGGCCGGCATTGAGGTAGTAAAGGCACTAGACTATGTAAGTCAGAAAGAAAAAAATCTAAAAACCGGAGAAGAAAAAACTTTAGCATTCCATAAATCTGATGTACTGCAATACTACCTGGCCGATGGCAGTAAAGTTTCTGTAAGACCTTCAGGAACGGAGCCCAAGATTAAGTTTTACATAAGTGTAAAAGCAACACTGGCTACGCAAACTGATTACGAAAAGACAAGTAACTTACTCAATCAGAAATTAAAGTCTCTTGAAGCGTTTTTAATGAGTCTTTAATGCGAGCCTGGCATTTTATTATAAAGCTGGCCAACCAAATTTCTCGGCTTGCTTTGCATACAATGCTGCGCCTAGTTTGTCATCGACAATATGATAGCGGGATCCCACGTACTTTATCACCTCTCCTTCATTGTTTTTGATTGGAACAATGGTTGCGTCTACCCAATAATGACCTCCTTCTTTTGTCTTATTTTTAACAACACCTTTAAATACTTCGCCTTTTCGAATTGTATCCCAGAATAATTTAAAGAGCGCTTTCGGCATGTCAGGGTGGCGTACAATATTTTGAGGCTTGCCAATCAACTCCTCACGGCTGTATTTTGATATTTCACAAAATTTATCATTAACAAAAATAATCGTGCCGTGTAAATCTGTTTCAGATACTATGGTGGTTAAGGCCATCACCATTTCCCGTCTGCCTACTCTTTCAGCCAGCACCCTTGATTCTTCCAATTGTCTGTTCAATTGTTCCTGAGTAGTCTGCATCTCCTCAAGGTTTTGACGAATTTCTTCTTCCTGTGAGCGTAACTGTTCAGTTTGTGTCTGTGTAGCGTTGAGTAGTGCACGCGTTTCATTATTTACTTTGGTTGTGCGCAACACCGAAGCAAAGCCTTCGCATACTTTTTCAATAAACCTAATTTTGTAGTCCTCAATGGGTTTAAAGCCAGCCATCTCCAACACACCTTCTGTTATGTCATTAACTTTAATTGGTATGAGTATGATAAAATTCGGAGGGGCATCTCCAAGCCCTGAGGTTATCCGGATGTAATCTTGAGGCACTTGTTTCAGGATGATGGTATCGTTTTCCAAAAAACACTGTCCAACAATACCTTCTCCGGGACGCACAGATTTTGTGACATATTTTTTTCGGTCATACGCATAGCAAGCACGTTGTACTAATTGCTCCTCATGTTGCTGTGTTCCACTTTCATGGATAAAAACTGCACCTTGATTTAATCCCGTATACTTCACCAGGTTCTTAACTACTTCATTGGCAAGTACATTAAGGTCATCTGCCTGCCTTAATACCTCCCCAAAGCGCGCATGCCCTTCAGCGACCCAACGTGCCTTGTCATCCTCCTCTTTTTGGCTGACCAATTTTTGTTGGATTGACATCAATAGAGATGAGAGTTCGGAGTTCTTAAAAACATATTGCGTTTCTGCAAAATTGCCCTTGGATATATTCTCGACAAATGCCTGTAAGTGATCCATTTGATCCTCTGCTTCAGCTTTATCCTGCAGTAGCAATTGTTCGCGTGTACGATACGCTTTTGAAAAGGCATAGCCTATCCATGCTAGGATGAGGGGAATTACCCAACCAATCCATTGTATAGAATTTTCTTTATAAATGATTGAGATGCTGGCCATATCAAAACGCAAGCCTCCGAAGTATAGATCGATGAAAAATGTAGTCATGGGAAATATCAATCCCAGCAGTGCGCCAATCCAGGCAAGGGTGCTTCGTTGTGAGGCAAGTGATTGAAAATTAGTCATTGAATTTTTTCAAGTCTTTTAAAAATCAATGTTTCAAAACTAAAGTCTGGTTTTATGCTTTTTCCTGATTTCTATCAACTACGTACTTAACTAAATTCATTTGCTTTTTATCATTCCAATCGATGAAGCTGAATACCTTGTTTTGAGCGGTTTTATCCTTCAGGCAGTGGCAAAGCATTAATTACTTTCCAAAATCCTCTATTCATCCTTATCTTTGCAGACTTTAGCATGAAAAAAGTCGCTTTTTACACACTAGGCTGCAAGCTCAATTATTCTGAGACCTCTACCATTTCCCGAATGTTCGAGGAAAAAGGTTATGCTAAGGTTGATTTTTCCGATACACCGGACATTTTTATTATTAACACCTGTTCGGTTACCGAAAATGCCGATAAAAAGTGTCACAAAATTGTTCGCGAGGCCCGTACTATTTCTCCAGAGGCTTATGTGGCTATTATTGGTTGTTATGCGCAGTTAAAACCGCAGGAAATTGCCAGTATACCAGGGGTTGACGCTGTGTTGGGCGCTGCCGAAAAATTCAGACTGGTAGAGTTATTGGATGGTTTTGTGCGTAAGCCTGAAACAGCTGTTTATGCTTCTGATATTGAAGCAGCTAATAAATTCAACACCTCTTATTCTGCACATGACAGAACCAGAACCTTTTTAAAAGTGCAAGATGGCTGCGATTACTCCTGTGCCTTCTGTACCATACCCCTAGCGCGGGGTAATAGCAGAAGCGATAGTATTGCCAATATCTTAAAGACTGCGCAGGAGATTGCAAAAACAGAAGTAAGAGAAATTGTTTTGACGGGAGTTAACACAGGAGACTTCGGAATACAACAAGGGATACGGGTAGAACGCTTTGCAGACCTGGTAAAAGCCCTTGACGAGGTTGAGGATATTGACCGTTTCAGAATTTCATCCATCGAACCCAACCTTTTATCAGATGAAATCATTGCCTTTGTAGCAGAGTCTAGACGATTTGTACCACATTTTCATATACCCCTTCAATCAGGTTCAAATAAAATTCTGAAACTGATGCGCAGGCGCTATTTGCGTGAACTCTATATCAGCAGGGTAGAAAAAATTAAAGAACTTATGCCCCACTGCTGCATTGGTGTAGACGTTATTGTGGGCTTTCCCGGGGAAACAGATGAGGATTTTAAAGAGACATATCAATTCTTAAATGAACTAGACATTTCCTATTTGCACGTATTTACCTACTCAGAAAGAGAAAATACACTGGCAGCCGAAATGGAAGAAAGTGTACCCACAAGCAAAAGAGCAGAACGCTCTAAAATGCTGCACATCCTTTCAGATAAAAAACGCAGAAAGTTTTATGAAGATAATCTTGGCAATGAGTTTACTGTGTTGTTTGAAAACGATGTAGAGCATGGGATGATGCATGGCTTTACTGAAAATTATATTCGTGTGACTGCTAAATATGATCCTATTTTAATCAATGAGCTGCGTAAGGTTAGGCTAACTTCTATCAACGAAAAGGGGTTTGTTGAGGTAGATGAAGCGAGTCAGGAGGTATTTCATCATCAGTAATCGACTACTTACTAAGTGACTTTCAGTTTAACGTCAAAATCGACTAAAAAACTGTAAAAAATTAAAAACCTGCCTAAAAGCCATTTGTAATAACATTATGCTGATCAATGTAAGATTTCAGGCGCTTCAAGATATTTTCAGTATTACCTTAATTTTAAGGTATTCTATAAGATACTGATTATAAGAGTATTAAGTGTACACTTCATTTATTCATCTTGAGCTGAATCTCCCTGCATAGAAGGTGTACTTAATAAGCTGTACTTTTCACTTTTTCTGAAGAGAAACTTTAAAAAGTGGCTAAATAAGTCAGGCCCTTACGTGAAACTTATCAAAGCACCTATTCGAATTTATGCTGGGTTAATTGGAGAGACCTTTGTTATAACAAAACAAAGACCCATGAAAAAATCAACCCTCCTTTTCATTGCAGCTTTATTTATCCTTTCATCTTGCAGTTTGTCAACTTTTCAGTGTCACAGTTATGGACACACCAATCAGGTAACTAAGCACGGTATGAAAGCTCAGACAAAGTACCACAAGAAGCACAGAATCTAATTATCGCATAACCAGACCATCTGCTAATTCAATCTTCCGGTCGGCCATGCCCGCCAATTCTGCATTGTGTGTTACAATGATAAAAGTTTGGTCAAGCTCTTTTCTTAGCCTAAAGAAAAGCTGATGCAGTTCTAGCGCAGTTCTTGAATCTAAATTTCCGCTGGGTTCATCAGCCAGAATAATAGAGGGTGCATTAATCAGTGCACGGGCAACAGCCGTTCTTTGTTGCTCTCCACCCGACATTTCTGATGGTTTATGTTCGGCCCGTTGCGACAAGCCCAAAATCTCTAACAATTCACCAGCACGTTTTTTCAATGCAGGCTCAGTCTTCCCTCCAATAAAACCTGGCATCATCACATTCTCAAGCGCAGAGAATTCGGGTAAGAGGTTATGAAATTGAAAGACAAAACCAATTGATTTATTTCTAAAGCGCGCTAAATCAGCCGCATTTTTTACAAAAACATCTTCACCATCCATCAATAACTGGCCTGCATCAGGTTTATCGAGCGTACCAAGTATATGAAGTAGCGTACTCTTCCCAGCACCGGATGCCCCAACAATAGCTACTATTTCACCCTTATTTACTTGAAGGTCAATACCTTTTAGCACTTGAAGTGCTCCATACGATTTTTTTAAACCTTCGGCTTTCAGCATATTATTTGAATTAGAATCTGAAATAAACTAGTTTCGCTTCAAATTAAAAATGCATGAACATTCACGAATATCAGGGTAAAGAAATTCTCAAGAAGTACGGAGTGGCAGTTCAGCGTGGTATTGTAGCAGATACACCAGACGCAGCTGTCAATGCAGCCAAAGAATTACAAGCCGAAACAGGCACAAAATGGTTTGTGATTAAGTCGCAAATCCATGCCGGAGGCAGAGGAAAGGGATCCGTAAAAGAAACAGGTTCAAAAGGTGTAGTGCTTGCTAAAGGTATTGCAGAGGTTCCTGAAAAAGTGAAGGCTATATTAGGCGGCACCCTGGTAACTATCCAGACGGGTGCAGAGGGCAAAAAAGTAAATAAAGTGCTTATTGCTGAGGATGTTTATTATCCAGGTGAGACTGAGCCAAAAGAATATTATATGAGCATTTTGCTCGATCGTGCCACTGGATCACCCGTGATCATGGCCTCTACAGAGGGTGGTATGAATATTGAGGAAGTGGCCGAAAATCACCCTGAAAAAATTATCAAAGAGTGGATTGACCCACACTTGGGATTACAGCCATTCCAGGCAAGAAAAATTGCTTTTGCCATGGGTTGGGAAGGTAACGCTTTTAAAGAAGGTGTAAAGTTTATTCATTCGCTTTACAACGCCTATTTAGGTCTGGATGCCTCCATGTTTGAAATTAACCCTTTGCTAAAGACATCCGATAATAAAATATTGGCTGTTGATGCTAAGGTTAACTTAGACGACAATGCATTATACCGCCATAAAGACTTAGCTGAACTCAGAGACATTACAGAGGAAGATCCTTTGGAAGTTGAGGCTGGTAAATCAGGGCTTAACTATGTTAAACTCGATGGTAATGTGGGTTGCATGGTAAATGGTGCCGGTTTGGCGATGGCTACCATGGACATTATTAAGTTGTCTGGTGGTGAACCTGCCAACTTCCTTGACGTAGGGGGTGGAGCTAATGCTGAAACTGTTGAAGCCGGTTTCCGTATTATCTTAAAAGACCCGAATGTAAAGGCTATTTTAATTAATATTTTTGGAGGTATTGTGCGTTGCGATCGTGTGGCGAATGGTGTGGTAGAAGCCTACAAAAAAATTGGCGACATCAGAGTACCCATTATTGTACGCTTACAGGGCACAAATGCTGAAGAGGGAGCCAAAATAATTGAGCAATCGGGCTTAAAAGTATATTCAGCGATCGTTTTAAAGGATGCTGCACAAAAAGTAAAAGATGTTTTAAAATAGTCTGATTTTTCATACTATTTTTCTTTTCTTATATTGTGCGTTGGAAATTGCAGATATGCGGAAACTAGTAACCATAATTTTAGCGATTTTACTTTCGGTGCCGTTTTTCGGCTTCTCACAGAGTTTCTATTCTGTAAGAAGAGATCGCAATCTTATTATTAGTGGCGGAACTGGCGCTACTAAATACTATGGTGAGCTGGTGAACCCTAATTCAATTGGCAAGATCAGACCCAATATTTATGCAGGCGCAGAGTATCTTATTCTTCCCAGGATCTCCGCAAGATTGGATGCTACGTGGTTTCAATTATCAGGTAGTGATGGTTTAGCAGATGTATCGAGAAGGAGCCGAAACCTTAGTTTCTTTTCGGATAATTTCGAAATAGATTTAGCAGGTTCCGTGAGGCTTTTTGCAGACGAAGGAACCTATGCTAAACGAAGACCTTATAATTTCTATGGTTTAGCAGGTGTTGGACTACTTTACTTTAATCCTAAAACAAGGTATCAAGGTGATGTGGTGGCACTCCAGCCCTTGCAAACAGAAGGTGTTAAGTATAATAAAATACAATTTGTTATTCCAATGGGTATTGGGGCCACCGTTAAGATAAACCCCTTTATCAACTTTGCTCTTGAGGGCGTATACAGAAAAACCTTCACCGATTACCTAGATGATGTGAGTTCATTCAACTATGTTGATCCTGCAACGCTTCCTGGTGGCGTAGATGGTTTATCGGCTAAGTTGGCTGACAGAAGAGGTGAATACAATCCTGACGGTGATTTTACTTTTAATCCGGCTAACCCTGGTAGAAGAGGTAATCCTGAAACAGATGATTCTTACTTTATCGTTACCGCCAAACTGCAATTTTATGTACCTACTAAGTTTGGGCAAAGCAAAAAACTTTATAACTCCAAAAGAAAAGGTTATAAGAGTGGTCGCACCAAGGGCGGTATGTATAAAGTTAGAAAGAGCGCCTACAAACGCAGATAAACTATCCCCTACTGGCAGTGCTCTGGTATAATACATTAGGTTCTCTCGAAATTAGTCTGATCCTTGCCTTCTTTGTCTTTTATGGCATCTACCTGTTAAAACTTAAACGAGTAGCAAGGCAACTAAACACCAATTTCTCCTCAGCCTTCTTTAAATTCACCTTACGTTGCATCATTTTTGCGCTGCTTATTATTTCATTGTTAGGCCCCTCTTTTGGCTCTGCTAAAAAAGAAGTTAAGTCTGTTGGTAAAGACATCATGATTTGTGTTGATTTGTCCAAGTCAATGGATGCATTCGATATACAGCCAACACGAATAGAGAAGATCAAATTTGAACTAAAACGCATTGTGGAGGCTTTTAACTCCGACAGAATAGGTATTATTATTTTCTCTTCAGAAGCATTCATGCAGTGTCCGCTCACTTTCGATCAGAATGCATTGAATCTTTTTATTGAGACCATGAATTCAAGTCTGGTGCCAGGTGGCGGAACAGACTTTGCTCCTCCCCTTCGCATGGCGCTCAGTAAATTAGAAGATGATAAAGCACCACTCGCGCAAACTAAATCTAAAATTATCGTGTTAATCAGTGATGGTGAGGATTTTGGTGAAGATACTCCCGAGGTAAGCTCACTTATTGAGGATAAAGGTGTTAAACTCTTCACACTAGGGGTTGGTACGCAAAAAGGTGGAAACATTTACTCAGGTAATGGGCTCAAAATGGATCGATCAGGGAATGTTGTTACAACAAAGCTTAAGCCTGAGGCGTTAAAAGACTTAGCAGATAAAACAGGAGGTCAGTACTTTGAGATCAATGAAAACCGAAATGATGTGGCACGCATGATTAACGCTATCAGTAAAATTGAAGGTGAATTCAGAGATGCCCGTTTTGTTGATACCTCGGCAAATAAATACTATTATTTTCTGGCAGCAGCATTATTACTACTCGCTTTAGATGTATTAGTTAATATCAGAACGATCAGGATATGAAAGCGCTGCTATTTGCCCTTATCTCTGTCGTAATGCTTACTGATCCAGGTAAGATCAGTCGGATCAACACATTGAAATCGGAAGCCAGAAAAGCTTTTAATGCTGGCGATTACCAATCCGCGGCCAGCAAATACCAAATGTTAAAAGATTCGCTATTGGTTACTGAGGATGAAATAAACCTTAACCTGGCACATGCCTATTACCAGTTAAAAGACAGTGCCCAGGCCATTTCAACTTACCAGGAAGCCACAGCCAGTCTAGACAACACCATACGATCAAAAGCTAATCAGCAGCTTGGCATTATTCACAATCAACAAGGCAAATTTGAAGAGGCACTCAATAATTTTAAGCAGGCTATTAAAGCCGATCCGAACAATATGGATGCTCGCTATAATTATGAGATGCTGAAGAAAAAATTAGAGGAGAAGAAAAAGCAAGAGGAGCAAAAAAAGCAAGATCAAAAACAAAACGATCAACAAAAAAATAAGGACGAGCAGAAGAAAGAGGACCAAAAGAAAGAAGAACAGAACAAAAACGACAAGGAGAAAAAAGAGCAAGACAAAAAAGAAGATCAAAAAAAATCTGAGAATAAAGACGAGCAGAGCAAAGAAGAAAAGAAGGACGAACAGCAGAAAAAAGACGAACAAGAAAAAGATTCTGAAAAACCTAGTGAGGAGAAAAAAGAAACTCCACCCTCTGTAAGTGAGAAGCTACAACAGATGAAAATCAGTGAAGAGAAGGCCAAGATGCTATTAGAAGCCATGAAAAACCAGGAAGTTCAGTACCTGCAGCAGAATAAACGCAAAGCCACTAAACCCAAAGAAAAAGGCAAACCTGATTGGTAAATGGTAGCGTTCTGCCCCATTAAACTCTATCAAATATTCGAGGAGCGGTCATGAAGGTGACCTGAATTTCCTATTTTTGCCCTACTAAATCGTTTACGGAAATCATTTAACCATGCAAGAAGTATATATCGTTTCAGCTGTCCGCACACCCATTGGCAGCTTTTTGGGTAGTTTATCATCCCTTACTGCAGTCCAACTAGGTGGTATTGCCTTTAAAGGTGCCCTTGAAAAAGCAGGCATTGATAAGAAATTGGTGCAAGAAGTTTTTGTTGGTAATGTTATATCGGCTGGCTTAGGCCAGGCACCAGCCACACAAGTTGCTGTTGCTGCCGGATTAGGCTTTGATATCCCCTGCACCTTAGTGAATAAGGTTTGTGCCTCTGGTATGAAGGCTGTTATGCTTGGCGCACAATCGATTATGCTGGGTCATAATGATGTCGTTTTAGCGGGAGGTATGGAGAGCATGAGTAATATTCCCTTTTATCTTCTAAAAGCCCGCACAGGGTATAAATATGGCAATGGTGAATTAGTGGATGGTCTCCAATTTGATGGCTTGACAGATGTTTACAACCACTGTGCTATGGGTGTTTGCGCTGATAATACTGCTAAAGAGATGAACATCTCCCGACAGGATCAGGATAACTACGCGATCAACTCATACAAAAGATCAGCTGCCAGCTGGGCTGCCGGAAAGTTTAAAGATGAAATTGTTAGTGTTGAGATTGTTGATCGCAAGGGTAACAAGACCATTTTTGCAGAAGACGAAGAATATAAGAATGTTAACTTTGATAAAATGGCTGGATTAAAACCTGCCTTTACTAAAGAAGGTACCGTTACTGCCGCTAATGCTTCTACCTTAAATGATGGCGCCTCTGCCCTCTTGTTGGTGAGTAAAGAAAAGGCTCAGGAGCTTGGCCTGAAGCCACTTGCTAAAATAAGAGGCTTTGCCGATGCAGCACAGGATCCGATGTGGTTTACTACTGCCCCATCCCTGGCAATCCCGAAGGCCCTTAAACTGGCTGGTGTGGATAAAAAAGATGTTGGTTACTACGAGATTAACGAAGCCTTTTCAGCAGTTGCTATAGCTAATAACATTAAACTTGGCTTAGATCCTGCCAATGTGAATATCAATGGCGGTGCTGTAGCTTTAGGTCACCCGCTTGGAGCCTCAGGCGCCCGTATTACAGCCTCTCTCATTCAGGTATTGAAACAAAACAACGCTTCAATAGGTGTGGCTGGTATTTGTAATGGCGGTGGCGGTGCTTCTGCCATCGTTATAGAGAACCTCTAATCGAATTTTTTGGCAATATTTTGGATAGCCTTGCGTTAATCGCGAGGCTATCTTTATTTTAGCTGTGCTTAAACCATGTCATATGACTAAAAGGTTTTTCTTCCCCCTCATTCTCTGCCTGTTAACCTATAGTAGTTTTGCACAACGGGAGGTTAAGACTTATTATGATGGCAGTAGAAAACAAGTACAAGAAAACTATTTTGTATCCGTAGCCGACAATGAATCCATTGTTGGTAAGTACAAAAAATTCTATCCGGATGGTAAACTGGCTCTTGAAGGAGAATTTATTGAGGGTAGGAAGTCCGGAACCTTTATAGAGTATTATCCCAATGGCAAGCCTGCCCGCATTCTCACGTACGAGAATGGTTTGAGAGAAGGACCCGTGGAGATTTTTGATGTCAACGGACTTCAGGTGCAACGGGCATACTATCAAAACGACAGGCTCATTGATAGTGTAAGGACCTACCACAACAACGGTGCACTCAAAAGCGAAACACTTTTCAAGAAGGGTAAACCCGATGGACTTGTACTTGAGTATTATCCTGATAAGACAATAAGCAAAGAGATTCTATATAAAAACGGAAAACCAAACGGACTTACCAGAACTTTTTACCCTGATGGCAAACCGGAAACGGCTTTCAACTGTAAAGATGGTATTGTTGTAGATTTCTATAAAACCTATTACCCCAACGGGCAAATGGAGTTTCAATACACTATGGAAGCCGGAGCTAAAAATGGTGAGTACAAGAGTTTTGATCGCGAAGGACACCTAACCACCATGGGCTACTTTATGGCTGGTCAGTTACATGGCGATAATTTTGGTTACCATGCCAATGGAAAATTGCAACATAAATTCAAATACTATGAAGGCAAGCGTATTGGTAATGGTTTTGTATATCATGACAATGAACAAATTAAAACCAAAGAAGTTGTGGCGCTTAATGGTCGCAATATCACTGTTGAAGAGTATGCAAAAGACGGCAAGCCGCTTTGGGTAAAAGAATATATCAATGAAACGCCACATGGTAAATGGATTTTCTATTTTGAAGATGGCAAAACCTTGAAGGAAAAACAGCTATATGAAAATGGCAAACTACACGGTGACCATGTAACGTATCACCCTAACGGCAAAGTAGCCAGCGAAGACACCTATAAATTCGGATTACTGGCCGGCCCTTTTAAAATGTTTTATGAAAACGGGAAACTCCAAAGTACAGGAGAGTATAAGTCAAATCGTTTGCATGGAGTGTTTACAGCTTACCATACCAATGGCAAAATCAAAGAACAAGGCGAATACATTGCTGCCCGAAAACATAAAGTGTGGAAAGAGTTTGATGAGCAGGGAAATTTGATCAGAACCTTTAATTTTAAGGCCGGAATCCTGGTAGAAACCCAGGAGTAAAATTCATGAAGGCCATACGAGAAACAACATTCAATTTTCCAGGACAAACCGGTTTTTACCGAGGCAAAGTACGCGATGTATACTTTTTCGGAGAATACATGGCCATGGTTGCCAGCGACCGTATTTCAGCTTTTGATGTTATTTTACCCAAAGCAATACCTGACAAAGGGAGGGTTTTAAATCAAATTGCGGCCTATAACCTGCAGGCTACCAAAGACATAGTTCCAAATTGGGTTATCAGTAGTCCTGACCCAAATGTTACCATAGGATTCACCTGCGAGGCTTTTGCCGTAGAAATGGTGGTGAGAGGCTACCTGGCCGGGCATGCATGGCGCGAATATAAAGCCGGTAGACGCACCTTGTGTGGTGTAGTACTTCCGGAAGGTTTGCGCGAAAACGACAAGCTTCCCCACCCTATCATTACACCTACAACCAAGGCAGCTGTTGGCCATGACGAGGATATTTCCAGAGAGGCCATACTGGAACGCGGCATTGTAAGCCAAGCTGATTATGAGGCATTAGAAGACTATACTCTGAAGCTTTACCAACGCGGTACTGAGTTGGCAGCAAAACGGGGACTCATCTTGGTAGACACTAAATACGAATTTGGCAAGCATAAAGGTAAAATCTACCTGATTGACGAGGTTCATACACCGGACTCATCCCGGTATTTTTACAAAGAAGGTTACGAAGAAAGACAAAAGAGAGGCGAGCCTCAGAAACAGCTATCGAAAGAGTTTGTGCGCCAGTGGCTTATAGAAAATGGTTTTCAGGGAAAAGATGGACAGCAAGTACCCGAAATGACGGAGACCATTGTTAATTCCATTTCGAGCCGCTACAAAGAACTTTACCAGCATGTTACCGGAGAATCACTTGGGCCCGTTGATTACGACCAAGTAATGGAAAGGATAGAAAAGAGCATTCTCAATTCAATAAAATCGCTTAACTTACAGCCTAGTGTTAATTAAGTCATGAAGTATACAATCGACAAACAAGAAAAATACGCCTCACTTCGCTTGCATGAAGAAAAATTGGACTCGAGTGTAGCTCCCCAATTAAAATCTGAGTTGATAACGCTTCATGCAGAAGGCATCCACAATGTAATTCTGGATCTTAAGGAGGTAAAATATACTGATTCATCGGGACTGAGTGCGCTACTCGTGGGTAACCGTATTATGCAGGAAGATGGCGGTATTTTCATATTGTCCGCACTTTCTGAGCACACCATGAAATTGATTAAAATATCGCAGTTAGATACTGTCTTGAATATTTTACCAACCGTTGAAGAAGCTGTTGACGCAGTATACATGCACGAAATAGAGAAAGATCTAAAACAAGGGAGTTAAAATCCCTCCATTATTTTAAAGCCCTGCTTGTCGGGGCTTTTTTGTTATATATAAACTCACAATTTGTCATTTTCCATTACTATACTAGGCTCCAGCGGAGCGCTCCCTGCCTACGGACGTTTTCCATCCTCTCAATTTATTGAAATACAAAACCGCTATTTTCTGGTGGATTGTGGCGAGGGAACTCAAATACAGCTTAGACGATACGAACTGAATGTGCATCGCATTAACCATATTTTTATCAGCCATTTGCATGGCGATCATTATTTGGGCCTGATGGGTTTACTCTTCACACTTCACTTACAAAAAAGAACTACAGATCTCCATTTGTATAGCCATCCAGGGCTAGATGAAATCATTACAGTACAACTTCGCCATTCAAAATCTGTACTTAATTATGCCATTATTTTTCACACCCTAACAAAAGATAAACACGAGATTATTTTTGAAGATGATCATTTGCAGGTTGAGAGTATACCTTTAACACACAAACTTACTTGTTCAGGTTTTTTATTTAGAGAAAAACCAAAAGCAAGACGCATTGATAAAAACCGTTTGCCAGATGGTTTGTTAATACAACAACTGGCTGCCTTAAAAATGGGACATGATGTAGTTGATGAAAATGGAAACGTGTTGTATCGAAATGAAGAACTTACTTCCTCTGCCAGGCATAGTCGTAGTTATGCCTACTGCTCAGACACAGCCTATGAGCCTAAACTAATTCCACTTTTAGAAGGTGTAGATCTTCTCTACCATGAAGCGACATTTATTGAAGAAGATAAACTGAAGGCCAAAGAAACCAAGCACAGTACGGCATTGGATGCTGCAAAAATTGCCAAACAGGCTGGCGTGAAAAAATTGGCACTTGGGCATTTCTCGGCACGCTATAAAGAGCTTTCTGTTGTGGAAGAAGAAGCTAAAACAGTTTTTAATAACACCATACTGGCCACCGAAGGCCAAACTTTCTCCTTAGAAGAATAATATGAAGAAGACAGCGACACAAAAGCGAAATCTCCTTTTCATTGTATTATGCGGGATATTTCTGACCAATGCCCTTGTGGCTGAAATGATTGGTGTTAAAATTTTTTCTGGAGAAGCAACACTCGGACTACAACCTGCGCACATTAACATTCTTGGTTACACACTGGATTTTAATCTTACTGCTGGTGTTGTATTATGGCCCTTTGTTTTTATTACCACCGATATTATCAACGAATATTTTGGTAAGGAGGGTGTTAAACGCATATCCTATCTCACGGCCATTCTGATAAGCTATGCTTTCATTGTCATCTACGTCACCACTATCCTCCCCCCTGCTGATTTCTGGATGGATATTAACAATAAGGATACGAATGGGAATGCTTTCAACATTAACTATGCTTTTCAAACTATTTTCAGGCAAGGGCTTGGCATTATTATAGGATCCCTTACTGCCTTTTTAATTGGTCAGTTGCTTGATGTTTTTGTTTTTCACAAACTCAGAAAAATTACTGGTAGCAAGCTGATCTGGTTAAGGGCTACTGGCTCAACATTAGTCTCTCAGCTGATTGATAGTTTTGTAGTGCTGTTCATAGCTTTTTTTGTATTCGGTAACTGGAAAATTGAACAAGTAGCATCTGTTGGACTCATCAATTATTTATACAAGTTTTTCATAGCCATTGCCCTTACTCCACTCATCTATTTGGCGCATTATTTAATAGATCAATATCTGGGTAAAGAAGATGCCGACAAACTTGCAGAAGAGGCAGCCGCCAAAAGTGAGGGTTTATTCTAGCGTTTAATATTGTCTAGCAGAATGGCTGTGGCGATGGCTGCATTCAAAGACTCTGCCTGTCCAAGCCTTGGTATGGTGATCGGAT
Organism: Chryseotalea sp.; assembly: GCF_057350905.1. Taxonomy (NCBI): domain Bacteria; kingdom Pseudomonadati; phylum Bacteroidota; class Cytophagia; order Cytophagales; family Chryseotaleaceae; genus Chryseotalea; species Chryseotalea sp. The sequence continues at coordinate 502,867 of NZ_JBMRCF010000001.1, read as the reverse complement.
GTGTAACCTTATGACTAAGTTCTTTTGAAATGCCGTTTGACTCATTGCCAATCAGCAATAATCCAGCCTTAGGAAAGGTGGTATGGTGTACATCTTGTCCATTTAAAAAGGCACCATACACCGGGAGCGTATTCTGAGCAAGTACCTCGTTCAAATCTGTATAATATACAAACACACGTGTAAAAGAACCCTTAGTGGCGTTTATCACTTTCGTATTATAGAAATCAACCGTTTCTTCCGAAGCGAATATGTGATTGATACCGTACCAGTCTGCTGTTCTGATAATCGTACCCAAATTCCCCGGATCGCGGATATCGTCTAAAACAAGGGTAAAGTTATCTTGCGCAATCGGGAAATTGCCTGGTTGCTTCATATACACCACTGCCAAAGCAGAGTCGTTAGTCTGAAAATCCCCTAATGTGCTTAAAACATCAGGCTTAACTACATACAATTCCGTGTCATCCTTAATAGTCTGCAAGTTTTGAACGAAAGTTTCGGTCCCCAGTACCATACGCACTTCAAAATCTGATGCCAGTGCCTCCAAAACACTCTTGCTTCCTTCAACAATAAAGCATTGCTCCTGTTTGCGATATTTCTTTTCTTGCAGGGATTTAATGAATTTAATTGTCGATTTTGTAAGCATATTCACTTGAGAAATAAGGTTATCAAATATATCCCATTTTTTTTAACGAGCCTTTTTCTGAGTGGCTGTCTGGGAATCAAGCACCTGAAAGATGGTGAGAAGCTGCTCTACAGGCAGGCTATTGTAGCGCCTAAGAGTATTAATAGCGATGACCTTGACAACCTCTATGTACAAACACCCAACCGTAAGTTTTTAAATCTGCCCATAGCACCCCTGGTTGGTATTTACTATCTCGGTGAAAGGCGATATGACACCGCCAAACTAAACAGGAAAAAGAAGGCTGTTGAACTTAAGTTCGACAATAAGATTAAGGCGACCAATAAGGCTCGTAAAATCACCAACCTGCAGTTTCGCAAACAGAAAAAAACGGAGAAGTTTAACAACCGCCTCGAAAATGGCAATACCATTATGCAGTGGGGCGAACCTGTTGCGGTATTTGACAGTGTAAAAGTTGAAGAAAGTAAATCCAGGTTTAACGCTTATCTTTTCAGTCAGGGTTATTTTACTAACACAGTAAGCTCCAGATCCATTACCATTCAAAGAGTGGTAAACGTTACCTACAGGATAAATCCTGGGGAGCCTTATAAGATTGATTCAATACATTATAAAATCAGTGATTCGACTGTAAACGCATTATTGGCTAAAAACAGTAATCAAAGTTATCTCAAAAAAGGCGAGCGTTATATCGATGACAACTTCTCTAAAGAAAGAGAGCGCATCGATTTACTTTTAAAAGACAACGGTTTTTTTGATTTCAGCAGACAGTACATAGAGTTTGAAATTGATACCAGCTATCTGAAGAACAGACGCGTAAGTGTAATTCTGATTATCCGGGATCCCGTAGACAGAGAAAAACATAAACAGTTTATTATTGACTCGGTTAACTTCAACATCAATGCGCCTAATCCGCTAAAAAGAGAAAGACAGTACAACAAGTATAGAAACATAAACTTCTCCTACTGGCAAAAAGAATACAGTCTTAAAATTTTAAGTCAGCGTGTATTTGTAAACCAGAATAAACTTTATAGTGGAACCAACACACTTAACACACAGCGGCAACTGGCTAATCTTGATGCATTTAAGTTTGCCAACATAAACTATGACACTTCGGGTGGGTTATTTGTCGCTAATATTTTTACAAGTCCCTTAGATCGATATGAGTGGTCAAACGAGGTTGGCGTGAATGTTACTCAGGGTTATCCGGGGCCTTTCTATAACCTTAATTTCAAAAAACGAAATATTTTCAGAGGTCTTGAAAACTTTGATTTAAATGGGCGAGTCGGTATCGAAGGAGTAGCATCAGCAACTAACCCCCTAAAGGCATATGCAAGCAAAGAGGCTAGTGTAAACGCTTCACTCACATTTCCACAGTTTATCTGGCCATTTAGTGAGAAATCGCAGAACAAGATTGCCAGGTATAACCCAAAGACCAGGGTTACTACTGGTTTTGCGTATACCGATAGGCCCGAATACAGAAGAACTGCTTCTAACTTATCAGCCACTTATAATTGGCAAAACAAACAGAATAGTTATTACTCCTTATCCCTTGCTAACTTAAGTATTATCAACTCCAAAATACTGCTGCCCGAGTTTCAGGATTTTCTTGATCTCCAAGATTCATTAGGCAATCGAAGCTTATCAAATTCATTCAAGCCTTCATTTGTTAGCAGTATGCTTTTCAGCTTTACGTGGAATCCTGACAACTATGGCAATGCTGAGAAAAGCTCTACTTTTCTTCGTACCTCTATTGAGACCGGTGGCAATATTTTTTATCTGGTAGATCCACAACCATTGATAGATCAAGAGCTGGCTTATTTTAAATATTTTAAATTAAATATTGATATACGCAGAATCACCATTTTAAGTAAACACATGGTATTGGCAAAACGTTTTAACGCAGGTACTTCTTACTCGTTTAATGATGACAAGAGCTTGCCCTACGAAAAATTCTTTTTTGCCGGAGGTAGTAATAGTGTGCGTGCCTGGAGACCCCGAAGATTAGGACCAGGATCATTCAAACCCTCTCTATCAGAAGATCCGAATAAGGATGGACTTTTCAACTATCAGATCGAACAACCTGCGGAGATTTTGCTAGAGGGTAGCATAGAATTACGCCAGAAACTTTTTGGTTTTATCAGTGGTGCAGTGTTTATTGATGCAGGCAATGTATGGACAAGGGTTGAACGCAAAACTCCGGATGAGGTACAGGGAACATCTAAGTTCGCGTTTGACAGATTCTACAAAGAGATTGGGGTAGGCACCGGCTTTGGTGTGCGTTTCGACTTTTCTTTTCTAATACTGAGATTAGATGCCGGTATTAAAGTATATGACCCTGCACGAGATAAGGCCAATAGATTTGTGCTTGATAATATGAAGTTCTTTGGTCCGTTCGGTACCAGTAAAGAACCAGTTATTTACAATATTGGTATCGGCTACCCTTTCTAATTCCTATCCAGGATTTCGAATTTAGAATAATTGCTTTTATACTCAGGCACCAGATCCTTCATAAGGGTTACCATTTTAAGTTCGTTCGCATCGGTAATCAAATCACCCAGTAATTCAATCATGCTATTGACATGCGTAAACTCATACTCACGAACTTTTGCCTTTAGAATCTTTTGATGATGCGTTGGCAGTGTATCTTCATTGTTGCTCAGTAATTCCTCATAAAGCTTTTCACCATCACGAAGTCCCGTAAATACAATATCAATATCCTTTCCTACTTCAAGTCCTGACAAAAGAACCATCTTCTTAGCAAGATCATAAATCTTTACAGACTTACCCATATCAAAAATAAATATCTCACCACCATGACCGATTGTTCCTGCCTCCAGTACAAGGCGACAAGCTTCAGGTATCGTCATGAAAAATCTCGTTACTTCAGGATGGGTAACTGTAATTGGACCGCCTGCGTCAATCTGTTTTTTGAAAATAGGTATCACAGAACCATTCGAACCCAACACATTTCCAAAGCGTGTAGTTACGAACATCGTGTGGCTTCCACCACGCACCTGTAAATGGTTATTTAAGGACTGCACATAGATTTCAGCGATACGTTTAGAGCAGCCCATAATGCTAGTAGGATTTACAGCCTTATCTGTGGAAATCATTACAAACTTCGTCACGCCAAACTCAACACTTAAGTCAGCCAGTAGCTTTGTGCCTAAGATATTGCAGCTTACGGCTTCTGCCGGATTGCTTTCCATTACCGGGACATGTTTATAAGCAGCAGCATGAAAAACCCATTCAAGTTTGTAGTCTCTGAATAAGGCACGCATACGCTCTTGATTGGTAATATCCATCAGGTGGAAACTTATGCGACATGGACTTTTAATGTTCATTAGTTCACGCTCCAATTCATATAACGGAGATTCTGCCTGATCAACCAATACCAATTGTTTGGGTTGATAGTGAATGAGCTGTCTTGCTAACTCACTACCGATAGAGCCAGAAGCGCCTGTTACGCAAATAACACGCCCCTTAATCGCTGCCAGCAAATTAGTGTTATCCAGTTGAATGGAATCACGCCCTAAGAGATCCTCAATATTTACTTCTTTAATCTGTCCAGCTCTGAACTCACCTTTTACCCACTTATCAAAAGAGGGTACCATGCGCACTTTTACCTTTTTTGAAATACAAAGCTCTACAATCTCATCTTTTCTTTCATTGCTGAGGTGCTTCACGGCAATGATCACTTCTGAAATGGCCAGCTGATCAATTCTCGATGATAAGTCTGAAGATTTATAAATAGGTATACCTGAAATAGCTTTACCTGCTTTATTATCATCATCTTCAAAAAAAGCAATTACTTTAGACTTACCTCTCGCCTCTGCATCCAATGCTTGCTTGGCCAACATACCAATCTGTCCAGCTCCAAAAATCACAACATTATTTTTCTTAGTAAGATCATTTCTTACATAAGAAAAAACACTTTTCACTAACAGTCTGTAGTAGACTAAAAACAAGAAGGAAACAAAAAAGAAAATAAGGATAACAGAATAAGGAATCAGGTTTAATCCAACATTATAGAAGTAAGCAAGATTTATGGTGATCGATAAAACGACAGTTAACAATGAGGTGTAGAAAATACGAATGGCATCATCTATACCTGTATACCTGACAATCCCGGAATAACTTTTAGTAATAAGAGAAGCAAATAAAGCCGAGATGGTTAATAGAATCACACCAGATCCAATCTTATGGACAAGCATTTCACTTTTTTGAAAATTGAAACGCAGTGCATATGCCAGGGTAGTTGATGTTACTACTACCATGAGGTCAATGAGCACTATAACCCATCTTGGAAGGACGGTTAGTTTTTTAACAAGAAGGAAAAAATCAAGCAAGACTTTTAGTTGTCTTTAGACGAACGTTTATGCCTGTTATACATTTTACGGGCACCCAACAGTGCACCAGCACCCAATACCCATTCAATACCGGTTATGGGCACACCCGGCTTCACACCACCTCCCGGATTACTACCAGGCTGTGCGTCCGCAAAGTAGCTACCTGCTAAAAGGAACAATAGAATTGAGAGCGTTTTATTCATTGCCACAGATTAGTTTTTAATGATGCGATAGACCAAAGTACGCTTTGCAGTTCTTACATTCAAATAGTACAGCCCTTTGGATTGTTCAGTCATATTAATTAACAAAGAGCCCTTGCTAATCTCTGAAGGATTGTAAGCAGATATTACAGATCCTCTTGCATCCACAAGATTTAGGCTGTTTACTGTAGCAGCTACCTCCGCTGGAATTTCAATTGTTAACCAGTCGTTTACAGGATTTGGGTAAGCTGAAATAATCTGATTGTTATTCAATTCCAATCCAGTAATCGCCACTGTTATTTCATCCGATAATACAGTGCAGGTATTTAAAGTAACGGATACCGTATATATACCGGTCTCAGTTACTTCGTAGGATGCACTCGTTGCACCAGGAATGACTTCGCCATTTTTATACCATTGATTACCAGTACTAGCACTGCTTGAAAGCAAAGTACCATTAAGACTTATTTGGGGGGTATTTATTTCAGTTACGCTTATATCTACCAGCATACGAGTTAAGCTTTCACAACCGTTTTTATTTAATACACTTACATAATAACTCCTTGATTCTGTAACATTATCAAGCGTTAAAGAATTGCCAACCGTTTGAACATAACTTGCATCATTTAGTTGAGAGTCATACCAACGGTAGGCTACAGCCTCTGATGAGCCCATTGCTGTGATGGTAGCATTTCCTGTGTTACAAATAGTGGCCCCAATAACCGATAGCACTTGTGGAACATTAACTACTTCGTAGCTAATAATGTTGTCAAAGCTTGTTGTCTGGCAACCATCCAGAGTATTAGCTTTCAGATTTAAACTATTCAAACCAGTACTTAAAATTGATTTTAAAACAATTGTACTTAACTCACCACCATTACCTTGCATAACATCACTCACTGGTAATTCACCTTTAAATAATTGATAGGTCACACCTAATTGTGAATTTAGGATACCAACATTTAGCAGGTTGCTTTCACATGTACTTTCAATGGACAATGACGAAGAAGCTACAGCCTGAATAGATGGAGATGTGAATCTTAACTCAAAACGACCATCTGCCGTGCTCGCAGGATCAGCCGTTGTCTGAAAAGTTATTAACTCGTTATTCTCAATAATATTTTCAGTAGATAAAAAGTTATCTATTAAGGTTGTAGTATAGCCAAGTTTAAGTTTATCCAACTCTGTAAAAGAAAGGGAATGTTCTCCCACAGTAAGATTGCTCATTTTTAATTTTACAGTACCGGCATCACAAGTAACTAACGGAATACCATTGATTGCATAATGATCAGAAGGGGTAACATTATAGCTACTGAGGTTTAGATTGGAATCATTTAAGCGCTTTTTTGCGTCAAACTCGAACTCAGTGCCAGTCGATGCATTGGCGTTAAAATGAATAATCATATCATCCTTCTTGCCCTGACTTAGCAATGCGATCCTCAAAAAGTTTTCTCCTTCCTCGCCTTCTCTTAAGAAAGTAGCACTACTTGTCTTAGCAGTTTCTGTTAATCCAATATTGGCAGCACCTGTGGATTCAATCCAAAATGATTGCCCCAAGGCAATCTCGCCTCGCCAGTTTGTATTAAAATCACAGTTTGTACAGAAATTGTTTCCTTTCAAATAGGTCGAAAATCCACCAGCACCCTCTGCAAAAGTCATATAAACCGTATTGGTAGTACCAGTGGTAGTGACATTGTCCCAATCAATCGGGGACGGATAGGGATTGGGAATTAAGTTCCATCCATCACCTACTGAAGAAACAGGAATAGATATGCTACTTTTTACAGGATTTCCTGCTATTGATATTGTAAAGTCACCTGTTAAGTAAGTATAGGCGGTATAACCTACCGTTGAGCTCAAAGCAGTTGCTCCTGTCGAGGCGCCTGTGCCTACCGCTACATACTGCTGACTAGGGCCGTCAAATCTAAAAATTGAAGGAGCTGTTGATACTTCAACACCGTTAACTCCATTAGGACTCGGATTTGAAAAATTACCCGTTACCGGAAAATCATCCTGCCACATACTTACTGTTGCATTAGTAATCGGAACAGAGAAGTAGCGATACCGATCAGGACCTTCTACAAATCTCTGCACTGTAATATTTCCTGTAAAGTTTGTGGGGGTGGTTAAAGTTGCAATTCTACCCCCAGTTGATAAATCTGAAGAAATGAGTCTTAAGATTCCTGAACCAGTTCCATCAGCATCAAATCTTCCTGAACCACTTAAACTAAGTGTTCCTGATAAATTTATTGTACCGTTGTTATTAACTCCTACCGCATTTGATGATGTTATGTTTTCAATGGCTAATGTTCCAGTAATAGTCTGCAAGGAAGTACCATTCATTATGATCGTTCCTGCATTCACAGTACCACTATTTGATAGATTACCAGAAACATTGACGTTGCCACTACTGCTTAGATTACCAGAGGCAGCAATGGTCAAATGGTGAAAACTTACAGGATTTACACCGTTAATCGTTGTCGCTCCATTGATGGTCAGCGTGCTTGATGTTGGCGTAAAAGTTCCATTGTTGGTAATGTTACCTGAGTTCAACGTAACCGTTTGGGAACCCAGGTCTAAAGTTCCTGTTGTAATGGTGATGCCGTTGGCTACAATAATGTTTTTATTAAGTGTTAATGTTCCTGATGATTTATTCAATTGTAGTCCGCCAGAGAAAGTAACACTTCCATTACCTTGAATGGATTGGGCTACCGCACCATTAAATACTACCGGATCAGCTGGACTCCAATCGCCCTCTGCAATGAGATTTGCGCCTATGTTAATAGATGTTGCTGCATTGGAGTTAAACGTAACGGATGATGAGTTTATGGTAAGACCTCCTGCTATATTAAGCGTTCCACTTGATAAGGTTTTGGTTACATTCGATGAAGCGTCTAAAAATAAGTTTCCATAAGTTCTAGCAGGAATATTTTGATTTGCATCTGCCTCAAAGTAAATAGTTGAGGCGGCATTTGTTGTACCTCCAGTTGGATTTGTACTTTGATACCACCAGCCCTGAGTTTGGTCAGCTCCGCTAAATGTGGTTCTGAATAAGCCTGTAGCTGTTAAATTAAAATTTGTACAATTAAAAAAGTTGCTTGTGATCAGTGTTCCGGAAATGCTAGCAGCGTTCACTCTACTTGTAGGCAGAGAAGAAGATTTAATTGGTACAGTTGTGTCAAAAATAACACCGGAGCCTAGCACAAATGCATTTACAACCTGAATTCCTGAAATATTAAACCCAGTGGTTAGCGTCCTTCCTGATCCTGTAATCTGAAGCTGATTTGTTACCCTAATTTCTGAAGTCAAATCTGCATCAAGCGTAGCATCATTAACTAGATTTATTGTCAGGTTTGTAATTGGTGCGATATCATTCCAATAACCTAGGATTTCGTTATTAAAGAGGAAAAAAAGAAATGTGTTGCTCAAATCGGCAGCAGTTAAGGTAATTCTCGAGGCGCCAGTTAAAATTGCAGCAGATGGAGGTGTGGGCGTGTCATTAGCATCATCCCAGGCAACTAAAGCTCCGCGCACGGTTACAGTTCCTGCTCCAGTCCAATTAAGACTACCCGCAACAGAAGCACTTACAGCTAAATTTCTAACAGTAACAGATGTTCCTGTGATATTAATTGCCTGTCCATTAGTGAATACATCATCATTTAGAGTAGGAGCTGCCGCTGGTATTGTACCTGCTTTATCATTTGTCCAAGTAACGCTAGTCCAGTCACCTGAAGTTTGAGCGTATCTCTCGTTTTGCGAAAATCCTGAGATTGACATCAAAAGAAACCCAACTATCACAATAAGCCTCATATTCGGTAGATTAATCCAATGGTTGATACAAAAATACGAAAAAAGTAACCCAATTAACATGATTTAAGAACTAAGTAAAGCTACTACCTTTTTCACGTCCTCTGCTGTCATGGCAGAGCCAGAGGGTAAGCAAATGCCCTTGCTGAATAGTCGCTCAGATGTGCCATTGCCGTAGTAGGGAAATTTGCCAAAAACAGGCTGCAGATGCATGGCTTTCCAAAGTGGTCTGCTTTCGATATTATGCTGCTCTAGTGCTACTCTAACTTGCTCTGGAGACCTTTTTTCCAATATAAGAGCTGTTGTAAGCCAGCGATTGCTGTAGAAATCTTCTGATTCTGTCGGCAAAGTGAATTTATTGGTTGGTAAATAGGTGCTGTACCATTCAAAAACCTGTCTTCTCTGCCCTACACGTTCATCTATCACTTCCATTTGCCCCCTGCCAATGCCGGCACAAATGTTACTGAGTCTGTAGTTGTAACCAATTTCGGAATGTTGGTAATGTGGTGCCGGATCTCGCGCTTGCGTAGCTAAGAACTTGGCTTTTTCAATCCATTGCTGATTTTTGGATACTAAGGCACCACCTCCTGAGGTTGTTATAATTTTGTTCCCATTAAAAGAAAGTATCCCAAAATCACCAAAAGTGCCACATTTCTGACTCTTAAAGGTAGATCCTAGTGCTTCAGCTGCATCTTCAATTAAGGGTATTTCATATTGACTGGCTATTTTCATGATCTCATCTATTTTAGCCGGCATGCCATAGAGATGGACCATAATAATGGCTTTAGGCTTTTTACCTGTTTTAGCAATCCTGTCTTCAATCGCCATTTTTAGCATAAGCGGATCAATGTTCCAGGTTTGTTCCTCTGAATCAACAAAGACAGGTGTTGCTCCCTGGTAAACAATTGGATTGCATGAGCCTGAGAAAGTAAAAGTAGAACAGATAACTTCATCGCCTCGCTGAACACCTAAAATGATCAATGCAAGATGTATCGCAGCCGTTCCTGACGAAAGTGCTGCAACCGACACACCCTGCCCCAGGTAATTGGCAATATCTGATTCAAAGCCTTGCAGATTCGGTCCGGCAGGCGATATCCAGTTGGCTTCAAAAGCTTGTTGTACATAAACTTGCTCGCGGCCTCCCATATGTGGGGGCGATAAATATAAACGGTTATTCATGTTTAGTGCCTGAGGATTCTTGAAAACGTTGATAATAAATAGCTGGTATTAACAAAAGCATGAGGGTGGGGTTTACAATCAGTCTATGCCACTGCGAAAGCAAAGGTGTAGAAATTTCACTTGTACCTTCAATGTTTAATTTAATGAGCAGGTATATGGGCAGCAAGATGAAAGTATCTGCTGTCTGAACCCACAGTCCGAGTTTAATAATGCTTTTATTGTTAAACCAAGCGTACAAAAAAAGTAACATGCACAGATCATTTAATGTGACTCGTATAAGCTTTTTGAAAACAAATTCAACATTATCAGCAAGCTGAATAGTTAGTAAGGTTGACAGTGTTAAGGATTCTTGTAGCAGGTAAATTAATGCCAGACCAGCAATTGACAGTACAAGGAGTAGCAAACGTTTTGGTTGGCTGAGAATTTCAACTACTTGCTTTTTCATGCTGTGATTTTAATCCAATAGTACCACAGCACAAATACAACTGCATAAATAAAGCCGGTAAATAAATATTTATGAAAGAAGTAAAGTTGCTCCGGATAAAACAAAGCGACCTCTGCCAGTAGTCCGACACGAACTAGATTGAGTAAATAAATTAAGAGTATACCGGCAAAAAAGAATAAAAGGAATTGACGTAGGCTGCCTTTGTACGCCACTAAAAATGAGAGGTAAACGATCATGACATTAATGCCATTGCAGCCTTCAAATACATAAACGACCACCTCATTGTTTAACGATAGCGCCACATTAGCAGATTGCAGTTCTGTACTTGCAGAAAAAGTTTGACCGAAGAAGGTAAGTATGATCGCTACCTGGTTAGCAATGCTGACGGTAAATGGGTCGACTTGCGGGTAATAATTTTGTATCCAAACACCATATAAAGTATTTAACAAAAGATAGAGACCTACAAAAATGCCGAGGAAACGAATTGCCGGTTTGTATTTAGTAAAGAGTTCTTTCATATCAAAAATCACCAAGGTTTTGCGGGCACACCTTTTACCCTTTTACTTGATGCTACATCTTCCGTTACTACTGCCCCTGCCCCTATTATCACATCATCGCCTATAGTTAAACCTTGTAATATGGTGGCACCGCTACCAATAAAAACCCGCTTACCTATCTTAACATTTCCTGAAATGTTAACTGAAGGCATGATTGAGGTAAAATCACCTATTACAAGATCATGGCCAATAGTTGAGTTAAGGTTAATGATAACGAATTGACCAATATTAATATCAACCGTTAATTTCGCTCCGGGGCAGATGATACAGCCCCTACCTATTATTATGGAACGATGAAGCAAAATATCAGGACTTAAATACGAGGCGAATGGAACCGATTTCTTATTCCAATCTTTTATTAATTTATAACGAATAGCGGGATCAGCAATAGCGAGCAACACATCGGAGTAAGCTTGCTCATTTACCAATGGTATGTCTGTTTTAAAATCATCCATGAAACCAGCAAAAGTGCCGGGAGCAAACAAGTCCAGCATACCCCTTACTTCCTTGCCAAAACCACCGGCTCCATATATGGCAATTTTACTTTTCACTTATCTTCAATCTTAAGTATGGAATTTAGAAACTGTCTGTTATAAAACTTTTGCTGGCACACCACCTACAGTGGTGTTTGGTTCTACGTCTTTTATAAGCATTGATTGCCCTGCAATAATGGATGAATGCCCTACCCTAATATTTTGTTTAGTAGAAACCCCTATACCTACACTTACCATTGCTTCAAGATGAGTAAAGCCCGCAAGATTTACCCCAGGGGCAAGGGTTGAATATTGACCTATACTACAATTATGACCTATAGCACAATTCATATTCATGATGATAAAATCTTCAATCTGAGTTTCATAGTTTATGGAAACACCAGGATAGAGTATCACACCTTTGCCGATTGAAACCTCTTTTGATAACCAAACATTCTTAGCTATAAAATTCGGAAATGCTACATTAAATGCCTTAAGTCTATCATACATCTTTTGCTTAGCTGCTGGAGAGGATATCCCAATAACTACATTCAATTTTTCGATCTTGGATAAAATCTCAATTTCATCAATACTGCCTAATACCTTTCTTCCATAGAGTGTTTTACCATGTTTGTGTTGGTCATCATCTAAGAAACCCAAAACTTCATACTTACCAAAAGTATCAATATTATACGATAAATAACCTCCAACATTTCCTGCTCCTATTATGACTAGTTTATTCATAATCCTAATTATTTCCGTTAAAAGGCTCCATAGGTCTATGCTCACTTTGATTTATGCCATCACGCTTTAGTACTTTAACAATTGTTAAGAATATAATTTTTAAATCTAACATAAACGAAAGGTTATTTACGTAATACAAATCAAGTTCAAACTTTCTTGACCATGAAATTGAATTACGACCATTCACTTGCGCCCAACCTGTAATTCCGGGTTTTACCAGATGCCTTTGTTTCTGCTCAGGTGTATATAACGGTACATATTTTATCAATAAGGGACGTGGTCCAATTAAACTCATATTACCCTTTAAGACATTGATTAGCTGAGGCAACTCATCGATTGATAGCTTTCTAATCACTCTGCCTGCATAAGTGATGCGATCATTATCAGGCAGCATCTTTCCAGTTTTATCAGTTTTATCATTCATTGTTTTAAACTTGACAATTTCAAAGGTTTTCTCATTTAATCCTGGACGTTTCTGAAAAAAAAAAGGGTTACCTCTATTTTGTACAAATAGTATCAAAAAAACAAATAAAAATAAAGGACTAAATATTAAAAGTATAACTATAGATATTACTACATCTAAGACTCGCTTACCAAACCTCTTATACATAATTCTATAAAATCACTTTATCATTTCGTTCACCAATTTTCGCCTTTTCCCAGAACTCAGCAAGGGTATTTCATCTACATACTCTATAGAAAAATCTGAATCATTTCCCAGGTAGGACATAAACTCATCTATAATTTGCTTCTCGTGTGAAAAGCCATGTTCTGCATTTACTTTTAACACATACCTTTTCTGATCCTTCTGAATAAGTTGATACTGTCTTATATCTGTATATTTCCACATGTTTTTATACATGATGTAAGATGAAACAATATTACCCTTTGTGTCATAAAGAACGTCCAATTTTCTTCCTTCCACTGTTTCAAGAAACTTATTTCCACATTCATCTGTTATGCTTGAAAATGAGCCAAGGTCGCCTGTATCATAACGAATAAGCGGGAATGCATAATTGTAAAGGTCTGTAACTACAATACGTCCAACAGAACCAAATGGAACAGGTTTATTGCTTCCGATCTCAAGAATTTCAACATGATAGCTAGCAGAATTAATTAAAAACCTATGCTCACTTCCAGGAACTTGTTGTGCAATGATACCATTTTCAAGGTTTGAATATCTTGAATACACATTCACTTTAAAAAAATTCTGCAGCGATTTTTTCACATACTCTGATAGCGATTCGGACATGGTAATGATAGAACTAACCTTTGCATTAACTTTCGTCTTTCCATTTTTTTCAAGATAACGGCAAACCAGTTCAAGTGCTGAAACATATCCGAGAATTCCATGCCACGAATGACTTCTTTCCATTTCTAAGATCATGCGTTCAATCTGCTGATCATTTAGGTGGATAACATCAATTGGCACTATATTTTGGCGCCAGTAAGTAAAAGGATTGGCCATTTTTTCCTTTGCCCAGATCTTTAAGTATAACAGCTTTTGTCCGATTTTGAATCCTGTCAGTTCTGAAAAATAAATCGCATCGGCTGAATTTCTGGTTCTCTTTCTTTTATTCTGAAAAACCTTGAAGGGTGTACCTGTTGATCCACTTGTTACAACAGGTATAAGTTCTGTTTTTTCTGTTTTACTTGAAAGAAAGTCACTTAGATTTTCTCGGATAAGGTTTTTATCAATTACAGGAAAATCATTTATGGATGTTTTACCTGCATATGATTTGTAGAAGGTAGTAGTACTCGTTGCGTGCTCTAACAATAATTCGAGCTGACCTGATGTTTGGGGTTTAGATGAGGATAGTTTAGTTTGTATATCTTTCAAGTCTCTGGCCACAGGATTTCCCATAAGAAAGTCTGCTGTCAAAAAAAATAGTTTTCTAAAGTTCACAATTTGAATCGTTGCTAGTGTTGCCATTGAATAAAACCAAAACGTGCCATTAGCCGAGCGAGGTGTGCTCTCAATTTAAGCAAAGCCAGTTTGATCGAATTCTCTTTAGTTGCCCTGAAGTCTTTGAAAACTGGTATGAATTTTTTCTTACGCCTTTTTGCTTTATAGAGAAGTAAGTATTGTTCTGGTGATAGATCCTGAAACGGTGAATGCTGTTTCAAAATTTTACTTGATTCAAAATCCTCTGAAGCAACAAAATTAACTTTATGTTGCTGCCCATCGAGTACATACTCAAACCAGTGGCATATTGCTTTATTTGTTATAGGATTCCATTCTAATGCCAATTGAAGGCTGGCCCATCTTGGAAATGATAGTTTTCCGTTCGCAAATATGTTGTTTGGTAGAAAAAAATTACCAAGACCATACACAATATAGCCTTGTTTGTATTGCTCCCCGCCCTGAACACAATGTGAATGACAACCTACGACAACGTTTACACCTAAATCGATAAGGTGTTTTGCAAATTCCCTGTTCATTGGCGTTGGAAGTGTTTCCAAATCGAAACTCCAGTGAAAATAAACAATTATAGATGACGTGGGATATTGTTGGCGATGTTTCTCAATCACGCTAGAAATTCTTGACTCATTCATATCTGAAAGAAAAACACCATTTGAAGGATTACTCTGATGATAGAATAAGAAATTCCAGCAATAATTGAATATCCAGACATCTTTGCCATAATCCAATATATGAGCTGGGGCTATTGCCTCATTTATTGATATACCTGCACCAGTATAGCAGATATTTCCATTTGATAATAATCGAGCTGTTTCCGTGAATCGGTAAGGAAGGTCAAGTGTATGGTTGTTTGCTAATAACACAGTCGCTGTATTCCATTGGCTTAGGACATCAATTGTATCAGCGTGATTAAACAGTACAGGTGTTTTTCTTTTTAAGGGTTCTTCACTAACACTCACCAATCCCTCAAGGTTTGCTACAAGCAACTTATCCTGAAAAATTTCGGTATTCTGTTTAAACACTGCCTGTAAATCTTTCGCAGTGCTTTTATCTGGTGCAGCTATGTCTCCTATTATTATCATGTGTGCTTTTTAAGAGATGCCTTATAGACTTGATCTATTCCATCCCAAATCAACTCAGATTTGAATTTCTTTGCCCATATTAAACTATTTGCTGAATGCTCTTTCACCAATTGATCGCTTTCTATATAGGCCTGGAGTGCTTCTTTTAATTGTGGCACTGACTTCATTTCAAAAAGTTTACCATTAAATTCCGGGCTAATTGCATCAATACAACCCGTTGCTGTGCTTGTAACAACAGGGAGTCCCATAGCTGCTGCCTGGATTGAAGCATTTGAGAAGCCTTCGCGCCAAGAGGGTAAAACAAATACATTAAATAAAGACATATATAGCGGCACATCATCAAGAAATTCAAGATATACGATGCCAGGGTGTGATCGAACACGCTTTTCAAAATCTTCTGAGCAACCCATGTGACCAATCATTACAAGAATGATCGATTTATTAAATTGAAAAAGCTGATCGAATGCTTCGACTAGTTCGAAAGATCCTTTATGCAGGGAAACCCTTCCAACGTAGCCAATCACAAATTTAGACGTGAGACCATGCTTTACTAACAATGACTTTCTAACATCTTCATCAATTGAGTTCCTGGTAAAATAATTTAGGTTTATACCATTACTACTTCCACTGTTAATTACAAAACTTTTCTTCACATCCGCAGTTTTATTTCTTATTGCAGTCTCTTGTAATGAATGTCCGACATAAATAACCTTGTTTGCCAGCAAAACACTTAATTTTTCCATTAAGCGGAGAATTGCGCGCTTTACTCCTCTCTCACTTTCATAGCGGAGGCCGCGGCAGGTATAAATACGGTTTGGAATTCTTAACAAAAAAGCGGCCACCACACCTAATAAACCCATCTTCGGGGTGCCGACATTCACGATATCTGGATTCACCTTTTTTAAGTGTCGAAGGATTTGCCAAACGGTTCTAATATCTGCAAATAAATTAATCTCCTTTTCAATGTTTACAGGTAAGTGAATACAATTTTCTCGGGCGCAAAACTTATGTTCTTTAGGATGATCTGGTGAAAGTAAGTAAACCTCATATCCCTTCGTAATAAAATACTGTACCTGACCGTCCAACAATCTTGAACTTCCTGGAACGGTTACCCCCAATACTAATTTTTTCACTTACTGAAATTTTTTTTATACCATTTTTGAAATACAAAAAGACACCAGAGCTTCGAAGCATGATTTTGTTTTCCGTGTATATGTTCATGAAGCAAAGTATCAATTACTGATGGATCAAATAGTCCATGGATTTGAATCTCTTTTTGATCAAGTACTTTTTCTATCTCATTACGAAGTTCGTTTCTGAACCACAGCGCGATGGGAACGCCAAAACCCTTTTTCGAAAAACGAAAAACTTTTTTTGGTAACAAATCTCTAAATGTATCTTTTAAAATTCTCTTTTTATTTTTTCCAAGAATCTTGAAGTCAGAAGGCATACTGAAAGACTCTCTTACAATTTGCGTATCAAGAAACGGCACTCGCGCTTCGAGGGAATTGGCCATGCACATTCTATCTACTTTTACAAGCATATCGCCTTCAAGTACGGTGGTAACATCTGTATAAAATCCTTTATCCATCTCAGAATGATTCACTTCATCATATCGCTTCTTAATATATGATTTGATATCAATGAGAAACTCAGGACTTAATAGCAAAGCACGTTCTTGATCATTAAATCCAAGAGACATAAAATTATAATGAAGTCCAAATGCGTCTAATTGAGAGTTGGCCAATACTTTCTTGACTTTCCGCAGTATGGTATTTGTGAATGCATTATGAGGTACTAGACCAACAGTAAAGTTAAATAAATTTCTAATTGATTCTGGGATACTTTTGTATCGCTGCACATAATAGGGTGCCAGGTACTTTTCATATCCTCCAAATAGTTCATCAGCACAATCTCCGGTTAATACCACTGTTACTTTCTCTCGCGCTTTTTTAGCAACCATAAATGAGGGAAGCGCTGAAGAATCTGCAAAGGGTTCGTCAAAATAGTCTACGACATCATTCGCAATATTGAGCAAATCTTTATGGTCAATGGTATACAGCGTATGGTTAGCATTAATGTGTTTCGCTACCAATGCTGCACGTTCACTTTCATCGTAAGCACTTTCTCTGAAACCAATTGAAAAAGTATTGATCGGTTTGTCCGAATGCTTGGCCATGATGGCAGAAATAATACTTGAGTCAATTCCTCCACTTAAAAAAGAGCCTAGAGGAACGTCAGCAATCATCCTATCCTTAACTGATTGAAAAAGTGAACTTCGTAGATCATTCTGAGCCTCACTATAGCTAGTATAACGCTTTGCTTCGTTAATAACAGTCTTCAACGAATAGTATTCAGAAAAATCAACTTCCTGATTAGATTTTATTTCGATAAATTCTCCTGCACCTAACTTTCGAACATCCTTATAAATGCTAAAAGGCGCTGGTATATAAGTAAGTGTGAAATAAAGATTTAATGCCTCTTTGTCAATAATTTTTTGGCTTAGCAACGGTGTTAAAGCCTTTAATTCTGAAGCAAAATAGAAAGTTGTTTCATTTCTAAAATAATAAAGTGGTTTTTCACCAAATCGATCACGTGCTAAAAAAACACTTCCTAACTTAGTATCAAAAAGGGCAAATGCAAACATACCTTCGAGCCTTTGTAGAATGCCTTTCAATCCAAAGACTTGATATCCGTTGATTATTACTTCAGTATCACTTTCTGTTAAAAAAATTGAACCTCGATTTATAAGTTCTCCCCGGATTACTTTATAATTATAAATTTCTCCATTAAAGACAATTACAATTGTTTTATCCTGACTGAACATCGGCTGATGTCCCGTTGATAAGTCAATAATGGATAATCGTCTATGACCTAAAGCAACATTATTCGTGCAAAAAAAACCGAAATCATCAGGTCCTCGGCTATTAAGCAGATTGGTCATTTCTTTTAACTTAACCTCATCAGCTCTTTGGTTTGCTATAAAACCTGCGATCCCACACATTATCTTAACAATCTTATCAGGTACACTAATGCAAGAAACATAGTTGTCTTTCTCATCCTTGCTAAAACAAAAAACAATTTCCAATGCAGTGGAAGCCGGTTAAATGCAAATTCATTCCACCTAACGACTTTCGACAGTTCTTTCAAGACGGTATCAATATCCTTCCACTTTCTAAAAATTGAGGTTTCATTACGTGGGTTTGTAATACTCAATACAATATTTATTAATGAAACTATTTTTCTATTGTTGAGCGCTTGGCTTGCTTCTTTTGAATTGGCGTACTTTTCAATTGCAAAGAAGAGATGAGTAAATTTCGTGTATAGTAAATTTGTATCCACTTTTGTGAGTGACTTTGGGTTGTCAAGTCGATAATAATTGAAATATGCTTTCAAATACGATACACGTTGTGCTTTATGAAATAGTTCAATATTAAAAAGTACATCCTCCATTCCGACTTTTTTTCTTTCGATAAAACGAATCTGTGATTTCATCACAAAATTATGACTATAAAGTTTTGCCCAAGGGGTGCAAAAGGCATCAGTTTTAGTAGGATCGGATAGCTCTTCATTTATGAGCCCAAGTGATCTCCTGCGAAGCTTAGGAATATCGTTATTAATAAGAATTGAGGAATTCTTTTCAAGATAAAAATCCTTGATGCTTCCCTTTAAGGATACCTTTTGCCATGACCAGAATAGGATGTCCGAATTACTTTGTAACGCATGGGCTAGGGTAATTTCACAGGTATTCTTATCAATCCAATCGTCAGAATCAAGAAACATTAAGAAGTAGCCTTTAGCATTATCAATACCTACATTTCTTGCATTAGAAACGCCTTGATTCTCAATATGAAAAATACGAACCCGTTGGTCTTGTACCGCATATTTGTCACAAATATACTTCGACTTATCAGTAGAGCCGTCATTGACGAGTATTACTTCCAAATTCTGCATTGTTTGGTTTAAAACACTCTCAACGCAATAAGCAAGATATTCTTCAGCATTGAATATCGGAATGATAACAGAAATATTCGGTAGCTTTTCAGTTTTCATTTTCTATAAGGGAACAAATACGAGAAACAATCTTTCCTGCACCAAATCGCTCTCGGGCAGAAAGTGCGTTGTGTGATAATCTCAAACGCTTAGAATTGTTTTCAGCCAATCTATCTATTTCATTAGCAAGACCTATAAGATCACCATCATTAACCAAAATACCATCATATTCATGGGTAATAATCTCATTTGGACCGGCTACAAAGTCAAATGATATGCAAGGTATACCCGCAGCCATTGCCTCAACAAGCGCATTTGGAAAGCCTTCACTCCGTGATGGAATTACAAAAATTCCAGCTCTTGCGTATAGATTATCGATGTCATGAATTCGTCCAAGAAATCTGACTTTTAAAGAAATGCCAAGGTCGGAGGCCAACTGTTTTAGATCAGCTGCTTCCTCTTCATCTCCTCCTGCAATTTGTAAGATCCAGTTTGATTTGATCAGTGCCATTGTTTGGATCAATCGATCAAATCCTTTCAGGTGATCATTCATTCGACCAACAGCAAGGATAAATTCCTCACGCTCTATGGATGGATGGAGTTCTACCTGTTTAACAATATTCGGAATAACTTCAATAGTAGTTTTAGAGCCATAGTATTTCCGCTGAACTTGCGCAGCAGCATTTGTCTGCGCGAAGACAGCATCTGGACTCCTAAGACTAAAAGCAATCTTATTAAAAATGGAGATTCTTTTACCCCAATTATATAGTGGACTGGAGCGTTCGGATATGATAAATCTTACCTTGATGCCGATAAGCGCTACTGCAGTTAATGCTGCATAAAATTTACTAAAGGCGATTATTACATCCGGTTGATCACTTTTGACCGAACGTCTTATCCGTTGTATGGTTGATAATATGTTAAGGCGTTTCTTGTTAAACTGATCTTGTGGCTTTTCATATTTGATCGCACTTCTCAAAGTAAAAAACTCTTTATGCGGAAATAATGCATGGTAAGTCACAATATATCCTAACATTGAAAGCTCATTAGCAATATTTGTAGAGGCGCGTTCAACTCCGCCCATTGAAATACCTGGCCCTACGATCAATACTTTTTTCAAACTAGTTCTGCGCGTATTGCCCAAAGCATCGGGTATTGAATTTCAACTAGATAGCCTTGGTCATGGAAAAGTTTTTTTAGAACATCTCCATTTCTATTTTCATCAACGAAATGGTATTCCATAGCGATCCGCTTGATTTTCTTGAAGTCATTGGCATCAAGATTTAGCAATATATCATATTCGCCACCTTCAATATCCATTTTTAAAAAGTCAATTTTCTCGATGCTTTCCTTCTTTATAAAATCCTTAAACGACTCCACTTGTACTTCTTCGTAGTCATTTTGTTCAAGTTTATTGCGTTGCATAAAGCCTGCCTGATCGACCAGCGAATGTCCGCCTGTGTTTCGGGAGTGATATAATTTTAAAACACCTCTTTCATTTCCAAGTGCCGAATTATATGCAAAAACATTTTTCAAATTATTCACCTTCAGAGTCTGAGAAAGAATTGAAAAATTATCTTTATTTGGTTCAAATGAATACACCTTACAATTACCAAACGTATTTGCGCTGTATACAGAGAAAAATCCAATATTTGCACCTACATCAAAAACCACATCTCCATCAGCTACTTTTACTGAATTCCTAAAGTAATCCTCAGTCAAAAATATCTCACGTGCCATCGACTTATCATTAGTTCTGCCTCGTAAAATAAGGCGCAAACCATTTCGAAATTGCAGTTCATATCGTTTTCTGTATACCCCCAGGTAATCAAGGATAAACATGTAGAAGTTTCGAAATTTGACTACGGCCAAAACCAACATTTTTATTTTACGCATAGAATATTATTCAATCTTTCTTATTACTTCCCTATTATATTTCTCATTATAGATGTCAAGTACATTTGTCCCTCCCTTTGCCTCACTTGTATACTTCCCGGCAATTTTTACTTTTTCTTTAGCCTGCTGTCGGAACCATTCGTATTCAATGTCAATGTTCCCAATATCTATTGCTTGATATCCTTGCTTAGCAAGATCAAAAGCAAGGACAGTAGCAGTTGGTCCAAGCGCAATCAACACTAGGTGGCTTTTATTGAACATAAGAGTGGCATCTAAAATATTATCATAACACCTGAACGCATGGTGCATTGGAGCAAGAATACGTTTAACAGATGCTGCGTTTTCAAAAAGATCGTT
Organism: Chryseotalea sp.; assembly: GCF_057350905.1. Classification (NCBI taxonomy): domain Bacteria; kingdom Pseudomonadati; phylum Bacteroidota; class Cytophagia; order Cytophagales; family Chryseotaleaceae; genus Chryseotalea; species Chryseotalea sp. The sequence goes on along the minus strand of NZ_JBMRCF010000001.1, from coordinate 481,221 downwards.
GTTGACACCTAGCCTACTTTTCTCACCCTCAATAAGTAAGATATCTCGGTTCTCCCACACCAATTTTATTTTCGCAAAGTGACTCGCTGCGGATGATTTGTCCTTGAAACTAATGTAAGGACGCGTAATACTCGCATTGTAATATTCCTTTTCAGGCTTCAACAATTTTTGAAGACGTGGATAAACAAAGGCAATATGCGCCTGCCATGAACGTCTGGTTTGTGGTGTTAGATTAACAAGCGTTTGAAACCCAATGGGAAGACATACCAAGATTGATTCATTATCTGACCTAAGGATTTCAGTCATTCTTTGTGCAAGTGTCGCATCATACTCCTGGAAGGGATAGCTTGCTTTATCAACTATAATGGAAATTTCACCATCTCCCAGGCGCGTTACTGAAGCTTGTGATCTAATGATTCGATCAAGCGTCTCCTCTATAGTCTTAACCTTTGGCATTTTCCAAAACCTTACAATAACATGATAAGCAATAATCAAAAAGATTTTTGCAGCTTTCCTAGGAACTTTCAGTACCTTGCTCCTTCTAACGTCCATTAGCTTAATATCCCTTTTTGCTAATTAGCCCCAGGTTTTCCCCTTTACCGCTTCTATCGAACAGATAGAAAAACGGGAGCAATATAATTTGAATAAATTTTGTAGTCTTAAGAAGCGCACGGCTATAAACAAATTTCTTATTTGTGGTGATTTCTTTCTTTGTAGTTGTATCCGTTATTCGTACTTTTTTTGAGATGAGTTTATTTAAAAGTGCCTTCATGTTGAGCAGCGAAGTTGCGCCAACAATCATATTGTAGACAGTGTGATTTCCATTACTTGTAGTTCTTTTGAAAACTGCAGAGTGGTGAGGGGGAATTGCTTGTTCAAGCGTTTCTATATCAAAAAAGTTAAGGTGACCGGGAGGGCTCATTACAGGGTAATGTGCCTTGAATAAACTTACCCCTACAGATTTGAAATTTGGAGTCTCTAGGATCATTATTCCGCCCTTTGCCAAAAATTGATCAGCTCTTCGCAAAAACGCGGGTGCATCGATCACGTGCTCTATCACGTGGTAAATGATGATCACATCGAAATAATTTATGTAAGAATCTGGTGGAAATTCTGAATTGAATACGTTGACTCCATACCAATCCTTCGCAAGTAAAACAGCATCAGTAGACAATTCTGTACCTGTAACCTCATAGCCAAGCTGGCGTAATCCATGTAGATAGTACCCGGTGGAGCACCCAATTTCAAGAACCTTTTTAACATCAGGGTTATACTTCCTAATAAGTTTGTCAATTTCCAAAGATGCCTTTACCGCTTCCTCATCGGTATGTCTGTAAAAGCGGCTGTTCGAAATGGTATTGTAAAAATTGATGAGGTAATCTAGCGTTGGACGAGGCTCGGCAAACGTAAATCCACACATATTACATTGACCAAGTTTAAAGTCATTTCTTAATAGCCAGTTTTTAATTGTGATGTCAGTCGAGCCACAATTGTTACATTTTGCTTGCACGTGATTATTAGGTTTAAATTGTATATCAACTTTTAGCTTATCTTCTTTCCTTGCATCCACTGATGGGTCCAAAGACGTAGCATGACGAGTCGCCATATTATTGCAGGATAGATAAGTTTATCCTGTTTAAAATCTTCGATTAATTTTTCGATTCTCGATCGATTTAAACCTGTAGCTTTAAAAAAAGCGTAATCTGCTAAAAAATCATTAATCAGATATGACAGTTCATTTCGAAGCCATTTATATATTGGTAGATCAAACCCCACCTTTGGCCTATCCATCAAGGCATGAGGAACATATTGATAGGTGATATCCTTCAAAATTTTCTTTAAGGTTTTACCGTCATGCTTGAACTCATAAGGAAGCTTTGCAGCGAACTCAATTAAGCGGTGGTCAAGAAGGGGTTCACGGCCTTCGAGGGATGCCGACATCGTTGCGCGATCCATTTTTACAAGCAAAAAATCTTTTAATGGCCCTTCAAATGAATTATATAGAAAACCGCTGCGTTCATCATAGAATTTATCCCAATATCTTGCATAAACAGGATGTCTGGCTGAAAAGTTGTCGATTAAGAGCTCCTGAATAAAACTGAATGGAATATCATATCCCTCCTCAACAAGACCCTTTACCTGCTCTTCCCTTTGCAAAGTCATGACTCGACTTGCGCCAGACAGTTTCCTTTTCATTGATATTTTACTCTTTGGCAATACGCCAGCAACACTGTTAAATATGCCGGAAAATAATCTTGGAAATGGAATTTTCCTAAGGTAGCTAAGTTGCTCTTCAAAGTTTTTAAATCCATCATAGCCTGCAAATAATTCATCTCCACCGTCTGCAGAAAGTGCCACCGTAACATGTTTTTTTGCCAGCTTGCTAACCAACATAGTGGGTATAGCAGAAATATCCGCGAATGGTTCATCGTAATAGTAAGCCAATTCGGGAATTATAGACTTAGCATCCTCATGCGAGCAATTATAAGTCGTATGATCAGTTCCCAAATGTCTGGCAATTTTTTCTGCATCTGGTGCTTCGTCTACCCCATCTGGGAAGCCAATGGTAAATGTCTTAAGTTTTTGAGATGAATCTTTCTGAAGTAAAGCTGTAATCAACGTACTGTCGAAGCCACCACTCAAAAAAATTCCAACCGGGACATCTGATACCATTCTGTATTTGCATGAAGACTCGAGCAATACTTCCAGCTCTTTTTTGCATTCATCATAGGTCAAATCCAAAGTAGGACTGACAAAATAGTTATTAATCGTCCAATAGACATCTTGACTCAAGGTATTATTTTTAAGATCCAGAACAAGCCAGGAACCAGGATCAAGCTTAAAAGCTTTTTCAAATATTGTTGATGGCCCAGGTACATATCCAAATTGAAGATATAATGCCAGACTTTTTTTATCAATTTCATTTCTGAAATCAGGATGCGCATGGAACGCCTTTAACTCTGAGCCAAATAAAAAAATGTGTTGATGTTTATAATAATAAAGAGGTTTTACTCCCACTCGATCTCTACATAGAAATAGTTTATCCTGATTGGTATCAAAAATGGCGAATGCATACATACCAATAAACCTATGAACACAAGCTGTTCCCCATTCCTGAAATGCATGTAATATAACCTCCGTGTCACTATTTGATTTGAAGGTATGCCCAAGGGATATTAGTGATTGCTTGATTTCTTTAAAGTTGTAAACTTCACCATTTAGCACAATTGATAATCCTTCATAAGACATCGGTTGATGTCCTAGCTCACTCACGTCTAAAATAGAAAGTCTAGTATGAGCCAACCCTGCCACATATTCGCTATTCTCATAAAAATCTATCCCAGAGTCGTCAGGCCCCCTATGTCTCAGCGTAGCTTGCATTTTCACTAAATCAACCTTAGTTGATTTTTTATTGAAATCAACAAATCCTGTTAGTCCACACATTTTTGCTTATAAAGTAAGGCGCCCAATTGATCGGATGACAAAAACTGAACATCTGGCCACTTCTTAACAATTCTAATTAGCAATTCCTTCAAAAGTCTAAGATTTGTTTTGCGATTATCCTGAGAAATGGACCCAATAAAATTTAATCGATGAAGCGAGATGATTGCAGGTTTACCCCAAAAAAAAGCTGTTGAAATCTTCTTTTGGCAGCTACCAAGCCAATCATAACTTGGTAATGTTGCTGGTTCGAAATAACAATTTCTAATGATGTATCCTTGACCAAACTTAGAGCTGTCCCCAAGGTTGTGAATCAAAGTTTTATATCCATTCAGCTCAATTGCTGGAACTAGGTGCCCTCTAAATCCTTGAAGAAATTCAACACCAGCTTTAGACAAAATGTCTTCGGCCCCTTCGTCCCAAACATTTGCAGGGGCAATAAAACTTTTGGAAGAATACCCAAAAATATCCTTGAAAATTTTTGCTCCATCCAACAATTGCGCATATGCGAAAGATCGTTCCTCAGAAGTCGAAAAATCAAGCGATGCCATCAAATTCTCACGCCTTCCTTTACTGATTGCAAGGTCGATTGAAAAGACGCCTTCATTAAACGCCTTTATCAATGCCGAATCACCTTTTTGCAATAATGACAACCACCGCACAACATTAACATGTTCCCGACCATGAAATTGCGGTCTGAGGATTTTCTGCTGCGAAGCTTGCTGTATAAGAGCCCAATTTGACTCCATACTTTTTGCTCGTTTGTAGGTTTCAGTGAATCTTTCGTAAACATACTTACTAAACGAAGACTTCCGGATCAGGTCAAAATCTGGATTAGCCATAATGAAGTTCGCTGTTACTATTGGAAAATTTCCTTGACTATCTCTTATTGATGTTAGCACGTCAAAAAGAGCAGATAAATCCTCAGAAGTTTCCAAGGAATCAACCCTGTTGTATGGGTTTTTGTCCAATCGAAGACCTTGACCTTGTAAAGTATCATACGCCTTCTTAGAAGGGATTCTAATGGTACCCCAATCATCTGATTCAAGAACAACAACCTTACTAGGAATTCTTTTGCCTTGAATATTCAATAGATGATTCTGAATAGATGATCCTAAGTATTGAATCACTTTTTCAAAATTATATTTGATAGTTGCTCCATATCTATAAATTCTACATCCGGCCATTTTTGCAAAATAGTCTTCAGTAGCTTATCTAATTCTTTAAGTCCATTAATTCTATTCCTTTCATTAAGACCTCCGACAAAGCATACTCTATGATTGCTGATAATTGCTGGCTTTTTAAACCGGAAGGCTTGTTCTATATCCTTTATAGAAGACTCCCAACCGTATTCTGGCATATTTGGTTCAAAGACAACATTCCTGTTTATGTAGCAAGATTGCTTATTGAAATGTTGTCCCATATAATGAAATCTTCGCCTATACCTTCCTTTTCCAGTAGGCTCATATCTCAATCTTGGAACATCTACAATCCGAATACCACTTTGCAATAAAATTGGCATTAAAGATTCACCAAATTTCATGACAGGAGCTGTGAAGTGAACCGGCTCGTAGTTGAAATATTCTTTGAATAAGGATATTCCAGAAACAATGGCACTTTTGTGGAATTCAAGCTCACTGAGCTCCATAAAATCAAAGGCATCTGCTAGTTCACCAGCCATAGGAATAGCTACTTCCGATTTACTTAGAAAAAAGAAATCCTTATCAAAAGCCAAGGATGTTTTAGAATCATTTTGTTGCAGAGCCTTCAGCCAAGGCGTTACCTGTAAATGCTCTCTGCCATGAAACTGTGGCTTAAATATCTTTTTCCCGATACCATCTAAGTAAAGTTGGTAAACCTTATCGCTGTCCGGATATCTTTCAAGCGTTTTAGTAAAAGGCTCAAAATAATAATTTTCATATCCTGCGTTTTTGATTCTTTGGAAGTCAGGATTAGCGACATTCATCACCGCAGTAAATACAGGGTGATTTCCATTCATATCCTTATACTTTGTTAATACATTAAACAAGTCTTCTAAATCCCTATTTGATTCTAGTGTATCAAACAGGTTAAATCGATTGTTATCAACATCTACTCCTAAGGACTTTAACTCTTGTTGCTGCGTAGTATTTTTTATTCTTATTCCTCCCCAGTCATCTGAACAAACAACAACAAGTTTCCTCGTTGTTTTAAACCCTAGTAAATTTGATGCATTGCCTATCAGATTTCTTAACATGCTTATTTAATCCAATCTAATAAAGAAACTTCCAAAGGTGAAATCAAAGATACTGGCAAGAATAAGAGTATGGTTGAAACACTGGCACTTTGCATGGTTACTCTTATTATGATCACTAAATTAACCAGAAAAACTATAGACAATAAAATTTTTAACAGCAATGGAACAACCTTATCTGAACTAAAATAAAGTTGAGTTAAAAACATACAACAAAAACCCTGATACAAGACTCCAAATCTATTTGCAACTGATTCTAATTCACTAAAAAAATTGACGAATGCAAAGATTAATAGGGTCATACCAAATAATTTTTGGAGTTTATTGTTGGTAATTCCTATATAGTACGCACTAAATACAGAGAGAGCCAGAAAAAAAATATTGGTAAAATAAATATACTTATCCAAGATAAAATAACGTTGCGACTTTAACTGCGAGACCTGCTTTAAGTAATAATCGCTAGTATATTGTGTAGCATGATATTGCAATGCATTGTCATCTAAACTTGCTGTATAATCTTGGATATAATTAGAAACCTGATCAGTAAAAACGAAGCTTGCAAGAATAAGCAAATAATAAACCCAAAATCGTCCTCCTACAATTTTAAAAACAATAATCAGCGGTATAACCATTACAAAAGCGAAATGAATAAATGGGGTTAAGCTCAATAAAATAAGATATTTCAACTGCCCATTCTGTATATAGTTATAAGTAGAAAATAGAAAAATAGCTAAAGCAAAATAATGCCTAAAAGAGTTAATTCTACCTGGAGATAAAACCAACAAAAGAAATAATAAAAGAAGTACAGAAAAGTAATTTGAGCTTCTTTTAAAGGGTTTAGTTTCAACAACTCTTTCAAAAATAAATGCTGTGATGATAGCTAGTAATACTGAAATAATGCCAAAATAAATTTGTACATCAGTTGTAAACCGGGATACTGAAAACTGAAGTATATCTTGAAAAATATCCGGCTTATTACCCAAGGCATAAAGATTAATAATCTTACTCCATAAATCTACAAAGCTCAGTTTTGAAGCCTCTTCAAAATATTGAGATATTCTGTAGGTGTCCTGATCTTTGCCTGATATTATATAAGTAAAACCATATAGAAAATAAAAAAGTATGAGTATTATGGAGAACACTCTTTGTCCGATCAAGCGTAATGAGGCGACAAATGCTCCTAATGGCCATACAAAAAAAGCTATAACCCAAGGAAAAACGGCTTGTCTGTTACTGCTAAATTGCTTCACCGATTTCTTCTATTGATTTTATTACTTTCAAATGTTGGGAAGGACTCTTGATGGTCATTTTGTGAAGCTTAATACCAGCTTTTTCGAGCAACGGAAACATCCAGAAAAACCGGCAAGTTGAATTATTTACTAGCATCGCTGTTGACCAAAAGCTTAGGATAATTGATTGCTTTAATGTTGCTATAATTAGCTCCGCTGGTATTGTGCTATCAATAATTCTAACTTGCAACAATTCATCAAATCGCTTACGATGCGCTTCGTACGTTGTTGGATGCAGCTTTATATAGATTGGTAACGCAGGGAAGCGTTTCGACAATGTTTTCAGAATATATATCTCAAAATCATTAATTCTATTATCCCTAAAGGGTTGATTGGTATAAAAAATACATGATTCATTAATCAATTCGTTATATCCAAAAAACTTTCTGGTCGCCTTAATTGATTCAGGAGACTTAAGAATATCAATTTTACTTGCTGGTTTGCCACTTCTATTGTCAATATGTTTAGGGTACTGAACCCAAAGTTCCGATATTTCTTTCATTGCTCCATAAACCAAGGTTGGGTAATAAAAGTAAAACTTTCTAATTCGGTTGGCCCATAAGAATTTATGGGTATTAGCTGCTACAAGTAAACTCCATCGAGGTGTAAAGCGCGAAATTGTAGCATATGCCGCTGCACCATCTGGGGCGAGGATTATCTTTGTGCCCTTAGGCTTTAATAATTTTACACTAAAAAATGCAATATATGCCAGCTTATTAAAGATAACGCATGTATGTATGTCAGACCGGCTAATCTCGTTAATGTAGTCATTAAACTTAGGGCTATAGTCAAATTTACTTTCATCATATTTTAATTCGAGGTAAGTAATATGATTAAAATCCGATAAATCTTTTACAAATCTGAAACGCCTACTGTGGTCATCAATGGTCTGAACAATAAATATTTCGTATTCAGTATCATTCATAAACCGATCACATATCAAACTGATTGTAATCAGCATGTGATACTCCGTGTGAACAATAAACAGTATTTTTTTCCTATGCATCTTTCACTTATTAATTGCCATCCCTAAGAAGAAAAAGTTTAGGCAAAACAGCAGAAAATTAGAAAGTAACACACCATAAGCGGATAGCGTCAGTAGATTTCCATCCAGAAAATGAATGGCAAGATAAGGACATATAAATCGCAGCGCCAATTCAAAGCCTACAAAAGCATATCCTAAAGTATAGGCCTTTAGTGTATAGATCGCATTATGTGAAACCAAAGTACCTGAAAACAAAAAGTTAAGGGAAAATATTTGCATAGCTGGAATAGCACTTTCGTATTCTGCAAAATATTTTCCAACTAAGATTGGTGTGGCAAACCAAACACCAAAAATAAACGGTAACGAAAATAAAAGTATAATCAGATTTATATTTATAATTATTGGCCAAAGCTTTTTGGGCTCATCTGTTGCGCCCAGCAAGTAGTTCATTTTAGGGAAGAAAAAATTTCCAAGTACTCCAGGAAGCATCGTAATCAATGTTCCAATAGCATTGACTGGAGTAAAAAGTCCAACAGCCATTGTACCTCCTTTCATGAAAAGTACAACCCGATTGAAAGAATTTGCAATTCCACGAAAATATCCCATCGCAAAAACCGGCAAACCTACGACTGAAAGATCTTTAAGTAGTTTTAAATTAAAAAGTGGACGTTCTTTAATTGGCCTTGAAAAATGCATAAGCATAGTGAATCCAAATGGAACCAAAAATGAATATGCAAGCAGTCCATAGTATCGCTCATACCAAACAACAGGTAAAAGAAAAATCTGAATACCAATTTGATACAAATATAATTTTGACAGGCTAACGAATGACTGCGCTGACCGGTATGTGACGGTTAAGTAACGCTGATAGGCATTCACTGAAACAAGAAGACCAACAGTGCTGACTCCTGCAATCACCTTAGGATCATACCTAAGGCTTAATAAAATAATTGTTACCAGTATCGTTGCTATAAAAAATAGTAAGGCAACTGCTATCATAAAAGACTGAGCTGCTTGCGCATACTGAACTCCCTTGCTCGTGTTACCCTTACCGTAGAGATACGGTAGTTCACGATTCAGACCATTAGGTATACCCATTTCCAGAAAAGGAACATACAATTGTAAAATGGACAAGCTTTGCCATATACCAAGTTCGGATGGTGAAATCCAACCGATAATCAAAATACCAATCACCATGGCGACTAAGCCAGATACTAATGATGAGGAGCCAAATAAAACACCTGATCTTAATTCAGGCTTTTTAAAAAATTTAAGAATCCTTAGCATTTTCCTTGATAAGTAGCTCAGCTAATTTCCAATCTAGCATTGTATCAATATCGTGAGAGGAGAAAGCATCCATCTCAAACTTTCTTATAGCGGTAAATTCATGAAGGGGCTTAGTCTTCAATTGTTGAACATTAATAACATATATTGCTCCATTAAGCTCCCACACTTTAGGACAGTCTTGCCTGCGGGTAAATTTTCCTGATTTTGACTTTTCGAGAAAACCTTGACTATTTTCTTCAAAAAGTAAGTAATAAGGGTTAACAGAAGTCTCCTTTACAGATACTACCATATCACACGACTCATCAAAAAGCTCCAAAGCCTGTTTAATTTGACTCCCACTTCTAAATGGTGATGTCGGTTGAAGTAATACGAGGATGTCAGGATTATAATTAACGGACTCTGCATAGGCAACAGCATGCAATAAAACCTCATAGGTACCAGAGATATCTGTGGCAAGTTCTGCTGGACGCAAGAAAGGAACTTTTAATCCCAACTGTTCAACTGTTCTTTTAATTTCCTCATCATCAGTTGAGACATAAATAATGCCATCATCAAAAACTTCGCGTGCTGCTTCAATCGTATAATAAATTAACGGTTTGCCGCTCAAAGGCTTAATGTTTTTTAGTGGTACACCTTTAGATCCACCTCTAGCAGGAATGACAACAAGAATTTTCAATGAAATTTAATATGTTTAATATCGTGCTGGGCTCTATTAAAATCTTCTATTTTACCAATGTCTAACCAATAACCGTGCAAGGGATAAGAGTGAACAGTTCTTTTTTCAGAAATTAATCGTTCAATTAAATCTGTAGCATTAAACATGGAGTTTTTAGGAATGAGCTCTAACACTTCACGTTTCATGAGATAAATACCACCATTTGAGTAATAGGTAAATGTGGGTTTCTCTTTGAAACTCATTACATGTCCATTGGTGGTTTCCAATACTGCGTAAGGAACGTTTACTTCATAAGGAATAGTAACAACAGAGAGGTCTGCATTAGATGCTAAAAATGATAGAAAAAAATCCTCATAGTCAAGGTTTGTCAGCAGGTCAGAATTTGTTACCAACACATAATCATGCTGTAAATTATTGATCTTCGATACGGACCCAATAGTTCCCATCGGAGCGTCCTCAGTAACGTATTCAATCCTGACGTTCTTCTTCTCTCTCACATTAAAATGTTCAATTATCTGATTCCCGAGGTAACGAATGGAAATCCAGAAATCATCAACTCCGAACGAAATAAGTCTGTCGAGATTATGTTCAATAATTGGCTTATCTCCAACTAATAGCAAAGGTTTGGGTGTTAGGTCAGTTAAAGGTTTTAGACGTTCTCCCCTGCCTCCAGCCATAATTACAACATCAACTGGTAAATAAGACTTTTGTGTTCTGAAATTGATGACATTAATAATACAGTCATCTTTATCCAGCACAGGTATAATTTTATAATCTTTATTTCTATAATCAATTATCGTTTCAATTGAATAATTATTCTTTCGAATAAATTTAGGATTTGGTTGAATAAAATCTCTAACAAGGTTATTTAAATCAAGTCCCCTTAAAAACCCTCTTCTTATATCGCCATCGGTTAAAGAGCCTAGTAATCGTGAATTAACATCTACTACAAAAAGTATAGCATCAGCTGCTAATACGTTAAGCTGTGCCAATGCCATTCTTATCTGAGAATCACCAGTTATTAAATATCTTTCAAAGTTCTGCACACTTTTGTTTTAATATGTTAATTATAGCTAATGCTGGACTTGGCCGATCATAAATATTAACTCCTTCGTAATTGCGGCCTGATATTAAGCGTGAAGCACTAAGGATTTCACTGGATTTAAAGGGCACATGGATAACATTCTCTCCTGAGAGTCTACCATTTTGTCTGTTACCAATGTTCAATACAAACTTTTTAAAAGAGGCGGCTTCAACTATTCCACTTGAGCTGTTTCCAATCAAATAATCGGAAAATTTCATGCAAGAGAAGTAGGATAATTTTCCAAAATTTTCGATTAAATAAAATTTATCAGGGAACCAATTTTGTAAATCATTAAATACTTTCCTAAATACAGTTCCGTTAGTATCTGCATTGGGTAAAGTGATTACAATTTGATTTGTAATTGAAAGAATCATTAGTGCATCAGCAAGTTCTTTAGCATATTCGATATTTTTTTCATAGCCAATTGTCTCTGGATGTACTGTTACTAAAATAGTGGGTAGATTAAGATTTATTCCCCATTTGTCATAAAATTCGTCCTTTGTTAATAATTTTATTTGTTGCAAGGAATCTAAACTCAGCGAGCCAACAACAAAACAATTAGATCCGTTACCATTTAAATCTTTTATTCTATTCTTAAATGGTTCAGCAGAAACAAAGTGCAATACTGACGATAGAGTGATTGTATGCCTGTAGATATTATCAATAGCCCCGAGTGTAGTTTCTCCTCCATAAAAGTGAATAAATTTGACTCCTAATGGAACTCCTGCTAGAACTGCCGCTGCCATTTCAAATCGATCACCAAGACAGAGAATAAAATCATATTCTGAAGAATAGGTATTCCAGAATTCCGCGAATTTGAGATTTGTTATTGCAAAACTTGAAGAAATACCTACTGGAGAATCTGAAATTAATAATGATTCAATTCTATGTTTTACCTCAAATCCAGAGTCCTCAATTTCTTGAATAGTATATCCATGTGGAATTGAGAGATGAGTTCCAAAAGCAATAATTTCGAATGAAAAAGAATTTTCAGATTTCAATAATTGCAACAATGGAAGGTAGATACCGAAATCTGCCCTAGAGCTAGTGAGAACTCCGAGTCGAATTACTGGATTTGTGCCCACGTCAATTTCGAATTAGCCAGCATGTCAACTATTAATCTCTTTCCTACAACATCATTTAATTTCATTGGAGATATACCATCACCTGGCCTTAACATTATCAAATCTTCTTCTGTAATTAATTCACCTTTCCTAATATCTCTTGCAAGATGAATACTCTTCCTTGCAATCAAAATATTTTTTGATTCTGATTCACTGGGCGATTTGACCCCATTTCCTGCTAAAGCTGATTCAACATTACGAATAGACCTAACCATTGATTTAAATTCTTGTGGTTCAAGTGATGCAATATGATCTGGTCCTTTTAGGGTTCTGTCTAATGTCAGGTGTTTTTCAATGATTTTGGCTCCCATTGCAACTGCAGCTATTGGTATTTCAATGCCAACTGTATGGTCAGAATAGCCAATATCTACTCCTAACATATGCTGAATGGAAAGCATAGCCTTTAGATTAACATCACTAAAAGGTGTTGGATACTCAGTATTACAGTGAAGTATACTAATCTTTCTTTTATCAAGTCCACATTCTAACATCAATTGAAATGCGTCTTTCACTTCCTGCATATTTGCCATGCCCGTAGACAAAATAACAGGTCTGTTTTTCTTTGCTATAAATTCCAGAAATGGTTTATTGGTGATTTCCCCTGAAGGGATTTTGAAAAAATCAATATTTAAGGTATTGAGAAAATCAATACTCGGTAAGTCAAAACCAGTCGATAAAAACTTAATACCACATTCTTTACAATAACTACTCAGGTTACTAAAATCTGTGAATGAAAGCTCTAGCTTTTTAACCATCTCAAACTGAGATTCTAAGGAATCTGTCGTTTTAAGTTGATAGTTGGCCTTCTTTGCATCTTTGGCTATGTTTAACTCAGTTACAAAAGTTTGAAACTTAACATAGTCAGCTCCACAATCAGCAGCAGCTTTGATTAAGTTTTTAGCTAAGTTAATGTCGCCATTATGATTAACTCCAGCCTCAGCGATTATTAATACACTCATCTCAAAAGCGGTTTTGCAGGTACGCCTATCATAACCAAATCATTTAAAAAACTTTTATTAGCCAAGGAGCCGGCACCCAATACATTACCGTTACCTATATTCAAATTTTGAAGAATGGTTGAATTTGTTCCAAATAAATTTTGTGCACCAATTTTTACACCACCACTTACGTTACAGCCTGGGTTGAAGACATTACAATTACCTATAACAGAATCATGACCAACTGTTGTATGTAAATTGAAAATATTAAAATTCCCTACTAAGATATCAACAGTAAAAGTACATCCTGCGGTAACTATATTGCCGTGCCCAAAAGAAATGGATTGGCTATCTCCTATAAAATTTGGGTGAATTAAGTTAGGAAATGAAAAATCTTCAAACTTTTCACTTAATTCAAATATTCGTTTGGGATCTCCTAATCCAAAAAATAAAAGTATATCATTATTATTTCTATGGATATTTAAGAAATCCTCCTGATCCCAAACTTTCTCGCTTTTGTTTCTAACAATTATAGAATCACTTTTAGGTCGATAATCTATAAATCCTCCAAAGAAATGTTCGTTGTCAAGAGTAGATTCAGCTAAAAAATAGACTTCTTTAGCGAAACCACCACAGCCAATAATAAAATATTTTTTCATCCTTATAGATTATAAATATCTGCTTTGTACAATCTTCTATTTTCATTATTTCGAAACCATTGAATTGTTTCATGAAGTCCTTTAGTGAAAGGGTATTTTATATTCCAGCTAGTAAACTCCATTAGCTTTTTATTTGAACCTAACAATCTAAACACCTCACTTTTTACTGGTCGTACTCTTTCTACATCAGACACAATTCTTGCCTCCGGATTAATTTGTTTAATTATCTCTTCTGCAAGATCCTTTACTGATATTTCCGATTGAGTTGCAATGTTTACATCGTGACCAATTAAAGAATCAGATTTAGCTATTTCAATAAAACCTTCGATAGTATCCAGTACATAAAGCAGATCTCTAGTTGGAGTTAAATCACCAAGCTTTATTTCAGAAATACCAACCAGTAACTGAGTAATTATTGTAGGGATAACTGCCCTGGCAGACTGACGAGGACCGTAGGTATTAAAAGGTCTTACAATCGTTACAGGTAAATCAAAACTCCTGTAAAAAGATTCCGCCATACAATCGGCCCCAATTTTAGATGCAGAGTATGGAGATTGGGGTTGTTTAGGATGCGTTTCCGTAATTGGTATAAATTGAGCCGTACCATATACTTCTGAAGTAGATGTAACTAAAACGCGTTCAACATTTAAGTCTCTTGCTGCCTGAAGTATATTCAGTGTCCCTTTCACATTGGTATCCACATAGCTATCAGGTGAGTGGTAACTGTATGGAATTGCAATAAGTGCGGCTAAGTGAAAGACTACATCGATATCGCGCATGGCAGTGCGTACTCCATTGGGGTCGCGTACATCACCAGCAAAAATTTCCAGTGTATCTTTCTCCTCTTTTGAAAAGGAATCTATCCAGCCCCACGAATTAAAGGAATTATAGTAAACAAAAGCTCTCACTTTACAGCCCTCTGCTAATAGGCGTTGCACTAAATGGCTACCTATAAAGCCATCCGCACCTGTTACAAGCACTCGCTTATTTGATAATGTCATTTAAATTTTATTCGGTATAATAACCGCCTCCATTCTTTTTACTCTTTGAATAATAACCGTAACCGTAACCGTAACCGTAGCCATAGCCATAGCCATAGCCATAGCCATAGCCTAAACCAGTACGATAAATATCATTGAGCACAATACTAACGTTTTTTAGTTTACCCGAAGAGTGGTAGTCTTCAATTGCGCGTAGTAATATTTTGGGGGTGTAATCTTGCCTGACCAAAAATATGGTATGGTCAGCATATTTGGCTAACTCAAAAGCATCTGCAACAATAGCCAAGGGTGGGGAATCGATTACTACAATATCAAACTGTTCTTTAGCCAGTGTCATAAACTCATCCATACGCTTACTTAAAATAAGCTCTGATGGATTAGGTGGTACTGGTCCACCACTCACTAAAAATAAATTATCGTAATCAGTGGAATTAATTACCTGCTTGAATTCAGCCAAGCCGGCCAGAAAGGAACTCAAACCAATTTCGTTAGGGATTTTAAAATCATCCACTATTTTCGGCCTGCGCATATCGGCACCAATAATCAAGGTTCGCTTACCAGATAGGGCAAATACTGAAGCAAGGTTAATGGATGTAAATGTTTTGCCTTCACCGCTAATAGAACTAGTAACGAGGATGGTGCCCTTGTCTTTATTATCCATAAAGTAAAATAAATTAGCCCGCAAGGCCCTAAAAGATTCTGCTACAGCAGACTTGGGCTTTTTCATTACCTCCAGGTTATCTTCACTGTTTTTATGGCCAGTTCCACCCAGCACCGGTGTTTCTGTTTGTTCTTCAATGTCTTCTCTAGATTGTACTTTATTGTTTAAAAGTTCTATACCCACGAAGAAGAGTAATGGTAAAGCCAGACCTACACTAATAGCTAAAAGGTAATTAAGCCGAATGCGTGGAGAACTAAATGCACCAGCCATGGGTGGATTTACGACAACAACATCGCTTGTGGTGGATGCCTTTGATATGCCAGCTTCGGCTTTCTTTTCCAAAAGAAATACATATAGGTTCTCGAGCAAGGTGTAGTTGCGCTTAATAGATATGAGTTGACGCTCAGCCAGAGGCAGATAACTTAAACTCTTTTCTACTTCTTTAATTCCCTTGGTAAGAAAATCCATTTTTAATTTATCAACGCCTTTTTGATTATTAACGGACTCTATGATGTCTTTCTTAATTTCAGCAATTCTTTTTCTCCTTTCGTTTACAATTGGATTATCTAATTTATCACGGGATATCAGCATTTTCATTTCTAACTGAAAATCAACCATACGTGATAGCAAGCCGCCTAAAATAGGATCGGATATACCAACTGAAGTGGGTAAGATTATTTGTTCCAGGTTTTTTTCAGCGTTTAAGTATGTCAGCAGGTAATCATGATAATTGGATCTTAAGCTTAGTTCTGATTTTTGAACTTCGAGGCCTTCTACTTTCTGATAAAGCCGCAAAGCTTCAGAGTTAAGATCTGTTACTACATTCTTATCTTTAAATAGTTCTAATTGACGTTCGGCCCTCTTCAATGAATCGCTTATTCCTGTTAATTGATCATTGATGAAATCAATAGACCTGGAAGCAGCTAAACTTTTTTTATTGAGGTTGTATTCCTCATATTCTAAAATCAACTGGCTCAGGAAATCAATTTCCTTCTGTGGAATAGAACCTGATAAGGTAAGGTTGATAACCCCTGCCCCCTCTTCTGCCCAATTTGCGCCCAACCTGTCAACATAGGCTGTGGCCAATGCTGATGAGGGGGTGTAGTTAAAAATGAAAGTTTGATTCAGGAATGTTTCGTCCAGTGTCAATAACTTTTCAAAAAGGTATTTATTATTGACGAGTTCAATTGTGTCATTAAACTTAAACGTTCCACCTATGCCAGTTTCACTATCTTCTTGAAATAGTTTAAACGTATTTTGATCTAAAGCTATAAAATTAAGCGAGAGTGGTCTTGAAGCAGGCTCCTCATCAAGCATGTGAATTTTGATGGGAAGGGTTTTATAGTTCTCTGTAGTTAAAATGTTACCCTCCTTGTAAAAAGCTACCTGAAAATCTAATTCCTGGATGGTTTTGAGGATAAGGGGATAAGAACGAACTATGTATAATTCATTTAAGTAATTTTTGTAGAAATTAACCAAGGGATTATTTAACAAGAAGCGACTCTCACTACTTTCTTCGGATTCTTTAATAATGATGGATGCACTAACCGGGAAGACTCTTGTGGCATATCGATTGCGCAAAAATGCAATGCTTAATGCGATAACTAATGAAAGAACAACCAGATACCAATACTTAAATACGTGGTATAAAATTCTCTTATAATCAATAGAAATGCCAGTGTCTTTTGTAATCTGTGCAAACCCTTGCTGCGTGTTGATTTCTCGCTGCATGTTATTTTGTTAAAGAGTATGTTAATACAAGAAGTGATAATGTAGATACTACTAAAGAGAAGTTCTGTCCAAAGTATTTACGGTATGGTCTCTGATTAAGTGCGGGAACAATAATCATATCATTTTGGTGAACATAGTAATAAGGTGATTGTATGAAATTCTCATCCAGGAGATTTAAATAAACTATTTCCACCCTATTATCTTTTTGTCTTACCAGTTTTACCTGCGAACGTTTTGCCAAATCGGTAAAGCCTCCGCTTAGTCCAACAGCTTCAAGCATGGATACCCTGTTATTGGTTAGAAAAATGGTGCCCTCTTTATTTACTTCACCCAAAACAGTAATGCGATAGTTTAATAAACGAACTTTGACCACTGGTGATTCTAAATACTGATCAGCGATTGCCAATAACTTCTCCTGAAGTTCAAAGACGGTAAAGCCAGCTACTTTTATTTTCCCAACAACCGGATAAAAAATATATCCATCTTCATCGACTAACTCTCCGATAAGTAATGCATTGTTTTGGATTGAAACCGCTCCTGCATTTGCCTGACCTGATTGCGAAGAGTTTAAAAAATCAAAATCTTTCTGAGTTAAGCTTTCAAACCGTATTGAGACAATATCATTAGGCTGTATCCTATACTGAAAAGTATCTACTGCATAGGTTCTAACCACTGTATCCACAGGTACTGATTTCGCTTTCACATCATTCTTCTGTAAAAAAACATACTTTCTATTCGGTACGCATGAAGATATTGCCAACACCAGCAAAGCAAACAAGATGATATTTTTCATCAATGATTTTTTAACAATCTTAAATATAGGCATAATTTTAATGGCTTGGCGCAGCTCCGCCTCCTCAGTCACAGTGAGTAATTTGAAATCGTTGTTAGTTGATGGTTGTTGGTTGTTCGGAACTACCTTAATAATAACTAACAACTAGCAACCACGTCAGTCTGCAGCCCATACCAGCAAACATTCGGTAAACTGATCATGTTTAAATGCCTGCTTCTGTATATGGCTTACTTTAATATTTCGTTGAATAAGTGTTTGTGCTTTTACCACTAACTTATTCAGGTATTCCTCATCAATATTCCCAATCAGCAGTACCTCTATGGTGCCGCTATCCCTCCCTCTGGCATAATCGCCAATGATATACGCAGCCTGCAGGTCGCCCAGTTTGTGGACAATGTTCTCCACAATGGTATCTATGCCCAAGTACTTGTGCATTAAGTTTTTAAGGGAAGCATAAAGGGGGTGAGCCGTATTGGCTCTGTACTCTATGGTGCGGCCATTGCCTTCAGAAATCAGATAGCCTGCTTTAGATAGGTTATTCAACTCGTGCCGGATGGCGTTGGTGGATTCCCCAAACTCTTCTGCCAAACCTCTCAGGTAGGCAGTCGCTGAGCTGTTGACAAAGAACTTCAACAGCATTTTTAAGCGCGTTTTAGAGGTTATTAGGGTATCTAACACCGTTTAAAGTTAAAGTAAAGATTTAGATGAGTAAAATTTTTACTCTATTTTTTAAGAACCAAAAAAGTAACCCTAAACCAGCTGTAATAATTCACTTTGCACTGTTACCAGCAAACTTTGACCTATAGATTCCAGCGATAAAGTGAACTTGTCACCTTCCTGACTTCTTTGAATCCTGCCCTGTAACCCTTTAAGTGGTCCCCCCATAATTTCCACGAGATCGCCAACCTCGGCACCGGCTAAAGGAGTAACCTCCACCAATAAACCGGACGCAAGAAAACGCTGAATGGTTGCCAACTCTTTGGGATGAAGTATAGCGGGTTTATCGTTATGCCGGATGTTCCAGGCAATACCCGGGGTTTGTAGTACAGTGGCTATTTTATCCTCCGACTCAAACACAAAAATGTAAGAGCTGAACAAGGGAACTTCAACCTTTTTTTTACGGTCGCTCCACTGCCGAAGCACTTTATGCATAGGTAGAAATACTTCATGGCCATTTCGAAGCAAAAGATCTCTTACCTTTTTTTCCTGACGGCTTTGAGTATAAAACACAAGCCAATTTTTAGCTATGCTCATGTTATTCCTGTAAGACAATGGTCAATGGACGATGGACAATTGTAAAATAAGACACTATTTGAGTTCCCAATAAGCCAATATGGTTTTCAAAAATGCTTCCATCTCATGCAAGGGAATCATATTCGGGCCATCACTTAACGCCTTCTCAGGGTTAGGATGTGTTTCAATAAAGAAACCGTCAACGCCCACTGCTGCGGCAGCTTTTGCTAAATAGGAAGTGAACTGACGATCGCCACCACTTTTACCACCTAAGCCACCCGGACGTTGTACACTGTGCGTAACATCGAAAATAACGGGAGTATACTGGCGCATAATCGGTAAGGAACGCATATCTACTACCAGGTTATTATAACCAAAGGTGCTTCCGCGTTCTGTGAGAAACACATTGTTGTTGCCCTCTCCTTTTACTTTGGCTACAGCATATTGCATATCCTCAGGTGCCATAAACTGACCCTTTTTTACTTTCACCGCCTTGCCTGTGCGGGCTGCTGCTTTTAGCAAATCAGTCTGACGACATAAGAAGGCTGGTATTTGTAATACATCTGCTACTGTAGCCGCTTCTGCACATTGATAACTTTCATGTACATCGGTAACAATGGGTACTTGTAAATCTTTCTTTACACGTTCTAATATCTGTAAACCACCTTCCATGGATGGCCCGCGGTAAGAACCCAATGAAGTACGATTGGCTTTATCGAATGAAGCTTTGAACACATATTGAATCCCTAACTGTTCGGTCAGCTTTTTCATATGCGTGCCCACTTCCATGCAAATCTCGTAGCTCTCCGCTGCACAAGGGCCTGCAAATAAAACCATCTTGTCACCACCTAAGGTGATCTTGTCTGTTACCTGAACTTTATCTTTAAAAATCTCCACTGCTATTGGTTGTTTGTTGTTCGTTAGTCGTTGTTAGTTGTTCGTTGATGGTTGTTCGATTAGTTGAATGGAATGCGATGATAGGTGCTGTAGTCTTCTTCCGGTTCTTTTACAATGTCTTCAAAGACTTCGTTGAGATCAAGTGATAAGCCGGGTAATACTTTACTCTGCACAACATCGCCTTTGGTAAGTGGTTTTGTCGGCACATACTTACCTTCATCGTTTAAGTAAAAAACGATCAGTGTCTTTTCTGTTGGATGTACTATCCAATATTCTTTTACCCCTGCTTGTTCGCAGATGTTGTATTTCTCATGCAAATCTCTTGTTACCGATGATTTGGAAAGTACTTCCACCACAAGATCTGGCGCTCCGGTGCAACCCTTTTCCGTTAATTTTGACGGATCACACACTACTGTAATATCGGGTTGAATAACTGTATTGCTGTCGCCATTAATTTGTAAAATAACATCGAAAGGTGAAGAAAAAACCCTGCACGACTTTCCCTTCAGATAGTTAAAAATACTCGAGCTTATCACCATGGAAATATGCTGATGCTTACACCCCGGTGCAGGAGACATCATGAATATCTTTCCTAAAATTAGTTCTACGCGTTCCTGAAACTGCCAGGTTAAATAATCCGCGTAAGTATAACTTTTAGTAAGATCCAGTTGCTGAAAGTCTGTTATCGGTTTCATCGCTAAATCCCCGCAAAGATACATAAATGTGTACTTTCTTTGCCTATTGATTTCTCCATCAGCCCTTTAGAAGCTTCTCAAACTTGCCCTGTGCCGCCAGTACTAAATCGCCTACTTCGCGCACCACGCCTTCGCCTCCTTTGTATTTGGATATTAAGTCTACTTTATCTTTGATATAATCGAAGGCATCGGCAGGGCACACGGCTAAACCCACTAACTTAAAGGCCACCAAATCAATAATATCATCGCCCACATAAGCCATCTCTTTGGCTTTTAATTTATGATGTGCCGCCAGCTTCTCAACTACTGCACCTTTATCGACAATACCCTGGTGACAAAAATCGAATTTAAGTTCAACTGCCCGGTTGGCCGTTACCACTGAATCACGGCCCGAAATAGCACCTACTAAAATACCGGCTTTGCGCAAGTGAGAGATGATTTGACCATCTTTTACATTGAAGTTCTTAATCTCCTTACCCGTGGCATCATAAATGATTTTACCATCGGTAAGCACGCCATCCACATCAAAAAAAATGGCTTTAATCTGAGCGGCTTTTTTAACCTGCTCTTTTGTGTATTGGGCTAAAATCTTCTTCAAAATGAATTATTACAGGATCGGAGCTCGAAAATTAGGAAAAGGTTTTTACTTTATAGCACTAAACCTTGCTTAGCATGAAGATTATCTGGTTTTTGGTCTCACTGGCACTTACTTTGGCCTTGATTTTTACATTGAATTCAAGTTGGCCTGTAGGTGGCACACGTATTCCGCCTCTTGGTAAATTCTTAAGTCCCTTTGAGGGCTTTTGGCAAAATATTGAAGCTAAAAATGAGACACTCAGCGCTGAACTTCCCATCAGCGGACTTGAACAGGAAGTATCCATTTACCTCGACAGTCTGTTAATACCACATATTTTTGCGAATAACGAAGCTGACCTGTACCTGGCACAAGGCTTTGTTACGGCTAAACACAGACTTTGGCAGATGGAATTTCAGACCCATGCTGCAGCAGGTCGTATCTCGGAAATTATTGGTGCCGGTAAAGACAAGGCAGTGCTGAATTACGACCGCGGTCAGCGCAGGCTGGGTATGGTTTACGGAGCACAACATGCACTGGAAGCCATGGAAAAAGATGCTAACTCCAAATTGGCTGTCGAAAAATATACGGAGGGCATTAACCAATACATTCAGTCGCTGAGTTATAAAAATTTTCCTTTTGAATATAAGTTGCTGGACTATGCACCAGAGCAATGGACAAAATTAAAATGTGCCTTACTCCTTCGCAGCATGGCGCAAACACTCAACATGGGCGATAAGGATATTGAAATGACCAATACCTTAAAGCTCTTTGGCAAGGAAACAGTGGATTTACTTTTTCCTGATATGGAAAATGTAGGTGATCCCATTGTTGATAATACAGGGAAGTGGAATTTCAAACCAGTCACGCTTGAAAGTGTACCCTCTGCCCTGCCGAATGAATTAATTAAGTTATCCGGAAAACTGCCTCCCTCAGACCCAACCACTGGTAGCAATAACTGGGCTGTGAGCGGCAGCAAAACGGCCAACGGTGCGCCTATGCTAAGCAGTGATCCTCATTTGAATTTAAGCTTGCCTTCCATCTGGTATGCCATACAACTGCATGCACCCGGTGTAAATGTAATGGGCGTTTCTTTGCCAGGTGCACCTCACGTTATTATTGGATTTAATGATTCAGTTTCGTGGGCGGTTACCAATGCACAACGTGATTTGGTCGACTGGTATAGCATACAATTTAAGGACAGTACCAAACATGAATACTTGCTCGATAGCAATTGGGTAAAAAGCAACATCGTTAAAGAGCGCTTTGCTGTGCGTGGGCAAGAAGCTTTTATTGATAGTGTTGTTTACACGCATTGGGGACCTGTAACCTATGATGATACCTATCACGCAGAAGACAACCTGAAGCACCACGCTTTCCGTTGGATCGCACATGATGAATCGAATGAATCGCTGACTTTTTATAAACTTAACCGCGCCAATAATCACCAGGATTATATGGAAGCACTGAATCATTACAGTGGTCCGGCACAAAATTTTGCTTTCGCCTCTACCGGTGGTGATGTAGCCATGCGTGTGCAAGGCAAATTTCCGCTGCGGAGAAAAGATGAAGGCAAGTTTGTACTGGATGGCAGTAAAACCTCTAATGGATGGCAGGCCTTTATACCCAATGAACAAAACGTAATGTATAAAAACCCAGAGCGTGGTTTTGTCAGTTCAGCCAATCAGTATCCGGCAGATGCAACGTATCCCTACTACATCACGGCTTCTAATTTTGAAGCGTACCGTAACAGGCGCATTAATCAGGTATTAGGCGCCCTTAGCAATGCCAAACCACAAGACTTGATGAATTTGCAGAATGATAACTACAACTTAAAAGCAGCGGAAAGTCTCCCCTATTTCCTTGAACAAGTAGCAGACCTCGCCAACCTTACTGAAGCTGAAAAAGTTGCCCTTGACAAACTGAAAAGTTGGGATTACTTCAACAATGTAGACAGTGAGGGTGCATCGTATTACGAAGCCTGGTGGGATGCCTTGATGCCAATGACCTGGGATGAATTCAGAAAAGAAAATGTGTCGCTTTCCCGACCTACCACTTACCAAACCATTAAACTTTTAAAAGAACAACCAGCACTTGTCTGGTTCGACAGACAAGAAACACCGGAGAAGGAAAATGCCCAAGCTTTATTGCAAGCAGCATTTAGAAAAGGTGTTGCCGATATTGAAGCATGGAAAAAGAGTAAGAACACCACAACCGTTCCCTGGGCTGAATACAAAGATTCTTATATAGGCCACTTGCTCCGCATTGACGCGCTCAGCATCAAGATTAAACACGGTGGTAACCATGATATCGTTAATGCTCATTCCCGTACACATGGTCCATCATGGCGCATGATTACCTCTATGGAGAAAAACGGTGTGAAAGCCTGGGCAACATACCCTGGCGGGCAATCGGGGAATCCCGGCAGTCAATATTACGATCAGTTTGTAAGTCATTGGACTAGTGCCCGCTATTATCCACTTGCTTTTCTTCGCAGCAAAGAAGAAGCCACCGCATTCAATCACCTTCATCTTAACCCATTAAAGAAATGAAATTCGTATTTCAATTTTTATTTATCGTTGCAGCATCATTTGTGATCCAACTTTTCTTACCCTGGTGGAGTATTGCCATTGTGGCCTTTGCCGGAGGCTATCTTTTAAAATCATCGCAAAACTTTTTAGCAGGTTTTTTAAGTGTAGCTCTCCTGTGGGGATTGTATGCCTTATGGATTGATCAGGGTGGTGCTGCGCCATTGACTGATCGGGTGGCTGGTATTCTATCTATTAGTAAACCTTTATTATTTGTGCTTACTGCTGTTATTGGTGGTTTAGTAGCGGGTTTTGCTGCACTCAGCGGTTCTATTCTTAAAAAAGATAAAAGGAAGAGTTTGTATTATTAATCTGATTTAAAATCTTGTTGCCACAGAAAACACAGATAAGAATAAATTCAATCAGGCTAATTAACCTCAGTGTTAGACTTAAAAGTAAAACCACTTGATTTTACTTATCCGCTCCAATTTTTAACATGACAATGTTTATAAATTATAAAATTTGATGCTGATTTTACAACCATAAAAACTGTTTCATCTTAATCCTCAATTCGCAATATTTTGTTTAGAAAAACATGCTTATTTTGTTGCCTCTTCCTCGTTATCAGGCTGAACTTACCATCAAGCTGTTTTGGCCAGGATAGCCTGCGGTATGCTTTTGAATTAAATGCACACAGGGGTTCAATTCTTCCGCATCGCGATACCTTAAGAAAAACGGCCAAGGGTGCACATCCTACCACCCTTGAACTTGGCTTTAGCTGGCGCAATGCTTCCAAAAAAGGATTTGAAAAAGCCAATCGTTATACAGAGAATGGCGTGCTGTTTGGTTACACTCATTTTGATAAAAAGAGTATTCTCGGTGAAGGCTTTTATTACATGATGTATACAGAGCCTCAACTGACCTTGAATAAAAAAATTAATTTCTCACTCAGGGCGGCTGCCGGAATAATTTACCTCAACAAGGTGTATGACTTTACCAATAATCCTGACAATCGATTTTATAGTAGCCCGGTAAGTGGTTTGCTGCGCTTTGGTTTTCATGCTAACTATTCCATGGCACCCACATGGCAAGTCAGCGGTGCAGTAAACTTCAACCACATCTCTAATGGTGGTATGCGCGTACCTAACCTGGGCATGAACTATCCCACCCTTTCGCTTGGTGTCAAATACATTATTCATGATGTTGCTTTGCCAGCAAGAGCAAAGACTGAATTGTATGATAAAAGTTTGCGTTACCATGTGCAGCTGTTTACTGCTTCTCGCCTGGTACGCGACTGGGAGGCTCATTCGCCCCGCAAGCAAATGATTGGTTTGAGTCTGGCCTTAGCCAGGTCATTCAATCACATAAGCAGTTGGATGGTAGGCACAGAGCTCTCGCATGATGCCTCCTTACCAGAAACAGGGAAGATTTTTGAAAGATCGGATGATAGTCCATGGATTATTTCGTTGACGGGCGGACACTTGCTCACCATAGGCCGTGTAGAATTTTCGCAGTTGCTGGGCGTGTATGCTTTCAAAGCATATGGCAATGATATACCTGTATTTCAGCGCTATACGCTCTTGTATGCAGCCACCAAAAATATTCGTGCGGGTTTCTCATTAAAAGCACATGCTGAGGTGGCCGAGTTAATTGATTTGCGTTTGGGGATAAATTTTGGAGTATCTTCAAAAAGATAGGTTGAGAAATCAAACCCTTCGCTTATATTTGCAACTCTTTTTTTGGGAAGAAGTCCTGAAAAAGAACTTTAAGGAGAGGTGGGTGAGTGGCTGAAACCAACAGTTTGCTAAACTGTCGTACGGGTTAAACTGTACCGGGGGTTCGAATCCCCCCCTCTCCGCTTAACTACGCTCAAACTTGCCTTAGGGCAAGTTAAGCACAGTCAAGAAAAGAATTCTGGCAAGCGGCCAGCCAAACGAAGCCAGCAATGGTTCGAGGGCTGGGGCGCAGTTTGGGTCCGATAGCTCAACTGGATAGAGCATCAGCCTTCTAAGCTGACGGTTCGGGGTTCGAGTCCCTGTCGGATCACTAAAATAAATTGTCAGGGTAGTTTTATTATTGATTAATAGTTCTACTTTTGCAGCCCTTCTTAAACGAAGAAATTGTTCGGGGCGTAGCGCAGTCCGGTAGCGCACCTGGTTTGGGACCAGGGGGCCGCAGGTTCGAATCCTGCCGCCCCGACAGAATAACAAAAACCTTCTCATGAAAATGGGAAGGTTTTTTTTATTAAATGTATTATCTCTATATACTTGATTCTGATACTTCCAAAAGATTATACATTGGTCAGACCAATGATATTCAAGAACCAAAGGTAGCCCATCCCGACTTAAGTCGAAAGAGCCGCTGGTTCGAATCATGCCCTTTCTACATGTAAAGGATTTTTATGATTACAAAAGATTAATACAGAGATGATTTGGAATCAATCAATCTGAAGCTGCAATTTAAAGACGTTGAGTTCGAGCAATTCATTTTGTTTCATCCCTGATTAATGGGCCAAAATCAGCATCTACAGTCCATTTTGACAGTCCTTGTCAAAATTATTATCTAATTTTACAACAAGTTTTACACTTCCCACTAATAAAAGTTTGAATAGATAAAAACTATACTAGTAAATTGCTATCTAATGAGTGTGTTGGAATCAAAAAATCTTCTTTTACAGGCCTTCCAATCCTTGGAAAGTTATGAAGACTTGATAGATGTGAGTGTGAGGTCTGGAGATTTGGATATTGATCGGTACTTAGCCATTGGTCAATGGATCGATACCGCAAATAACTTAAATGATAAGGCAGACTTTAAGATCCATAAAATATTTTTTGCTCAAAATAATCCAATAATAGTTTTTGCCGATGCTTCACAATCCTCAAGAGAAAAATTGTATGAAGTCTATAATTCGCTATGGTCATTTGCCAGGCCAAGATTAGCTTTTATAGAACATAATTCTTCTGTTGATCTGTTCGACCTAGCACAGGGGGCAGCCCGGAATAACGGTGAATTGAAACCACTTAAAGCCCGAATAACAGAAGTTGTAGAATTGGTGGAAGTCATAAAAAGCTTTGGGCAGGAAAACATTCTCTCTGGGAAAATTTTTGGTGATGAACGCTTCCAAACGTTTAACAAACGCGCTGACCAGGCGTTGATCTCTGATCTTAAAGTTGTAAGAGAACGGCTATTTGGTCAAGGACTAAAAGGAGATAAAATAAGATACGCCCATGCACTTATAGGGCGGGCTATATTCATCAGATATCTTGAAGACAGAGGAATATTAGATAAGGATTATTTTTTACGCGTTGCAGGTCAGAATAAAGCATGGCAGAACATAGTTAACACCCCGCTTCAATTTGTTTTTTATCGCTCGGAAATGAGCGAACTCATTTTTCCAAGAATTTTATCAGATAAATACCTGACATATGCCTTCTTCAAACGACTGTCTCAGGATTTCAATGGTGATACCTTTATAACTGACGATGATGAGGATAACATTGTTAAGGAAAAGCATTTAGCACTGTTACGGGATTTTTTGATAGGAAAAGAAACGTCAGATCAGCAGTCCTTCTTCTTGTGGGCTTATAGATTTGATGTAATACCTGTTGATTTAATCAGCAGTATCTATGAAGAATTTTATCACACCCTTAATACTTCAGATAATAAGCTTGTCGATGGGAAGGGAACACATTACACACCATCAGCTTTAGTTGATTATGTATTATCAAAGGTTTTAACTTCTGAAGTTCTAAGTACCAAGCCACGGATACTTGATCCAGCATGTGGTTCCGGAATTTTTCTTGTAGAAGCATTCAGACGAGTGGTAAGACATAAACTTTATGAGCAAAAAGTAAGTAGTCTTGAAGCTTCTGAATTACTTATCATTTTAAAAGAACAAATTGCGGGGATAGAAATCAATCCCGAGGCAATAAAGATTGCAGCCTTTAGTTTGTATCTTTCATTTCTGCATTATTTAAAACCTCCAAATATTCTCCAGTATATACGCAGTGGAAATAAGTTGCCAAACCTCATAGCTGTAAATAGGAGAAGCCAAAACAATTACAATAATCTTGTCGAGTCGAACTCTTTTTCAACCGATACCGTAGAAAAATTTTTCCCTCCTAAATCTTTTGACGTTGTCATTGGAAATCCTCCATGGGGAACTCCAAAAAGATCAGACATAGTTGCACGCGAAGCGCTTGCCGTTATACAGGAATGGTGTGATGAAAATGGAAAGCTATTTCCGGATAAAGAGCCTTCCCATGCTTTTATCTGGCTCGCACTAGATTTATTGAAGGACAAAGGAATTTGTGCCTTATTGGTATCTAGTGGAGTCTTGTATAAATTTTCAAACATCAGTAATCAGTATAAGCTCGCTCTCCTGTCCAATTACAGAGTTTCAGAAATAATAAGTTTTGCCAACGTTCGATCTGTTTTTTTTTCAGGCGCTATTTCACCCTTTGTGTTCATTAAGGTCATTAATACAAAGCCTCAGGGATTGTATAACATAAAATACACAGCGTTAAAAAATTCATTCCTTGTAAGCAAGAACAAGATTGTAATAACGGATAGCAATGATGTTAAGTATATACCGAGTGAGCAGACTTCTGTAGGCAATGTGTGGAAGATATATCATTGGGGAAATGCTTACGATTTCAAACTAATCAGCGCAATAAAACGGTTTAATAAGTTATCACATTTTACAAATACCAAAGTAAGTGCCCAAGGGTTTCAGGTAGCCAACAAATCTAAACCCGCTGATTGGTTGAAAAACTTTTCTGAAATACCCGTTAAATATTTTAATAACAAATACCAATCTATCAATCTTTCCAAGAAAGACGATAGGGAAAAGCTTGTTGATATTCCTAGCAAGGTAAAGGTCAGGGGAAATGAACACATATTTCAGGAAAAAAGGATTGTCATCAGGAGAGGAATTATTCAGAGTGTTGAACCTAAAGGGCAAATTATCGTCCGCCTTGAGTACGATAAATTTGCTTTTAATCATTCCCTCATCTGTATAAAGTTAAAACATGAGTATTTAGAAGATACAGAATTATTCACGGCTCTTTTATGGTCGTCTTTGTTCCGATACTATATGTTTATGACCGCCAGCACCTGGGGTACCTGGCATCAGGAGCTGCATATGAATGAGGTATTGGATTTTCCGATTGCTATTCCTGATGCCAAGCTTAAATCAAAAATTTTAGAGAAGGCTTCACAGCTCACAGAACTCAATGCTCCAAAACTACTATCCAGTAAGAGTTTTGATCAAGCTTCAATTGACATTGCTGAAAGGGAGTTAGATCAACTTGTTTTTGATTTGTACAAATTGACACGGTTCGAACAGCACTTGGTTCAAGAGCGTTGCAAGATGGACATAGATCTGTACTACAATGGGTTGGATAGTTTTGCCGCAAAGCCGATCAAATCGACAAAAGATTTCAAGGGGTATATTAATTATTTCAAAACGCAGTGGATTAATTTTTTGGAACCGCACGAATATTTGAAGCCAACGCTCCACACATTTGGCAAAGAGGATTGGATAGCCGTTGTGTTTTCTTTAGAATCTAAAAACGTGACTCCAGAGACGAGTGATATAGCTGTGATAAAGGACGATGATAACTCAACCAACACGAAATTATCTGGTCTGAGAACTTCAGCAGAAATAACCTACGAAGCCTCAATAAGAAGTGTATCTCAAGAAGAAATAATTATTATTAAAAGAAACCAGAAACGACTATGGGGCATTACACAAGCGCAGTTGGATGTTGATGCTACAGTATTGATGGCAATGGACAAAACTGTTACTGTTTGATGGGATTAGGCTTAACTGACAACAAGCGGGATTTTTGGCAACGTACGGAGGCTACCGTAGTCCAAATAATTGAATTGGCTATTGAATTAATGGTTAAGAGAGTCACGCTTCCGAAAGAAGAAAATGAATTGAACAGGGAATTTTACTTTTGCCTAGTTGAGGCAAATTTTATTCTTCAGAAAAAAAATATGGGTCTAAATTTTCATCCCACTTACGAGGCTCTGAATCAACCATCACTCACACATTTAAATAAGCATGTTCGAGAGAATAAGCGTCCTGATTTTCAATGGTCTTTTGCGGACAATAGTGCTACCAGTCCTGCTGAAAGTGCAAAACAATTTAGTCTTGAGTGTAAGCGCTTAGATCTGAAAACTGCTTCGTGGGATTACGTAGGCCAATATTTTGAAGGTGGTATTAAGAGATTCATAAGCAAAGAGCATGGATACGGCTTCAATGTGAAGTCTTCCGCAATGTTAGCTTATGTTCAATCGGATGATTACAACAAATACCAGTCTGAAATAAATGGAATACTATCAAAACAAGGACATCCGATAATGGGCTCTTTGATAAATAAGTTCGACCATGTGCAATTTTCTCATACGATTCAAACAGAGCATAGTTTAATGGAGATTAAACTGATTCACTTTTGGACTGAGCTTACTAAGTTCTATACCTAATTGAAAATCAGGATAAATTGGTTGCTTCAACCGTCATTAAGTAGCGAAACGAGATTACCATATACAATTGTTCGTTCAGTACAAAAAAATTAGAATAGCAGTATGTGCCTTTTGAATTATTTATCTTTTCAATTTTGTTCCAAATGAATTAATTTTTAATAAATCGGCAACAAAAAGATTCTATGTAGCTACACTCTGGTCTAAAGAATAACAAAAACCTTCTCATGAAAATGGGAAGGTTTTTTAATTTGGTTCTGCCCAAGCAAAAACTTCGACTAGATTTTAAACTTTTTGTTCCAAACTTAGTCCTCTCCTATCAACCTCTTGTAATAATTCCCGATACATGTTTATCGCCTCTCTCTTGGCTGATTCAGCGCTTAAATCAAGACTGGCACTAAACCTTTCAAGTAAATCAAAATAGAAATCTATGGTCTCGTTAGTATCATCAACTAAGCCAACATGATTTAAAATAACAGAACTTAAATCTGATTGGAAGTACGCGTCATCAAGTCCGACACTTCTAAGGACTCC
The DNA here is from genome assembly GCF_057350905.1 of Chryseotalea sp. NCBI lineage: Bacteria > Pseudomonadati > Bacteroidota > Cytophagia > Cytophagales > Chryseotaleaceae > Chryseotalea > Chryseotalea sp. Next base: position 450,369 of record NZ_JBMRCF010000001.1, on the reverse strand, counting down.
AAAAAATTTATGGCTTTTAAGTTCTTCTTTTATCAGAATCAGGATAAGGCTATCTTCAACGGGAAGATCGACTAAAGAGATATCTATTCCTTTCATAAATATTTAAATATTGATTATCTAAATAAATATAACAATAAAACGTAATTAAATAACAATTATATAATTTTTAATTATTTAAAACGTAATTTATTACGTTTTAAAATGATGTAATTCACTAATTTACAAACACTTAGATTTACCCAAACAATTACTTTCCGTTAAGTATGGCTAAATCTGAACCTCGAGAATACAACAGAATAAAAGTTCTCCTTGCAGAAAAAAAGAAGACCAACAAAGAACTTGCGGATCATTTGAAAGTCAGGGCAGGAACAGTATCACGCTGGTGCACAAACGACAGTCAACCAAACATTGCCACCCTTTTTGAGATCGCTAAATTTTTGAATACTAAAGTTAGTTCACTCCTGAATGAATAATAAAAAACCTTCTCATGCTGTGAGAAGGTTTTTTATTTGGTTCACTATCACAAAAGTAAATTACCTACTCTGTCTTCAACCCATCCACTGAATTTGCTTTCAGCACCCTTCTGATCTGCGTGGACACCGTGAGCAGCAATACAACAATTAAGATAATCACAGCCATGGTGGTGCCTGTGAAATCAACCGGCATGTGATACTCGTATGAGGTATCAAAGATCAGCTTAATCAAGGTGTAGCTGACTGGTGCCCCAATGGTAAGCGCCACTACAAAAAGCAAGGTATACTGCCTGTAGATGATTACTGCAATGTGCTTCAGCTCTGCGCCCAACACCTTACGAATGCTGAATTCTTTTAAGCGACCAGCTACATTCAGTTTTACCAAGCCATATAAACCTAAACTGGCCAGGGTTATGGCCAGGATGGCGATAACACGCCACACCACACCATGAATAGCCAGCTCACCATAGTAAGAACCCCATACATCTTCCTGATAGCCGCCTTCAAAAGGTATTTCCGGAAACAGTAGTGCCCAACTAGACTGCATGGCAGTGTAAACTTTTTGCTCTGCATCATTGCTCACTTTCAACGATAGAAAATGATATTCCTTTTTATCAGCCACGGTGAAAAAAGTAGGTTGTATTTCTCTGTAAAAACTGTAACTGTGAAAATCTGCCAAGACACCTACGATTTCATACTGCATGCTGTCCATTCTGAATTGCTGACCGATAGGATTTGTCCATCCTGCATTTTTTACGAAGTATTCATTAACCACCACGGCTTGTTTATCACTTCCTTCAAAATCTTTAAAGCCACGTCCTTCTTTTAAGGTTAAACCCATGGTCTCGAAATAACGGGCGTCTACCTTTAACTGATTGGCTTCGTAATCGCGATCCGGAAAATGTAAAACACGCGTAATGTGATTCTTTCCCAGGTGATGTGCCGAACCTGAAATATGAATAACATCGGGATGTTCAGCCATCTTCGCTTGCAATTGTTCAAAGGCATCAGCATTGGGAATTGCAGCGTACATGGTTTGAAACTGATTATACCCCCAACCGCGTGCGGCCATGTAGCGACTATTTTGTGTAAACATGACTGCTCCTGTAATAAATACACAAGCGAGTATCAGTTGCAGCGCTAAAAATACTTTTGTAAGCACATTTTTCTGGCCGAACCTGACAGCACCTTTGAGAATACCCACAGCCTGAAATTTTGAAATATAAAAAGCAGGATAGGCGCCAGAGGCTATGGCCGTAAATAATAAGATGACAGGGAGGTAAATCCACAGATTCTTGTCTGCGAAACTAAAATCCATACTAAAGTCCCATAAAAACTCGAAACCCGGAATAAAGAAAGTATAAGCAAGCACAAGACCAAAAAGCAAGGCGAAAAAAGTCATCACTACATTTTCAGATAAAAACTGAATAATAACGGCCACTCTATTGGCACCAATGGATTTTCTTACACCAATCTCTTTTAAGCGCCTGGCGGCTGATACGATGGCGATATTAATAAAATTGAAACATGCCAGGGCCAGCATAAATGTTCCAATCACAACCATATACATCACTGACGAATAATTGCTCTTGGTACTTCGCGAAATATCATCGCGAATGTATTCAGACTGCTCATGCAAAGTAGCCAGCGGTTCAAAGCCAAAAGATGAAATGGCCCAATCTTCTTCCACGGCTTTGTTTTGAATGCTGCGGTACTTATCCATACGTTGCTGGATCGCAATTACATCCTGAGGATTCTCAACTTGTATAAAAGTTGCATTCACCAGGGCACTCCAGTCGTGCAGATTATATCCAGTTTCTGCGCTTAATAAATTTTCAAAGTTGATAAGGAAATCAAATTGGATGGTAATGGACTTTGGAAAAGCTTTGGCTACACCACCTACTTTAAACTCTTTACTTACATTGTTATCAAATTTTACAAGCATAAGCTGACCTACGGGATTTTCATCACCAAAGTATTTCAGTGCCATGTCTTCACTCAAGATAATGCTGTTGGGATCCTTCAAGGTGCTGGCAACGCCCGATTGCAATGGGAAGGTAAACATGTCTAAAAACTCAGGATCGGCAAACCTGATACGCTCATGAAAAACATGGTCATCCTCCTTTACAATAACATGACGATCCTCCACGCGGCAAACTTTTTTCACCTGCGTAAAATCATTTCGCAACATCTCGCCCAGGGGTCTGGGGCTGCCTCCAAATTGTTGTTGTTTACCATCGCGGTTAGCAAAAAAGGTGGCGAGGTAGACATTATTTTTATATTCATGAAACTGATCTGTACTGTATGTCCAGTTAGCAAATGCATAGACAAAAATGGAAAACCCAATAGCGATTGAAAGCCCAACCAGGTTGATAGAGGAAGTCAATGGGTTTTTCATTAAACCTCTTATGGAAACCTTAAAATAATTTTTAAACATAGGGTATTGGTTTATTTTTTGAAGGAAGGCTGCATTTCTTAATAGCGAAGGTCTGAGCAGTTTGAACATTTCTGTCCAGTACAATCGCTTTGCTTTACTTAGCGTGTAGCATTGCAAGTTGTCATAAAAGACTTCTTCCATATCACCTTCAATCTCTTCGAGGTAATCTTCTTTTACAAAAAAACGCAAGAGTCGCAAGGGAAGCCTTGGCGGTGTTATATCCTTTGGCTGACTCATATCATCTTCAGTTGGTGTGCCAACGCAGGCATGGCTTCCCATAACCCGGCTCTGATATCTTTCATCTCCTTTAAAACTTTGTGGGCGTAAGAGGTTATAGTGTATATCCGCTTCCTCTTCCCGCCTCTTTTTTGTGTGGCATCTCCAAATTCAGAGGTAAGAAAACCTTTCTCCTCCATTCGCTTCAGGGCAGATTGTACTGACCCTACACTGAGTTTCTCTTTCAGTCTGGATTCAAGCTCGCGCTTAATTTCCACCCCATAGGCCTCCTGTTGTAAAGCAGCTACCGCCAACAATACCAATTCTTCAAACTCACCAAGTTTTGTTTTCTTCATAAGCTTATGTTGTTAACCTATTCATTCCTCAATGAAGAAACAGGATTCATCACGGCCGATTTAATTGACTGAAAACTTATGGTAAATCCGGCTATTAAAACAGCGATGAAACCCGCCACTACAAAAATCCATGGCTGCATCTCCATGCGGTATGCGAAACCGGCCAACCATTCTTTCATTACATACCAGGAAACCGGGGTGGCAATAACAATTGCAATCAACACCAGTTTGATAAAATCACTGGAGAGCAATAAGATAATCGCGCGCATATCTGCACCGAGTACTTTGCGAATGCCTATTTCTTTGGTGCGTAATTCGGCAGTGTAAGTAGCGAGACCTAATAAACCGAGACAGGCAATAAATATGGCCAGGCAGGCAAACACAGTAAAGAGTTGCTTAAACATCAGGTCGCTTTTGTATTGCTGGTTAAAGTCGTTATCCAGAAAACTATACAAAAAAGGTCTGTGGGGTACAAGCTTACTCCATACTTCGTTTACCTCTGTGATTGTTTTGTCTATGTCTTCAGGATTAATTTTAACTGACATGTAACGACTGGAGTAGGGATCGAATGGAAGTGTAAGCGGCTCTATATTTCTGTGAAGTGAAATGTAATGGAAGTCTTTTACTACGCCTATCACCTCTCCTTTCCTCCCCCATTGATCAAATTTTTTACCAACAATGTCAGCAGGATTAGTGTATCCGTATTGTTTTGCAGCCGCTTCATTCAGTACAAGTGCACTGGTTGAATCGGAGGGATACAATCTTGAATAGGATCTGCCGGCTACCAATTCCAGGTTAAAATGATTAACGAAATCAATCCCAACCTGAAAAATGGGTTGCACCATCATTTTCATTTCGCCATCTGCATTTTCGATGGTAGTACCTGCATTTGGAAAGTAACTGCCTGGTACACTTCTTGAAAATGCTACAGATGAAATGGCCTGACTAGCCTCTAGTGTATTTTTTAAAGATTCAGAATAATAATTAACTATTTCATCATAATTGTAATCGACAATCAGCATTTGCTCTTTGTCAAAACCTAAATCTCTATTCTGCAAATGATCCATTTGCGTATAAACAATGATGGTTCCTGTAATCAATGCAATGGAGAGACTAAATTGAAAAACGACTAATGCGCGTCTCAGGTATCCTCCACCACCACTGTTGTGCATAATTCCTTTTAGAACAGCCACAGGTTTAAATCCGGATAATACAAAGGCGGGATAAAAACCTGCCAGTATGCCTATGATAATAATTAATGTAAATGCAAGAAGGGGTGCTTGCCAGGTTAAAAGTGGTGTGAGTGTAAATTCTTTACCTGTTAGTCCGCTCATAAAAGGTAATGCAACAACCACTACACCTGCAGCCAATATCATGGCTAAAAAAACAATAAGTATAGATTCACCCAGAAACTGCAGAACCAAACTGCCCTGGGCAGCACCAATAGATTTTCTGATGCCTACTTCTTTGGCTCTCTCCATAGATCGCGCTGTAGAAAGATTCATAAAGTTGATCATGGCGATGATCAAAATGAAAAGTCCAATGATTGAGAATATATAGATGTTTGAAAGACTTCCTGTTTCACCCGGCTGTCTGTGTGCATTGGTTCTCAGGTAAACATCTTTGAGCGACTCAAGAGCAATGGTATACTTCGAATCTGAATCTCCTAAATTCTTCTTTATGAAATCCGGGATTTTCTGTTGAAAAGATTCTGCATTGAATTGTTCATTTGCTAAAAAGTAGGTGTAGAAATCAACATAACCCCACTCTTCGAAAATATCAGGACGTGATTTTCTAAAAGTATTCAGGGAGATCAACACGTTGAAACGAAAATGAGAGTTGTTCGGTATATCTTCTATCACTCCGGTTACTACATAATCACCGGCATCTGATCTTCCGGCAGACTCGCTTCCTTTAAGCACCTTTCCATAAGCCTCCTCGTTTCCAAAATATTTTTTAGCAGCCGATTGAGTCAACACAATACTGTAAGGAGCAGCAAGTGCTGTTTGAGCATCGCCTGCTATAAACTTCCAATCGAATACATCAAAAGCGGTTGAGTCAATAAAGAAAACGCCATCTTCCTGATAAGCCTTGTCGCCATGCGTAAGCAAGATGTCTGACCTTCCGGAAAACTGAACAACCTTGTCAATTTCGGGAAAGTAATCTTTCAGTGCAGGCCCCACCGGTGCATTGCCCCAAACCCAAAACGGATTTGCCTGAGCATCTTTTGCTGCATCTCCGGTTGATTTTGATCCATGCGTAATGCGGTAAATTCTTTCACCCTTCTCATGGTAATTATCATATGACAGCTCGTGCTGCACAAAAAGAAAAATCAAAAAGCATGATGCTATACCTAGTCCAAGCCCAGATATGTTGATGAAGGAGTAAGCCTTCTTTTTCAGCAGATTTCTCCAGGCAATTTTTATATAATTTTTATACATAGGGTAGTGGTTAAAGTTGACCGGTTGCATAAATTTTTTTAGAAGATTCGGTCTGATGAGTTTGAGTGTTTCATAGGCATACAATCTTCTTGCTTTACTGAGGGGATACTGTTCAATATTTTCCTGAAATAATTCTTCCAGATCACCCTCAATTTCTTCAAGGTATGCTGAGTTCAGAAAGAACCTCAGAAATTTTAAAGGCCATGCTGGTGGGTGTACGTTAGTGGACTCACTCATATCATGCGGAGCTCATGTGCCAGCGATGGAATTGACTCCCACAACCCTGCCCTGATTTCTTTCATTTCTTCCAATACTTTTCGTGCATAGGAAGTAGTGTAATAAATACGCTTACGCTTCCCTCCTCTTTTTTGGGTAGCCTCCCCAAATTCAGAAGTAAGAAAACCCTTCTCTTCCATTCGTTTTAATGCAGATTGTATTGACCCTACACTGAGTTTCTCTTTCAATCTGGATTCAAGCTCGCGCTTAATCTCCACCCCATAGGCCTCCTGTTGTAAAGCGGCTACGGCCAGCAGTACCAATTCTTCAAACTCGCCAAGTTTTGTTTTCTTCATAACCTAGGTATTATTCGTAATTGCAGTTAATATAGTTACACAATATTATTCGTAATTGCAGTTATTTTTATAAAGCACTGATATTCAATACTTTAATTTTAAATTTTAAATCTGAAATTTGAAATTGCACTTAAGCAATTTTTACCGAAGTCATGGTAAGCGAGCCTGCCTGGGCTTTGTCGTTGAATAGAGAGACTTCTTCTTTCTGTCCTTTTAAACCCAGTACATACAATAAAGGCAGGTAATGATCTGGTGAAGGAATGGCTAATTCAAATGCTCTACCTTGTGCAGCATAGTTAATCAACGGCTTGTGATTACCATCTAATATGTACTCACTCATTTTGGTACGCGCCTCCTGTGCCCAGTCGTAAGCATAATTATCTACGTTGAATTTATCCCAGGCAACCATGCGCAGGTTATGCACCATATTACCGCTGCCAATAATCAACACGCCCTTTTTACGAAGTGCTGATAATTCCTTTGCCAATTCATAATGATACTGCGGACCCTTGGTATAATCTAAACTCATTTGTACCACGGGCACATCTGCATTGGGGTACAAATGTTTCACCACACTCCAGGCGCCATGATCCAGACCCCATTTATGGTCGAATTCAACATCGGTGCTTTGTATCAAGGCTTTTGCTTCGGCTGCGAGTGAAGGACTACCTGGTGCTGGATATTGCACTTCATACAAAGCTTTCGGAAAACCACCAAAGTCGTGAATCGTTCTGGGTTTTTCCATGGCAGTGACTAGTGTACCCTTTGTTTCCCAGTGCGCTGAAATAACCAAAATAGCTTGGGGTTTAGGAATACTTTTACTGACAGAACGGAAACCTGCTACAAATTCATTTTCTTCAATGGCATTCATCGGGCTGCCATGACCTAAAAATAAAAGTGGCATTTGCTCGCTGCTTACCAGCGATTGTTCGAGTGTTGTGAGGGCTTGTGCTTTCATACGTATACCTGCAAAGCCAAGAACGGCTGTCAGTTTTAAAAAAGTGTTTCTATTCATTTTCTTCAGCTGACTATTCAGTCGTGAATATGAAAGTAAAAACAGTGGGCATATAAAAAAAGTGCCTGCCTGCGGGTATAAATGTATACCCAATAGACGGTATTTTGCTTAAATAGATGGACATCTGTTAGCTTGAACCTTCACATTCAACTAATTTGAAAGCATAATCTCTGTCTATGAAAGGCTTTCTTAGTGCCGTGTTGCTCGTATTTAGTTGTTACTGTCATGCCCAAAGCCCTGCTGGTATTTGGTACTTCGGGCAAAATGCGGGTGTTGATTTTTCATCAGGAAAACCAGTCGCCCTTACTGACGGGCAATTAAATACGGAAGAAGGTTGTGTGACCATTAGTGATAGTAAAGGAAAACTTCAATTTTATACAGATGGTGTTTCTGTCTGGAACAAACAACACAAGTTCATGCCCAACGGAAAAGGTTTGGTGGGCTCGCCTTCCAGTACTTCATCAGGCGTGGTTATTCAACATCCTGGTAATGCAAATTTATTTTTTCTATTTACCGTTCCTGCCATTGCCGACTCTTCAGGGTTTCGATATTCCATGGTCGATATGCAATTAGACAGCGGACGAGGCGATGTTATCGCCACGCAAAAAAATATTAAACTGCGCAATCCCGTCACAGAAAAACTTACCTCTACCCTCCACCGCAATGGTAAAGATTATTGGATATTACTACACGAATGGAATAACGATGTATTCGTTGCCTTTAAAATAACAGCGCAATGTCTTGACACAACACCTGTACTCTCTAACGCAGGTTCTATTCACCAGGGCAGTACGCTGAACACACAAGGCTATATGAAAGTAAATCCTGATGGCACCAACCTGGCTTTAGCACTTGAAGAAAGTAACGTAATTGAAGTATTCGACTTCGATAACGAGAGTGGCAAAGTATCAAAACCGATCAGTATGTCTTTACCAAGTGGATCATATGTATATGGTATAGAGTTTTCACCAGATGGTTCCTTACTTTATGTATCGGCAGCCGGAACAGGTGAAATTTTTCAATACAATTTACAGGCAGGATCTGAAGAGGCTATTCGTGCCAGTGGTGTGCGTATTGGTAAAACTAATCCTTCTGCCTGGGTTGGCGCTTTGCAGGTAGCCGTTGATGGCAAAATTTATTTCACCGTATATAAAACCCCTTATCTTGGTGTTATTGAAAACCCAAATCAACAGGGTATTGATTGCGGATTTAATCAACAGGCTGTTGAGTTAAAAGGAAAACTTTCTACCCTGGGCTTGCCTACTTTTAGTCAGAACTTTTTTTATAAAAGTGAAAACAAAAAAGTGGAGTATTTCAATGCCAATAATGTTGTAAAAGGTAAAGCACTTGTATTGCGTAACATTCTCTTCGACTTTGCTAAGGCAAGCCTGAAAACAAGTTCTTATGCTGAACTGGATAAAGTGGTAGCCGCCATGAAGGCCAATCCTTCTTTAAAAGCAAAAATCACAGGGCATACAGATAACATTGGTAATAAATCATTCAACATTACGCTATCACAAAACAGGGCGATGTCGGTTGCAGCGTATTTGAAATCGAAAGGTATTGCTGCCACTGCCTTGATTACCGAAGGTTTTGGTAGCGGACAGCCTGTAGCAGGGAATGATAGCGATGCAGGACGTGCGTTGAATAGAAGAGTGGAGATTACGTTTGAGTAAGAGAATTTAGAATTTAGAAGATAGAAGGTAGAAGGTAGAAGGTAGAATTAATAAATCATCGTCCCTGCGGAGATGATGATTGGACGGAATGACGTGTTATTCATTTTTCAAATTCTCAAATCTTCAAATCCTCAAATCAATCAAAGAATTAACTCATCAACAAATCAGCACATCAGTTAGCTTCCAAACTTCCCTGCCTGATAATCGGCATAAGCTTGCTGAATTTCCTCCATGGTGTTCATCACAAAAGGGCCATGTGCCACTAAGGGCTCATTGAACGGGACTGCGTGTCCAAATAAAATAATTGAGTCCGTTAAAGCTTCAATCGTCAAATCTTCTCCCTCATTACTAAACTCAACTAATCGCAACATGGCGGCTTTTGCTTCATTAATAATTACCTCCCCACGTATCATGTAAAAAAATATATTTCTTTCAGCTGCTACCTTAAGAGATAAGGAACTACCTTTTTTCAAATATAAAGTTGAAATAGTAACATCACTGATGGTTTCAAAAGCCGGTTTCTCCTCTTGCCACGAACCCGCAATGGATTGTGCCTGCACTTCCCTTCCCAACTGTACAACTGGTATTTCATGCTTCTGCAGACCTATGTATTTTGGTGTTGTCATTTTATGTTTTGCCGGAAGGTTGAGCCACAATTGCAAGATCTCTAAGGGGCCACCTTCTTTCTTAAACTTTGACGAGGATACCTCTGCATGAATTAAACCACGCCCCGCGGTCATCCACTGTACACCTCCTGCTTCAATCACACTTTCGTGTCCGGCAGAATCCTGGTGCATGATATCGCCTTCAATGATAAAAGTAACAGTCTCCATGCCCCTGTGTGGATGCGGGCCAAAGGGCAAGCCATTATTGTTAGGTTTATACACCTGAGGACCATGATGATTTAAAAACAGGAAGGGATCAATCTGCGGTAAGGAGGGCGCAGGCAATGCATTATAGGTTACTAAGTCAGCAATGGGCGTGTAACGTGCTTTATGAAGTGCTTTTATCTTTCGCATGAGCATACAAATTTCTCCTGCAAATTGCGACAAAGCTTTTTATCAGCGCTTGATGTAGATTAAGAAATTTGCCTAGCGCTACCGTTTGAAAACAAAGGGGTCAGAATCAACTTTAGGAAAGAGCTTGAAATAAGATAAACGTGTTGTGATCAGTTGCTTGCGTTTGCTTACTACAAATTGCCCTTCTAATAAGTCTGAATGGGTTAACAGCATAGAAAAGGTGAAAATGCTTCCGTCAGGTTCCCGGTGAATGTATTTAAAACCTGCTCCATCGGCAAATTCAGACAACTCTCCTACAACGGGATACTTACTGGCATCGCGGTTACTCATGGATACCTCCATAAAATCGCGCTTGCTGTCCATCGTTTCTTTGATGATGGCTACCCTGGCATAATTATCCTTTTGTTCTACGGTACGTGAAATCTGCTTTCCGGTAAGCCAATGTCTTTTGGTTTTGGTAATTACACAAGAGACTGAATAAATACCTTCCACCGGTTGTGCCGCGGTACCATCGCGGTGCAGGTAGCGATGGATCATGTCCTCAAAACTTACCTGTTCATGCTGGAAACGCTTGGTGCCTGTTCGTTGCGCTAACACATTTGTGCTGATAAACAGGGTCAGGAAGATGAGGGTGGGTCGCATATACTTATTTCTTATACGTAAAATCAAGGAATTGGGTATTAACTAAATTTACTAAATCATCGTCCCTGCGGAGACGGTTACTAATTTCAAATTCTCAAATCTCCAAATTCAAAAATTTATCATCCCATCTCCAAATTAACAAATCAGCATATCAGCACATCAATACAGATTGCTTCGCCATCCCACCCATACCCTACGCTTCATTCCTCGCAATGACGCGATCTTTAATCTTCAAATTTTCAAATCTTAAAATTATCAAATCAATCAACGAATTACCTCATCAACGAATCTACACATCAGCACATCAACAAATCAACCTAAAAGTCAATATCTGCATACTGTCCTTTAATACTTGTTCTGCAAGATAAGCGGCTACGCAATGCACTGGGTTTAAAAGTAGAGTTACCCAGCAACATGCGCACACATTCTTGTATACCCTCCGTTATTGATGGGTGTGGGTGTACACATTCTGCCAACTCTTCAATTCCCTTATCCATCGAAATTAATAAAGCCACTGCCTGTATAGCGCTGGATGCGTGATTTCCAACAACCTTCATGCCGAGTATCTTCATATGCTCATCATGGGTTACTAAAAGTTTGATAAAACCTTGTGTATTGCGTTTAGCAATGGCTCTGGGTATACAACTGTAATCGAGGGTTACTACTTTATAATCGATGCCCTTTTCACGTGCCTGTACTTCATTAAGCCCTACCCCGGCTACCTCAGGACTCAAAAACATAATGGTGCTTATATTTTCGTAAACGAGTTTGCGGTCTGGCTTACCAAAGATGCGTTCTACTGCATAACGCCCTTCCAGTTCTCCCACATTCACGAGGGATATGTCGGCAGTTAAATCGCCAACCGCAAAAATATTGCTGACATTGGTCTGTGTATCGTTATCTTCAATACCACGCTTGCTGATATTGATGCCCACTTTATCGTCCCACAAATCTTCCAGGTTGGGTACACGACCTACCGACACAAGGGCTTTTTCAACATTAAATACTTCTTTGCTGCTGTCGTTATATTCCAACTCATACTCTACACGACCATGCTTAATCTCCATGCGCACCAGTCTGGAGTTGCGGTGAATTAATACACCACTGTTCTCCATATTTCTTTCAATGACTTTCACAACATCATCATCTTCAAAGGGCAGTATTCTGTCGCCTTTGTCAATGAGGTGAACTTTGGTTTTACCAAAGCCAGAGAAAATGGTAGCATACTCGCAACCAATAACACCGGCACCGACAATCACCATGCTTTCAGGGAAGTCATTTAATTTTTCAATACCCTCGCTGGTTAAAACAATTTTTTCGTCAATGGGCAGCTCAGGTAAATAGCGTGGTCGGCTGCCAGTGGCCAATATGATATATTCGGCATAGACAACTTCTTTGACATGCCCGCGTGTGATTTCTATTTCATGCTGACTGATGAGTCTGGCGTTGCCTTCTTTAAAAGATAGCAAGGTTCGGCCATTCATGTTACGCAACGTATCCATGTGTTCGTCTAACATAGACTTGCGCTCTTCTACTGCGCGCTGCACCTCCTCCTGAATTTCTTTGTAATTGATACTGGGTGCCTGCAGGTTAAAACGTTTCAAGTTTTTGCGGAATGATGCCGTCTCGCGAGACAATTCCCACCAGGTTTTAGAGGATAGCGCACCGTTAGTAACCCCGGCACCACCTACCCTGTTTTTTTCTACCAGCAAAACTTTTTTCTTAAAATCGAGAGCACGCATGGCGGCTGCGTAGCCTGAGGGGCCGGCTCCAATCACAACCAGGTCAAATTTTTCCATAGACTAAAACCTTAGACGTTTCAGCCCTAAGTTACGAATAGGCATGAAGGACGAAAAGGTTTTTCACTCACTTTTTTGGGGCATGAATGCCCCCTACCATGCAACGCACACTGCCGCCACCGTGTGTTTCAATGGTTTGAATATTAATCGGTAATAAATCCGCAAATTGGGTAATCGCATCAATTTGCCCTGGAATTAGCGTATTAAAGGCTTGTTGAGAAAGTAATACAAAAGGTTCTCCTTTTTTACTCTTAACTTCCAACATGTTACCAGCAAAAGATTCCATCTGGGCATAGCTGATGGCCACTACTTTATGCCCAGTATTTGCAAAAGAGCTAAGTACCAACTCCTGATCCTCATCTTTTCGAATCGCATCCAGACAAAGCACCACAAATTTTTCTCCCACACACATCAGCACATTCGTGTGGTAAATGGACTTCCCTTGCTGGTCTACTGCATCGAAAATGATGAGTACATAGCCAAGGCGTTGTGAAATCTCGCGAGCTAAGCCTTCGTTTGTTCGTTCTGACCTTGAGGCATAGGCGATTTTATTGACGTGGTCGAATACCAAACTTCCGGTACCTTCTACTATTTTTTTATTTCGCTCTTCTGCAGAGAAATCAATAATGTCCTTGATAGCAAACTTATCTCTGAGCATTTGTACAAACTCCGGTCTTCTTTCCTGCCTTCTGTTTTGCGCAAGCATGGGGTATAAAAGTAATTTGCCATCCTCATGCACACTCATCCAATTGTTAGGAAAAATCGCATCCGGCTTTATTGGATCTTTGGTATCCTCAAATACCACTAATTCAATATTGTTTTCTTTCAAAAGGTCAACCATGGCATCAAACTCCTTCAATGCCATACGGTGTATATTAACCTGGTCAACTTCTGCAGATCGTTGAAAAGAATTGGTAGAAGCTGTTTGTTCATTAAAGCCAAAGTTGGCTGGCCTGACCATGAATAAAGAATGAGGAGCTTGTTGAAATAACATGGCGCAAATATGCCAAAAGAGCATCATTATTTAACTATTTTTGATATTGCTAAAATTGTAAATGTGAGATCCCTCATTCGTGCTTTGGTCAATGCCGGAATAAAAGACGGCAAATCAGCTTCCGAACGAAGAGGAATTTTACTTTGTAATCAGATTAACCTAATCTTATTTGGTTTAGGCCTTTTCCTCAGCATTTTTTACTGGATCTATTACCCACCCAATACCCTTCGCTATTTGATTCCAGCCATTGGGGGTCTGGGGATTCTTTTTATATTTTTAAATGCACTTCATTATAACAACCTAAGCAGAATAGGCACAAGCTTGTTTGTTCCATTTTCAACAATGGCGCTTTCTTTATACTCCAAAAATCTTTATTACGACCAACAAATTGATCTAGATTATTTTACATTTCGCTTCATAATACTTGGTGCCTCTATCTTACCAGCCGTTCTATTCTCTACAAGAGAAAAGTTTTATCTCTTCTGCTGTCTAATACTCAATTTTACATTATTAATCTCGCATGATCCTTTACACAATGCTTTTGGTGTAGGCTACAAAGCGCAGGGGATTGATTTGCAAACCTATAGTTTTGCTAATGTTGTAATTGGTGTCACCTATTTTGTCTTGTTGGGATCTGTGCTTTTTTTAAAAATAAATCTTGAGCGGGCAGATCGTAAAAATTTAAGGCTGTTGGATGATGTCCGCAAAAGTAATGAAGAACTTATTTTTAAAAATAATGAAATAGAGGCGCAGCATCAGGAGCTGCTGGCACAAAGTGAAAAACTGGCAATCAATCAAGAGGAATTACTGGCAGCAAATCGTGTGATTGAAGAACAAAAGGAACTGCTCTCAAATCATAATAAAAATCTGCAATCTGAACTGGTAGAAAAAAACCAGGATTTATCAGAAGCAAATGCAGAATTGATCAAATACAATAATGAACTAAGACAATTTTCTTACACAATCTCCCATAATTTGCGTGGGCCTTTGGCTAGTTTGTTAGGATTGGTCAGTCTCTTTGATCAGAAATCACTTAGCGGAGAAAATCTTACCATCGCCAATCATATTCTTGACTCTGCCCAAAGGCTTGATGGGATTGTAAAAGATTTAAATAAGATAATTGATATCCGAAATGACATTTTTAAGATCAGACAGAAGATTGCTCTGGAGGACGAATTATTTCTCATTCAGAACGTTCTCAAGAAAGAGTTAAATCCTGATCAAAGTATCCTGGATATTTCACTTGACGGATGCCCTCACGTGTATTCAGTACGTCCCATGGTTCACAGTATTTTATACAATTTAATCAGTAATGCATTAAAGTATAAAGCGCCTGAACGCAAGGCCGTGATTAGCATTAAAGCAACACAGAATACCGATTATTATATATTAAGTGTAGAAGACAACGGACTAGGCATTGATCTTAAAAAGCATGAAGAAAGTCTTTTCAAACTGTACAAAAGATTTCACTACCATACTGAAGGCAAAGGGATAGGTTTATACCTGGTTAAATTACAAAGTGAGGCACTGGGAGGTTATGTGGAAGTAGCCAGTGAACTTAACCGTTTTACGAGATTTACCGTTTATCTGCGGAAGCCGGATAATATTGAAAGACAAATATTATCTGATGAGCCGCATGCAAAGATATTTTTTGACGCCAGTATTAACGCCACTGGCATCATGTGGAAGGGCCCTATAACCAGCGAACAGTATAGAGATGTATTTTTAAAAAGCCTGGGATTTGTAAAAGCTTTTAACACACCCAACTACATTGCCGATATTTCTGCGCAGGGCCCCGTTTCAGAAGAAGATCAGCAATGGATGTTTACGAGTATAATTCCAGAAGCCATTCAGTTTGGTATGCGCAGAATTGCCAGTGTAAAACCTGATGTAAAACATGAGCTTATTAAGAAATACCTGGAGGGCATCAATAACACACTTCATAGACAAGGTGCAACCTATCAAGTGTTTGAAAGTATGGATGAAGCAACAAACTGGATGCGCGTGTCCAATGAATTAGAACTCAGTCAGAAAAAATAATATGGAAACCATCAAGGAACTCGACCGCGATCTGCTTATTTTTTTAAACAGTTTTCATGCACCCTGGCTTGATCCTATTATGTTTTGGACTACTAAAACATTCTTTTGGTTGCCCCTTTATCTCTTCCTGCTTTACCTGATCATTATCAATTACAAAAAGAAAAGTTGGATACCTGTTATTGGCATTGCTATTACCATTTTGTTAGCTGATCAGATTACCAGTGGTTTTATGAAACCATTTTTTGAAAGATTACGTCCCTCGCGAGAGCCAGGTCTGGAAGGCCTGCTGCACCATGTTAATAACTACAAGGGTGGTAAGTATGGTTTTTCATCCGGACATGCAGCCAATACTTTAGGCACTGCCACATTCTTTTTTCTGCTTTTCAAAAATAAATATCGCTGGATTATTTATCTGTTTGTATGGGCTGTGTTTATGACGTATACAAGAATTTACTTAGGCGTACACTACCCGGGCGATATATTGGTAGGTGGTACTATTGGTATACTCTGTGGTTGGGCTGGGTTTAAACTACAAGCTTCTTTAGAAAAACGTTTTACAAAAGTTTAGCACATTCATCAATTTTATGGAATAAGCATGGTTGAATACAAAACCACCATACTGAAATTTGCAAAGAACGGTGAGAAAACCGGTTGGACATACATTGATGTGCCCGCTGACGTTGCTGAACAATTAGTGGCCGGCAATAAAAAATCTTTTCGGGTTAAGGGTAAATTAGATAAGCATACCATAAAGCAGGTCGCGTTAATTCCGATAGGTAATGGAAATTTCATCATCCCTATTAATGCAACGCTAAGAAAAGCCCTTGGAAAAAAAGAAGGCGCTCAAGTAATGGTATCCATTGCTGTAGATAAAGCAGCATTTAAGTTTGATGAAGATTTCATGACTTGTTTGGAAGATGACGCTAAAGCAATGAAATATTTTAAAACATTGACAGGCTCTCACAAAAAATACTTTAGCAAATGGATTGAAAGTGCTAAAACAGAAGAAACAAAAGTGAAGCGTATCACCATGGCCATCAGCGCACTCAGCAGAGATATGGGTTATCCTGAAATGCTCAGAGAAGGTAAAGCAAAAAAAGGATAGGGATTAATCAATCGTTGAATACCTCTATAGCTGGCAGCACTTTATGATCAAAATCAAATAAGGCCATGTTCTCCCAGTCAGAACCATTGGTTGCTTCATTACCACGGTAAGCCACCCACTCAGGTGCCCAGTAAGCAAAACCAATCGCTTCGTCTGTATTTACAATTATGGATTTTACTTTTAACATAAAAGCCTTCTGCCCTTCGGGGCTTGCAGGATAACTCGCAATCAAATGGCCAGGTTCTCCAATTAGGTTATTTGTCCAGTCATTCCATTGCAGTGTAAATGGATATGCCGTCTCCGCTATTACAATATCTTTTTGATTGGCTACACTGATTCTTTTCAGTGCAGCTTCTACTTCAGTTAAATTTTTTGAATGCCAGCGTGGGTAGTAGGATAAGGCAATGATATCATAGTCTACTTGTTGGTTCTTTAGAATAGCATAAAACCAATCGGCATCAATGCCAGCATAATGAATCATTACTTTAGTAGCTGAAGATACATCTCTGACAGCGTCTGCACCGCGCTTGAGAAAAGTAACAAAGTTGTTGCTGTTTGCAATTGCTCCTTCGGGCCAAACCAACCCTCCATTAATTTCATTGCCTACTTGTATATAGTCCGGAGATAAACGTTGCATTACTTTCTTCGTGTAATTGTAAACACTATCAGACAGGCCTTGCAGATCAGCAACTTGCCAGGCTTGTGGTTTTGTTTGCTTGCCCGGATCAGCCCAGGTATCCGAGTAATGTAATGTAATCCAGATTTTAAATCCTTTTGCTTTGGCTTCTGCTGCAAACACAGCTACTTCCGCCAGTGAGGACCTTCCATCGGCAGGTGTATGCCATACACGCAAACGCAAAGTATTGCAACCCGCGTCTTTCAGTATATCGAGAACATCTTTGGGTGAGTTCTGAACATTATAAAAAACAGTTCCCTCTTCTCTGATCTCCTGTAAGAAAGAAACATCCGCTGCTTTAATCAAGTCTTTTTCAACAGGGTCAACAGCAGCTTGTGGATCATCAGAGCATGCCGATAATGAGATGAAGCAGAGCAAAAGCGTTGGAAGTAATTTTACTTTCATCTTTATTATTTTCTAGGTGCCATAACAATAATGTAAGGATTTATTTCCCCAGCAACCGTTTTACATATTTGCCCACAATATCAAATTCGAGGTTGACAGTATCCCCTGCTTTTATATGTTTAAAGGTGGTGTGCTCATAGGTATAGGGTATAATGGCCACACGAAAACTATTTGCTGAAGAATTAAAGCACGTTAAGCTAACACCATTGATGCAAATTGAACCCTTTTCTACAGTTACATTCCCTTCTGCCGCATCATATTCGAAATCAAAGAGCCAGCTACCGTTTTCATCTTGCACACTTTTACAAATGGCTACCTGATCCACATGGCCTTGTACAATGTGACCGTCAAAGCGACCGTTGGCCACCATACAGCGCTCCAGATTAACTGAGGAGCCTTTTTGCAAATGACCAAGGTTCGTTTTCTTCAACGTTTCGTCAATGGCAGTAACCCAATGCTTGTTGCCCTCAACCTTGGTCACGGTTAAACATACTCCATTATGCGAAACACTTTGATCTACTTTTAATGCATTGCCGATATCACTTGCTATGGCAAAATGGGTGTTCGTTTGTGTTTGTTGTATATCTACAATTTTACCAAGCGTTTCTATAATTCCAGTAAACATCTTATTTCTTCTCCGATAATTTTAATACTTGTTCGCGTTGATCTGGTCGTACCGTAGGATACTGTATACCCAATTGTTCCAAATAGGTTTTATACTTAGCAGGATTGTAATAATACTTTTGTAAGGCAGGCTTGTGCTGCGTCATGATCTCTTTGTTTAAATAAATAGCAGGATAATCCTTAGGACCTGCCAAGGGTGTGTATTGTAATTCTTTTGTCTGCTCATTCTTATAATAATCCCATGCATTTTTTAAAATGTCTGGGTTCAGTAAGAGATCAAGTACTGTCATGGCTTCTGCCTTGGCACCGGCAATAATGCCTTTATGTGCAATAGGTGTTGCCATAGAAATAGCATTTGACCAATGATGGCCTGGCAAATCAGGAATGTTGGATGGATAGCGTAGGACTACCGTTGGCAATGACCATGAAATATCAGCAATATCATCAGAGCCTCCTGCCATCGTCAGGGTCATTCTGCCCATGCTCATTACAGGTTTGGTAGCTGCCGGCATGCCAATGGTGTCCAGCTTGGTGGCCAATCCCTCTACTTTACTTGCCTTCATTTCTAATTGAGTAGCCTTGGCCAATAATTGATCATCTTCCGACCATGTTGGCAAGCCTACTTTTTTCATATTTAAATACATGGCCTCTGCAATAGGTTGATTAAAATGACCGGGCCATGCAGATCCCAGTACTTCATACTTTACTTTCGTATCCGTCATCATGGCTGCACCTTCAGCAATCTTCACACCTGTTTCAAATAACTTTTTTATGTCCGGATAAGTTCGCTCTCTGAAATAATACCAAACAGAAGCTTTCGATGGCACAACATTGGGTTGATCACCACCATCATCAATAACATAATGCGATCGTTGGGTAAGCTCTAAGTGTTCACGCTTAAAGTTCCATCCGATATTCATGAGCTCTACGGCATCGAGAGCACTTCTTCCACGCCAGGGAGCGCCAGCAGCATGAGCAGCCTGACCTTCGAAAGTAAAACGAACTGACACCAAACCATTGTTGCCCGCATCGCCATACGATACACCCAAATTATTGCCAACGTGAGTAAAGATGCAGGCATCTACATCTTTAAAATAACCATCGCGTACATAAAATGCTTTAGCTCCTACTAACTCTTCTGCCACACCGGGCCACAACATTAAAGTGCCGGGTATCTTTTCTCGTTCCATTATTTTTTTCAAAGCCAAGGCTGCCACAATATTTAAGGCTTGCCCTGAGTTGTGACCTTCACCATGACCGGGTGCTCCTTCCACGATCGGATCGTGGTAAGCCACACCTGGCTTTTGAGAAGCTTTGGGGATGCAATCCACATCAGAGCCTATGGCGATCACCGGTTTACCGTTGCCCCACTTGGCAATCCAGGCAGTGGGCATATTGGCAATTCCTTTTTGTATAGTGAAGCCGTTTTTCTGAAGCAAATCGGTGAGGTAGGTAAAGGTTTGTTCTTCCTGAAAACCAAGCTCTGAAAAACTAAAGAGCATATCGTTTATCTGCTGACCGGTAGTGTATTGTTTTTCCACTTCGGCCAAAACCTCTGCTTTAAGCTTTTCTAAGCGATCGGGATTTACTTGGGCATGTATGACAAAGCTTGTGCACACCAGCATCAGCAGTAAGACTTTTCTCATAAGTTTGAATGGTTTCATGCAAGATACCTAAAGAAGACCTGCCACTGCAAGCTTTACAGGACAGGGAAAAACCCTGTTTTAAAGGGTAAATAGAGGTTTTTAAAAATAATTTGGTTTATAATATAAACCAGTTTATGTTTGTGTCGTTATTACGATTATGGAAAGCGAGAACAAAAACCTTAGTCCGGAGCAAAGCCTCGATATTATTGCCAGCATGATCAGGCAAACACAGGGAAATGTAAGTGGCAACAGCTTTTATTTTCTTTTGTGGGGTTGGGTAATTACGCTTTGTAATTTCGGTATGTATATTTTATCAAAAATATATTCACCACAACATGCAGCCTTCATCTGGGCACTCAGTATACCTGCCTGGATTATTACCATGATTTATGCCAGCAGGCAAGATAGATCGAGAGCCATCACTACCCATTTAGATAAGATCAGTATGTGGCTTTGGATTGCACTGGGTATTACAATACTTCCCTCCTGGATATTTGGTTCAGCCGTAGAGTGGCGTGTAAATGCCCTTGTGCTGATGCCGGTGGGTATGGCCACCTTTGTGTCTGGTATTATCATTCGCTTCAAACCACTTTTGTTTGGTGGTATCACTTTTTGGATAGCAGGCACCTTGTGTTTTATTGTGTCGCCCCTTGATCAGTATCTGGTAGGTGGTGTTGCTATGATCTTCGGTTATTTGCTGCCTGGTTATATGTTGAGAAGTAAAAAATAAGAGACCATGTTGAAAGAACTTGATCCACTTCTCCATTCGCAATTAAGATTAGGTATTATGTCAATACTGATGAGTGTTGAATCTGCAGAGTTTACTTTTTTAAAAGAGAAAACGAATTCAACCGCGGGCAATCTGAGTGTGCAACTCGATAAACTTTCGGAAGCCGGATATATTACCATTGAAAAATCATTTAATGGAAAAAAACCATTGACCACTTGCAGGATTAACCGCAAAGGCATGAAAGCATTTGAAGATTATGTCAATGCATTAAAAGATTATATCAAAAAATAATTTTTTTGAGTTTTTAGTTTATAAAATAAACCAGTTTATGATTATGAAAAACCTACTCTTCCTCCTCCTGTTGCAGGTAAGTATTCAACAGGTATTCGCACAGCGTCCGGATGTATCAGCACGCTGCAGACAAGAAATGAAAAAGCTGGCCTATATGGCTGGTGACTGGAAAGGCGAAGCCAGTATTCGCAATCAAAGTGGTGTGATGAAAGTGGTGCAGACAGAACACATTGAATTTAAACTGGATAGTCTGGTGCTCAACATTGAAGGTATTGGTCGTGAGGGAGATAAAATTACTTTTCACGCATTGGCAAACATTCATTATGATGTTACCTCCCAAGCATTTCAATTTAAATCGTACGTAAAGGAAGGTTTTAGTACCAATGCTTATTTCAAAATTATTGGTGACCATCAATTCGAGTGGGGTTTTGATATTCCTTCCGGTGGCAAAACGCGCTATACCATTACCTTAAATCCTGCCAACAAAACATGGTATGAGATCGGTGCATATTCACGCGATGGCCAACAGTGGTTCAACTTCATTGAAATGAATCTTACTAAAATCTAACACTTCCTGCAATTTTAAATTTCAAATTTCAAATTCAAAATTATATGACACTCGATCAGCAACGCGAAGCATTCAGTCGCAGACGCTTTCTTGCCATGCCTCTTGCCGGCACTATCGTATGGATCTTCATTGGCATTGGCAGCAGATTCTTTAGTCCTACAGGTCTTGTCTGGTTAACTTTTATTGGTACAGGCAGTATTGCCTATCTCGGTATTATGCTTTCTAAACTGACAGGCGAAAATTTTACAGATAAGAACAAACCAAAAAATACTTTTGACACACTCTTCTTTTATACCGTAGGCATGTCTTTGCTGGTATATGCTATTGCTATTCCTTTCTTCATGGTTGATTATACCACCTTACCTTTTACGGTTGGTGTATTGGCCGGACTCATGTGGCTGCCGATGTCATGGATTATTCAACATTGGATTGGTCTTTTTCATGCCATCAGCAGAACGCTTTTGTTGGTTGCTGTTTACTTTCTCTTCCCTGAGCAACGCTTTCTGGCAAGTTCCATAGTTGTAGTCAGTATCTACCTGATCACCATCGTTGTATTAGAAAAACGTTGGAAAACAATTAATCAAGTTAAATCAAACCATTAATTAAGCATATGAAAACCGCATTCATTTTTTTAAGTCTATTGTTTTCTTTCAACGCCATTAATGCACAAGAAGAACTGAATAAGCTTCTTTACCGTGCCTACCTGATAAACAATACCAGCACACAAGCAGAGTTAAAGCAGGCAGAAACCAAATACCGTGAAGCAGTAAAAGCTGATCCTAAAAATACAGGCAAAAGATATACACTCGGTTTAATACAATGGAGTTTGCTCAACGCCAGTATGCGAACACAAGATGAAACACTCTTTGATGAATACTATGATCCACTGATTGACAACCTGGATGAAATACTCGCTATTGACAACAAACACGCAGAGGCACTGGCCTTACAATCATCTGCCTATGGATTAAAAATAAGTTACAGTCCGATGCAGGGAATGTTTCTTGGCCCCAAGAGCAGTGGTATTATTGAAAAAGCAAAAAAACTCAATCCCAACTCAGCATTGGTCTGGAAAATCTATGCCGGATCAAAACTATTCACACCTGAAATGTGGGGCGGAGATGTAAAGGAGGCTATTAAAGCTTTTGAAACGGCTGTTAAACTGTACGAATCAAAACCTGAATCACTAACCGATAACTGGCAATACCTGGATACATTGGCATTTCTCGGGCAGGCATACGTAAAAGATGAACAAGCTAAAAAAGCCATTGTCATTTACGAGAAAGCTTTGCAAGTAGAACCAGAGTTCAACTATGTAAAGAAGTCTTTATTACCAAAAGCAAAAGAAAAAGCCAAAACCATTTAATAAAATGAAAATTCTGCTGCCTTTCGCTTTGATTCTGTTTTTTACTCAGTTTATGTATGCCCAATGTTCAAATGTAAAAGGCCTGGTGCGCGATGCAGAAACAGAAACTGTTTTGCCGGGTGCTACAGTCTATCATGTAAATGATCATCAAAAGGGAACAACAACAGATGGTAATGGTGAATTTAGTCTGGTTGCAAATGTTGGTAGTCAGATAAAGTTAAGTTTTATTGGTTATGAAGCGCAAACGATCACGGTTGATAGCACCTGTATAGTTCTTATTAAGCTCGCACCGCTTGCAACAAGCCTCAGTGAAATGACCATACGGGCTGAGCGCTTAGTGGCCGAAGGGTTTACTATTACCAAACTTTCCAAACTCAATATTTACACCAACCCTGGTGCAAAAGCAGATCCCTTATTAGCGGTGAACACCTTGCCAGCAGCCACTACGTTAGATGAGTCAGCCAACATCAGTTTACGCGGTGCCGACCCTTCAGAGACGGGAATTTTTCTGAACAATGTGCCCGTTAACGATGCCGTACGCTATGCGCAATTAAATGGGATTGGCACCTTCAGTATTTTTAATACTGCCATTATCAGTCAGATGCTGGTATATCCGGGCAACCCGCCATTGGAATACGGAAATACTACATCAGGCTTAATTGCTTTAAGTACCGATGAACAAGTGCCCAAACAAAACACGCATTCGGTAACAATTTCATTAGCGAATATTGGCTTATTAAGTAGTCGAAAGCTTTCTGAAAAATCCTCACTGACTGCTTTTACCAATATTCAACCTTCGGCAGGAATAAAGTTTATTAACCCTGCCTCGCTGGAAAGATTAAAAAGATTCAACACGATTGATCTGGGTCTTCATTACTTAAATCGATTAAGTGAACGTACCCTGTTAAAAGTATTCAGTTACAGCAATGCAGAATCTTTCAGCTATGAAACACGTCAGCCTACTTACAATGGTAATTTTGATCAGGAAAAGCGGAGAACGCTTTTAATACTTAACCTGCGCCATCGCTTACCATATGGCGAGCTATCTTTTAACAGTGGTGCCAATATTTCGTCCAGCAACTTCCAACTGAGTATTATCGACACTAAACTTCAGATGCAGGATTATTACGCGAGTCTTACTTATCAGTACGCCTGGAAATTGCTGGAAGTAAAAACAGGCTTAACGTATGATTACAGGTCAACTGATTTTGCAGGTGATGTGCCTGTGTATGGATTTGCACTTGGCGAAGAACATCCCACTTTTAATTTATCCTCCTTGCAAACTGCACAGACCCCGGAAGCTTTTGTGTACGCTAATTATCACCTAAGCGACCAGTGGCAGGTAGGCACAGGCCTCAGGAAAAATGTTTTCCCAGAAAATAAAAACAATTACCTCAGCAGTCAGGTCAATGTTTCATATCAGCCGGCAGCATCCTGGAACATTATACTATCGGCTGGCAACTATAACAAAGTAACCATTTCGCAGGAAGGCTATGCGCAACTATTGCAATACAACAGCAAACAGTATTCGTTG
Source organism: Chryseotalea sp. (assembly GCF_057350905.1). Classification (NCBI taxonomy): domain Bacteria; kingdom Pseudomonadati; phylum Bacteroidota; class Cytophagia; order Cytophagales; family Chryseotaleaceae; genus Chryseotalea; species Chryseotalea sp. The sequence continues at coordinate 425,744 of NZ_JBMRCF010000001.1, read as the reverse complement.
GACATTGCACGTAAAACTACCAGGTTTGAAAACAGTTTGTCTTTGTATTACAAGCAAGGGAGCAGAAATGAACTGCAAACTTCTGTTAAGGGAATAGAGTTTTATAGTCGATACCAAATACCTCAAAAAATCCGTATTGAACTGGCGTTAACATCGCTGGATGCCTCTCAACAACAAACGCAATCCATCACGCAGGCCTCTCGTTACGACATCAATTATATCATCAGAAACACCATTGAATATAAGTTTTTCTCTACCTGGACAATTGCTGCAGTTTTAATGAGGCGCCAGGGAAGTTTTTATGATCCGGTTACGCAAGCCAATTATCGATCCGATCTAAATGTTTATGAACCTGTGTATGGAGCTTCGCAGCGACTCAGCGATTACGTACAAATGGATATGAGCTTAACAAAATTATTCCTGTTAGGAAAAAAAGGGACTGCCGTCATCTTTGCCAACACAGGCAATGTACCCAATTTTAAGAATGTAAGAAGTTACCATTACAACTTCGATTACACTGAAAAAAGTGAAGAACTATTTTCCTTGCGTACCTTTTATGTCGGGCTAATTCTGAATTTTTAAAATTGTAACAACAAAGCAAAATTACGTGGACGTTTAATATTCACAGGATAATTCTCAATTTACATTAACTTTACCTTTCAATTTTCTCTTATGGAATTCGGTAAAGTAGACGCATCTGATCTTGATAAAATAGATTTCAAATTACCCCCTGACCATGTTGATACTACCGCCATTTTAGCCAAAACGAAAAAAAAGGATACGCAGATTTACATCGGTTGTGCCAAATGGGGCCGAAAAGATTGGGTTGGCAAACTGTATCCACCCAAAACAAAGGAAGCTGATTTTTTAACACACTATGCCAAACATTTTAACTGCATAGAATTAAACGCTACCTTCTACCGCATGCCTACGCCTGCTCAGATAAAAACATGGAAAAGTAAAGTCGGAAAAGATTTTAAGTTCTGTCCTAAGTTTGTAGACCAGATTACACATTTGCGCAGACTAAAAAATGTAAAAGAACTCACTGATCAATTTCTCGAAGCCATTTACGAATTCGGAGAAAATCTTGGACCTATTTTTCTCATGCCTCATCCACAAATGGGGCCAAAAGCATTGGAAAACATACAAACATTTATTGAATCACTCCCGGAAGAAGTCGACTTATTTACCGAGTTCAGGCATCCTGAATGGTTTAGTAATCAGCAGGCCTTTGATCAGGTATTTGAAGTATTGAAAAAACAAAAATCAGGTGCCATAATTACCGATGCCAGTGGCAGGCGCGATTGTGTACACATGCGCCTGAGTACACCGGAAGCTTTTATCCGTTTTGTGGGTAATGGTTTACACCCAACAGACTACACACGTGTTGATGACTGGGTGCAACGCATGAAACAGTGGAAAGAGCAAGGCATAAAGCGCATGTGGTTTTTTATGCACCAGCATGAAGAATTACACTCACCAGAACTCTGTCGTTATCTGATTCCTGAAATCAATAAACATTGCGGTACGCATATCAAGGGAATCAATTTTATTGAAAGTCAGGACTTGTTCGGATAAATACGCTTTCTGCTAATGATGCTGTAAAGGGATGAGTACCTTGAATGTAGCCCCCTGCTCAGGCTCGCTAATCAGTTCTATGGAAGCCTGCAACTGATCGCATAATTGTTTTACGATGGTAAGCCCGAGTCCTGTTGATGCCTCCCCTGCGGTAGGTTGTGCGGACAGGCGTTGAAATTTCTTAAACAGATTTTTCTTATCCTCCTCTGTAAAGCCTGGCCCTTCATCTTTAACAGAGAACAATAAACTCCCCTGTTGTACCTGACAATCCACAAAAATATTTTTTCCTTTAGGCGAGAACTTAATGGCATTGGATACAAGGTTATCCATGATGCGCTGTACATGATCGTTTACAGATTCAACTCTAAGTTGATCCCCTGCTGTGGAAACGTGCAGTTTGATCTGTTTTTCAGTAAGCTGAGTTTCGTATTCACGTTGCAAATTTTCAAGTAACAAAGTCAGGTCTACTGTTGAATAATTCAGGTTATTGGTCTGTTCCCCATTCGCAGCTAATAAATCTGCGATCAGTCGCCTTCCCTGGTCTGCTACGTTATTAATTTTATTGATGTAGTCTTTCTGATGATCATTTAGCGCACCATCTAATTTCACCAACTCCAACAAGCCTTTCACTTTGTTTAATGGGGATTTCAAATCATGCGCCACTACATTCATCAAATTATTTTTTTCTTTAATTGACTCCTCTAATTCCTTATTTGCCCTTTCTATTCTTTCTGCATAATCATTCAGCATTTTATTGACACGTGTCTTGCGTTCATTGCGCCTCCATAGCAGCACAGAGAATACAATGACAAAAAATGACAAGAGGGCTGTCATGGAAAATCCGTAAAGGCTATTTCTTGCCTGAACTTCTTTTACCAGATTTTCTGTGCGCAGCAATTCATTCTCCTTCTCTTTCTTTTCAGCTTCATATCGCGCCATCATTTCAGCAATTTGTTCAGACTTATCTTTCCTGTAGAGGGAGTCTTCCAATTTACCTAAATGCTCTAATTGCTCAACTGCCTGTTTAAAGTTGCCCTGCTTTTTATAACAGCGTGATAAGTTAAGCGTTGCAGTGATCATCATCTCCAAAGAACCTATTTCTTTGGCCAGTTCATAGCTTAAAAGGCTATAAGGAATAGCTTGTTCATATTTACCTGCTTTCTCCAGATTAGCCCCAATGTTTCCATATGATGAGGCGATGCCGCTTTTATCATTTCTCGCTTGTTTAATTTTCAGTGACTTGAGATAGTAGCGGTGTGCCTGCTGATGATCCCCTACATTTTCATAGGTTATGCCCAGGTTATTGTAGATCATCGCATATTCTCTTTTATGGATACTCGTATCCAAAACAGCAGCGGATTGCATAAAATATTCCCGCGCCTTTAAAAACGCTTTTGTGTTCAGGTAGATTAGCCCAATGTTGTTTATTGTTCCCGCTACGGCCTCCTTAAGCCCTAGTTTAGTTCTGATGGCAAGCGCTTTTTCGAAATAAGAGAGCGCCATGTCATTATCTTTCTGAGTCTTGTAAACAAAAGCCATGCTGTTAAAGGCATTGGCCATGCCGACAGAATCTGTAAGGCGCTCTGCAATGGAAAGCGATTTGAGGTAGGCATCCATACTGTTGACCAGTTGTCCCCTGCGTTCATATACAATGCCAATATTTAAATGAGCTCTGATCTGTTCTGTTGAATCATGATTTGTTATGGCTAGTCTCAGGCCTTCATTAAAAAAATGAAGTGCGGAATCATATTCATCATTCGATCGTTTGATATTACCCAGTTCTTTAAAAAGGGAAATTTGTCGAGTCTGATCGCTAAGCTGTTGAGCCAACTTTAATGCCTCCCTGCAATAGCTTATTGCCTTTTCTCTATCATTGCTCTTATAGGATTCGCACAAGGCATACAAGGTTGTAAGGCGCTCTTTTCCCTGCGCTTTATTTAACATCTGAAGAAGACTATCTTGCGCTGATTGCTGACCCAGTGCCAATACATTGCTCAAACAGAGTGTGAGTAAAAGGATGAAGGGGATACGAAAGGGCATGAGGCAAACTTAGTAAAGCCAAAATAAGCTTAATGCATCAAAAATCTTATTACAATTAAAAAAATCAACTACTTTTCTAAAATTCCGTTACATCAAAATGTGCTATTTTCGCACCTTCTCTTGTACTTATGAAGCTTTACGATCAGCATCCCATTAGTCTTACAAACTCATTAAGCGGTAAAAAGGAGTTATTTAAACCCATAACCGAAGGTTATGTGGGCATGTATGTATGCGGTCCCACGGTTTACAACAATGTACACCTGGGCAATACCCGTACATTTTTAACTTTTGATATTGTTTCGCGTTACTTCCGATTTTTAGGCTATAAGGTGCGTTATGTGCGCAACATTACCGATGTAGGGCATTTAACCGATGATGCTGATGCCGGTGAAGACAAGATTGGCAAGAAAGCCAGGCTTGAACAGCTTGAGCCCATGGAGGTGGTGAAACGTTACACGGAAGATTTCCATGGGGTGATGCGTTTGTTTAACATACTGCCACCCAGCATTGAACCATCGGCTACAGCGCACATTATTGAACAAATAGAAATTACCAAAAAACTGATAGACTTAGGGTTGGCCTATGAAGTAAATGGTTCAGTATACTTTGATGTAAAAAAATATAACCAATCGCACCATTACGGAATATTGTCTGGCCGCAACATTGAAGAGTTGATGGAAAGCGGTCGTGACCTTGACAGTCAGGATGAGAAACGCGAGAAAGTAGATTTCGCCCTTTGGAAGAAAGCCTCAGAGGAACACATTATGCGCTGGCCATCTCCATGGGGTGATGGTTTTCCGGGTTGGCACATTGAGTGTACTGTCATGAGCACAAAATACCTGGGCGAAACTTTCGACATACATGGTGGTGGCATGGATTTGAAATTCCCACACCACGAATGTGAGATAGCACAGGCGACAGGTGCCAACGGCAAAGTGCCGGTTAACTACTGGCTGCATTCAAACATGCTTACGGTAAACGGACAGAAGATGAGTAAGTCCTTGGGCAATTCATTTTTGCCTGCCGAATTACTGAGCGGTAATCATCCTCTGCTCGACAAAGGGTACAGTGCTATGACTACCCGTTTCTTCATGTTGCAATCGCATTACTCCAGCACCCTGGATTTTTCTAACGAAGCCTTGCAGGCAGCAGAAAAAGCCTACAGAAGATTAAGCACAGCTTTGGGTACTGTAAAATCCTTAACACATAGTGCAGGTAAGGTAGACGAAACTTTATCTACTGAATTGAGTGCTTTAATTGATGCGTGTTATAAAAATATGGGAGATGATTTTAACACGGCCAAAACACTGGCTGTATTGTTTGAAATGTCTTCACGTATTAACGATTTTAAATCGGGTAACCGCAAGACAAGTGATGTGAGTGCGGAGCTTTTTGAGAATTTCAAAAAGACCTACATCGCCTTTATGGAAGAGGTTTTGGGTTTGCAGGAAGAAAGCAATCAAAGCAATAATGCATTAGATGGCGCCATTAAAGTATTGATTGACTTGCGTAAGAAAGCGAGAACCGATCGCAACTATGCTTTGTCAGATAAAATAAGAGACGATTTGAAAGCAGCGGGCATACAGCTGAAAGATGGTAAGGATGGGGAGATGAGTTATGAACTTGAATGATTCGTTGACCGGTAATCGTTGTTAGTTGCTCGTACTTCGTTGTTCGAAACAAAATTAACATAATCGAACAACCAACAACTAATAATGAATAACCAACAACGAACAACCAACAACCACCAACGAACAACCAATAACGAATTGCTAAAAAAGCCCTTCATATTTCTGATCCGTATTTACCAGGCTACGCTTTCGCCACTGCTCGGTGCTAATTGCAGGCACACGCCTACCTGTTCACAATATACGGTTGAGGCTATTCAGGAATGGGGTGTGATAAAAGGAATTGCCATGGGAGCAAAAAGGATTTCGCGTTGTCACCCGTGGGGAACAAGCGGCTATGATCCCGTCCCTAAAAAATCAGATCGTAATAAAATAGATTAAGCTGCGTGTTTATCTGAAGAAGATAATCTTGTAATCATTTCTACATCTTCAAAGTCAACATTAACCTGCTTAATGGCCGACATGAGCAAACGAATTTCATTCATATCGATAGTTGTATCTGCTTCCGCTAATTTGAAAAGGTAAGCAAAGGCACAAAGCTTTTCTTCATCGGTGCAGCCATTCAGTAAGGCCAGACCTCTTGTATAGATTTCCTGTTTTTTAGCAGCACCTATGCTTCGGGCAAAGCCTTGAAAAATAGCATCATCAATATGCTCTTCCTGCTTAATATTTTGCAACATTTTCATTTCTCGTTCATCAATACGACCATCAACATTGATCAGCATGTGAACAAGGTGTAGGAGTCCGAGGTGGTAATTCGTATTCATAAAACAGCAGTTTGGTTAAAAAATTTTACTGCGGATCAAAGCCATCAATCCGTTGGATTATTGAATATACTTAATTCTACCAATAAGGTTGCGTTGTAACCTATGCAGAACCAGGGTAAAGCTCGAAATCAGCCGAAAAAAGAAGTTTCAGGATAGAATTTAAGTATAAACACCTACAACGGTAGGCTATCTGTTTATGAGAGGTATTCTTCCCATTCGTTGGCATGCCCATTTGCATAATCCTTCAGGAAGATGGCATAAGAAGGTCTGATCGGTTTGTGTTTGAGAATCATGTTGGCTTCTTCTGGTGTGTAGTCACCTTTTTTAGCATTGCAGCGTTTGCAGGCTGTTACCAGGTTGGTCCAGGAGTCCTTCCCTCCTTTTGCTCGGGGAATAACATGGTCGATGGTGAGGTCGCGCTTGGTGCCACAATACTGGCATTCAAAATTATCGCGCTTAAAAATATTCTGACGGGTAAGGTTAACCCCTTTGTAGGGTGCGTTTACATATCGGTTGAGCCGGATAACCGAAGGCATGGGAAAAGATTGTGTGATGGAATGGAGTTTATATCCATTGGCACTCTTAACCATTTCGCTTTTATTGAGGTACACCAAAATAAATGCACGCTCAACTGAGCAGACCATAAGTGGGCTGGAATCATTATTTAGCACCAATACACGGTTGTTCATACTGAAAGATAGTAGCTATCTCTCATCTAACAAAACTTAATGTGCTTGGTTCAAAGGTACTTAGCCCAAAATTCTCCGGAAATGCGATAGCTGGTGGCTGAGTTGACCGCTTTCGGTATGGATGATGCCCTCCTCAGTGAGGCTGTCGATACGCACACGGCCTGAAGCATGGATAATCTGGTGGTTGGCATACACAATACCCACATGGGTAATGGCTTCAACGCTATTTTTAAAGAAAGCCAGGTCGCCCGGCTTGGTCTCCGATAAGAGCCTTACTGCTTTACCCTGGGTTGCCTGCTGGCGTGCATCGCGGTAGAGGTGGTAGCCGCAAATTTTAAACACCATTTGCGTAAAGCCTGAGCAATCGATACCGAAAGGAGTTTTGCCACCCCACAGATAAGGTGCATGCAGATAACGATTGGCAGTAGTTCTTAAAAATTCAAACTCTCTTTTCAGTCCAAGGTTTTTAGCTTCCCCGTTAAAAGCGAATTGTTCTTCCATTTTAAAAAGCTCAGTGCTCGATATGGGAATGATGCTTCCCATAACAATAGCCAATGGCACCTTGTTGTATAGAATACTGGTGGTTAAGTCCGTGGCTATTTTAAGTTCAGCCCTGCCCAGGTAATCGAAATAATCTTTGCTGATGCTGTGGTGTTGTTTAGCATCAATCCAGCCCTCGTATTCATCAAAAGCGATCCGGATCTTCAGCCACTTTTTATCACTTGAATGCTGTGTTACTACATAGTGCTCTCCAAAAAGCAATTGCGTAACCAGTTCTGCTTTATCAGCAGCTTCTGCCCTAACAGCTACTACACTTAAACGACAAACACCAAAATCTATAGTATCCATTAATTAATTCCTTCAATACGATTTATATAAAAATTGACCAGTTTATGTGAAGTTAAAAAAGCGTTGGTCTAATTGTTTTCTATTTATGATTTATAAAAAGTTCTTTCATGAAATCCGTCTGACCGCTGCTTACATCAATATTCAGCGGTCTGACGGATGGTAGAGAAATGTCATTTAAGCAAGCTCTTTGATTATGTAATTTTCTCCATCCTATTTTCAATTTATACAATATACTAAAATTTTACCCTGCTCAACTCGCGTTTAATATCACGTTCCTTAATTGAATCACGCTTGTCGTGCACTTTTTTTCCTTTAGCCAATGCTATTTCTAACTTGGCATATCCTCTTTCATTAATAAAAAGCCTTGTCGGTATCAGGGTGAGACCTTTCTCCTCTACCTTGCCTTCCAGCTTATTTATTTCTGCCTTTTTCAATAACAACTTTCTTTCCCGGGCCGCTTCATGGTTGTAGTGTGTTCCCTGTGCATAGGCATTAATGTTGATGCCTTTTGCAAAAAGCTCGCCATTATTCAAATAGCAATAGCCATCCTGCAGGTTTACCTTCCCTTCCCGTATCGACTTAATCTCTGTGCCCTTCAGTACTATGCCAGCAATGTATTTATCCAGCAACTCGTATTGGAAGCCTGCCTGCTTATTGCGTATGTTAATATCATTCGAAAAACGATCTTGCTTGCTCATCTTATAAAGGCTTTTGTAAGAGCCTGTTCAACTTATCTTTCTTTAAAATTTTCTGTCCTGTTTTGCCGATGGCCACCAATCTGTCGCCCACGCTAGCCTGATAATGGCAAATCAGTTCATTTCGTTCAATAGAATCAACCCAGGCCTCAAAAAAAATTTCCTCACCCACAAAGGCGGGCCCTTTATGTTCTATACTTAAAAACGTACCAATGCCTTCTTCATCGTCTTCCCGCATTTCCAATACAAACTGCCGGGTAGTCCATTCAATATCCCTTGCTAATGAAAAGGTAGCACACACCGGGTGAACTACCTCACCATGAAAGGCGGCTACATCTTGCTGTGTTACAAGGTGTTTAAATGTTTTTCTATCACCAGGCTTGAACATCTCTTTCACAAATAAAGCAAGTTTGTTTGTCAATTATTGTCACTAAATGGGCATACGGGCCAAGGGCGTTACACTTAAGTCGGTAAAATCGCCTTTTAAAAACTTATAATGTGCTGCCATGGCAATCATACCAGCATTGTCGGTACAGTATTCGAAAGCCGGAATGTACACCTGCCATTGTTTGCGTGCCGCCAGGGCTTGCAAACTTGTGCGCAAACCGGAGTTGGCTGAAACACCTCCGGCTATGGCTATTTGTTTAATGTTGGTTTGTTTGGCCGCTTGCTCAACCCGCTTCAAAAGCATACCTACCAGGTGCGCTTGCAGACTGGCACAAATGTCATTCAGATTTTGCTCGATAAAGTCAGGATTCTTCTTCACCTCATCACGCAGAAAATACATGAACTGCGTTTTGATGCCACTGAAGGAAAAATCCAGGTTGGGCATAAATGTTTCCGTAAAGGTAAAACGTTTGGCATTGCCCAACTGAGCATGCTTATCAACCAAGGGTCCGCCCGGATACGGTAAGCCCATGAGTTTCGCTGCCTTGTCGAAAGCCTCGCCAACGGCATCATCCTGGGTTTCGCCAATTACTTCCATCTGCAAAAAGTCTTTGACCAAGACAATCTGTGTATGCCCACCACTTACGGTGAGGCACAAAAAGGGAAAATATGGTTTGGGTTCGTCAATAAAATGCGCCAATACGTGCGCTTGCATGTGATTTACCTCAATAAGTGGGATATTAAGCGCCAAGGCCATGCCTTTGGCAAAAGACACCCCAACCAGCAGCGAACCTATCAGTCCGGGACCCCGTGTAAAGGCTATGGCAGACAAATTGCTCTTGTCTATGCCTGCCGTAGTCATGGCCTCGCTGATTACAGCTACAATGTTCTGCTGGTGAGCACGCGAGGCCAGCTCAGGTACCACTCCCCCATATTTTTGGTGAATGGCCTGCGTGGCAATAATATTATTAAGTACCTTGCCGTTGCTGATAACGGAGGCTGAGGTTTCATCACAGGATGACTCAATGGCAAGGATGATGGGATGCATGCTAAAGTAAATGAACGCGCAAATTATTAAAAATAGACTACGAAAAGTACTTGCCTACAGCGTTACAGGTCTGATCTTTCTACTTCTCTCCTCTTTTCTGCTTCTGCAGGCACCGCCTGTTCAACAAAGGCTGATTGACCACTATTTAGGCGAACTGCAGGAGGTAACGGCTTTCCCGACTACCATCAAGAGCTTTAAAATGCTTTGGTTTGATCGCCTGGAACTTGAAAACCTTGTAATTGAGGATACGGAGCAAAACAGGATGATTGCCGTAGAGCGTTTGAGGATCAACTTCAAGTTGTTCGAAATGCTGAAGGGTAAGTATGTGAATATTGATGGTATTGTCGTTGATAAAGCAGACGTTTTTTTAGACAATATCAAGGAATCTGATAGCACGGAAGATTTGAACATTAATATTTTTATTGACCGCATCAATAAAAAGTATGGTGGCTCCGGTGGCGGTGGTGCCAGCCCGGTTATTAACATCGGTGAGGCCATTCTACAAAACAGCAGTTTTCAATACAACGATGGCGCTACTGATACATTGCAGGGTTTCGACTATCACCACTTTACACTAGACATCACGGATGTATCATTGGATAAGTTCATGATTGTGGGCGATACCATTGAATTTGATGTAGCCTCGATAATAGCCAGAGATCGTAAAACACAATTACGTGTAAATAATTTCTCTACCTTTTTCAGGATATCGCAACAGGCCATGGAATTTTATAACCTGAAGGCTGATATTGGCAAGAGTTACATTGCAGACACAATCGTATTTTACTATCAATCGCTTCGTGATTTGAATCGCTTTAATGATGTAGTGAAAATTGATGCACACTTAGATAAAATAAAACTGCACCCGCAGGATCTCGAGCTTTTTGCCAGTGGTGCTTCCCGGCTAGACCTGCCCATGCAATTGTCAGGCAATTTTAACGGCAAGGTAAGTAAGTTTGTATTGAGCGATATGCTGTTACAAACAGGTAGTAGCGAATTGCGTGGTGAGTTAAGCATGGATGGGCTGCCATACCTTGATGAAACGTTTATTGAAATTGATCTCGATAACTCGAATCTTCGTTTTCAGGATTTATCTTTTGCGTTAGGTGAAGAGGTAATTGAAAAATTAATGCCTTTGGGGTCAACCAATTTAAAGGGGCAGTTTCTGGGATATGTAACTGACTTTGTTGCGAATGCCTCAATACAGACAAGGCTTGGCAATATCAAGTCTGATATTAACTTAAAAATTAATGAAAGCAACAATGAACGTTCAACCTATAGCGGTAACCTGAGTCTGGATAATTTTGATCTGGGCACTTACCTGAACGACACCCTTCATTTTCAACGTATAAGTTTGGCGGGGAAGATTAAAGGTTCAGGGTTGACCCTGAGTACCGCAGATTTTTTACTGAATGCCAACATCAGTTCCATTGGCGTTCTGAATTATAATTATCAAAACATTTATACAGATGCACGCTTTGCTAAAGAATTTTTCAGCGGCAAGATTGGCATTGATGATGCGCATGCCAAAATAAACCTGGAGGGTTCATTAGACCTTAGAAACGGCATTAATGAAATAAAAATGCAGGGTAAAATTGACACCCTCGATTTTAACAAATTGCTGTTAAGCAAAGAAGCACTCAGCCTGAGTACTGAAATCAATATCGACACCAAAGGTTTTGAACTGGATAGTCTGGTCGGTTCGGCTAATTTCAAAAATGCTGATATCCATTATCAATCCAGAAGTCTTGCACTAAAATCAGTTGACTTGTTTGCTCTACGCGAAAAATCACAACATGAGTTGAGTATAAAAACCGACTTGATAGAAGCTTCGGCCAAAGGTGATTTTAATTTCAGCGATTTGTTTATTGACCTGCAGGCCTTAATAACGGAACTGAATCTAAACATTAAAAATGATTCCTTGCGTATTGCAACGTATTACAAAAACGAAAGAAGCAGTTTGCATGACTATGCTGTAAACCTTGATGTATTAATTAAAAACGCAGCACCCATTGCTGAACTATTCAATATTAATTTTTCGCTTTCGCCCAACGTAAACATAGAGGGAAGTTTCACCAAAGGTATCACCACGATTTTTAATGCCTTTACTGCCATACCCCGGGTTCAGTATGAGAACTTCATTTTTGAAAATACGAATGTTGACATCAATACATCCAAGTTAAAAGACAGTACTGCAGTTTTAGCGATGGCCTTTATTCAATCCGACAGACAGAGTCTGGAAGGCATAGCCACTAAAAATCTGATCACAGAAGTTATCTGGAATAAAAATCATATTGACTTTAACCTTGACCTGGATCAGGAGAAATTAAATAATAATGTGAGGCTGCGCGGCACTGTCGACTTTAAAGACAGTACCTACATTCGCCTGCAAAATTCAACTTTTCAGTTGTTAGATAAAATCTGGAAGGTGAACGAAGAAACACGCGTGAGCCAAAAGGGCAGCGACTGGCACTTGCAGGATGTAGGATTTTTTCAAGATGAGCAAAAGATAAATCTGGAGGGTATGATTTCTTATAACAAGGAATTACCGCTCTACATCTCTTTGCGCAACATTGATTTAAATGGTTTCGAATCCATTATCACAGAAAAGTTAAGTGGTTTGGTAAATGCTGACCTTACTTTTAAAGACCTTTATGTAACACCTACCTTGGAAAATAAAATTGATGTACGCGACCTGACTATCAATAGTTTTCTGGTAGGCGATATTGTGGGCAACAACCAATGGAACAATGAAGAGAAAAAGTTTGTGGTTGACTTTATGGTGAATCGCAAGGGGATTGAAGCCATCAATCTTAAAGGATATTACGATCCTAACAACAGTACAAGTCCTTTGAACGTACTCGCCATCCTTAATCAGGCAAATCTGAAACTGGCTGAACCCGTCTTGCGTGGCATTTTTAGTCAGATTGATGGTACGCTTACGGGTGAGTTCGCCATCAGGGGTACCTTAAACAAACCCTTGATTCGCGGATCAGGTAAGGTAGAGAATGGACAGATCATGATTGACTACTTAAAGACCTTATACAATTTTACAGGTATTATTGGTCTTACGCCTACTTCAATCTATTTTGAAAATATCCAAATGAAAGATTCCTTTAACAACAGAGGTAAGTTAGAGGGCGTTATTGCACACCGCAATTTTGATAATATGCGTCTGAATATTTTCGGAAGCTTTACCAACTTTATGGTGTTGAACACTACGATTAAAGACAATGAGTTATTCTACGGCCAGGCTTTTGCCAGTGGTGAAGTAAACTTCTTCGGGCCGGTTGCTAACCTTAAAATTTCTGCCACAGCCAAGACAGATCGGAATTCTAAAATTTACATTCCGCTGAATAGCACAGGTTCTGTCGAGAAAAAAGAGTTTATCAGTTTTGTTAATTTCAGAGATACCACCCGCACCAACACAGAGATTGACAACCGTAAAAAACTTACTGGTGTTGCCATCGATTTAAATCTGGATATAACTGAAGATGCGTATTGCGAGATTATTTTTGACATTAAAGCCGGGGATATTATTCGCGGGCGCGGCAATGGCGACATTCGTTTACAACTGGATACCAAAGGTGAGTTTACCATGTTTGGCGGTATTGTTTTCGAAGAAGGTGGATACAACTTTACGCTATACAATTTAATCAACAAGGAATTTGATATACAAAAAGGAAGCAGGATTACGTGGTCGGGGGACCCCTACCAGGGTCAAATGAATATTAAGGCTGCCTATAATCAACTGGCTTCCATCGCTCCTATTATCATTGATGCGGAGAATCAGAATGATCCGGTGTTGAAGCGCAAATATCCGCTGCAGGTATTGTTGTCGCTGGAGGGTGCCATGCTGTCTCCACAAATTAACTTTGATATTGTTGCCCGCGATCTGCCACAAACAGTAACCTTAACCAATGGCGTGAGTAAACGACTTGCTTTCGAGTTCGCGGCTTTTAAAACCAAACTGGATGAACAAGAATTAAAGAAACAGGTTTTCAGTTTGATTATTTTAAGAAGGTTATCCCCTTTAAATGAAACCATCAGTACTACAGGTTCGGTAACCAATAGTGTGAGTGAATTACTTTCCAACCAATTAAGTTACTGGATGAGTCAGGTGGATGAAAACCTGGAGATTGATGTGGACCTGGGTGCTTTGGATGCAGAAGCTTTTAACACCTTTCAGTTGCGCCTATCGTATACCTTTTTAAACGGACGTTTGCGTGTAACACGCGATGGTACCTTTACCAATCAAAACACGGCTGCGGCCGGAGCAAACACCAACAGTACAGCTACACTTGTTGGCGACTGGACGGTTGATTATTTATTAACAGCAGACGGCAAGTTTAAGATGCGCATGTACAACCGCACCAATGCCAATGCCTTACTCAATGCCCTCAACAACCAGAATGCCATTACTACCGGTGTGAGTATACAACACACACAGAGTTTTAATACACTGAGTGATTTGTGGAAATCTGCCAGAGAGCGAAAAGAGGAGAATGCAAAAGATCCGGAAATGAATGACGAAGCTGTTTTGAAAGAAGAAGATGGAGGCACTGAGGAATAACATTAGTTCCCTGGTATCATTTTCATCTTTTCTAAAGAGAAAAACAGGCTTGTTCATTCTCGCCTATATGTCTGCTCACTTTTGTCAAGCTCAATTTCATTTAACAGACAGTATTCCTTATCAACCTAAAAAAGTAAAGCAATTAGGTATTGCTGCGGGCGCTGTTTATGGCGTAGGCATGTTAGTGTTGAGTGAAGCCTGGTATAAGGAAAACAAAAGGGAGGCATTTCACTTTTTTAACGATGCTGCCGAATGGAAACAGGTCGATAAAGCTGGTCATTTTTATTCTGCTTTTTATTTAAGTGCCTTCAGCGCACAAGCTGTTAACCATTGTGGAGTGAAGGCAAAGAAGTCTGCCTTTGTGGGTAGTTTGAGTGGTTTTGTGTTGCTGTCATCTATTGAGGTATTTGATGGTTACTCCGAAGCATACGGGGCGTCAGGCAGCGATTTACTTGCCAATGCAGGTGGAAGTGCATTCTACTGGTGCCAACAATACCATTGGGAGGAAATAAGGATACAACCGAAGTTTTCTTTTCATCGTACCTCATACGCTCCGCTGCGGCCGGCCTTGCTAGGTGAAAACCTTGCTACAGAAATTTTAAAAGATTATAACGGGCAAACGTATTGGTTGTCGGTAGACATGGATAAGTTTATGCGTTTTCCTGCCTGGTTAAACCTGGCTGTTGGCTATGGTGCGCATGGTATGTTATATGCCAGAGATGAAACAAACATAACGAATGGGTACGATCCTTACAGGCAGTATTATTTATCTGTTGATTTTGATCTGACAGCCATTCAAACAGACTCGAAGTTCGTGAAGGGCTTACTCAAGGCCTTATCGCTGGTTAAGTTGCCCGCCCCTTCCCTGGAAATGAATAAAAAAGGGCTGAAGTTTCATCCCTTCTATTTTTAAGCGGCTTTAGCTGGGTAAAAAAGCTTAATACTTGATTTTAGTCAGTCAGCAGAGATTTTTAAGTTCAATCTCTATTTTATGCGCCTGAAAAAAACTACCTTCCAATACTTCTTTCAACCAAACCAAGCATTTATGAACCTCTTCAAATTTATAAGGCAGTATGTAGACGATATTGGCGGCCAGTTTACAGATTATGACCATACGAAGGCTGTTGTGGTTGTTCCTATTGGTAAAAACCGATTTCAAACGGTTTTGGCTATTGTTAAACCCAGTCAGCTTTCGGGAAAGGATTTGGCTGTGTTTACCTCAAAGGTCTGTGAGTTTACTTCAACGATTAACGCCCGTGAGATTCTTGAGGAAAATGCCATGTTTGATTATAGTAAGTTTATGATTGAGGATGGTTACCTTAAGATTGAGGCATCGTGCCCTGCTGCTACCGTTACTGAGGAACAGGTGAAGGAGATGTTGCAGGAGGTTGCTGCTATGTCGGACAAGTTTGAAATGGAGTTGACGGGGCAGGACGTTTTTTAGTTTTGTACATTTTCAGGACTTATTGTGATGCAGGTTGATTGTAAGACCAATCAGAATCAACTATTTTTTTTAGGAAATGATAGTAATCGAGTTAGAGACTGAGATTAAAAGTACTATTGAAAAATGTTTTGATTTAGCCAGGAGCATTGAGGTACACAAACAGTCAGCCGGGAAAACACATGAAAAAGTAATAGCTGGACGCGCGAGTGGCCTTTGCGAACAAGGAGACAAAATTACCTGGGAGGCTACACATTTTGGCATCCGACAGCGACTCAGTGTTGAGATCACAAAGTTTAATAAGCCCTACTTTTTTGAGGATCAAATGACAAAGGGCGTATTTAGATTTATGCGGCATGAACACCACTTCAAAGAATCAAACGGACGGACGCTAATGACTGATCGCTTTGAATATCAAGTTCCCTTAGGTTTATTCGGTAAGTTATTTGACAAAATTATCTTAAAGAAATACATGACAGACTTTCTTCGGACCAGAAATCAACTAATAAAAGAAATAGCAGAGTTAAAATAGCCAGTGCTCATTAATAGCTACAACCCTACCTTGTAATTTGTCAATTATACACAAACTACTAATTTCGCTACTTAACGTTGGAAACAAACGGGCTCCGATAAGCGGCATGCCATGTAGCCTAGCGTTGATGGCAAGCCTAAAAAGAGAGGACAAATGATCGATTTAAAATATTTTCATGGTGATGGAATCAAGCAGGATTTTCCTGAACACTTAGACTGGTTTGTTCCAGGACTTTTAAAAAATATAAATAAACTAATAGCTGATTTTGAAATAAAAACCACTGACGAAAAAGTTAATTACCGCAATTATGAAATTGAGTTAACTGTAAAGGATAAAGAGAAAACAAGTCAAATTCTTATTGACTTTAAAGAAATTAATTCCTTGGATAATTTTGTTCGTTCTTTAATTGATTCAATAAATGAAGTGATTTTTAAGTCCCTAAACGGATTGGTTGTTATTGCTTACAGGCCCTTTAATGACTCGAATCTTACCCTCACTTTAGGAAACTGGGCGACACTTGAGAAGATAGAAGACTTTAAAAATTTAGTAAACAATCCAGAAAAATTTCTACTTACAAAAAATCAGATACCAAACGTATATTCGGGGCCTAAAGATTTTAAAGACCTAAACGTCAAACACTGCTCAAAGAAATTTGAAGGAGACTATTATCTTCCGTTTTTTCCAGAAGAAAAGTTTAAAAAGCAAATAATCGGACTTTTGAATGAAATCGCTTCATTGGATACAAGTAATAGTATTCAGTTTGAGGTGATATCGATGACTACTGAAGAAGCAAAAATCATTTTCTTTGAAAACAATAAGAAAAAAGAAGTCTTCTTTAGTGTCAGAGACTTTGACAAAATTGGACACGAGCTTAATGAATTTAAAAAAGAAATCGATTGGGAATTTGTCTTACTTCAACCTGACGAAGATAATTTAATTTATGCTTTTTGTTCTCAAAATGAATTGTTGACTCTTGAAAAATATGGTTTCATAAGAGAAGACTATATAAAGAAGAGATGAATGGCCAGCCGCCAACAATAGCTACATGCCATGCTGCGGGACAATTTGCCAATTACACACAAACTACTAACTTCGTTACTTAACGTTGGAATTATACGGGCTTCGATAAGCGGCACGCCATGTAGCCCAGCGTTGTGTGCAATTAAATCAGAGAATGGATGAGTTGGTCTGAGTATCAAGAATTAGTAGCTGATGTTTTCCGGAACATAGGAGCCGAAGTTAAAACAAACTATAAAGCGGTTGGTGCTAGAGGTGAACATGCTATAGATGTCTGGATAAAGTTGGAAAAGTTTGGAATTGACATGACATGGATATGTGAATGAAAATATTGGAAGGACTCCATACCAAAAGAAAAAGTACTTACACTTTATGAAATAACTAAAGACTTGGGTGCTGATAAGGGGTTCTTATTTTCAGAAAGTGGGTTCCAATCTGGCGCTATCAGATGTACAAAAAATACAAATATAACTCTTACGAGTGTTGATGAAATTAAAGAGTTGATTCAGCAAGAACTTGAAGAAGTAAGATTAATAGATTTTCTTAAGCGAATTGAAAACTTAAAGAAAACTTTGAAAGATTCTTGGATTGATGATTTAGGAAACCCAATTGCAAACAATAATACAAATTTTGATAAGTGCTTAACATTAGACGGAACTCTAATGTTTACAACACTTCAGATTCAAAAGGCAATCAATAATGATTTTCCAATATATCTTACTAAATATTCAATGGAGAATTGTAAATGTGAGAATATTGTAGAATTAAATAAAGTATTAAGTGAAGAATTAAATGGTATTGAAACCATTGTTGAAGAAATTAGAAAGCAAACAGAGGAAAGAACTATTCAAGTTTCTAAGGAAAGTGAAATGTTCATTCAATCAATCAAAAGTTTATTAGAATCCTCAGAGATTCAATTATTTGATAAATCAATTGATGTTGACAACCAGATTATGGTGACTTTGAAATATATGAAAGCTGTAGGCAAATCAGCAGATGATTTAAAAAAAATTTCCAGTGGAACTTTAGCTCGAGAGATTCATAAAATGATGAGATTGTTAATTGAATACATTTATCCCCATTTGACAAAGGTCGAAATGGAAAAAAATGAGTGGGCTGATTCCAAAGACAAGATTTTTAAACAACTAAATATTTTGACAAATAAATAACTGCACACAACAAAATGTATAAAACATGGCTGGGGTTCAGCGTAGATTGTAGTTTCAGTTTTCAAATCACGTTTGGTCACGTGGGACAGTGCATCGCTTCGAAAACCCAGCCACGTTTCATACACCAACGTTTGCAGCAATTTTTTATGAAATATGGATTACTAATACTAGGACTATCGATAATTTTGAGTTGTCAGACAAAGGAAACTCAGGAGACAGCAGATAATCGAATAGAAAGGAATACAAATAATGATAAGCTAGAGTATATAATGTCTTATAGAAATAGAGGAGCCCTTGATACAATATTTATGGACATTGTTGAACGACAGGCAACAGACTCCTTTCACATAATAAAATATAGAGTTCATTCGGATCAAAGTGACGAATCGCCATTTGAGCAAACTTATAGACTACCTATTAACATAGGCTCAATAAGTTCTGAGCATCTCGAATTGGTAAAAGAAACAAATATGACCTTTGAATCAAAAGACTACAAAATTTTAAAATATCAGCTTAACGTTAATAACATGGAGGATGAGGAAAGTTTACTTTTCTACACCTCTGACTTTGGAATAATCTTATTTCATTGGGGAACACACAGAAATAGTCAACGATTAATACACACTGGTGACAAACAGAAGGACAAAGCTGTATACTTTTTGGCTGACAAAATTGAAAATGACTTTGACTTAATAAAGACATGGGACTAAAAACTGCTGCCAACAATAGCTACACGGCATGCCGCGGGACAGTTTGCCAATTACACACAAACTACTAACTTCGTTACTTAACGTTGGAATTGTACGGGCTTCGCTAAACGGCACGCCATGTAGCCCAGCGTTGGGCGTCATTTTTTCGAGACAAGAGAACACATGGATTTCATAAGAATAGGACAACAAGACGGAGAGTTGATATTTGAGAGGTTAAAAAGAGCAGAGATTCTTTTCGTTAATAACGACATGAATAAAATGGAAATTTATGTCAACATTGAGAGTGACGCACAAACAGAGGCGGAGAGAAAATCAATCTCAGAACGTTACAAAACAGAGCTGAATGAGTTCATTAGTTTTGCAATACCAAAGCTACAATTCATAAACCTTGAAGAAGAGGAAGTTGATAAATTATTGAACGATAAAATTGAGATACAAAAAGGCTGGGCTGATCAGTTTAAGATGTCTGGAATTTATGTTGGTTGGGGAATTGAAACGTTTAATAATAAAATTGAATTTAGTAAGGTTGACAAGGACAAATTTCAGTTATCGTGGACTTGTCTGACAGATGATCTGAATTACTATGATGAGAAAGCAAAAAAATGTAAAGCCGAAATTACAGCTACATTAAATGCTATAAGATTCTCAACAAAGAAGGACTTCTGGACTTACGAAAAAGACAAAATGGACGGGAAGAAATAAAACGAACGCCCAACAACATGTATGTGCCATTGCTGGGCGTAGCTTAAATTTGCAGTTTTAGTTCTCAGAATATAGTTTCGTTGCGTGGGACATTTTAGTCTTTCAAAGACCAGCAACGCCACATACACAAACGTTTGGAGTAATTTTAAGAGACAGAACAAATGGAAAATATAATAGATAACAAAATAATTTCTGAAACTCATAAAAAGGTAATTCATATTTTGGTTGATTATTTTGAACAACAAAATATAGAATATCAGTTTACAGGTGGTTTTGCAGGAAACCTATATGGTTCTGTTTGGAAACTTCAAGATATAGATATTGAAGTGAATTTGAAAAATTTATATAAAATTGAAAAAGAACTTAAATCATATGTTATAAATGGAATTCATATATATAAGGATGACGAATTCGAAATTTGGTTATTACAAATAAAAATTGAAAATGTTGATGTGGATATTAACTCAGTTGAAGATTTTTTAATAAAGTCTGATATTGAAATTGAAACCAAAATTGAAAATGCAGTAAGCGTCTTATTTGAAAACAGACTCGTGAGAACTCAACCATTACAAGACATAATTGGGTATAAAAAATTACTTGGAAGAGATAAAGATTTAAACGAATTAAATAAGTTATCCAAGGAAGGAAAATAAAATTACTGCCAACATCAGTTTGGCAATATGGCGGCTGAAGTGCCTCTGTGAAAAATTTCCACAAGGCTCAACAGTAACAATTCAATTGAACTTTTGTGCTGAAAATCCGCCACATCGCCAAGCCGAAAACCTTTGGTGGTAATTGAGTTCTGGACAAATTGGACTTCTAGTTATAAATGAAAAATCGAGGCCTCCTTTTTCTTATTCTGACGACATCAATCTCATGTACGTATTCCGACAAAGGTGACTTTGTGGACGAAGAAAGATTGACGGGCAGATACGTATATCAAGCCAACAACCAAGACACAATTGACGTAAACTCTGATGGGACTTATACCAACTATACGTGGTGGGACAGAAAGAAATTAACTAACACTGGGACATGGAAACATGACTCACTGAGAGGTCGGGTGATTTTTGAGAACTTCTCATTTCTATTAGACAGCATGCCACGGGGCTTCTGGGACACCAGAATAAAGACCGAAGAGAATGAGATTCGATTCATTTATGCCACGGATATCTATAAAGGATATTTTTTGAGAATAGACTCGGTTGACAGAAAACAAATTGAGTAAGAACCCAACTACCCACAACAATATCCACATGTCATGCCGCGGGACAGTTTGCCAATTGCATACAAACTACTAAATTCGCTTTGTAACGTTGGAAACAAAAGTGCTTTGCTAAGCGGCACGCCATGTAGCCCAGCGTTGGCTGCAACTGCCGACAACCTATCAACTTCAAGTTTGACGAATGGAAAACAAATCAGAACCGAGAGAATATAAAGACTGGAGAAAAGGACTCTGGGACAGGAAAGAAGATGCAGCTTATACCTTTGGATATCATTTTATAAAATATTGCCGAGACCAAGCAGTTGACAACTTACCAAAGGATATGAATCCTGACGACAGGGAAAAAGCAATTGAATCAATTCACATCGCCTTACATAACGTAATGGACTTGGTAGAAGGTTTTTGGAAATTGAAGTCCGGAGAAAACAATTATGTCGAGTACCATTTGCAAGTTGTTGCTAAGGACAAAGACCACAATGAAATTGAAAGAGTAAACATTGCACCTGGAATTGATCTTCCAATTGGATTTTGGAAATGGGCAAAAGACGGAGAATATAGGTAACGGACAAATTTGAGCAAAGCAGCAGCAGCCAACAAAAGCTATTTGCAATGGCTGGGTGAAGTGTAAGTATGAAGTACTATCTTCGTTATTATGTTTGGTCAGGGTGGACAAATACGTTTCAGATAATAAATTGACAGGTGAACAACGAATTAATTGAACTATTGACAGAAATTAAAAAAAGAATATTGGATGACTCCGATATAGTTTGGACAAGATTTAATTCAGTTGATGAACTTCGAAATCACGTTGATAACTTAATTTCTAGAATTAAGTACGATGACAAAGATGTGCTTAAAGAAATCAGTTTTGAATTTGCACCTACATCGACTTTTCAAGAGCTGTCAATATTTAACGGGTGGAGTGATGATTACATGAATTTTGCGAATCAATTCGACCAAATATACGAACGACACAAATAAAACGGCACATGCTGCCAACAATAGCTACATGGCATGCCGCGTATTTTGCCAATTAAACACAAACTACTAACTTCGTTTTGTAACGTTGGAAACAAAAGTGCTTCGAAAAGCGGCACGCCATGTAGCCCAGCGTTGTGCGCCATGCCTATGAAAAAGATTTTATTAACACTGATATCGACTTTTATATGGACAATTGGACTTACTTGTACTTGTAAGGTTGAAGGGAATTTTTTAAAAATGAGTAAGAATGTTGACTTAGTTGCAATTGTTGAAGTGATTGGTTATGGTGACTCTATTGCCGTGGACAGGGGCGACAAAGACTTACCGACTGTGGAGATGCCTGAGACAATAATTTTAAACGTTCTGAAGGTTCTTAAAGGGTCTGACGATAGAAAAGAGTTGAGAGTATTTGGAGACGATGGACAATTATGCAGACCATCTATTCGTGATTTTACAAAAGGGAGATATTACGTTATTGGACTGCACAAATGTCAAGGATACAAAAGGTTAAGTGGGACTTTAGAAGCCCCTGATTATTATTCAATATCTATCTGTGGACAGTATTCAATTAATTATTCACCGACTGATAAAACAGTAAAAGGACTAATTAACAAAAAAAGAAAGGTAACGACCATGAAGTTGGACAAACTCGAGGTGTTATTGAGAGAGGACTAAGAGGCACAGGCGTACAACAACATGTATGTGCAATGCTTTTTATGGGACAGATACTACCAACAATCAAAGAAACAATAGCAATTGAAAATTCCACTTTTGTGGAGCGAGTAAAGGGAACGCTGAAGTTGTTCCACGCAAATGGTTGGAAAGTTCGGTTTGTTGTCGATCATGAAGGAAACCAGTTAACGATTCGAACGAAGCGAATCATTCAGATTCCGTATGATTCGGCAATTCTTAGTGGCACCATGATAGAAGGACGATTCAGTTACGAAATCAAACCTCGAAAAATACTATTGCTTTTGGCTCCTTGGTATCTATTTATGTTTGCTGGATTAGTTGTATCGATAATTGCGACATTATCTTCGATGAACGGGTTAATAGCCGTACTATTTTTCTCAGCAATGATTTTTGTGAGCTGGAGGAATATCAGCATCAATTATCGAAAAGATCTAATACTTCTCCAAAAGGCCGTAGAGCAGAATAAAAAGCACAGCACTTAACACTGTATATGCCGCATTGTCGTTTTATTGTTAATTTTAAAGGAAAACGCCAACGCGGCATATACTAACGTTGGCCGCAAGCCCTATGGACATTGAGTTAAAGTATTCAATTTGGAAAGCCTATGGACAAAGGTGTGTCTATAGTGGAAATTTTATAGACAATTTTGACGACTTAGAGATTGATCATATAATTCCAAAATCGGAAATTAAAGCAAACCTTGGACACAAAATCATCAAATACGAATTTGATAAGGATTTTGATGTATTAAGGTCTCCAGAAAATTTAGTTCCTTGTGTTAAGAGATTAAATAGACTTAAGTGGAAAAGACCTTTTGATGAATCAACAGAAAGATTTTTTATCAACATTGCTAAATCAAAACTAATACGCATTGCTGAAGAGAGAAAAAAGTTTAGAACAAAAAGGCGAAAGATTGAAGACGAATTGCTTCTAAAGGATTTAGAGGAAAAATCACTACCTGAGAAGAAGTTGGAATTCAAAAAGGAAAAAATAATTACTGATCGAGAAGCACAATTTTTAACAAATCACTATTGGAATTCTGATACCTATGTTTCAATAAATTCATTTTTACCTTCCAAATTTGATGAAATAGGAAGTTGTGTTATTGAATTTAGAAATAATGAGACGATGATCTCTCTAAAGCATTTTGAAATAATAGAGCTAATAAATGAGATCAAAATAATCGATTTAAAAGACCTAATTCTAAGAGGTCAGTCGTTTGAAAATACAAAATCCTTCATAATTATCGGAAGCAATGCGGTTCATTTGGATAATCTTGTTTTCAATCAACTATTAATACTTTTAAAAGATTTTCTGATTGAGTATAATAAGTTCTATAATGATTTCGAAAGATTTATTCAAGCAGAAAATTTTTCAAGAAAGGGCAAATCAGACTACTACGTCCTTTCAAAATTGAGCCGTAAAAATTGGAGTAAACTAATGGAGTACTCAAAAAAATATGACTTAGACAACGGAATAACGGAGGACTATTTTTTCAATTATAATCCAAATTCAATAATTGCTTTAGATAGAGGATACAACAATATAAAATTTTGGTTAGACTCAGGGGACGTGGTTTACAATACAGTGAATTCATTCGTAGCAGATGACCTTTACTTAGAAGTTTTATGGCGTATTCCATCAAGAGAAGAGAGAGTTAGAATTACACCAGGACATGTCTGGACAGCGGACAGGACATATCAGTGGATAATAAGCGTAATTAGCTAGGGCCAGCGGCCAACAAAGTGTATAAAAAATGGCTGGGGCTCAGTGCAAATTTGTAGCTTGATTTTCCTAAATTCATTCGTCAACGTAGGACAGTTACGTGCTTCGAATTACCGCCACTGCTTATACACAAACGCTGTAAGCACCTCAAAGAGATAAAAAAGTAATCAACTTTTACATTTCATTTACTATTTTTAACAATTCCTTTACTAAAATCAGGTGCAAAGATTCGTAGCTTCGTTTGAATTGACACCTAAATCTATAAACGACATGAAAAAAGTGATTTATGCCTTGATTTTACTTTTGTTAGTAATAAGCGGACTGGTGTTCGCCAATCGCGAAATCAAAAATCAAAAAATTGAAAAATCAGCTACAAAGACGCTTTCTGATGATGAAAGGAAAGATCAATTAAAAAAGTGGGAAGCCTCCCCCGATGGTGTGAAATTTCAAAAATGGAAAGCATCCCCAGAAGGCCAACAAGTACTTACCAGTGCAGCCAAAATAAGGAATCATGTTAGTGATTCTACCAATATGGAGGCTGTTGTAACTTCTCTTTCACTTCCACCAGGCTCACGCTTGGGTTTTGGTGTGATGGTCAGGATTAAAGGCTATGATTATATCCTTCGCTTTGGGCCGTTAAAGTCGAATGAGTTTCAGCAATTGCACAGCCTGAAGGTAGAAGACACGATTATTCTAAAAAGTCATGCTGTATCGTACGCCCCCAAGTATTTGTATCCCATAATTTCGGGAAACTATGTAGAACGAGATCGTAAAATAATTTATAAGCGTGCCCCTAATAAAGGTGGCTGCTGAGGAAGGCTGTCCCTAAAAAGGTTTTTGCGCGCTTTAATATTCAAGCAGTGTATCGCTTGTAGACAGTCACACAAATTGTGGCCACAAAACTATCAACAATAAAATCTGGTCCTAGGTTGATAATTTTGAACTCTGATCCATCATGAGAAGATGAATCCGTGTAAGCAGCTTACAGATTTCCATTAGCGCTGGGTGAAAGATTAAGTCATAAAATCAAGTTAAGTGATGGGGCCTCCTACCGCCAACAACATGTTTCAGGTCTGGTTAAATGACTGACTGAATTAAAGTTTTAACTTTAATCCCTATTTGGTATTACGCGACAAGCTGCAGCTTTGAGCAGGCACCACAATAGAAACACAAACATTACCAGTCGTTTTTAAAAACCGCGCAGGTATGAACATCAATGAACTAAGTAACAATGACAATTCAACAAGCATCTATTTCTATAGGCCAGATTTACCAACAGTTGATACAAGTAAGCGATTCGAGATTACTACAGAAGGTGAGAAATTAAGAGTTAAAAATGCAAATGTTACTTGTCTGTTTAGCAATTTAACATTCAATGATTTCGATAAGTTGTACAATGACTTCAATCGACACCTGAACCTGGATTTTAATTCTGTCACAATTAATGGAAAAGAATTTCTGCTGGACAATGGTGAGAAAGAAAAATTGACTGACTCTATTATCACTAATTCGATCTATTATTACACCATAAATAACTTAAAGGTACGCGTGAGACATGAAGACTTTAGCCATCCATATATGGTTGATTGGGTATTATCTATTCTTGATAAAAAATACGGAGTTGATACAATTGGATCTTTGACGCTGGGAGCAAAACTTCTTCGGCAATCATTGACAGATTATACAAATACGGTCAGCGCACGAAGACAATACTATGACAGATAGTTAAATTAGAAAAGTTGCAGGCCAAAAAAGTAATGTCAAATACCTGTTTCAGTGTAGCCTGTATTTCAGTTTTTTAAAATCGTTTGATTTTCCAATTATTGTACTAAAATAAAATACATTTCCCATCATTACTTATATAGTCCTGCGAAGTAGCGAGCCCCTTGATCAAGATGGGAAAATAACCCGCACGGTGTAAATGCTAAAATTGGTATGCATGAACTTGAAGTTGATTAATGGAAATAATATCTTCAGGCTTACTTTGCTGGCCATTTTTATTTCCTGCACACGCACGAGAAATTACTTAAAAAAAACTCTCGTGATTTCTGCTGCTGAAAAGTTGTGGTCAAAAAAGGAACGGATGATAATCTCAACGTCACATCCTGGATGTAAAAGGCTAAGCAGAGTCTAATCAATTCATAGCACTAAATGCAGTATTTATTAAGGATGAAAACCTTACAAGGTAGAACACAATATTGGCCAATTAAAAATACATACCATAATACTTGCTAAAATGCTTTCAAGTTCGCTAAACAATTCCTTCATCATCTCATCAGTTTTTTATTGCAGCTGACGAACATGCTGAAGTAAATTATGATATAAGAATCAGAATTAAGATTACCACGCTTGTTAAAAAAGAGTTAATTGAAAAGTATAGTGCCTTAAAATCCTCGTAATAAAAAAAGTGACCTGTTACCAGGTCACCTTTTAATTTTAAAGTACTAAGCTAATTAAGCTAAATCAAAACGATCGAGGTTCATTACTTTGTTCCAGGCAGCAATGAAATCCTTAACAAACTTAACCTGACCATCGCCACAGCCATATACTTCGGCAATGGCGCGAAGCTCTGAGTTAGATCCGAAGATAAGATCAACTCGCGTAGCTGTCCACTTTGTCTCTCCTGTTTTACGATCACGACCTTCAAAAACATCAGTAGATCCTGCAATACCTTTCCAGGTGGTGCCAAGATCTAGTAGATTTACGAAGAAGTCATTGGTTAACACTTCAGGACGATGCGTAAATACGCCAAGCTTTGATTTATCAAAGTTTGCATTCAACACACGCAAGCCACCGATCAATACAGTCATTTCCGGTGCTGTAAGTGTAAGCAATTGTGCTTTGTCCACTAACAATTCTTCTGATGAAACAGTGTATTTCTTTTTCGTGTAATTACGGAAACCATCTGCCTGAGGTTCAAGAACAGCAAATGACTCTACATCCGTTTGTTCTTGCGAGGCATCAGCACGTCCGGGTGTAAATGGAACACTTAGCTCATGACCGGCATTCTTTGCAGCTTTCTCAACACCAACACATCCACCCAATACAATCAGGTCAGCCAATGAAACTTGCTTACCGCCTGTATTGAATTCTTTTTGAATGCCTTCTAAGGCTTTCAGCACTTTAGCTAATTGAACAGGGTTATTGGCTTCCCAGTTATTTTGAGGTGCAAGGCGTATACGGGCACCGTTGGCACCACCACGCTTATCAGAGCCACGGAAGGTAGAAGCCGAAGCCCAGGCAGTCGATACCAGTTCAGATACAGAAAGCCCTGTTGCCAGTATCTTAGATTTTAATGTGGCGATATCCTGTGCATCAATGATCTTATGTTTTACAGCAGGGATAGGATCTTGCCAGATCAATTCTTCTTTTGGCACTTCCGGACCAAGGTAACGTGCAATAGGTCCCATATCGCGGTGTGTTAACTTAAACCAGGCGCGTGCAAAGGCATCGTTAAACTCAGCAGGATTCGCTAAAAATCTTCTGGATATTTTTTCGTAAGCAGGATCAAAGCGCAAAGACAAATCAGTTGTCAACATCATCGGTGCATGACGCTTTGAAGGATTGTGCGCGTCAGGAACAGTGCCTGCACCAGCATCACCTTTGGGCTTCCACTGGTGTGCACCAGCAGGACTCTTTGTCAACTCCCACTCATAACCGAACAAGTTTTCAAAATAATTGTGGCTCCATTTTGCCGGAGTAGTTGTCCATGCACCTTCTAAACCACTGGTGATCGTGTATTCACCGTGACCAGTACCTAAGGTATTTTTCCAACCCATGCTCTGTTCTTCAATGCTGGCCGCAGCAGGTTCAGGTCCAACATATTTACTCGGATCACCCGCACCATGTGTCTTACCCAAGGTATGACCACCAGCAATCAAGGCTACTGTTTCTTCATCGTTCATGGCCATGCGACCAAAAGTCTCACGGATGTCGCGTGCGGCAGCCACAGGATCAGGGATACCGTTAGGTCCTTCCGGATTCACATAGATTAAACCCATCTGCACAGCGGCTAAAGGATTTTCCAATTCACGGTCACCAGAATAACGCTTGTCTTCTAACCACTTACCTTCAGATCCCCAATAGATATCTTGCTCTGGTTCCCACACATCTTCGCGTCCACCAGCAAAACCAAATGTTTTAAAACCAGCAGATTCAAGTGCGCAGTTACCGGCAAGAATCATTAGATCAGCCCAGGAGATTTTTTTACCATATTTCTGCTTAATGGGCCAGAGTAATAAACGTGCTTTATCCAGGTTACCGTTGTCAGGCCAGCTGTTCAGTGGCGCAAAACGTTGTGTGCCGTTACCCGCACCACCACGTCCATCAGCAATGCGGTACGTACCCGCACTATGCCATGCCATGCGAATAAAGAAAGGCCCATAATGCCCATAATCGGCTGGCCACCAGTCTTGTGATGTAGTCATCAACTCATTGATGTCCTTTTTAACAGCCGCTAAGTCTAATGATTTAAATTCTTCTGCATAATTAAACTGCTCATCCATCGGATTTGATAAAGTAGAGCGTTGACGCAGGATGTTCAGTTTCAACTGATTAGGCCACCAGTCATTATTGGTGGTACCATTACCTGCGCTTTGCTTAAGCGCACCTCCATGAAAAGGGCATTTACCCTCACCATTCATGTTGTAAGATGTTGTGCTTGCGTGCGGATTGTTTTCCATTTTCGGTTGATTTACAATTTGTTACTTATAAAAGACTAATAATATACTTTATTGATGTTATTTCTGCTGATTAATGTCATACACAAGGCTTACAAATTTCATTTTCAGCATACAAGATTAAGGGGTTATGCTTAATAAATCAAATTGATTATATTTATAAACATATAGTTAATATCTATGACACTGACCCAACTGGAGTATATTGTAGCACTGGATACCTACCGCCATTTTGTACTGGCATCAGAGAAATGCTTTGTAACGCAACCCACCTTAAGCATGCAGATTCAGAAGCTGGAAGAAGAACTGGATGTAAAAATATTTGATCGCACAAAACAGCCTGTAATCCCAACGGAAATCGGTGCTAGTATTATTGCACAGGCACGCATTGCCTTGCGCGAGGCCAGCGTAATCAGGCAGGTTATTGCCGAACAAAAGAACAATATGGCCGGTGAAATTCGCATTGGCATCATTCCTACACTCGCCCCTTACCTCCTGCCCCAGCTATTTAAAAATATCCGTGAAAAATATTCGCAAATCAATCTTGTCATTAAGGAAACGATTACAGAAGAGATTGTACAGGAGTTAAAAAACAATCGCCTGGATTGTGGCATCGTAGTAACGCCTTTAAAAGATAACTCTATTAAAGAAGACATTCTCTTTTACGAAGAGTTATTCGTGTATGTGTCTAAGAAAAATGCACTCCACGACAAGAAATATGTAATACCCAGTGAAATTGATCCCAATCAACTTTGGTTATTAGAAGAAGGGCATTGTTTCAGGTCACAAATTCTGAACTTATGTGAATTGCGCAAATACTCGAATGTCAATTTCAAATATGAGACTGGTAGCATAGAAACGCTAAAGCGAATGGTTGACAAAAGTGATGGTATAACCATTCTGCCAGAATTAGCGGTGATGGAATTTAATCAGGCGCAAATGAAACATGTAAAACGTTTAAAAGACCCAAGCCCCGCACGTGAGGTCAGCCTGGTTACACATCGGGATCATGTAAAAATGAGATTGATTAAAACATTACAAGAAGAAATATTAGATATTATTCCAAAGCCTATGCATAAATTACAAAAGAAAAAAGTGGTAGAGATCAATTAAAAAAACTAAAAGTCATCTCAAAAATACTTCGAAACAAAATAATCGCGTCATTGCGAGGAAATAGCGTGGGGTTGTGCGTAGGATGACGAAGCAATCTAGTTAATAAATGGAAAATGTTGATTTATAGATTGCTTCGAAGCTCATCACTCATGCTTGCGCATACTTCTCGCAATGACGCAGGTTTATATTGTGGTCTGTTATTATAAATTAAATCACTCGCGTCATTGCGATGAACGAAGCGTTGAATGTGTGATGTTATGAGTAAGCAATCCGTGTTGATGTGCTGATTTGTTGATGAGTTAATTCGTTGATTGATTTGAAAATTAAACACAGTTCATCGCAATGAACCAAGCGCTGAGCGTGTGTAGGGATGATGAAGCCTCAATAAAAGTCAGCTAAATTGCTTCGTCCCTCCTGAACGAAAACCTTACCCAGAAGGCTCGCATGACGAGTTCACTTATTTTTAAAATGGCGCTTAGAGATACCCTATTGCTTATATTGCTGAATAAATATTGAATCAAGCTATATGCAGGATAGCCAACCTGAAAT
Source organism: Chryseotalea sp. (assembly GCF_057350905.1). Lineage (NCBI taxonomy): Bacteria > Pseudomonadati > Bacteroidota > Cytophagia > Cytophagales > Chryseotaleaceae > Chryseotalea > Chryseotalea sp. Next base: position 394,954 of record NZ_JBMRCF010000001.1, on the reverse strand, counting down.
CGTTAAATACAAGGATGAATTTAAAGCGCAGCTCCTATCAGTCTGGGAAAAATCGGTGCGTGCCACGCATCATTTTTTATTACCTGAAGACATCGCTTACTTCAAAGAGGTTGTAGCAAACATAGCCTTCAGCACCTTCCCTGTCTATTGTTTAGTTGATCAGGAGAAAGTGATTGGCTTTATTGGTGTTGTTAACCATAAAATAGAGATGCTCTTTCTCTCACCTGAATACATTGGTAAAGGGCTGGGAAGTCAATTGGTTTCGTTTGCCATTGAAAAACTACGAGTCGACAAAGTGGATGTGAATGAACAGAATACCAGTGCTGTACACTTTTATACAAAGCTTGGCTTCAAAACATACAAGCGCTTAAAAAAAGACAGCGAAGGCAAGAATTATCCTATCTTAAAAATGAAACTCAATAAATCCCGATAGTGTAAATTTTATTATCTCACTGGCTTGCTGCTCATTTCAAACACCAATGTTCCGCCCTGCAGTAAGGCAGTATGCATAATAAAATTACCTTCCACTTTTTTTCCATTCAGCCTTACACTTTTCACATACACATTTTTATCGGACTGATTAAGCGCTTTAATAATTAATGTCTTACCGTTTTCAAAAGTAAGCACGGCCTCCTTCACCAGGGGACTACCCAATGCATATTGATCGGAACCCGGTGCGACAGGATAAAAACCTAAGGCTGAAAACAAATACCAGGCACTCATTTGCCCGGCATCATCATTACCACCTAATCCAGCTGAACCATTGTGATACTGGTGCCGCATAATCATGCGCACGCGCTCTTGTGTTTTCCATGGCTTAGTAGTCCAGTTGTATAAATACGCCACATGGTGAGCAGGCTCATTACCATGTACATAATTACCAATAATACCCTCGCGTGTAATGTCTTCTGTATGTGCAAAGAAAGCATCCGGTAAATCCATGGTAAAGAGTGAATCCAGGTGTTCGGTAAATCTTTTTTCACCGCCCATCAAGTCAATCATCGCTATAGGATTGTGGGGTACATATAAACTGTAATTCCAGGCATTGCCTTCAATGAAACCCTGCCCTTCGGTATTCAATACATCAAAGTCTTTTTTAAATGAACCATCACTTAAACGCGGACGCATAAAGCCGATGCGCTTATCGTATACGTTGCGCCAGTTTTCAGCACGCTTGCTAAACTCCTGATAGATATCTTCGCGTTTCAAGTGCTTAGCCAGTTGTGCTATGCACCAATCATCATAGGCATATTCCAGAGTAGATGATACGGACGTTCCGTTTTTGTCAGCTGGTATGTAACCGAGATCTATGTAATAACCAATACCCTCATAACTTCTTTTTCGGGCTGTGGCAACACAAGCATCTAAGGCCTGTTGCGCATCAACATTTGTATTGCCCTTGATAATTGCATCGGCAATTACCGAAACACTATGATATCCACTCATGCACCAGTTATCATTGGCGTAATGCGACCAGATGGGCAACATCCCTAAAGCACTTTGATCATAATGTGCCATCATCGATTTAACAATATCACCATTGCGTTTGGGATTAATCATATTGAGGTAAGGATGAAAAGCGCGGTAGGTGTCCCAAAGCGAAAGTGATGTATAGTTAACAAAATCCTTTGCCTTGTGCACATTCTGATCTAAACCCTTATACTCACCATTAACATCCATATAGAGTGTTGGCATTAAGGCCGCGTGATACATGGCTGTGTAGAAGTTAATTTTATCCTCTTCATTAATAGTTTGTACCTGAATCTTATTCAATTCTTTATTCCAGGCTGCCTGAGCTTCAGCCTTGCTTTGTTCGAAGTTCCAATGTGGAATTTCTGCCTGCATATTCTCCAAGGCGTTTCTGGTACTCACTGGGGATAAAGCCAGTTTCATTTTCACTTTTTCGTTAGCACTTGTTTCAAAATCAAAGTATAACCTCAATTGTTTGCCTGCTAAATCTGGATGGTTTTTAGTTTGATCGAACTTGCGCCAGAAACCTCTATACACTTGTTTTTTGGAGTAATCCTGTGCACCGTACTGTTTAAATGGTTTTGAAAATGATAGAGCAAAGTAAACCGTACGGGTACGCGACCAGCCGTTGGTTTGTCTGTAACCCGTAACCAAAGTATCATTTTCAATACGCACAAAGGTCCACACATTTTTGTCTTCGTAATTATAAATACCAGCCATCAAGTCCAGTATAATGTGTGCCTCCTCCGAAGCAGGGAAAGTATACTGATGGAAGCCTGTTCGCTGCGAAGTAGTGAATTCAGCTATGATATTATGATCTTCTAACTTTACTTTGTAGTAACCAGGTTCTGCCACTTCTGTGGCATGTGAAAATCGGGATCTGTAACCTGTCTCCGGTTTTTCTTCCGTACCCGGATTCAGCTGCAATAGACCAGTAGTGGGCATCACCAAAAAATCACCTAAATCAGAATGGCCTGTTCCGCTAAAGTGTGTATGGCTAAAACCAACGATGGTCTTATCGTCATATTGGTAGCCCGCACAGTATTTGTACACATCTTTATTATAGCGGTTGTTTACTTCATAAGGAATAGTATCGGTGTCCGGACTAAGTTGTACAGCACCAAAAGGAACGGTTGCTCCGGGAAAAGTGTGTCCCATTTTTTCTGTACCTATAATGGGTTTGGCAAAGGGAATCAGGTTTTGTTGCGCTGATACTGATGTAGCAAGCACAACCAAAAACAATAAGCTAAGTAAATTACTTTTCATTGATTGTATACGTGAATTATTTTCTTAAAAATGTCCCACTAAAACGTAAAAGTATCTTTAACCATTTGATTTTCTTGATGCTTTTTGATTGGCCTCACTCCTACCTCTCTCCATCAGAGAGAGATAGGAGAATCAAGGAAATCAAATGGTTACTTAAAATTTTCAAATTTTAGTGGGACAATAGCATTATTTTATCTAATATTTAAAGCAAGAGGATCAACGCTTCTCATTCGAAAAAGAATAAGGATAAGCATCTGCTGTTGTACCTCTTTTCATATTGGGTTTCGCTGACATGGAAAAATTCAGTACGGCACCCTTCATCAGTTCAGCATGGCTCAACCAGTTTTTAGTATAGGCTTTTCCATTCACCGTTAACGCATCCACAAATCTGTTCTGTGCATTATTATCTTTTGCATCGATAATGATCTGTTTCCCATTCTCTAAAGTCAGGCTGACTTTTTTAAACAAAGGTGCACCTAATACATATTGGTCGCTGGCCGGGCATACAGGATAAAAACCCAGGGCCGAAAAAATATACCAGGCCGATGTTTGTCCATTGTCTTCATCGCCACAATAACCGTCAGGTGTTGGTGCGTACATTCTGTTCATGGTTTCTCTTGCCCAATATTGTGTTTTCCAGGACGCACCGGCATAGTTATATAAATAGATCATGTGCTGGATCGGTTGATTGCCATGTGCGTACTGCCCCATGTTGGCAATTTGCATTTCACGTATTTCATGAATTACACCACCATAGTAGGTATCATCAAATTTTGGTGGTAAGGTGAATACTGAATCGAGTTTACTTACAAATTGAGTTTCTCCACCCATCAGGTTGATCAAACCCTGCACATCATGAAAAACTGACCAGGTGTAGTGCCAGCTGTTTCCTTCCGTAAAAGCATCACCCCATTTAAAAGGATTAAAAGGAGATTGAAAACTGCCGTCTTTATTTTTACCACGCATTAAACCTGTTTGTTTGTCAAATAAATTTTTATAGTTCATGCTGCGTTGTGCATACACCTCAATTTCTGCTTTCGGTTTGTTAAGTGCCTTGCCTAATTGATAAATCGCAAAGTCATCATAAGCGTATTCGAGTGTACGTGCTGCATTTTCATTAATTTTTACATCGTAGGGTACATAACCCAGTTCATTATAATACTGAACGCCTTTGCGCCCGACAGCCGATACAGGCCCTTCATGATTGGCACCGTGCACCAGGGCTTCATATAATTTTTCAATATCATAACCTCGCGCGCCTTTCAGATAAGCTTCTGCCACCACGGAGGCAGAGTTATTGCCAATCATTATATCGGCATAACCCGGACTCGACCACTCCGGAAGAAAACCACCTTCGAGGTATGCATTCAGTAAACCTTCCTGCATTTCTTTGTTAATAGCAGGATACATCAAATTTAAGAAAGGATACAAGGCACGAAAGGTGTCCCAGAAGCCTGTGCCTCCAAACATATACCCCGGAAGTATTTTACCATTGTAAGGACTGTAGTGCATAATCTTCCCAGCTGCATCTACCTCATATAATTTTTGTGGAAAGAATAAGGTTCTGTATAAACAAGAATAAAAAGTACGCAACTGCACATCGCTTCCTCCTTCTACTTGTATTTTACCCAATGTTTTATTCCAAATGGCCTTACCTTTCTTTTTAACCGTTTCAAAATCATCTTTACCTAACTCGCGTTGCAAATTCAACTCTGCCTGTTCAAAACTGATAAAAGAAGAGGCCACGCGCATCTGTACCTTCTCTCCTTTGGTTGTTTTAAATCCTACAACACCACCGGCATGATTGGCATATAACTCCAAAGAATCCTTCACCAACACATTACCACGCCAGGTATGTGCCATGGTAAAATTTTTACTCAGATAAATCACAAAATAATTTTTGAAATTGGTCAGGCTTCCTCTTCTGTAGCGGGTAGAGTAGCCGATAATTTTATTCTCTTCAGGAATCACTTTAACATAGGATCCCTTATCGATGGCATCAATCACTATAAAAGAAGAATCGCTTTTCGGAAAAGTAAATTGAAAAATGGCGGCTCGCTCTGTCGGTGCTAACTCTGTGGTCACATCAGCATCGGCCAGGTAAACACTGTAGTAATAAGGCTTGGCCACTTCCGATTTATGCGAAAACCAACTGGCACGATCGTCCTGGTTAATTTTTATTTTACCAACGGTGGGCATAATGGCAAACTGGCCGTAGTCGTTCATCCATGGACTGGGCTGGTGCGTTTGTTTAAAACCACGAATCTTGTCCGCATCATAAGTGTACATCCAGCCATCGCCCATTTTACCGGTTTGTGGCGACCACAAGTTCATACCCCAGGGTAAACCAATGGCCGGATAGGTATTGCCATTGGACAATGACACTTTAGAGAGTGTGCCCATCAAGGGATTAACAAGTTCTTCTGGCTCAGCAATTTGAGCAAATAACAGATGACTGACTAGAAACAGACAAATTGTAAAAATCCTTTTCATGGTTAAGTCTTGGCTACTTAAAACTAAAAAATAAGTACATGGAAAAGAAGTTTCTTATCGCCACTCATCATAAAATCAACAACAAGCGTTTTGACCTTACACCTCATCCTATCATCAACGATTGCCTCTAACTTGCATTACTTAACTTTTGTTAAGTTGTGATGCTGTTTCAAAGTGATACATTTACTTACAGTGGTGTACGACTAAAATAAACTCATCATTAACTACTTGATTTTACCAGTAATACATATGAAAACTTTTCCCTTCTTGTCTTTACATACCACACTCATACTACTCAGAGTAGCCGTTGCTTTAATTTTTATTACGCATGCAGTGGTTAGAGTATTTAATGGAACGATAGAACGCTTCGGCTCTTTTTTGGAAAGCAAAGGGTTGCCGTTGGGAACAACCACGGTGTGGTGCCTGAGTACCTTTGAAATTGTGGGTGGCGTATTGCTGGCTTTGGGCTATTATAAGCAATGGCTATCCGCTGGATTCATTTTAATCCTACTCGTTGGCATTATACTTATCCATGCCTCACTCGGATGGTTTGTGGGCGAACACGGATCGGGCGGTAGTGAGTATAGCTTTATCCTGATTGTTGCTTTGCTGGTGATTGCTGCTGGAGATGAAAAAGAGAAAACTAAATAAATACTTTAAAAAAGTTGACCTTTCTTCCCTGTTCTGACAATAAAAAAGCCCTTGCTTTCACAAGGGCCTTGTACCTCAGGCCGGAATCGAACCGGCACACCTTACGGTACACGATTTTGAGTCGTGCGCGTCTACCAGTTCCGCCACTAAGGCATTTTTAAGCAATTAAGGCACTGGTTTTCCTTAACGGGATGCAAATATCTGCAAAGTTTACTTCTTGGCAAAAACAAAAATCAGAATTTATACAATTCCCATCTCCTCTTCCAACCCTTCTTTTATACCTAGCCAAAGCCTGTTAAAATCTTCAATATTCCCGGAAATACCTTCAAAACCCCGTTCTTCAATGTTGTTTTTTAATTCATCTATCAAGCGCGAGAATTCACTGTCACCTAAAATAAATATAGAGGTTCGTACTTTATGCACTGCTTTGGAATAAACTCCTGCATCTTTCGCTTCCAAGGCCATGGTCAAAGCCGTTTTAAGTTCATCCAGGTTCTTCAGCAACAATGAAACGAACTCTCTTTTAAAGTCAGGATCCCCTTCTGTGTACAGATCAAAATCGACTCCTAAACGCCTACGCTTTATTGCTGCATTAGTAGTTTCAAAGAATTGATTTTCAGTATGATCTAAATAATTAAAGATCTTGGTTTGCAGATCATCCGGATCAAAGGGTTTGGTTATGTAATCATTCATACCCGCCTCCGTAACTTGATCTCTGACTTCCGACATGGCTGAAGCTGTGAGGGCGATGATGGGTATTTTTTTAAAATAGCTGTCTGTATCCATGGCTCGGATAATTTTTGTTGCTTCAAAACCATCCATTTGCGGCATCTGGATATCCATCAGTACCAGTTGATAGGACTTGTTCTGAATCATTTGCACAGCCTCAAGACCATTGCTGGCTATATCCATTTCTATCCCCCATTTCTTTAAAAAGTTACTCGCCACAATCTGATTAACGCGATTATCTTCAGCCAACAAAACTCTGCCACTTACTTTTTCAGGTTGTTGATTGAAGTGATGTTGAGCCGCACTGACCTTTTCCGCATTTCCTTCGGGTACGGTGAGTAAAAACGAAAAAGTAGATCCGTAACCAAGCTTACTATCTACTTTAATGCTGCTGTTCATAATATCCAGCAAACGTTTGGTAATGGAAAGCCCTAAACCTGTGCCACCAAATTTTCTGGTAGTATCTTCACTGGCTTGTGTAAAGCTTTCAAATATCTGCTTTACGTTTTCAGCCGGTATACCAATGCCTGTGTCCTTCACCGTTACTTGCAAAAGTTCCTGGCTGCCATTAGTACCTTGATACGATACCCTGATTTCTACATAACCCTTCTCGGTAAACTTAATGGCGTTGCCCAAAAGATTGGTTATTACCTGACTGATGCGAACGGGATCGCCAACAATAACCCTGGGTACATTTGTGTCGAAGACAAAAAATAATTGGATGCCTTTTTCACTTGCGCGATTCCTCAGCATGTTAACAATGTTCTGAATCAATTGATGCAGATCAAAATCAATCTCCTCCATTACTATTTTCCCCGCCTCTATTTTACTAAAATCAAGAATGTCGTTGATGATGGTTAGTAAGTTATCACCTGAAAATTTAAGTAATTTCAAACTCTCTTGTTGATCAGGTCTTGGTTCTTCTTGAAGTAATAAATTAGTAAGCCCAATGATGGCATTCATCGGGGTACGTATCTCATGACTCATCATTGATAAGAATTGAGATTTGGCTTTGGTTGCCTCTTCTGCTTCTTCCTTAGCCTTCTTCAAAGCTTCTTCTGCCAGTTTACGTTTTGAAATGTCTCTTACTGATGATTGAAAACCAGACAAAATTCCGTTAGCAAAAACAGGTTTAATTATATTTTCTCCCCATACTATTTGCCCTTGTTTGGTCAATATCCTGAACTGGACCGGAGGCAATTCACTGAGTTGATTGAGTTGATTTATTAATTCATTGCCATCGAAACCGGCTGCATCTTCAGGATGCATGAAATCGAGCGCTTTCTTTCCTATCACTTCTTCCGGCTCATAACCGTGCAGATTCTTAATAGAAGCTGTTACAAAAGTAAATGTACTGTCGAGCGAATGCAGACTAATTACATCACTGGAGTTTTCCGAAATTAATCTATAGTGTTTTTCGCTTTCTTCAATTCGTTCCCGTGCAAGTTTAATATCAGTAACATCATTGATGGTACCGATATATCCTATCACTTGATTATCAACATCCTTTAAAGGCGTAGCTTTACCTCTCACCCAGCGTACACTACCGGTAGGAGTTAACAGACGGAAAAGTTCAGAAAATTCTGTTGATTGATCTACAGCCATTTGCCAGGCTGTAAAAACCGGGTCTCGATCTTCTTCATATACAGCGCCAGCCCACCCGCTTCCCATAGCCAGGCTTAGTTCCATCTCTGCAATCTCTGCCCAGCGCTGATTCATGTATACAGCATTCCCATTTTTATCAGTTTGAAAAATACCAATAGGTGCTTTCTCCGCTAAGGTTCTGAATCGCTCTTCACTCACCCTCAGGTTTCGTTCTGTTAAAACGCGTTGGGTTACATCTCTGGCCACTGAACTGACCTTCCATACACGGTCGGAATTTTCTTTAAAAAACATTCTGACATTCTGACCTATCCAAACGACTTCCCCCTGCCTTGAAACAATTGGTAACTCCAGATAAGAATTCTCTTGCCGGCTCCTGCTTTGTTTTCTGTAAAAATCTACTACGCTTGTTTTTTGATCGGCCAAGATAAGATCCCAATAATAGGTATTGGAAAGTTCTGATTTAGAGTAACCGGTTATTCTCTCCATTACCGGGTTAACAAAGGTGAATCTACCCTCAGCATCCAATTCAAAAATCATATCTGAGGCCCCTTCTACCAAACCCCTGTATTGCTGTTCTCTTGCCTCTAAATGCTCCTGAATCACAGTCATCTGCTCCATATTACTACGCAACTCTTCTTCGGTTGCTTGTAGCTCTTTATTGGAGACGGCCAGCTCCATGTTTAAGTCATTCAACATCCGGTTGTTGGCTGTGATGCGCTTAATCATTGGTAAGAAAATAAAAATCAGTTCTCCTATCAGCAGCAGCATAGCAAAGGAGGCTAAAACTATCTCAACCTTTTTTATGTAGTTTAGCTTCTCTTCTGCCTCTCGCTGGTAGGTAGCTACTGTTGCCTCCATTGTCAATAAGAAAGGGAGTTCGTGCTGCTCCAGCACATCAACACTTGCAGCCATGGTAAGGGAGTCGGGATTTGTAATTATATTTCTGCTGGCCTGTAATATTTTTTGAAGATGAACTTCATTTGCTTTCAACAAAGAATCGATAGTTGCTGAATGGCTTTCACTAACATTCAACAATTCATCGCCTCGCATTAATGCCACCTGGACTTGTTCAAAGCGATTAACTAAATTAATTAATGAATCTACTTTGTAAGTACCTTCTTCACCGTACTGATTTAAATAATAAACAAGCTTGGAAATTCGCTGACTTAACATACGTTGCCGTCCAGCCAGGTTGATTAACTTGGCATCATCGTTTTGCATGCTGAGATCGTACTGAATAACCACCTGACTACCCACAATGGTAAGTAACAGAGTGCCTATAAAAAGTGCGTATTGAAGCCTCAGGCTATTCAAATTAAGCTTCGGAAGAGTCGATATAAGTTTTTTCACACCTGGTTTCGAAAAATTCTAAGACAAAAATGAATTCTCAATATATTAAGAATTAAAAATATTGCATATTATATAAATTTTGTAAGTCGATTTTAAAGAGCACTTAAAACAATGAAAATACTGGTTTGCGATGATGATGAGGCCGTTGTAAGCATGATTCGCTTTAAATTAACCCGTGAAAAGCTTGGAGAGGTTTCTGTTGTCAATAATGGCCGTGATGCAAAGGCCATATTGAATGATATGCATTTTGATCTGGTCATTACAGATATTCACATGCCCTATTGCTCGGGAATAGAAATAACACAATACATTCGCGAAACGCTAAAACGAAGTACGCCAATTATTATTTTATCAGCGGAAGGATTAGAAGACACTGTGCTACAAGCCTTTCAAATGGGTGCTACTGATTTCATCTCCAAACCTTTCAGCCCGGCAGAACTTGCCATAAGAGTAAAACGAATTCTGAGCAGTCAATGAAGTACTTTACTTTGACTTATCTGATACAGGCTTTTTCGGAAGAAGTCAATATACTTCTTTCCATTTCCGTAATCTTACTTCTGTTAAGCATTGCTTTAGTTCTTTTTATTTTAATTAGTCGGCTTGTAAAATCCTATTACCTTAAAAAAGAAGAAAAATTTAAGCAAATATTCCAGGAGATTATTTACGGAATAAGTGTTCAAGAGAAAAACCGATCGCATCAGGAATCTGATTTGGGTTTATCCGAATTAAAGAAAAACATCCACTCAGTTTTTGGTCAACAAGTGCTGATTGATGAATTAATTCACGTACGAAAAAATGTAGTAGGCACTTCGGCAGATAATATTTACGCTGTCTACTTAAATCTTGAACTGCACAAGAACAGTTTAAAGAAACTAAAAAGTATATCGTGGGTAACTAAAGCCCGTGGCATCAGAGAATTAGCAGAAATGGATTATTCCAATGCTATCCCCCAAATTGAGCAACTCCTTTCGGCTCCTCAACAGACAATTCGGGAAGAAAGCATTCTGGCGCTTATTCGTTTATCAAAGAATAACTCTTTCAATTTCATTAATGATTATAAAGGCGAAATTACACCCTGGATAGAGATAAACATTCATAAACATTTACTCACACTCGATGCACGAAAACTTCCGAATTTTAGTCTTTGGTTTAATCATTCGAATCGGAGTGTATGTTGCTTTAGCATAAAAATGGCACGACTGTTCAGGCAAATTGAATCAGTTCCAGATCTGTTATTATTATTATCAGAAGCTGACAAAGATCTTGCCTTACTGGCTGCAGAAGGTATCTGCGACATGGGCGGGCAAGAATATGCTACTCCGATCGCGGAAATATTGAGCAACACCTGGGATTATGATCAAATAAGCATCAGGCTGATGAATACCATGGCCTCCATTGGAGATCCTGATGTACACAGTAAATTCCTGACACCATTTTTATCGCATCCTGATTATGAAGTGAGGCTTGCCACAGTGCGGGCGCTGGAAAAACTGAATGGCACTGAACAACATATACAAGGGCTCGGAAAAGATAAACAAGTAGCAATACAGCAAATGATTGCCCATGTAAATAATACTTTTCTTAACTAATCGTCTCATGATGTTTTCATTCTGGGAAATATTTTTCTTTACAATCAATACCCTGATTCTGGTGTATGGCATATCCATAATACTGGGGTATTTAATACTTGCTGTATTATCGCAGTATGAATTGCGCAAATACATTCAGAAAAACCATTTTACTGATTTTAGAAATATACTTTCTTCACCACTAGCCCCTGGTATTTCACTTATTGCCCCAGCGTATAATGAAGGCCTGACTATTATCGATAATGTTAAATCACTTATGTCGATCATGTATAATAATTATGAAATCATAATTATTAATGATGGCAGTAAGGATGATACGCTGAATAAAATGATTGAAGCTTTTAATCTTGTTATCGTTCCTTTTGATTTACAATATACTATTGCTACCAAACCAGTTAGGGGTATTTATAAATCGCAGAACCGTGCCTTTAAAAAACTTACTGTTGTTGATAAAGAAAATGGTGGAAAAGCAGATGCATTAAATGTCGGACTTAATGTTTCTAAAAAAGATCTGGTCGCTTGTATTGACGTGGACTGCATCATAGAACCGGATGCACTTTTAAAAATGGTGAAACCATTTCTGGAGTCTACTAAACCAGTTATTGCAAGCGGTGGTGTAGTAAGAATTGCCAACTCCTGTATTGTTGAAGATGGCAGACTGGTGGAGGTGAAATTGCCACAGATACAAATAGCCAGATTTCAGGTACTTGAATATATACGTGCCTTTTTATTGGGACGTATGGCATGGAGCAAGCTCAATGGCCTCCTGCTAATTTCAGGGGCCTTCGGATTATTCAAACGCGATATTGCCGTAAAATGTGGGGGCTACAACCATAATACAGTGGGCGAGGATATGGAGTTAGTGGTAAGAATGCGTGTGTATATGCACCAACATAATTTGCCTTACAAAGTGACATATATTCCAGATCCGCTTTGCTGGACAGAAGCACCTGCCTCCTATCAGATCCTGGGAAGGCAAAGAAACAGATGGGCGCGCGGCACTTTTGAAGTACTTAAGCTGCATCGTTATTTATTTTTTAATCTAAAGTATGGTTTGATGGGCCTGGTTAGTTATCCGTTTTGGTTCTTTTTTGAATGGCTTGCACCCTTTGTGGAGTTTTCAGGATTGCTTTATTTTTTAACGCTTGCGTTTATTGGAAAAATAAACTGGATCTTCTTCTTCGCCATCACACTGGCTGTTTATGCATTTGCTTTCTTCATCTCCATGTTTTCGCTTTTCTCGGAAGAAACTTCTTATTACAAGTACACTCAAAAAAGAGACATTATTAAAATGATCGGTACTGCATTAATTGAGCCATTTTGGTTTCATCCACGTGTAGTGTGGTGGGGATTGAAAGGAAATTTCGATCTGATAAAAGGCAAAAAGAGCTGGGGTGAAATGTCACGCCAGGGTTTTGTTCAGTACAAAAAGAAAAATGAGCCTGTCAGATAAACACATGACGAAAGATGGATATGAGGACGAAAAAACAAATTAGTCAAATCATGAGATCTGTGATATTGTTGTTCATGTTGTTCGCATCAGTATTATTACATGCTCAAAAAAATGAAATTGACTGGCGCACACGTGACACGGATGATATTTTTCAGCAAGCCAGGACAAAGGCCTTCAACCAGCAGCGGGAAGAAGCACGGGAGATGCTTCAGTTTATTCTAAATAAAAATCCAGACTACTTCGATGCAAGGATATTATATGCACGAACACTTTCCTGGGACAATCGTTTTACTGAAGCACGGGAAGCCCTGCAACTGGTTTTAAGTAAGTCCCCAAAAAACGAGGATGCCTTTCAGGCGCTAACGGATGTTGAAATCTGGAGTGGTAATTTTCAAACAGCACTCAACATATGTAATCAGGCTTTAAACTTATTCCCTGTTAATAATGAACTGCTTTTTAAGAAAGCAGTTTCATTAAACAAGTTAACACGCGATGAAGAAGCACTTGTCATTCTGAATGACTTGCTCACCATCAATCCCGGAAACAATGAAGCTGCTGTATTGCGTAAGGCAATACAATCAAACAAACTGAAATTCACCGCAGGGGTAAACTATGGTATCGACTGGTTTAGTCGCTATTTTGATCCAGCTCAAAATTTATCGCTTCAGCTATCCAGAACCGCACATTGGGGAAGTGCATTAGCCAGATTGAATTATGCCAGCCGCTTTAATCAATCAGGCATTCAACCCGAAATAGAAGTCTATCCGAGAATTTCCAAAGGCGTATATGCCTATTTAAACTACGGATATTCTAATAGCAATCTCTATCCAAAACACAGAAGCGGTGCTGAGTTGTTTGTTAGGGCGCCCAAAAGTCTGGAGTTTTCCGGAGGACTTCGCAATCTTTATTTTAACAAGGATAATATCAGAACGATACTCACCACCTCAGCCTCCTGGTATTTCAAAAGTAACTTAATCACCATGCGATCTTATATCATACCTGAAAAGGAAATTGGCACTTCGTATAGTCTTGTATTAAGCTTTAGAAAATACTTTAAGGATAATAACACCCACCTTAGCCTGAATGCAGGCGCTGGCTATTCTCCTGATGAGCGTAGAATTCAAAATTCATCCGGACTTAGCGATGATCAACTATTTAAACTAAAAACACAACGACTGGGTATAGTCTTTCAAAAATCGCTACCCAACAACTGGATAATCGGTGGAAATTTTGACATCATTCATCAGGAGTTGATTTTTGACCTCGATCAGTATGTACTCATTACCAGTACGGGTCTGATGGTCCGTAAGCGATTTTAAGTAAAAGCTTTATAAGCCCGTGTTTTAGAAGACATTCATAGGCCGATTACAAAATTTAATCACCTCTTTTGTCAAAATCATATGAAAAGTCATTAAAAATACGCTCTTTCGAATGTGTTGCGCTTACTTTCCATTGGGTTGATCAGCTTACTGCTTTACCAGAGTGCCGGCTTTGTTGTCACTTTTGAGTTAGGTGTTAGCGCCATTCGCAAAGAAGTATGGGAACAATTCCTGCAGAAGGGCGAAGGAAACATTGTACGGTTAGCCTTTCATAAGTCTGCCCGCATTGCTTTTAAAGACGATGGGAAGGAGATCTATTACCAAAGCAACATGTATGATATCCTTCGCCAGGAGGTAAAGCATGATTCGCTAATCTTTACTTGCTTCCATGACATTGCAGAATCTTCCCTGGTGGCTGCCTTTGAAGAAGAAATAAAAGCCATTACTGATCAGGAACAATCTAAAAACAGAGAAACTAACACAGTTCATAAAAAATACGAATACATCCAACGTATTGTTGATACAATATCCGGGCCATTAGCTGCACAAAATCTTATACATAATACTTTAGTGAATTCTTCACTTTCAAATCCTCATCTTTCCATACTTAATCCTCCTCCGGAAATTTCATAATCAAATAGGAATAGTAGTTTAAGTAGTTGGCGTTAATCCGTCAACATGAAATCTTGGCATTATCTTTCTTGCTCTAATTTCTTTTGTATCGGATAGAGCAAGTGTGTTGATAAGGTTGAGTTAATGCTTACTTTTATCCCTAGGCTTCAATGGATATTACTGTTTAAGTTCTTGTGATCCTTTAAACGTAACTCCTGCCGAGGTATCAGGTAAGCACAGCAACGACTATTCATTCCTCGCATAATTTGCCATCAGGCTGATTATTAATAAGTACTCATTACTAAACGAGAATCAACTCATTTTTGATTTATGAAAATTTTTATGCTTAGTCTCCTGGCATTGCTATGCTGTGAGGTAAGTGCACAGACAATTATTATAAAAGACGAGACAAGTAAAAAACCGATTACAGGTGCGCTCGTTTTTGATGACCATCGAAAAACACAAAAGATAAGCAATGAAGCTGGCGCAGTGGACTTTACTGCTTTCGGCAACCCGGCTTTCGTTAATGTGCAAATGTTGGGTTACAAAACACAAAGAATATCCCTATCAGATTTAGAGGCGCAGGGCTATGAAATTCTTATGCAGGAAGATGCTTTATCCTTGAATGAAGTAGTCGTCTCTGCAAATCGCTGGGAACAGAACCTGCGAGAGTTGTCTAACCATGTTGCAATTGTTGATCAGCAGTCGATTGAATTTCAAAATCCACAAACAGCTGCAGATTTGCTAGGTTCATCTAACAGTGTCTTTATACAAAAAAGTCAGTTAGGGGGTGGCAGTCCCATGATCAGAGGTTTCGCTACGAACCGTGTATTGCTGGTCATTGATGGCGTGAGGATGAACAATGCCATTTTCAGAAGTGGTAATGTGCAGAATGTTATTTCGTTGGATGCCAACAGTATTGACGAATCAGAAGTAATATTTGGTCCAGGGTCAGTACTTTACGGAAGCGATGCTATTGGTGGTGTCATGGATTTCCATACGCGGAAAGCAACCTTTTCAGAGAGTAAGTCTACTCTCATGAAAGCTAATGCCCTGATACGCTACTCAAGCGCCAATCAAGAACAGACTGCACATATTGATGTTAGTATTGGCAGACAGAAAATTGCTTTTGTAACCAGTGCTACTTATTCAAATTATGATGACTTGCGTATGGGGAGCCGTGGTGCGAATGAGTATACAAGACCTACTTACGTTATCCGACAGAACGATAGTGACGTAATCGTCAACAATGCCAATCCAGATGTACAGGTAAACTCCGGTTATGAACAGTTTAACTTCATGCAAAAAATAGTCGTGGCACCCTCTCCTGCATGGCAAGTGGCCTATAGCTTTCATCACTCAAGTACATCTGATGTACCGCGTTATGACAGGCTTATTTTAACTGACGCACAAGGCGACCTTACACAAGCTGAATGGTACTATGGACCACAGCGATGGATGATGCATGCACTGCAAGTAGAAAGCAAATCAAGTACACTGTTGACTGACAAGCTGAAGATCACCGCTGCTTATCAGCAAGCCTCCGAAAGCAGACATAACCGAAGTTTTGGTGGCAGCCGTAAAACAAATCGTTTTGAAGCAGTTGACATCTATTCGCTAAACATGGATGCAGAAAAATACCTGGGTGGACGTTTCACTTTATACTATGGAGGTGAATATGTCTATAATGGTGTGAGTTCAACTGCCAACAGAACAGATATCAGTAATGGAAGCATCACGCCCACCTCTACGCGTTATCCTGACGGAGCTACCTGGCAAAGCACTGCTGCTTACCTGAGTTTGCGGATAAACATTAGCGAAAAATTTGTCATGAATGTAAGCAACCGCTTCAGCTTGATACACACAAACGCCACATTCGATAATACTTTTTTTGACCTGCCTCAAACCGAGGCTTCATTAACTAACCGTGCGATGAATGGAAGCCTTGGCCTGGTCTACAATCCAATACAAAAGCTAAAGCTCTATTCAAATTTTTCCAGTGGCTTCAGAGCACCTAACGTAGACGATATTGGTAAAGTATTCGATTCGGAGCCTGGCAATGTTGTAGTGCCTAACCCCGATTTGCAGGCAGAATATGCTTACAGTGCTGAGACAGGTGTAGCCTCAATCATTGGTAAAAATATTAAACTGGATGCTGCTTTATACTATTCCATAATTGATAACGCCATCGCCCGGGGAAACTTTATACTAAATGGTGAAGACAGTATTGATTATGATGGTGTGTTAAGTCGTGTGCAGGCACAACAAAACATCAGTAAAGTTTACGTGTATGGTATGCAGGCGGGTGTAGATATAAAATTATCTAATACTTTATCTTTTTATACCAAGGCTAATTTTCAAAAAGGTAAGGAGCGTGATCCTGAGACGAACAGAAATTTTTCACCTACACACGTAGCACCCTTTTTTGGCGCCTCTGGTTTCATGTTTGTTAAAGATAAAATCAGGGCAAGTGCTTATGCTCATTATAATGGTGAGATCCCTTATGCTCAACTGGCTTTGAGCGAAAGAGCCGACAATCATCTTTATGCTAAGGATGATAAGGGAAATCCACATGCGCCAGGCTGGTTTACTTTGAATGTAAAGGCATCATACCAATTGATGGATAAGTTAAGTCTAGATGTTGGCCTTGAGAATTTATTAGATAAACGTTATAGACCATACTCATCAGGTATTACGGCCCCAGGCAGAAATCTGATTGTAAGCGTAAGAGGCAAACTTTAACATGCAGAAAATTAACAATCCTGACTAATCATATCACTACAACACCAATCATTCATGACCTTTCTGGAAAAAATAGTAAAAAGAACCCGGGAGTATAGAAAGTTGCACCGTTATATTGGCTCTGCACTGGTCTTTTTCTTTCTACTCATTGCTATATCGGGAATTCTGCTGGGTTGGAAAAAACATAGTGGTGGTTACATCTTACCCAATACTGAAAAAGGCAGTTCTGTTAACCTGGCAGATTGGAAATCCTTAGATACGCTGGCTGCTGCCGCACAAGAAGCACTTTACAAGCATGATTCTTCGTTAAACAGTACGATAGATCGCATGGATGTTCGGGCAGATAAGGGTACGGTAAAAGTATCGTTCAAAGGTAATTTTTATGAAGTACAAATAGATGGTGCAACGGCCAGCGTATTGGCGATTAACCTACGCAAGTCAGACATTATTGAGCAGCTTCACGATGGTTCTTTACTGGATGCTGCCTTTAACAATGATGGAGGTTGGTTTAAACTCAGCTATACCAGTGTACTGGGCTCGGGATTGTTAATACTCTGTGTTTCAGGATTCTGGCTTTGGTATAATCCTAAACGAATCAGGAAAATGAAATAATTCTTAAATTGCATCCTTAAATAGATATCATGCAGATAACAAAAAACACAGTAGCCGCTATTCATTACACACTAACGGATAACAGTGGCAAAATCCTTGACAGCAGCAGTGGACGCGAGCCGCTATACTACATTCAGGGCATTGGCAACCTGATTTTAGGTATGGAAGAAGGCCTTGAGGGTAAAAAGAAAGGAGACAAACTTCAGATTAGAGTATCGCCTGAAAAAGGATATGGTGTAAAGGATCCTGCTATGATACAACAGGTACCTTTAAAAGCATTTGGCGGTGAGGCAGTGTCACCAGGTATGAAATTTCAGACTAACCAGGGACAGGTAGTAACGGTTACAGCTGTGAATACTGAATCTGTAACGGTAGATGCTAACCATGAACTGGCTGGTGTAGAACTTAATTTTGATGTAGAAGTGATGGAGGTGCGCAATGCAACTGCCGAAGAAATTTCACACGGGCATGTACATGGTCCGGGTGGTCATCATCATTAATATTCTAAAATTTCAAATTCCAAATTTTAAATTTGGAATTTGAAATTTTGAATTTAAGTAATTACTCATACCGCAGAGAGTTGGCAGGATTAGCCAACGCCACCTTCAGCGAATGATATCCCACCGTTCCCAGGGCCACTAACAAGCTGGCAACTGCCGCCAGTAAAACAGTAAGTAAATCCACATCAATATGGTAGGCATAGCTTTGTAACCATGAATGCATCAACCACCACCCTACCGGACAACCAATAAGTGCAGCAATAATCACAAGTCTTGCAAAATCCTTCGCCATAAGCCCTACCAATACCGGGCTGCTTGCACCAAGCACTCTTCTAACACCCAACTCTTTTGTTCTCTGCTCTGCAGCATAGGCTGATAAACCAAATAAGCCCAGACACGAAATAATAATGGAAAGTATGGCGAAGTAGTTAAATAACCTGCCGGTACGTTCTTCTGATTTATACAAGCTATCCCAGTCAGCATCCATTACATTGTAATTAAAAGGATAAGCAGCAGCATATTGTTTATTAATACCTTCCAAAGCCTTGATAGCGGCCTGTGCTTCACCACTTTTATGTCTGATAAAAACTATGGAGAACCAATCAGGTTCAAACATGATAAACAGTGGCTCTACTTTTGAGTGAATAGATTGGAAATGGAAATCTTTCACAACACCAATGATTTTTCCTTTCCGTTCTCCCCATAGTGTAAGTGATTGTTCAGCGGCCACCTTAAAACCCATCGCTTTTTTTGCAGCCTCATTAATAATGAAATTGGAAGTATCTGAGGGAAATTCTTTACTAAAACCACGCCCCTCCACAATATTCATTTGCATTGTGGTCACAAAATCTTCGTCTGCGGAAAAATTCGAAAATAAAATTTGCTCATCAGGTGACTTGCCCTCCCATACCAAGTTGGAAGTTGAATTTCCAAAATTAATGGGATTAGCACTGGAAAAGGAAACATGTTCTATGGCAGGATTATCTTTCAATTGCTGATAAATTGCCTCCTTATGCTTGGCTACATCGCCCTGAAAACGCATATACATAACGTTGCCTCGGTTAAAGCCAATATCTTTTTGCTGTACAAAGTTTAATTGCTTATACACAACAATGGTGCTAATGATGAGTATAATGGAAAGTGAAAATTGCAGTACGACCAATACCTTTCTGAATCGCGCTGCACCTGTACCACTTTTCATCTGCCCCTTTAATACCTTGCTTGGTTGGAAGGATGAAACATAGAATGCAGGATAACTACCCGACAACAATCCGGTAAATAAAATGATGGCAATGAAAATAGAAACAGAAGGAAGGTCAACCAATGATAATTGTAATTGCTTATCTGCAATCTGGTTGAAAATAGGAAGCATTAAAAAGCTTATGGCTATAGCTAAGAGGGATGAAATTGCCACCATAAGCATAGACTCTCCCAGAAATTGTGTGGTTAACTGACCGCGAACAGCACCCACCGTTTTTCTCAGCCCTACTTCTTTTGCCCGTTTAGCAGACTGAGCCGTGGTGAGGTTCATAAAATTAATACTGGCAATAACCAATACTAAAATAGCCACGATCAGAAATATCCTAACATACTCTATTCTACCACCTGTTAAAACACCGTTCTCAAACTTACCATGGAGATAGGCATCCCGGAAATTTTGCAGCATAAAAATAACGTTACTGCCTTCTACCTGCGCATTAAGTTCCTGTGTCATCTTCCCCGCAAGGGCAGCCACATTCGCATCTGGTCTCAATAATAGATTGGTTCTGATGTTATTATTCCCCCATTGCCCAAGCCAATTTTCATTTTTCTTATAGTAATAATCAAAAGATATCAGGTAATCGAATTTAAAAGACGAGGTAGATGGTATATCATCTAAAACAGCGCTTACGGTAAAGCTGTCTTCATTGTCCATCAACAGCACTTTGCCAATTGGATTTTCGTCTCCAAAAAATCTTTCAGCCATACCTTTACTCAAAACAATAGAATACATACTCTGCAGTGCAGTGGCTGTATCGCCTTGCGAAAGCTTAAAGGAAAACATTTGCAGAAAATCTGCATCAACAAATCTACCTTCCTGATAAAAGGATTTCTCTTGCACGGCAAACAAACGATTCTCAGGCCAGGTAATACGCGAGGCGCGTTCTATTTCTGGAAATTTTTCTTTGATAACCGGAGCCATGGGCCCAGGTGTGGAAGAGAACACGAAAATACTTCCGTTGGTATAGCTTTGCTTTTCTAGTACACGATACAAGCGATCGTTGTGTTCATGAAAAGCATCCATGCTCATCTCATCATTTACCCAAAGTAAAATGATAAGGCTACAAGACATACCAAAGGCAAGTCCGACTATATTAATGGTGGAGAAAGCCTTATTCCGGAATAAGGTTCGAAGGGTAATCAGCAGGTAGTTTTTTAGCATGTCTGTACTATTTGCAACAAGGACAACCTCTAATTAAAAAGGTTGCTTACAAATAATACTGCCTTACCTGAATTTGGTTACAAAGTCAGGTAAGGCATTTTAAATACTTTTAAATTTATTCGAAACGAAGTGATTCAATCGGGTCAAGCTTTGAAGCTTTGTGGGCAGGGTAATAGCCGGATAATAAGCCAACACCAACGCAAATAAGCATACCCACAAACATCCATAACCAGGGTACAACAAATTTATCGATACCGATAAGACTGGATATGCCGTTACCAATCAATATACCCAATATGATACCGGCAATGCCACCGAGTAAACAAACTACAATGGCTTCAATTACAAATTGCTGACGAATCCGTAAAGGTGTTGCTCCTAAAGCTTTACGCACACCTACTTCCCTGGTTCTTTCCGTTACCGATACCAGCATGATGTTCATTAAAGCAATGGCTGCACCTAGCAGCGTAATAAAACCTACACCAAAACCACCTATGCGAAGCGCAGAGGTTATACTTTCCAATTCTTCTGCTAGGGATTCGCTACGCTCAAGATCAAAAGAATTTGGTTTACCAATTTCATCACGTCTGATTGAGCGCATAATGCCTGTGGCCTCTCCCATGGCATAATCCATTTTTGAAGGATCACTGATGCCCACAGAAATTTCATACCACAACTGTCTTCCCTTCGCCATTTGATTGGCTTTAATCAAAGGCACTGTAACCATGTTATCGTAATTGTCGTCAGAAATATCACCCTTCTCTTTCATTACTCCGATTACACGAAGCTTGGTGCCTAAGAAACTGATTTCTTTACCCACCGGGTC
Source organism: Chryseotalea sp. (assembly GCF_057350905.1). Classification (NCBI taxonomy): domain Bacteria; kingdom Pseudomonadati; phylum Bacteroidota; class Cytophagia; order Cytophagales; family Chryseotaleaceae; genus Chryseotalea; species Chryseotalea sp. The sequence continues at coordinate 373,315 of NZ_JBMRCF010000001.1, read as the reverse complement.
CTGATTTTCAAATAAAGTCTTAGCCACTTTAAATCCGATCACTGTCACCTGCGATCCATACTCCATTTCAATGGTAGAGAAATTTCTTCCCTTCTCAATATCTGCACCCTTTAAAGCAAAAAACTCTTCGTTAACACCTTTAACCTGAACATTGGGATTGGTCTTTTTTGACAAGTATTTTACTTCGGCAATACCCGTTACATCTGCGGCCAGGCAGATAGTAGCTTCCGAACGAAAATCGTTGGCAAAACGTACTGTTTGACTGAAGGTGAGCTGTGGATAGCGCTTCTCTGATATACCTTGCGCGCTGCTACCCCTGTTTCGTTTGGAAGTAATGTCGAAAGTATTGACACCTAAAGAGGATAAACTTGAATTAACTGAATACTCTATACCGTCAATTGCGGTAAGAATTCCAACCAGCGAAGTGATGCCGATGGCAACAATTAGTGAGGTTAATACCGATCTCAGCATATTGGCTTTTATGGATCGGAGGCCTTCTTTTATATTTTCTAGTAGATTCATGTCAATGCTATACAACAATACGTTGAAAAAGAGGCGATAATGTTACAGCCAGGCTAAACTATTTTATCGTTTTTATGTAAATAAATCTATCGGTTACTTTTGGTTTTAGACGTAAATTTAAGGCATGCGTTACGGACTCATTATTACTTTTCTGCTTGTTTGCAGCACTTTGGTAAGGGCCAATCAGATATTAATTCCGATGGATGAGACCCAAACCAACCATTTAAAGGCTTATGGCATAGCCTATTGGATACTCAGAAGCGAAAAAGAAGTCGATTGGCTGCTCAATTACCGGGGAGGCAGCTTTATGTGCGAATATATTCCTGCCATACAAAACGAATTGATGATCAGGGGAGTAAGCTACCAAGTGATATCAGATGCGCAGGCAAACCAGATTTTGGCAGAAATTGCCAGCCCTGCGCTCAATTATGATGTGATGAAGCTGGAAAAATACCCAAAAATTGCCGTGTATTCGCCTAAAACAGCCCAACCCTGGGACGATGCCGTTACTTTAGTACTTACCTATGCAGAAATTCCGTACGACCTCATTTACGATGATGAAGTGTTGGCGGGGAACCTGCCAAAATATGATTGGCTTCACTTACACCACGAAGATTTCACCGGTCAATACGGAAAATTCTACGGCACCTTCAGTAATGCACCCTGGTATGTTGAGCAGCAGCGCGAAGCAGAAGAGATGGCGCAAAAGCATGGCTTTCACAAAGTTTCGCAGCTAAAGTTAGCCGTGGCTAAAAGAATACAGGAGTTTGTTGCCGGGGGTGGTTTTATGTTTGCCATGTGTTCGGCCACCGATAGTTTCGACATTGCTCTGGCCGCAGAAGGCATCGACATCTGTGAACGACCTTTCGATGGTGACCCTGCCGATCCGCAGGCACAAAGTAAATTGAACTTCACTTCCTCTTTTGCCTTTACTGATTTCAGGTTGGTCAGGGATATTTATGAATACGAGTTCTCTGACATTGATAACAAACCAAATGAAAGAGGCTTACGACAAGACAATGATTACTTCACACTCTTCGAGTTCTCTGCTAAGTGGGATCCCATTCCGACCATGCTGACACAAAATCATACAAAAATCATTAATGGCTTTTATGGTCAAACAACAGGCTTCAAGAAAAGAGTTGTTAAGTCAGAAGCCCTGGTAATGGGTGAGAATAAGGCCATTGGAGAAATTAAATATTTACACGGAACAGCGGGCAAAGGTTTCTGGACGTATTACGGAGGTCATGATCCTGAGGATTATCAACATCAGGTGGGCGAGGAACATACCGATCTTAACCAACATCCTAATTCACCCGGGTATAGACTTATCTTAAACAACATTCTTTTTCCGGCTGCAAAGAAGAAAAAACAAAAAACTTGATTACATTATCAGCCTAATCATTATTACATGCGCATAATACTATTTTGTTTAACATTCTTCTTTCTTTCATGTGCACAGAAATCTTCGGGAGTTGAACAAAGTAAAGAAGTGAATGCCGGCACAGACCAAACTGTTGAAAATTTCTTAGGCAAGAATAACTTAAGGACTGTAAATGAATCTAAAAGCCTAACCCTTATCTATCAGAATGATATTGATGCTGCAGGTACTACAAAATATATTGTGCTTGATAATGTTAGTAATATCATCCTTTCGAAAGGCTCTTTCAAAGCAGGCTATGTAAAATGGAAATCCGACACCTCGATTGAAATCTTGGATATGCCTGGCATGATACCAAAAGAAAAAACATTAGCTGATTATATTAAAATAATAAACCTACCTACACAAAAAAAATAAGCCCCAACCGTGAAAAAAATCCTACTCCTGCTTTTCCTTTATGTTGGCAGCATAGCTGCTCTCATACAAACCGACAAAAAGAATTCAGTTTCAACAAGCGATTTTCAAACAACTGCTGCCTCAACAAATGAGAAAGTAAATGGTCCGGCAGAGTTCGGAAAATTTCATAGAAGCATCAGAACTGCTGATGATGAGCTTAAGCCAGCTTACGCAACAGGTTATAAAATGCGAGAACTTAAAAAGGCAAAATTAAAAGCCTCAAGTGCCCGTACTAAAACAGATAATGGTGTAACGGCCTGGACCGAGCGAGGTCCCTCCAATGTTCCAGGTCGCACAAGGGGTTTAATTGTTGATCCCGATGATGCTTCTAAAAACACATGGTTTGCCGGATCCGCTGGTGGTGGTGTATGGAAAACAACCAACGGTGGTAATACATGGACTCTATTAACACCTGATCTTCCTAATTTGGCTACAACTGTATTGGCGATGGCCAACTCCAACAGAAACACCATCTACATGGGTACGGGCGAAGGCTTCTTCAATTTAGATGCAATCAATGGAGGCGGTATTTTTAAGTCGACAGACCGAGGCGTGAATTGGACTTCCTTAACTACAACGATTGCATTTGGTGACATTAACCGACTTGCCGTTAGTCCTGCAAACGAGAATATAGTTGTTGCAGCCACGAGTACTGGCATTTATAGAACAACAGATGGTGGTAATAATTGGACGCAGGTATTGGACGAAACCAACGTACAAGACATTAAAGTAAATCCAGCTGATTTCAATATTCAATATGCTGCGCAAAATAGTGTGGGTGTTTGGAAATCTACTAATGCCGGCCAATCATGGACACTTTCTAATAACGGTATGGGATCTTTAGGCAGGGTTGAACTTGCGGTATCCCCTGTTAATACAAGCAGAATTTTTGCCTCTGCTGAATCTTCGTTTGGCGAAGGATCCAAATTGCTCCTTTCTCAGGATGCCGGTGACACCTGGAATCAGGTGAACGTTTCATTTAGTGGTGAAGAGGTAGATTTTTTAGGTGGACAAGGATGGTATGATAACACATTAGTTTGTGACCCCTTTAATGCTAATGTAATATACTTAGGTGGTGTGGGTATTTTTCGTCTTGCGCTCACAGGAGGGTCAAGCACTATCAATTTTTATACTACAGAAGAAGTTAACTCTGATGATATTTTTACGCTCACTAATTTTGGTGCGAATTTTAATAGCGGAACTTTAGATGTAACTGAAGGTGCAGACATCAGCGTGGAAATCAGGTTTGGTGCTGGTAAAAGTCAAAAAGCGCATCGGTTTTTAGTACCGGTCGGATCAACCTCTGGTGTTACTGATGCTAATTACACATACCAGGATTATGTAAATGTTCCTTTTGAAGTTTGGGATATCACGAACAACCGCCAACTCATGATTTCATTCCGTGATCAGGGAAGAGATGGTGCTTTTAATCTTATCGCCTCTAATACAACCAGTACGGTGGCAACAGAACATAGCAGAGAATATTTATTTATAAGCGATATAACTTACAACAGTACAACACCAAATGCATCCATGGCGATTGCTGGTGGCCACGTGTTTAATCAGTTTTACAACATTTGGCCCACTTTAGCACCAGGAGCCGTTTGGAATCCAAATGCCCTTCCTGATGCTACATTCAGAATTAATTTTGAAAACAGACCACTCTTTAATGCAAACACCATTACCGCAGTTGATGTTTACAATGAATATGATGGCAAAAACAGGTTCATCAATTTCGGTGAAGATCTTCACCCCGATCAACATAATCTTGTAGTAATTCCTACTTCTGGCTCTACCTTCAAACTACTCAATGCCAATGACGGTGGAATCTTCATTTCCAACAGTGCAACATCACCAGGTACCAATGAAGGTGATTGGACCATGGTGGGTAATACTTACAATACAAGCCAATTCTATGGCGCTGATAAGCGTCCGGGTTTTGATGAATATTTTGGTGGCATGCAGGATAATGGTACCTGGAAATCACCTCCGGGAACAAACGCCACAGCTGCCACACAGTATCAGTTTAACATTGGTGGCGATGGTTTTGAAGTGTTGTGGAATAATCGTGACGACAACCTGCTTATTGGCGGATCGCAGGGCAATGGTTTGAGAAGATCGGCTAATGGAGGAGTTACGTGGTCGCCTGCCACCGCAGGATTATCCGGTGACGCACCTTTTATTACTAAGTTAGCTAATTCGCGTGCTTTGCCAGATCGCATATTTGCACTCAGTTCTTCAGGTGTTTTTGTATCAAATAACTTTGGACTCAACTGGTCCTTAACACCTATTACACAAAAGTGGGGCGTTGCTTCTTTCATGGATGTGGAAGTATCGCGTGCCAATGCCAACATTGTATGGGCAGGTTTAGGCATGACCAACAGTCTTAATTTGCATGTTTCTACCGATGGTGGTGCTTCATTCTCTACAGTCAATAACTTCACAGATGTTGTCATGGGGGGCATTACTAAACTGGCTTCACATCCCAGTGAAGAAAATACGGCTTATGCACTTTTCTCAATTGCTGGTAGACCTAAAATTCTAAAAACCACTGATCTTGGAGATACCTGGTCAGATATTTCAGGTTTTGGTACCAATAATACCAGTAGCAGCGGATTTCCTGATGTGGCCGTTTATTGCTTATATGTAAGACCCGACAATAACGATATCATCTGGGCAGGTACAGAAATTGGCATTGTAGAAAGTCTTGATGGTGGTAATACCTGGAATATCATCGATGATTTCCCCAATGTATCTGTATGGGATATGAAAGGTGTAGATGACCAGGTGGTGATTGCCACCCACGGGAGAGGTATATGGACAGCCACGGTGAATGCACCTCAGACTGAGTTGCCTCCGCTGCCACAATTTGTAGCCTTGGGAACGAGTCCAAGTGGGAAACTCGCAGTTAAAATTACAAGCGAAGTCGCATTTGAATCACTCGACATTCTGGTTGATAATCTTAATGTCGGTACGCTGGAAGACCTTGAGCCGGGTGAATCTATTGTTGAAATAGCCGGTTTAGCTTTTGGAAATAAAACCATTAGCGGAGTTGCTTATAAAGGTAGCTCACCATTTATCACCGAAAGTCTCAATGGTGAATATCTTCAGGTAAAACCTTTGGTTGATCAGCATGTTAATTATTTTACGAATGTGAGTGATTTTAGATTAACGGGTTTCCTGCCCAGAACATTTAGCAACCAATCACCTGGCGCGCGAAATACCATGCACAGCACACATCCTTATCTGGCAAACGCAGCGAGTAGTGCCATGCTGTTGGTGCCTGTAAGTGTAGCGAATACGAATGCCATACTTACATACAGGGATGTAGCTATCGTTGAAACTGGTGATCAAGTAACGATTGAAGCCACCACGAATGGTATTGATTGGGTAAGCATAATAACACCCTACAATGCATCCGCTAATCAAATCTGGACAAACACACTCAATGGTGGTAGTGAAGGTACCTACGATCAAATGGTGGCCCATGAAATCAATCTTTTAAATTTCTTCGATGCAGGAGATAAGGTACTCTTCAGATTTAAACTTACCTCTAATGCAAGCATTCAGGGCTGGGGCTGGGCAATTGATTACATTGCTATTCAGGAGGAGCCCACAGCGTTGATAGAGCCTACCAATATCAACACTGCTTATGTGTTTCCTAATCCTGCAAATTCACAAACATCACTTCAATATACCCTATCCAGTAAAAGCGATGTGAATATCAGTGTTGTTAATTCATTGGGAATGCGCCTGAACACTATTCAGAAAAAAGCGCTCAACCCTGGCAGCTATCATGAAACAATTGACCTTACCATGCTTACTACAGGAACTTACTTTATCATTATTAAAAAAGAAAGTGGTGATGAAACAGTCCGGCTAGTAAAACGTGAGTAAGCCTGGAAAGTGAACCCTGACTTATTGGACGTGATCTTTAAAATGCGCCTGACCTCCTAAAAATGGTCAGGCGTTTTTTTATATCACTCTTTATAGCAGAATCTAAAGGAAAGAATTATTTCAATTTCAAAATTAATCCAGTCTTACCTCTATCCTTGGATTGATTTTCTTCAATTCCTCTACAAGACCTGATCTGTCGGCTGGAGAAATACTCACACTATCAAATTTATTGTAATGAATCTCTATTCTGCTAAATGAGGTGGCAGGCGAGCTCAGAAAACCACTTGACTTTAGTACCTTAGAAATATGCTTTATCTCGATAGCGGTGTTAACAATAAAACCACTTCTTATTTTTAAAAAATTACCATCAACCCAATACTGTGTTGTTAAAAAAATATGCAACAGTAAAGCAAATACCAAAAGAATAATAAGGAGGCCAATCCAACTATTTTCACGAATCATAACAACAGCCAGCGTAACTATGACCAATGTAATTGGAATGGCCAGTAACGAATCGATTTTGGATTTATAGATTTTCATAATCACCTGAATTTTTATTCAGCAATAGAGAAAATAAATTTAAGAATTGTGCATGCATAATGCTAATCAAAAAACATCCAGTCAAATCCAAAGTCGATAATATTAACCTGACCAGGATAGAAGGGGGTGGGAAGGTAACCTGTTTTTGTAATGGCCTGAACTACGTTATTGTATTTAAAAAATATACGGCCTCGTTTCATTTTCCAGTTAAAGAATACATCGAGTAAAGGGAATTCATTATTCATGAAATGATTCTGTCTGTAAAACTGCTGCGTAGGCACATCATATCCATTCGCGAAATAAGCCGATTGCCAATGTGCTTCCAATCCAATCTGAAAATCAAAGTTGCCATGCACCCATACATCTTGAAAAACCAACTGTCCGTGAAGGAATACCTTGGGTACCTGAATAGCTGATGTACTGTCATTTTTAACCAAACTATAAACCCCTCTGCCTGATAAAGATATTTTTTTCCAAAACAGCAGACTAAAACGGAATTCAGGTGAACTGACAAATTGATTTACGGATGATTGCTCCGGCAATACTTTTTGATTAACACGAAGCGTGTCATATCTGAAAAACACATAATTATCTATTGAACTTACAGTACCACCTGCCGAGAGTGTAAACCATTTCTTCCTCAAATGTGCGAGTGCCTGAATCTGTGTGGCCTCTGTATTGTCGAAGTAATTGATCCAACCATCATGGGTCCCCACATAAAGCTGCTGTACAAAACCGGGTTTATAAGTATACCTGCTTACACTGGCATCTAACCAGGGTGATGTAACAGAAGCTTTGGCTTTATAATTTGAACTTAATAAATACTCTGCTTCTGCTGATAGTCTGATTTTTGAAGTAATGTCTAAAGCAGCACGTCCACCTGCATAGTATTCGGATCCTCTGGTTTTTAAGGCAAAGTTGTTTTCGTCAAGCCATTTATAATCAATATTAAAATTGCGGGCTGCCCAATACGCATTTAAAAATAAAGATCCCAGTTTTGTTTTTAATCCCAATTCATTTCTAAAAGAGCGGAATACCGTTCTGTCCAACACTGCTGTGTCTGGCAGAAACTCAAAATCATAATAATCATCCTTGCGTGAATTATCTTTAAACTCAACATACTGTCTGAATTTATCAGCTACATGATAAATTTCCACACCCTTTGCCAATCTGTATTGATGATACAAGTGAAGGTTAGTTCGCAAGTCATAGCTCTGCGGCCCTGTCAGGTTAGTCTCCACAAACTCATCAAAGAAATCATCCAATACGTATTCATCCTCTACCTTAACACCCCCATTTTCAAGTTGGATGTGACTCATTCTTCTGAAATTAAAAAAAGCCCAATAGCTTGAATCTCGGGTGTGGTAAGTTGTGAATAAATCATAATAATGACTCACTACATTGCGGTCGCCCCTCGCCTGCCTTAGAATTTGTTTATCCATAAACAGACCACGGTAATTAAAACCAAAATTCCAGTTTGGTTTAATGTTTCGGGTATAGTCTACGTCTGTAATGGATCTGCCCTGTCCACCCAATACTAAATGCATATTAGAATAAGGCGACTGTGTGTCGTAGTAGCGCACTTTTTCTGTATCCCAATAAGGTGTAAAGCTGTTCCAGCCTGAGCTTACACCAATTTGCTCTGGCAGCTTATAAAAAATGGGAGAAATCGCGGTGGCTATATTGCCTAGGTCATGGTACTCGTAATTGAGGCGTTGTATAAAATTATATTGATGAAAGTCACGGATAACCGTATCAAGTGTCTGACTCTTAAAATCCCTGAAGAATATATTCTCTTCAAAAAAGTAACGAGAAGTAGTTGGCCCATAGATGGATTTGGTAGAGTCGTCTACTACCCGCGACCTGGATGGTGCCGATGGCTCCTCTTGTGCAAAAAGCGTGGTAGAGAGCAAAAAAAGTAAAATGAATGCCGGCTTAAAAAAATTCACGCGCAAAGATAACATTTAGATTAAACGATGGATTCTGCATTATTGACATAATCCAGCACAATTGAATCAAAGTCCGTTCCACCTTTTATAAAAACTATTTCAATAGGCAGATAAAATAAGTTTTTCAGTTCTTCACTGGCCGCCAGAGCCCTTAACTTAGCCCTGTCCTTTTCGGTGGTCATAATCACCGCTTCGTGTTTTTTAGCCAGTTGATTTATCTTCACCCAATCCTTGTCGGTGTATAAGTGATGATCCGGAAAATCGAAATGATGAACCAACTTATAATGCTCTTGCACATATTCCTTTAAGGGTGCAGCATTGGCAAGACCAGATACTAATACAACGTTACTGGGCTCTAGGGCACTGATACCATCAAAAGCGATAGGTTCACCATAGCGTATGCTTGTAAAAAATACAGGGCGTTCTTCGTAATAACGAATGGCATGTTCCATCTTTATCATCTCCTCTTCATCTAAATGAGGTGGGCATTTTGTTACCACCACCATATCAGCCCGATTAATGCCCCTTCTTGATTCTCTTAATTTGCCGGCAGGCATTACAAAGTCCTGGTAAAAGGGATTTCCATATTCGGTAAGTACCATACTCAAGCCCGGCTTTACAGCCCTGTGCTGAAAGGCATCATCCATAATAATGACCTTCAGATCGGGGAATTGATCTACCAGAAAAGGTATAGCATAGGCCCGCTCTTCGCACACGGAAACAATTGTGTGTTGATGGTACTTATCAAATAACTGATAAGGTTCATCACCGATCGTTTCTGCTGTATCTGAACGATTGGCCAGACGCATGCCTTTGGTTTTTCTGCCATACCCCCTACTCAAAGTGGCCATGGCTAAGCCTTTCGTTTCAAATAGCCGTATAAGGTGCTCAACCATAGGAGTTTTACCAGTGCCACCTACGGCCAGGTTACCAACACTAACCAAGGGTATTTCGAATGAAGCAGAAGGCTTTAATTTTAAGTCATATAAAAGATTGCGAAACCGGGTAATGGCATCGTATAAAACAGCAAAGGGGAAGAGAAATATCCTTATCAGAAACATGTAGCTTTGTTGAATTACACAAAAGTACAGCTAAACCCTGAGCACACAATTGATTTAAGCCAAACAGCAAAAATGAAGATACAGGAAGTCATCCAATATTTAGAAAGTATCGCACCCCGTGCCTATCAGGAGTCTTACGACAACTCAGGATTATTAACCGGAAATGCCAACGCTGAGTTAACCAGTGCCCTGATTACGCTCGACTGCACAGAAGAGGTGGTGCAGGAAGCAATCACCAGGAAATGCAACTTAATTATTGCGCATCACCCCATTGTTTTTAAAGGCTTTAAAAAACTAACCGGTAGCAATTATGTGGAGCGTACCATCATACTGGCCATCAAAAACGACATATCCATATATGCAATTCATACCAACCTCGATAATGTTCATCAGGGTGTGAATAGGAAAATTGCTGAAAAGCTAGGTCTTCAAAATGTCCGCATTCTGCTGCCCAAACAGGATAATCTCTCAAAACTGGTCGTATTTATTCCCCAAAGTCATGCGGATACTGTACTGACTGCCCTCCATGCTGCTGGAGCAGGGCAAATCGGTAATTATAAAAATTGCAGCTTTAGCGTAGCTGGCACTGGTACCTTTCAACCGAATGATCTAGCCAATCCGCACATTGGCGAGGCCGGAAAACAAGAAAAAGTGGAGGAAATAAGGGCAGAAATGATTTTCCCAAGCCATTTAGAAAGAAACTTGCTGAAAGCGCTTAAACAAAGCCATCCTTACGAAGAAGTAGCCTATTATGTAAGCAGCTTACATAATGAAAATCAGGAAGTTGGCTCAGGCATGATCGGTGAATTGGCTGAAGCACTTGAGCCTGAAGCTTTTTTATCACATCTAAAGAAAAGTATGGCGCTTAAAGTCATTCGTCATACCCCCCTTATTGATAGAAAAGTAAAGAAAATAGCCCTTTGCGGAGGTTCTGGCAGCTTTTTACTGCCACATGCAATACAAGCGGGGGCAGATTTCTACGTATCGGCAGACTTTAAATACCATGAATTTTTTGATGCCGAAAAGCGTTTAACCATTGCAGATATAGGACATTATGAGAGCGAGGTTTACACTAAAGATTTGATAGGTGAGCTTTTAACCAAAAAATTTCCTACTTTTGCAGTCAATTTTTCCGGAACTATCACGAATCCAATAAGTTACTACCTCTGATGGAAACACAAACCGTAGCACAGAAACTCGAAGCACTTGTAAAACTCCAAACAATTGATAGCAAAATAGACGAACTGAAGAAGTTAAGAGGCGACCTGCCAGACGAAGTGCAGGATTTGGAGGATGAAATTGAAGGCTACAAAACCCGTTTAAGCCGCTATCAGACAGAACAAAAGGACTTAGACGAGAACATCAAGAAGAACAAAGAAGCCATTAAAGAAGCTGAAAAGCTGATAAAAAAATACCAGGAGCAACAAAAGAACGTGCGTAACAACCGCGAATTTGATGCCATCACTAAAGAGGTTGAATTACAAGAGCTTGAAATCCAGATCTCTGAGAAGAAAATCAAACAAGCCAAAGACGAAATCACCCGCAAGAAGGACGAACTTGATAAGATCGAAGCCCAGGTAAATGAGCGCGCTGAACACCTTAATATCAAGAAGAAGGAATTAGATGGCATCTTAGCCGAAAGCCAGGAAGAAGAGGTAAGACTGTTGGCTGAGCGTGATAAAGCCACTAAAAAAATCGAGGATAAGAATTTATTAAAATACTACGAGCGTTTGCGCGGAAGCCTTACCAACGGCCTTGCTGTTGTACGTGTAGTACGTGGCGCAGCTGAAGGTTGTAACATCGTGATCCCTCCTCAAAAAATTGCTGAAATCCGCGAAAAGAAAAAGATTGTAATTGACGAACACTCTGGTCGTATCTTAGCTGATGTAGATATTGATACACTGGATGAAAGCGACAAGCCTAAATCAGCTAAACCTGCCGTTACGGTTGTACCTACACGCAGAAGAAAAACAGCTGAATAAGTTAATGCTATTCATTAAGGAAAGTAAAGCAAAGGCTTTTCAATTCCTGGTTAAAAAGGCAAGCCTGATGGCTTGCCTTTTTTGCTTTCACCTGGTTGCTCAAGCCCAGGATAATGTCTCGCTCTCGCAAAGTAAAGCGCATGCACTTGCCCTTGATTTGCAATGGACAGAAGCCAGAAGTTTAATAAAGGATAATAGTGCTTATTCGATTTACGTCACCAGTCTTTGCAATACCCTGGAATTATTAATTAATGAAGATAAGCGCCTGTTGGATGCTTATGAACTTGCCTTTGAAAAACAGCTGGCTGAATTGGAGCGTCAACCATCTGGCGCTGAAGTAATATTTGCACAAGCAGAGCTTCAGTTGCAATGGGCTTTCGTTTACCTCAAGTTTGAACAAGAATTTGATGGCGCTTTTAAATTGCGAAAAGCTTACCAACTGGCGGCACAAGGCCGAAAAAAATATCCTAACTTCTTACCCATACTTAAAACGCATGGCCTTTTACAAATACTCTTAGGCGCTGTACCTGAAAAGTACGATTGGGTATTGCGCATGATGAATATGGAGGGCAATACACAAACAGGATTGGCGGAACTACAGCAATTAAGCAAAGCCAATTCCTTTGTCAGTACCGAAGCCAGCATTTTTCTTGCGCTCGTTCATGGTTACGTAACACAAGAACCTTTACTCGCAAAAACTTACATCTCTGAACTTATTACAAACTATCCATCCACAAGCCTTATCAGTTTTGTAGGTGCAAGCCTTGCCTTAAAAAATAATGATGCAGACCGGAGTCTGGAATTATTAAAAGCCTTAGTGCCACAAAACCTGCCTGCTATTCACTACCTGGCAGGAGAAGCCTTGTTATATAAGGGTAACTATGAAGAGGCTATACTATCATTCCAACAGTACAGTAAGCTTTTTAAAGGAAGTAGTTTTTTAAAAGATGCCCAATTCAAAACAGGCATTTGTTACCAGTTATTACAAAACAAAACCAAGGCAGAATATCATTACACTCTGGCGCGCGCCATTAATTCAGAAAATACAGAAGCAGATAAATATGCAACACGTATACTTAATTCACCGGAAGGTCTCAATACTAAATTAACCAGCATAAGATTTCTTACCGATGGCGGCTATTATGACCAAGCGAGAAAAGCCGCACATGAAGTAAGTCTTGCTGATCTGCCTACGCAAAAAGATCAGGTTGAATTTTATTACCGACAAGCCAGGTTAGCGCAACTTTCAGGCAATAGCAATGCAGCACGTTTATTTTATGAGCAGGTGCTGGACATGAGTGGAGATCAACCCTGGTATTTTGCACCCAATGCCGCACTGCAATTGGGTTATCTAAAAATGGATAAGGATAAGACTGAAGCGAAAATGTATTTTAATAAAGCCCTCAGTTATAAAAAGCACGAATACAAAAACAGCATCGATGCAAAAGCAAAGGCTGCCCTTAATCAGCTTAAAGAACGCAGATGATCAACATCGTTATATTTAACAACAGAATACATACTGCCCGTATAGTTTAGCTCATACAAGCACAGATTTTGATGCTCAAACATATCCATAGATTTTAAGGGATAGTTTAACAATAGACAAAGCAAAATGCGTATAGCCCTGCCGTGCATACAAATGAGCACTGTCTTTTCATCCGGCTTGCTCATGATGTAATCCATGGCACTTCTTAGTCTGGCCAATACCTCGTCAGGACTTTCGCCTTGCTCAATCCGAAGTGAGGTATTCCCCAGTTGCCATTGTTTCAGCATGTAGTGATAATACTCGTCCTCCTCAGGTGTAATGGCTTGTCCTTCCTTATTGCCCCAGCTGATCTCATTTAAACCCGCCAATTGTTCAAACGCTATCCCCTTATCTAAAAACTGCTGCACCGATTGCACAGTTCTCTGCAGGGCCGAGGTATAGATTTTATCAAAAGGCATGGAAGCATATGTCTCAAAAAAGGCAGCCGCCTGTGCACGACCCAAATCATTGAGCGAGCTGTCAACACCACTCCCCTGCACAATACCGCGCAGGTTAAAATCGGTTTGACCGTGACGTACGATATAGATTTTTTTGGGCTCCAAATTTGGCTAATTTGCCCAGCCATTTATTAAGGGTATGGCTTAGCGGGCGCAAGTATAAGAAGATATCCGGTATTTTCTGGGTTTTCTGATTGTTAGCCTCCAAACAAAAGAGTAGCAAATGAGCATTTTCAAAGAAGGCATCACTTTACAAGCACTTAATGGCCTGTCTGCCAACACAATGGTGGAACATGTAGGCATTGAATTTACGGCCATTGGCGCTGATTTTATTGAAGCAAAAATGCCGGTAGACCATCGAACCCATCAGCCCCTTGGCTTGTTACATGGTGGTGCTTCCGTGGTACTGGCCGAAACCCTGGGTAGTGTAGCGGCTACCTGCTGTGTAGATATCAGCAAACAATACTGTGTGGGACTGGAGATTAATGCTAATCACATTAAGAGCGCCAGAACTGGCTTTGTTACAGGTGTAGCCAAACCCATTCACATTGGTGGAAGAACACAGGTATGGGAAATTAAAATCCTTAACGAGAAGCAAGAGTTGGTTTGTATCAGTCGCATTACCATGGCTGTAATGGACAAGAAGTAGTGAAAATGGAATTGTGATTGTGATGATGAAATCTACAGAATCAGCAAATACGCAAAAGTTGAATGATAAAATGGCTTGTTGGCAGGTATTGCTCAATCATGCTTTTGCCAATGGCGATGCCGTTGCTTTGTGGCGTTTACCCAATCAAACTATTCAGCAACTGATTATCTCAAAAACTGAAAAGTTACTCACAGAAGATGCAGCACTGGAAGAGTTGAGCGAAGGTTTTATGCTGGCGCCTTTTATGGCTGAAGAGCGAACTTTCCTTACGGCTGATTATTACTTCCGCTTCGCTGAACAAACATTGGAAGAACCAGGTTCTGCTGCTGAAACAAATGCCCATGCCTGGCTTAAACAATTAAAGCCGATAGATGCGGCACCCGTATTTTATGAAAAGAATACTGTTGCTAAAGATACTTCTGTAAAAAGTGATTACGTTAATTTGGTCAATGAGGCTGTACAACTCATTAAAGCAGGAGCGGCCGAGAAAATTGTTCCATCGCGAACCAAAATCATTGCAGCTTCCATCAACTTACTGGAAGCCTTTGATACACTCTGCCAGCGCTACCCTACAGCCATGGTTTCGCTTGTCAGCACACCTCAACATGGCACATGGTTAGGCGCAACGCCTGAGCTGTTGGTATCACTTGAAGACCAGCGCATTTTTAAAACCGTAGCCCTGGCTGGTACCAAAGCCTGGATACCCGGAACGGATAGCAAGAACGTGGCATGGACACAAAAAGAAATTGAAGAACAGGCACTGGTAGAACGTTATATCATTAGCTGCTTTAAAAAGATAAGGCTACGCGACTATGAAGAACATGGTCCCAAAACCATTATTGCCGGTAACCTCATGCACCTTAAAAGTGATTTTAAAGTAGACATGAAAGAAACCAATTTTGCACAATTGGGTACTGTAATGCTCAAGCTCCTCCACCCTACTTCGGCCGTGTGTGGCATGCCTAAAGATTTATCGCTTGATTTTCTGTTGAAGCATGAAGGCTATGATCGCGATTTGTACAGCGGTTATCTTGGCCCTGTAAATATTCAGCAAAACACAGAGCTATTCGTAAACCTGCGTTGTTTGCAGTGGAGAAAATCCTCTGCTCAATTGTATGCAGGTGCCGGAGTAACTATAGACTCGGTAGCTGAAAAAGAATGGGAAGAAACTGAAATGAAAATGAATACGCTCTTAAGTGTAATTTTTGAAAACTATACACTTTCAACACGCTAGTTGTGCAGGCCATTTATAACATAGCAGAAATCTGTGCTCAGCAAGGAATCAGGCAGGTAGTATTATGTCCAGGCTCTCGCTGCGCTCCACTTACCCTGGCTTTTAGTCGACAAGGAAGCTTTAGTATCAAAGTATTGAGTGATGAACGAAGCGCTGCTTTTGTTGCTTTAGGTATGGCACAGGAGCGTAAACAAACTGTAGTGTTGATATGCACATCAGGATCTGCGCTTTACAATTTTGCACCGGCAGTAGCGGAAGCTTTCTTTTCGGGCATACCTTTACTCATACTTTCAGGCGACAGACCAACTGAATGGATTGGTCAGCAAGATGGTCAAACCATTTATCAGCAAGATATATTTGGTAAGCATGTCAAGCGATTCTTCCAATTACCCCAGGAATATGCACATGCAGATAATGTCTGGGCTATTAACCGCTCTGTTAATGAAGCCCTAAACCTAACTAACAACGAAAATCCAGGACCAGTACACATCAACGTACCCCTGCGTGAACCTTTATACCCTGTCAATAATCAACCGATACATTTTGTAAAAGATGTTCGCGTGATCAACAATACACCAAAAGAGTTTGTATTGAGTGATGATACTAAAGCCATCTTTACCAAACATTGGAAACAATACAATAAAGTATTGATTGTTGCCGGACAACAACCGGCCAATCTTGCCTTAACGCAGTTACTTCAATTCAATATTGAAAAACATAATTTACCTGTGTTGGCAGATGTCATTTCTAACCAACATAAGTTAACACAAGCCATTAAACATGCCGATGCATTCTTAGGTCAGGCACCGGATAGTTTGAAAGAATCCCTCCAACCTGAATTGCTGATTACTTTTGGTGGCGGTGTTATTGCCAAACAAGTAAAACTTTTTTTAAGGAAATATAAGGCCATTGTACATTGGCACATCGGTACTGAAGAGCAACAAGCAGATACTTATCAATCGTTAACACACACAGCTTCTGTTTCACCAGTAAGTTTTTTTAATTTTTTGAGCACTCTAGATAAAAAAGAAAATTTCGATAAGCAGAAAAAAGAAAATTATCAGCAAGTCTGGCAACTGGAAGAGCAAAAGGCACAAGCACTTATTTCTGATTTCTTCCCCGCTACAACACTAGGTGAATTTGAAATCGTAAACGATATCATTAAAAACCTTCCGCAAGACAGCAGTTTACACCTGGCCAACAGCATGAGTGTACGCTATGCGAATTATGTGGGCTTATCAGAAAATCAAAGCAGCCTTGAAGTATTTGCCAACCGAGGCACCAGTGGCATTGATGGTTGCACCAGTACCGTAGTTGGTCACTGTCTGGCGAATCCTGAAAAATTACAAGTACTGATTACTGGTGACATTGCTTTCTTCTACGATAGAAATGCCTTCTGGCATAATTATCCTCTACCCAACCTGAGAATAGTATTACTCAATAACCACGGTGGTGTTATTTTTAAATTGATTGATGGCCCTGCCGATCTGAAAGAAGTGGACGAGTACTTTGTGGCCAAACAAAAGCTAAGCGCGAAACATCTTTGTGCAGAGTTTGGCATCGATCACCTGATTATTGATTCAAGAAAAAAAGTAAGTAACCAGCTTAAAAACTTTTTTGAGAATGACGGAACACCAAAAATTCTTGAAATAGAAACGGACACTCAATTGAACAAGACTATATTTGAAAGCTTTAAGAAAAAACTAAAAGAACGCTATGAATCTTAAATATCCCTGGCAACCGATTAAAGAATACAAAGAAATTCTTTTCCATAAGTACGAAGGCATTGCCCGCATCAGCATTAACCGACCACAAGTGCACAATGCTTTTACACCACTCACTGTACAAGAAATGATTGATGCCATGAACATCTGTCGCGAAGACATGGATGTTCGTGTAATCATTTTAACGGGAGAAGGTGGTAAAGCTTTTTGTAGCGGTGGTGATCAAAGCGTACGCGGTCATGGTGGTTATGTTGGACAAGACGCCACACCTCGCCTGAACGTGTTGGATCTTCAGAAAATGATCCGCTCTATTCCAAAGCCTGTGGTGGCAGCCGTTGCCGGTTGGGCCATTGGTGGCGGTCATGTGTTGCATGTGGTTTGCGATCTTTCTATCGCTGCTGAAAATGCAAGATTTGGACAGACCGGTCCAAAAGTAGGCAGTTTCGATGGAGGCTTTGGTGCTTCTTACCTGGCCCGTGTGGTCGGTCAAAAAAAGGCTAGAGAAATCTGGTATCTCTGCGATCAATACGATGCTAAAGAGGCATTAGACATGGGGCTTGTCAATAAAGTAGTTCCACTGGAAATGCTGGAAGAAACCTATGTGGCCTGGGCAAAGAAAATGATAGCCAAAAGCCCGATCGCCTTGCGCATGCTCAAGTCTTCCTTCAATGCTGAACTGGACGGTCAGGCAGGTATCCAGGAACTTGCCGGGAATGCTACCCTCCTCTACTACTTGTCTGAGGAAGCGAAAGAAGGTAAAAATGCCTTCTTAGAAAAACGTGATCCAGACTGGTCAAAATATCCTAAGTTCCCGTAAGGGATTTAATCAAGGACAACCGCCATATTCAGAAAAGATTTTAAACAACTTTCATGGATATGGCGGTTTTTCTTTTCATCAGGCTTTACTTTATAGATTAAAAAACTGAAATTAGAGCTTACTCGTATAAGACGAATAAACATTACCATGCAAATTGAACAGAGAGAAATCTATCGTGCTATTGCTGAAATGGCTTATGTAATCGCTAAAGCTGACAAAGGCTTAAGCGCAGAAGAGCGCATGACCTTCAATCAAATTGTGGAAGAAGAACTTGATTTCAATTCCTGGGTAGCACAAAGTCGTTTCGAGTTATTGGATGAGGTTACACAACCCAGTATTGATATTGCTTACAACGAAGCCTTACACGATTTAAAAAAATACAGAGAACACCTGACCCCAGAGTTAAAAGCAACGGCTGTTCGCGTTATGCAGAAAGTTGCTGAATCGTGCAGTGGGTATAGCGAAAAAGAGAAACTCATCATCGATCGCTTTAAAAGTGATTTGAAAAGTTTATCACCAGCATGATGCAATGCATTATTCGCATACACACCTTCTGTTAAATAATAAACACATTTCACTTTCTTCCATACAACAAGGAAAGGTTACGCCTGAAAGTGATTTTGAAAAAGCAAGTCTTGATTTCATTCATCGCTGGCTGAATAATCAACAAATATTTATCCTGCAGACCAGTGGTTCAACCGGAACACCTAAAAAAATTGAAGTTACGCGTGAACAATTGATTGCCTCTGCAACAGCTACCATCAACGCATTAGGATTAAAAGAAAATGACCAGGCTTTAATCTGCTTGTCAACCCAATACATTGCCGGTATTATGATGCTGGTACGTTGTCTGGTTGGAAATCTGAATATCACTTCGGTAGAGCCAATAAGTAATCCCTTACGTCAGTTGCCTGCTGAGGCACAATTTGATTTTGCTGCCTTGGTCCCTTATCAGGCAGAAACTATTTGCACCGAAATGGGTGTTAGTGAATTGAAGCGCATCAAAAAAATAATCGTGGGGGGCGCTCCTGTTTCTGCCATGCTGATGGAAATTTTAAACAAAGCAACAAGCGATGTTTACCAAACTT
This sequence comes from Chryseotalea sp., assembly GCF_057350905.1. Classification (NCBI taxonomy): domain Bacteria; kingdom Pseudomonadati; phylum Bacteroidota; class Cytophagia; order Cytophagales; family Chryseotaleaceae; genus Chryseotalea; species Chryseotalea sp. The sequence goes on along the minus strand of NZ_JBMRCF010000001.1, from coordinate 354,032 downwards.
ATGGTATGACCGAAACACTTTCGCATATCGCTCTACAAAAAATATCCGGTGTTCATATTGACACAGCTTTTAAAGCTTTGCCCGGTGTTACACTAGATGTAGACAAAAGAAATTGTCTCATCATTCAAACCAATTATCTGCCGGTATCTATTGTAACCAATGATGTTGTTGAAATGCTTGATGCGGTCACATTTAAGTGGCTCGGAAGAGCCGACAATGTAATTAACTCAGGAGGGATTAAACTATATCCCGAAAAAATTGAAAAAACAATAGAACTTGTTTTCGCTTCACTATTTATTAATCACCCTTTTTTTATAAGTAGTTTACCCGATGCAAAGCTGGGGGATAAGGTAAGCCTGATTATAGAAAGTAAGAGTAAAATGAATGAAGAAGGCCTGCTTCAGGAATTACAAAAGCACTTACAAAAACACGAAATACCAAAAACAATTCTTTATACCGATGCCTTTGAAATGACACCTACGGGTAAGGTGAATCGCAAGGCCACCTTGCAGAAATTGTTGTCAGGGAGTTAATTTATAGTTGACAGTAATCAAAAAGCAATTGACAAGGGAGGCTTGTCTACTGTCAATTAACCCCTAATGTGCTCGCTACAGGTATATTGAGTACATAACTCAGTTGTTAATTTACTCCGTCTTATTGCCTACTGTCAACTATCAAGAAAATATCATAAAATCAGGCCTTTGAGGTATGGTCAAAGCCTTCTATTTTTGTCAATCTTAATCAATTCTTATGGGACGTGTATTTGAAAAACGTAAGCACAAGATTTTCGCCCGCAATGCGAAAATGTCTAAAGCCTTTACCAAAATTGGCAAGGAAATAAACATTGCTGTAAAAGCGGGGGGAGGTAATCCTGACACCAATTCAAAGCTTCGCACGATAATACAAAACGCCAAAGGCTTGAACATGCCTAAGGACAAGGTAGAGGCTGCTATTAAACGTGCCACGTCAAAAGATGATAAAGATTATCAGGAAGTGATCTATGAAGGTTACGGCCCGCATGGCGTACCCATTCTGGTAGAGTGTGCAACAGATAACCCTACCCGCACCGTTGCGAATGTGCGCCTTGTTTTCTCCAAAAAGAATGGCAGCATGGGCAATTCTGGTTCCGTAGCTTTTATGTTTGAGCGTAAGGGTGTTTTTAAGTTCGCACCCAATGTTTTAAACCTGGAAGAATTGGAGTTGGATTTGATCGATGCCGGTGCCGAAGATATAGAACAAAATGAAGAGGAAACCGTAATACATACCAAGTTCACAGACTTTGGGTTAATGGTAAAATTCCTGGAAGACAAAAAGATTGAAGCGATTAGTGCAGAACTGCATTATCTGCCAACCACTACCAAAGAACTCAGTGAGGCAGAACAAGACGAAGTATTAATGCTTGTTGATGCCCTGGAAGATGACGATGATGTACAAAACGTATATCACAACCTGGCCTGATGAAAAAAATACTGGCTACCTGTACAACGTTACTCATGCTCTCCATGAGTTTGTTTGCCCAGCAGGTAGATCCCGATAATTATGCACTTGAAAAACCCGTTAACATTATTCCGGGTTATTTCTACCTGGGCCTGGAAACAGGCATACCGGGCGAGCAGCTTAAACAAAATCTGCAAAGCGATTTTGGTGAAATCACCTTAGGGTTTTCTACAGGCTTTGGCTTTAATCCCTTTGGAAAAAAAAGAGCCTCACCCCTGTTGTTCGGTATCGATTTTTCCATTCATACTTTTGGGAGAGATAAAACAACTGATCCTTTCACAGATATCCGCTATAAAACCTCCTATAATAAATTCTTCATTGGCCCTGTGGCTCGTCTTTATCTTCCTGTAAGAGGAAAGTTGGCCATTTTTGGTGAAGGATTGGCAGGAGCGCATGTAATGAACAGCCGTATAAAGGTCGATCAGACCATTTTTGATGACAGTGAAGAGGAAATTTTAATTGACAGCGAAAATGATGGCAGTCTGGGTTATGGCTTCGGTATAGGCTTGCATACCAGGAAACAAGACAGCAGTGAATCTGACTTGCCCCAGGCACATGCTTCTTTCTTTATCAGACTTAGCTACTTAACTGGTGACCGCTCAAGACATATTGAAAGGGGATCTGTCAGTATTATTGATGATGTGCTCACTTATCGGACTGCCTATTCAAACACCGGCCTATTTCAAATAACATTAGGCGCCATACTCTACTAACCGCTAAAAACCGTTAATAGTCGAAATCAGTAATTTTCTATCTTCATCAACTGTAATTAATTGTTATTTTGCAGGTTATAAATAACCTCTACCCTCTTTGCCAGTGAACCCCCCGTTGGATCGCACGCATTTATTATTGCTTTTATTGATGCTCGCATCAACGGTAGGCTATGCTCAAAAAGAGATTACGTATTCAGTAGGGGCTTTCAGTGGACTCACCTCCACCTTTACTTTCGATGACGGTATCAACATCGATCCGCGTTACCAGGCTAAATATGGTGCAGATTTCATTCCCGGAGGCATACATGTGGGCGTTGATTACAATGGATTTGGTTTTATGATTGATCCACAGCTCACGCAAATCGGTCAGACTTTTAACATCCTGAATACGCAACGCGGGCAAGTTGGCGAGCGAAGTGTCAACATCACTTACTTTCAGCTTCCCTTCTCTTATAAAAAGCATATCATTGACCTATCGTTTTTCAAGGTAAGTTTTGTAGCCGGTATCAGCTATGCCCAATTATTAAATGCCCAAGAAAGCATCACGCACAGCAGAAGCAAGCTCAGTTTTCCGGCAACGGTTTACTCCATTTTACCCGATACTTATCAGGTTGAATACGATGGTGTGGTAAGTCCTCAGGTTAATAATTTAACAACCTTAAAAAAGTCAGATTTTAAAATGGTGCAGGTAATAGGCTCATTAGGTATTCGGTCTGATTGGGATATAACAGACCATGCCCGGATTTCTTTCGACTTCAGAGCCAATATGGGGGCTTTTGATCCACGATCTGCTGACTATCTTGAAAGGGCAAACAATGATCAAACCATCTATGAAATCGGTGGTGATAGAAGAGACTTATTCTTCTCCTTAACGCTCGGGTATTCCCGTTATCTTTTCATAGAGAAAAAACCTAAACCGAAAAAGATTAAACCTTTTGTTTCATACGGACCTAAACGCAAAAAACCAAAATGAGTAAACCTGTCTGTATCGTTAGCGGGGCAGCGGGAAATTTAGGAGAAGCCCTTGTGAGAAAACTTCAACAACAATTCTTTGTAGAAGCCCTTGTACGTAAAGAGCAAGCTTCTGGCGAATACGTTCACTACAATCAACTTGATCTTACCGATGAAGTGGCTGCTAATGCACTAGTCTTGCGTTGTATACAAAAGCATCAAGAGATTCACTCCGCTGCGCTCATTGCCGGTGGATTTGATATGGGCGATCTCTCTGCAACAGACTATGCTTCCATTGAGAAAATGCTCACTTTAAATTTCAAAACGGCTTATACGCTTATTCGCCCAATGTATGAACACATGCAGAAAAAGGGTGGCGGAAACATTATACTCATTGGATCGAAAAGTGCGCATCAATTAGCGAGTGGAGCTTTTGCGCTGGCCTATACACTTTCAAAAGCCATGCTGTTAAACCTGGCTGAAATACTCAATGCAGATCGAAATAAAAGTAAAGTGACCATTCATGTGATTGTACCAGGCACAATCGATACAGCAGAAAACTGTAAATCAATGCCAGCAGCAGATATGAGCAAATGGGTTACACCAGAAACACTGGCCAATAAAATTGTTGAGCTTTGTTTATCTTCTTTTGATGCCAAAGCTCAAACAATTCATACTTTTTATTAGCACTAAATATCACCCAATTGAGGACGAATTAAAATTTCCTCCACTACACTTCTTTTTGAAATCGCATGACAAGCATATACAGTAGCCGCTACATCTTCCACACTCATAAACCTGTCGTCTGGTAAATCAACACCATCCCAACTGGCTGTTTTCGTAGCCCCTGGCAATACTGCAGTTACACGAATATCATATGGCTTTAATTCTTCACGCAAACACTTCGATAAACCCAGCATGGCGAATTTAGTAATCGCATAACTACCGCCATTGGCATAGGCTTTGATACTCGCTATAGAGCAGATGTTAAAAATATGTCCGGCTTTCGCTTCCCGCATAGGCTGAATCAGGCCCCTGGTTAAGTAATAAGCGCTGTACAAATTTGCATCTATCATACTTTCCAGTGTTCCGTCTGGTTCGGTGGCAATTTCACCCGGCACAAAAAAGCCTGCATTATTCACCAATACTTCAATGGGTCTGTTGAGTGATCTTACAAAGCTTGCGAAATCATTTATCTGTTGTTTAACGGCCATATCGGCCTGAAAAATATAAAGCTTGCTACTAGCAAATCTCGTTTCTACCTCGGTCTTCATGGTGGTGAGATCGGCCATTTTACGTGCACAGATAACTGCGTCAAAACCATGCTGAAGAAATTCTTCGACAATTGCCCGGCCTATGCCTTTTGTGGCACCGCTGACTACAATGAGTTTATTCATAAAATGCTGAGTAAGATTATTTTTCTACCTTAGCAAGATAGTTATACCCCCTTTGTTATGAAGTTTTTTTATGAGGTAGGCCGTTATTTTATCTTCTTGCGGTCTCTTTTTATTAACAGAGAGTCGTTTAAAACCTATTATAAGCTTGTTTTAGACGAATGTATCTCCATTGGTATAGGATCTCTTTTCCTAGTTATACTGGTCTCCACTTTTATAGGGGCAGTATCTACCGTACAAACAGCCTATAATTTAGTAAGTCCCCTTATACCGCGTTATGTTATTGCGCAAGTAGTGAGGGAGATGACCGTATTAGAATTGGCACCAACCATTATGGCTATTATTTATGCCGGAAAAGTTGGTTCAAGCATGGCCGGTGGTTTAGGTACCATGCGGATAACTGAGCAGATTGATGCAGTTGAGGTAATGGGCATAAATTCTATCTCTTATTTGGTTCTTCCAAAAATTATAGCGTCCATGCTCATGTACCCCATGTTAGTAGTAATCGCAGGCTTTTGTTCACTTTTTGGTGGTTATTTGATTGGCGCGGCAACAGGAATTATTACACCCCCGGAATACATTTTTGGTATACGCTTCGTGTTTAATGAATTTACCATCACTTTTGCACTTATCAAGTCCGTTGCTTTTGCCTTTCTGATTTCTTCTATATCCTCTTTCAAAGGATTTTACACACAAGGTGGTGCCTTGGAGGTAGGTATTGCTACCACGGGCGCTGTAACCAATAGTGTTATCGCAGTGCTTATTGCCGATTATTTACTCGCTCAATTATTACTGGCATGATCAAGATCAAAGAAATTTCTAAATCCTTTAATGATAAAATGGTGTTGGAAGCCATTAGTGGTGAATTTCAAAAAGGAAAGTGTAATCTCATTATTGGATCCAGCGGTACTGGTAAAAGTGTGTTGTTAAAATGCATCGTTGGCTTAATTGCCGTTGATGAAGGTAAAGTGTTTTACGACATGCGTAATTTCTCAGATGCCGATCACGATATGAAAGCCGAGATCCGAAGGGAAATTGGCATGCTTTTTCAGGGCGGTGCGCTTTTCGATTCGAAAACGGTAGAGAAAAATGTCATGTTCCCACTCGACATTCTTACTAAAATGAAACCTGATGAGAAAATGGATCGGGTTAACTTTTGTTTGAAACGTGTGGGACTGGAAAATGCCGGTAAAAAAATGCCATCAGAAATCAGTGGTGGTATGAAAAAACGTGTGGGTATTGCTCGTGCTATTGTTAACAACCCTGCCTATCTGTTCTGTGATGAACCTAACTCAGGTCTTGATCCGCAAACTTCTATTCTGATTGATGAATTGATTCAGGATATTACCTATGAATTAGAAACGACTACCGTAGTGGTTACCCATGATATGAATTCTGTAATGGGTATGGGTGATAACATTATGTACTTGTACAAAGGGCATAAACTCTGGGAAGGCAGTAAAGATGATGTTACACACTCAGGTGTAAAAGAGCTGGATGATTTTGTTTTTGCCAATAAGGTGATGAGTGCATTAAGGGATAAACTGTAAGATAAAAACAGTTTTATGAGAATCGGCTTAGCTCAAATTCAATCATTAAGCGGAAATCTCAAGCACAATTTCGATCGACACATCCAAGCGGCAGAAAGTGCGTTGAAAAATCAATGCACTCTTGTTGTATTTCCTGAGCTCTCGTTGATCAACTACGAACCAACCCTTGCAAAGGAAACAGTAAGCGTATGCGATGCCTTCATCAAATCATTCCAGATGTTCTCTAATGATCGTCAAGTCAATATGCTTGTAGGCAGACCCATTCAATTAAGAGATGGCATTGGAATCGGCCTTACCCTCATACAAGCCAATCAAACACCGTCTACCTATTGTAAGCGCTATTTACATGCAGATGAGTTACCTTATTTTACAACGGGGAAAGAAGAAGTAATCTGGGATTTAGAAGAGCGAATTGCCCCAGCCATTTGTTACGAATCTACCCTGCTTGTGCATGCCGCAGAAGCAGCAAAAATGAAAGCGTCTGTGTATCTGGCAAGTGTTGCAAAATCTGCAGTTGGTATTACAAAAGTTCAGGAGCACTACGCTGCTATTAGCAAGCATCATCAGTGGTGGACATTATTAGTAAACATGATTGGTCCGGCAGATAATTTTAGAGGGGCAGGTGGCAGTGCTGTATGGAATCCTCATGGAAACAAAATAGCTTGCTTAGATGACAGGGAAGCTCTTTTATGGGTCGATACCATAACCGAGGAGTCTGGAATTCAACACCTGTCGGGAATGATCAGCACCATCGTAAAAAAACAAAGGGGCTTACGCCCCTTGTCTATTTATCTTAACAAAATAAAATCTTAATCGCCACCCTTCACGGCAACCTCATAAGAAGTTGTAATAGCAGAGAAGTATTCGCGGTTCATGCGGGCAATGTTGGTGATGCTGATGCCTTTAGGACATTCCGCTTCACAAGCACCGGTGTTGGTACAAGCTCCGAAACCTTCCGCATCCATTTGCGCTACCATTTTCTCCACACGCTCTTTGCGTTCAGGTTTACCCTGTGGCAACAATGCAAACTGAGAAACTTTAGCACTCACAAACAACATCGCAGAAGCATTTTTACAGGCGGCTACACAAGCACCACAACCAATACAAGTGGCTGCGTCAAAAGCTTCATCAGCAATCTTTTTAGGAATAGGAATTTCGTTAGCATCGGGTACACCACCAGTGTTTACAGAAACATAACCACCCGACTGCTGAATACGATCAAATGCGCTGCGGTCAACGACTAAATCTTTCACTACCGGAAATGCCTTCGCTCTCCAGGGCTCAATGGTAATGGTCTCGCCATCTTTAAAGCTACGCATGTGCAACTGGCAAGTAGTAGTTTGCAAAGGACCATGCGGGTGACCGTTGATGTATAAACTACACATACCACAAATACCTTCGCGGCAATCATGATCAAATGCAACAGACTCCTCTCCTTTTCTGATCAGGTCGTTGTTTAATACATCCAGCATTTCCAGAAAGGACATGTCTGGCGAAACATGTTCAGCAACATACGTTTTAAAAGCACCTTTGCTATTGCTGTCTTTTTGTCTCCAAATCTTTAACGTAATCTTCATAATTATTTATAGCTACGCTGTGTCAACTTAACATTTTCAAAAATCAATTCTTCTTTGTGTAATTGCTCTGGTTGGTCTTCACCTTTAAATTCCCACGCAGCTACGTAAGCATACTCATCATCCTTACGCTTAGCTTCTCCATCAGGGGTAGCAGATTCTTCACGGAAGTGACCTCCACAAGACTCTTCGCGGTTAAAGGCATCATCTACCATCAACTCACCAAGCTCTATCAAGTCAGCTACGCGCAAAGCTTTTTCCAACTCCTGATTCAATTCTGTGGCACCACCTAAAACAGCTACATTCGTCCAGAACTCTTTCTTCAAAGCCTGAATCTTTGCTTTGGCTGTTTTCAAACCATCAGCATTACGTGACATACCACAATACTCCCACATGGTTAGGCCCAACTCGCGGTGAAATTGATCTACCGTCTTCTTACCCTTAATAGCCAGCAATTTATTGATACGACTGTTCACTGTATCAACTGCTTCCTTAAACTCAGGACGATCCGTGCTTACTTTCTCATAAGGCAAACCTGACAAGTAATCACCAAGTGTATACGGAATTACAAAATAACCATCAGCAAGACCCTGCATAAGCGCACTGGCACCCAAGCGGTTTGCACCATGGTCAGAGAAGTTGGCTTCACCCAAGGCGTATAAACCTGGGATAGTTGTCATTAGATTATAATCTACCCACAAACCGCCCATGGTGTAATGGACAGCAGGGTAAATCATCATAGGGCCTTTGTAAGGATTATCTCCGGTAATCTGCGCATACATGTCAAACAAGTTACCATACTTGGCACGAATAGCCGCTTCACCATCACGCTTAATCGCATCAGAGAAATCCAGGAATACAGCTAAACCTGTTGCACCTACACCGCGTCCTTCATCGCAAACTGTTTTCGCATTTCTTGAAGCCACATCGCGTGGTACAAGGTTACCGAATGATGGGTATTTTCTTTCTAAGAAGTAATCTCTTTCCGATTCAGGAATGGACGAAGCTTCAGTTGCTTTCAGTCCGGGTTTGGCAACTTTGGGTACCCATACACGTCCGTCATTGCGAAGTGACTCACTCATCAGCGTAAGCTTAGACTGGTGATCGCCTGAAACCGGAATACAAGTAGGGTGAATTTGTGTAAAGCATGGGTTGCCAAACAAGGCACCTTTTTTATGTGCTCTCCAGGATGCCGTTACATTCGATCCTTTCGCATTTGTAGACAAGTAAAACACATTACCATAGCCACCAGTACATAATAGTACAGCGTGGGCACTATGTGTTTCTATTTTACCTGTTACTAAATCTCTGGTAACAATACCTCTTGCTTTGCCATCTACTAATACAACATCAAGCATCTCTGTACGGTTGTACATCTTTACTTTGCCGTTAGCAATCTGGCGGTTCAGGGCGCTATAAGCACCCAGTAATAATTGTTGTCCGGTTTGACCGCGTGCATAGAATGTTCTGGACACTTGCGCCCCACCGAAAGAACGGTTGGCCAACAAGCCACCATATTCACGTGCAAACGGAACGCCCTGTGCTACGCACTGATCTATAATATCTACACTTACTTCGGCCAGACGATACACGTTGCCCTCGCGCGCACGGTAATCTCCACCTTTTATTGTGTCATAGAATAAACGGTAAACGCTATCACCATCATTCTGATAATTTTTTGCGGCATTAATACCACCCTGAGCAGCAATGCTGTGTGCTCTGCGTGGACTGTCCTGAAAACAGAATGCTTTTACGTTGTAGCCAAGTTCACCCAGTGATGCTGCTGCTGAGGCGCCTGCCAGTCCGGTTCCTACAACAATCACGTCATACTTACGCTTATTGGCAGGGTTAACCAACTTCACATTGAACTTATGCTTTGTCCATTTTTCTGCTAACGGACCTTCAGGAATTTTTGAGTCTAACTTCATATATTTTAATCAGAGGTAGATGCTTAATAAAACCACTAAAAGAAGAACATGTTTAGCGGTATCCAGGCAAAAAGTGCCGGAACAACCACGGCAAAAGTTTTACCCACAAAATTGATAATGGGATTGTACTTCTGGTGGTTTAAACCCAGTGTTTGAAAGGCACTGGCGAAACCATGCCAAAGATGGAAGCCTACAGCCGTCATACAAAAAACATATAAGCCAACATACCAGCCTTTGCCAAACCATAGGGCAACGGTAGAATAGATATCTCGGTATTCAACACCATCGTAAACCACTTTTTGCATTTCAGTAAAGTGCATGGCGGCCCAAAAATCTTTTAAGTGAATAACCAGAAAAACTAATACCAGGGTTCCCAGAATACCCATATTACGCGATGACCAGGCAGATTTATTACCACTATTAACTGCGTAACGTTCTGTGCCTCTTGCATTTCTGTTTTTAATACTCAGAAAAAGAGAAACTGTGATGTGTAGTAAAATGAAGAAAAAGTTACCCTTGGATATAATTTGGATAAGCGGGTTGGTACTCATGAACTCCGCATAAATATTAAAGGACTTTCCGCCATCATCATTCAATAATTGAAGATTACCAATAAGGTGAACCAACAAAAAAAGGATGAGGAACAGGCCAGTAAGCGCCATCAGCAACTTGCGACCGAGGGTGCTGGTAAAGAGTGTGATAAACCAATTCATAGAATTATCAGAAGAATTATTTAGGTACGGAGCCAAAAATAGTTCTCAGTGGTTTAGCAAACAAAAGCCGGGATACTTTAAAAGGATTCTAAATAAGATTATTTCAACCGATTGAAAGGGAATAGCTAAGCGCCTGTGCTTAGGTTAAGCTTTCTCCGGCTGCTAAGCCATTTCAGTAATATAATAGTTAAGGCAAGTATCATATAATAAGGTTTAGCAAAAGCCGCAAAACTCGAATAACCAGATAATCAGGAGCAGAATTGTGACGGTGATGAACAAGAACCATTCTTTACGGATGAACTTGATGAGGGATTTCATGATTTTAATTTCCGACTATATACCAAGTTGGAGGCCAATACATAAGTAATTGATTACTAAACAATTGATTTTAAATAAGAATACCATTTTTCCAAAATCTGAATTACCAGACCAGGTTTTTCCATTTTTGGGATATTGAAATATTATGAATTTCAATGCAAATCAGCCGCCCTTTGTTGGCTTTAAGTTTAAAGGCTTGCGTATTTTTACACCACAACCACCACTGTTTTATGTATTTGATTTTTGATACGGAAACCACCGGGCTTCCGCGGAATAAAACTGCCCCTATTACTGATTTTGATAACTGGCCAAGGCTTGTACAATTGGCCTGGCAGCTGCATGATCATACAGGTAAGCTGATTTCGCGCAATAACCTGATAGTGAAACCAGTGGGTTTTGACATTCCCTTTAATGCAGAACAGATTCACGGTATCTCCACCAAACGGGCTTTGGAAGAAGGTGAAGATTTGCATGAAGTACTCACGCTTTTTCTTCAAGACTTAAACAAAACTGCCGTACTGGTTGGTCATAATATTGAGTTTGATATCAGTATAATCGGAGCTGAACTCTTGCGCACCGACAACAGTGCAGATAAATTCCTTTCCTTATCCAGAACAGATACTGCTGAAGCGGGTATAGACTTTTGTAAATTACCTGGTGGACCTGGCGGGCGTTTTAAAATGCCGAAGCTGGTGGAGCTACACCAAAAGTTATTCGGAAAAGATTTCGGTGATGCCCACGATGCGGCCTATGATGTAGCCGCAACCGGTCGATGCTTTTTTGGTTTGATCAACGTAAAAGCAGTAAAACCTTTCGATGGTGCCGCACCAGAAAACATCACCTACGAAGAACCTAATTTAGAGGCAGCCAACTTTGCTAAAAAAGAACAGAAACTAAGCGGAACAAAATCTACGGAAGATCATGCAGAGCGCTTAAAAGATAAACCCTTTGTTCACTTACACCTCCATTCACAATATTCAGTTTTGCAGGCAACTGCAGATATTAAACGCATCATCAACAAAGCTAAAGAAGAAGGTATGCCGGCTGTGGCACTTACTGACTTGGGCAATATGTATGGTGCCTTTAAGTTTGTACGTGAAGCACTTGACCACGGAATCAAACCCATAGTGGGTTGTGAGTTCTATGTTGCAGAAGAGAGAAAGAAGTTAAAATTCACTAAAGACAATCCTGACAAGCGCTTCAACCAGATTTTGCTTGCGAAGAATAAAGATGGTTACCACAACCTGGCTAAGTTAAGCTCACTCGGCTTCATCGAAGGGCTCTATGGTATTCATGCACGTATTGATAAAGAACTGATTACACAGTATCACGAAGGTTTGATTGCAACTACTGGTGGTCTTACTTCTGAGATCCCCTACCTGATTCTTAATGTTGGTACTAAACAGGCTGAAGAAGCTTTTGTATGGTGGCAACAACTTTTTGGTGAAGATTTTTATGTGCAATTAAACAGACATGGTTTAAAGCAGGAAGATCACGTTAACGAAGTGCTACTTGATTTTGCCAAAAAGCATGGTGTAAAATATTTTGCTTCCAATGAAGTTTACTATTTAACCAAGGAAGAAGCCGATGCGCAAGACATCCTGATCTGTATTAAAGAACAGGAATTGAAATCTACCCCAATCGGTTACGGAAGAGGCAATCGCTACGGTTTACCTAACCAGGAGTACTATTTCAAATCACAGGATGAGATGAAGCAGCTCTTCAGTGATTTGCCTGAAGCCATTGAAACACTGAGTGAAATTATTGATAAAGTAGAAAGCTATAAACTTCAACGCAACGTATTACTCCCTAAGTTTGATATTCCGGCAGGCTTTGATTCTGAAGATGTTTACCTGCGCCACCTCACTTATGAAGGTGCCCGTAAAAAATATGGTGAGTTAACACAAGCCATTACTGACCGCCTGGATTTTGAGCTTGAGACGATTAAGAAAACCGGATACCCGGGTTACTTCCTCATTGTTCAGGATTTCACAAACAAGGCAAAAGAGTTGGGCGTATCCGTTGGGCCTGGTCGTGGTTCCGCAGCAGGCTCGGCAGTAGCCTATGCCATTGGCATTACCAATGTTGATCCTATTAAATACGATTTACTTTTCGAGCGTTTCTTAAATCCGGATCGTGTTTCACTACCCGATATTGATATTGACTTTGATGATGAAGGCCGACAGAAGGTTTTAGATTATGTAATTCAGAAGTACGGTAAAAACCAGGTAGCCCAGATCATTACGTACGGTACAGAAGCTGCCAAATCCTCCATTCACGATTGTGCCCGTGTTATGGAACTTTCTCTGACAGAAGCCAACGTACTGGCTAAGCTCGTGCCGGAGCGTCCAGGGACTACGTTAGAGAAAGCTTTTGCTGAAGTACCTGAATTGAAAGAAGTCCTTAACGGCAATGACCTGCGATCAAGGGTATTGCACCAGGCTAAACGTGTAGAAGGTTCTGTACGCAACACAGGAACGCATGCCTGTGGTGTTATCATCACACCAGATGATTTGACCAAGTTTGTGCCTGTATCTACGGCCAAAGATTCCGACATGCTGGTTACACAATTCGATAACAGCGTAGTAGAAAGTGCCGGGATGTTGAAGATGGACTTCCTGGGACTGACAACTTTGTCGGTGATTAACAGTGCCATTAAAAATATTAAAAAGAGTAAGGGGATTGAAATTGTTGTAGATGACATCCCACTCGATGATGTGAATACGTATCAACTTTTTCAACGGGGTGATACCACCGGTACTTTCCAGTTTGAAAGTGTGGGCATGCAAAAGTATTTGCGTCAGCTTAAGCCCGATAAGTTTGAAGATTTAATTGCCATGAACGCCCTGTACCGTCCAGGGCCAATGGAATACATACCCCAATTTATTAACCGCAAGCATGGTCGCGAGCCGATCAAGTACGACTTGCCTGAAATGGAAGATAACTTAGCCGAAACCTATGGTATCACTGTGTATCAGGAGCAGGTGATGTTGCTTTCGCAGAAACTGGCAGGCTTTAGTAAAGGTGATGCTGACGTGCTGCGTAAAGCCATGGGTAAAAAGCAGAAAGACGTGCTCGATAAAATGAAGAGCAAGTTTATCGAAGGCTGCAGAAAAAATAATCATCCGGAAGATATCTGCGAAAAAATCTGGAAAGACTGGGAAGCATTTGCACAATATGCTTTTAACAAGTCGCACTCTACCTGCTATTCACTGGTTGCTTATCACACAGCTTATTTAAAGGCTAACTATCCGGCTGAGTACATGGCCGCAGTGCTTACCCACTCACAAAGCAACTTAGAGAACGTTACCTTCTTTATTGAAGATTGCAAAAGTTCAGGGTTAAAAGTATTGGGCCCACACGTAAACGAATCAGGGGTATACTTTGAAGTAAACAAAGCCGGAGAAATTCGTTTTGGATTAGGGGCAATTAAAGGAGCAGGTGATTCAGCCGTACGCGCCATTATTGAAGAACGTGAAACACACGGACCTTACGAAGATATTTTCGATATTACTAAACGCTTGTCTTCGAAAAGCGTAACCAAAAAAACATACGAATGTCTGGCGCAATCTGGTGCTTTCGATTGCTTTGAAGGCATACACCGCAGGCAATATATTTTCTCTAAAGATGGCGACAGCAGTCTGATTGAAAAAGCAATGCGCTATGCGTCAAAAACACAGCAGGAAGAGCTCAGCTCGCAGGTAAGTTTGTTTGGAGGAACAGCTACAGTAGCCATGCCTAAGCCCAGGGTAGAAAATGTAGAGCCCTTTAGTGAAATTGAAAAACTCAATCTGGAAAAAGAAGTTGTCGGGATTTATATTTCCGGTCATCCCCTGGATAATTTCAGGTTCGAACTTGAATCATTCAGCAATTTAAATTGCCAGCAGTTGAATGACATTGAGCCACTGCTAGGCAAAGAAGTGAAAGTAGGTGGTATTATTTCTGCGGTTGAGCACAGGACTACTAAGACCGGCAGACCTTTCGGCAAGTTTACATTAGAAGATTATAGCGGCAATTATACCTTCACCCTTTTCAGTGAAGATTATCTGAAATTCAAAAACTTCATGAATACAGGGTGGTTTGTGTTGGTGGAAGGTTCAGTAATCAAGAACAGCTGGGGACAGCAAAACGTGGAAATGAAAATTCGCGCCATTGAATTGCTGAATGAAATCGGTGTAAAGCGCTGCAAAGGTGTTCAGGCAAAACTGAATGCACATGAAATTAATGCAGAGTTGATCAAAGGCATCGAGACACTTTGCACAACCTTTAGCGGCAACACACCATTCTATTTAAAAATCAGAGACGAGCAGGAAAACATCAGTCTGGAATTACTATCGCGAAAGTTCCGCATCAACCCGATTAATGACATGGTAAAAGAAATGAAGAAGCTGGTGGAGGTTGAGGTGGTTTATTAATAGTGAAAGTTTAGCATCTATTACAGGAATAACTCTATAAAACCCAATCACACTTTTTTAGTCAAAACCCTGATATCCTGTAGCCCGAATCTGAACCGGCTGCTTTTTTGCCTTAAAGCCTATATTTTCCTGTAGTGCTTTTGAACTATTCCCCTTACCTTCGTGTTCGGTTAGTAGATTATTAAAAACTCTTACACATATAACAATGGGAAAGGCAATTGAAATAAACGACTCAAACTTTGAACAGTTTGTAAACTCTGATAAGCCTGTTTTGGTAGATTTCTGGGCAGAATGGTGCGGTCCTTGTAAAATGATCGGCCCTGTGGTAGAAGAACTTGCCGGTGAATACGAAGGCAAAGCGGTAATCGGAAAACTGAATGTAGACGAAAACCCCACCATGACAGCCAAGTTTGGCGTGCGTAGCATCCCTACCCTATTGGTTTTCAAAAATGGTCAGGTAGTAGACAAGCAAGTTGGTGCCGTTCCTAAATCGGTATTGGCACAAAAGCTTACTGCACAAATGGCTTAAATAATATAAATCTATAATGACGATAGCCAGGGGCATAACCCTTGGCTATTGTTTTTTTAGCTTAATAACGTTTATTGCCTAGTTGTTTCTCTCAATGGTAAACTGAACCAATTGCACCAGTGAGCGCTTATAAGCCGAATCAGGCAGGTCTTTAACCAATGCAATAGCATCGGTATGAAAACGATTCATAACAGCTTGTGCGTATTCTATACCGCCCGAGTTACGCACAAATTCAATCACTTCTTTCACTTTTTTAGGCTTACTGCTCTCATTACGCACAATGCCCATAATTCTTCTGCGCTCCAACCATGAAGCTTTGCTGAGGGCATGTATCAAAGGCAAAGTCATCTTCTTCTCCTTGATGTCTATCCCTAAAGGCTTACCCACCTCTTCTTCTCCGTAATCAAAGAGATCGTCTTTAATTTGGAAAGCCATACCAATCTTCTCACCAAACAAACGCATGGTTTCCACCATTTCATCAGTAGCCCCGGAAGATCTGGCACCTACCGAACAGCAGGAGGCGATCAGGGAGGCAGTCTTTTGCCTGATGATTTGAAAGTAAACTTCCTCAGTAATATTAAGTTGGCGCGACTTCTCCATTTGCAGTAATTCGCCCTCACTCATTTCCCGTACCGCGTCCGTTACTATGCTCAGTAAACTAAAATCTTTGTGTTCTACCGACAGTATTAAGCCCCTGGATAGCAGGAAGTCGCCCACCAATACTGCAATCTTATTCTTCCAAAGTGCATTAACCGAAAAGAAGCCCCTGCGATAATCCGCGTTGTCGACTACATCATCATGAACAAGGGTAGCTGTATGCAATAATTCTATGAGAGAGGCACCTCGGTACGTAGCTTCTGTAATTGAGCCCGTTGCTCCGGCAGTCAGGAAAACAAACATGGGGCGCATTTGTTTACCCTTGCGCTTCACAATGTAATTCATGATTTTGTCCAGCAACAAAACCTTCGTTTTCATAGAAGCCCTGAACTTTCGCTCAAACTCGTCCATTTCTGAAGCGATGGGTGCCTTTATGTTTGAAAGTGATAGAGCCATGTCCGCAATATTAAACCTAATTGTGGAATAGTTTTACCACTAATCAATAAGATTTGTGCACTTGATTAAGTTTTTAACTTAAATTTAGCTCATTATGAAATTTGCAGCCCTGGATAACCGCTGGGAACAACTTGTATTAGCCCTGGTCATACTGGTTTTCGCCTTTATCATATCGCTTATTATTAAGTTTAGCATTGGGCGCTTTGTGCGGATTGCCTCCTACAAACTCAAGGTTGACCCCACTAAGTATAAATTTCTTAAAAACGCAGTCGATTTCTTTGTTTACCTGATTGCCATCATTATTATTTTTAAATCTATACCAGAGCTGAATACTTTTGGCAATGGTTTGTTAGCTAGTGCGGGTATCATTGCGGCCATTGTTGGTTTTGCTTCGCAGTCTGCTTTTTCAAATATTGTCAGTGGTATTTTTTTGGTAATCTTCAGACCCTTCAGTGTAGGCGATAGAATAAAAGTAGGACAACTTTATACAGGCGATGTGGAAGATATTACATTACGCCATACCGTTATCCGCGATTTTGAAAACAAGCGTATTATATTTCCTAATACAGTTATCAGCAGCGAGGTAATTATAAATTCTACTACCTCAGATGAAAAGGTTTGCATGTTTATTGAAGTGGGTATCTCCTACGCATCGCCCATTGATAAAGCGATGGACATTATGCGGGACGAGGCACAGAAACATCCATTCTTTATAGACAATAGATCTGAGGAAGATATCACTGCAAATGCACCTGCGGTTACAGTTCGTGTTATACAACTAGCTGATTCTTCTGTTCAACTCAGGGCTTCGGTATGGGCCAAAGATCCATCAACTGGTTTTGCCCTGAAATGCGATTTGCTAAAATCTATTAAAGAAAGATTTGAAAAAGAAGGTATTGAAATACCATTTCCACACCGGGTTGTAATCATGAAGCAATAAAGATGACTAATACCAATACCAACCATAGCCCTACTGAATTGCCCCTGGGAGAAGGTCCGGTGATTCTGGAGCTCATACGCTATAACAGAGAAAGTTATGACCGCTTCAATAACCTGAGCGCTGATGAATTAATTGTAAACCTCGACAGTCAAAAAGTTAACTGGGTAAATGTAGACGGCCTACAGGATAAAGATATACTTGACAAGTTGCAGGCTCACTTTTGCCTGCACACCCTCTTGGTTGATGACATCACCAATGACCAGCGCCCTAAGGCGGAAGAATATGATGATTACCTCTTCTTTACCTTAAAAATGCTCTACCGTATTGAAGGGCGCACCATAGATTACGAACAGATCAGCTTTGTTTTAGGTACTAATTATCTCATCTCTTTTCAGGAAAAAGAAGGTGACTTATTTGATCCATTTCGTGAACGAATAAAACTTGATCAGGGGCGTGTACGCAAACAACATGCTGATTATTTATTGTATCGATTATTAGACACCATTGTTGATAACTACTATGTAATTCTGGAAAAAATTGGTGAGCAGATAGAGGATATTGAAGAAGAAATTGACAAGGGTTCTACGCATCAAACTTTCAAGCAAATACAGAAAATAAAAAAAGAACTTATTTTTCTTCGCAAGGCGGTTTATCCCTTGCGAGATGCCGTGAGTAAGCTTGTAAAAGGCGAAACAAGTTTTATCAAAGATGAGACCCTTCGCTTTTATGCCGATATCTATGATCATGTTGTACACCTGATCGATTCCTTGGATACTTACAAGGATCTGACTTCTGCCTTGATGGATATCCATATGAACACACAAAACAACCGCATGACGGAAGTCATGAAGGTATTGGCTGTCATCTCCACCATCTTTATACCCCTTACCTTTATCGTGGGTGTTTATGGAATGAACTTCGATTTCATGCCGGAGCTACATTCGCGGTGGGGCTATCCCCTAACCTGGGTAGTAATGCTAAGCATTGGAGCCGGTATGCTGCTTTACTTTAAAAAGAAAAAATGGTTTTAATAAAATTCGCAACATTTAAAAATTGGATTTATATTTATTCCACTTAATCAGACTGAAATGTTTTGGACTATAACCCTGTTACTGGTTGGCTTTGGTGTACTCATCAAAGGAGCCGATTTCCTTGTTAATGGATCATCTTCGTTGGCAAAGAAAATGAATGTATCCAATTTAGCTATTGGCCTTACCGTTGTGGCTTTCGGAACATCTACCCCAGAATTAATTGTTAGTACCTTAGCAGCAGTCGAGGGAAAAAATGATGCTTCTTTCGGTAATATTATTGGGAGTAACAATTTCAATCTTTTGTTCATATTAGGTATTGCAGGTCTTATTTATCCACTGGTTGTACAAAGGAGCACTGTAAAATACGAGGTGCCTCTTTCCATTTTAGCAGCTCTTGTACTTTATATATTAGTCAATGATTCACTTTTGTGGGGTTCTAGTGATAACATTTTATCAAGAGTAGATTCATTTATTCTATTGCTATTTTTTGGTGGTTTTATGTTTTACATCGTGCGTACGATGAAAAACAATAGCGATCTTGATCAAGATGATGTTAAAATATTGCCGACACCACTCTCTATTCTATTTGTGGTGTTAGGGTTAGCCATGCTGATTGGTGGTGGCAAATTAGTGGTTGACAATGCTATTGAGATAGCACATCACTTTGGCATGAGCGAAAAACTTATTGGTTTAACTATACTCGCAGCCGGAACATCTTTACCTGAATTAGTAACTTCTTGCGTTGCTGCTTATCGGAAAAATACTGACATCGCTATAGGCAACGTGATTGGCTCAAATATCTTTAACATATTTTTTATACTAGGTATTACAGGGCTTATTCAGCCATTGCCATATTCAACAGCAATGAATTTTGATATCCAAATCTTACTTATCTCCACAGTAATACTCATGGTTTTCATGTTCACCCTTAACACTAGAAAGCTGGATAGATGGGAAGCCTTAATTCTACTCTTAGGCTATGTTACATATACCGCTTACTTAATAGGAATAGATCAATAATAACTATTTCCAAAATCGAATTAATAAAATTTCAACCATTAAAAAGAGTATAGCAAGCATAAGCGCGTATTTCCACAAACTTACACCTTGATAATTTTCTTTTAACGCCTCAGCCATTGCCGTTGAGGAGCCAGCGTTAATATCATATACATCGGAACTATTTCCGAAAAAATCTCTTAGCTCATTATAAGCGAGTGATTTTATCATTGACTCGCTTTTTGTCTGGTTAAAAGCAATGCTGCTCAATGTATCATTTTCAACAGTAACCTGGTAGTGACCTGCCTCTAAATCCAGACCAGCCAAATCAATCAATACCTGATTGTTGATAATGCGTTGTGCCGGTGTTACCTCAGTTTCTCCTTTTAAGGTAATCAACTGGTTATCATTTAAAGAGTCGGCTCTCAAGTTTAAAATATCCTGTGAAAGCAACTGATATAATTGCTTCTCGCTTCGTCTGCTAAATGCGGCAATACGATACATTACAGGAACAATCAACGCATGATTTAAAAAAGTACCATAAGCACTTTGCATGGGGCCCCCAATAACATAAAGTCTGCCTTGTTGCTGAAAAAGTGACAAGTATGGTTGGTCGTCTTGTTGTTTTAAAATCGCTTGCCTGTCATCACCCCAGGTGATGCTATTTTTTACCAGAGGCATGGCCATTTGCGCTGGTTGCTCCTGAAACACATTGCTGAAAAAAGGATTCTTGCTGTCTGGTTTTGTCAGCTCTAATAATTTCTCTTGTTTACTGCTTACAAGAGAGGGCAATAGACTTTGATAAGAAGAAATTTCAGGATTCGCGGAGGGTATTAATAAAACAGTGCCACCCGCTTGCATAAAATCTTTTAAAACTGTTTGCAAAGACATATCTAGTCGCACCAATTCATTCAACACAACTAAGTCGGCTTGTGCCAATACAGAATAATCAATATTGCCACTGTTGCGACTTATCAAATCAAAAATTTCGCGGTTGGCGTATATTTTTTCAATAACCGAAGAAGCATTGCGTTCTGTTATTTGTAATATCTTAATCCGGTTCGAAAAATTAAGTGCAAGGTAAAATTCATTGTCGAAAGTAATGGGTGTATCACCAAAAGAAATGACAGCCTGATGAACACCCTTTTGATTATTGTTTAAAACAAAACTCAGGTCTTGTGTACCATTGGCAGGTATGTCTGCACTGACTGTACCTACCTGTAAACCGTCTACCACCAGTCTGACATTGAGCTGCGTTCTATCCGCATTGCCCTCGTTAACCAGGCGTAGGGTAAGTGTATTCTGCTCCCCTCCTATGGCAAAAGGATTGTCCAAAAAAGCAGTATCAATATAAATATTACTATTTGTTGACAACTGAAATGGCACCAGGTGAAAGCGCCTGCTACTGTCTGTCTGAATTACGCTACCCAAAGTTGATCGCTGAAAATCAGACAACCAGAAAACATCCTGCTCATTGCCAAGGCGATGTAACCTGGAAAGAATTTCACCAGCGCTCCTGCTTTTACTACTGAGTCTTAGCTTTGCCAGTGCCTCTTGTACTTCAGTTTTAGTTTTAAGGGTATTGGCAAAAGGCTCGAAATCATTTGTTAGAAGCCTGTAGCGTGTATCCGGAGGAAAAACCTCCGTAATGGTTCGCGCGGCAACTACTGATGCATCAAAAGCCCGGGAGGCACCCTCTACAGGTCCGGACATGCTCAATGAGTTGTCAACATACAAAGCTATGTGGTCGCCCGCCTGCAACTGTTGTCTGGCGGGTAGAATCGGTTGCGAGAATACAATAACAAGAAAAAAAAGAAACAGAAGTCTGCTGGCCAGCACAAGCCAATGCTTGAGCCTTCTTTTAGACGATGAAGTTTCCTGTACTTCCCGGATAAAGCGAGTGCTTGAAAAATAGATTTTCTGTGTTCTCCTGAAGTTAAAAAGGTGGATAATCAGGGGAATAGCCAAGGCAAATAAGGCCCAAAGAAAACCTGGATATAGAAACGTCATTTGGTAAAAGTAATAGGCTAATCAGTAAGTAAAAAACCGAAATTAAAGAAACCTATACTCTTTCCATAAACGGGTAGTTGCAACGGCACAACTACCCTATTATTGGTTATTTCTGTTCAGCGCTTGTTTAACACTGGCTACTTTTTCTTAACCACAGACCTGCCTTCCTGGAAAAGTCGGTTTCCCAAACGTTCCGCAACTGAAGAGGTTGATTCCATGTAAATATACAGTCATCGTTGAGTCCAGGGCCTCATGGAAATATAATGCTTATTTTTTGTCGCCCAACATCAGTAAGTCATTCACCACTATCTCGGTGATGTACCGTTTCTCACCTTCCGGTGTCTCGTAATCGCGATGCACGAGTTTGCCTTCCACGCAGACTTCACTCCCCTTTTTTAAATACTTCTCGGCTACAGTAGCCAGACTTCCCCAGATAACAACATTATGCCATTGCGTGTCTTCCACCTTTTCCCCTTTTGCATTTTTAAAACTGTCGTTTGTAGCTAAAGAGAAAGAAGCCTTCTTGCTCTCTCCAAAAGTTTTTACTTCAGGGTCTTTACCCAGATTACCAATAAGCGTTACACTGTTTCTTAAACTTTTCATAGTTATTTAATTTAGGTTAAAAATTTTCCATTTGACTTTTATTTGCTGCCAACATTGTAAAAATGCAAACAGATTTTTTTATCAGAATTATGAAAAACGATTACTACCGTTTATATTCATTTGTAAACGCTTCAATATGCAAACACTCGTTGAAAAAAGGTGCAGAGAATGTAATACAAAGCTCATTGGGAGAATAGATAAAAAGTTTTGTTGCGATCAATGCCGTACCAGCTTCAATAATAAATTGAACAGTGATGAAAATAATTATGTGCGCAACGTCAATAATATATTACGTAGAAACAGGCGCATACTGAAAGAGCTTAATAAAACAGGAAAATCAAAAGTGAGCCGGGAGAGGCTCAGTGAGCGTGGATTTGATTTTTCATACCACACCAGTAGTTACAAAACCAAAGAAGGATCACACTATTATTATTGTTACGAGCAAGGATACCTTCCTGTAGACAGCAGTCACTACCTACTGGTTGTTAGGAAAGAGTACACGATTCGCAACGGTTAGCTATTCAAAAAGCGCTAATGATAATTATTAATATAATTACAAGGTCTTTTAATATCCTCAAACGCTAAGGTGATAGAATCAAATAAGATTATTGCTTAATTTCACCTTACTCTCAAATAAAACACACCATGACAAAACTAAAAAGACCTGCCTTGAAATCACTTAAGGGCGAACAATGGAAAGAGTTAAAACTCAAACAAGGAAAAAATCAGAAGCGTTATTCCATTTCTGATTTAGGTAGAATTGCAAGTTTTAAAACAAAGTTGGAAGAAGGACAATTGTTAAAGGCGCGTCCAACGCAAGGTTATCCTAGCGTAACCATTACTTCCTCAGAAGGCAAGCACAACCTTTACATTCACCGCTTAGTGGGCGAATACTTTTGTAAACAGAAATCAAAGCAACACACTTTTGTTTTGCATAAAGATCATAAAAAGGAAAATAATAAAGCCAGCAACCTTATCTGGGCAACACAGGAAGAACAAATTAACCACGCCAGAAAAGATCCTAATGTGTTAAAGCACATAAGTCCGGCAAAGGGACCTAAGCTTACCGCTGATCGTGTACGCCTGATTAAAGTGGATCTCTTTAAATCAAAAGAAACACCCACCCTTAAAAGATTGGCCAAAAAATACCGTGTTTCTGACATGCAGATTCATCGCATAAAAATTGGTGAGAATTGGTCGCATGTAAAGGTGTGATCAATCTAGTAACCAAAGCAGTCAAGAAGTTAAAAAATAAATATTTGCATACCAGCTAATGATTTAAATAAGTTTTTCGATTTGAATAATCAGCTCTAAGTAAATGTCAATTATGAAATAGTTATAACATAAGTATTTATGCTTATTTCATTCTGAGAGGACTGCTTGTCAGAGTAAACTATTTTACTGGAGTGGTCATTTGTTCAGGATTTAAATTTTATCCCTTCTTGACAAATAATTTCAAATACCAAATTGAACTACCATCCCTCATTGGTAGATGATTTATGCTGAGGCTGCCGAGTAGTGCACTTTAGATTTAGACGGAACTAAGTCAATTGGCAATGGTCAACATCTTGATAAGGTGAAAAGAAATTTTCAAGCTTTAAGTCTTTGAATATACGATTACAAGTTTCGTTTCTGTAGTAAAGTAACAAACAATAGTCTTTTGACTCCCTGTTGCACTTGTCTATGGCTTATCTTTGATCATGGTAAAATCACAGCAACACACGCAACATAAATTATACAAGCTTGCATTTGCACTGGCCGTTTTTACAATTGTTTATAATCTTGCAGAAGGTATCATTGCAACCCTCATAGGATTTGAAGACGAAACGATCGCACTCTTTGGCTTCGGATTGGATAGCTTTATTGAGATGATCAGCGGGATAGGCATAGCGCATATGATTGTCAAACTTCAGCGCAACCCCATTCATAAACGTGATACTTTTGAACGCACCGCCTTGCGTATAACTGGTTATTCTTTCTATCTGCTCACTATCGGCCTGGTAATTGGTGCCATAATGGTTACATACACTGGCCAAACACCGCAAACTACCCTTTGGGGCATAATCATATCCATAGTCAGTATTCTTATTATGCTTGTGCTACTTTATGGTAAACTACAGGTTGGTAAAAAGTTGAGTTCTGATGCCATCATTGCAGATGCCAATTGTACACGCATTTGCATCTACATGTCGCTAATTTTACTCGTCTCCAGCGCAGTTTTCTATTTCACAGGCTTTCCATACGTAGATGCACTAGGCACCCTCGGACTCGCCTGGTTTTCCTTTAAAGAAGGGAAAGAGTGTTTTGAAAAGGCTAATTCTGACAAATTTTGTCATTGCGATTAAGAAGCAAATCAGTCTTAAAATTTGTACATTCGCTTGGTAATTCCTCAAACAACATTGACTCATGAAATCAACCCTCTCTACTAGCTGCTTCCTTGTCCTGACGCTTTGTGTAAACCTCGTTTTTGCACAAACCAAACACGACAAAGCCTTGTCAAAGGCAGATGCACTTTACAATCAGGGCTCGTTCGAAAAAGCTGCCAAGGCTTACGAAAAATTTTTCAAAAAAGCCAACACAAAGCTCGGTCAGCAGAATAAGTATACACCCATTTACTATTCGCGGCAAGCGCGCTTAAGTCTTGCCAATGGTCAGCTGATTGACTTTTCGGCTCAAATAGAAAACGCACTAAAAGCCAGCACAACAGTAAGTGGAGAAAGTTCTCTTACCCATGCTTATGCGCAAATAGATATTGCCGAACTCTACCTCGACTATGGCCATTACAAAAAAGCCAGGGAGATAACTGAGCTTGTTCAACTGCAGTTAAAAAATAAACAGTTACAGGATGATGCGCTGAAGGCAAAAGTTAACCTTGTATTGGCGGAAGCACTTACCGGACAGGGATTTTGCAGAGAGGCCTTGTCGCTGATGAGCGAAGTGGATGATTTCTTATTGTCTAAAGCAGTAGACCGCGAACAGATTGCTGAAGGTGACAAAATTGTTAAAAAGCGAATTCCTGAAAATGAATTACCTATTCGTTTTGGCAACTACGCACAATTAGTTACCCTCAGGGCGCAGGCGTATGCTAAAATGGGGGAAACAACAAAAGCAGATTCTGCTTTTGTTTCAGCGCGCAACTGGATTTCCAAGAAGCTTAACTACATGGGTGAGTATAGTCTTGCCCTGGTTAATAATAATTACCTGCATTCCCGTCTGCTTTCCGACAATGGTCTGATTAACTTCTCTGCTACTGAGAAAGATCTTGGCTATGACAATGTCTTGAATAGTTTAAAACGCAAAGCAAAACCAACCCATCAACTCGCTTTAGATGTCTATCAAAGTTATCTTGAACAATTACAAAAAGATGAAAGCGATTCACGCTTTGCCAATGTAAAAAGTGAGTACGAAAAGATGCTTGATAAAAACTTTAAAAAGAATAGCGTACATCTTATCAACTTTAAAGCCATTGAGTTTGACTCTAAACTGAGCAATCAGCGTACAAGAAATTTAGACAATGATGCAGTAAAGCTTTTATCCAATCCTGCACTGCCCGCGCATTATAAGACCAGAATTAAAATTCTTGAGTTCTTAAGTGATCTATCTATGTACAAAA
Organism: Chryseotalea sp.; assembly: GCF_057350905.1. Taxonomy (NCBI): domain Bacteria; kingdom Pseudomonadati; phylum Bacteroidota; class Cytophagia; order Cytophagales; family Chryseotaleaceae; genus Chryseotalea; species Chryseotalea sp. The sequence goes on along the minus strand of NZ_JBMRCF010000001.1, from coordinate 328,204 downwards.
GGAACTATGCGAATGTTGAGCTCTATCTGAATCAGATCAGTGACATACAAAAAGAATTATACGGTGCCAATGCACCAGAGTATCATTTAAACAGATTAAAACTGGCAGCTTATTACCTAAACTTTACAAATAAGATAGAAGAAGCAGGTCAAATCTATCAGAGAAGTTACAATGAAGTAGTAGCTCAAGAGATTGGTCCTTGGCAAAAAGATCACTTGGACATATTGAATAACCTGGCAGCCTTATACGAATTCAATGATCAGTACAGCGCTGCTGCTAAAACACTAGACAAAGCCTCTGATGTGGCCTACAGCAAATTCAGCAATGAAGATCCTGAATATGCCCTTCAACTGGATAAAATTGCAATGTTGCAACTCAAGCTTGGTTTATACGAAAAGGCAGAAAAGAACATTGAAAAGTCGCTTCAGATTTTTGAAAAATTCAGGAAAGACGAAACCAGAACAGAACAGTTTGTACATGCCTTAGAAACACAGGCTAAATTGTACGGTATCAAAGGTATGTTTGACGAGGCCCAGGAAAATCTGGACCGCACAGTTAAAATGATCAGTAAATCGGATATCACCTTCAGGAACGAATTGGCAACGGCAGAAGAATTATCTTCTTTGTTTATTCAGTTGGGTAAGTATTCGCAAACCGATGTAATTCTTAACAAACTGATTGCCGAGTATAAAAAATTATATGGCACAGATACGTATCGTTTAATTGAACCTCTCACCAATAAAGGCAAAATTTTATTACTTAAAGGTGATTACACTGAAACTGAAAAAATCGCCAAACAAGCCAATGCCCTCGCAGTAAAATTTTATGGAGAAACTTCTACCAAAACAGCGCCCACTCAAAAATTGCTAAGCGATTTATACTATACCCTGGGTGATTATGATAAGGCCGAAGCTGAGATTAAGAAAGCACTGGTCAGCCAGGAGAAACAATTTGGCAGAGATCATATTGAAACTGCAAAGTCTATCTCGCAGCTAGCCATTATTAAATTCCATAAAGGCGACAATAAAAATGATGTAGAGAAACTCATGCTGGAAAGTCGCGATGCGATGGCACAACGTTTAGGAAAAGAAAACCCTCAATACGCGGAAATACTGAAAAATGTTGCTGCGCTTTATATCTCAGAGAAAAAATTCGATATAGCTTTCAACTCACTTACCATTGCTGAAAGTATCTGGCGGGCTAAGGGTGGCCGAAAAAATAACATTAACCTGGCCAGTATTTATACTTTAACAGGCGATGTTTATTACCAGCAAAAGAATTACAAAAAGGCAGAAGAATTTTATGTAAAGGCAAAGGACCTGTACGAGAAATTCTTTAGTGTATCACATCCGGAGTTTGTAAAGGTGCAATCAAAACTTGCTAAAGTCTATTACATGCAAAAAGACTATAAGAAAGCCAAGAAGTACATTGAAGGCTCTCTTGATAACTACGAAGGCTTTATTAAGAGTTACTTCCCTGCATTAAGTGAACGTGAAAAAGCAAAATACTGGAATACGATTAAAGGTGACTTTGAATTCTACAATACACTTGCCTTCGGTCAGTTGGAAGATTTCAGAGACCTTACCGGCAGAGTTTATAACTACCAGCTGATAACAAAGGCGCTACTGCTATCATCCTCCATTAAAATACGTGAACGCATACTCAACAGCACAGATGAGGTATTAAAAAATCAATACAGTGCCTGGTTGCAGAAAAAAGAAACACTAACACTTGCCTTAAGCATGAGCGAACAGCAATTACTCGAGAATGGCATTGACCGTGGCTTACTTGAAAGAGAAGTTGAAACCTTAGAAAAAGAATTAAGCCAACGCTCAGAAGGGTTCGGACAAGGCATAGATAATAAGCGAATCACTTTTGATGAAGTGCGTAAGTCGATTTCTCCTACCGATGTAGCCATTGAAATGGTGAGATACCGCTACTTTAATCATAGTTTAACAGATTCGGTGATCTATGCAGCTTTATATATAAAGCCGGAATTTAAAGCCCCCAAAGCAGTACTATTCCCTGATGGTGCAAAGATGGAATCGCGTTATTTTAAGTATTACCGCAACGCGATAATCGGAAAAGTTCATGACACTTATTCGTATAATATTTTCTGGGAACCTATCCAGAAAGAAATAGGCATGGTATCAACGGTTTATCTTTCTGCAGATGGTATTTTCAATCAAATTAATCTCGAATCCATACCAACACCAGACAATCGCTACGTACTCGACAATTCTAATATTGTGTTGGTGAGTAATACAAAAGATATTTACCTGAATAAAATAAAGTCGAAAAACAAGGCCTCTGAAAAAGTGGCTTCGATGTTTGGTAATCCAACATTCTATTTGGCCAGCAGTGATAATGATAATATTTTGCCATTACCGGGCACAGAGAAAGAAGTGAGTCAGTTACAGCTATTGTTTAAGCAAAATGGCTGGGTAACCAATCAGTTTGTTGAGGACAAAGCCGTTGAGGAAGCCATCAAAGATTTGAACAATCCGAAAATATTTCACATTGCAACGCATGGTCTGTATAAGCCTACTGAAGAAATCAGTTTAGAAAAGGAAATGGAGGGTAATGAAGCTTTACTTACCCAAAACCCTTTAATGAGAACAGGCTTGTTATTAAGCGGTGCTGGTGATCTATTAGAAAAAACAGATTATAACTATAACATGGAGAATGGAATTCTTACTGCCTATGAAGCCATGAACCTGAATTTAGATAAAACAGATCTAGTCGTACTCAGTGCTTGCGAAACTGGCCTGGGAGATTTACAGGCAGGTGAAGGTGTTTATGGCTTGCAGCGCGCCTTCCTGGTGGCCGGTGCCAAGGTACTTATTATGAGTATGTTCAAAGTTGACGATGACGCCACTCAAAAATTGTTTTTGAAATTTTACTTGAAATGGTTGAACAGTGGTAACATACGCCAGAGTTTTACAGATGCTAAAAAGGAGCTGCGTGATGAATATCCGGAGCCAATTTACTGGGGTGCATTCATGATGATTGGTTTAGAATAAACCAATCACTGATTTTGTAAAGCAGAACAGCGCATTTGAATATTCTGTTTATCTGTAGTCGAAACCGATGGAGAAGCTTAACAGCAGAAACCATTTTTAAGCGACATCCGCATCACACAATCAGATCTGCCGGCACCGCCAGGGATGCCAGAATTAAAGTATCAGAAAAACTAATTCTCTGGGCAGATCTGGTTTTTGTGATGGAGAAGAAACACAAAGAAATTCTAAAACAAAAATTTGCTCAATCCATCGATGGAAAGGAAATTATAATACTGGGTATTGAAGACCTATACCATTATATGGATGATGAGTTAATTGACATCTTAAAGAAATCAACGGAACAATATCTGGATTGATTGCAAATCCATACACAAAAAGAACTGCTTCAAATCATCTATCAAATTAACCAATCAACAAATCATCAAATCTCAATTTTTTGCTTCGTCTTCACTATCATCATCCCGCTTCTTGTCTACTCTTTCAATCCTTATTTCTTTGTCCATATATCTTTCTCTATTGTTATTAAAAATATTTCCCATAATCCCCATTCCAAATACTGCTAATATTAAAAATACGACCATGACTAAAAGTCTCAGTCCTGACTTAACCTTTTTCATTTAACAAAAATTATTCCGGTCACATACCCGGATTGTTCGAATGTATTTAAGAATTGAGCCTAGTTTGAATTTAACTTTGGCTTGTGCGGGAAGAATTATCCCAAGGTGTAGTTCGTATCGAACGCTTCTGCACTATTAGTTGCGAAGTAAATTAGGAAACGGTGTTGTTCATTTATTGGTAACTCTTTGAAAATACTTTTTAGTTTTACCCTTACTCTGTTTCCTTCACAATTTAGTAAAGAAACAAAATTTTTCGGCTGATCAATTGCAGGTGAGAGTGGGGAATGAGTTCCGTTAAATACTTTTTCTAGATTAAAGGTTCTTTTAAAAGTTGCATTCCTGACTTCGCTTAGCTCAGTTTTATTTGGTGCGAAACTTGAAAATCTAACTTCATAAGCATGCCCAGAAAAAGCAATTAGCCCAAAAACTAAAATTGACTTTGCCAGCCATTTTAATGGACCACTTATTTTTAATATATGCTTATTTTGCTCCATTAAGCTTCACGCTTATATGATTGAATCAACTTATTTGGATGCATAAGGAGATTTGTATTTAGCTTCCCACTCGTTCCACTTTATGTTCTTGTAGTGGCCTTCTCCAATAAACTGGGCTATCTTATGAAACTCATCTGCTTTTCTATAACCTGGAAGTGGTTGGATCATACTAAAATCTTCAGCCAAAAAAACCACAGTTGGGTAGCTCATCTGGTTGTTTAACAAAGCTGCCGCTAATTGATGATAGCCTTTATTGCCGCTGGGTACGAACTTAAAGGTTGTACCTGAGAAAACTACATCTTCACGTTGCTCAGCATCAAACTTAACAGCATAAAATTTTTCATTAAGCAGTTTAGCAACCTGCGGCTCGCTGAAAGTGTTTTTATCCATCACCTTGCACCAACCACACCAGTCTGTGTAAACATCAATAAAAACAGGGCGCTTTTCTGTCTTTGATCTTTCTACGGCCTCCTCGAAGGTTAACCATTTAACGGCACCTTCTTCCGGCTTAAATCCGGTTAGGACCATGATAAAGACCAAGGAAAGGGTAGTGAACAAAAGCTTCTTCATACGGTGCTATTTTCTTTCAGAACAAATTTAAACATAAAGAAAGTTCTACAAACATATATACCTGGTTAGTCGGCACTGTAACCTCAGGGGTATTGTTCGGTATTGTATGTACAATTTTAGTTGATAGCGTTCAGAAATGAACAGTGAATGGGCTAAAATAGCCTAAAAACGAAGAAAAACGACTTGGCATGGACTTAGCAAAGCACTACGCAATGAAAGAAAGCATCTCCTTACGCAACCTCCTCCTACTGGCCGGTATACTGGTCGCGTTGATTGCGGCATCCCTCCTGCTTTCTGGCTCCATTAGCTTTACGGCTTACCTACCCAGCCCCGAGCTACCTGCAATAGATACTGCTGAAACAGCTAAGGTTTTTGTTGATAAGGTGATTAGCACGTTTTATTTTTCTCGATAGGCATTGTTGGACACTAAAATTATTGGTACTGTCTGACTAAAAATTGAATGACTAATAAGCACTTAACTTTCTTGTTCTTTTCTCATTGTCCTGACTCCCAACTCACTTTTGAGATAACAGTATCTTCATAAAGTTTACAAATTTCAAAAGGACATTAATATAAGATTATAACAAAAACCTGTTTACCTAATAAAAGAAAATACATATTGTCCAATAATAGACGAACCTCTTCCCTCACCAATTGTGTTTTGCGACCAGTAAAGCTTGATTTCAAAAGTATTTTCAGTTAGTGTAAGTACAGAAATTTGTAGGTCTCCTAAATATATTGATTGAGCCTCGGAATCTACAAAATTCCATTCTCCATTAACATCCCATATAGGCAACCCGCCAGTACTTTCAAAAGTATTGTCCTCTTTAAGATTGATCGTCATTCCGGTAAACAAATCTGATCTATCTACTCCATCGACCTTAAGACTAGCTAAAGCCCAAGTTCCTTTTGTCAAAATCTTAGTACGAACCTCAATGGGTGACGGTTCCGAGCTAATAGTTGGCTTATCACAAGAAATTAAAAACACAGCCAATATCAATATGAGCATAATTTCAATGCTACTATTTTTTTTATTCGAAGTCATATTTAGTCTTTAATTAATTTTTTAATGATTATCCTGTTATCCATATGCACCTTAATTAAGTATACACCTGCTGCATAAGACTTCATAGATAAATGATGCACTTCGGCACTAGCATGAGTCTCCAAAATTTTTCCGTAACCATCTGTTATGTCGAGAGAGGCTAATTTACCCTCGGGTATTGTTATGATAACTTCATCTTTTACAGGGTTAGGAAACACTTCTATAAAATCTGAACGTACTTCTAATCCGGTATATACAATAACAATAGGATTAGACTCGGGACTTGCACAACCCTGAAAAACCTCCTTTACTGAATAGGTACCAGTGCTTGAAACGGTCAAATGGCCTCCTACGACTGATGACCCAGTTGTTTCAAACTCTAGTCCATTGTAAAACCATTTCCATTCCCTGTCACCAACATCTGTTAGATCAGTAGAAATAGCCAAAAGATTTATTTCAGTGTCAGTCTGGTTTATTATAGAAAGCGAAGGCGCAGCAGGATTTATACAAAAATTGAAATATATTGGATTAGCAGGAAGATATATCTCATTACCAAGTTGCTTAAGCGCAATGCTGACAGAGCCAGGTTTCAGTATTGTTAAAGTGTTATTAGTGTTATCAAGGGATATCTTAGATAAAGAACCTGTGTTTAACTCCAAAGTTATAGGCAATCCACTAGTTGAAGTTGCCTCGACAGTAAACGGAGCAGAGTTTGACTCCTTATCAGGAATTGGTTCAGCAGTTATGGTTTGTTCCAGTTTTGATACAACCAAGGTTTGAGAACTTGTTGAAGTAACTGGTGCGGCATTATAACGGCTATCACCAGTTTGCAAGGCAGAAATGAGAGTTGTACCTCCACCCACAATAGTAACGATAGAACCTGAAATGGTTGCAACGTTTGGGTTCGAACTAGTGAATGTTACTGGTAGACCCGAAGAAGCAGTCGCAAATATTTCAAAGCTGGGATCATTGGCTGCCTTAGGCGGTATGGCTTGCAGGGTTACGGTTTGATTTCCCTTAACCACAACCAATTGCCTTACAATATTATTTGCTGCATTATAATTTTCATTTCCTGGTTGCGATGCTGTAATATTGGTGGTGCCGGCACTTAAGAGTGTAACGGTCGAACCAGACACAGTAGCAACACTTGGATTGGAGCTCTCGTAACTTACTTGTAAACCTGACGAGGATGTTGCCGTAAGCTGAAATGTCTCTTCCACCATTTGTCTGTTTAGGTTATCCGTAAAGGTTATTACTTGACTTCCTTTTGTAATGGTATAAGTTCTTACTACGTTAGCTGCCGCATTATAATTGCCATTTCCAGATTGACTGGCCGTAATCTGTGTTTCTCCTATCCCTACTATAGTTAGTGTATTTCCACTAATAGTGGCTACCATTGGATTGGAACTTAAGTAGCTTACAGTTAAACCTGAACTAGCCGATGCTGACAGTGAAATTGGGTTAGTGTTTAAAGGATAACTTTGATTGTTAAAATTAGATATGACCTGATCTGCTTTGTTTACAATAAAAGCTCTATCAACACTCGGTGCAGTATTAAAGGCTAAATTACCCGCTTGTGAAGCTGTAATGGTAACTGAACCTGCGCCTGTAATAGTAACCGTATTTCCTGATACTGTTGCCACATTTGGATTAGAAGATTCGAAGGTAATTGGAAGCCCTGAATTAGCTGAAGCTGTTAAAGCAAATGAGGCATTACCAAAAAACTTGTCACTGATAGCATTAAAAGAGATTGTTTGGTTTATTTTTTGAGGAGTAAAGGTATAAACCTGACCATTGGCTGGTTTTGAGTTTATTATGGGTGTTTCAACAGCGGATGAAACTAAAGGGCTAGCAGATGTATTATTCAGGGAAAGGAAGTTTCCACTACCTGTATTAATAAAACCCATTCCAATTGATGCTTCAGGAAATGATGGAACTCCACCAGCATCATTATAAATAAATTCCACCACGTTAGTTGTCTCATATAATTTGAGTTGAAAAGATATTACCGGAGTATTGGCTGTCCATCCCCACTCCCAATTAAGCCATTCAATAGTAAAAACACGATTAGGAGCATTACCTGTAGTTGCATATGAGGCCTCACCAGAAAAACCATCAAGGTCATCCCACAAAGGTGCAATGAGCGGACGCAAATTTTGGTTTGTTGATAGACTATTGTCAGAATCAGTTTGAGTTGCATAAGGATTAAAGGTTACAAAACCATCGGCTGAGGCTTTCAGTTGAGTAAAGGGAATACCGGCATGGTAAAAGGTAAATCCGATTGGCAGTGCCTGTGAAAATCCAAAATCTTGTTCAATATCATTCAGTGCAATACCACCAACCAATGGTGTAAACGAGCCTGCTGTTGGTGTGAAGATATAGTTAGGAACTAGTGCTGAATTATAAGTCTCTACTTGAATAATATTATTTGCTAACGGAGCAACATTAAACTTTTCTTGTCCCGGAGGTCCATTGTAATCTACTACGTGAAAGGTGTAGGAGGTAGCCGGGTTTAAATTAGTTACGGTAAAACCTGTGGTAGATGCACCATTAAATACACAGCGCCAACCACTAGTGCCAATTTGCGAACCTGAACCAAAAGTTAAGCTGGCATTATATGTTGTATTATCAACAGGTGCAGAAGCACCATTGTTTGTTTCTCTTGCCAATACAACCCTACCTGAACCATTACCCTCAGTAATATCTAAAGTAACTGAAGTGACTGTTTTATTTCTTACGCTAATGGTTGAAACCGGGTTACTAGGTGCTGCCAATACAGTTGTAAAGCTAGAAGGATTTTGTGTAGCGGATATAGCGTTATATTTTTGATTTCCGGCTAATCCGTTATACTCAGCCACTTGGACGCGGTAGCTAAAACCGGACTGCAAGTTTGTAACAGCCACTGAAGCTTCTGTACCATTATAAACACAATACCAACCAGAAGCTGCCAAGGAAGAAACACTTCCGAATTGTGTATTAGGTAAATAAGAAGTATTATCACTAAGTATTCCTGTCAAATCTTCAGAAATAGAGTTAGTCTGCTTCATAAATACTGCCCTATAGGCACCGTTGCCGTTTGTCCAATTTATTGTTGCGGATGATGAACCTATTGGATTCATTGCAATCGCGCTTGCCTGGGTTAACGGTGCAGAGATAGGTATAATGTTAGGTTGAAATGAATAAACCTGACCATTTACTGGCTTGGTATTAATATCATTAATTGGAAAAGGGCTAATTGTTGCTGATTCTGTGGCATTTGTTAATGAATAAAAAGTAGTAATGATGTTACCCACCAACCCAATCGAAGCAGAGGGCGAAACCAGCGCTCCCGCTTCTTGTCGGTACAAGAATTGTATCTGATTTGAACTTTCGAACAATCGAATTTGAAAAGAAATACCTGCACTCGCTGCAGTCCAATCCCAATTCCAATTTAACCATTCAATAGTAAAAATTCTGTTTGGTGCAGAACCGGTTATTGCAAAAGAAGCCGACCCACCTGTTCCATTTAAATCATCCCATAATGGAGCAATCATCAATGTTGTTCCACTAATGCCAAAACTATTACTATGAGCGCTAGAAGTGCTCACTACATTAAATGTAATAAAGCCATTACTGGAAGCTTTAATCTGTGTATAATTATTACCGAAATAATTAAAGTTAAAGCCTAAGTCAAGAACTCCACTCAGTTGATCATCAGCCTCGATGGCATCAACAGCAGTACCTCCAACCAAAGGTTCGAATACAGCTACTTGTGAAGAGAAATTGTATCCCTGGGCTTGGAGTTTTTTAGTTGAAAGTGTAATAAGAAGTATGGCTAATACAACACTTAGGAAGTTCCGAGAAAATTTCATACACAACAATTTATAAAGCAATAATAATTACCCAATATTAAAATCATTGATTTTGGCCTTACAACTGTATACAAAGAACTTTCTAATGGGAGAACCCTAAAAATTCTATAGAAATGAAGGTACAGAAGCTTACTACTTTTGACTTTATATTGTGTTGGATGATATTCTAATGCCTTGATTGCGGCATCCCTCCTGCTTTCTGGTGCCATTAGCTTTACAGCTCAGCTACCAAGTCCGCAATTGCCTTCGATTGACACCGTTAAAACTGCCAAGGTTCTCCTGGATAAGGTAAGCAATATCATTTATGCTTCTCGATAAGCATAATACGATAAGACATATTCGATTGCCCTGCGCATGGCCTCATTAATCGGATAAAAATGCTGAGTTAAATCCATGTCGATAGCATGGAGTTGCATATAAAACTGGTTCATAATGGGTATATCACCCCCCGCGGACACAGCCTTTGCCGTACGCTCATAATTATCTTTCTGTTCAGTCTTAATAATCTGACAAGTGACGTATTCTTTTTGATTATACTTATTCGTTCTTGCCGAGTAGCCAAACAAACGGCAGATCAATCCCCGATGAACATATTCTGAACACAAACCGGCACCACTTTGTGTTGGATTCAGGATGAGGCAGATGGAAGAATCTGATTGCTTTAGTTTTTCAAGCCATTCGAAGGCTTGATTTTTTTTATAAAGATCAAAAGCAAATGGGAGGAATTCTAAGGTAGTTGCTTCGATGTCTGGTTTAAAACAACATTTTCCGCAGCCAAATTTACAATGCAAGTCAGTTGTTTGCTGAAATGTTGCTATCTCCTGATCCAGCTTTGCAAAAACTTCTGCGACTGCCTTAACCTTTTCATCTAAACGCATAAACAAAAGTAAAGCTATTCCTTCTTGACTGGTGCTGTACTGATGCCTTCTTTTTTTCTTTGCTCAGCTACGAAATCTGCGCCAAACGATAATTTTTTGTTAAGCGGGGACTTTTCTTCCACCACACGCCAGAAAGGAGCTACACTTTTCAGCGCTTTTCCCGCTGTTAGTTGTTCATGGGCTGCTTCAGCCACAATACGCAAAAAAATGCCTGTAGTAACAGGACAGGTATAATCGGCTCCATATTCTAAGGCCAGGTCTTTACGCATATTTTGCAGACTAACTGCTTTGCCTTTGGGTATAGACCTGACATAGCCATCAATTATCTTGGGTGTAGCAATAAGCATCATGCTTTTCGCGGGCATATCGGCAAAATCTTTATCCAGTCGCTTTATTTGTTCCACTTTACTTTCATCATTCACTTTATCAGTCCAGTTTTTCTCCTTAACTGGCTTCATCATGGTTTTTGCTTTAACCTTTTTCATAATACAGCATTACTAAGCCTGAAGTATAACTTTGCACATGCTTTAAACGAAGATACTTTCTTTCTGAAATATTTTGAAAAAGTGGTTTGCCTGTACCCAACAAAACCGGGTGTACAGCAAGCTGGAATTCGTCCACCCAATCGTTTGCTAAAAATGTTGTTAATAATTCGGCTCCACCAAAAAACCAGATGTTCTTTCCTGGAGATTGCTTCAAGGCATTCAATCTTGTTGATAAATCATCAGCCCATATTTCAACACCATCAAAAGACAAGTCTTTGTTTTTTGAACAAACAATAGTTCTGAACTTTTGAAATGAAGTATCACCTGTTTTTAACAATAACTCATAACTTTTTCTTCCGTAAACTATGGTGTCTATGCTTGTTAAAAATTCGTTCATTCCATAATCCTGGTCGGTAAAACACCAATCATATTCTCCATTTGCTCCTTCAATATAACCATCTAAACTAATAGCCAATTGTACAATAATCTTTCGCATATATTAATCTTCTAATTCAATACACTCAAAACCCGATTCATTCAAAATAAAAATAGCCAACTCCGCAGGCACAGAGGCCGATTTTATTCTTAAAATCCGATCACAATCATCCAACGCAAAATTCCAATTGCCCTTCCCGGCTGTCTGGTTAAGTACAGGAGTAAGTTCTGTTACCGCATGCTGTGATGCAACAGATGTTTTGAATACAAGGACATTGGTGGGTGTCATACAATTTTAATAAAAATTTAAAAAGTACGCTGCCAGCAATCCGGCAGCTATACCAACGAGTAATAATAGATTTCTAAAAATTTGACGTGATGAAAGTTTACTTTCCATTTTCCAAAAGTGTTTTCAGATTATTAAGCACATCTGCCCAACCTTGCGTTGAATTTTCTTCCATGCTGGGTGTTGGAGAGTTTTCCTGTGTTACTTGCAATTTTGTAACCCCAGCATTTAATTGCTGCAACTCAAATCTAATGATGGCATAATTTTCAGGGAGATCTGGTATGCCTGTAAAATTGCTCCAATAATTATATGAAAAGCATTTTTCAGGTTCTAATACTAAAATAGTGCCTTTATCTTCATAAGGTTTTCCCTCCCAGGTGCCTGTGAACCGAATGCTGCTGCCTGTCTTCCAGTCTGAAATGACATGTGTGCCATAGAAATACTTCTTGATAATTTCAGGTTTAACCAGTGCTTCCCAAACCTTATTAATAGGTGCATTTAAATTTATTTCTTTCTTAATCATAAACTGGATTTTAAAATGAACTACTTAGCATTAAAGGAGAGTGAGGTAACAGAGCTAAAGTCAATCATGGCAGACATCTGTTTAACCGCCTCATCCTCTGCCGATTTTGCATAGGCATCCTCAAAGTGCTTTACACTGTGCCAGCGCAAAACATCAATCCAGGTGCTGTCATTTACTTTTCCCAATTCCCGGCTTACAAAACCTTCCTGCTTTTTTAAAAATTCGTTCACACCCTGATTTACTGATCCGAAATTCTCGTCTGTTATGTTGCCATTTAACCGAAAAGTCATGATTTCAACATGTTGAACCTTACCCTGAGGTAAGGTGCAGGAAAAACCTATCCAGAGAAAAATGAGTAGTATGCTTGTCTTCGTTATCATATCCGTTATTTGAATACGAAGTAAAGACTTGCTCCTGCCAACAGTATGGCAAGAGGAAAACCGGTATTAAAAAAATAGTGATTTTTTTTCTGATGCCTGGCCAGATTTCAGGAATCGGCAGGTTGAAGCTCCTTATCCTTGCTGTAATGCAAGAATAAATCTTCCGTGAGGTCTGCCATGATTTGTTTGAGCTCTTCAGGGCTCTCAATGGTTGCTGCACTGCCGTATACTAAAAGCATACGCGCGATATAAATCAGATTATCGATCAAAAACACAGTCTTAATGCGTTCACCCTGGTCCTCTTGAGAAAGGGAACCATAGACTTGTCTTCCTTTCAGGGCAGCTTTATCAAAATAAACGATGGTTTTAATCAGGCCTTCGTGCATTTGCCCCATGGCTTTCATGTACTCTTGTAATGATAAGAGATTTCTGTTTTCAACACCCTTTTCTGTGTTAATCAGGTTGCGTATCCTGTCTGCCCTGAAATCACGGTAGTCATTTCGTAAGCGACACCAGGCAATTAAATGCCACGCGCTGCCATAATAAAAAATGCCAATCGGTTCAACTTCGCGACTTGTCAGTTCCTGCTTGTTATTGGTGTAATCTATGACTAATACTTGTTTTTTTACTACGGCCCTTTGTATCGTAGTTAAAAAATTATCAGGAAAATTTCCTGCCGGTTTTTCCTCATTGCGCGGCCGCTCGAACACCTGAACCAGGTTTTGAAGACTCTCCAAATGATCTTTTTCAGATTCATTTAATACGGCTCTTATCTTGTGCAATGCTGAATCAAAGGATGTTTGAACGGATTTATCCGTTAGTTTCTCAACCAATTTTCCAGCCAGCATCATAGCACTTGCCTCATCTTGCGTAAACATGACCGGAGGTAAATGGTAGCCATCTACTATAAAATAGCCCTTGCCAGCCTCAGAGCCTATGGGTACACCTGCTTCCATCAGTGCCTTTACATCTCTGTAAACTGTTCGCTGACTGATAGCGAATCGGGAAGCCAGTTCTTCAGACTTTACCACCTTTTTGGATTGCAGGTGAATAAGGATGGCGGTTAGTCTGTCGATACGATTCATGCGTTAAATTTAACAGATTGCAGAGACTACTTAAACTCTACATTAATTTTCTTGTTCTTTGTGTAAATATTATTTCATGAAAAGGATTTTTTCGGCACTCTTTATGGCTTTACTCTTTGCATGTACGAGCAAGGATGTAGACGGACCTTTTGATTGTTCATCAATTAGTATCAGTGTAGAAGTTATAACCCTGACCAATGCCAGCGCCTGCAATAGCAATGATGGCAGCATTTCGGTAAGCGCCAGTGGCGGCAAAGCTCCGTATCAATTTAGTATCAATGGCGGTGCTTTTTCAGATATTACCCTGTTCCAGAATCTAGGGGCAGGCTTGTATACAATTGAAGCAAGAGATGCGAATGATTGTTCGGGTATTCTAAATCCTTCTGCACAAATTAACATACCCAGTTCTACATTAATTGCTACCGCAACTTCCATTCAGGATAGTAACTGTATAAATGATAACGGCTCAATAGCGGTCAATGCCAGTGGTGGCACGCCACCGTACACTTATAAAATCGGGAATGGAACATTTACTGAAAGTGCATCCTTTAGCAATTTAGCTTCCGGAAGTTATATGATTGTAGTTCGGGACAATGCAGGATGTTCTTTTTCTCTTAATCAGCAGGTGAACAGAGGAGATAGTGGCATTAGCTGGTCAGGTGAAATTCAGAGTATTATCACCAACAATTGTGCTGTTAGCGGGTGTCACAATGGAACGCAGTCTCCCAACTTGAGTAACCTGGCGGGTGTTCAGACCAATAAGGAAAATATAAAATCAAGAACCGCCAATGGCAGTATGCCACCATCGGGCAGACCGGACTTGACAGATGAGCAGATTAAAAAAATTGCCTGCTGGGTAGATGATGGCGCTAAGAATAACTAATGACAACAATAATATCTTAACGTGGGTACATAAATAATTAGTATTTTCACTTAAAATTATAATAAGAGCCCATCCAACATGCGAACAGACCGGATCAAAATTCTGTTGGTCTTTTCTATTATCCTTACCATACTGTCGGGTATCATCACCTATTTTGCTGCGATGGAAGGCCGCAAAAGGGTTGATCTCCTACTTCACTCTTATGCCGTGCTGCAAAAAAGTGAGGATCTGTTATCCATGATCAGCACTGCAGAGTCGGGTGTACGTGGTTTTATGCTGACACGAGATTCTGCTTTTCTAACTACCTATTATGCAGCACAAAAGCAGGCCGATGGATTAGTTAAAGATCTTAAGGCACTCTGTATCGATCGGCCTGGGCAGTTAAAAATCGTAAACCAGGGCATAGAGCCTTATGTTCACTACAAAATAAAGCAACTTGGTGTGGTCGCTACCTTATCGCATCAATTCGGCATACAAAAAGGGATTGATTATTCATATACAAGAAAGGATTCCCTAACTATTAATAATCTGATTTTTGCACTCGATGACTTTAACAAAAATGAAGAGATCCTATTGGATGAACGATTAACAGCACTTACCCAAACGCTTAACATTCAAACTAAAGTCCGGTACATCAGTTTCTTTCTTATAGGCCTTACCTTGGTATTTGCCTACATCACCATTAGCGAAAAGCATAAAAAAAATAATGAACTGATTGATACACTGAATAAAAGCAACACCTTACTTGAGCAAAAGGTAAAAGAAAGAACTGCTGAGCTTGATAGGAAAAATACAATTGTTAGTGAACTTAATGAAGAGCTTCAAATAAGCGTGGACCAAATTCAGTCTTTTTACGAATCGTTGCAATTAAAAAATCAGAAAACAGAAGATGCTTTAACAGAGGTAAGAGATCTTTACGACAACGCGCCCTGCGGTTATCATTCACTCGACAAAGATGGAAAAATTGTGCGAATGAATAAGACCGAATTAGAGTGGCTGAACTATACTGCTGAGGAAGTATTGAATAAACTTGCCTTTACAGATTTAGTTACACCTGAGTCGGCTATTCTTTTCTCGCGGTTATACCCAGAATTTAAAAGATCGGGCAGTATTAATAATGTAGAGTTTGAACTCAAAAGAAAAGACGGTAGTGTCATACCTATCGTGCTAAGTGCTACGGCTATTTATGATGAAGCTGGTAATTACCTGATGAGCCGCTCCACTGTTTTTGATATCTCGCGCAGAAAAGATCTCGAGCAAAAAATCATTAACGTAAATGATGCTCTCATACAACTGAACGTTGAAAAAGATCACTTCCTGGGTATTGCTGCGCATGATTTAAAGAGTCCGATTAACAGCATACTGGGCTTAATCAACTTATTTAAACGTGAAGAAAATCTCACGGACTCACAAAAAGAGTATCTCGCTATTATAGAACGTTCCTGCATCGGCATGAAAAGTCTGGTGAGCAACCTGCTGGACATTAATAAGATTGAACAGGGAGGAGCCGCTTTGGAGAAAGAGAAAATTGAGATCAGCCATTTAATTAATACACAGCAAGACATTTTTAAGGATGTAGCAAAGCAGAAGGATATTAAATTCATTGTTGAAGATAAAACTCAAAATTTGAGTTTTCTTTCTGATAAGGCTGCTATGAATCGTATCCTGGAAAATTTAATTTCTAACGCTATTAAATTTTCTCCGGCCTCAACACAAGTCAAATTGTTGGTGAGTGCTACACCCACCCATGTTAAGTTTGAAGTAAAAGATCAGGGGCCTGGTATTAGCAAAAATGATTTACCAAAATTATTCGGAAAATTCCAACGTTTATCGGCCAAACCTACCGGAGGAGAAAGTTCATCGGGATTAGGACTTTCTATTGTTAAAGAATTAGTAGAATTGATGAAGGGGGAAATAAGGGTTGATTCTACAGAAAATATAGGTACAACCTTTACTGTTGAAATTGCGCGGTAGTGCTAGCGGTTTGTTTTAACCTCTGCTAAACGGTTGCGCTCATCCTGCAGTTCGCGCGATAATTTCATTTGCTTTTCAAGAGAACGATGTTTGTATTCTTCAAACTCACTACTGAGTATTAACATCCCCTCGGCTTTTTCTTTGAGTGAATGTGATAGGAATTGTGATCGCGTAATGGATAACACCAATAACGTTGCCAAGCCGGCTAATGAAATAAAAAATACGCTAATAAACGTAGCCTTGTGCATCGCTATGCCGGCTACGGTAATATGTTCGCTGTCAAACTCAATTTCAGCTACTGCCTCTTCACGTCTGGCTATTTCTACCTTAAGCTGATCCATGCGCGTGTTAAATGCATTGATTTCAGCTTGCTGTGTTGTAATGGCTTGTCGCTGCTTAGCCAGACTATCTTCTACTGACTGCCAGAATGCATCGAGGGTTACCTGTTTTATTACTTTATAATCTTTAAAAGTCTGCGCTTTATCTCTGATTGTATTAAAACGATTCGTCAGTGTTTCTGCATCCTGAGCGTGAGCGAACAAAGAAAGCAGACAGAAAATGAATAATAAGGTTTTCATGGCATTGGAGATATAGCAAGTGAATGTAAGCCTCTATACCCTGAAATGTGCCCCCAATAAGCCAATGAGTCAAATACATCGATAAACTCAAAGATAGCTCGGTGAACACCCCATATTTCTGAAATATAAAGGTTACTTAAGCTTATATCCTCAGCCTCGGGTCAGCCCCCTTTTAACAGTAAGGTAGTCCAGAAAGTATGTAAGGCGTACTGACAGGCTATTCAGCTGCGGTTGCCTTGATACGTTTTCGAGGTTAGTGAAATAGGTAAGAGAAGTGTTGTTGTTGTCACCCTGAATAGAGTCTTTCCAGACAATATTAACGAAGGAACCAGGTGCTACCTGCCAGAAGTACACCAAATCAACATTGAGTGCGTTAAAATTGGCATCGTGTTGCGGTACGCCATTATTAAGGCCATCGTAAGCAATATTAATAAGATCGCCATTTGCGCCCAGCTCATAAAATTCTTTATACCGAAGTGTGCTCCAATAATGGCGTACACGCAGGCGTACACCCATTTTAGTATTAAACGTATAATTAAAGCCTAATATGTTTATGGTGGTAGCTAATTCACGTTCACCAAACATAATAAATCCCATATCGCTTTGGTTGTTTACATACCCACGGCTATCGCCCAATTCATAATTTACTTCCAAATCGAATGATAATTTATTGTTGGCTCTGTAGCGTATATAGTAACCCCACCAGTTAAAAGACTGATCCCAATATTTGCGATACCAACGGCCTGCATAACCATTACCTGCCAAGGCTTTTCGATTATCACTTTCTACAAACACATTATAATTATAACTTGAAGGTTGGAGGAAATATCTTCCACTTGTTCTGGGCTCAAAATAGTCGTAGCCTGTTACAGGCACAACACCGACATTAAACCCTGCACCCCAGAAATTTTTAAACTGTGTATAATGATTAAAATTTGTTCTGAATGAAGTGAACTCAAAAGGCTTGTATAAACTTTGTTGTGTGATGTTAAGGGTATTGTTCATTAGATTAATAACACCTTTTGGTTTTAAAATACTGTATCGCAAAAAACCAAAGTGTGATACTTCATTGGGTGCCTGTAGGTAGCCAAGATCATTTGGGTTATAGTCATCGCTCTCTACATTCCGCATAAGGCCATATTGCCACTTGCCGCTTACTTTAGCTAATTCTATATAGTATTTGTAACCATTATTGTTCTCATACCCATTTTCAGTTTTCTTAATTACATTAGAGACCGCAGCAAATGCAGAGACCTGATAAGTATTCGTTTTTTCGCGCAACACGGTGTTGATACCTGATGTGTTTGCATCGCGTCCACCGTCAGCTCTTATTACATTGGTATTGGTGAAATTAATATTTGAGTTGTTTTTTAAATTCTGATCGACAACAAAAACATTAAAGTTGGTAAGCGGATCTACCAATGCTTCTCTGGTTTCACCTGTATTCATGTTGCGAATTCTCGCATAACTTTTATTTGTAATGGCATTGAAAAAACCCAAACCCAAGCCCTTCTTGTTTCTTCCCGATATCTTGGTGGCATTAATCAAATTAGCCGCATTCGGAGTAGCGACCAGCTCTTCTGTGGTTTCATCATAATCAGCAGCACCAAACGATTGCCCAATTCTTCTTGAATAAAAAAGGCCACTCTTATTAAATAGATCTGTGCCTTCTGTAAAAAACTGCCGGTTCTCATTAAACTGCACCTCAAAGGGTGAAATGTTATACACTATATTATCTGACTGCACCTGACTAAAATCGGGAATAAGACTCATGTCGAGCGTATAACTTTCATTGATGCCATATTTCAAATCCATTCCACCCGCCATGGTAACCTTACCTTTGCCAGCAAAGCCATCATGGTTGTAGATGGTAGACACATAAGGTGAGAAAGACAAACGAAGGGGTGGTTCAATATTTTCAAGGCCATGCAGAATGCCTTGCTGGTTGACTATACCAGTCACACCATTGTCTACATAATTCCAATAAGATTCTTCCTGCTTCCGCTTAACGTTTCGGTAAAAGTTTAAGCCCCAGGTTTGAACGCTTTGTTTGGGGAAACGCAATGCGAAGTAAGGAATGGCCATCTCAATTGACCAACCCTGTTCATCAATCTTCACTGCACTGTTCCAAACAGCATCCCAGTTTTCATCAAAATCTTCAACAGTTACATAAAAATCGCCCTGCACACCGGCAGCCGAAACAAAAAAGGTAAAAGCATTAATCCCCCCATTGTAGGGATCAACCATAAAAGCAAACCAATCTGCATTGCGATCGAAGTCATCGCGTTTACCAAATTCTTTTTGAATTTTATGCGGTTCAGGATCATATAAGCGAGCCCCTATGTATATAGCTTGGTCTGTGTACAATACCTCTACAGAAGAAAAGAAATCCGAAGGACTTCCGTTATTGGGTGCAAACTGATGGAATTGAATTTTTTCACCCGATTGTTTCCAAACCGGGTCTGAAAGATCGCCATCAATACGGGGCGTATCTTGTACACGTTGCGCCTGAAAGCTTTGTTTTTCCTTTGCAAAGGAAGAACTTGCCACCAGGATTGCAAGCAGGCTTAAGCATGTAAACTTCATTGGGTTGGTTGGGTTTTCACAGATATACTCGCCATCTGAGAGAAAGTTGCCTGCAAAACTCTTAAAATTTGTTAAAAGTTACTGTAGGCATTAAGCTTATGGCAGTGGTTATATGGAATGGTTATTGAAATGTGATAACTCCGATGATACGGCTGTCTTGGCCACTTCGTACTGGAACGCAGAAATGCCAATCCCATATTCAGGTATGTCACCTGATTAAAAAAACAGAAATTTACACATGAAAATAGGCTTACTCTCGGATACACACAGTCATTTAGAAACATCCATTTTTGATCATTTTAAAGATTGTGATGAATTGTGGCATGCAGGCGATATCGGTGAGGAGACATTGTTGCACCAGTTACAGGACTTCAAACCTACCAAAGCTGTTTTTGGGAATATTGATAGTATGAAACTGCAACACAATCTTAAGGAAGACTACTGGTTTACCTGCGAAGGTTTACAAATATGGATGACGCATATTGGCGGGGCTCCACCCAACTACAATCCCAGGATTAAGAAAAAACTCAAGGAGTCAGTACCCGACATTTTTATTTGCGGTCATTCACATATTCTTCGCGTAATGCGCGATCCTGCTTACGCCAATATGCTGTACATCAACCCCGGTGCAGCAGGTAATCATGGCTTTCATCATATAAAAACCATTATGCGTTTTGATATTGAAGCAAAGACAATTAAAAATGTGGAAGTAATCGAATTAGGAAAAAGAGGTGCTTTACCCAAATTATAATTTTACTATTTCCCTTTACTCAGTTGTAGTTCGGCTGCACGAATTCTGTATGACTCCCCTTCATTTCCGGGTAACAATTCACCTAAACGATTGTATATCTCTAATACACTTTCATCGTAGGTCAAAGCTTCTTTGTAAAGTCTGATAGCAGTTTGCATATCTCCCTTCTTATCATACAAATATGCCATTACATGGCAAAGCCATCGGCCTCTGTTTCCCATCGCATAAGCCTTTTCATAATTTGGTAAAGCCTCATCGTGCTTGCCCAATTCATAATAATCATCGCCAAGCAATTGCCATAAATCTCCCTGCTCTTGGAAGTCAGCTTCAAATTCACTGATCTTATCTATGGACTGCTGGTATTGTTGTCGTGCATAATACCACCAGGCAATACTATACTTAGGTTGAAAGGCTTCAGTATCTGCTTGTACTGCTCTTTCATAAAAATAAAGTGCAGAGTCGTAACGCATTTGCATATAATGGGTGTTGCCCAGACCGAGCCAGGCTTCATCCATGTATTCATCGTTATTGCATGCGTACTTGTAATAATAATAAGCTGAATCGTATTGTTGCAAAGCATAAAATTCTTCAGCCTTGTTATAGGCATCGTAGGGCAATAGTTCATCCTGACGCTCTGTGGCGCTCCATATAAAATAAAAGAAAGCTGCGCCTAAAGCGGTAGCGGAAATAACGATTATTATTACGGCCATGCCTTTCAGACTTTCCATTGAAGGGATGGATGTGGGCGTTCCGGGTTGAGCGCTGGGTTTAGGTGTTCTGATGGGTGGGGATGAATATTTTTGTTGTGGTGATTCTGATCGATTATAGTGGCGGCTGTGTTCGTCTGTCGTAGCAAAACGATTGTAGAAGAAGAGGACTAAAAAAAAGCAGGCCGCTCCAAACAGAACATATGCCAGTGTACGGTCAAGCGCCCAGAAGAAGGCCCAGGCTACACCAAAGCCTATTGCTAATATGAGATTAAGGTAATTTCTGGATGATGCTTGCATGAAACTAAGGTACGTTTTTTTCTAAATGAAAAAGCCCGGTCGATTGCTCAACACGGGCTCTTCAGAGGGTCCTTCGCAGGACAAGATTATTAGTCACCGATTACTTCAACTTCTACCCTAACATTTCTTTTCGCATTGGCACTGTGCTTATCGTATAGCGGTTTTTTACCTCCCCAGCCTTTTACTTCAATTCTATCGCCAGCAATGCCATTGTCTATTAAATACTCCCTTATAATTTCAGCTCTTTCATAAGATAAATCCTTTGCAGAACCCACTGTATTGACAGCATCCTTACCCACGGAGAAAAAGTTTTTCTCTTTACCCATTTTTATAATTTTACCATGGTAATGTCCGTTGGTATGGCCGTGCAGGCGAATTTTCATGTACTTGTTTTCATTCATCATTTGCAGCAACTGATTTACTTCGTATCGCGATTCGGGAATCATAATGGCTGCATCATTAAAGAAATATACATGAGACAGTGTTTGTATGTCGCCTTTTACATAACGCACCAAATCGAAAGAAACTACAAAACTTAAACCCATCATATCTACATGCGCTAATGCGGTGTCAGCTTCAGGGTTGCGATAGTTTACTTCCAGTTGCAATTTTCTATAACCAAATACATCGCAGATCAGTGTGACTTTCCCACTTTGATTTTTAGGATCTGGCAAGGTGAGGTATTCATTACCTTTTACAGTTTTAATAAGTTTACCTCTGTCAGTATCAACAACCTGAACATCTCCATCAATAATCCGATTGTTTGATGCATTAAACAGACTCAGAAATATTTCAGAATTACCCAGGTTTATCGGAAAAACCTGAATAATTTTTTCTTCTGGCTCTTCAGCCACTGGAGCCTCTTCTGCGATTGGTTCCTTAATCTCTGCCGGGCCGCCACTGATCACTGCTTGTTGCTTCTCTGAAACAACTTCCATCGCTTCGGAAGGTTTAACTGGTGTTGTTTGTTGCGTTGCCGTTGATACGGCCGATGGACCAGGTTCAGCTACTACAACAGGTCTTGCTTCCTCACCCCTCTGGCCAATAACACCGGGGACTACCCTAACCCAGGCATCTTTAAAATCGCTTTCGCTTCTCAACTTGTACATTGACTGAAGCGAGCTTTTTAAATCGCTATGACTTTGCAGATATACAAAGTACAGCGCACGTGAGGTATTAAAACCGTAGTTAGCTTGAAGACCTTTATTGTTCAATTGTTGAACAAAACGCATCGCGTAATCTTCTTTCGATTTATCAAAAGCGCCAACTACAGTATAGTAACCTGCAGCAAGTTCTTTATTGTTTTGGGCTATAGATGGGGTGCAAATAAGCAGCAGAAAAGCCAGGGCAAGACATTTTCGCATGTAAGGTTTAGGTTATTTTGGACGTAATTTTAACAAAAAATATCCTTAATCAACCATTTTTTATGTTTTTTCTCTAAAATTAAATGTACTATTTCAACTTTTCTGTAAAAAAACCAAGCCCATAACCCACTAATTGTATGAGTGCAGAAGGTATTGCCAAAAGCCCTACTAAGATGCTTTTATACGCAGTTATACCACCCACCATAATTGCTCCAAAATAAAGCGCCACTACAACAGCCCCAAGCTTAAATAAGGGCAGATAGATGAAGGAGGTTAATAACCAGGCTATCATAGCCAGGGTGAACAAAAAAGGTATCCAATGCGTAAGTTTTACCTCTTGCGGATATTGCTTTCCGATTAAGACCCTGCCCTTTCCGAAGTTGAAAACCTGTTTATAAAACTGGCTCAGGTTTGTACGTCTTTTATGGTAAACAAACGCCTCCGGTATTAAACCCACTTGTAAGCCGCTTGCCTTTAGCCGGATGCTCAATTCAATATCTTCGGCATAACGGTCAAAGCGAAAGCCTCCGGTTATTTCAAAAGCCCTACGAGAAAGGCCCATATTAAAACTACGAGGTTGAAATGACCCCAGGTGTTGCTTTCCCCCTCTTATTCCACCTGTGGTTAGGAAAGAGGCCATCGTATAACCCATTGCCTTTTGTAATAAAGTAAAGTCTTGATGTGCCTTGTCAGGGCCGCCATAAGCATCCCATGCATCTTGTTGCAATGCATTTCTTACTATGCTCAGGTAATCAGGTGGTATGATACAATCCGAATCAAATACAATCAAATAATCTCCTTTTGCCTGGGCAAAACCCATATTGCGACTGGGACCTGGCCCTGAATTGGGTTTAAAAATGTATTGAATAGAGAAATAAGCATTGTATAGATCAACCAGATGTCTGCATGTTTTAGTGGAGCCATCTTCAACCAATACCACTTCAAAGTTTTTAAAACTTTGAAGTGTCAGGCTGTGTAACAATTCATCCACCTCTTCGGGGCGGTTATAAACAGGAATGATAATTGAAAAAGCAAGCATACTTAGATTTCGATGGCAAGTTACATAAATCGCGCTTGTTGGTTTGAATCGTGTAATTACTGTTTAAGGTTTCCGCACTATTGCCTACATTCCGAAAATATTACCAAATGAAAAAGATTTATATCCTGTCCGCATCACTCCTTCTCAGCAACCTGCTGTTTGCCCAACAGGCAGATTATTCAAAAGATGTGCAATCTACAGATGCTATCATTACTGCCTTATATGAGGTTATTTCAGGAGAAGCCGGTCAAAGCCGTGACTGGGATCGGTTTAAAAATTTGTTTACGCCTGACGCCCGCCTGATTCCTACTTCTAAAAATAAAGATGCAAAAATCAGCTATGCGAGTATGACGCCTGCCGATTACGTAAAAATGTTTGAGACGCGCGTGGCTACGGGTTTTTATGAGCGTGAATTAAATCGCCTAACGGATGCCTATGGGACAATAGTACATGTTTTTAGCACTTACGAAACCAGAGAAAGCAAAGACGGCCCTGTTACCAACAGAGGTATTAATAGCATACAATTGTTGAAAACACATGATCGTTATTATATCATGAATATTTTCTGGTGTGGTGAGAATACTGGATTCCTGTTGCCTGACCATTACATGAAAGGTCGCATTGAATAAAGATTTATAAAGGCTTTACCTGCTAATTTTTACTTTTGTACATGGCCGAGATAGGAAAAGATATTGCGAAGGCAAAAGCACTCTTAAAGCGAGGAAAGTTAGTGGCCATTCCTACTGAAACTGTGTATGGACTGGCAGCCAACGCCACCAATGCAGATGCCGTGGCACGCATCTTCGAAGCAAAGAACAGACCCTCTTTTGATCCATTGATTGTACACGTGCCCGACTTGCATGCTGTAAAATTATATGCCGATAATTTACCCTTAAAAGCCTTGGCGTTGGCCAGCCATTTCTGGCCAGGACCCGTTACGATCTTGTTTAAAAAGAAAGAGATCATACCAGATATTGTTACTGCAGGGCTTGATACAGTAGGCATACGTTGCCCCAATCATCCGCTTACACGCGAACTATTGGAAACGCTTGATTTTCCGTTAGCGGCACCCAGTGCCAATCCTTTTGGTTACATCAGTCCGACCACACCTGAACATGTAAATGAGCAACTGGGAGATAAAATAGCTTATATCCTTGATGGTGGACCTTGTACAATTGGTATCGAATCAACCATTGTTGGTTTTAACAACGACCAGACTACAGTTTACAGACTGGGTGGCTTAGGTATCGAAGACATTGAAAAAGTAATTGGTACTGTCGGTATCATGCTCCACTCCTCTTCTAACCCTAAAGCCCCTGGGCAACTAAAAAGTCATTACGCGCCAAGCAGGCGTTTAATTATAGGCAACCTTGATCAGGCACTTTCCGGTGAAGTAAATCCAAAGCTAGCAGTACTCTCCTTTCAAAAAGATTATAAAGTACAATATCAGTTTATCCTGTCTCCGACAGGCAATCTTACGGAGGCGGCTAAAAATCTTTTCCTTGGGCTGAGAACCCTGGATAAAATGCCCGTTGATGCTATTCTGACTGATCTCGTGCCAGAGGAAGGTCTTGGGCGTGCTATCAATGATAGGTTGAGAAGAGCAGCCGCTGAACAATAATACCTGACTGAACTATAATTGAGCGAGATAGATTGACAAAGTTTAGCTTGAGCATTGTCAATTGTTAATTGTCAATTGTTAATTCTTCCCTATTTTTATTGTTATGAAAAAAATCCTGATTCTCACCGGTGGTGGCGACTGCCCTGGTCTTAACGCAGTTATTCGTGGTATTGCTAAGCGTGCCCGCAAAGAAAAAGACTGGGAGATTTATGGAAGCATTGAAGCTTTTAACGGTGTACTGAATGAACCTCAGGAAATAATAAAACTAACCAGTCGTAAAACAGCGGGTATCCATATAAAGGGTGGTACTATTTTAAAGACCACTAATAAATCTAATCCCATCAAATTTCCCGTTACCCAGGCTGATGGTAGTATTAAGTTCGAAGATCGATCTGATGAATTGGTAAAAAAACTAAAAGCTTTAAAGTTTGATGCCATTGTGAACATTGGAGGAGATGGATCACAAAAAATTTCCAAAATATTGTATGATAAAGGCGTGCCCATTATTGGTGTGCCTAAAACAATTGACAACGACTTATCAGCAACCGATGTAACTTTTGGCTTTCAAACAGCAGTACAAATTGCTACCGACAGTTTTGATCGTCTGGTCACTACCGCAGAAAGTCATCACCGCTGTATGATTATGGAAGTAATGGGAAGAGATGCCGGTTGGATTGCCCTGCACACAGCCATTGCGGGTGGTGCAGAAATTTGTCTGATCCCTGAAATCCCATACGACATACAAAAGCTCGCCAAACGCGTATCCATGCGTTATAAAAATGGCAAAGGCTTTTGTAATATTGTTATTGCAGAAGGTGCCAAACCTAAAGATGGAACCATTGTCGCGCAGAAAGGAGATAAAGGTTCTGAGCATGTCAGGCTGGGCGGTGTGGCCTACCAACTCTCGCAGCAGTTAAAGGATGCGGGGTGCAAAGCCGAAATACGCGAAACAGTTTTAGGTCACACACAACGCGGTGGTACACCTGTAGCTTACGATCGGGTATTGGCCACTTTATATGGTGTTAAAGCTTTTGAATTGGCATTGGAGAAAAAATTTGGTCAGATGGTAGCGTTCAAAAATAATGAGATTGTTTCTGTTTCACTGGAGGAAGCAACCCAAAGCTATAACGTAGTAAGTAAGAATAACTATTTGGTAAAAGCAGCAAAAGGTCTGGGTATTTCCTTTGGTGACTAAGCAGAAGTGTCTACACAAACGTTAGCATCGCATTTAAACTTGTAAGTAACAATTCAATTTCGTTTAGTAAAGCCTCCTTATTCCCTAATTTTTAATCCTCATCGCAGGAAAGAATGAATTTGGAAACCTGACTTAACACAATTCAATCAACAATTAACTGATAAATACCTGATCTTCGTCACGTATAAAACCCAGCGCTTTACTACATTAGCAGCCTCAAATTTATGTCATGAAATAGCCAGGCTCTCCATTCTCACAAAAGAATCAGCATTTGCCTGGCATATTCCATGTGACAACTAAAAACAATTATTAACACATGAAAACTATTAACGATTTTAACTTTTCTGGTAAGCGTGCACTTATTCGTGTCGACTTCAATGTGCCTCTGGACAAATCCTTTCAGGTAACAGACGACAACCGCATTCGTTCTACTGTTCCTACACTTAAAAAGATATTGAAAGATGGAGGTTCACTTGTACTCATGTCTCACTTAGGCAGACCAAAGGAAGGCCCTGAAGAAAAGTACTCGTTAAAGCATACGCTGAAGACTACCGAACAATTACTGGGTGTCCCTGTTAAGTTTGCCAGTGATTGCATTGGCGAAGAAGCCTTCAAGCTTTCATCAGCACTAAAGCCGGGCGAAGTACTTGTTCTTGAGAACCTGAGGTTCTACAAAGAAGAAGAGAAAGGCGATCTAGCTTTCGCAGAAAAATTATCGAAGCATGGTGATATCTATGTTAACGATGCCTTTGGTACTGCACATCGCGCTCATGCCTCCACCACTATAGTTGCTCAGTTTTTTAAAGATAAATGTGCAGGCTATGTAATGGCTGCCGAACTAGACAATGCCAAAAAGGTATTGGAGAAGGCTGACAAACCTTTCACTGCTATTATGGGTGGTGCCAAAATTTCTGATAAGATCTTGATTATTGAAAAATTGCTTGACAAAGTGGATCACTTAATTATTGGTGGTGGCATGGCGTATACTTTCTTTAAAGCCCTTGGTGGGATTATCGGAAATTCTTTAGTCGAGGTTGACAAACTTGAGCTAGCAAAAGAACTTATTCAAAAAGCAAAAGCAAAGGGTGTGGAGCTACATTTGCCCATCGACTCAATCATAGCCGATAAATTTGATGCTAATGCCAATACTGATACAGCCAACAATAATGCCATTAAAGATGGTTGGATGGGCTTAGACATCGGGCCGCAGGCCATAGCCGTATTTGCTAAAGTAGTTGAAGACTCCAGGACCATTTTATGGAACGGCCCCATGGGTGTTTTCGAAATGGAGAAATTTGAAAAAGGGACCAAGGCCATTGCTGAGGCAGTAGTACGTGCCACTGCAAAGGGAGCTTTCTCATTGATTGGTGGTGGCGATTCAGCAGCTGCCGTTGCTAAATTTAATTTTGAAGAAAAAGTAAGTTACGTATCCACCGGAGGTGGTGCACTGCTTGAATATTTTGAAGGTAAGGTATTACCGGGCGTAAAAGCGCTGGAATAATCAATTACTACTTCACGAAAAAAGGGTCTGCTACAAAGCAGACCTTTTTTATTAACACCAGCCCAAGCACTTCCTGCTTACGTAACGCAACAAGCTCATTGTATTCTTATTGCTTCGTATTCACTATTTTTGATTATTGAAAACCTGCTCCACCATACTTGTCCTTCTTTGTTACTACATGGCAGGTTTATGTCAAGACCCTGTCTATAGGGCCATAGATAAAACGACTGGACTACCCACCAATACTATTTACGATATTTTTCAGGATGAAGCGGGCTTTATCTGGATAGGTCACGATAAAGGATTAAGTAAATACGATGGCTATCGTTTTAATCACTATCAAAACGAGGAACAACGCGGGCGCCCACTCAGCAATCTTTTACAAGACAATGCTGGTAAGATTTGGTGTCAGAATTTTGTAGGTCAGTTTTTTTTCATCGAAAATGATACCCTCAAACTCTCCAAACAACTGGAGCCTACGGGTATGTATATTCCTGCAGGCATTCTTCAGGGAAACACATTGGTCTCTACAGGAAAAAAGGGTATTCGTTATTTAAACACAAACACATTTGTGCTTGAAGAGAAGGTGTTGGGAAATTTTAGCAGCAATCATTACACCATTTCCAATAAAGAAAAATTCTATTTTTTGAACAAAAATTCAGGCAGGCTCATTATCAGTGATGCTAATGGTAATTTAGTTGAAGAAGAAGCACCTTTTCGATTAAACTATTTCTACCCATTACCGGTACAGTCAGGAGTGCATTATCTACCAAAATACCCTGATGAAGAACTTAACCTGATCAATTGGGAAACTAAAGAAACAGTTTTCAAGTTTCCACCTAAAACATTTATTCAAAATACGCGCTTTTTAAATGACAGTCTTATCGCCATTATTACTTCTACAGGTTTTTATCTATTCAATAATGAATTTAAATCTTTTCCGCTTGACAACAATCATTTTTTCAAGCGTAAAAATATCTCCAGTATCCTTCACGACAATGAAGGCAATTGGTGGATCGGCACATTAAATGAGGGCATTCTGTTTGTTCCCAATCTTACAACACTCAGGAGATTTGAAGATCAATCCTTTACGGCCATCCGATCAAACAAAAGAAACAATTCACTATTGATTGGTACTGCACACAATCAGGTATTTGAATATTCGCTTCGCAATCATCGATTAAATAAAATTTATAGCAATGAAATAAACCAGGAGATCATAACTATTTTTTATGATTCAACGACTGAAGCCATGGGCTATGCTTCCAATAATGTATTTATTTATCCAAAAAATAAAAAAGCAATCATACAAGACGGATCGATAAAAGACATACACAAACTTGACAATGATCATTATGTAGTAGCTGCCAGTGGATTTGTTGGTATCTGTGGCAATCAAAAAATAAACAGTAGCCATCCATGGGTAAAAGCCTATCAAGGTATTGGCTACTATTTGGGCCATGACTCCAGTCAGTTCAGACTAAATAATACAGAAGTGCGGGCTCGGGCGCTGGCACTTACGGATGATACGATTTACGCGGCTACAACCAATGGTCTGGTGGCTTATACACTCAAGGGACCGATTGAAATTAAGCATAAAGGAAAATCAGTGATTGCATCAGATCTGGAGCGCTATGGAAAAAACGTTTTTGCTGTATCTTTTAATGATGGCTTACTCAAAGTTGAAAATGGTGAACTGAAAAAAATATTTACACCAGATCAGAATACAGTAGTGGGTATTTTCAAGTTGAAGATCGTGAAAGATATAGCATGGATGCTCACTGAAAAGAATTTGATTGCTTACAACCTTAAAGAGAACATAGTAAAGCTCATAGATCAGACCAATGGCTTGCCTATGGACGATCTACGCGACTTCAGCATCATGAATGATACAGTGTTTATGGTGGGTAACAAGGGTTTGGTTTATTTTCCGATAACTCTTTCACGTGAGCATGAAGTCAAGCCAAGCCTCATTGTTAATTCAATCACTGTTAATCAAAAGCAGAAAGTACTGAGTGATAATATGCAACTGAGTAGCAATGAAAATGATATTGTTATTGACTACTCAGTTATTGCATACAAGTCAGGCAATAATGTAAAAGTAGCCTATAACATCAATGACTCTGAATGGCGCTTATTAGAAAACAATAATAGGGAATTACGTTTGGCCTCTTTAGCACCAGGCTATTATACAATTGGATTAAGGGCTGAAGGTGATACGGGCGTAACGTCTAAGCAAGTACTGGTAAGTTTCACCATTTCGAAACCTTTCTATCTTGAAGTATGGTTTATTGCACTTTGCCTTTCACTACTCATTATTTTTATCTACCTGCACTATAAGCAACGTCTTGCCAAGATACGCTATCAAAACAAACTGGAAACTGACAGATTACAATTAGAGCAGGAACTCCAACAATCATTACTCGCCTCTATTAAGGCCCAAATGAATCCTCATTTCATCTACAATTCCCTAAGCTCCATCCATGCATTTGTTTATAGTGATGATAAAGCTAATGCGATTAAATACCTTGATCGTTTTTCAGAATTAACAAGAAAAGTACTAGAGTTATCGGGCCATGAAAGTATACTGCTCAGTGAAGAGATCGAATTACTCGAAACCTATATTTCATTAGAGAAAATGCGTTTTGGTGAGACCTTTCAATCCAGCATAATTTGTTCGGAAGATATTGATGTACATTTTGTAAGATTGCCCTCCATGATCATACAACCGTTTGTTGAAAACGCCATCAAGCATGGCCTGTTGCATCGAAAAGGAAGCAAGCAACTCAACATCAGCTTTACAAGGGAAAAGGCTGACCTACTGGTTGCTATTGAAGACAATGGTGTAGGGCGGAAAACCAGTAGCGAATTGAAAAGCAATCGAAACAAGCAACACGCATCCTTTTCCATTTCGGCCAACAACAAAAGGCTTGAGTTACTAAATGCTAAAAAGAAGAATACAATTGGTCTCCAAATAGTGGACAAAACAGATGAGATGGGCCGAGGATGTGGTACAACTGTGTTAATAACTATTCCCACAGAGTTTTCGTAAACTTAGAAGCCCTTTACGTTAAATTGACCCTGTTAAAAATCTGAACGCTATTACCTTTACCTTGTGATAACTGCCATACTTGTAGACGATGAATTAAATGTGCGGAGCCTCCTTCGCATGTTACTTAAAGAGCATTGTCCTGAAGTTGAAATTCTGGCAGAATGCAGCGACCTGCCAGAAACCGTAAAGAGCATCAGAAAATTAAAACCTAACCTGGTGTTCCTGGATATAGAAATGCCTGGGCACAGCGGACTGGAGTTACTCGATTTTTTTAACGAAGAGGAAATTAATTTCCACATCATTTTTACAACAGCATACAGCGAGTACGCAGTGCAGGCATTTGATCTTTCCGCTGTAGGTTATCTGTTAAAGCCCATAAAAGCTGATAAACTAAAAGATACACTTGAGCGCTATAAAAAGCTTGAACAGAAAAGTACAGGCGCCTTAAAACAGCTCAGGCATAACCTTCAGCATTCGGAAAACAAAAGGATAACCCTTATCACTAAATACAAAACCTACTTTGTAGAACTTAACAACATCATGTTTATTAAGGGGGAGGGTGCGTATTCTGAGTTTAACCTTAGTGGTGGTGAGAAGGTATTGGTCAGTAAAAACCTGAAGCATTATGAAGATATGCTTGTAGTTGACAAACGTTTTGTAAGAATTTCCAAGCAAAGTATTATCAACAAAGATTACCTGCTGGAGATATCCAAAAATGGAGGCCACCATGTAATTCTTAAAAATAACGTAAGCCTTACCGTCTCTCCGGATAAGGAACAACTGCTTTTTTAATTGGCAAAAGCCGTCTATAGGCCTTTAAGCGGGTACTTTTTACCTAAAATTGGGTAATTACCGCCCTTCAATTAATCCTTTGTAATTCAAATATTTCATTATATTTGGTGAAGGATCAATATTTCGGCAACGGAATTTGAGCCATGTTTAATCATCACTTAATTCTCTTTCTATCATGAACATTTTTGTTGCAAAGCTGAACTTCAAGACACGCAAAGAAGATCTACAGGCTGCTTTCGAACAGTTTGGAGAAGTTTCATCTGCGAAAATTGTATTGGATCGCGACACCAAACGCTCTAAAGGTTTTGGTTTCGTTGAAATGCCAAACGATAATGAAGCGCTTCAGGCTATTGCTGCGCTAAACGAAAAAGAGCTTGACGGCCGCGTTATCGTAGTAAAGCCAGCCAACCCTAAGCCAGCTAATAACTACTAATAGATTTTAGCCCCAAGGCCTTATCAGTCCTTCTGCCCCACGGAAGGACTTTTTTATTATACACTATCTTCAATGCTGTATAATTACCTATTTTGTGACCGTGATAAATGCAACTACACGTTACAAACAAATTGGTTTCATCGCAGGCCCCCTTCTTTTCCTGCTTATCTTTTGGCTGCTGCCTAGTCAATTTATTTCGCCCACTGCCCCCCTTGTATTGGCGCTTATGGCCATGATGATTTGCTGGTGGATTAGCGAAGCCGCCCCGATTGCCGTTACTGCTTTACTCCCACTCGTGCTCTTTCCTGCATTTGGTGTAATGAACATGACAGAATCAGCCATGCCTTATGCCAACAGTTCTATCTTCTTATTCATGGGTGGTTTTATGATTGCCCTCGGGCTGGAGAAACACAAACTACACGAGCGTATAGCACTCAACCTGATTAAATTAACCGGTACTTCCGGTAACGGCATTATTCTGGGCTTTTCATTATCTACCGGTATACTAAGCATGTGGATCAGCAATACGGCTACCGCCATGATGATGCTTCCCATTGCGATTTCTGTAATTGAATTACTCAAAAATGCCAGAAGCGCTGAAGGGAAAGGCACTAGCGATAAACAAGAGCGAAATTTTGCCTTGGGCCTTCTGCTCTGTATTGGATATATGGCAAGCATTGGTGGTATGGCCACGGTTATTGGTACACCCCCTAATACTGTGTTTGCAGGCTTTACCAAACAATTCTATAATAACGACATGGAGTTTGGCAAATGGATGCTGATTGGTTTACCGGTAGCCATCCTGTTGGGCACGTCCTGCTATCTTTTTATAGTCCATCTGCTCTATCCTAATCGATTGAAGCAAGTAGAGGGATCAGACTTTCTTATCCAGGAAAGATTAAGCAACCTCGGTAAACTAAAGCTGGCCGAAAAACGTGTACTTATTGTATTCGTATTAACGGCCTCTGGATGGATCCTGCAATTACCTATCAATCAGCTTTTGGGTAAAGAAATACTTAATGATACCAACGTGGCCATGTGTGGCGGTTTGCTTATGTTTTTAGTCCCGACCAATTTTGCCAAGCATGAGTTTCTCTTAAACTGGGATGATACCAAGCGTCTGCCGTGGTCAATACTACTTCTTTTTGGTGGTGGCATCTGTCTGGCCAAAGGCATGGAAAGCACGAATATCATTACAACCATTGGCGAAGCCATCTCTTCTGCCAACAATATCAGCAAGTGGACTTTGTTACTCGGTATTATTACGCTTACTGTCGTGCTAACCGAATTAATGAGTAATGTAGCGCTGGTCACCATTTTTATTCCTGTCGTCTTTGCTGTCGCTGAAGGCTTTAACATGAATCCAATACTGCTGGGCCTCCCTGTAACTTTTGCTGCCAGTTCGGGCTACATGTTCCCTATTTCAACTCCACCCAATGCTATTGTTTTTGCCAGCGGGCATATTAAAATGAAGGATATGATTAAAGCTGGACTGATTTTAGACCTGGCGTCTATTATTATCATTTTCCTGCTATGTTGGACATTTTTGGAGAAAATCAACCTATAACTCGAAGCTAGAGGCTAGAGGTACACCTAGAAACTAAAGTTTAAAAACAATTCCAGTCACCTTGTAACCTGACTTAAAACCCCTGCGTCATAGGGACAAATTCACTTAAATAGAAGTTTTATGGCAACCGAAGTAATTGCAGTATTCATTCCCATCATCTCTGTTATTTGTATTGTCATCATGATCATGTATCTGCGCAAGCAAGAAAACGTTGAGCGACTGGCCATGATTGAAAAAGGCGTAAGCCCGGAGTTCTTCAACATCAAGAAGATGCGCAACACCTCCTTTCCACTTCGCGCTTCATTGCTTTTGATTGGTGTCGGACTAGGCTTGTTCTTTGGCTATTTCCTTGACATGCACTATCACATGGAAGAAGTTGGCTATTTCGCAATGCTCTTCATATTGGGTGGTGCGGGCCTTGGTCTGGCTTACATTGTAGAGGAAAAGAAGCAAAAAGAGGAAAGTAAATAATCAAAGTCTGAAGCAATAATGTTAAATTGTTTTAGCAGGCATGATTAACGATCCCGATTTAAGTCTTATTGTTCGCATACTGGAGGGAGAGCAACATCTCTATGCGCAACTGGTGAATAAGCATAAAAGCTATGCTTATTCGCTGGCGTTACGCGTGCTGGAAAATAAGGCAGATGCTGAAGAGGCTGCCCAGGATGCTTTTGTAAAAGCTTTTAAATACCTGGCCGGTTTTAACCGGGATGCTAAATTTTCAACCTGGCTATATCGTATTGTTTTTAATACCGCGATCAGCTACAAGCGCAAGCAGAAAATGAAAATGCAAAGTATTGACAATGTACATATAGGCTATCAGCAAGATACTTTAGAGAAAAACGACAAGAAACGTTTTATTGAAGAAGCCATTGGGAAGCTAAATGAGGCAGATCGTGTAGCCATTACATTGTTCTACCTGCAGGAATTCTCGCTGGAAGAAATAGCCGATATTACCAATACGCCTGCCAATACGGTGAAGGTGAGGATACACAGGGCCAGACACAGACTGGCTGAGGAACTAAAAGGAATATTACATCAAGAAGCCTTATCTTTGTAAAAGAAATGAAAAAGGATTTCAACGATAGCGATCAAAAACTATTCGACTACCTAGATGGTCTGATGACTGTTGAGGAAAAAACCTTGTTTGAAGAAAGCATGCGTCAGTCGCCTGTCTTGCAAAAAATGGTAGAAGAGCAGCGATTGCTTGAAGGCAATTTAAAAACAATGCGCCTGTCAGAACCTTCGTCCGCTTTTACCAACAACGTCATGAGCCGCATAAAAGAATCACCGCAGAGCTACACCTTGTCTATGCGCAACGGTATTCTTTTATTAATTGGTGTAGTGGTCGTTTCTTTTCTGGCGGTAATGCTGTTGCAATCAGGTGTTTTTGATGGGTCAACGGCCTTAAATATGAATAATGGAACAGGGCTGGTTGGTAAGTATATTAAACAACCATTGCCAAGTGTATCCATCAGCGGAAAATGGATTGTGAATATCATCGTACTCATAAACATGGTACTGGGCTTTATCATTTTAGATCGAGCCGTGCTACGCCCTTTCTTCGAGCGAAGAATGAGACACTCGTGAATTCAATTGACAATGGACAATTCGTGGGTTACTATTTGAAATCAGAACATCCATACAAAATATAGATTACCTGATCTTCAAATCTTCAAATCAATCAGCACATCAACAAAGATTACTTTGTCATTCAATTACACAACCCGTGTTAATTGCTGGTAATGATGTGTCCTTCTCTTTTAATTTTCAAATCTTCAAATTTTCAAATCCATCAACATATCAACGAATCACCTCATCAACACATTAGTCTTCTTTCTTCGGCATCGGGCATTCAATCTTCCAGTCTTTGGCTAAGGGTATTTCACCATCCATCACTTTCTTGATTACATCATCTTTCTTGCGTCTGCAACCGATATCTACATAACGGAACTTACCGCCATCCACCAGAAAATTATAGTGACATTCATTTTTTGCCTTCAGTACTTTCTGACAAACAAATTCTGTGTTTGACTGACGACTGGTAAAGCCAGTCGCTACCATTACACAAGCTACTAGTACAACAATGAGGATTTTTTTCATGGGTCTTTGTTTCATACAAAAATAACAGAATAAAAAAACCTTGCACATTTCGTGCAAGGTCTTTCTTTGAAGTGCTATTTACTCAGTTAAATGAATAAATGATTAGTAACGGTAATAGTCAGGCTTAAACGGCCCGGTTACCTCTACGCCAATATAATCTGCCTGATCCTTGCTCAGTACATCCAGATCCACACCAATTTTCTTCAGGTGTAAACGTGCTACTTTTTCATCCAGGTGCTTCGGCAACATGTATACTTTATTCTCGTATTTACCTACGTTGTTCCATAACTCAAGCTGAGCCAGGGTTTGATTGGTAAATGAGTTAGACATTACAAATGAAGGGTGACCTGTAGCGCAACCTAAGTTTACCAAACGGCCTTCTGCTAACAAGATGATCTGCTTGCCATTGCTGAGTTTCACTAAGTCAACCTGAGGCTTTACAGTATCCCAAGTACCATTCTTACGCAACCAGGCAACATCAATTTCATTATCGAAGTGGCCAATGTTACATACGATTGTGTTGTCTTTCATTTTCAGGAAATGACGGCTCACTACGATGTCGCGATTACCTGTAGTCGTAACTACAATATCAACGTCACCTACTACATCATCCATTTTCTTAACAGCAAAACCATCCATAGCAGCTTGTAATGCACAGATAGGGTCGATCTCAGTAACAATTACACGGCAACCTGCACCACGTAAAGAAGCAGCAGATCCTTTGCCCACATCACCATAACCGGCAACAACAGCAACTTTACCAGCCATCATTACGTCAGTAGCTCTGCGAATCGCATCTACTAATGATTCCTTGCAACCGTACTTGTTATCAAATTTAGATTTAGTAACAGAGTCGTTAATGTTAATGGCAGGTAGCGGTAAGGTTCCTTTGTTAGCACGCTCTTGCAAACGGTGTACACCTGTAGTAGTTTCTTCAGAAATACCACGGATACCCTTTACCAATTCAGGATAACGATCCAACACCATGTTGGTTAAATCACCACCATCATCTAAAATCATATTCAAAGGCTTACCGTCTTTGAAGGCATGTAAAGTTTGTTCAATACACCAGTCGAACTCCTCTTCGTTCATACCCTTCCAGGCATAAACAGGGATGCCCGCAGCAGCGATAGCCGCAGCAGCGTGATCTTGTGTAGAAAAAATATTACAAGAAGACCAAGTCACCTCCGCACCTAGTTCAACTAAAGTTTCAATCAAAACAGCTGTCTGGATGGTCATGTGTAAACATCCCGCGATTCTGGCATCCTTTAAAGGCTTTTGTTTACCAAATTCTTCGCGTAATGCCATCAGACCTGGCATTTCTACTTCAGCTAATTTTATTTCTTTACGACCCCATTCGGCCAGTGAAAGGTCTTTCACCTTAAATTTTGCTTTTGAATCAACTATCATTGTTGTTTTATTTGATGATTTTCAAGATAATAGACAAAGATAATACAAAGCTGCCATTGCCCAAATGCTGAACTAATCTTAGTGTTCACCTGTTTAAAGTCAAACGTTAAAACCGGATGAATAAGATTGAAATGCTTAACAAAACCACTGTTAAAATCGATGTTGTGTCTGATGTGGTATGCCCTTGGTGCTACATAGGCAAGCGTAGACTGGAAAAAGCCATAGAAGATTTGTCAGATAAATATAATTTCGAAATAACCTACCACCCCTTTGAGTTAAATCCTGCTATGCCTTTGGAAGGCGCTAATCAAAAAGAATATTTAACTAAAAAGTTTGGTGATGAAGGTCGTTATAAACAGATCACACAGCAGGTAACTGCAGTTGCTGCTACCGAAGGTTTGGCTTTCAATTTCGATAAGCAATCGGTTTCACCTAATACACGCGATGCCCACCGTATTATTGAACTCGCACGCAAAGAAGGCAAGCAGTTGGCAGCTAAGGAAGCCTTTTTAAAAGCATACTTCACTGATGGCATTGATCTTTCTAACCAGGAAAATTTAATCAAAGTGGGTAGTAGTGTTGGACTTGATGCTGAGAAGATAAAAACACTCTTAGCCAGCGATGAAGGTTTGGCTGAAGTGGAATTAGCTGAAGCAGAAATGCAGAAATTAGGGGTGAGTGGTGTGCCTTTTTATATCATTGATAATAAGTATGGCATAAGCGGTGCACAGCCTAGCGCTACCTTTAAACAAGCCTTGGAAGAGATTGGCAGTAAAATAGCAACTACGGGAGAAGCTTGTGATGTAGAAGGATGCTAGTCTTTGGAAGCTAGAGGTTGGAGATTCGAAGCCAGAGCTTTGATGATCGAAGCTTAGATGCTCGGAGACAGAAATGCATCGTGAAACCGCACTTTA
The DNA here is from genome assembly GCF_057350905.1 of Chryseotalea sp. Classification (NCBI taxonomy): domain Bacteria; kingdom Pseudomonadati; phylum Bacteroidota; class Cytophagia; order Cytophagales; family Chryseotaleaceae; genus Chryseotalea; species Chryseotalea sp. The sequence continues at coordinate 289,762 of NZ_JBMRCF010000001.1, read as the reverse complement.
AACGTCTCTACAAAAAACTAACTTCCTTCAAATCAAAGATTCTCATACCTTGTTTTGTTTCTATCATTAATTTACCCCAGGCATCAATGCCGAGAATGATGCCTGTAAACTGTTCGTTGTTGCTCTGGTAAGTATGTTCTTCATTGATCTGAAAAAGATTTTGAAGATAATCCTGCTTTAAAACTTCATACTTACCACTGCGTAGCATCAGGTATCGCGACTCAAGGTGTGAAAGTAATTCCGGAAAGATGGACTGCAAGGTAAAGTCTTGTTGAGCCAACAGACTAAGTGAAGTAGCTGTATGAATGGCAAAGTTTTTCTGGTTGATGTTAAGCCCGATGCCAATGACTGCCGTGGATATACTGTTCCCTTGCAATTGATTTTCGATCAGAATGCCTCCCAGCTTCTTGCCACCCATAAGGATGTCGTTGGGCCATTTGATCTTCGCAGGGAGGGGAATCAGTGTTTTAAAAAAATCATGGACAGCAAGCGCTGTAACCATAGTAAGGTAAAACTGATGCTTTACCGGTAGAAATTCCGGTTTCAGTATCACCGACAAAGTCAGGTTTTGGCCCGGCTCCGCATGCCACTGATTACCTCTTTGTCCGCGACCAGCAGTCTGGCTATCGGTTATCACCACAGCGCCCTCAGCTACGCCATGCTGGGGCAAGAGCTTAATTGCCAGATCGTTAGTAGAAGCGCAGGTGGGTACAAACACGATGTTTTTTCCTATAAAAAGCGTGTTTTCTACGGTTTTATACACGGTTATTTTGAGTTAACTTTGCAAATTGTTCAAATCAAATTATAAATCTGCCGAATGGCTAAAAAAAGAAAAGGAGCTGCCTCCGAAAAATTAAGCGAAATTATCGTGAAGGGCATGCAAGAGAAAAAGGCGAACGACATAGTTGTCATGGATTTGCGAAAGGTGAAAAATGCGGTAGCTGATTTCTTTGTGATTTGCTCCGGTAACAGCGACAAGCAATTGGACGCTATTGCCGATTCCGTTGATGTAGAGGTTTTTAAGGCATTAAAAGAAAACCCATGGCATTCTGAAGGAAAAAGCAATAAAGAGTGGGTACTTCTCGACTACATCGATGTAGTCGTGCATGTATTCCGGAAAGACAAGCGCGAATTTTATGCTTTAGAACGTCTGTGGGGTGATGCTGAGATCACCGAAATAGAAGACAAAGCATAGAACTAAAAAAAGAGTTAATCGTTATTCAGTTGGTATTTAATTTTTAAAAAATGGCTTATAACAAGAAAGAGTCCGACAATCCAAACAATAAACCGCCCCTCATTCCGAAGGGTGGCGGCCCTAAAGGCAATTATCAGTTGTGGGTAATCCTGGGCACCATTGCTTTGGTCATCGGCCTCATGTATGTAAACAATGCTAACACGCTTAAAGAAACTGACATGCTTGAGTTTAAGAGCATGGTAAGTGCCCGCGATGTTAAAAAAGTTGTTTTAATCAAGAATCTCGAGTATGTAGAAATTACACTGAAGGCGGAAGCCCTTCAGAATACAAAATATAAAACCGAACTGGATGAAAACTCCATGGGGGCTACGGCTAATGGACCTCATTACAAACTGAACATAGGCTCTATTGAAGGTTTCGAAAAGGAGTTTCAGGAGTTAAATGACAGACTCCCCGCGGCAGAAAAAATTGCTTATACTGTTGAGAAGCGTGATGATTACTTCAGCATCTTCTTCAACTGGGGCTTGTTGTTCTTAGTATTGATTGGTTTCTGGATGCTCATGCGCAGAATGACTGGCGGTGGCGGACCTGGCGGACAGATCTTCAACATTGGCAAGTCTAAGGCTGCTTTGTTCGATGCAGACAACAAAGTGAAAATTACTTTCGCAGATGTAGCAGGTTTGGAAGAAGCAAAGGAAGAAATTAAAGAGATTGTTGACTTCTTAAAAACGCCAGCCAAGTTTACAAAGCTGGGTGGTAAAATCCCTAAGGGCGCTTTATTGGTTGGCCCTCCGGGTACGGGTAAAACTTTATTAGCGAAAGCTGTAGCAGGTGAAGCAGGTGTACCCTTCTTCTCGCTATCAGGCTCCGATTTCGTAGAAATGTTTGTAGGGGTGGGTGCAGCACGTGTACGTGACTTATTCAAGCAGGCAAAAGAAAAAGCGCCATGTATTGTTTTCATCGATGAAATTGATGCCATTGGTCGCTCACGCGGACGAGGACAAATGCCCGGTGCGAACGATGAACGTGAGAACACCTTGAACTCTTTACTGGTTGAGATGGATGGTTTCGCTACAGATTCTGGTGTAATTATTCTCGCGGCTACAAACCGCCCTGATGTATTGGATAGTGCCTTGTTGCGTCCAGGTCGTTTCGACAGACAGATTAGCATTGATAAACCAGACGTTGTAGGTCGTGAGGCGATTTTCAAGGTACACTTGAAACCTATTAAGTTAGATGCGAGTGTAGATGTGAAAAAACTTTCGGCACAAACACCTGGCTTTGCCGGTGCAGAAATTGCCAACGTGTGTAATGAAGCTGCCTTGATTGCGGCACGCAGAGACAAGAAAGCTGTTGATATGCAAGACTTCCAGGATGCGATTGATCGTGTGATTGGTGGTCTTGAAAAGAAAACGAAAATCATTTCACCGGAAGAGAAAAAGATTGTGGCTTTCCACGAAGCCGGTCACGCAGTAGCGGGTTGGTACCTGGAGCATGCTGATCCTTTGGTAAAGGTGAGCATTGTACCCCGTGGTGTTGCTGCTCTGGGCTATGCGCAGTATCTGCCTAAGGAACAATTCCTGTACCAGACAGAACAGATGATTGACGAAATGTGCATGACCTTTGGTGGTCGTGCGGCAGAAGACATCGTGTTTGGTAAAATATCAACAGGTGCACTGAGCGACTTAGAACGCATTACTAAAATGGCTTACAGCATTGTAACTGTTTACGGTATGAACAGCGCCATTGGTAACATGTCCTTCTACGATTCTAAAGCATCTGAGTACAATTTCAACAAGCCTTACTCAGAAGCCACAGCCGAGAAGATTGATGTAGAAGTTAAACGTATCATTGATGACGCCTACGAGCGCACCAAATCACTTTTATTGAAACACAGAGCTGAGCTTGATATTTTAGCGAAAGAATTGTTGGAGAAAGAGATTTTATTCCAGGCAGATTTAGAGCGACTCATTGGTAAACGTCCTTTCGAAAAACTGACTACTTATCAGCAATTCACCAACGGACATTTAGATAGAAAAGTGGAAGTAAAACCGGAAACCGAAGCTGGCAAAACTGAAGAGCCCGCTCCTGCTGAAGAGCCGAAGACGGAAACACCTATTAATTAATACAGTATTATCTGAAATGAAAAAGGCGCTGATAAGGCGCTTTTTTTATGGCTTTAAGTGTGTACTCAATTCATTAATAACTTTTTTACATCAGCTGCATTGTCTTCTATAGACTTCAGTTTAAAGTTGTAAACAACAAATACAACAATTATTTTTTTTGTTAATCCCTTAGCATATTTATCTAACAGGGAGAATGATATGTTTCTTAATTCATTCTCGAACTCAACTCTTGGTTTAACAAGAAGTCCCTACTGCAAATGTAGCTCATTAACAAATCCTATATACTGTTTTCTAACAAACCTGATCGCTACTATTCCTTTATCTTTTGAATACGATAGAACTGCAAGGCTATTGGTTGCGCCCATAGATACAATTTGATAACTACACTTTGCATAGAGCAGCATAACTTAATCAACTACTTCTTCACTAACATCTCTGTTAATTTCTTTCGCAGTTTATCACCGCTCAAGTCTTTTGCAATGATGGTCCCTGTGTCATCAATCAGAAAATTAGCAGGGTAATAGGAAATTCCATAAATTAAAGCCGCCTCATTATTATCTCCCTTTAAGTCACTAACATTTGGCCATAACAACTTATCCTTTTTTATTGCATTCAACCATACCTCCTTTTTCAACTCTGCCCCTACCCCCAAAATCTCAAAACCCTTATTTTTAAACTCATTATAAATATTTACTAACTCAGGATTTGCTTCTCTGCAAGGGCCACACCACGAACCCCAAAATTCCAGTAGTACAACTTTGCCTTGAAAATCCGAGAGGCTTATTGTATCTCCGTTGGTGTCTGTTTGAGAAAAGTCCACATACTTATCTCCTACCTTTACATTCCTGTTTAAAGAAATGAAATTATATATTTCCTTGCCATAAATGTTATGTTTCTGTTCTTCTGAAAGTTTTTCATAAAGCAAAGTTGTTGTGTCTTTGCCCCACGTAGAACTATATACATTTAAAATGTATGTACTAATAAATGAGTTCGGATGATCACTGACAAACTTTTTCTCATGCCACATTCTCTTTTTATGAGGGAGTGATCCTGTTAATAAATCCAATGAATTTTGCTCGTCTTGTGTTTCAGAACCCGTTATTATGGCATTCCTGAAATTACCCTTCTCTGCCTTAAACGTTATCATTGAATTTTCCAGCCAGAAAAACTTATAGTCTCTATATTTTTGCGTTTTAATTAAAGCATGTACAACTTTTGATTTTACCTCACCCCTGAAACTAAACCTATCCGATATAACAAAAGTTGAGTCACGTATTTCATCATTCCCGTCCTTAAACTCAAGGTATAAAGTTGTGCTATCGCTCATTCCTGCTGCTATTCCTTGAATTTCAAAATACTTATTTCCCTGTGCTATTAAATTTGTTGCACCTGAAAATAAAATAAGAATGATCACTGATTGCTTAAACATATGAGGGAGTTGGTTCATTAATCTAGAATGTGATGCTACGTAACAGAAAAAGTTCTATCCCGGTATGAATGTTTACCCGATTTAATCTTAAGCTAAAGATCTCCACCTGTACTTTCTTTCCATTAAAATTTTCTACCACGCTGTCCATCTAAGGTCGAAAATGTTCAACAATGAACACCTAAAAATTGTAAAAGGTCAAAATAGGGTGCTTAAGGTCGTAAAAACAATTTCGGCATCCTATTTGATCGACAAAATGGGATATAATCAAATACTTGAAATGAAACGAGTCACATTGGGTGAGTTTGAAGAGGTTGTTTTGCTGGTAACTGCCGGCTTAGATGGTGAAGCATATGGCGTAACCATAACCCAGAATATTGAAATGCAAACGGGACGAAGTCCTGGCTTTAATACTGTACACACTACACTACAGCGACTTGAAGAAAAAGGCTTTATCACCTCAAGCATGGGTGGTGCCACGGCAGAGCGGGGTGGACGCAGGAAACGTTTTTTTACTGTAACAGCGCTTGGTATCCGTACCCTACGCGAGATCAGAGAATTAAGGGAAAAACTGTGGAATGAAGTGCCTGCTAAAACATTAAAATTATTAAAAAACTAAGTCCATTCATGACGATGAAAAAAAAAGATCCGCCTTCCTGGATACAAAGATTACTTAGTCGCTTTGCCAAATCAGAAACATTAGAAGAGGTAGAGGGCGATCTGCAAGAGTTTTACAATCTATGGGTTCATCAGTATGGAGTTAAAAAGGCTAACTGGAAATATTTTATTACAGTACTTACGATGTTGCGTCCACTCAACAGAAAAAGTAAAATCACTTTCATTAACCAATATTTTATGTTTCATAGTTATTTCAAAATGAGTTGGCGATCCCTTCTTAAAAACAGAGTATCTGCTGTAATAAATATAGCTGGTCTTACGCTGGGGTTAACCACAAGCATTCTCATAATGCTGGTGGTACTCAATGAGTTTAGCTACAATCAATTTCATACACATCTTCCCGACTTGCATTTGTTAATGAAAAATCAACAAACCAATGAGGGCATTGCTACAGGAAGATCTACACCAGGGCCGATTGCTGATGCTTTAAAGAATGATTTTTCTGAGGTTAAATTTATTTCTCGATTTACTCATTTTAATGGCCAACAAATCATCTATAACAACAACACTTCGTACGAGTCAGGCGTATATGTTGATCCGGATTTATTTAGGATGATGACATTTCCATCATTACTGGGCGATGCAACTGTAGCGCTTGAAAGCAATGGAGCTGTAGTCATTTCCGAAAAAATGGCCAAAAAAATTTTCGGGGAAGAAAATCCAATTGGCAAGACTATTCAGTTTAACAGACACCATACACTAGTGGTCGGAGCTGTTATCCGTAATATCCCTGGTAACAGTTCTGTTCAATTCGATATGGCCCTACCTTTTTCCATTTTTGAAAAGCAAAACGATTGGTTAAAAAAATGGGATGACAATCGTATTCAAACATGGATACAGTTTCAGCCTCTTACTGATGTTTCACTTTTTAATAAAAAAGTAACTTCTCTGTTGCAAGAAAAGACTCATGATAAGGCCGAGTCTCTGTTTGCTTATCCACTTGATCAGATTCATTTATACAACAACTTTTCCAACGGCTATCCAAATGGAGGCAAAATAACAATTGTTCAATTATTGATTGCCTTTGGATTATTCATGTTATTGATCGCCTGTATCAATTTTATGAACATTGCCACCGCACAATCCACCTTAAGAGCAAAAGAAGTAGGTGTGCGTAAAGTACTGGGGGCCTCTCGTCAATGGATTATACTTCAATTTTTGAATGAATCATTTTTGGTCACTTTTCTTTCATTAGCTGTGGCTATTGTTTGCGCCTACGCCCTCTTACCTATGTTTAATACGCTTATACACAATAATGTTGATTTCAATTTGTTGAATGGAAAAATATGGGCTTTCATGCTGATCATTGGCTTGTTCACTGCTTTACTGGCAGGAAGTTACCCCTCATTATTTCTTAGTCAATTTACACCTGCGCGTGTGCTGAAAGGAAGTGTTTTAAACACAAAAGGAGGCGTACTAAGGAAGGCCTTGGTAACAGTTCAATTTGCTATTTCTATTTTCTTTCTGATCAGCACAATCATTCTATATGCTCAATTTAATCATGTGAAAAACAGACCTATTGGATATGAACAAGATAACTTACTTGATGTACACATCGATTCTGTTCTGGCGGCCAATTTCAATATCCTAAAAAATGAAGTATTGCAAATACCCGATGTGAAATCGGTTACTGGTGGATCTGACAATATACTATATGTAGGAGGTTCCGTTACTGGGATGGACTGGCCCGGTAAGAAACCTGGTGAAGATCTTTCCATAGCTGTGTCGCATGTAGATTATGATTGGACTAAGACCATCGGTATTCAGATGATCGAAGGCAGAGATTTTGACCCAGCTTTCATGAGTGACACTAAAAATTGTTTGATTAATGAATCGGCTGTTGCTAAAATGGGATTAGAGAATCCAGTAGGTAGTACGGTAGGTGGGCACACAGTAGTGGGTGTCTTTCAAAATTTCGTATTCAACAATCCTACAGCCAATGTTGCGCCCATGGCCGTTTACTTGCAAAAAAATCAATTAAATCATTTTTATGTACGCATTCAAAATAATTCACAGTGGCGAAATACAATTGCTGAGATTGAAAAAATCACTAAAAAGATAAGCCCTGAATTGCCCTTTTCTTTCTCTTATGTAAAAGATGAGTATCAAAACCGTTTTAATGAAATGGCTGATGCGAGCATGATGATTTCGATATTTGGAGGTATGACTATCTTTATTTCTTGTTTAGGATTATTTGGATTATCCGGATTCATTGCTGAAAGAAGAAGTAAAGAGATGAGTATCCGAAAAGTCTTTGGAGCCAGTATACAGCGGGTTCTATTATCGTTGTCAAGAGATTTTTTAAAACCTGTAATTTATGCCTTGGTTATTGTGACTCCACTAACAGTAGTGCTTGCTCGTTTCGCGCTATCCAATATCAATTACAGGGTCTCGTTAACCTGGTGGATGTTCGCATCTGGTGGATTGTTCATTCTGCTTATCTCTATGAGTATTGTTCTTTACCATGGATGGCGAACAGCACGAGAAAATCCCATAGTCCGCTTAAGAGATGAGTAATCAATGGCAAGGTATCATTATTTTGTCTTAAGCCTCTAAGTTGTTAAATTGAGGCAACGACTCAAAAGCCTATTTAATAAATAATATGTCAGGATTCTCTGAGGTGAACGGTATCAACATGTACTATGAAACTTATGGTGAAGGTACAATTCTGGTTCTCATTCATGGGGGTGGTTCTACAATACAAACTTCTTTTGGAAAAATTATCCCTTTACTTTCAGCATCAAGAAAACTTATCTGTGTAGAATTGCAGGCTCATGGCAGAACAAGCGACAGATCAACAGATCTCTCATTTGAGCAGGATGCAGATGATGTAGCTGGACTATTAAAAAACCTGAAGATTAACAAGGCTGATGTATTCGGTTTTAGTAATGGTGGTAATACAGCTCTTCAGTTAGCCATCCGACATCCACAGCTTTGTAATAAAATTATTGCTGCTTCTGTATTGCTTAAACGCAATGGTACATTCCCACAATTCTGGGATTTTATGAAAAATGGCACATTCGAACAAATGCCTCAGCAATACAAAGATGCTTTTCTCGCAGTCAATCCGGACTTATCCAAACTGTACAACATGTACGAAAAATGTGCCAACAGAATGATCAACCTCGAAGACTTCCCTGACAATGACATTCAGTCTATACAAGCACCTGTATTACTAATTAATGGGGACAAGGATGTAGCAACGTCAGAACACATCGTTGCCATGTCCCGATTAATTTCTACATGTCAGTTGGCTATACTACCGGGTGGCCATGGAGAATACATGGGTGAAATTACAAGCGTGAATAGTACATCAGGTGTGGAGAATATTTTTGTTCCTTTGGTTGAGAAATTCCTTTCAATGTCCTGACTCGGATACACTACCTAAGATCAATTAAAGTAATCTGATTTTAGTGAAACTTGATTGGATATTTTAAGCTGCATTGCTTCGCTTAAGGTAGATTTTAAACTGACTGCCTTTCCCTACTTCGCTCTCAATCATTATTTTGCCACCATTGATTTGAAGAAACTCGTAGCTCAACATTAAACCCAGTCCAGTACCTTTTTCACCAGCCGTACCATTTGTGCTCTGCTTTTTTGCTAATGTGAACAATTTCTCTTTAACATCTTGATGAATTCCAACTCCGTTATCCATTACAACGATTTCAATCTCTTCATCAGAGAAGAGTGAGGCATGCAACAGTACTTCTCCACCACTGTTAGTAAACTTAATAGCATTGTTAACCAGATTTCTAATAATAAATTCAATTTGGTTTTTATCTCCAATTATAAACAACGAATTATTTACCGAGCAACGCATATCAATACCTTTCCTTTCAGCCACTGCCTTGTAAACCTCATAGATATTATTAGTGATATCGCTTAACCTGATCTCTTCCTTTTTATATTGTACATCGTGCATTTGAATTTTAGCCCAGGTAATCAGATTGTCTGCCATTTTTATTGTATTATCTACTGCGTTTTGCAATTGCCGACTCATCGTAAGAATCTCATCCTTACTAAGGTCATCATAATGATCAATCAGCAAAGAGGAAAAGGATTTTAAAGAAGCCAGCGGGCTTTTGAGGTCATGCGCAACAATACTGAAAAATCTATCTTTGGTTGTATTCAAGACCTCTAAATCAGCATTCTGTTCTGCAATAATAGTATTCTGTGTCTGTAGTTTTCTGCTTAATCGAACAAACTTCAATAGCAACCAGATTAAGATGATTATTGAAACCAGGATTATCAAAAGAATGGAATTTCTGCTTTTAATCTTTTGCTCCTGGAGCAAGCTCGTTTTTTCTAACTCGTTTTTTGATTTAGAAAGTTTATGCACTTGAATAATATTGTTAGCTAAATTATACCGATCTGCTAATTGTAATCTGTTCAATGAATCACTAATATTTTGATACGAATTAATATACTTAATTACCGATTGTTGATCATTACGGTTGGCTGACAATAAAATTAACTCCTGATATGTTCTTTGTAATTGATTAACCATACCGTGTTTTGTACTGAATTCTGCCGTTTTAAGTAAATACTGCAGCTGCTTTGCAAAATCACCTTGGATTTTAAAAATACTAGCCAATAAAAATAAGGACTCTGCGGTTGCTACTTTTTGAGAGTTTTCACCTAATGCTTCAGAAAGCAAAAGGACTTTATCGAAATAGTTTTTAGCAAGTTCATATTTTTGTTCGGACAACGCAATGATCCCCATTACCTTATAACAAGAAGATAATACTGGTTTATTACCAAGAGAATCGTTAATCTGAATGGCATATGCAGTTAATAATTTTGCTTTCGTAAGATCGCCAGCATTATAATAACTCTCGCCCAAGTTGTGGGATGTAACACCAATTCTTTCTTTATCATCTAATCTTTTAAATATTTCAAAAGATTGTCTATGGTAAAAAACCTCTTCCTTAATATTTTGGAGTCTTCTATAGGTATGCCCTAAGGATATGTAACAATTAGCAATGCCAACTGAGTCCTTATTAGTCTCAAATATCTCCAATGCACGTTGTATGTACTCCATACTTATAGAATAGCTTTCGTTATACGAGTGCAGACTTGAGAGGTTCCTGTAAGCGTAAGCTATTCCTTTCGTGTCATCTGTTCTTAATGCTAACTCCAAAGCCTGATTGGCATAATCAAGCGATTTTGATTGATTCACGAATGTCAATAATCTGCTTATTGTATTCAGGATATCGATACTGTCTGCCACAGAAAGTTTTCCCTCGCTCAGTTGTCGTTCTAGTTTTAGTACATTCTGAGATATTACAGGCTGTGCCGTAGTCAGGATCAGTAAAAAAGCACCGATTTTTTTCATGGATCTGTCTTAATCAATGTTTAAAAAAGTAGATATGATTGTTTAATCAATTCTATTATTCTAAATATACTAATCTTTTTACCTTTATTATGAACATAGGTTCTAGCCAGGCAATTCTTTCTTAAATACTGAAAATTGAAAAGTTAAGTCCAATAAATACTCTATTTTCTACTTGATTTAGACAACAGTTACTCTACATTTTTTATACTCCGAAAAATATTGCTTTCTTAAATTCCAATTCACATGAACCATACTTACAAAATAAGAACTGCCAAACCAGAAGAATATGAAGAAGTCGGCAAGCTAATGATACAGACCTATGCTCAATTGGACGGATTTCCTAAACCCCATGAACAGCCTAAGTATTATAACATGCTTGCCAATATCGGTGAGTTCATTAATAAACCAAATACGGAATTACTGATTGCAGCGACCGATGATAACAAGATAGTGGGAACTGTTGTATACTTTAGTGATATGAAACACTACGGTTCTGGGGGTATTGCAACGCAAGAAATAAATACTTCGGCTTTCCGGCTATTGGCAGTAGACCATTCACAACGGGGAAAAGGAATTGGTAAACATCTGGCTTTAGCATGTATACAAAAGGCTGTAGATAATAAATCCAAGCAAATGATTATTCATACTACAACGGCAATGCAGGCCGCCTGGACATTATATGAGTCTCTCGGATTTATCAGATCAAATGACCTGGATTTTCTGCAAGAGGGCCATCCGATTTATGGCTTCAGACTAAAACTTTAAATGCTATCTCCATTCGATACACTTGATTACTTAAAAACAGGCAACAGTAAGCAACGGAATGCCTATGCTACGCTTATGGAGCATGGCATTTTTACACTCCTCAGGCCTTACACTCCCATTCTTACCGGAACAATTCCTATCAATATTGACCTGGATGATAGTGACCTTGACATAATTTGCCAATATCAGAATATAGATACTTTTGTCCAGGTGTTGGTTGTTGAGTTTAAAAAATACAAGCAATTTAAGCTATCAGAAAAACTGGTAAATAAAGTTGAAACAGTAATTTGTACATTCTCGCTCAATAATTTTATAATAGAGATCTTTGCACAGCCTCGCCCCTCGAGGCAACAGGAAGCCTATAAACATATGCTGATTGAATCTGATATTCTGAACAGGTATGGGGAAAATTTCAGGAAAGAAATTATAGAGTTAAAAAAATCAGGATACAAAACTGAACCTGCCTTTGCCAAACTCTTGGCACTCGAGGGGAATCCATACGAAGCCATACTCAATTACAAAATAAAATAAGCAATCGATTTCGCGAGCATTAATTACCGTCAGACTTCATTTTTCTGCTTTACCATTTCACTCAAAAATTACATTCAATATATTCTCTTGAACTAAGTCATAAAAGTGATAAGTTTGACGGGCGGATGCTTGGATAAACTGTATTATACCAAAGCAGTAGAACATCAAAAAAATTAAAAAAATGAATCAAAAGGATATAGAAAAACTGCACATACTTGAAAAAATGACAAAAGGTGATTATGAAGCCTTTTTATATGATTGCGATGGGACCTTAGCTGATAACATGATGGCGCATAAACTTGCATACAAAGAAGTAGCATCAAAATATGGAGTTGATCTAGATATTAATATCATTGATGAAACGGCTGGTTGGCCAACGGTATTGGTTGCTAAAGAGATCAGTAAAAGATACCAGGTTTTATTACCAGATACTTTTGCTTCCGAAAAATCATCAGTCTTCATCAACAAGTACATTGAAAGTACACAGCCCGTTTCCTTTGTGGTTGAGCATTTAAAAAAACATGTAGGCCGTATTAAAATAGGTGTAGTTTCAGGTGGTTCGCGCTCAACCGTTTCAAAAACACTTTCAGTACTGGGATTAACACACCTTATTGATGTATTGGTATGTGCTGGAGAAACACCTCTTGGAAAACCAGCGCCAGATCCCTTCTTAAAAGCTGCCAACGATTTAGGCGTTGATCCATTAAAATGCATGGTATTTGAAGACGGTGATCCAGGCACTCAAGCTGCAACAGCCGCAGGTATGAAATGGATCAGGGTAGATCAGTTATAACAAGCAGGGAAAGTAATTTTCATGAAATATCGGATACCCTTCTTAACTTAGCCCTTGATGCTACCTAAGAAGAAAGAACATCCCAAAGAAAAGACATCGCTGCATCCGCGCAATAAGCATCGGCAACGTTATGACTTTCCCCTGCTCATCCAATCTTGTCCCGAATTATCCCCCTTCGTCAGATTAAATGAATTTAAGGATGCTTCTATTGATTTTGCAAATCCGGAAGCAGTCATGATGTTGAACAAAGCCTTGTTAAAACATTATTACCACATTACATACTGGCAAATACCACCTGGCTATTTGTGCCCTCCTATTCCAGGCAGAGCTGATTACATACATTATGTGGCTGATCTGTTGGCAGCATCTAATAAGGGAATAATTCCAAAGGGCGGTCAAATAAAATGTCTGGATATTGGTGTTGGCGCCAATTGCATCTATCCTATCGTTGGTCGTGCTGAATATGGTTGGCACTTCACAGGATCTGATGTGGAAAATGTTTCCATAAAAGCCGCTACGGAAATCGTTGATAAAAATATTTCCCTAAAGGGGAAAATAGAACTGCGTTTACAAAAAAATACCAGCGGTATTTTCAGAGGCATACTCCAAGCAGATGACTATTTTGATCTTACCATCTGTAACCCTCCTTTTCATGCATCATTGGAAGAAGCCCAGGCAGGTACGCTTCGCAAATTGAGCAACCTCAATCACAAAAAAATAACCAAATCAAACTTAAACTTTGGTGGAAAGAGTAATGAATTGTGGTGCGCTGGCGGAGAAAAAAGATTTATCCAAAACATGATCGTAGAAAGTAAGGACTTTGCTACTTCATGTTTTTGGTTTACATCATTGGTTGCTAAATCCGACCACCTTAAAACTATTTATGCAGCGCTTGAAAAAGTGCATGCTGTTGAAATTAAAACAATCACCATGGCACAAGGGAACAAAGTAAGTCGCTTTGTGGCCTGGACATTTTTAAATCACGAACAGCAAATAAAGTGGGTTGACGAAAGGTGGAGAATTGCGACTGGAAGCTAGAGTTTGAAGGTTAAATCACAGAGATTAAGATAAAATTGGGCTCTTTAATAAGAATTCAGATATGGCTACAATAAATATGCGCTGATCTCTACTGCCCTAATTATTTGCACCCAAAGACTTAAATCCGCTACAAATCTTGTTAAACAGTTCAGCACAGACTATTTTGAATAAGTTTTAGATAGGTTAGCCAATCAGCGAAATGGAAATGTATTTGAATCGCGTTCAACAATTAATCAATAGAAAAAAAATAATTTTCGCAATCGTGGTGCTCACGCTCTGCATTACTTTAACGATAATACTGGATGCCCTCGAATCCAGTTTTCACAACTACACCTTCTATCTTTCCGAATCGCTCCTATTCAGTTGTTTCTGGTGGTTGTTTTTAATCTTCTTTTATACACAGTATTTGTTTAGTCACCATGTATCAAAAAAATATCAGTATGCACCAGCAATTCTATTGCTTTCAGTAACACACCTTATGCTGTATTCAATCATTGTATTAATTATCTCGGCTTTATTCTTCGAAAATACCTTCCCATTTGCACAAACTTTTTACTACGGGCTTACTGAATACAGTTTTGTTTTACTGATTTCCTATGCCCTATCATTTTTTGTTTTTGAAAAGCTAAAAACGAAAACCAATCACCTTAAAAATAGTGCAAATGGCTTAATACAAGCTAATTCAAAAAGCTTTGTTCAGTCGCTGGCTATCACTGATGCCGACCGTCATCTAACCATTGAAACAAAAGATATTCAATTTCTATCGGCCAATAGTCCCTATGTTACTATTCATCACCTGGAAAAACGTTATTTATACAACCAGACGCTGAAGTCTCTTTCAAAAAAATTAGATAGCAATATTTTTGTAAGGATACACAAATCGACCATTGTTAACCTCCACTACATTCAATATTACAAATCCAGGCTTAATGGGGACTATGACTTAACCATGAAAGACGGTTCAACATTAAGGCTGAGCAGGAATTTTGTTGCTGATTTTAAATCCAAATTTGAGAAAAGTCCTCAGGATACAACAGATTGACATCGTGTTGGCCTATTCTTTTTGCAAGAAATGCTAGCAGAAGCGATTCTTGCCAAAAAAATATGAAAAAATCAAGAATACCTACCTTCGTGCTAATGATCCTCAGTTTGTCGCTCACTGGATGTAGTGGGCAAGCCAAGGAATCTAACCTAAGTACAAATGCCAATAGACAAATCGTTGGTGGCGGTTGCGATGGGTGCGAAATAATGTATGTTGACATGCCGCATGTTATTAATGCCACAAACACCAGCAGTGCTTGGTTTGAAAAAGGGCAAAAATTGATAATCACCGGAACAGTTTATAAGCTTGATGGCAAAACCCCGGCACCGAGTGTAATTGTCTATTATTGGCACACCGATCAAGATGGCTACTATGCTTACAAAGCAGGTTTAAATGAAAAAGCCAGGCAACACGGTCATCTTCGAGGCTGGATCATGACTGATCAAAATGGGAAGTACAGCATCCATACCATAAGACCGGCACCCTACCCTAATGATGTATTACCTGCTCATATTCACCTATCTATTAAAGAACCGAACATTGCCAATGAGTACTATGCGGAAGACATCGTTTTTGATGATGACAAACTGCTCATTAATTATCTAAAAAAATATCCCATGCAGAATCGCTGTGGCAGTGGTATTGTACGTGTTTTGCTGAATGATGAATTTCAGATTGCCGAGCATGATCTTGTACTTGGGCTCAATATCCCTAACTACCCGAAAAAAAATAGTGTATCTAAATCCTCGGGGTTAAATATCGGAGAAGATCAACCTTCGTTTATCCCCCATCATGCGTATGGCCCTGACAAAGGAACACAGACCTGTCCTGTCTGTAAGTACGGTCGCTATCACGGCATCATATACTTTGTTGGTAACAATCCAAATTGGGAGGATATAAAAAACTGGCTTCTATTTTTAGAAAAAGAAAGTATTAACAGAAGAGAATATTTAAAAGCTTACTTTGTGTATGGTAATGATAAAAATTACAACAAGGAAGTCAGGATAAATGAATTGACTAAAATCGGTGAAGATTTACACATCAAAAATGTTGCGCTCACATTCGTACCCTCCTTTACCGATGAATTTACAGAGGCCAATCTTAACAAAATCAATCCTGAAGTAGATAACACTTTTATTATTTACAAACACAGAAGCATTGTTGATAAATACATAGACTTAAAACCCACATCGGAAAATTTCAACATGATTCTTGAAGCCTTAAATGAAAGTAGGGACGAATTCTTTCATTTGAAAGAGCCAGCGCATCATTAAAAAAAAATAGTGTCTTTTACACACTTTGCTATATCGCAGCAAAACTCTACTTTCACGATTCATACTTGAATGGCTATTACCACCACAACAAAGTAACTTTACGTGATGCATCCGTTGATTAAACACTTTTCAAGTTTTGCTACTTTTACTCCTGAAGAAGAGAAGACCATTCTTGCCAGTATGATTGTGCTCCATTTTAAGAAGGGTGACATCATACTAAAAGAAAGTGATGTTGATAACAATACTTTCTTTGTTGTAAAGGGTTTAGTAAGGCAATACAAAATGGTAGACGGAAATGATCTCACAATCAATTTTTTCGCTGAAAATGAGTGGATCATTTCTCTGAATTCTTTTGCTGGAAATAAAACAACCAATTACTTTTTAACATGTCTGGAAGATACTGAGCTCATTACAGGTAATGAAGCATCTGCTCAGGCGCTTTTCAAGGTATTTCCTCGTTTCGAAACAATCTCCAGGGCAGTGATGGAAAATACCTTTGCTAAAAAACAAGCGCTGTTACAGGCATTTCAAACAGATTCTCCCACGCAACGCTACGAAAATCTTGTTAAGGATAAACCCGAATTGCTGCAACGCATACCCCAGTATTACATAGCCAGTTACCTGGGTCTTACACCCGAATCATTAAGCAGGATCAGAAAAAGAATAAGCTTCCAAAAAGAAGCTAAGTAGTAATTTCATTGCCAGACATTGACCTGATCCATTTTATCCCTATAGCAATAATGTAAAGGGTTGTACAGATTTCAATAAAAGAGAAAAATGCGTAGTACTGCGTTGTACTGCCCATAAACAAGGTAATTAGCATTACTACAGTCTTAATAAAACCAGTCACGATATTAAACCAGGCATTGATCCTGTCTCTCAATAGTCTTGATAGTAAAATCATGGCAATGGGGAGCTCCATTAATATGCCGGCATAGAGTAAAAAAGTTTCATCAATAATCAAACCCTCCACTGCTCCGGTCAGGTATTGCTTGAGGAGATTTGAATCCATCAAACCAATCAAATCGCAATACAGATAATTTAAGGTGACGAACACCCAGAGTGTAGATAACAGAACCTTATAGTCTTTCATACGCTTATAGTTTCTTCTATGCTCAAAATTAGGTACCCACAAACGCTTACTCGTTGACTATAGTCAATAAAGAAATCTTCTGTCCGCCTCTACATGCATAAAGGCAGGCATACATGCTGTATTATTAACTCAGCTAAATTTTCTTGGTTATTTCAATAAAAAACACGATTCCCATTATTCTTAAAAAAATGATTGAAAATATTTTGAGAAACCGATTGGTTGCGTGTATATTTGCAACTGTTTAGTTTCATATTAATGATAAACGGTTTATGAGGAGAGATGTTTTTCAGGCCATTGCCGACCCTACAAGACGTGCCATACTGTTATTGATTGCCGCACAGGCTATGACACCCAACGGACTCGCAGAGCATTTTGATAGCAGTCGCCAGGCTATATCAAAGCACTTGCGAATTTTAACAGAATGTCAGCTTGTGGAACAAGAACAATCAGGCCGGGAAATTTATTATCAGCTCAATGCCGACAAAATGAAAGAAATAGACAAATGGCTTGACCAATTCAGAAAAATCTGGGAAAGCCGCTTCTTACAACTTGATAAAGTATTAGCCAATCTTAAAACCAATAAGAAATGAATCCACACTTACAATTTGACTTTACCGTTAACAAAAAGAATAACACCATTGAGGTGAAAAGAGAATTTGCTGCCGATGTAGATTTAGTCTGGGCAGCGTGGACTGAAGCACAACTGCTCGACCAATGGTGGGCACCTAAGCCCTGGAAATGTGAAACAAAATCTATGAACTTCAAAGAAGGTGGCCGTTGGTTATATGCGATGGTAGGCCCGGATGGAGACAAACAGTATTGCACCCTGGATTATGATAAAATTGTGAAGGGCAAAAGCTTTTCCGGTAAGGATGCTTTTTCTGACGAACATGGAACTATTAACACAACTAAACCAAGATCAACATGGAAAAATATTTTTCATCAGCAAAAAGTAAATACACTGGTTGAAATAGAAATAGGTTTTGAGACCTTGAGTGATTTAGAAGCAATCATTCAAATGGGCTTCAAGGAAGGCTTTACGATGGGCTTGCAAAATCTTGATCAATACATTGAGGCACAGTTCCAACTTAGAAATCAATATAAAACAGACAATAGGGCAAGGGTTTGTACTTACCTCAATTTTCCAGGTAATACGGAGGAAGCTTTTCTATTCTACAAGTCTGTTTTTAAAACTGAATTCACCAGTGGTGGCATTCAACGCTTTGGTGATTTACCTGCCGATGCCAATCAACCTCCCGTAGCTGACAATGTTAAAAAAATGGTGTTACATGTTGAGCTGCCTATTATTGGTAACCATATTTTAATGGGCACTGATGCGCCTAAAGAAATGGGTTTTACTGTAACACAGGGAAATAATATGCACATCTCACTCGAGCCGGATAGCAGAGCAGAAGCGAAAAGGATCTTTGATGAACTTTCTGCCGGAGGAAATATAAGCATGCCTTTACAGGACATGTTCTGGGGTGCTTACTTCGGCAGTTTCACCGACAAATACGGCATCAACTGGATGGTGAACTGTCTGATCAAGTAAAATATTTAATCACAATACAAAATTTAAGTAACTGACATGAAAAAAGTATTCTTCGTTCTCTACGTTCTCATGGGGCTATTATTTATCAATGGTGGTCTTAACAAATTCTTTAATTACATGCCTCCGCCAGATAATTTACCAGAACCAATGGTAAAAGATTTTATGGCCATTATGGAAATATCCTGGCTCATGCCTCTGTTGGGAGCCGCAGAATTGCTAGGTGGTTTACTCATCATCGTTCCTAAAACCAGGGCTTTGGGTACCTTAGTACTGTTCCCGGTTGTGGTGGGCATTTTGCTTACACACATTTTTGTAGAACCAACAGGATTACCCATTGCACTTATTATTGTTGCACTCATCGGAAAACTGATTTATGATAATCGTGTGAAGTATGCATATTTGTTAAGTTAAATGAATCCGGTTGACCAATATATTAAAGCCTTTCCTGAAACTGTTCAGGAAAGGCTCAGTACATTAAGGCAATTATTCTTTCAGCTGATACCAAATGTTGAAGAGAGCATTCGCTATAAAATGCCTGCTTATAAAGTAGGAAAACATCATCTGTATTTTGCTGCCTACAAAAAGCATATTGGCATGTATCCGGTATATGGCTTAGGTGACTTAGAAAAAGAGATTAAAAATTACCGAGCGAAAAACACAAAAGACTCGCTTCATTTTTGGCACAGCGAAGCATTGCCCGTTGAATTAATAAAATCAATTATTCTGGCAAAGTCAAAACAGGTATAAATTCCCTATTCTCTTTGAACCAAATACTTTGGCTTAGTCTATTCCTTAAATCACAACCTTAAGATAGTATGAAGAAAAATTAACTATCTAATGCTCATTCTTCTGACTACTTTTCAGTTATAAAAAGTTGAGTCATGAAAGGAATATTAGTATTATTCTTAGCCTTAATCATATTTCAAAAAGTTCAGTCCCAACAAGAAGTACATCTTCTTAAACTCGAAGGCATTATAATTGACAAGGAAACAAAAGAACCAGTTCCATATGCCTCCATTGGCCTGGAGAATTCCGGAATAGGAACCAGTACAAATTTGCTGGGTGAGTTTTCCTTTAAAATTAAAGCATCTTTAATTAAATCAAATCAAAAAATTCGCATTTCATGTGTAGGCTATGAAGTTGGATTGGTAGAAAGTACTGAGGGCTTTAAACAGATTGAATTAACACCTTCAAAAACTGAATTAAGGGAGGTAGTGATTTTAGGTAAAGACCAGCGTCCTGAAAAAATAGTTAAGAAAGCTTTTAGTAAAGTGCGGAAGAACTACCATTCAAAGCCTTTTGTATACAAAACATTCTATCGTCATTATTGTAAAGATGACAGCTCCTATGGTCGATTGATTGAAGCCGCAGTTGATATTTACAAACGAAAAGGACATAAAGCCATTACCAACAAACCTGGTGTAAAAGATGAGATAAGGGTAACTCAATTAAGAAGAAGTCTTGATAGCACAAAAGTTTCAAGTAATCATGCACCAATCGCTTTATACTCAGCCATGGAAACTGACATTGCTTCTTATCAATCGGGAGGTACCTCATCGGACATATTGCAATCACTTTTCTCCGGAGTAAGCTCATTGAAAGTGAATTTAAAAGACTATGATTTCAATTTAGTAGGCATTACCAGGCATGATAATGAAGATGTCTATAAAATTGACTATCATTTAAGAAAAGAGGGCGTTGAGCTTAACTCGGGCTTTCTGCTAAAACAAACCAGGTCAGGTACCTTGTACATAAATGCAAAAGACTATGCCTTTGTTAGGGCAGAACAAAGGCGCATTGCCTATGACACCATTACTTCGGTTGTAACATATCAGAAAGCATTAGGCGAATATTATTTAAAACATATCTCAAAGGAGGGGAATAATTATATCAAACTACATAAATTCAAACACACCTACCATATAGATCTTATGGTCAACGATTTTCAGATAAAAGACTTTGAAAAATTTAAAGGTAAAGAACCAGATAAAAAAGAACTCTACTCCATCAAGTACGATTCTGCTTTCTGGAACAATTATAACATATTGAAAGAAACTCCGCTTGAAGAGAAAATTGTTCGCGATCTGGGAGGGCAGCGATCTCTTAAGGAGCAATTCATTATCTATGATAGCCTTGTGAAAAAATCAGTCGAGGAACATGGTACTGACATTGATAAGTTTGAAAGATTTTTTGAACAAAGTAAAGGGTCGCGCATACTCTACATTGACTTTTGGGCTTCCTGGTGCGGACCATGCATTAAAGAGTTTTACCATTCTAAAAAGCTATTAGATAAGTATAAGGATAAAATAACATTTGTTCTTTTGTCAATTGATGATGATGAAGCTGCCTGGAAAAAAGCATTGGCTAAACATAACCTGGTTTTGCCGGGGTTCATGCACTATAGAATTGGGCCTACTGCAGATTTTCTTAAATTCTTTGACGTGACCAGTATCCCCCGCTATCTACTAATTAAACAGAATGGTGAGTTCTTTGAACTCAATGCAAAACGGCCAAGTGATCCAGATTTGCTAAAAGATTTTAATCTCGTGATAGAGCAGGCATTAAAATAAAAGCCGGATCACCCGGCTTTTTGTAAGTTATCGCTTTAATTCCCTTTTACTTTTCCTCAAAGCGTTCCTCTGCTTCGCGCTTTATTTCTATCCACTCATCAGGTGGTGGTGGTGTGCCTTTTTCAAAAATCTTAATAAGCCAATTGACAATTCCCTTCTTCATTTGAAAACGTTTGGCTACATCCTCACAAAAGTCAATCTCGCGCTGCTCTACCACACCATCTGCATAAACCATTAATAACAAATCATACAAAAGATTCATTCTATCATTGAAGTTGTCCGGCACAGTCAGCTCAAATTTTTCCACTGAGTCCAGCAGGTTTTGTATCTGCCAGTCCTTTAAACCGTACTTCTGTCCTATCTTAAACAATAGGGTGATCTCACTTTCGTGCATGTGATCATCGGCTTTGGCCAAAGCCAGCAAGCTTTTGATGTGGTTCTTTTTGTAAGTAAGGTATTGGTGTTCGAAAAAGCCTTGCATAAAATCAGGTTGAAGAGTTCGAATTTACATTTCTTAACTAGAAATTACTAATATTTAAAACGGTAGTCAGTGTATTTACCTCAAATCCGTCTGACCGCTGTTTGCTACGCAAAAGAGCGGTCTGACGGATAGTTTACTGGTTGAAATTTTGGTTCTTCAAATTATATGGATTAGTACTATAGTTAATCAACCCAGTCTGCCACAAATAAATTGGTATTGCGTGTCCCACCATTATTGCGGTTGCTGGAGAAGATAATCTTTTTACCATCCGGTGAAAACATCGGAAATGAATCAAAAACGTTGTCGTAGGAGATTTGCTGTAAACCAGTACCATCCTCGTTGATCATAAACAAATTAAACTGAAAGCCACGCTGTCCATGGTGGTTGGAAGAAAAAATGATCTTCTTACCATTAGGGTGATAAAAGGGAGCCCAGTTAGCCTTGCCTAAATTAGTAACCTGTTTTAAATCACTTCCGTCCACGTTACAGATAAAAATTTCCATATTAGTAGGTGCTACCAAACCCTGATTAAGTAATTCTTTATACTCTGCTTTCTCCTCTTCAGTTTTAAAGCGTGAGGCGCGAAACACAATCTTTTTACCATCTGGCGAAAAGAAAGCACCTCCGTCATAACCGATGGTGTTCGTAATCTGCTTTACATTACTGCCGTCAATATTCGTGGTGTATAAATCCAGGTCACCATTACGCACCGATGTAAATACGATCTTATCTCCTTTCGGAGATACTGTCGCCTCTGCATCGTACCCGTCAGTCTTGGTTAATTGCTTAACAATTTTTCCACTCAGGTCTGCTACAAAAATATCATACGAAGCAAAAACAGACCAGAGGTACTTCCCTCCCGGTGTGCGCTCTGGTTCTTTCGGGCAATCATCACCACCCAAATGTGTTGATGCATATACAATCGTTTTATCACCCGGTAAAAAGTAAGAACAGGTCGTTCTTCCTTTTCCTGTACTTAACATCACCGGTTTGTTATCCTTTAATGATACACCTTCAATAGCTGTTGTGAAAATCTGATCACATTGAACACCCCAGTTACTAAAGTTCGACTGAAAAACAACGCGTTTGCTATCGAAGCTCCAGTACGCCTCAGCGTTATCGCCTCCAAAAGTGAGTTGTCGTAAATTCTTAAAATGCTTTTCCTGAGGATACAATAATGAATCTGAAGTGGCTGAAGCAACGTAAACAGAATTAGTAGAAGTCGCTGCACTTAACAAAAGTATACAGCAAACAAAAAGTATAGAACGTATCATTAATTAATTAGTGGTTAAGCTTTAGCCTCTTCTTCCTTCAATGCCCTGCGCAGGATTTTACCCACATTGGTTTTAGGCAACTCAGTTCTGAAAACAATGTATTTAGGCACTTTATAATTAGTCAGGTTTTTATGACAGAATTCCTTTACATCCTCTTCCGTCAGGCTTTGATCGCGCTTCACAATAAAAGCCTTAATCACTTCCCCTGATTTTTCATCGGACACACCAATGGCTGCTACTTCCAGCACACCCGGATGGCCGGCAATGACATTTTCAATTTCATTAGGATATACATTAAAGCCTGAAACTTTAATCATGTCTTTTTTGCGATCAACAATTTTGAAAAAGCCATCAGCATCCATTAAACCAATATCTCCCGTGCGGAACCAGCCACCTGGAAAGAACACACCTGAATTGTCTTTTTCCCAGTATCCCTTCATTACTTGCGGGCCTCTGGCACAAATCTCTCCCCTTTCACCTATGGCTAACTGTTTACCATCATCATCAAAGATGGCTACTTCGGTACTGGGCATGGGTAAACCAATAGTACCCTGTTTGTGATTACCATCTAAAGGATTGCAACACAATACAGGCGATGTTTCACTTAAACCATAACCTTCAATCAAGGGTGTGCCTGTAACTTCTTTCCATCGCGTTGCAACGGCATCTTGCACAGCCATACCACCACCAATAGCACCTTTTAATGCAGAAAAATCGAGGTGTTTAAAATCCGGATTGTTAAGCAGACCATTGTACAAAGTGTTTACACCTGTAAAGATGGTTACCCTGTGCTTCTTCAATTCTTTAATGAAACCTTTTATGTCTCTCGGATTGGTAATCAGCACACTTTTTACCCCAGTATTAAACATCAACATGCCATTAACCGTAAGGGCAAAGATGTGGTACATGGGAATGGCCGTAATAATTAAATCGCCACCCTCAACTTGTTTTTCCAGATAAGGCTTGAACCAATTCTTGATCATAGAATTGTGCGCCACAATATTGCCATGCGATAATTGCGCTCCTTTGGAAATACCAGTAGTACCTCCTGTATATTGTAAAACGGCTATGTCATCATTGCTGACAACGGGCTTGGTATACGAAAGCTCAGCACCTCTTTTTAGTACTGCGTTAAAGCTTAAAGCAGTTGGCAAAGAATAGGCAGGTACCATTTTTTTGATTCGCTTCACCACAAAATTCACTAAAGCACCTTTTACAGTGCCCAGCATATCGCCCAGCTGTGTTACAATAATATGTTTGATAGATGTGTGTGCAAGAATCTGTTCAAGGCTATTGGCAAAGTTGGCCACAATCACAATCGCCTTTACGCCTGCATCCTTAAACTGATGTTCCATTTCCCTGGGTGTGTACAAGGGGTTTGTGTTCACCACAATAAGCCCTGCTCGTAAAGCGCCAAAAAAAGCGACAGGAAATTGCAAAAGATTTGGCATTTGAATG
Organism: Chryseotalea sp.; assembly: GCF_057350905.1. Taxonomy (NCBI): domain Bacteria; kingdom Pseudomonadati; phylum Bacteroidota; class Cytophagia; order Cytophagales; family Chryseotaleaceae; genus Chryseotalea; species Chryseotalea sp. The sequence goes on along the minus strand of NZ_JBMRCF010000001.1, from coordinate 265,131 downwards.
GCAATGCGATCACCTTTTTGAAGTTTTAATTCCTGTTGCAGATAAGCTGCGAAATCTCTCGATAATTGATCCACCTGTCCGAAAGTCATGGTAACGCCCATGTTCTCAAAGGCCACACGGTCTTTAAACTTTTTACAACTGTCTTCGAACAATTCGATAATAGAACTATACTCGTTCTCTTTTATTTCATGTGGGATGCCCGCAGGGTAAAGCTTGAACCAGGGAAAATCTTGCATAGTATTTAGTCTTGTTAAAAAATCGAAATCGATTCCAAAGCTAAAAATTTTGAGGAATAACCTAAGCCCATTTTGTATGGTGGCAGATTCAGACTGATGAGTAATTCATGAATAGGCGCTTAAAAAAGAAAGTCCCGACCTAAGTCGGGACTTTTGCTGAAGGGGGAGGACTCGAACCTCCAAGAGGCAGTTAGGCCGCGATAAGATCCCATCCTGGTGGTGACCATCAGGATGGGTAAACCGGGCTTTTTCCTGTTTACCCCCACCCCCGAGACCGGAGGGCTTGTCTGCCAAATTCCAACACCCTTCAATGTCGAATTGTTAAGCAAAGCAAGCTATAACTGTTAACCTGTTCAATACTTAGTAGCAATTATTACATAATTTTTAATAATTTTATAAAATACTGATAATTCAATAAAACAAATACCTTAAAATGACTGAAAATTATCAAGTCGATAAAACCGACCTCAAAATTCTGGAAATACTCATGCAGGATGCCAAAAAGCCCTTTACGGAGGTGGCTAAAAAGGCCTTCGTATCCGGGGGTACCGTTCATGTGCGCATGAATAAACTGGAGGAAGCAGGTATTGTAGAGAAAACAACCTTAAAGCTTAATTATGCCAAACTAGGCTACGACATTACAGCCTTTATCGGTATCTATCTGGAAAAGAGTGCTTTATATGATCAGGTACTGGCCAAATTGAAGGGAATACCCGAAATCACGAGCATCCACTATACAACGGGCAACTATTCGATGTTCGTGCGCATTCATTGCCGCGACACAAACCACCTCAAGTTGGTTCTACACGATAAAATGCAACAGGTTGAAGGCATAGAGCGTACCGAAACCATGATTTCTCTCGAAGAAAGCCTCGACAGAAACCTGGACCTGACTACATGATCTCAATAAATGCCCATTCAAAGGTTCTGAAGTATTTTTTGTTCAAAGAATGCGTCCAAAAAGAACTTATAGTACCCCCTTTTGTTTTACTTTTGTAGATTAAAATAAGTCTAAATAGACACATGGCGAAGGACAACCAAGTTTTGGAAGAAATCACCTCAAAAGAGTATGAACATGGGTGGAATGTTGATTTAGAGACAGATTCCGCCCCTAAAGGCTTGAGTGAGGATATTGTTCGCTTTATTTCTGCGAAAAAGAATGAGCCAGAGTGGATGCTGGAGTGGCGTTTAAGCGCTTACCGTCAGTGGCTTAAAATGACTGAGCCTAAATGGCCCAATGTAACTTATCCAACAATCAACTATCAGGATATCATTTATTACTCCGCACCTAAACAAGCGGCCAAGCCTAAAAACCTGGAAGATATAGATCCTGAGCTTTTAAAGACTTTTGAGAAGCTTGGCATTTCCCTGACCGAACAAAAAAGATTGACCGGTGTAGCGGTTGATGCTGTTATTGATAGTGTTTCGGTAGCCACCACCTTCAAATCTACTTTGGCTGAGATGGGTATTATCTTCTGTTCATTCAGCGAAGCAGTACGTGAACATCCGGAACTGATTAAAAAATACTTGGGCTCGGTTGTGCCAGTAAACGACAATTATTTCGCAGCACTTAACTCAGCTGTATTCTCTGATGGTTCTTTCTGCTACATACCCAAAGGCGTAAGATGCCCGATGGAATTGTCAACCTACTTCCGTATTAATGCCGCTAACACAGGTCAGTTCGAAAGAACGTTGATTGTGGCAGACGAAGGCTCCTACGTAAGTTACCTGGAGGGTTGTACAGCTCCTCAACGTGACGAAAATCAATTGCATGCGGCCGTAGTAGAAATTTTTGCAATGAAAGATGCGCATGTTAAATATTCAACTGTTCAAAATTGGTACCCTGGCGACAAGCAAGGCAAGGGTGGTATTTACAATTTTGTAACCAAGCGCGCTTTGTGTGCCGGAGATCACTCTAAAGTTTCCTGGACACAGGTAGAAACGGGCTCTGCCATTACCTGGAAGTACCCATCTTGTATTCTGAAAGGCGATCATTCTTCCGGTGAGTTCTATTCTGTAGCGGTTACCAACAACATGCAGCAGGCAGATACAGGCACTAAAATGATTCACATTGGTAAAAACACCAAATCAAGAATTGTGTCGAAAGGTATTTCTGCCGGTAAATCACAGAACTCTTATCGTGGACAGGTGCATATCATGAAACGTGCAGACAATGCACGTAACTTCTCTCAGTGCGATTCATTGTTGATGGGCGATCAGTGTGGTGCACACACTTTCCCTTACATTGATGTAGAAAATAGCTCTGCAAAAATTGAACACGAAGCCACTACTTCAAAGATTGGTGAAGATCAGATTTTCTATTGCCAGCAACGTGGTATTGACGAAGAGTCTGCCGTTGCCCTAATCGTAAATGGTTATGCAAAGGAAGTATTGAACCAATTACCAATGGAGTTCGCAGTAGAAGCCCAGAAATTACTGGCTTTAACTTTAGAAGGAAGTGTAGGATAAAAGATTTAAGATTTAAGATTTAAGATTTAAGATTTAAAAATAATGTTGTCGATAAAAAATCTACAAGCTCGGATTGAAGAGAAAGAAATTCTAAAAGGTATTAACCTCGAAATCAAACCAGGCGAAGTGCATGCCATCATGGGACCTAACGGTTCTGGCAAGAGTACACTTGCTTCTGTATTGGCCGGAAGAGAAGAATATGAAGTAACTGGTGGGGAAGTAAACTTCCTGGGAAAAAACTTATTGGAGATGGCACCAGAAGAACGCGCTCGTGAAGGTGTGTTCTTAGCTTTTCAATATCCTATAGAAATACCAGGGGTAAGCACTGTCAACTTTATGAAGACTGCCTTAAACCAGATTCGTGTAGCCAGAGGTCAACAAGCACTCGATGCTGTTTCTTTCCTTCAATTAATGAAAGAAAAAATGAAACTGGTTGAAATCGATCAGTCCTTACTGAACCGTTCTTTGAATGAAGGTTTCTCCGGTGGTGAAAAGAAGAGAAATGAAATCTTCCAAATGGCTATGCTGGAGCCAAAGCTTTCCATACTGGACGAAACAGATTCAGGTCTTGATATTGATGCGCTGAAAATTGTAGCGAACGGTGTTAATAAATTGAAGTCAAAGAATAATGCCACCATTGTGGTAACACACTATCAGCGCCTGCTTGATTATATCGTTCCTGATTTTGTACACGTATTGTACAAAGGAAGAATTGTAAAATCAGGTGGTAAGGAGCTTGCACTTGAACTTGAGGCAAAAGGTTACGATTGGATTAAAGAAGAGGTTGAACTTGCTTAAGCGTTTATGATGGATTTAGCTGTAAAAAATAATTTACTTGAAAACATTGCTGTACCCAGCGATGCTACAAGTAATATTCGTCATCAGGCGCTGGATACGCTTCGCTCACTTGGTTTACCTACTTCTAAAACTGAAGAATACAAACACACGGCTATCAGTCGTTTGTTAGAAAAGAATTTTCAGAGTCTGGCTGTGAATGGAAGCAAAGTCAATACTGCTGCAGATACTTTTCGTATTCAGAATTTAGACGCACATGTGTTGGTATTCATCAATGGTGAATTTGATAAGGCACAATCTGCTTTCTCTACTGAAGAATTAAATATCCAGCCATTGGCTTCTGCATTGACTGAGCGCAAAGAACTGGTAGAAAAATACTTTAGCAAACTGGCTGATACCAAAGCGGATGCTTTTGTGGCACTCAACACTGCTACCTGGAACAATGGCTTGTTGATTGAAGTGAAAAACAAGGTCCAGGTAACAAAACCGATCCTGATTCACCAAATTAATGATGCGAGCAAAGGCAAAGTAATTACGGCTTCACGCAACCTAGTCCTTGTTGGCAAAAGCAGTGAGGTAAGCATTATTGAAAAATATGATTCCATCGGTGAGGCCAATTTTTCTACTAGCGTTAACGAAGTTTTCGTAGCAGAAAATGCAGGACTGACTTATACACTCATCCAGAATGATGGTGGTCAGCGTTACCAGTTTAACCACACCAGCATACAACAAGAGAGCAACAGCCGTGTTAACTGCTTTACACTTTCATTAAATGGTAAAGCCATTCGCAATAACTTACATCTTTCGCTGGATGGTGAGGGCATCGATTCGCACATGTATGGTTTATACTTACTCACAGGCGATACTTTGGCCGATAACCACACCGTTGCAGACCACCGTAAACCAAACTCCATCAGCAATGAGTTGTATAAAGGTGTAATGGATGGCAACTCCAAAGGTGTATTTAATGGTAAGATCTATGTTCGCCCGCAGGCACAAAAAACAAATGCCTTTCAGTCGAACAGGAATATTTTATTATCCGATAAAGCAACTGTCAACACCAAACCTCAGCTAGAGATTTGGGCAGATGACGTGAAGTGCTCGCATGGCTGTACTTCCGGTCAATTAGATGAAGAAGCGCTTTTCTACATGCAGTCAAGAGGTATATCCAAAGATTCTGCACGTGCATTTTTACTCTATGCATATGCAGGTGAGGTCATTGAAAAAATCAGCAATGAAACACTTCGCAACTATATTGATAATTTAGTCAGCGAACGCTTACATAAAAACTTTTAACATGATTGGTAGCAGGTTGCTTACGGAGTTGGACATTGCCAGATTAAGGGAGCAGTTTCCTGTATTAAATCAACAGGTAAACGGACGCGATCTTGTTTATCTTGACAATGCTGCCACTAGTCAAAAGCCGCGTGCCGTTATCAATGCACTTGTTGACTACTATACAGGCTACAATGCAAATATCCACCGCGGTATTCACACCTTGGCGGAAAAAGCGACAAAGGCTTACGAGCAAACCAGAGAGACGGCCAGACAGTTTATTAACGCAGTCACTACTGAAGAAATTATTTTCACCAGAGGTGTAACGGAAGGTATTAATCTGGTAGCCTCTTCTTATGCAAAAGTTTTCTTAACAAAAGGGGATGAAATCATTATATCAGGTTTAGAGCATCACTCTAACATTGTTCCCTGGCAACTGGCTTGCGAAGCAAACGGTGCCTCCATTAAGGTTATTCCTGTAAAGGATAACGGCACACTGGATATAGATGTTTACAAAACCCTACTTTCTAACAAGACAAAACTTGTAGCTGTTAATCATGCTTCTAACAGTCTGGGTACCATCAATCCTGTTAAGGAAATTATAGACCTCGCACATGAGGTCGGAGCAGTTGTTCTGATTGATGGTGCACAAGCCGGTGCCCATCTTCCTATAGATGTACAAGCACTTGATTGCGATTTCTATTGTCTTTCAGCCCATAAAATGTACGGCCCTACTGGCACTGGCATTTTATATGGTAAGAAAGCCTTACTTGAAAAAATGCCACCCTATCATGGTGGTGGTGAAATGATCAAAGAAGTAAGTTTTGAAAAAACAACTTACAATGATCTTCCTTATAAGTTTGAAGCAGGTACACCCAACATTGCCGATGTGGTGGCCTTTCATTATGCCATGACCTTCATTTTAGAAACCGGCCGTGAAGTTATGGCTGCCCATGAACATGATTTACTTGTTTATGCAACCGAACGCATCAGTCAACTGAAGGGCGTAAAAATATATGGCACTGGTGCTGAAAAAGTAAGTGTTGTCTCCTTTACCGTAGATGGTATTCATCCTTTTGACATAGGGCAGATGCTGGACGCCAGAGGCATTGCCGTGCGAACAGGACATCATTGCACCCAACCGCTGATGGATCGCTTTAAAATTGAAGGAACCGTAAGGGCTTCTTTTGCAGTGTACAATACCAGAAAAGAAGTAGACCACTTGGTGGAAGCTTTAGAACGTGTGATCAATTTCATGAAATGAGTCTAAACGAAGTTCAGGACGAAATTATAAGTGAGTTCTCTTTACTGGATGGAGACATGGAAATGACTGTCTTCTACATTATGGAACTTGGGCAAAAACTAAACGAAATGCCCGAAGAACAGAAAACCGAAGATAACATTGTAAAAGGATGTCAATCTAAAGTATGGTTAACTGCAGATTTGCGTGATGATAAACTTTACTTTCAGGCAGATAGTAACACAGCCATCACCAAGGGTTTAGTCAGTCTTTTAGTTAGAATATTTAACGGCCAGTCTGCAGAGGCAATCTTACATGCTGACCTGTACTTTATGCATAAAATAGGCATGGAACGATTTATTGGAACGCAACGTTCTAATGGTTTCGCATCAATGGTAAAGCAAATGAAGCTTTATGCCCTTGCCTTTAAAACCAAAATAGAAGCAGGAAAATGAGTGAACAAAGTAATACAAGTCAAACATTAGAAAGCGCAACGGTCCCCAACTTACGCGATCAGGTATTGGCCGCCATTAAAAATGTTTACGACCCTGAAATTCCTGTCGACATTTATGAACTGGGTTTGATTTATGAAATCAATATCTACCCGATCAATAATGTACATGTACTCATGACGCTAACTTCTCCCTCCTGCCCTTCTGCAGAACAAATACCTGGTGAAGTAGAGCAAAAAATAAAAGAGATTGAAGGTGTAAGTGATGTGAAGGTGGAGATTACATTTGATCCACCCTACACACAGGAAATGATGAGTGAGGCAGCACGTTTGGAACTAGGCTTTATGTAATTTTAAATTTCAAATTTGAAATTTAAAATTGATTGAAATAGAAATAATAATTGAATTCTAAATCTTAAATTAATATGTATCCTGAACAACTCGTAGCTCCTATGCGCACTGATTTAACAGTGGCGGGCTTCAAAGAATTAAAAACTTCAGAAGAAGTAGATAAAGAATTGAAAGACCACAAAGGCACAACGCTTTTGGTAATCAATTCAGTGTGCGGTTGTGCAGCAGGTGCTGCGCGTCCCGGTATTAAGTGGGCTATTCAAAACTCAGCTAAAAAACCGGATCACCTGACTACCGTTTTTGCTGGTGTTGATAAGGAAGCTGTGGCGAAAGCACGCGAGTATACCTTACCTTACCCTCCTTCATCTCCTGCCATTGCATTATTCAAAAATGGTGAGTTAGTGCATTTTGTGGAGCGTCATCACATTGAAGGACGTAACGCACAGCTTATCGGACAGCATCTTGTGGATGTTTTTGATGAGTTCTGTTAATCTGTAATACTACCTCGGTCTGTGGAGACACAGACCGAAAGAACACAACAAGGTATTGCTGGTCTGTGGGGACACAGACCAGGGTAAAAGAATATAACCACTTATTGCTGGTCTGTGTGGACACAGACCATGGTAAGGTGGTAATTGTAAAATAAAACGCCAGGCTGTTAAGCCTGGCGTTTTTTATGACGCAGGAATTTCGCTGAGATAAGCCAACGCTTTTTGCAAGTCTTCCGGTGTGTCTATACCAATGGTTTCTGACTTAGTCTCTGCCGTGATAATTTCATAACCATTGTCTAACCAACGCAGTTGCTCTAATGATTCTGTCTTTTCCAATGGAGAAACAGGCAATTTGGTCAGTTCCTCTAACACATCTGTTCTGTAGGCATACATGCCAATGTGCTTAAAATATTTATGATGCAATAACCAGGCATCTTCAGCAGTATTTCGGGCATGGGGTATGGGCGAGCGACTAAAATACAAAGCCTTCTTCTTTGCATTAATTACTGCCTTAACCACATTTGGATTAAATAAACTTTCCTGATCCTTCAGTTCTTTCACCAGGGTGGCAATAAAGGTATCGCCATTTAACAATGCTGCTAATAAGTCAATTTGCTCAGGCTTGATAAAAGGTTCATCACCTTGAATATTGATGACATAGTTAAAATCATTATTCATAAGCTGGTAAGCTTCAAAACAGCGATCTGTACCGCTTGGATGCTCGGCACTGGTGAGCACTCCCTTGCCGCCAAAACTTTCTACATGATCCATAATGCGCACATCATCTGTCGCTACAACTACCTCAGTAATCAGTGTGGATTTTTTTACTTGCTCATACACACGTTGCACCATGGTTTTACCCGCAATGTCAATCAAGGGTTTACCCGGAAAACGGGTGGATGCATAACGTGCGGGAATTACTCCTAAAATTTTCATGCCTTCTTTACGATCAAGCTGGTTGTGTCCTCTCCTATTACCTCTACACTTTCTCCTTTGTCAATGTATTCGCCTCGGGTAAAGGCATCATACACCTTATCATCAATCGTTACCTTACCACTGGGGCGCATAATGGTTTGGGTGGTTCCTCTCTTTCCTTTCATTACTTCGGGAAAAAAGGTGGCTACATAACCCTGTGCTTTATCCTGTGTTTGCATCAGGGCGATTTTTTGAAAACGCTTTGACTCTGTTAAACGAGAGCCCCCTATAAACAGTACTAACATACCTCCCAGCAAACCACCAAAGGCAGCCGCAGCAGCATAGAGCAATTGATTGGTTGGCACAAAGTTAAAGTCGAAGGCATCATTGTTTACCATGATCAAAATAAGCGAGACCACGGTAAGTGAAATACCCGCAATGCCGGCCACACCAAAGCCTGGCAATACAAATACTTCAACGGCTATCAGTGCTAATCCAATAAACAGCGCAATGATCTCCCAGTTGTCGGCCAGACCATTCAGGTAATAAGGCACTAAATATAAAATAAGTGCCACGGTAGCTGCTGCTAATGGAAAGCCTACTCCGGGAGTTTGTAATTCAAAATAAATTCCTCCAATAATCAGCAAGATGAGCAAACCGGAAATAAAAGGATTCAAGAAAAAGGCCACCACCCTGTCTGTTGCCGATAAACCAAAGCGATCAATCTCGTAACTGCTTATCTTATTTCTTTTCAAGATCTCTTCAACGGACTCCACTTTGGCTTCGCAAAAATTATATTGAATAGCTTCTGTGGTTGTGAATGTGATAATTTTTCCTTCCTCCTTGATGCCTTCAATCACGATGCTTTCATCCACCATGCCCTCCGCTATTTTAGGGTCGCGTCCGTTCTGCTCGGCTGTAGACCGCATAATACCACGCATATACGACTGGTACTTGTCCGGGGCTTTTTCACCACTGCCATCCACTACGGTAGCTGCGCCAATACTGGCACCTGGTGACATATAAATGCTATCGCAGGCAATGGAGATAAGGGCACCGGCAGAGGCTGCATCGGAGTTAATGAAAACCCAAACCGGTTTCTCTACATCCATAATCTTGTCTACGATCTCTTTGGCATCGGTAAGCACCCCGCCATACGTGTCCATGTCTATGATAATGATGTCAGCTTCTGTTTTTCTGGCATGCTCCAGAGCCAGTTCGACATAACGGTTAGTTCTGGGGTCAATCTCCGATCTTATCTCCATTACCATTACCTTTGTAGGGCTTGTTTGCGCCAAAGCAGCCCATGGCAGCAAGAAAAAGGCAATCCAGTTCAGTAATTTCATACAGCTCATTTTTGATAAAAATACGGAAAGAGAACAGCATGAAAAATGTATAAATTCATAAAAATGCATTGAATCTGTCAACTACATCATTTGAAAGATTTGAGCGTCTGTTTATTAGAATTTTGGCCGGTATTTTGATATTACTTTGTTACTTTACATCGTTTAAGATTTGTTTGTAGCGTTATGATGACACTTTTTGCACTAATCACGTCTTTTTCAATTTTCACCACTCCTGTAGACTCTGTTGGTAAGGAAACGATCAATGGAAAGGTTTATGTATTGCACAAAGTTGAACTGAAAGAGACCTTATACGGAATTTCCAAGCGCTATGGCACTTCAGTAGAGGCTATTCTTCAGCAGAATCCTTCAGCTGACGGAGGTCTGGACGTGGGGCAGATCATCAAAGTACCTTATGTAAGTTCACCAAAAAAGATAAGCAATACTGCAGCTAATAAGCACATTGTTGCAGAGAAAGAAACCCTGTACTCTGTTGCCCGACTGTATGGCATCTCAGTAGATGATCTCCGACAAATGAACAAATTGACCAGTGATGCCTTGTCAATTGGTCAGGAACTTATTGTTAAGCGCAGCAGCACAGCCACAGAACAGCCAGTGGTTAAGAGTAATAACACCGCTCCACAATCGCTTAAAGGTGTGCATACCGTGGCAAGCAAAGAAACACTCTTTTCTATTTCGAGGCAGTACAGCGTTAGTGTCGACCAATTAAAAAAATGGAATAACCTGAACAGCAATGAACTCAGTTTAGGTCAGACGCTTTTTGTAGTTGCCCCTGAAAATCAGGGTATGAAAACAACCAGCACAACCATTACGGAGCAACAACCCATTAAAACTACCACCACACAACCTGTACAAACTGTAACGCCTGCCGAACAACCTAAGGAAACAGCGCCTGCCAATACAAATGCACAACCTGTAATCTCTGCGCCTGTTAAAATTTCAGAAGCTTACAAAGATGGCAAAGAAGTACGCGAAGCCGGTCTTGCAGAACTGATTGAGGGAACACAAGGTAACAGAAAGTACCTGGCCCTGCACCGCAATGCACCCATTGGTACCATACTAAAAGTAAAAAATCAATTGAACGACCGCGAAGTGTTTGTGCGTGTGATTGGTCAATTGCCTGATACGGGAGGCAATGACAAGCTGGTCATTAAAATTTCTAAATCTGCCTACGACAGGTTAAGTGCCATCGACCCAAAGTTTATGGTAGAAGTAACCTGGTACAAATAAAAAAAGCCTGCTTATGCAGGCTTTTGTAATACAAAGCGATAATACTTCCGACTACCATCTTTTAGCGTCAGATAGAATTTGGAGCCCACCACTCCGGCAAACTCAGCAAAAAGTTTTTGCCATTTTTCAGGTACCAGCGCTCTTATCCGTTCTTGCTTACTATTGTCTTCTTCTTCGATTGAACGGATTACGTTCGCTCCTATATTCTCTTCCTCCAGCATCTTCATACCCGTGTCATGCAACTGTTGTTGAAGTGTCTCCATGTTCTCTACATTTGCCTGATTGCGAAAGTCCACCATCAACAAATGCCCACCTGGTTTTAACACACGTTTTACCTCACTTAAAAACTTAGCCACAGAACCGTATGCGTGGCACGATTCTACATTCACAACAATATCTACACTATTATCAGGCAAAGGTATAGCCTCTGCGCTACCTTGAATAAATTTAAGGTTGGGTAAGGCATGAAGTGAATTGGCCAGATCGACTGCACTCTGTGCTAAGTCGAGACCAACATAAGAGGCAGGCTTAAAATAAGTGGCTAAGTGACGTGCACCACCTCCTCTTCCACTGCCAACTTCCAACACCTGTTTTCCTTCCATGCTTACTTTAGCGCCCAGGTAATGATACATTTGCAGCGGGTAGCGTTGCATGGTATCTCCAGGCAGATCTAATGGTGATTCATGGCTTTTAGGTGCATAGCCATAATTCATAAAATGCCAGTCTTTAGCAGGAATCTTTTTAGCCAGTAATTCGTAAGTGACCTTAGCATTAAGTCGCTTGAACCAGGCAAAACGTTTGAGCTTGTGAATAACAAAATTGATCATGGTTGTAGGTTGGAATAGCCGCCAATATATAACTATTCGCTTAAAACAGCTATTGGTGCTTTCATGTATTGCGTTTTATTTGGCAAGCAAATAAGTTTTATTTGTAACGATTCTAAAAATATGAAAACAAGTATGCTAGGTTTAAGAACAGTCATTTATAAAGTAAGTGATTTAGCAAAAGCAACTGCATGGTATTCAACTGCTTTTAAACAAGAACCTTATTTCAAGGAAGTATTTTATGTTGGCTTTAATATAGGTGGTTATGAATTAGGCTTACTTCCTGAAGAAGGTTCTATAGCAAAAGCCGATAACATTGTTACCTATTGGGGCGTAGAGAATATTGAAGAAGCTTACAAACATTTTATTGAGCTCGGTGCTACACCACATGAAGAGCCCAATAATGTCGGTGGAGAAATTATGGTGGCCACTGTAAAAGATCCATGGGGAAATTGCATTGGTCTTATTTATAATCCTGAATTCAAATTGCCCTGATATGATTATTACATTAACTTCTATTAAATTAAAAAGTGCCTGGTATTTTTTTAAATTGAGTTGGCATGGACTGAACATTTCACTGCAATGCAAAAAAACACCTGGCTTTTTACACATAAAAAATACAGGCTTTGGTTACGATCATTTCACCATGAGTGCCTGGAATAGTGAAGCAGACATGAAAGCTTTTGCAAGAAGTGGAGCACATTTAACTGCGATGAAGCAAAGTGCACAACTGGCCAACGAAATCCGAACTTATACTTACGAAAGAGATAAGCTACCTGCATGGAAAGAGGCTAAAGAATTGTTAAAAGAAAAAGGTAAACTTCTGCAGTATTAAAATGTAGGATCAGGCTACCATAATAGCTGCGTAGCCTGATCCTTAATAACTCATTGAAGCTGAAAATTAATTGCCTGCACCAATCTTACATTAACCGGTACACCGCGCTGTTTACCCGGCTTCCATTTAGACATCGCCAATACCCTGAGTGCTTCCTCATCGCAACCATCGCCAACACTTTTAATCACTTTCATGTTGGTAAGTCTTCCATCCTTACCCACAGTAAATTCTACAAACACGCGTCCTGTTGTATGGTTGCGTTGTGCCTTTGAAGGATACTTCATGTGCTTCTTCAGTAATTTATAGAACCCTTCTAATCCCCCCTCAGGCACTGGCATATTTTGTACAATCCTGAAAGTATCCTCCACTATTGGCTCCTCTGGTAAAGGATCAATATCTACATTTACCGGTGGTGCATTGCTTGTAAGCGGTTCTACCGCTATCTCTGGTTCTTCTTTAGCAATAGCAGGTTCATCTTTTACCGCAACAATTTTATCCGGGTTTACCTGTTGTACTTTTTGTTTCACAGGTTCTTCAGGTTTTACTTCGCGTATCATGTGTTCTACCAAGGGTGCCATGAATACTGAAGCTTCCTGTCGAAGCACCATTTTATCAACCTTGCGAACGCTCCATTCGAAAAGAATTATTACTACCAGCAAACTAACACTCAAACTCGCCCCGAAAATCAGGGGGCGATAATGATGTACATCGTACACAGGATTTTTCTTCGGTTCCATATAGTAAAAGGTTTAGGTAAATACTATTGAACCGCGCGGTAGATTCAATTGCGTTAACAACTGAATGAAACATGTTTGAACCTATAATTCGCAATCCTGATAAAAGTCACAAACCATTAGGCTATTCAATTGTTAAAAATTTTGTTAAGTCCCTTGGATACCCACACATTTGAGAAAATACATTTAATATTATGGCAATCCGTCAGACCGCTCTATTGCGAATAAAACAGCGGTCAGACGGATTTTAGGTAAATACACGAGTCAGCAGATTAAAAATTAAGGATTGTTAGTAGTTTAGTACCAATTATCAGAAAATGGCATCAGGAACTAAGGTTTGGAAAGAATATTGGCAGGAAGAAGTTGACGCAGCTTTTCTCTATCAGGTATTGGCAGGTAAAACAATTGATGAAAAAGAGAAGAGTGCTTATCTCAAATTATCATCGATTGAAGACAAACATGCACAAGCCTGGGAAAAACTATTAAAGGAAAAAGGTACTATTGTGCAAGACCGTAAGCCTTCTTTTAAGGCAAGGGCCTTAGCAAAAATTACGGACACAATTGGCCCTGCCCTCCTCTCCGACTGGCTAAAAAAAGAAGAAAGCTCAGAGGTAAAATCCTACCTCAATCTATATAAGACTACAGAGGACCCAGGCACAAAAAATCTCGCCTTAAAACTGGCGAAAGATTCTGCCATGCATGCTGAGCAACTTGGCAAGATGAGCAATACAAGTACGGAGCCCTGGCATCGTACTTCTTCTGGTGGTTTGTTGCGCAATGTTGTTTATGGATTTAATGATGGACTTACGGCCAACTTCGGTTTGCTGGCAGGTATTGTGGGCGCTAGTGCACAACCGCATATTATTTTATTAAGTGGCTTAGCGGGCACTTTGGCTGATGCTTTATCGATGGGTTCTTCCGGTTATCTCGCAGCTAAAAGCGAGAAAGAAGTATATGAGAAAGAGCGCAGGATGGAAGCTGATGAAATCAGATTGATGCCTGAATTGGAGACTGAAGAACTGGCAGCTATTTATGAAACAAAAGGCATAGAAGCATCTCGCGCCATGAGCATGGCAAAAGAAGTAATGTCTGATCCGGTAAGGGCGCTTGAAGAAAAAGTAAAAGAAGAGTTGGGTATCAGCGCTGCCGAAATCAGTCCACTGAAAGAAGCCTGGATAACAGGTTTAGCGACTGCTATTGGCGCCATTATTCCTGTACTACCTTTCTTTTTTTTAGAAGGCATGACAGCAGCTTGGTTATCATTTGCATTGGCCATGCTCGCTCACTTTGCTGTGGGTGCAGCACGCAGCTTCTTCACTGGAAAAGGTTTGTGGAAGAGTGGCTGGGAAATGCTAGTCGTAGGTTTTGGTGTGGCGGCTGTGGGTTATTTCCTGGGCGAGTGGTTAATGAAATTGCTTTAAGCGTGAGGACTAGAGTCCATCTCAAAATAAGAGGACTCGTCATTGCTATCCAATGTGGTTTAATTAAGCCTTTTTATTAGCCTCACCTACAGTTCTCTCCGAAGGAGAGGATGACTAAGGAGCTTAACTAAACGACATTGCATTGCTCTCCCAATAAAAACGGGAGAAGCAATCTAGCTTCGTTCATCCCAATGAACGCGTATATTTTTCTATTTGTTTAATCAACGAATTAACTCATCAGCATACCAGCACATCAACTTAGATTGCTTCGTCATGCCAACACACACTCCTGCGCTAATTCCTCGCAATGACGTGCTCTCTGTATTTTTGATATGGCTTTTGGGTTACTTAAAATCCATCTTTTCTTTTAAAGCTTCTACTACATTGTAGACAATCGGGCACATGGCATAATTATCCATGAGGCTTTTCCATCTGTACTTAATGTTAGGTTGGTGTAAGTGAGGATAATCTGCGCAGGACGCAGGTCTGTCTTGATAAATAGTGCAAGAATTACTTTGTAAAAAAATACAAGGCTGGCATCTCAGAAAGTGAATAGCTGTACCGGCTTCCTTACCTACATATTCCTTTTCAAATTCTTCAGCGCTTATTTTCTTCAGCTCAGCAAGCCGTTGAACTTCATCATTATCAACGGGTGGTTCCAATACTTTACAGCAATTGCCACAAGTGGTGCAATCAATGGATGAAGCAATTTTCTTTTCTAATTCCTGCACATGGGTATCAACCATACGGGTTGGTATGGGTTTCAGAAAAGTTTTGAAACGTTTATTCTCTTCACGCAGTTCTTCGCTTTTCTGTCGGATGATGTCAAGGTCGAGCAGCACACACAAAACTACAATAAAAAAAGGATGTGGCTTTGCAGCACACATCCCTTCAACGCTATGGCAACGTTAAAATCTTAATTTTAAATTTCAAATTTGAAATTTAAAATTGTCTTAGGCTACTTTCTTCAACTGGCCCTGGTTTTTAAATAGGAGTCGTGCAATGCGGTTGCACACTTCATATTCTTCGCGCTTTTCAAAGCTTTTTATCATGCCACGCAAGGCCTCAATGTAAAAATCTTCTTCTATGTAATATCCTTGACCCAGGTAAATACGATTAGCAGGTAAACCAGCGTAATGCGCCTCGATGTATTCCAGAATTTCAGTCTCAGAAAGTGGTTTTTGCTCCGGATAGTTAAAAAAATGTTCACGGCTGGGCTCATATCCAAAGCCAGTCACTACATTTTTGTAAAAACGTTTGATTACTAACTCAGATGCGATGCTTGTTGCGGCCGTTTTCATATCCTTTTGTGTTAATTGATGATACGAAGTAAACAAAGACCATTGACAGCTTGTGTCAATCATAAAATACACGTAAATCGTAGGCATTATGGCAAAAGCAAAAGAAACAGCCGATATCCCCCAGGCGAAGATTTTAAGGGTTTTTCAATTGATCGGCCTCCTGAAAAGTGGGGGGCGTACTGTTAACCAGCTGGCGCAACAATTAGATGCCAACGCCCGAACCATTTACCGTTATTTTAAGCTGCTGGAAGAGCTTGGTTTTATGATTGACCAGGATTTCCATGGCAAATTTTTTATTCACCGCGAAGAAGGTGAAAATCCGGAGGACCGTTTCTCACTGGAGGAAGTAACCATGATGCGGCAGTTACTCCAAAGCGGAGCCAGTGGACATCCTTTACAGGAAGCCATGTTGCGCAAACTATCCTTTCACTCAGAAGCACGCGATCTGCCCGAGCAATTCCTTAAAATGCGCGTGGCCAAATTATTCAGAACAATTAATGAAGCCATTGAAGGAAAGAAGCAAGTCTTGCTTAAAAGCTATCACTCAGCTAACAGTCAGGAAATTAATGACCGCCTGGTAGAACCTTTTCAATTTGGCGAAGGCTTTCAATCGGTATTGGCATTAGATACTAAAGACAAGCAAAGCAAATACTTTAAGCTGGAGAGAATTGGCGAAGTCGTTGTACTAGACAAACCTTATAAGTTCGAAGCGCTGCATCAGAAAAATGCCACCGATATGTTTGGTCTCAGCGGACGCAAACAAATATGGGTGAGCATGCGACTCAGTTTGAAAGCCTGTATGCTACTCAGAGAGGAATTTCCGCTCTCGGTTAAATACATCGAAAAAGATAATGAATCGGAAGGCAAGAGTTATTTATTCAATGGGCCTGTCTTACACTTTAAAGGCATTGGTCGTTTTGTAATGGGCTTAGCCGATGAAATAACAATTTCCTCCCCACCTGAGTTTAAGCAATACATCAAAGACATTATCAAACAGCAAAAATTAGTTTAATCTTCAATGCATTCGAATAGCCTGAGGCTAAACGGTGCTGTACTTCATGGCCGCGATAGACGACTTAAAAAAAACATTCGAACTGATTAAGCAGGAAAGACAAGCCGACTTGCAACAGTATCAGCAAAAAGTATTACAAAAATCCATTACACAAAAAAAGAAAGATGGTGTATGCTGGTATCCTGTTAAACTGGACAAGACTTACATCGGTACAGGCGAGAGACTGATTATTGAAGTACAGAGGACTAATAACTTCGAACAAAGGCATTCCTTTCAATCTGGTAAAGCCGTTAGTGTTTTCTCTAATGCGACCAACACCCCACAGAAGGACCATGTAAGTGGGGTCATCAACTTTGTGCGCGACAACAATATGGTGATTACACTTAATGTTGATGAACTCCCAGACTGGATTGAAGACGGATCGCTCGGTGTAGATGTTATGTTTGATGAGATCAGCTACCGCGAAATGGAGTTTGCCTTAAAAACGGTAATGAAAGCAGAAGAAGGCCGGATCGTTGAACTGAGGGATATTTTGCTTGGCTATCAAAAAGCAACTTTTGCAAACACAACATTCGCAGATTCATCACCAACAAGCGCATTGGGAAGGTTAAATGTAAGCCAACAGAAAGCGCTTGAAAAAGTATTGTGTGCAAATGACGTGGGTATTATTCACGGTCCTCCAGGTACAGGAAAAACCACTACACTTGTACAAGGCATTATACAAACAGTAGCCGAAGAAAAGCAAGTACTGGTTTGTGCACCCAGCAATGCAGCCATCGATCTGCTGGTGGAGAAGCTCAGTGAGCAAGGATTAAATGTATTGAGAATTGGTCACCCCGCACGAGTAACAGAACAGACTTTGAGTAAAACCCTTGATTCACGCATTGCAAATCACGAATACTATAAAGACTTGCGCGGCATGCGCAGAAAGATGGAAGAGCTTAAAACATTGGCCTTCAAATATAAACGCAAGTTTGGCTATGAAGAACGTGAGCAACGCAAGCTACTGTTGAATGAAGTAAAGGCACTAAAAGCAGATGCCGATGTTTTGGAATTTTACATTACCAATAATTTGATTGAAAAAAGTGATGTAATCGCTTGCACTTTAGTAGGTTCTTCTCATTATGTATTGCGTGGCAAAAAATTTAAAAGTGTTTTTATTGATGAGGCTGCACAATCACTCGAACCAGCCTGTTGGATTCCGCTATTAAAAGCACAGCGCATCATCTTTGCAGGTGATCATCAGCAACTACCGCCTACCATTAAATCATTTGAAGCAGCCAAGGCTGGCCTGGCAGAAACGCTCATGGAGAAATGTATCCGTCATCAACCGGATACTGCCAGTATGTTACAGGTACAATACAGAATGCACGAAGCCATCATGCGTTTTTCATCCGACTATTTCTATAAAGGCGAATTGATTGCTGATGAAAGTGTGAAACACCATGTACTAAAAGATGGTGAAGCAAGCGTTTTGTTTATCGACACTGCCGGCTGCGGATATAACGAAGAACAAGATATGGAAACACTTAGCCGCTTTAATAAAGAAGAAGCGGAGTTGCTCATGCGCAGTGTTGAACGGTTGGTCCGAGAAATGGGTGAAGAACGTTGGCTGGAGGAGAAAATTACCTTAGGGATCATTGCACCCTACAGCGCCCAGGTTGAATATCTAACTAAACTGGCAGAGCAATCGGAAGAGTTAGTTAACCTGAAACACCTGGTAAGCATTAATACAGTTGATGCTTTTCAGGGACAGGAAAGAG
The DNA here is from genome assembly GCF_057350905.1 of Chryseotalea sp. Taxonomy (NCBI): domain Bacteria; kingdom Pseudomonadati; phylum Bacteroidota; class Cytophagia; order Cytophagales; family Chryseotaleaceae; genus Chryseotalea; species Chryseotalea sp. The sequence continues at coordinate 246,424 of NZ_JBMRCF010000001.1, read as the reverse complement.
ACGTGATTGCCATTGGTTTTGTGCGCTCTAATGACAAAGGCGAAGTTGGTTTTCTCAGCGATATTCGCAGAACGAATGTGGCACTCACCCGCGCTCGTAAAAAATTACTTGTTGTGGGTGATAGCGCAACGCTTGGTGCTCATCCTTTCTACTTACAATGGCTGGAGTACGTTCAAAAAAATGATTTTTATAAAAGTGCTTTTGAATTGGAGTATTAGCACTCAATTGACAATGGACAATGGACAATTTAAAAAAGAGCTTCCAAAAAAGTAAGTGGCATTAAAGACGAAAAAGGCACATTTTTAATATAATGTCAATTTTATTTGATTAAATGTAAACTTTATTTGACATATTAGCGTATAATTGTCAAATAAACTTTACAATCTATGAAAACGAAACTCCTTTTACCCCGCAAATTCAAATACGTTGGGCTTATTATCTCAGTCATTTTTATAGGCTTTGGCATCGCCAATATGTACTTCCAATTCATGTTCGAGGTTTACACTCCCTTTGAAGTGCAGGGAATTCTTGGTAGCGATGGCAGTCGCAATGAACTAACAGATGAGATCCTGGGTGGCGGACTAATTATCGGTTTGATGATGCTGGCTTTTTCAAAAGAAAAAATTGAAGACGAATTTGTCAGTAAGATGAGACTGGAGTCGCTGCTTTGGGCTGTCTATGTGAATTACATTCTCTTGATTCTCGCCTTCTTCTTTGTGTATGGAAACTTCTTCTTGGATGTGATCATCTACAACATGTACACCATACTGCTGTTTTTTATCGGCAGGTTTAATTTTCTGATGTATCGTCATTTACAAACACCTGAAAACGATTAAGCATGAAAAATACTATTCGCATTCAGCGTGCCGTAAAAAATATTACACAAGCGCAGTTAGCAGAAGCCATCGGGGTTTCGCGGCAAACGATTAACACAATTGAATCTGGCAAATACGTACCCTCTACCGTATTAGCATTAAAAATGGCTAAGGTATTTGAAAAGTCTGTTGAGGAACTGTTTGCGTTGGAGGAGGGGGAATAATAATTGACAATGGACAATGACCAATTGAAAAAAGTGCTGGAGATCAGATGACTAAATGGATTGAGATGATTGATGATAGGGAATGCTAATGGTATCCCTTATAAAGGACAATGGTCAATTGACCATTGTCCTTTATAAAATTTACTTGCTTACCAATACCGCGTCTGTTAAAATAAAATTAACGTGCTCAATATCCTCAGCGTTAAGTTTCAATTTGCCTTTTACCGTAATCAAATCGTCAACTTCAAATTTGGGCATGCCTTTCACAAAAGTTACTTCTGCAATGGACTCAGGACCGGCACCACCACAAAAGAAACACTGACTCATCGGATACTTTGAGATGATAATGTAGTTACCATCCTCTGGAGCAAAAGGAACATAAAAACCCTGAATGGTTATTTCCTTGCCTACTAGTTTGTTTAGCTCCTCAGTAAAGTTGGGGTAAAATAAATACTCACCAATTTTCTCGTAGTACTTAGGTTCAAATTTGGTCTTGGCAAATTCGTTCCACATATCTTTGGTCTGTGCACTTGCAGCAATCCCAACAATCAAAAAGATAAAAACTAATAGCTTCTTCATAAACACATCTTCAAATTTTCAAATCACTCATCTTCAAATTAATTTCCTGCCAATACCTTCGATATATCTGTTCTATAGGCTTGCAAAGCGGGTATAATTGCACACAGCAGACCTAATAACAAACTTCCGGCCAAAAGTATCCATTCTTCTGTATAAAATACAAGGGCTGTTACACCGGCTTTTTGTGTTTCTTCCACCAGGCTGGTCATCAATGCTAAAACACCATGTCCTAAGGCCAGCCCCAACAGACTACCCAGTACAGTCAACACCATTCCTTCTAATAAAATGGTAAAGACTAGCTTTAAACGACTGGCACCCATGGAACGCATAATGGCCAAATCATAGCGTCTTTCTTTTAAGGAATTATATAAAGCAATGAAAATACTCAATGCCGAAATGAAAATAAGCACGTAAGCAAAGGCCATTAGGATGTCAACACCAACCCCTAAAATGGAGAAAAGACGAGCCGTTTCAAAAGCGGGCGAAGCTGCCTGCAATGAGCTTTGTGAATTGACCATACGAGGCATCTGCACGGCTCCCAGGGGCGAACGGTATTCCAGTAGCATGGCCGTTATTTCGTGGGTTGAATCATTGACTGAAACCGAGGGCACTAAAACCGAGGGTTTAAAGTCGGCCGTTACTTCATGGTGATGATCTTCTTCATCATCATGATGGTGATCTGCTTCCTCACCTTCAGCATGTTCTTCATGCATAATCCAGACGCTTTCCACATTGGTAAAAATCAGATTATCGATAACCGTATTGGAAGGTTTCATGATACTGACTACCTTAAACTCGTGTGCGTCATGAGCATGCCCTCCTTCTGTCATGCCATGGGCACTTGCAAAGGCATCACCAATTTTTAATTTACCAATAGCGGCTACGTTACTTCCAATCGTTACTTCCAGGTTCTTCTTCCACCATGCTCCCTCTTGCAGTTGCATTTCATACAAATCTGCATACTGTTGGTTAGTGCCCACAATTCTGAAACCATTGTAACTATCACCCAAGGCCAGTGGAATGGCTTGCTTGATCAGCCTGTTTTTAGCAATTCTCTCTGCTTCATTTAATTTGATATTGCCTGTTGGAAAATCTATATGAAAAATGTTACAAAGAATAAGTTGAAGCGGGCTGCCTTTTGCACCTACTACCAGGTCTATACCGCGTCCATTCTTGGCAATGTTTTCACGCAATTGATTATTGAAAAGTAACAGGAGTGTAATTACCGCAATACCAAGCGCTAACAACACAATATTCAAGATGGTGTTAAGAGGTTTAGCCAGCAGGTAATTCCAGACAAGTTTAATGACTGACATAAGGACTAGTGTTGAGGTATTAGAATAACTTGTTTACTGATGTAGTTTTTGATCCGCTGATCATGTGTGGCCACAATCAGAGAGGCCTTATTTTCTTTAGCCACTTCCATTAATAGTTGAATAACCTGTTCGCAACTTGTATCATCTAAAGCAGAGGTTGGTTCATCAGCCAGAATAATGGCTGGCTTATGCATCACTGCCCGGGCAATAGCCACCCGTTGTGCCTGCCCCTGACTGATCTCTGTAACTTTTGCTGTCCGCTTGGATGCTATGCCTAGTCGCTGTAATACTTCACCTATTCTTTTTTCGTCAATGCTAGCACCCGCCAGATAAGGCGCCAGTTTCAGGTTATCCTCAACAGTAAGTGCATTAATCAAATGATTCTTCTGAAAGATGAAACCCATGTGCTTACCACGAAAAGCATCGAGCGCGCTTTCTGAAAGTTGAGAAAGCTCCTGTCCTGCCGTGATAACTGATCCTTGATAGTTACGCAATAAGCCTCCTAGCAGATGTAATAGTGTAGTTTTCCCAGACCCGGACGAACCTAATAACAAACAATGTTCCCCTTGATTTATGCCAAAATCAGGGAAAGAAATGGCTTTTTGGCCATTATAGGTATATGTTAAACCTTTAACCTCAATCATATCTTAATGCAACAATGTTGCAATTTAGCTATTCTTCTTATTAAACAAAAGAGTCAGGCAAAATACCTGACTCTCTTATCGTAAACAATGTAAGTATGCTATTTAATAGGCGCGTAATCTTTAAATGGCGATAAACTAACTTTCTCCATCATGTCGCGGTAGGGTTTCCATTGTGTTTCATAGAAATCGTTAACGCGTTTGGTGAGAATAGCCATTTTATCTACAGCATGTTGGTATACACGCTTATCTGTATCACTGATAGGGTCTTGTGAACGCCCCACATAACCTTGCGCTGTTTGAATATAAGAAATAGGTGTAGGATCAGGTGAACGAACGATGCCCTGGCGCTTGTCTACTTTACCAAACATGAAATCTTGAACAGCTTCAATTGAATCTTTCATGGCTTTGGTTTTATCCATGGCTTCTTTCAGATCATTGCGTTTCGCCTCTTTCAGCTTCTTCTCATACTCCTCTACGATTTCTTTTGATTCGCGCAAACGATCTGCCGCAGTTGCAGCAGCAGCACGAAGCTTTTGCAAATCTTTCAGCATATTATAGCGGTCGGCATATACAGCAGGCGCAACATTCATGCGTGGATCTGCTTTTACAGTGATCATGCTTGAATCTTTCTGATCGCCATAGAGCAAACGAAGTTTATAAGTGCCCGGTAAAACGCTGGTACCACCACCGCCTCCAAAGCCACCACCTCCGCCACCACCGCGTTGTTCGCGTGCAGGTTGACGTTCTCCTTTCTCATTCATCATCCAACTCATGCGGTAAACACCATTTTCTTCTGGTGCTTTCTGACGAAGTGTGTTAATCAATACACCCTTATCGTTGTAGACTTCAAGTTTTACTGAGTCGTACTTCACAGTAGATTTTGCTGGTGCAGGTGCAGCAGGTTTTATTTCTTCTTTTCCTTTCTTTGCTTTAGCATCTTCAACCGGTTTGCTGGCTTCTACTGCGGCAGGTTTATTAACTGAATAGGTAATCATGGCACCTGGCTGACGGTTATCGCCATTGTATACAGCGTTGGCATCAAAACGAGGACCTGAAGGTTGCTGAATAGAAACCAGGTATGCATCTGGCGGTGTAAAGAGGTGCGCAGTCTTAGTTATCACGTTAGTAGATTTTGCCATTTCGCGTAGTGGGCGAATGTCGTCAAACACATATAAAGCACGACCGAAAGTACCAATCACTAAATCATGTTCACGTGGGTGAATAACCATATCGATGGTAGGAACACCTGCAGGGTATCCGTTGGTCCACTTGGTCCAGTTCTTCGCTCCATCAATACTTACAAATAAACCATTCTCAGTACCTAAGAACATCAGTTTTGGCTCAATAGGATCTTGCACGACAGAAAGTGTATAGTTGCTCTCTCCCACTTGTGCTCCCGTTACAATACTTACCCAGGTTGCACCAAAATCTTTCGTGTGGAATAGGTAGGGCTTGTAATCGAACATGCGGTAGTTGTTTACTACTACAAAGGCTTCTCCTGCATTATAAGTAGACGCTTGTATTTGTGCTACCCAGGCATTCTTGGGCATGCCAACAATTTTAGCTGTTGTATTTGTCCAGCTCTTGCCACCATCCTGTGTTACTTGCACCTGACCATCATCAGTACCCACCCATATAACACCTTGCTTTACTTTGCTTGGTGCAATTGCCAAAATTGTACAATGATTTTCAGCACCTGTAGCATCCATGGTCATACCTCCACTATCATGTTGCTTTTGCTTTGACTTATCATCCGTTGTTAAATCCGGAGAGATGATATCCCAGGTATCGCCTTTGTTAGTTGACTTGTGTAAGAACTGGCTTCCGTAATAAATAGTAGAGGTGCTAAATGGATCTTGTGCCAAAGCAGAGTTCCAATTATAGCGCAGTTTCAAATCAGGGTTAGGGTGTGTTGGTCTCAGGTTTTTGGTAAAGCCCGTTTGTAAATCAAAACGAGCCAGATTACCACCTTGCGACATCGCATAACCATAGCGGTTATCATCAGGATCCGGAGCAGCATCAAAGCCATCACCAAAAAGTACTTCTTGCCAATATGAATTTCTGATACCACCATTTCTCCATACATAAGCCGGGCCTACCCATGAACCATTGTCTTGCATACCACCATATACATTGTAAGGGTGCGCCATATCTACATTGATATGATAGAATTGACCTACAGGAATGTTATCAGCAAACACCCATGTCTTACCCATGTCGCGTGATATGTTTAGACCTCCATCATTACCATCGATAATCATGTTCGGATTTTCGGGATTGATCCACCAGGCATGGTGATCGGGGTGCACACCATAGTAAGGCAATAATTCTTTAAAAGATTTACCACCATCCTCGCTCACATTAACACGAGAGAAAATAGTATACAATCTGTTTTCGTTTTTCGAATCAACATAAATTTCAAAATAGTAAAAAGGACGATCACCGATTTCCCCTTTATCGTTTACCATGGTCCACTTTTCACCACCATCTTCAGAGCGGTATAAAGCATTTTTCTTTGCTTCAATCAATGCGTATACAACGTTAGGTTTATTGCGCGCAATAGCTAAGCCCATTCTTCCAACATCACCTTCTGGCAAGCCTTCTTTCTTGCTCAGTTTTTTCCAGTTCTTTCCACCATCATGGGTAACATATAAACCAGAGCCTGGCCCACCAGAGTTAAATGTCCATGGCATTCTGCGATGTTCCCACATGTTAGCAAATAGTTTATTAGGATTGGTTGGATCCATCACCAGTTCACCACATCCTGTTTTATTATCTACAAACAACACGCGTTCCCATGTTGCACCGCCATCGGTCGTCTTATAGACACCACGTTCGGGATGCTCGCCCCATGGTGAACCAATAGCGCCAACGTATACTGTGTTTGGATTTTTAGGATCGATGATGATTCTATGGATGTGTCTTGTTTTTTCAAGACCAACTTTTTTCCAGGTCTTTCCACCATCTAATGTTTTGTATAAACCATCGCCTCCATTTAAACTATTGCGTGGGTTACCTTCACCCGTACCAACCCAAACTACCGATGGATTATCCTGCTGTATAGCTATAGCACCAATAGAAAGCGTTGATTCAGAATCAAAGAGTGGTTCCCATGCTACACCTCCACTGTTTGAGCGCCACACACCACCAGATGCTGCACCTGCATAAATAATATCAGGATTGCTAACCACTGCATCGATGGCTGTAATACGACCACTCATGCCTGCAGGACCAATCGCCCGGGGTTTTAAGCCCTTTAGTTTCTCCATGTCCAGTTTCTGGGCAAAAGCTGTTAATCCACAGAGGATTAGCAAAATGCCCATTGCACATTGTATAAGTTTCTTCATAGAAATTAGTTTTGAATAGTTCAGTAAGATAGGTCTAATTTACTATTCAGGCGGGGGCTGCTTTATTTTCGGGATTTAGAGAAGTTAAGATGCTACAGAATTATATGAATGGCTGAAATCAAGGCCATAAAAAAAGCGAGGCGTCCCTGAGACGCCTCGCTTTTTTATGCAACAGGATGCTGCTTACTGATTCAGTCCCTTCTTCACTTCCATTTTAGCCAGTGCTGCATTTTTATCCAGCTTGCCACTCATGTAGTCAGCCAAAACAGAGGCTTTTGTAGAAATTTCTATGCTTGAAGGAATACCGCATTCTTTACACTTGGTCAGTCGAACATTGAATACCAAGACTTCCTCAGGTTTTAAACTTTTGATTGTACGGCCATATTCAAGAATATTTTCTTTCAATTCACTTTCAAAAACCGGGTACAGTTCTTTTACCTTTTTGTTGCGTTCTTCTTCTGTTACTTTCTGTGCACCTTGGGTAGGCATTGAAAAATAACCACGCTCCATCTGATTGGAAGAAAATACCTGCATATGGTATATCGCTCCAAAATCTTTCAGGCGTTCATAATATGTATTCTGCTCTGTAAAATATGTTTTCGACAAGTCGGGCTGATATAATCTGTCAATAATGGTGGTTAATAATTCAAGGTCTTGCACGCGTTCGTTAAGTACCTCACTCTCTACCACTTTAACCTTAGCAAGAAATTGTTCTTTAGTAAGCTTGTTACTCTGATATTGCTTAACATCAGCGGCACTTGTTTCAATGGATAAGAAGAAACGCTTTTCATCGCCCATAAAGCGCCAGTAGCGGTTGCCACCTTCGTTAGCGCGGTTGGTAATAATGATACGTTCATCTGGTTTTAGCTGGCTAAGTATTGTGCTGTAATCAGCAAGGAAAATTTTACCGGCTTCAACAAGCATTTTATTAAGTTCCTGTTTATCCTTTTCACTTACACCAGAGCGCATTACTGTAACTCCATTCAGACTACGTTGTATATCCCGTTCTGATTCTCGCATGGCCTCTTCAGCATCAGCCATGGCCGCTTCTGCTTCAGCTAATCTCTCTTCTGCTTCAGCTTTTCTATCCTCGGCCTCAGCTTTCTTATCTGCTGCTTTTCCTCGCAACTCTTCAGTTATTACCTCACCTTCTTCATCAGTTTCAATTGAATAAGTATAACCAAAACCCTGCCCACCCTGTACGTGTACTCTTGGAGCCATTGGAGCCCGCGGAGCTACCATGTAATTCATAGGGAAGTTAGAAAAATTAGGTACTGAGAAAGTCACGCCATATCCACTTCTATAACTACCTTCTACTGAAATTGGAAACCAGGCATCCTTCTTAAACTGTTGTTTAATAAGGGAACTTAAAACACCCTCAGCGACTTTTATATCACGTTCCATTCTTTCATCTGCCTGCGCAAAGGCCAGCGTGCTCATCACCATCAGACACACCACATTCAACATCATCTTTTTCATATCTTCTATTTATTAGAATTCTTAATTATTGATTAAAACCTATTCTATTGTTCATGCACTAATTTCTGATTCCGGCTTTCTGAAAACTAGTACCTGAGTTACTGATTAAACTGGTTAAAATTTGTTCTGTTTCTGCTTTAAAGAGGTTATTGTTTTGTTCTACATCTGTAATTTTAGTTTGTAACAAACGTAGGTCGTCATTTCTCTGCTGTTGTAGGTATTTAGAGAAATCAACCAGCAAGTTTTCCATGTAGTCTTTTTGCTCATTTGAGGTTAACTTCATATAATCTTGCATCATTCTCATGTTCTCAGTTTGCAAGCTCGCTACATAGCTTTCAATCTGATCTTTCGAAGCACTCGCTACTTGTTGAACCAATGCGTCTACCCTTTCACTGTTGCGGGTATTGGCCGCCAGGTTTTTCCGTATAGACTCATCAATCTTAAGTCTGTTCTCTGCCAGACTTTGTTGCCATGTGCTGTTATTTTCAGAAAGAGAGGCGTTAATCATCTCTTGCACTTCCGCTTGTGTAAGCAATGGTACTCCACTCACTGGCTTTTCAATTGCTTTTGCTCCAAAGCTAATGTGGATGCCTGTCTCATCACTTGCTATAGAAGTACCTGTTAATCTGCCCACTACCATAATCAGTAGGAGCGAAGCTGCAATACTGATAATGGTTTTAGCGTAAGGGAAATCCCACAGACTTCTGGTCTTGTGATTATCCATCACTATCGGTGGTGCTATTACTTCCTTATCTTCAACAGTGCGCAGCATTTGCTGCAGCGCCTTCATGTTTTCCAATTCAATTCGGGCGTTCGCATTTTCTGCTAAATAAAGCTCCATGCGCTCGCGTTCTTCACCCTCCATCTCACCGTATAGGTAAGCCATCCACGCTGCTTCGTTTGGTTTATAGCTCATAATGCACTGTGTCTTTAGTTATGTTGCGTTGTTCTAAAATCTTTTTCAATCCATCAAGTCCGTAATACATTCTGGACTTTACCGTGTTTTCAGAAATATTTAAAACTTCTGCTATTTCTCTGAACTTCAAGCCTTCAAACTCTTTCATAATCACCACTTCCCGTTGCTCTTCACTAAGCGTCATCAAGGCTTGTTGTAATATCTCCGACAACTCAGCCTGTTGAAACTGTCGCTCTGGATTTTCATGTCGCATGGCACTACCCTCCCAACGTGGAGAATTCTCTGCTTCAGGGTTTACCACAAATTCGAAAGGAACAGACCTGTTTGATTTTTTCTTTCTTAGTTCCTCGCGGCAATAGTTCACAGCAATGGTATATAACCAGGATTTGAACCTGTTTGTGTCCTGCAAGCCTTCCAGATTTCTGCACATGGAAATGAAAGTCTTTTGCGCTACCTCCATGGCCAAGTCATGATCCTGAAAAAACTTAAAAGAGAAATTATAGATACGTTTGTACCAAAGTTGCACCAGCTTTCCCTGGGCATTCTTATCCCCTTGCCGTGCGCGCAAAAGCAGGGAGTCGGAGTGCATCATGGCAATGTCCAGTAAAGTTTCGGCCACAAATTCAGTTGTTTTAAAGGTTTAAACGCTTCTAATCGATTACGCTATAAAGATGGAACTGTTGCGCAAAAAGTTTTAAGTGTATCAAAATATTATTTATCGCTAGATAAGGGTCCATGGCCGATAGTCCATAGACAACTGACCATTGACTATCGTCCTTTAACTATGGACTATTGACTATCCGTGTTATCTTGCGGCTTTTATGAAGAAAATTATTGCTTTTCTGATCCGTTTTGTACCTCGCAAGTACCTTCAACTGGTGGGGGGGGCTGGTTTAAAAGTAACCGGAGCGCTCTTTTACCGGGGTACCAAGGTCAGCTGTCCGGTTTGCGATCATCAATACAGGATTTTTTTGCCTTACGGCCGTATCAATACAAGATCTAATGCCCTTTGCCCGAATTGTTTATCGCTTGAGCGCCACAGGCTTATATACCGCTATCTGCAAGAGAAAACGAGTTTTTTTACTAAGGCGCAAGCTGTTTTACACATAGCACCAGAAGCTTGCTTTATTCCGCGATTTGAAAAAGTACACGGAGAAAGTTACATCACTGCGGACATTGAATCGCCCTTGGCCAAGGTTAAAATGGATATTCACCAGATACCTTTTGAAGATAATCGTTTTGATGTAGTGCTGTGCAACCATGTGCTTGAACATGTACGCGATGATATTCAGGCCATGCGTGAAATATACAGGGTGTTAAAGCCAGGCGGTTTTGCTATTATGCAAGTACCCTTTTTTAACCCAGTGCAGGAACAAACGTTTGAAGACAATAACATTACTGATAAAAGAGAACGAGAAAGAATTTTCGGACAGGATGATCATGTGCGTAAGTATGGTCACGACTATCCTAAGCGCATACAGCAAGCCGGCCTTCAAGCCATAGAAGAGAATTTCGTTAATGAATTAAGTGAAACAGAGCGCCAGCGTTTTGGTCTGGTAAAAGGGGAGATTATTTACATCGGAAAAAAACAATAAGATTTTTTCCTCTTCGTCAACCTTTTTGGGACGCCTTGTGTTAAACTCTCTTTATACCATTCTCCCTTCATGAAAAACGAAAGAATTTTGCTGTTCATTCTGGCGGCCATCATGTTTACCCATATCATGGACTTTATGATTATGATGCCGCTCGGGCCACAGCTCATGCGCATCTTTGATATTAGTCCACAGCAATTTGCCTTACTGGTTTCGTCTTATACCATTACTGCGGGCATCACTGGTTTTATTGCTGCCTTTGCCATCGATCGCTTCGACCGTAAGAATACTTTACTGTTTATGTACATCGGCTTTACAGTGGGCACCATCGCCTGTGCCTTTGCTCCTACCTATGCTGTGCTGTTGATTACACGTTCATTGGCTGGTGCCTTTGGTGGTGTATTGGGTGCGCTTATTCTGGCCATGGTAAGCGATGCAGTGCCGCTTGAAAGAAGAGCCAAGGGTATTGGCATTGTGATGGCTTCTTTTTCTATCGCTTCTGTATTTGGTGTACCCTTTGGACTATTTCTGGCCAGCGAGTTTTCATGGCATGCACCTTTTTTATTCCTGGGTATATTCTCTGCAATAATTTGTGTGTTTGTTGTTTTCTTCATTCCTGTTATGCGCGGTCATATTGCAGCGGACGGCAATCATAAGAATCCATGGGAAGTGTTGACTGCCATTTTTGGTAATAAAAATGCAAGGCTTGGGTTGACATTCTCAGCTGTATTGATGCTCGGGCATTTTACCATCGTCCCTTTCATTTCTCCTTACATGGTAGGTAATGTTGGTTTTAGTGAAGGTGAACTGATGTACATCTACTTAGTGGGTGGTGCGAGTACCATTTTCTTCTCGCCCTGGGTAGGGAAGATGGCAGATAAACATGGTCGTTTAAAAATCTTTACCATTTTTGGGTCACTCGTATTAATTCCGATCATCGCTATTACCAACATGCCACCCTGGCCGCTATGGGCAGCCTTGGTTGTGGCGGCAGTGTTCTTTGTTTTTGCCAATGGTCGTATGGTGCCCAGCACAACCATGGAGACTGCCATCATCAAACCTGAAAACAGAGGGAGCTATATGAGCATACGTTCTTCTATACAACAACTTACTTCAGGCTTTGCCGCTTTTATTGCCGGTGTCATCGTAACTGAAAAGCCGTCACTGTTCTCAACCGATGCAAAAGCCCTGGTGAATTATGAATATGTAGGTTTAATCGCGGTGTTCTTTAGTTTGGTTTCTTTATGGGTTGCTCGTAAGCTTAAGGTAGAAACGGAAGCTTAGACTATAGTTTAATAAAACATTTTTAACCATATTGGTTATCTATAAAGATGCCCGTCCCTTAAGCTTGAGGCGGGCATTTTACTTAAATAAGCTTTTCAACAACTGGGAGTATTTCAATTAATGTTTAACTTGATTAAAAAAAGACATGACCCCCGAACTACTCTTTTCACTTTGTAACTCACTGGCTCCTCTGGGTTGGATTCTTTTACTGGTAGCCCCCCGTTGGAAAGTTACACGTTATCTTGTGCTCTATGGTATTATTCCATTGCTCTTTGCCTTTCTTTATTTAGGCGTCATTATAGCGATGGGTGGTATTTCTTTCAGTGACTTTGGCTCCTTACAAGGTATTAAATCATTATTTGCTAACGACTATGCCCTGGTGGTGGGCTGGGTACATTATTTAGCCTTCGATTTATTTGTAGGCAGTTGGATTTTGACGAACGGCCAAAAGCATAACATTGCTCATTTACTATTAATACCATGTTTATTCTTCACGTTCATGCTAGGACCGGTGGGCTTACTCTTATATTTTATTGTAAGAGCAATCAAAACTAAAAAAGTATTGCATGAAAATTTCTGAGTTTCTTGACAGCTTGAAAAATCGAAACAGGTTGCTGTATTATTTTGGCTGGCTGAACTTTGTTGCTTTTGTAGTTTGTTTGGTGCTCTACTTTATCGATACCACTTTAATCACTGGCATCAATGCCTGGATTAAGCCCATGAAGTTTAGTCTCAGCATTGCCATCTATTCATGGACCTTCGGCTGGCTACTCCATTATCTCAAAAGCAAAACGATGGCAACCATCATCAGCTGGTTTGTGATCATCAGCATGCTGGTAGAAATTGTTATCATCATTATTCAGGCCGCAAGAGGCGAAATCTCTCACTACAATATATCAAGTGCGTTGAACGGCATGCTTTTTAGTTTGATGGGCATCTTCATTGGTATCAACACTACGGTGAATGCCTTTACACTTATGTTGTTCCTTTTTAAAAGTCAAATTACTATTCAAGGGTATCAACTGCTTGCCTGGCGTGCAGGTCTGCTCCTGTTTTTTATAGGTGGCATATCCGGAGGTTTGATGATTGCCAATATGGGGCATACCTATGGCGCAGTGGATGGAGGTGCCGGTATTCCCTTTACCAACTGGAGCACACAAGCAGGTGATATGCGTGTGGCACACTTTTTTACCTTACATGGTTTACAACTCATACCCCTGTTTGCTTACCTGATACCTGCGCATAAAAAGAAGAAAGCCTTACTTGTGCTCCTGTTTTCGGTGGGATACGCCCTTGTCTGTATGTTTATGCATTATCTGGCCTTGCAAGGAAAACCCTTATTCAGCTTTTAAATCGCGGTTCAAACAAAAAAACAACCTTCTGACAGAGAAATTTTGATTTCTGACATTCCTTACCTTTATTCGCACCATCAAATCATGAAAAACACACAAAACATAAACCTTCACCACCATCATCATGTTAACCATGCGGATCGTGGCTGCGCTATGTTTTGATTGAATTATAAAACCAATTAAAAGGCTTGTCACGATGTGGCAAGCCTTTTTTGTTTTCATCAAACTTGAAAAAGATAAATCGATAAACATGAGCAATACTTTACTTAGAATCGCTATCCAAAAATCTGGTCGTTTACAGGAGGGTTCATTGGCACTCTTAAAAGAGAGTGGTTTGTCCATCAGCAATGGCCGTGATCAGCTGAAAACACAAGCACGCAATTTCCCGGTTGAAGTGCTATTCCTGCGCGATGATGATATTCCTCAATATGTAGAAGACAACGTAGCTGATATTGGCATCGTTGGTGAAAACGTATTTGTTGAAAAACAAAAGAAAAATCAACTCATAAAAAAATTGGATTTTGCCAAGTGCAGATTGTGCCTCGCTATACCACGATCTGAAAATTATACAGGTCTGCAGTGGTTTCAGGGAAAAAATATTGCTACCTCCTACCCTGCGATTGTTCAACAGTTTTTAGACAAGAATAATATAAAAGCCGGCATACACGAGATCAGTGGTTCTGTTGAAATCGCCCCAGGCATTGGACTGGCAGATGGTATTTGTGATATTGTCAGTACTGGCAGTACTTTACTCAGCAATGGTCTTAAGGAAGTAGAGACAGTGCTATATTCAGAAGCTGTGATGATTGCCAGCCCGCAATTAAGCGATGAGAAAAAGAACATACTTAACAAACTCTTATTCAGAATTGAGTCTGTACAGAAAGCCAAAAACAACAAATACATTTTGTTGAATTGTCCCAACGATGCCATCGACAAAATCACTGCCGTGATTCCAGGCATGAACAGCCCCACAATTTTGCCTTTGAAACGCGAAGGTTGGTCATCACTACACTCTGTAGTTGACGAGAATGACTTCTGGGAAAAAATTGATTTACTGAAATCCTTTGGTGCCCAAGGGATTCTTGTTATTCCAATAGAAAAAATGATCGGTTAGTCTAAAGAAATTAAATATGAAAATTTTTAATAACCCTAACAGAACAACCTGGACTGAATTAACAGCCAGACCGGCACTAGAACTTGACTTTCTGGAAAGCACCGTAAAAAATATTTTAAATCGCGTGAAGCTTGGTGGCGATGCTGCATTGAAAGAATTAACCTTTCAACTGGATGGTGTTCAATTGGATAGTTTATTAGTTAGTCCAACTGAAGTAGCGGCAGCCTCAGAAGTGTTAAGTGTTGAGCTGAAACAAGCTATTATTACAGCACAGCGCAACATTGAAGTATTCCATGCATCTCAAATAAAAACGGAAAGCATTATTGAAACGATGCCCGGAGTTAACTGCTGGAGAAAGGCTGTAGCCATCGCTAAGGTTGGTATTTATATTCCAGGAGGCACTGCCCCCTTGTTCTCCACTGTATTAATGTTGGGCACACCTGCTAAACTGGCCGGCTGTAAAGAAGTAATTCTTTGCACACCTCCAGATAAAAATGGAAAAGTAAATCCTGCGATTTTATTTGCTGCCAGTTTGGTTGGTGTTACAAAAATTGTGAAAGTAGGTGGTGCACAAGCCATTGCTGCGCTGTCCTATGGTACTGAAAGTGTATCGAAGGTTTATAAAATTTTCGGACCTGGTAATCAGTATGTGACCATGGCCAAACAATTAGTCAACCAACAAGGTATAGCCATAGACATGCCCGCTGGCCCCTCAGAAGTATTGGTGATGGCGGATGAAGGCGCAGAGGCTGCCTTTGTTGCAGCAGATTTATTGTCGCAGGCTGAACATGGCATTGATAGTCAGGTAATGCTTGTTTTGTTGGATAAGAATAAACTGAAAGACATTCAGGCAGAAGTAGAAAAACAACTGTCCTTACTACCTAGAAAAGTTATTGCCACACAGGCACTGGAGAACAGCAGGGTTGTTCAGTTTGATGAATTATCGGAAGCGATTGACTTTGTAAATGAGTATGCGCCCGAACACCTAATCATTAATTTAAAAAATGATGAGGAAGTAGCAGCACAAATTAGCAATGCAGGCTCCATCTTTTTAGGTAACTATACTCCCGAAGCCGCGGGCGACTATGCATCAGGTACTAACCATACATTGCCAACGAGTGCCTATGCGAAAGCTTATGCCGGAGTTTCACTCGATAGCTTTGTGAAAAACATTACCTACCAACGTATAAGTAAGGAGGGCATCAAAAATATCGGGCCTACTATTGAATACATGGCGGAAGCAGAGCAACTGGTTGCACACAAAAGAGCCGTAAGCGTTCGCCTTGAAAAATTATTGACAAGTAAATAAAATCTTGCCATGCAGAATTTTGAATTGAATAAACTGGTTCGTAAAAATATCCTTGCTTTAAAACCATACTCTTCAGCCCGTGATGAGTTTAAGGGTGAAGCTGAAGTATACCTTGATGCGAATGAAAATCCATACCCCTCTGGTTATAACCGCTACCCTGATCCCTTACAATGGAAAGTAAAGAAACTGCTCGCCCAGCAAAAGGGTGTAAAAGCTGAACAAATTTTTTTAGGCAATGGCAGTGATGAAGCAATTGACCTATTGATTCGTGTATTTTGTGAACCGGATCATGATAGCGTGATGATTACTGAACCTACCTACGGCATGTACAGGGTTTGTGCTAACATCAATGCGGTAGCTATTAAAAATGTATTACTCACAAAGGATTATCAACTTGATACTGAAGGAATACTAAAAACAGCTACGCCAAATACTAAAATCATTTTTTTATGTTCACCTAATAATCCTACAGGTAACTTATTAAAGCTTGAAGATATATTTTCTGTTTTAAACAGATTCTCAGGCTTAGTTGTAGTAGATGAAGCTTACATCGATTTTGCAGGAGATATTAGCTTAATTAAGGAACTTAAAAACTATCCCAACCTTGTTATTTTACAAACCTTCTCTAAAGCATGGGGTTTGGCCGGGCTCCGTTTGGGAATGTGTTTTGCTTCGGAGGCTATTATTGCTTTACTCAATAAAGTGAAGTATCCTTACAATGTAAATATCAAAACACAGGAGTTAGCAATAGAGGCGCTAGTGCAGGTTGATAAAAAAAATAAAGCGGTTAATGAAATATTATCCGAACGAGCCCAATTGATTACCGCACTTCAGCAGGTTCCCTTTGTCAAAAAGGTATATCGTTCAGATGCAAACTTTGTATTAGTCGCCATGGATAACGCCCCGGCTATCTACCAAAAATTAATGCAACGAGGCATTATCGTAAGAGATAGGTCAACAGTGGTGCTATGCGAAAGTTCCTTGCGGATTACCATAGGTACACCAGCAGAAAATAAGAAATTGATACATACACTAACGCAGCTATGAAAAAGGTACTATTTATTGACAGAGACGGAACATTGATTATTGAACCACCTGATCAGCAAATTGACAGTCTGGAAAAACTGGAATTTTATCCAGGTGTTTTCGCTGGTTTGTCGCAAGTGGTGGTCGCTAATGCTTTTGAACTGGTGATGGTTACTAATCAGGATGGTTTAGGGACTAACAGTTTCCCGGAAAACACTTTCTGGCCTGCACAAAATAAAATGCTGAAAATACTGGCAAATGAGAATATCAACTTTTCAGCTATTCATGTTGATCGCAGTTTTTCTCACGAAAACAAAGCAACACGGAAGCCCGGTACGGCCATGTTAACTGAGTACTTTTCGAAAGAGTACGATCTTTCTTCATCATTTGTCATCGGTGATCGTATCACTGACATTGAACTGGCTAAAAATCTTGGTTGCAAGGGTATACTTATCAATGATGGTTCTTTACTTGAAAAAATTAAAGAAAAAGCCTTAGAAGAATATTGCGCGCTCGTCACCACCTCATGGTTAGAAATTGCCACCTTTCTGATTAAACCACAACGTAAAGCTGAACACATTCGCAAAACAAAAGAAACTGATATTAAAATTTCTTTGAATCTTGATGGCACTGGTGTAGCCAATAACAAAACAGGTTTGGGTTTTTTTGATCACATGCTAGATCAATTAGCCAAACATGGTAATATCGACTTAGCAGTCGATGTAAAAGGAGATTTGCATATCGATGAGCACCATACCATTGAAGATACAGCATTGGCTATCGGTGAAGCTTTTGGCAAGGCCCTGGGCGATAAGCGTGGCATAGAACGGTATGGCTATTGTTTACCCATGGATGATTGTCTGGCACAAGCAGCCATCGATTTTGGTGGCAGACCCTGGTTAGTATGGGAGGCAGAATTTAAACGCGAGAAAATAGGTGAGATGCCAACAGAAATGTTTTTTCACTTTTTTAAATCCTTTTCTGATGCATCTAAATGCAATTTGAATATTAAAGCAGAGGGTACAAATGAACACCATAAGATAGAAGCCATCTTTAAAGCTTTTGCTAAGTCAATTAAAATGGCCTTGAAAAGAGAAGGAAATGAGCTACCGACTACGAAGGGAATTATTTAAATGACGAATGGAGAAGTCAATTTGAAATTTGAAATTTGAAATTTGAAATTTGAAATTTGAAATTTGAAATTTCGTAAATCGTAATTCGTAATTATGAAAGTAGTTATAATCAAATACAACGCAGGCAATATACGCTCTATGGCTTTTGCTATGGAAAGACTCGGTATTGACTATAGCATTACCGACAATCAGGAGGAAATTAAAAAAGCTGATAAAGTAATTTTTCCTGGGGTTGGTGAAGCGCGGTCTACCATGGACTACCTGCAAACACATAAGCTGGATTTATTGATTAAAGATTTAAAGCAACCTGTATTAGGTGTTTGCTTAGGTATGCAATTGATGTGTGCTTATTCGGAAGAGAATGACACAAGATGTTTGAATATATTCGATGAAAAAGTGAAGCAATTTATTCCTAAGAATGCAGAGAAGGTTCCACACATGGGCTGGAATTCAATAGCCCTCAGCAATTCCTGGATTGATGCTTCACTGGATGAAGCTTATATGTACTTCGTTCACAGCTACTATGTTCCCGTAAACCAACATACTGCAGCTATCACCGATTATATTCAACCTTTTAGCGCTGCATTACAAAAAGATAATTTTTATGCAGTTCAATTTCATCCTGAAAAATCAGCAAGTGCTGGAGAAAACGTTCTGCGCTCTTTCTTAAATATACAATCATGAAAATTATTCCAGCGATCGATATCATTAACGGACAATGTGTAAGATTAACACAGGGCGATTACGATCTAAAAAAAGTGTACAATAATAACCCCCTGCAAGTGGCGCAGGCATTTGAAGCAGCAGGCATAAAATACCTGCATGTAGTGGACCTGGATGGTGCCAAGGCGGGTAGCATTCAGAATTTTTCAACCATCGAAAAGTTGGTAAAGGAAACTAAGTTACAAATTGATGTAGGTGGCGGTATAAAAACACAGGAAGATATCCAACGACTTTTAGATATTGGTGTTACCCAAGTTAACCTGGGTAGCATTGCTGCAAAAAATCCAGAGCTGGTAAATGAATGGCTGGATTTATTCGGGCCTGAGAAGATAATCATCAGTGCCGATGTACGCGATGAGAAAATTGCCCTGCATGGTTGGCAGGAACAGTCCACATTGTCCATCTATGATTTTTTACAACTCTTCCCCTCCAAGCGTTTGTATGTAACCTGTACAGACATTGCTACGGATGGGATGTTGTCAGGACCTAATTTGTCCTTGTATCAAAAGATACAAGAAAGATTTCCTGATGCCAGTATTACCGCCAGTGGGGGTGTTAGTGCTACACAGGATCTCGATGCCTTATCAAAACTACAAGTTGATGGTGTCATTATTGGCAAGGCCATCTATGAAAATAAAATATCACTCACTGAACTGAGTAAGTATGTTAACTAAGCGCATTATCCCTTGTCTGGATATTAAAGAAGGCCGTACAGTGAAGGGAATTAATTTTGAAAGCATCAGGGATGCCGGTGATCCGGTGGCACTCGCTTCGCTTTATGCACAACAAGGGGCAGATGAATTAGTCTTCCTGGACATTGCTGCCACCAACGAAAACAGAAAGACTTTTTCAAGTTTAGTGCGCGAAATAGCCAGACATATTAACATACCTTTTACCGTAGGTGGTGGCATCAGCTCTGTTGAAGATGCCAGCGTGTTGCTGGAAGCAGGAGCAGATAAAGTCAGTATTAATTCATCCGCAGTTCGCAATCCACAACTCATCGATGAAATGGCTAAGGCTTTCGGATCGCAGTTTGTGGTAGTGGCTATTGATGCCAAAAAAGTAGGCAACCCCTGGATAGTGCATACGCATGGTGGTAAAAAACCAACTGAAAAAAAACTATTTTCCTGGGCAGAAGAAGCTCAACAACGCGGTGCTGGTGAAATTTTGTTCACAAGTATGGATCATGATGGTACTAAAAATGGATTTGCCATTGATGCCTTAAGTAAATTCAATCAATTATTGAGCATACCCGTTATTGCTTCTGGTGGAGCAGGTAACATGGGGCACTTCATGGATGTATTCCAGTTGGGTAAAGCAGATGCCGCTTTGGCAGCCAGCATTTTTCATTTTGGTGAAGTACCTCTGCCCGATTTAAAAAAATATTTAAAAGACAGACACATCAGCATTCGTTAACCATGGAGACACTTACAATCGACTTTGCAAAAAATGAAGGACTTGTACCCTGTATTGTTCAGGATGCCCAAACACAAGTAGTGTTAATGCTTGGTTACATGAATGAGGCAGCGTACACAAAAACTTTAGAAGAGAAAAGAGTTACTTTTTACAGCAGAAGCAAAAAGAGATTATGGACAAAAGGGGAAACCTCTCAACATTATCTGAATGTAGTTTCTGTAACTATTGATTGTGATCAGGATACCATACTCATCAAGGCAATTCCACAAGGACCTACATGCCATACAGGTGCTGATACTTGCTTTAATGAAGTCAATCGCAAAAACTGGTCTCTGCACATGTTAGAAGAAATTATTCAGGAAAGAAAATCAAATCCGAGCGAAAATTCTTACACCAATAAACTTTTAGCTTCCGGCATAAATAAGGTTGCACAAAAGGTAGGTGAAGAAGCAGTTGAATTAGTTATTGAAAGTAAGGACGATAACAAGGAACTCTTCTTAGGCGAGGCTGCAGATTTAATGTATCACTATCTCGTGTTGCTGGCAGCCAAAGATTTTACATTAAGTGATGTAGAGAAGGTGTTAGAAAAAAGACATGTGAAGGCTTCGTAGCCTTCACATTATTTCTTCGTTTCAGCCAGCTTCACCAAATCTTCATGCTTGATAATGGCTGTCCAAACACTGGTCTTCCCTTCGTCCATTCTTGTCCACACCGGGGCAATAATACCATCGTGTGCAGCAATGTTAGTATAGTCGCCAAAGAAAACTTTTTCATCAGGAACAAAAGAGGTTTCACTGATTTTTACATTAGTGAACGAAATACCTGAATTGGTGGAATAAGCCAGGTAAACATCCGTAGCATTTCCCTCCTGGTCACGTCTGTCATAAAAAATAGTATAAATGTAGCCGGTTTTATGATCGACTGTTACCCAAGGGAAAAACTGGTGCTTACTGGCATTATCATTATTAATTAAAGAAGGTTGTGTCCAGTTATCTCCAAAATTATTAGAACGTGAAAAGAAAATATCTGTATTGTCTTTTCCATTGCGTTGATCAGCCCATACCAGATACAACATACCATTGGCACTGCTCTTCGCGTTATTGTCACAAACAAGCACAGGCATACCGTTGCTTCGCATAATGCCTGGTATGTCCATAGCCCAACCACCCACATGTTCAAAAATAGCCAGGTCATTACGCAACCATGTATCTCCACCATCAAATGAGCGGTCTAGAAAAATTTTACTCTGGTTTGACCAGGCTACAAATAATTTACCATCATGACTCACAGCAGGCACAGCGCCTTCCGCAGTATTGTCATCATCAATGCAATCACCAGGTGTTTGAGAAAGTATGATCGGTTCAGACCATTTTTCTCCTTTATTGGTTGATTTGCTAAACATAATGTTCGACTGACAAGCTGGATCCTTAGAACCGTATTGATCAAACTGAGTCCAGGTAACATAAATATTACCTGTCTTCGGACTAATCACCGGCCACTGTTTGTCCTGATCTTTTGGTGGGTTATGCCCGATAGAGAAACCATCTCCCCAGCTAACTCCCCTATCTTTAGATTTATTGACTACGATCCTGTCCAGCCATGCCTCATTGCTGCGTCCTTCACCAGAAGGATCTGCTAAATGAAAAAAGTAAAAGTCGCCTTTACTATCTGATACCAGGGCAGGATCACCATACACGCCATAAGGTGATGTAACGGTGGTTTCTTTCCAGGTAGTACCTCCATCCTCTGTATAAATAATTCTATCCAGAATTACCCCCACCACAATGTTGTTTTTATCTTTCAGGTTGATGGCTACACTTGGCTCGCAAGGCTGAAATTTATCACCGGCTTTTGCCTCAGCCAACTTGATATTTTTAAACTGCGCATTGGCTGTTATTGATGTAATACTAACTAACAGCGTAAAAAGTAAAAACCTCATATACCAAACATTAAAACGATAAAAAAATCGTAATCATTAAAAAACAAAAGTAGCGCTTGCAAAGCAAACGCTACTATATTATGATAGCAAAATTTTACTTTTTAACGTCAATTCTGGCTTTCATCTTTTGCTCGCCACCCACCTCAACTACAGAATTACCGTAAACCTTAATCACGGCCTTTACAAAGTCTTCTTCATTAGCCTTGTAGATGTTATCCACATACTTCTGTGGATTGCGGTCTATATAAGGAAACCAGGTACTGTGAATCTGAATCATCATCTTGTGTCCTTTCTTGAAAGTGTGCAGCACATCCTGCAAAGCAAAATTCACATCAGTAATTTCGCCTGGCTTGAACGGCTCGGGTTTTTCAAAACTGTTTCTGAATCGCCCTCTTAAAACCTCACTACGCACCAACTGCTGATACCCTCCCATTTTTATATTTTTAGGATTTTTAGAATAGCTGGGGTGATTAGCCGGATAAACATCAATCAGCTTTACAAAGAAGTCAGCATCTGTAGTACTCAGTGCCACTTTTAACTTGGCCATGATTTCACCAGCTACTGTTACATCATCCGTCAATATTTCTGTCTCAAAGGTTAGCACATCAGGTCTTCTGGAAGCCTCGCGCTGATCATCACTCATAAAAGAACGTGGCGTAAAAGTTAAGCCTTCCGTTTGGGAGGTATAAGGTACCGGCTTTGCTGGATCACTGATATATTCAAAGCTTGCTTTTTCATCGATAGGTTTGTTAATCGATAACTGCCCCTTCTCTCCAAAATACAAGCGCAGCGGTGCGACATCTTTCGGGGGCCACACGTCAAATTTCTTCCATTCTTTTTTTCCTGTATCAAACATGTAGGCTTCTGGCAGGTTGGAAGCACCCTCTCCTTTCAAATGAAATGCAAAAAACTTGCGCTCAATTTCCCTTTGATAAAATGTGGAAATACTATCACCAAAATAAATATGGTTATGGTAATGCTGCCCTTGCTCACGCGCCCAGTCACCATGGCCCCAGGGTCCCATTACAATTGTGTTATAGGCACCTGGACTTGTGTTCTCAATGGTTTTATAGATATTCAAAGGGCCATATAAATCTTCTGCATCAAACCAGCCACCAACAGTCATTACCGCATGCTTTACATTTTTCAGGTGTGGTAATAAATTTCGTTTCTGCCAGAATTCATCATAGTTAGGATGCTCAACAATTTGTTGCCAGAAGAAATTGTCGTTGTGGTAATCTTTGGTAATATTTTTAAGAGGGCCTTGCGCTAAATGGAAATCATAACCATCCGCAATAGTTTGTCCATAGAAACGCATCAGCTTATCCATGTACCAGTCTTCTTTTGTCTGCTTATCTTTTTGATAACCGAATACTGCAAAAGCAGCCGTATAACTCTGCAGGTAAGCACCATTGTGATGGAAATCATCGAAGAAAAAATCGGAGATGGGAGCCTGCGGTGACGATGCCTTTAATGCTGGGTGTGCATCAGGTATGGCAGCTGCTGTATAGAAACCGGGATATGAAATACCGAACATTCCGACTTTTCCATTATTGCCTTTTATATTTTTAATCATCCAGTCAATTGCATCGTAAGTG
Organism: Chryseotalea sp.; assembly: GCF_057350905.1. Taxonomy (NCBI): domain Bacteria; kingdom Pseudomonadati; phylum Bacteroidota; class Cytophagia; order Cytophagales; family Chryseotaleaceae; genus Chryseotalea; species Chryseotalea sp. The sequence goes on along the minus strand of NZ_JBMRCF010000001.1, from coordinate 222,618 downwards.
TCGGAACTTTCGTCAATAGCTTTTTTATCTTTTACATTATTACCGGGAATGTTGGGGGTCATATTGTCAAACTGCCCTTCACTCATATAACGACCACGTACATCCTGAAAAGCTAAAATGTACTTATCACGTACCAGATAAGGGGAAGGATGCGAGTAGGTTTTCCAATCGCCATAGGTTGATGCGTTGTAACATGTTCGGTTTAACAAAATAGGATAGGTTTTAGTCTTATCTTTTGGAACGTACGCTATTGTGTAAAGTCTTACGCCATCCCGCATCGGAATCATGTGTTCCACCTTGTCATAATGCTGACGCATATAAATCGAATCTTGTTTTATATCTTGCGCGCCTGCGAAATGAAAAGTGCACAACATGAACAGGGTAACTAATTGTTTCATAAATAAATTTTGATGGAATTTAACAATAAGATAACCAGTAATGCAATTGCAAAACGATAAGCGGTTCTATTTTAATGCCATGAAAAACATCCTTGTACTTATTTTAAGCATTGTTTCGATTCAAACCACAGCTCAGGAGCATGTTAAGATAGCCTTTGGCTCTTGTTCACGACAATACCTGCCTGAACAGCTATGGGAAGAAATCGTATCAGAAAAACCAGAAATCTGGATCTGGGGTGGTGATAATATTTATGGTGATGCGCATGATATGCAATTCATTGCTGCGGAGTATAAAAAGCAAAAGGAAGGTGCTGGGTACCAAAGCCTGCTGGCCACCTGCCCTATTACCGGCACCTGGGACGACCATGATTACGGTATTAACGATGGTGGGAAATATTTTTCCAAGAAAAAAGAAAGCAAAGTATTGGCTGCTAATTTTCTCGGTTTTGATCAGAATAATGGTGTTTGGCAACATGAAGGCCTCTACAATAGTATCAGCCTGAAAAAAGGTGATAAAAGCATACACATCATCAACCTTGACACGCGTTATTTCAGAGACACCATTCAAAAAGTATACTACATCGACTCGCTTACTAAGAAAAGAACTTACCGATATCCTGCCAACCCTGAGGGTGATATGCTGGGAGAAGCGCAGTGGCAATGGTTTGAAAATGAATTAAAGAACACGCATGCATCGCTTTATATTATCAACTCCAGTGTACAATTACTGGCTGAGGAACACCGTTTTGAGCGCTGGGCTACCTTACCAAAAGCACGGCAGCGTTTTTTTGATTTATTGAAACGCTATCCCGATAAAAGAGTTATTGTTATCAGTGGCGACCGTCATATCGCAGAGTTATCAAAAAAAGATATTGAAGGCTTGTCTTATTCGCTGTATGATTTTACCGCCAGCGGACTAAGTCATACCTGGAGTGATCATTGGGAGGAGAAAAATAAGTACAGAGTCGGTGAACTGATTATTAACCGAAATTTTGGAATCCTTGATATTCACTTCTCCACCACTGGAATTCAGGTTACATTTAAAGTAATTGGAAAAAATAACCAGGTTTTGGCTGAACATCAGGCTAAATTTTAATACATCCAAACGATATTCGCGTCTGATTTGTTACTTTGAGTAATTTACAGACTGTGAGAAAATTGATCCTGGCAGGTGCCACCCTTAACCAGACGCCATTCGACTGGAACCATAACATAGCCAACATCAGGCATGCCATTGAAAAGGCTAAAAAAAGCAAGGTAAATGTGCTGTGTTTTGCAGAGCTTACCCTCACTGGCTATGGTTGCGAAGATGTATTCTTAAGTGATTGGCTGGCCGAAACGGCATGGCTCAAACTGGTAGAGATCACTGAGTATTGCGATAATATTACAGTGGCTATAGGTTTACCCATTCGCATAGATGGGAAAACCTATAACGGTGCTTGTTTGATCCACAATAAAAAAATACTGGGTGTTACCCTGAAACAAAACCTGCCCAAGGATGGTGTACACTACGAACCTCGATGGTTTGAACCCTGGAAACCAGGAGAAGTAACAAGTATAGAAAGGGCTGGAGAAAAGGTGCAGGTAGGCGACCTTGTGTACAATGTAAACGGGGTACGCATTGCTTTCGAAATTTGTGAAGATGCCTGGGTGCTTTCTAACCGTCCTGGGGAACGTTTATGTAAACAGGGGGTTGACCTCATGCTCAATCCGAGTGCGAGCCATTTCGCCATGAGCAAAAGCAACATTCGCGAAGAATTGATCAGAAGCAGTTCGGAGAAATTTAACTGCACATATCTATACGTAAATCAATTAGGCAATGAAGCCGGTAAAATTATTTATGATGGCGATGTTATTCTGGCGCAACGTGGCGAAATAAAGGCACTTAACAGGCGACTTACCTTTCAGCCCAATGACGTGTTGTGCTGCGAAGTAGATGTAGATAATCCTAAGGCCACGATACCTGCCATTGAAATTGATAACAAAGAAAAAAATGAAGAATTAGCACAAGCAGTGTCTCTGGCACTTTACGACTATCTTCGTAAAAGTCGAGCCAAAGGATTTGTTCTATCCCTTAGCGGTGGTGCCGACTCTTCTATCATTGCTACCTTTGTTGCCGAAATGGTACGAAGAGGCCTGACCGAATTAGGCGCTGAAAACTTTTGTAAAAGTCTGGGCCTCACGCACGAAAACGATGCTAAAAAAATAGTATCACAAATACTTACCTGTGTTTATCAGGGTACAAAAAATTCGTCAACCCATACCCTGCAGGCAGCTGAAGAATTGGCGAAGTCTATTGGCGCAACTTTTCACCATTGGGAAATAGAAGAAGAGGTTAACTCCTATTCCAAAAAAATTGAAAAGGCACTTGGCAGAACTTTAAGCTGGGAAAAAGATGATATCGCTTTGCAGAATATCCAGGCACGGTCACGCTCACCCATTATCTGGATGCTCGCCAATATCAAGCAGGCCCTTCTGCTAACTACCTCCAACAGAAGCGAAGGCGATGTTGGTTATGCCACCATGGATGGCGACACCTCTGGAAGCCTGGCGCCCATCGCAGGACTGAGTAAACCCTTTGTAATACAATGGCTGCAATGGGCTGAGCGGGAACTTGGTTACACGGGACTTCGCTATGTGAATGACCTAAAACCGACCGCAGAATTAAGGCCACTGGAAAGACAGCAAACAGATGAGGCCGATCTCATGCCCTATACAATCCTCGAGCAAATTGAATTACTGGCTATCAAACAGCGTAAATCACCAAAAGAAGTGTACACTGCGCTTAATCAGGGAGCTGAGGACGAGGTATTGAAAAGCTACATCAAAAAATTCTTCCGCTTATGGTCTATCAATCAATGGAAAAGAGAGCGTCTGGCCCCCTCCTTTCATTTAGACGACCTCAATGTGGATCCGCGATCCTGGTGCCGTTTCCCGATTCTGTCTGGCGGCTTTAATGAAGAGCTAAATACCCTATAATTAAGGCCTTAAAAAGCCGTTAACATGTAGTTAAAGCCATTTGCGCTTTCCCATTTGTAATTATATTTGCTGCTATGACTTATCTGACTTACATCATTTGGAATGGTTCTCCCGAAATTATAAACCTGGGTGGTATCTCCCTTCGTTGGTATGGCTTGCTTTTCGCCCTGGGCTTCTTAATCAGCCAACAGATTTTATACTATATCTATAAAAAAGAAGGCAAGCCTGAAAGTGATGTTGATACGCTCACCATTTACATGATACTGGCCACCATTTTGGGGGCGCGTTTAGGTCATGTTATCTTTTACCAGCCAGAGTTATTCCTGGAAAATCCTTTAAGCATCATTCTTCCAGTTGAATTTTCGCCCAAGTTCAGGTTTACAGGCTTTACCGGCCTGGCCAGCCATGGTGGTGCCTTTGGTATTCTATTCGCCCTATGGTTATATGCACGCAAGAAAAGACCCGGGCAAAGCTACTTACAGGTAGTTGACAGAATTGTAATTGTTACTGCCATCACGGGAGCGCTTATTCGTTTTGGAAATTATTTCAACTCTGAAATTATAGGCAAACCAACTGAATCAAATTATGGTGTTGTCTTTGCCAGTAATGTAACTGAGCTTATTAAGTTTGATGGCTATGTGGAAGATGTAGATTATATCGCCATTGATACTGTTGCCAATGTTGGCCCGGCAAAACCTGTAAAAGTGCTGCTGACATTTAAGAAGGATGAAAGTTATACCGAAGAGCAACTGAACAGTTACATTAGTGGACGCTTGCAATCTATGCTTTCTTACAATACAGGGGTTGCTGAACATGTATATCAAACCGGACCACTTCGCTATCGACTTGGCAAAGAAGGCGACCAGTATCATGCAGTCTTATATACAAATATGATACCGCGTCATCCTGCACAATTGTATGAATCTATCTCATGCGTGTTGCTCTTCGCCCTGCTGTTCTGGCTATGGAGTAGAAAGAAAAATGATCTGGCTCCTGGTAGCTTATTAGGCATATTTTTAATTGTATGCTTTGGTTTGCGCTTCTTATATGAATTCCTGAAAGAAAATCAGGTTGCCTTTGAGGATGATCTTACCCTTAACATGGGACAGATTTTGAGTATACCTTTAGTCATTGCCGGAGTAGCGCTCTTAATATATTCATTGAAAAATAAGAAAAGTCAGAACGCTTAGTCGTTCTCTGAACATAATCGATTTGTAGAAGTTGAAAGCATGTGGGTACTGAGAATCAGTTTTATTGTTTGCCTCTGGATGCAATGCATCACTGATTCTCAGGCTACCGCAGATTCAACAAGACAAAAAAATAAGAATAAATTAGTTGTCGACACATCTAGCGTATTGACCATCAATCGCATTCTAATTGTCGGTAACAAAATCACCCGCGACTTCATTATTCAACGAGAGCTTACTTTAAAAAGTGGAGATACCGTAAGTACGCAGGCACTCACACTTATTATAGAAAAAGACAAGAGTAAGCTCCTCAATACCAGACTATTCAACACAGTAAGCATGCGTCCATTAGATTATGGCAATGGTTACGCAGATCTGTTTATAGAGGTGAGCGAGCGATGGTACACTTTTCCGGTACCCATTGTTGAACTGGCTGACAGAAACTTTAATGAATGGTGGCAGAACTATAACCATGATTTCAGAAGATTAAACTATGGGCTTAAACTCTATCAATACAATTTCAGAGGAAGAAATGAAACACTTTTACTAACAGCCAAGTTGGGATTTACCAATGTATTCAAGCTTAGTTACAGAATGCCCTACCTCGATAAAAAACGTAAGCAAGGTTTATTGCTGGATCTTAATTACGATGAAAGAAAAAATCTTGCCTATCAAACGATTGGCAATATACTAGACTTTGCAAGGGCCGACAGAAATTTAAGAACCACCAGAAGTGCCTCACTCACCTACACGTATCGAAACTCTTTTTACCATTTTCATGGATTTAATATTGAGTATACTAAAAACACAGTGAGTGATTCCTTAATAACACTCAACCCCGAATATCTGGGTAATGCCACCTTGCGCGAACAACAGTTTACTGCATTAGGTTACCAGTATGTTTATGAAAATCGTGATTTTGTAAGTTACCCGCTAAAGGGAAGCTATTTATCCGCGGCACTTCGTTATCAGGGCATATTTGATAAAGATGACATCAAACGCTCCGACATGAGTGTTACCTATGCGCGTTATCTCCCGCTTGGTAAAAATTATTACCTGTCAAATTACTCAAGTGTATACGTAAGTATGCAAGATGCATTGCCCTATATAAACTATAGCGCTCTTGGTTATAATAGACAGTTTGTGCGCGGCTACGAAGTCTACTTAATTGAAGGGCCTCAGTTTGCATTTAATAAAACCACTTTCAAAAAACAGATTTTCTCCCGTGTTTTTGATCTTGGAGGACGACTCGAACAATTTCAGGAGTTACCCATAACCATTTATGCTAAGACCTATGCTGACTTTGGTTATGTGTGGAACTACCCTGGTTATACCAATGGAAAACTCCTCACCGACAAGCTAATCAATGGCGTGGGCTTTGGACTAGATTTTGTGAGCTCCCACGATGCTACCATGCGTTTGGAATACTCCTTTAACGGAGAAGGCGAGCAAGGATTTTTCTTTCACTTGAAAAAAGAATTTTAAAATCAATTGTATCATTCAACAATTATTTAACTTCGGTTAATAATAATTGACTGTGCAGCACTTAGTATTCACTACACTATTTGTTCTGATTATTCAACTTGCTTGTGGGCAAAGTACTTCCATATCTATTGGCGGGCGTACAGCAGGTATGGCCTATACATCTGCTTGTTTGCAGGATGAGTGGAGTCTGTTTAATAATGTTGCAGGTCAAGCATCACTTAAGCAGATAATAGCAGCTTCAACTTATGATGCTAAACCAAAACTAGAGGGTGCTAATCGCAGTGCTCTTGCAATCGCTATTCCCACAAACATTGGTGTAGTGGGAGCAGGCGTATTACGCTTTGGTGATGCATTGTACAATGAGCACTTACTCGTTGCCAGTTTTAGCAATCAACTAGGCCTTGCTTCCATGGGTGTGAGTTTAAATTATTTACAGTACACAGCACAAGGTTTTGGTACGAAGTCGGTAATCACAGTAAGCACTGGTGGTATTGCTTCCTTAAGTAAAACTGTATCCATAGGTGCCTATATTCTTAACATTAATCAACCTTTACTTTCAGAAATAGAGGGTGAAAAAGTTCCAACAAGATTAAGCCTTGGACTGGGCATTACGCCTAGTGATAAAGTGCAGTTTAACAGTGAACTGTCGAAAGAAATGGATCATGCAGCCACATTCAAAACAGGCATGGAATATAAAGCCACCAAAAAATTCCATACCCGTACAGGTTTCTCACTTTACCCAAATAACATCTTTTTTGGAATTGGCTTCATTCAAAGCAAGCTAAGCATTGATTATGCCTATCAATATGCCTTTACAGGATTGGGAGATAGCCATCAGGCATCATTGGCCTATAAGTGGAAGAAAAAATGAAAAAGTTACTCTTCATTATTTCCTTGCTGCCATGCCTAAATCTACAGGCACAATCTGTTGAGTCAAAAGAGATTGACATACAGCGCATATTAGATGAACTAATCAGCTATCAGGACGAGGATGTTAATTACGAAGAACTCTATGAGACCTATCTCGACTTGCTCAACCATCCACTTGATCTCAATAATGCAACCGCAGAGCAATTAAGAAATTTATACATTTTGAATGAACTGCAAATCAGTAATCTGATACAATACAGAATAGAAAATGGAGCGCTATTGTCTGAGTATGAACTACAGTCAATTCCTCATTTTGACTTACAAAGTATTCAAAAGATTCTACCCTTTATTATTGTGCGAAACCCTGAAGAACAAATAAACAGCAAACTACTCAGGCGCATTCGTTACAATCCTAACAACTACCTGGTATTACGATCTGAAATGGGGCTTGAATCCAAACAAGGCTTTTCTGAAGATGATAGTCTTCGTAAATTTTTAGGTAACGCTCAAAAATACTATCTGCGGTACCGTAACAGTATTGCCAACGATTTTAGTTTTGGCATTACTGCCGAGCAAGATGCAGGCGAGGCTTTTGAGTGGATACCGCAAAACAAACAGCTTGGTTTCGACTACCTATCTTTTCATGCCCAGTTGCAGCATAAAGGCAAAGTAAAAAATCTCATCATTGGTGATTATCAAATACAATCAGGACAGGGCCTTGTATTAGGTGGTGGATTTGGCACCGGCAAGGGTGGTGAAACAATTAATACCATCAGAAGAACTAATATTCTTGCCATCCCATTTACATCAGCCTCAGAAAATTTTTACCTGAGGGGATTAACAATCACCTATCAAATAGCTCCAACGGTTCAACTCACGCCATTTTTTTCTAACACCCATCGCGATGCCAACATTGCCAACGACAGCCTTGATAACAACTATATCACTTCCTTGCAAAACTCCGGTTTTCACAGAAACCTTAACGAGCTTATTGACAGAAAAACTTTAAATGAACAACGTATCGGCTTTACATCACAATACATAAAGGGTGCCTTACAAACCGGAATCATCTACCAGTATGTACATTTCAATAAACAGATACTACCCGAAGAAAATTTATATAACCAATTTGCTTTCCACGGAAAGTACAATCAAACAGCTTCAGCTTTTATTAACTATTCACTTTACAATTTTGCCTTCTTTGGCGAACTGGCATATCAGCATCCTGCTACGTTGGCTTTTGTTGTGGGCACACTTGGTAGCCTTTCTCCTTATTTTGATATAGCGATACTTGTACGGAACTACCCGCGCAACTTCCATACATTTTCTGCCAATGCATTTAGTGAAGCCAGTCAACCAAAAAATGAACGCGGACTGTATTGGGGACTGAAGTATAAAATACATAAACACTGGCTTGCCACAGCCTATATTGATATATTCGAATTCCCCTGGCTTCAATTCAGGAACTACAGCCCATCGCATGGCTATGAATGGCTCTTTAGATTGCAATACCAGCCTGCTAAAACCATTGGTTACTCCTTACAGATACGTGAGGAATCTAAACAGCGAAATATTTCGATCGAAAGTCCGTTTTACCAGACTGCTCAAGGCATAAAAAGAAACCTGTTTTTAAATGCTGACTATAGTGTTGCTCCAAGATTAACCATGAGGAGTCGTTTTCAATTCAGCCAGTATGTATTTAATCAGCGTATCACTCATGGCATGGCCATGATTCAGGACTTTACCTATGATTTTGGTAAGCTTAAAATAAGCGCACGTTATGCTTTGTTTGATACTGATGACTACGATAACAGGCAATATGCAGCAGAAAAAGATATGTGGTTGGCTTACTCCTTTCAACCCTATGATGGCGAAGGGTTAAGACGCTATGCCCTATTACAATACGATGTCAATAAAAAATTAAGCCTTTGGCTTCGCTATGCTTATGCTCGCATGAATAATGTTGAAAGTCTGGGATCAGGGCTAGATGAAATTGGAGGCAACGAACGCAACGATCTTAAATTTCAGGTGAGGGTAAAATTTTGATCTGAGCAAAAAAAATAAGCCGCTAAAATTTTAAAAATCTCCTACTTTGGAGTTCTCCAAGATTAATGTGTCAATCCATCAGATCATTTGTCGAAAATATATGCTAATATGATTAAGCAGATATGAAAAGCTATTGCTATATAAAACCCCTTGAACGAAGGTTTTGACATGGTTGACATATACTGATCCATCTTAGTAAAAATGATGTCAGAAAACCTGAGATTATCCTGATTGAAATTAACATCATCCAGTTTAATCATTTTTAATCCAAATCTTAGTATTCGCTTTTGAATAACATTGGCTTCCTGGTCATTTTTGATTTGATCCATCAACTTAAGTTTTACTTTCACGGGTGATCCTATTTCCTTCAACCAATTGGGGCCCGCCTCTGAAAGTTTCTTACCGTATACCTCGATTTTTTGCTTTATAAAATCATTGCCTTTTAATTGCCACACCTTGTAAACCGTAAGGCTTAACGTATACTTGTTAGCAATTGAAAAGTACAGAGTAGTAAAAAGCAGAGATGCCACTAAAAGCAAGGCTGACCAAAATTCGGTTACAAATAAATAGAGAAATGTAAGAACAATGCCAATAACGCCCCCCGAACGTGCTCCTGCATAACCACTATCGCCATTGTTACTAATTAAAAAAACCGAAATTATTATACCCAACAAACATATAAAACAACCGAGTCCCATCATCAATATCCATCGTATGAACATCGAACCTGCAATCCCTGAAAACATTTTAATTGAGTCTTTCATTTTTCAAAAAAGATAAAATCTAAAAACCAGAAATAGAAATCTAAAAATCATCTATTAATCTGATGCAATTTAACAGTAGTGGAATAGGGTTCACTTTTTTGAGCGTCATGCTACATAAAAAAGACGTTTAGCCATTAGCACTATACTTCATTCTGTACTGCCCCACCCTGGCACAAGCGCTTAGAGGCAAATAGCCAGAAACTATTAAATTAATTTCTCATTATTTATTAATAAACGAGATGAGCTTACCAATACTTAATCCTTGCACAACAATGGAAAAAACAACTACATAATAGGTGGCGGATAAGAACAGATTCTGATTAAGATGAGGATCAATGGTTAAGGCTAAAGCAATAGACACTCCTCCCCGCAAGCCTCCCCAAACCAGTACTGCCATTGTCTTGGCATCAAAACGACCAATATTCGGAATCACCCACATTGGTAACCAAATGGATAAATAACGACTCAGCAATACAATCAGAATGCTTACCAAACCAATGATCCAGTCTTCTTGAATATTTGGTATGAGCAGTAACTCAAGGCCTATGATAAGAAATAACATGGCGTTGAGAATTTCATCGATCATCTCCCAAAATTTATCGAGATAATCTTTGTCGGTAGCAGACATAGCTGTCTTCTTGCCATAATTGCCAATAACAAGACCTGCGGCAGCCATGGTTAGCGGTCCGGAAATATGTAAGAAACGTGTAACCATGTATCCACCCATCACTATAGCCACTGTAATCAATACGGTTACCTGATAATCATTGATTCTCTTAATGCCTTGCGAACCTATATAGCCCAGCAACAAACCAATTACTAATCCACCGATCATTTCCTGCACAAATAAGCCAGCCACATTCCTGAATGTAATATCAACCTCACTCCCTTGCGCCAGTTGTAATAAAATGGCAAACAGTAGAACTGACACCCCATCATTGAAAAGTGACTCACCTGCTATTTTAACTTCGAGATGCTTACGGATTTTAGCCTTCTTTAAAATGGCAATTACTGCTAGCGGATCCGTTGGCGATATCAATGCCCCGAATACCAGACATTGAATGTACGGAACATCTAGTCCCAGCTGTACCAACAAAGTATACATGAGTGAACCCACTAAAAGAGTTGACACGATAACACCCAGCGTTGACAAGATGAGGATAGGCAGTCTTTGTTTTGCCAAATCCTGCATGCTAATATGGATGGCTCCGGCAAACAATAAAAAGTTAAGCATGGCCCCCATCAGCACCGATGGAAAATCGACACTGCTTACAAGACCAGAGAAATAAGTTGAAAAATCAGGATAAGTCTTACCTATCGCAATAAGTGCGATAGAAGTAACAATAGCCAATAGCATAATGCCAATGGCCGGGGGAAGTTTTAAGTAACGACTATTAAGGTAAGAGAATAAAGCAGAAAGAACAATGAGTATCGAAAACGTAAAATATAAGTCCATGGCTATACAAACGAATGCTCAAGATAGCAAAATAGTTGTTAGTCCAGAGTCTCGAAAGCTACCAATGCGCAATTGATAATATGAATAGCGCTTAACCAGCCGTTGTAAACCAATCACTGGCAGAATTACTGGGTCAACCTTTGTTTACCGTACCGTTTAATCACCAATAAAACCAAACCTATTACACCGATCAATTTGATTGCGTGCCCAAAAATAGTACCCACAGCAAAGCCCTTATCATATGAGGTGGCATTGGCCGGAAAGTCGATTGACAATGTGCACACTATCGATAAAAAGAAAATTATGATAATGAGTACAATAGCTTGATTTTTCATTTTGATCATTTTTTCAATATAAATTTATTTCAATATTTCTACCTCCATCCCTACATAAGTGACACCGTAGATTTCATTAACATCTTTGTTCTTCAATGAAACACACCCTAAAGTCCAATTTTGCTTTTGATCAATCGCATAGTCTGAACCTGAGGGTACTCCGTGAATGCCTAGCTCACCACCAATGCGAGAGTCCATTGGTATTAGTCCTTGCTTTTTTGCCTCATTATGTTTTTTCCATGACGATTCATTCGGGTAATCAAACCAGATAAATTTAGACCACGATTTGTGTGGATACAGGGCTCTTACTTTAAAAGTTCCTTCCGGTGTTGCTCCATCACCTTCTCTCCGTTTATCGTCAATGGCATTAAAACCAAATACAACAGGATAACTTTTAATAATCAAAGTGCCCTTTACAATGGATAATAAGTAGTTTGATTTAGAGACAACAATTCTTATCTCGGATTTTTTTAAATCTAAAGAATCCAGCAGATGACTTAATGGGAAACCATAGTTAACCAGTTTAATATCAGATTTTATATCCGCAGAGAAATCTACGTTAGCATCCTGTCCACTACTTAAAAGTGTAATAAACATCAACAATATAAAGCAATACCTCATCAGCATTAAGTAATCAAATCAGTATCTGGTTTCTTTCAAAATCCATCACAGGATTTAAAAGCGTGCTGCCACCAGCAACTCAATATTTTTATACTTTATACCAAACTTTCTTGCCAGCGATTCATTTGTCAGGCCACCTGAATAAGTATACACACCCTTCATAAAACCTTTGTGCGAGAAGATCATTTTATCAAGACCACCTTCTTCTGCAGCCCGCAAAATGGTAGGTGTGAAAATATTACTTAAAGCTGTTGCTGCAGTATGTGCCACACGTGAGGCAATGTTGGGTACACAATAATGAATAACAGCGTGTTTCTTGTAGATGGGTTTGCCTAAAGTGGTGATTTCAGAAGTTGCTATACAGCCACCCTGATCAATACTGACATCTATAATGATAGAGTCAGGTTTCATGCTGCTCACCATTTCTTCGCTTACAACATGCCTGGCTCTTCCCTTCTCTGCGCGCAAGGCACCTATCACTACATCTGCACTCCTCAATGTATCACTCAAGGTTAGGGTGTCAATTGTTGAAGTATATATTTGTTGACTCAGCAATTGCTTGATCCTTCTCAGTTTGTATAGATGATTATCAAAAATCTGCACATCTGCACCCAAGCCTAAAGCGGCTCTTGCTGCATACTCACCCACAGTGCCCGCACCAATAATTACAACCTTGGTTGGTGGCACGCCCGTAATGCCTCCTAAAATAATGCCTCTTCCATTATTGGCTGTACTTAAATATTCCGAAGCAATCAACATCACTGAGCTGCCTGCTATCTCGCTCATAGCACGGATGATAGGCATCCCCCCCACCTTGTCTTCTATAAACTCATAGGCCAAAGCGGTAACGCGTTTTTTCAAGAGTGCCTGAATGGTGTCCGACTTTAAATGGCCTAGTTGTATGGCTGATATCAGCGCTTGCCCGGGGCGCATCATTTCTATTTCCTCCAGGGTGGGTGGTTCGATTTTTAAAATTACTTCTGCCTTATATACCTCCTGTGCTGAGTAAACAATCTTGGCACCGGCATCACTGTATTGCTTATCAGTAAACTTAGAGCCCAAACCAGCTTTTGTTTCTATCCAAACATCGTGACCATTGTTTACCAACAAGGCCACTGCATCGGGTGTAAGACTTATTCTGTTTTCCTGTAGTGAAACTTCTTTAGGCAATCCAATAAAAAATGAATGGTTACCTGTCTTCACAGGCATTAATTGCTCTTGCGTAGAGATGGCTGATTTTGCCAGTGCTTCAAATCCGCTTTTCTTCTCGGCCATGGATGGTTAAGGATAAGGTTCTGGTGGTTTCGGTTATCGGTTGGATGTTGACGACTGCATAGTCATCGGGTATTAGGTTTATGATTTTTTCACTCCATTCTATAAAACAATAGGCGCCTGAATAAAAATAATCATCAATGCCTATATCGATTGCCTCTCTTTCATTTTTTAAACGGTAAAAATCAAAATGAAAAACGACTTGCTTATTTGCGGCCTCATATTCATTCACAATAGCAAAGGTCGGGCTGCTCATGTTATCTTTTACACCTAACAAGGTACATATCGTCTTGATAAATGTTGTCTTTCCAGCACCCATTTCTCCCTCCACAAGCCATATCTTTTGGTCAACCGCTTTTTGCAAAAAAAGGCTGGCAACTTCTTCAAGTTGATGTATGCCTACATCATGCAAAACTATCGTCTCTTCACTAATCTGCATTCTTCGAACTTAAAGATATTAAGGGAATGATCATCTCCTCTAAACTAACCCCTCCATGCTGAAATGTATCTTTATAGAAATTGACATAGTAGTTGTAGTTATTGGGATAAGCAAAAAACTGATCTTCAATAGCAAAAACGTACGAAGTGGATACGTTTAGCTTAGGCAAAAAAAGTTTCTCTGGTTTTGCAGCTACCATTACTTTGGCGCCTTCATAACCTAAATTTTTTCCTTGCTTATATCGCAGGTTGCTGTTCACTGCACGATCACCTACAATTTTAAAGGGGCGTTTTACGCGAATAGTGCCATGATCGGTTGTAATGATCACCTTGACTTTTTTCTCTGCCACTTTTTTAAGTATGTCCAGTAAAGGTGAATGCAAAAACCATGACTTCGTAATAGAGCGATACGCAGATTCATCAGGTGCGAGTTCACGGATCATGGCCATGTCTGTTCTGGCATGCGAGAGCATATCTACAAAATTATAAACGATCACATTTAAATCGTTTTGAAAAAGATTATTAACCGAATCTGCCAGTTCACGACCTTCCTCCAGGTTTTTTATTTTATGATAGGAATGCTTAATGCTTAGGTTATTTCTTCTTAATAATTTTTCAAGAAAATCATGCTCATGGTTGTTCTTGCCTTCCTCATCATCCTCGCCTACCCAAATATCCGGCTGCGACTTTGCCATATCGGATGGCAGCATGCCTGAGAAAATGGCATTTCGCGCATAGGCGGTTGTTGTTGGAAGTATCGAGTAGTAAGTTTCTTCCTCATCAATAGCAAAATATTCATTGATGATGGGCTCCAGTACTTTCCATTGATCGTATCTTAAATTATCAATCAAAAACAGAAATACCGGTTCTTTACCCAGCATGGGGAAAACCTTGCGCTTTAATACCTGGTGCGATAAAAGGGGTTTGGGCGCATTGGCATCGTTCAGCCATTTTTCATAATTACGCATTACGTATTTACAAAAACTGGCATTGGCTTCTGTCTTTTGCATGGTCAGCACTTCCGACATATCCTGGTTGTCGTTTTGGTCCATTTCCAATTCCCAAAACACAAGTTTTTTGTATACATCGGCCCATTCATCGTGGTTTAGCTCGCCCTGAAATGACATGCTGATACGCTGAAAATCCTGTTGGTAATTCAGGTTTGTTTTCTCAATTACCAAGCGCTTATTATCAAGTATCTTTTTTACGGAGAGCAATATCTGACTTGGATTCAATGGCTTGATCAGATAATCCGCGATTTTGGAACCAATCGCCTCCTCCATAATCTGCTCCTCCTCATTCTTGGTGATCATCACCACGGGCAGGTTTGGTTTCAGGTTTTTAATCTGACTCAGCGCCTCCAATCCCGACATGCCGGGCATATTCTCATCCAAAAAAACAATGTCAAAGTGCTTATCTTCGCAAAGTTCTACCGCATCTGTACCATTATTAATGGGCGTAATATCGTAGCCTCGCTGCTCTAAAAAGAGGATGTGCGGCTTCAGTAAATCAATCTCATCATCTGCCCACAGTATCGTGTATCTTTGCATGAAAACGTTTTTCACCAAGTTACAAATTCCAGCGCGAAGTGAATAAGAAAAAGATAATAAACGATCCTGTATATGGTTTTATTCATATACAGAGTGAGCTGATCTACGACATCATCCAGCATCCGTATTTTCAGCGACTGCGTCACATCAAACAATTGGCCCTTGCAAACCTCGTCTATCCGGGTGCTATGCATACACGCTTTCAGCATGCCCTGGGGGCCATGCACCTGATGGGCAGAGCGCTTGAGAATCTCCGCAACAAAAAAATTGATATCAGTACTGAAGAAATGGAAGCTGTTCAACTGGCAGTTTTGCTTCATGATATCGGTCATGGTCCCTTCTCACACGCACTCGAAGAGTCATTATTGCCCTCCATCGAACATGAGAGCCTCTCCTATCTTTTTATGAATGAACTCAACAAAGAGTTTAAAGGAGCGCTCGACCTGACCTTAAAAATTTTCAGAAACTCCTACAAGCGAAAATTCTTTCATCAATTGGTGTCCAGTCAGCTGGATATGGATCGCCTTGACTACCTGAAACGCGATTGCTTTTTTACCGGTGTAGAAGAAGGCACTATTGGCGTGGACCGGATCATAGCCATGCTAACCGTACACAACAATGAGCTGGTGGTGGAAGAAAAGGGAATCTACAGCATCGAGAACTTTATTACCGCCAGACGACTTATGTATTGGCAGGTTTACCTGCATAAAACTTCGGTAGCTGCCGAGCGTATGCTGGTTAATTTGATTACGCGGGCTAAATACCTGGCGCATTCTGGTCAGTCCATTGCCGCTAGCGAATCCCTTAAGATATTTTTAGAAAAATCTGTTTCATTCGAAGAATTCAAAAATAAGCCTAAGCTGCTCAGCCATTTCGGCAATCTTGATGATAACGACATCTGGGGGTCAATAAAATTCTGGCAAAATGATCCCGACAAGATTCTGTCCACTTTGTCAAAAATGCTAATTGAGCGAAAACTTTTTAAGATAAAATTCAGTACCGCTGCCATTCGCAAAGAAGATGTAAACAATGTAAAAGAGGCTGTGTCTATTCATTATAAGTTGCTCAGGGCTGAGGCACCATTTCTTTTTTCTTATGGATCGGTCAGCAACGAAGCTTATACCGAAGGCCAGAAAATCAATATTTTAATGAAGAGTGGTGAGGTAGTGGATATTGCCCAGGCTTCGGACTTGCCCAGCATCCAGGCCTTATCCAAAACCGTGAAAAAAAACTATTTGTGCTGGCCTAAAAATGTATCTTTGTAAGATAAAGGTTAGTTATTTACCTGTTATACCGAGCCGGTTGCTTACGCATCCATAACACACAAATAACTATATCGAATAGTATTTAATGGATGCCTCAATAAATTATGGAATTTACCATAGAGCAAATTGCTGCCATGCTTGGCGGTCAGGTACAAGGTAACAAGCTGGCAAAGATCAACATGCTGGCGAAAATCCAGGATGCCAAGCCAGGACAAATTGCCTTTTTATCAAACCCAAAATACGAACAGTATATTTATAGTACACAGGCCTCTGCTGTTATTGTTAAGAAGGACTTTGTGCCTAAAAAAGAATTACAGACAACGCTGATTCTGGTTGAAGATGCCTACTCTAGTTTTACTGTTTTGTTAGAGGAGTATCATAAAATGATCAGCTTCCAGAAAGTAGGTGTGGAAGAACCCTGCTTTTTAGGAAATGGAAGCACCTGTGGTGCCAATATTTATCGTGGTGCCTTCTCTTATATTGGTAGTAACGTAAAGATTGGTGACAATGTAAAAGTCCATCCGAATACTTTCATTGGAGATAATTGCACAATTGGCAACAACACTATACTTCATGCCGGAGTTAAAATTTATGCAGATTCGAAAATTGGAAACAACTGCGTGATTCATGCCGGTAGTGTGGTGGGTAGCGATGGCTTCGGCTTTGCTCCCCAGGCTGATGGCACTTATAAAACCATTCCTCAGTTAGGCAATGTAGTAATCGAGGATAACGTGGTGATTGGTGCAAATACTGTAATTGACTGTGCTACACTATTTGGCGACTCAACCACCATTAGAAAAGGAGTAAAACTCGATAACCTGATACAAATTGCTCATAATGTGGAAATTGGTAAAAACACTGTAATGGCTGCACAATCTGGTGTTTCAGGGTCTACAAAAATTGGTGAAAACTGTATTATTGCCGGACAGGTAGGTATTGCCGGACATTTAGTAATCGCCAATAAAACAGGTATTGGCGCTCAGGCTGGCATTTCTAAATCTATTGAAGAAGAAGGTGAAAAGATTATGGGCTCTCCGGCCTATGACGTAAAAGACTACTTCAAATCCTATGCAGTCTTTAAAAAACTACCCGAACTCAACCTACGTCTACGGGAACTTGAAGAAAAGGTACATTCTTACAAAAGCAACGGCCATAGTCTCTAAGAACCATTGAGCACACGTCTTGATGCATTTTTTGGAATATCCCGATAATTCGGCTTAACTTTGTCGACTTTGCAGGACTCAAAAGATGCTTAATATCAAACAACAGACTATTCAAAAATCGGTAACGCTTTCAGGTGTAGGCCTCCATACAGGTGCCCCTACTAAAATGACCTTCGTACCGGCAAAACCTAACCACGGCATTAAATTTCAACGAATTGATCTCCCTGGTTCTCCTATTATTGACGCAGATTGCGACAATGTGGTGGACGTTTCCAGGGGTACAACCATTGAACAAAGCGGTGGCCGGGTAAGCACTATTGAACATACCCTGGCAGCATTGGTTGGCCTGGAAATAGACAATGTGTTAATCCAATTGGATGGCCCTGAGTGTCCGATTATGGATGGCAGTTCCATCGAATTTGTTAATAAACTGAAAGAAGCAGGTACAGAAGAGCAGAACGCCTTGCGCGATTTCTTCGATGTACAGGAGCCTCTTTTTTATAGAGAAGCTGCCCGCAATGTTGAAATTGCTGCCCTTCCTTTAGATGATTATAGAGTGACTGTTATGGTTGACTATAATTCTCCAGTATTAGGCAGCCAACATGCTTCAATTACTGATATACGCCAATTTGAAACAGAAATTGCTTCCTGCAGAACTTTCTGCTTCCTGCATGAGTTGGAGATGCTCTACAAAAACAACCTCATTAAGGGGGGTGATCTGAACAATGCCATTGTGATTGTAGACAGAATCGTGAAAGACGATGAACTGGCCAATATTGCCCAAATGCTGGGTAAACCTAAAGTTGAGGTTAAACATGAAGGCATTTTGAACAATGTTGAGCTTCGTTACAAAAATGAACCAGCACGTCATAAACTTTTAGACGTTGTCGGTGACTTAGCCCTGGCTGGCCGCCCCCTAAAGGCTCAGGTATTGGCTGCCCGTCCTGGTCACGCGGCTAACGTGGCTTTTGCGAAAAAGCTGAAAAAGGCGATGGCTGAAGCTGATAAGCAAGGCAGACCAAAATACAATCCAAGCTTACCTCCGGTAATGGATATCAATAAGATTGCGGCTACCCTGCCTCATCGTTATCCATTCCTACTCATTGATAAAATTATTTACCTCGATAACGAAAGTGTAGCCGGTGTGAAGAATGTAACCATGAATGAACCATTCTTTCAAGGACATTTTCCTGGCAACCCAGTAATGCCAGGTGTGCTTCAGGTAGAGGCCATGGCACAAATTGGTGGCATTCTGGTACTAAACACAGTACCCGATCCTGAAAACTACTGGACCTACTTTTTAGGTATAGAAAATTTCCGCTTTAGAAAAATGGTGCTCCCAGGCGATACACTGGTTATTCAGTGCGATTTGCTGGCGCCTATTAAAAGAGGTATCGCAAAAATGACAGGCCGTGCTTATGTAGGTAACACGCTTGTTTGTGAAGGAACCATGACCGCTAGCATTGTCCGTAAAAATTCATGAGCCAATATCCCTTAGCCAACGTACATCCTGAAGCCAGGATAGGCAAAAATGTAGTGATTGAACCTTTTGCTACTGTTCAAAAAGATGTAGTAATTGATGATGGTTCATGGATAGGCCCCGGAGCAGTTATCTGGGATGGTTCACGTTTAGGAAAAAATGTGAAGGTTTATCCTGGTGCATCCATATCTTCTATCCCGCAAGATTTGAAATTTGCCGGTGAGCAAACAGAAACCATTATTGGTGACAACACCGTTATCCGTGAGTATGTAACCATCAGCCGCGGCACAACCGATAAAATGAAAACAGCCATTGGTAAGAATTGCCTTCTCATGGCTTATGTTCACGTAGCACACGACTGCATCATTGGCAACAACTGTATATTAGTAAACACTGTACAAGTGGCTGGCCATGTTACCATAGACGACTGGGCTATTATTGGTGGTGCCAGTGCACTGCACCAGTTTGTAAAGGTGGGGGCTCATGTTATGGTATCAGGAGGTTCTTTAGTGCGTAAAGATATTCCGCCCTTCACTAAAGCAGCCAGAGAGCCACTAACCTATGCAGGAATTAATTCAGTGGGGCTAAAAAGAAGAGGTTTCAGCGCTGATAAGATCAACGAGATTCAGGAAATATACCGTTACATCTTTATGCGTGGGCTGAACAACTCAAAGGCCATTGAAATGATTGAAGCTGAACTGCCAGTGAGCGATGAGCGAGAGCTGATTCTTAATTTCGTAAAAGAGTCGGAACGCGGTATCATGAAAGGTTATGGCAACTAAGTGCTTTAATAGCCTTGGCTAATCCAGCTACTTATCTGCAAACAGGAAAACTCGGTAAGCGATTTAACCGGGAGTGGATTTTTCGAGACTTTAGTTATCAGTTTACAGCAGGCAACACTTACGTCATTACAGGTCCTAATGGATCCGGTAAATCAACCTTGCTTCAGGTTTTATGGGGACAAGTACCTGCCAGCGCAGGCACGGTCTCCTATCAGGTTAAAGGTATTGCAAAACCTGTTGACACTATTTTTCAGCAAATAAGTATTGCAACACCCTATCTGGATCTAATAGAAGAGTTTACACTTGTTGAGTTATTGGATTTTCATTTTAAAATGAGAAAACCAAGAATCGGGCTTTCTATAAAAGACTTACCAGCACTTTTGGAACTGGAACACGCTAAAGACAAATTAATCGGCAATTATTCCTCCGGGATGCGGCAACGTGTAAAACTTGGATTGGCTATATTTACCGAGGCTAGTTTTGTTTTTTTAGATGAACCTTTCACCAATCTGGACGAAAAAGCCATTAACTGGTACAAAAAGCAACTTAACTTAATCACCGATTCTGTTGTTTTTATAGCCTCTAACGACCCCAGAGAGTATGAGAATAGCCATGAAAGTATTAAAATGAATGACTTTAAATTTTAAGGGGGTTACAAGTGTGCGCTTAAATCAATTTATATCCATCTGATTAAAAAACTTTCAGAAACCGACATTTTCCCTATTTTTGAATATTATAAAAGATCAATATGAAGTTTTTAAGAAATATACCCCTGGTTTTAGTGCTGGCAGCAGTTATTATTGTTTCAAGTTGTAAGCCTGGTGATGATCCGGATCCATTTGAAAAAGTACAACTTGGTAAGTTTGCCAAAACCTGGACAATCTCCTCAGCCAAGTTAGGTACCACACCTCGTACTGATTTCAGCACACTATCACTTGTATTGGCCGGTACCTTTAACGCTAGCTCACCTGAGGGCCCTTACCAATATACGGTAAATGGAACAAGACCTAACCCTAGCCCATGGCCTGCAAGCGGCTCATGGTCTTTTGCAGAAGGTGAAGGTGCTAAGACTACCATTATCAGAGATTCTGATGCCAACGAAGTACAGATGTCTTATGTGTTGTCTGCTGATGCTAAAACATTGACTTTGAACTTTACAGTAGCAGGTACAGGATGGGCTGGCTCACGCACTAACGAAGTTGAAGGTAACTGGGAGTTTGTATTTACAACTAACTAATCTCTACCCTTTAAAATATTAAAAAAGGTGCTTCAAACGAAGCACCTTTTTTATTTTAAGACAACAATCGTAATTCCATCACCCCCTCTGTCTACATGCTCATCCTTAAAAGAAGCTACTTGTTTATATTGCTTTAGTCTATCTCGAATTACTTTACGAAGCACACCTTCTCCTTTGCCATGGAGAATTTTCAACTCACCATGACTTAACAAAATGGCTGAATCCATAAATGATTCAAGTACAGGCATTAACTCTTCAACTCTTTTACCACGTACATCAAGGGAAGGATTGAAGGCCGCTTGTTTTTCATATAAATTAATACCGCTGCTTCTCAGTTTTACTGCCAATTCTTTTTGAAAAGCGCCTTCGACTTTCTCCAGCTTAGTTAAGCTGATGGTAGATTTTAACTCACCAAATTGCACCACTGCATTCTTACCCTGAAGCGAAAGAATTAAACCACTGCCCTGCTGGCCCATAATACGTACCCGATCCCCCTCTTCCATTTTCTCTGTTTTAGGAAGTGCTTTCTCATGCAAACCTTTGGCTACATTATGCGATAAATCCTCAAGTGACTTTCTGACTTTTAATGTCTCCTTTTTCTCTGCTTTGTTTTCGCGAATATGCCTGATCGTTTTTTCAATCTCGCGATTGGTGGTTTTTAGTAAAGTCATGGCCTCTTCTTTGGCCTTACCGATAATATCTTTTTTCTTGGATTCTAACTCGCTGGATAGTGTTTGATACTTCGCAAGAGTTTGCTTCAACTCAGCTTGTAACTTTTCAACTTGCCTGGTCTTCTCTTCATTTTCCTTTCGCTCTTGTTCCAGCGTGCGCGATAGTTTTTCAAAACCAGCCAAATCAGTACCTACCAAACTTTCAGCCACTTTTAAAGTGTTTGCTGACATGCCCGTTTTGCGTGCAATCTCCAACGCAAAAGAACTGCCGGGCTTACCCATCTCTAATTGATAGAGAGGCTGCAAGTGCTCTTCATCAAAGCGCATGGCTGCATTTTTTATACCATTGGCCTGATCTGCAAAAAGTTTTAGATTGTAATAATGTGTGGTAGCCAGACCCCAGACTTTCTTATCTAATAAAGATGCGAGAATGGCCTGTGCGATAGCTCCACCAAAATTAGGATCAGTACCTGAACCTAATTCATCCATGAGCACCATCGATTGATCCGTTGCATTTTCTAAAAACACATGCATGTTTTTCAAATGACTGCTGTAGGTACTCAAATCATTTTCTAAAGATTGCTGATCGCCAATATCCAGAAAGATGTCTTTAAAAATACCCATGCGGGAATGGTCGGCCATGGGTACAAGCAAACCACATTGCAACATATATTGAAGCAGGCCCAGTGTCTTTAAACAAACTGACTTTCCCCCGGCATTAGGTCCTGATAAAAGTAAAACCCTGTCTGTATCATCTAACTTTATGTTGAGTGGCACCACTTCTCGCTTTCCTTTCAAACTCAAAAACAAAACAGGATGCTTAGCATTAAACCATTCAACGACAGGCCGATTTTCCACCAAAGGCAACACCGCTTCTATATCTCTAGCCAACTTGGCTTTTGCTCTTATAAAATCGATAATGGCTTGAAAGGCATAGGCTGTTTTAAGTGTAGGCAACTCAAGTCTTAACCTTGTGGTTAAGGCTGTTAATATTCTGACCACTTCTCTTCGCTCCGCATGTTCAAGATCACGAATCTCATTATTCGTATCCAGCATTTCCGCTGGTTCCATAAATACCGTTTGTCCGGTAGCTGATTCATCTTGAATAAATCCCTTCAGCTTGCGTTTATGCTCTGCCAAAATAGGTATTACCACACGACCATCGCGCACGGTAGGTAAGGCACCTTCCGGTACCCATTTCTCCTGCACGGCCTGTCGGTAGATTTGCTCAGCTACTCTTCGCAGACGACTTTGTTCATCACGCAATTTTCTTCTAATACTTTGCAATTCTGCAGTGGCATTGTCTTTAACATGCGCTGTGTCATCAATCTTACTGGCGATTTCGCGTTGTAATTCCTGTGTGTTACCAACAGGTAGCGCTAGTTTATTCAATTCGGGAAACGCTTCCTGATACTTGATCAAAAAGTTTTTGCACGCCTGGATACTGGTCAGAGAATTGATTATTTGCAGGAAGTCCTGCTCATCCAAAAAATTGCCTTCAATGGATGCTTTGGTAAACCACATTTCAGGATCAACAAAATGTCGTGCAGGAAAATCGAGTGACCGTTCTTCTATTGATTTGAATTCAGCTGTTTGCCTGAGTTGAAGGGTAATAAAATCAAACTTTGCACTAAACTTCATGGCAGCCACCAAGCGCTCGCCTGCTGATGAAAGGCAATAGTTGGTGAGCCGCTGCCGGATCTGCTCAAATCCTAGTTTAATCTCAAGGTTATCAGGGTAAATCATTGCGCTGCTGGCTTAACCGTGAGTCGTTGCTCCATTAAATTGAGAGAATCTACCACTACCGAATAAATTTTTTCCAGCGCCACAGGCTTAGCCGCATAATATTCCAATGACTCACGAAACAAGGTGTCGCTAACACCAATTTTTTGAAAAATAACAGGTTTTGCCAGGCTGAATATCTTTTCTGCAGAGTCGCGTCTCAAGTTCATCCTATTAATTTTCTCTTCATTTAGGTAGATTTCTATGATCACACGTGTCATCTCTGCCTCGCTTAATAACCGTGCAGGCTTCTTTTCGTTTGTACAGGCAAGTACAAAAAGTGACATTATCAGGCAAACAAGCCCTTGAAAGAAAGAATCGCGTAGTTGTAGCATAAAAACCTTTAAAATAGAGGCAAATAATTATTTTTGAGTTATCTACCTATAATGGGTATGATCCATTTGGGGTAGTCTCAAAAGAAAGCAAATATACTGCCTGATTGCTGATGAAAGAGCTGTTAAAAAAGTTAAGAAAGTACGAAATCCAGATTCGGAAGGCTATCAATAGCCACATGATGGGGGATTTTCATTCTATTTTCAAGGGCTCGGGGCTTGAATTTGACGATGTAAGGCCCTATCAATACGGTGATGATATTCGCAGTATTGACTGGAATGTTTCGGCTAAGGGACATGGGCTTTTCGTAAAAACTTTCCGGGAGGACAAAGAGCAGACCGTATTTTTTATTTTGGATGTGAGTGCCTCACAAAATATTGGCAATGAGGGCCGAACAAAAAGTGATATTGGCAAAGAAATTTGTGGTGTACTTTCTCTGGCTGCCACCAAAGAGTCGAGTCACGTAGGGCTTATCTGCTTCTCTGACAAAAATGAATTGTACCTGAAGCCAACCAAAGGCAATAGTCAGGCCTATGAAATCATCTCGGCACTTGCCAAACTAAAACCACAATCGAAAACAACCAATTTAAGTAAGGCTATATCTTTTGCGGTGAATATCATAAAACGAAGAAGTGTTATCGTCATGATTTCAGATTTTATTGATGGTGGGGATTTCTATCACGATTTAAAAGCGCTGGCCAAGCGACACGATCTCGTGATGATACACGTCAGCGATGCACGCGAAACAAATTTACCCAAACTGGGCATCATCCCTGTGCAGGATAAAGAGAGTGGCAAGACCTTATGGATTAATACTTCCTTTGGCGATTTTCGTCAAAAAATTTCCAGTCAGGTAGTGGATCGAAAAGATGAACTCACTAAATTTTCGCGTAAACACCAAATCAACTTTGTATCGTTAAGCACTGAGGATGATTATGTGCCCAAACTGCTTCGTCTCTTTAAAATTCGTAACCGTACGATGAAAGTTTAATCATGAGAAGCCCTGTTATGTATTTGCGTGCTATAGTTTTCGTATTGGCTTCCCTCACAGCTTTCTCCACCTGCGGGCAGGTAACAGTCAGGGGTGCCTTTATACCGGACAGTGTAGTGATTGGAGATGAGGCCGCTTTTTATCTGTCTGCCACTTATCCGAAAAAACTTCAGGTGATCTTTCCTGATTCCACCTATAACTTTTCTCCTTTTGAATTTGTCCGGAAAAAATATTTTACCACCACTACACGCGACAGCATAAGCTACGACAGCGCGGTTTATACACTCAGTACTTTTGAGGTTGATCCTGTGCAGATGTTGCAATTATCTGCCTTTGTATTGCACCAACAAGACTGTACCGCCTTTTCGACAGCAATAGACAGTGTGTTTTTAAAAGAGCTTGTAACCATACCCCTACCCGATACACTTCAGGCTCAAAATTTACCGCTGATCAGTAACACCGCTTACGAACCTGTTGACTGGCTATTGAATTACCCGCTCCTGCTCTTCATTGGTGGTGGTCTTTTAATTTTGTTAGTTATTCTCTGGCTGGTATTTGGTAAACGGATACGCAAGCATTTTACAGTAAAACGTCTCATTAAAGAGCATGAATCCTTTGTCAATAGTTTTGACAGATATAATCAGACACTGCGGGAGGCCTTTAATGCTAAACAAGCTGAACAGCTTTTGTTTCTATGGAAAAAATATATGGAATCGCTTGACGCCAAACCGTATACAAAACTTACTGCAAAAGAGACAGAACGACTTTTACAAAACCAAAGCCTCGGACAGCAACTGCGTTTAGTTGATGCTTCTGTATATGGTAACAATCAGCAGATAGAACAACCTGTGGCTTTTTTGCGCGAACATGCCATGCATACTTTTCAACAAAAATTAGATCAGGTAAAACATGGATGAACTAAATACTACAGATCCCTGGTACTCACTTACCTGGTTTTCTCCCTCCACCCTCTCTGCATTTACCTGGGAACAACCCTTAGTGCTTTATGGAATCCCCGGTGTTTTAATTTTGTTCATTATTCGTTGGTTAACACGGTATAACTTCAATCAGAAATTACCGGTTGCGTTGGCGCAAAAAGATTTGCACAGTACCGCACTTGCGTGGTTACGCTTATTACCCGAGCTAGTTTTTATGCTGATGATGGTGCTGTTGTTAGTCGCCTTGGCCAGACCTCAAAAAACAAATGAAAAGGTTGAGCAGTGGACAGAGGGTATTGATATCATGCTGGCCCTGGATATATCACAATCCATGCAGATAGAAGATTTTACACCCAACCGCCTGGCCGCAGCAAAAGAAGTTGCTCATAATTTTGTGAGCGGTCGAAAGCAAGACCGCATTGGCATTGTCGTATTTTCGGGCGATGCCTTTTCTTTGGCCCCACTCACCACCGATTACGATTTGCTAAAAAATTATTTTGACGAAATTAATTTTGAGATGATCGAGAACAGAGGTACAGCCATTGGTAGTGCCTTGGGTGTGCTTACTAATCGCATGCGCGAATCAGAATCAAAATCTAAAGTTGCAATTTTAATAAGCGATGGCGATAATACTGCGGGCAATATTGACCCGATTACTGCGGCTGAACTGGCTTCAGCTTATGGGATTAAAATCTATACCATCATTGTAGGTAAAGAAGGTATGGTGCCGTATGGAAAAGATTTTTTCGGAAAGCCCAACATGATCGAAAATACTGTTGATGAAACTACGATGCGCAAAATTGCTGATATCGGTGGCGGTCAGTTTTTCCGTGTTACCGATAATGAGGCACTCTCAACTGTATTCGCGCAAATAGATGCTTTCGAAAAAGCGGAGATAAAAGAAACAAGGTTTAAGGACACATCCGATTACTATTACAACTACATGGTGTGGGCAATATTACTTTTACTCCTATGGCTCGCCTTGAAGTCGAGTTTTATGAGTAATGTATTGCAGGATTAATCAAACCAGTTTGTCGGCATAGAAAATCAGGCGGGCACCAAAAAAAAGTAGTACGATCCCGAGCACGATATTCAACCTTCGAATGGTGTTTCTTGTCATCACCAAACGCAAGCGATCTGCCAACTTTGCCTTGATTAAATCGGTCACAAAAACTGTGGCAACAATAGCTGAAAAATAGGTGCCTACCTGCCAGTCTTTTACATAACCAAATTCGGTGGTAGCCAGCCCGACTGTCCCAATCCAGAAAATTAATACCATTGGGCTTAGACCGTTGATAAGAAAACCTTTAGCCATCAAACGCAAGGGACTGCGTGATTTAATGTGTTCCGGATGATACTCCTGCAGTTTTCTACTCTTTATAAATAAGTAGTAAAGGCCAAACACCAGCAGTATGCCTCCACCCACGTATGACAAATACAGGCGTGAGGTTTCATCTTCAAAAAATTGGTACAGGCCCAGATAAGAAATCAGAATGTAGAGTGCATCGCTAAGAGAAACCCCAACGGCCACCCATGCGCCACTTACAAAGCCGCGTTCAATACTGGTTTGAAGGATTGTGAAAAATACAGGCCCGATTAAAAAAGCCAATACCACTCCGGAAATCACACCATTAAGAACGATTTCCATTACTGAAATTTTGAATGAAAGATTGCCAGTCGGCCAATTGTGTATTTTTCATAACACGGGGAAATTTATTTTGTCCTCCCACTTTCCCTTTAGACTCCATCCAGGCATAAAAAGTTTTTAATGGAAGCACCTCTACATGTATATCTTTGAGTGCTGCACTGCGTTCTACTGCATAGTCGTCATTCAATTCTTTTAAATGGCCGTCAATTTTTTCCTTTAATAATTTTGCCTCCACTTCATTATCTGTACCAACATACCAATGGTGAGCAAATAAGTTATCATGCGGTATGCCGGCCACTGTAAACTCCGGAATAGCTACATTGAGTTCGTTGGCAACCAGTTCAATGGCTTTGTTCATATTATCCACCGAAAGGTGTTCGCCACATAAACTTAAAAAGTGTTTCGTTCTTCCGGTGATAACAATCTCTGCTTCTTCCTTCGAAACAAATTTAATGGTGTCCCCAATCAGATAACGCCAGGCTCCGGCACAACTTGATAGGAGAATAGCATATTCTTTACCCTCCTCTACTTCATCGATCATCAGTGTTTCAGCCTCAGGCAATACATCACCGTTGGCGTCAAAATTCTTTGATTCGAATGGAATAAATTCATAGAAGATTCCATTATTCAACACAAGGCGCATTGAGCGTCTGTTGGGATAGGCCTGAAAAGCAATGAACCCTTCAGATGCCAGATAAGTTTCTATATAATGAATGGGTCTTCCCAGCAATTTCTCGAAACCTTTTCTATATGGGTCGAAAGAAACGCCACCGTGCACATAAACCAATAAGTTTGGCCACACATCATGTATGGTTTTTACTTTATGGTAATCAATAATTTTTTCCATCAGAATCTGAAGCCAAGCCGGCACACCAACAATGATGCCTATATCCCACTCCTTTGCCTTTGCTGCAATCTCATCCAGCTTGGCATCCCAATTTCTGTTTTTGGCTATTTTTTTTCCAGGCTTATAAAAATGCTGAAACCAAAAAGGAAGGCGTGCAGCCTGTATACCACTTAAGTCGCCTTCGAAAATACTACCTCGCTTATTCAAGTGTGTACTGCCTCCCAACATCATAATACCTGATGTAAATACATTAGGGGGCAAATCGTATTTAGAAAGTGTAAGAATTTGGCGCACACTTGTTTTCTGAATGGCCTTGGTCATATCTTTAGTGACCGGTATATATTTGGAAGCCGATTCGGATGTTCCGGAACTTAAGGCAAAGTATTTTACTCTACCAGGCCAGCAAACATCTTTTACACCCCGCAGCGATAGTTTCCACCAGTCGCTATACATTTTATTGTAGGTATGCAAAGGGACAGCATTCTTGTATTGCCTGTAATATTCATGCCCCCCTTTTCGGAAAGCCTTAAGTATGGACGGAAAATGATAATGTTTTCCGAATTCTGTACCGCTGGCTGTCATTAACAACTCCTTCAGCTCTTTTTTCTGTAAATCGCCTGGAGAAGTGTATTCTTCTTCAAGCATTTCGCGTAAGCGAATTCCCTTTTTTAATAAGGTTCCGAGTATGGCCATCGTTAAATGAAGTTTACACTGTACTTTTGAACCGCTAAAAATACATGATTATCAAACAAAATTTAGAGGAAATACTAAAAACGGTTGCAAAAGGTTGCACGTTGATCGCGGTTAGTAAAACACATCCTGTGGAAAAGGTGCTGGAGGCTTATGACTGTGGCCAGCGGGTTTTTGGCGAAAATAAAGTACAGGAACTGACGGCCAAGTATGAGGCACTCCCTAAAGACATTCAGTGGCACTTAATTGGTCATTTACAAAGCAATAAGGTAAAATATATTGCGCCCTTTGTTCACCTCATTCACTCTATCGACAGCCTGAAACTTCTGCAGGAGGTTGATAAGCAGGCAAATAAATTTAATCGCAGGATAGACTGCCTCCTTCAGATACATGTAGCACAGGAAGAAACAAAATTCGGCTTCTCTCCTTCTGAAGTAATGGGTTTACTAAAGGACCCTGCCCTGGCGCAGCTAAACGGGATAAGAATTGTAGGCATAATGGGCATGGCCAGTTTTACCGAAAACATGGAGCAGGTAAGGAATGAGTTCAAAAGCTTGAAACAACTTTTTGAGGAATTAAAATCAATGCACCTTCCGGAAAATGTGGTCATGAAAGAGCTATCGATGGGCATGAGTGGTGACTACAAAGTGGCCATGGAAGAAGGAAGTACTATGGTAAGGGTCGGCTCCGCCATTTTTGGTCAACGAAATTATCCTACGATATGAAGTCTAAATATATTTTAATAATAGCTGCGGCCTCTGGTATGCTTTGCGTTGCGCTCGGGGCTTTTGGTGCACATGCACTTAAAGAAACATTGAGTAAATATGGCAGGGTTGACACTTTTGAGTTGGCTGTACGCTACCAGTTTTTCCATACGCTGGTGTTACTCTTTCTTGGACTGGATACAACACAGAAGCATGGCCTAAGTGCAGGCCTGTTTATGGCTGGCATTTTACTCTTCAGTGGCAGTCTTTATTTTCTAGCCCTGACTAACGCAATTACCCTGGTATTGGTAACTCCACTGGGGGGTACTTTACTTTTGGCTGCTTGGGCAAGTGTACTATGGCAGTTTATCAAGCGGACATAAAAAAAACCTGCTGTTGTTGCAGCAGGTTTTATTTTTATCAATAGCAGCTTCTTATTGAGGCTTCTTGTCTAATACAACTGTATTAAAAACTATTCTCGTATCGTTTACTGCATTTGAAATAATGGTAACAGGTTTTGTCTGCGCACCCATTTTTCCTGTGCTGTTAAAAGCTACCGTTAACTCACCTGTACCACCTGGCATAACAGGATCTCTTGGCCAACCTTTTGGCACAGTACAACCACAGCTCACCTGAACATTGGTAATAATCAGTGGCTCTGTACCAGTATTGGTAAACTTAAAAGTATGTTCAACCACATCCCCCTGTACAATATTTCCGAAATCGTGAGTGCTTTTATCCCAGGTCATCACAGGGCCATTTTGTTTAGGCGCACCGGCCTGACCAAATACTGCGCTGGCAGATACCAACAGAATTGCAAACATTAGTACTTTTTTCATACTCTTTAAAATTTGTTCAAATTTAAGCTTTCAATAACAATATTACTGCCAGAACTACGGTTTTTTGGCTGTTAAAGTTCGTTAACGGTAGATGTTTCTCGATGAGTGGAGGTAACCCAATATGAAAAAGGAAATAGAGCAGGTATATGGGCACAAGTTACGCGTTCGTGTGTGTGGCCTTTGCTGGCAAAATGAAGAATTATTGGTATTGGACCACGGGCACCTTGGCGCGAAACATTTCTGGGCTCCCCCTGGCGGAGGCATTGATTATGAGGCTAGTGCAGAAGCTAGCCTGGTAAAGGAGTTCCTTGAAGAGACGGGATTACACGTGACCGTTGGCGATTTCTTATTTGCCACGGAATTCATCAAGCCCCCTTTGCATGCCATTGAACTGTTTTTTGAAGTGCATATACAATCTGGCCGGCTTCAGCTTGGCCATGACCCGGAAACGAGCATAAATATTTTGCAGGATGCCGCCTTTAAAAGTTATGATGAAATCCTGGCCTTACCTCCTAACCAAAGGCACGGGATTTTTGAAATGGCTGCTTCACCATTTGAACTAAGAAAACTGCGCGGATATAGGAGATTGTTGTAATTTAGCCGCGAAAATAACTATACTTGTAGCTTAAACCGTTTACCATGAACCTCACCAAGATTATAGCTTTTGTACTTTTGGCCGTAAGCATTTTTCTGGCCTACTATCTTTATAACAGCATTGATACCACCATTAAAGAGCGCGAAGCAATCGCTAATACTGAGGCTCAGATTATTGAAAAATTAAGTATTATCCGTGAAGCTGAAAAAGCTTACCTGGAACAATACGGAAAATATACAAGCAGCTGGGATACATTGATCAATTTTATTGAGACTGGTTCTGTGCCTATCATAGAAAAGAAGGAGACAATTATCCCTAAAGGTTATGGTGTTGAGGAGGTTATCGTTAATATAGATACTATCGGTTTCCTTTCAGCTAAAGACAAGATTTTCAAAAAGAACTATACAGTTAATGCCGCAGACAATGGCGAGTTACGTGAGGTTTATGTTAAAGTTGGTGATGAAGTGGTGAAGGGCTCAAAATCTTATCGTATGAAAAAAGATGGTAACGAAAAATCTGATGAATACCCGTTTATGGAAGGCGGAACTATCAGCAATGTTACTTCCCTAAAATCAGGTGACCGCGTTTCAAAGGGCGATTTGATTATCGGCTACTGGAATTATTTATTGAATCCTAAAGTGGATATCAAGACATTAGCGGTTGTACCAGGTTCAGGCGGTAAAACTTTTGACATTTTTACGGAAGTTAAAGACAGAAATGGTATTAAAGTTTCTGTAATTGAGGTGAAAGACCCTGCGCCTACCAACCCTGAGCGTAGAGAAAAGAATGAAGCGAAAAACAGAAAACCTCTTCGCTTTGGATCACGTACTGATGTAAGTACTGCCGGTAACTGGGAATAAGGTGCAAGTAAGAACGGAACACTATAGGCTATTAAAGAAAATAAAAGACGACCGGTTTGATGAAGAGTCCCTTCATCAATACCAGTTGTGTTTACACATAGGTATACGTGATTTCCAGGTGTTGGTAGTCTCTGATGACCAAAGGGTATTGCTTTTGGAAGATTATGTACTCCCTGAAGTAAGCTCGCCACAAGAACAGCTAACCTCATTACAAGATCTTTTTGAAAGCCATGCGGTTTTGGGCGCTGGGTTTTGGGGAAGTATTAAAGTATCTTTTAAGACTCAGAAATTTGTTCAGGTTCCTGCCGCTTTATTTAATGAGGACTCCATGCTTGAATACCTGATGTTCAATGCTCAGGTAGATGAACAAACAGAGACCATTCTAAAAGCACAACACAATAAACAAGATACCGTTACGGTGTTTGCCGTTTCCACTGACTTGATTGATTGGTTGAAATCCATTTATCCGAATAGCAAGCCAACTTTTTTACACCAGTCAGCAGCCTTAATTGAAGGTGTGTTATCTGAGTCTGTAAAATACAATAACAATACACTCTACGTTTACATCGATCGCTTCAAATTACATATTGTTTCCTGCAATAAAGGGAAGCTGATCTATTACAATCAATTTGTCATCAATCAGTTTCAGGACTATGTGCGTTACATCATGCTGGTGATGAAATCGCTAAAGATGGATCAACGGAGCAGTCAGGTTGTGTTGTGGGGCTATATCGGTAAGAATTCTCCACATTATCACGAGTTTTACAAGTTCATCAGTAATGTAAGTTTCGGTGCAAGACCTTCTTCATTGCGCTTCAGTTATTTCTTTGACGAATTACAGGAGCAACATTTCTTTGATTTATATAGCATTAATCTGATTGCTAAAGCATAATATTTAATGAAGCGGATAGCCCTTTTCCCAGGCTCATTTGATCCTTTTACAAAAGGGCATCATGACATAGTACTGCGTGGTTTACATATTTTCGATGAGATTATTATCTCTATTGGTTACAACAGTGCCAAAAGCATGCGGTACTTCGAGGTAAACCAGATGGTGAATAAGATCAGAACAACTTTTGAAAAATATCCCAACATAAAAGTTGAAACGTATGCCGAGTTAACGGCTGAGTTTGCCAGAAAACACAAGGCCAATTATTTACTCCGTGGTCTTCGCAACACCACCGATTTTGAATACGAAAACAGCATCGCACAAATCAACCGAAAGCTTTACGGTGATTTAGAGTCTGTATTCCTGATTACTTCTCCTGAATTTGCCTGGATTAACTCTTCTATCATCAGAGAGGTGCACAAGTATAAAGGAGACATTTCTCAGTTCTTGCCTTACACTTTATAGTTTTTACAAGTTTGCTTTAATACCCAGGAGAAAAGTTCTTGGCATCCCCGGACGTACACCAGCCGGACGTCTTGCTACTATATACACCTGATCCGTAAGGTTGCTTACACTTACAAAAGCAGAAACAGCTTTACTAATTTTATAACTGCCCGAGACATCAATTACAAAATTCGCATCTATCAAATCATTCGTTGCTATACTTCCGGTACCTGGTGTTGCACGCATGGCACCAACATACTTACTGCTGATGTTGGCATTGAATAAGCGATGGTCTACCCCAGCATTGGCAGTAAGCTGATGATTGGATAAGTAAGGTAATTGATCCCCACGCGCTACGCTTCCCCAATCTTCGTTTGTTGCCGCAAAAGAACTTCCAAATTCGCCATTAGTAAAAGTATAAGCCAATACCAATGGAAACGTTAAGCCATTTTTATTAGGAAGCACAGCGAGGTAATTTAACTCAAACTCAGCACCATAAATAATTGCTTCACCAGCATTAAACTGATCGCCTGTACCTCCGCCTCCGGCCGCAGCAAGGTCTGATCCGAGCAGGTTTTGATAATCGTTAAAGAACAGTACTGATTGAAGGTTAAGACCTGCTTTATTTACACGGGCACCTAACTCATAGTTAATGCTCTTTTCCGGTTGTGCGCCCTCAGCGACACCCGGAGGTGCAAAGCCTCTGTGAATACCAGCAAAGGCTTTTGCAAAAGTGCCCAGGGTATATTCAAAACCGATACCTGGAATCCATACATCCGTTGTATTACCTGACTTCACTAAGGCTGCTCCTGTTCGTAATGGATCGGTTTTACCAAAATCTTCTCTTTGCAATGTTATTTGCTCGTAACGCAAACCGGGCAGTGCATGTAACTTACCCCATTGTAAGTTGTATTGAAGATAGGCTGCAAAGGCTGTGGCATTGGTGATTCTGTTACTTTCTGAACCGGGTGCTCCTTTGGTGCTTAGTTGAAGTATTCCGTTATTCATAGCATAATTATCATCGGCCTGGTAACGATCTTCTTCATCAAAATGGTAACGTAGCCCTAACTCAAGGTCATGCGCTATTTCCCCTGAGGTAAAGTTGAAGCCAGCGAGTGATTGCACACCCTGCGACAGATAAACACGGTTGTTATTCCTCACCACCAAAGCATTCGTAGTAGGACTGGTAGTACCCGTTAAGATGGCAAACTCATTGGCAAAGGTAGTTGGATCTTCCAATACATCGGATACAGCCCTGAAAGGTGAAGCATCAAAACGCACGCGTTCCAATTTGTACCAATTGCGACTGAATTCATTCCTGTAAGCACTGATCGACACATCAATATTTTTAGATGGAATGATATTGTACTTAAGCATGTACTGCTTGTGATTGGTTTTGATGTTATCTACTTGAGAAGCAGCATATCTTCTGAAAGGGTTAATAGCAAAATCGCTTTCAGTTAAACCCAGATAGGTTTCATCTGCATCTCCTGTAGCCTGGGCAATTTTGAAAGTAAGTGCCTGGTAAATTTTCGCATCAGCACCCGTGTTTAGTCTTACTTTCGCAAGGTAATCCTGAGCTACAAAACCGGTAGGGCCACCGTTATCTAATTCTTTAAAACCAGTTGCAGCATTTTGATAGGTTTCAAACACAAATCCTCCGTGTTCAAAAGATTGTCCGATGGCTGCATGGGCAAGCCTTCTTCCATAATTGCCGCCCATGATATTTACCTTGGCAAATAACTGCTGTGGTATGGCTGTCGATAAAAAATTAATAGCACCACCAGTAGTGTAGGGACCGTACTTAATCTGGCTTGAGCCCTTGCGTACTTCAACACCTTGCATACGACCAACCGTAGGAAAGTAGTAAGCAGCTGGTGCCGTGTAAGGCGCTGGTGCCGCCAATATTCCATCTTCCATCAAGGTAATTTTGCTGCTGCGCTCTACCCCGCTTCCGCGCATACCTATGTTCGGGCGCAAACCAAAACCTTCTTCTTCCTGAATATTGATGCCTGGAATATTTCGTAAAATTCTATTGATATCCGAATAGGCAAACTTATCCAGTTGCTTTGCGCTGAGGTAGTGCGCTGCCCCGGGTACATCAGATAAAAATTGACTACCCCCTGTTAATGTTTCGCGGCTAATAACAATTTCGGGAAGTTCGTATAAGGATTCTTTAAGCGTGATGGTCAGTTGCTGTGATTGTTCAGGAAGTGAAATGGCTTCTTCATAGGCAACGTAGCCGATACTGGAAACCTTTAAACGATAAGCCCTGGGGCTTAAACTCATCAACTTAAAACGCCCATTTCTATCAGTGGCTGTTCCTTTATTGAAACCTTCAACATAAACATCAACACCTTGCAGCGGCTTGCCTTGCTGATCTAATACTACACCCTCAATGGTATAATTTTCCTGAGAAAAAGAGTGTAATGAATTGATAATTAGAAAGATAGATAATAAAATAGCCTTCATTGCCCTGAAAATTTCTGCAATGCTAAGATCTATTTATAATTAATCCAAATAAACTTAATTATTAATATCTTGTATGACCATCCTGAATTCATTGAGCATCATGGCCGTAGCACCCCATACGATTTCATGCTCTATTTCAAAATGCGGTGCCCACATCTGAAAGCGGCCTGCAGCAAGAATTTCCTTTTCGCGTATGGCATCCGCCCTTAACAAGTCCTGCATGCTGCCTTGTAAAATACGTTCTACCTCATGTTGGTCTCCTTTGAATTGCGGTGAACCTTCTACAAATCCAATAACAGGGGTGACCATGAAATTACTGGGCATCACAAAAAATTCGCTAAGCGTGCCTAATACATTTACTTCTGATGCCCGGATGCCAATCTCCTCCTCCCCTTCGCGTAATGCTGTTTCAATGATTGTTTCACCAGCCTCGGCCTTTCCACCAGGTAAACTAATCTGACCACTATGTGCACCTAAATACTGTGGCCTCTTGATCAAAGGGAATTTAATAATTCCGGCTTCTTCATAGAGAAGAATTAATACACTTCCCGGCTTAGGTGGTAGCTTGTGGGTAAAATCAGGAATGACTGATCCACTTGGTCTGGCACGCAAAGGCTCATGCGCAAGCGCTCCAGGCAGTGGCGATTGTAATCGTTGACTCAAATAAGAAGTAAGTTCTTGAAGCTTCATTATTTTTTTGCCGTTGCGGATTCTGCCTCTTTAATGTATGCATCGATATCTTCAACAAAATCGTCCATACTTTTTGCTTGCTTAAATAGACGGAGGGCATTCGGATAATCCTTCAGTTTCAAATAATATATACCCTTATTTCTATAAGCCCATGGATTTGAAGGATCCAGAAAAATACTTTGGTTAATATCTGCTAATGCATCTTCAAGTCTGTTTTCAATTAAATGAATAAAGCCTCTATTGTTTAAAGCATAGGCATCATCTTTATCTAAGGCCAAGGCTTTGTTAACAGCTTTTAATGCTTCGCTGTTGTTATTGAAGGCAAGCTCTACCAATGCTAAAGTATTGTATGCATTGGGGATAGAATCGTTTTGTTGAATGGCATTTTGCAGTAAAGTTTTAGCTTTATCGAGTTCGCCTTTATAGTAAGCGAGCGTGGCCAGATTAATCAGTACTTCTGTATTATTGGTAGTCAGCCTTGAGGCTTTGGTGAAACTCTCTTCTGCTTTTACAAAATTCCTGAGTTTGGTATAAACCAATCCTTCGGTAAAATGCAGGGGAAAGGTGTCAGGCTTAATTAAGCTGATCTTGTTGAGATCCTTTAGAGCACTGTAATACTCCTTAAGTTCGTAAAAAGTATTAGCCCTGTTAAAATAGACGGGTAAGTAATCAGGTTGGCAGTTAACTGCCGCAGTGTAGAACTCAAGCGCCTGCGGGAAACGATTTTGTTTGAAATAAATAGTGCCGGAGTTATTCAGCGCGTCAACAAAACAGGAATCCAGTTTTAATGATTCTCCAAAGTAGTACAAAGCCTGTTGTGCGTTGCCTTCAATCAAGGCTTCGTTTCCCTTTAGCAGAAAACGCTGCAGCTTGGTATCGGTTGACTCAATACAAGACAAAAGCAATACGAAAAGTACCAAAGCAAAAAAGGATCTACTCATCATGGCTGCAAATTACAAACTTCTTTAGTAAAGTTAAGTTGCAGCCTAAGTAAACAATAGAAATGATCTTCTGTTCTTATTAAGATGATGATTTTTGTTGGCGTCCCCCCTCTATGGATTTCACCACTTCATACGTTACTTGATCAATGATAGTTCTACCTTCTTTCTTCGTTGGCACTGCACATCCATCTGCTCCACAACAAGCTGTAGTGGTAAGAGCCTGAAATAAAAATAGTGCTGCTATCATGCCTGCAAATCCATCACGTAAAATAAGTGTCTGATAGCCCACAAATAAGCCCAGGCCGAGACGCAGCCAGCGCATGAAATGCCAGTTGCTCAATAATGTTTGCGTAACTACTTTCATTTAAGCTTTTTCTGCTTTTGGTTGTACCAGCGATAATCCTTTTAAAAACAACAGCCGAAGCAGTAATAACCAGGGCAAGCCGTGAAGGAGTGTATCAAACCAATCCACGGTTTGCATGCCATTTGCACCTCCTGCAATCCATTTTAATTTTCCCCAAATGTGCGGCTCAGGAACAAAAGGCGCTAAACCAAGTGTAACGCAAGCA
Organism: Chryseotalea sp.; assembly: GCF_057350905.1. NCBI lineage: Bacteria > Pseudomonadati > Bacteroidota > Cytophagia > Cytophagales > Chryseotaleaceae > Chryseotalea > Chryseotalea sp. The sequence continues at coordinate 184,387 of NZ_JBMRCF010000001.1, read as the reverse complement.
ACAGCTACTAATGGCCAACTATTCCAAATTTTCATACTATCAATTTAAGATGATAAAAAAACAGGCAGTCCCCAGATCTGCCTGTTTACCCTCAACACAAACCAACCCCTTATCTTGGCCATGCACCTACACCACCATAAAGGTTATGCACTTTATAACCTTCTTTTGACAGTATGTTGCATGCTTGTCCGCTACGGTTTCCACTGCGACAGAAGAGAAAATACTCCTTATTCTTATCCAGCTTTAAAAATTGTTCTTTAAAGCTTGGCGACATAAAGTCAATATTTTTAGCACCCTTGATTGTGCCTGATGAAAACTCACCAGCTGTACGCACGTCTACCAATATAGCGTCTGCTGTTCCTGTAAACTTTTCTTTGAATTTGAGGCCGTCTAAGTTCTCGTAAGCCCTAGTGCCCATTGAAAATAAATTAAACATAATATTGAATCTTTAATTCTAATTATTTGTGATAACGGGGTTACCGTTATTTACCCATTCATTTATACCACCTGAGTAGTTTTTGATATTCTTAAAGCCATGCTTTGTCAGCAAAGAATAAGCTATTGAAGAACGATCTCCTCCCTGACAGTGAATGACTACCTGCTGATCTTTGTTTATTTTACTCAAGTTCTTCTCCAGTGTTCCGATAAATACATTCTCTGCACCTTTCACATGTCCTGATTTATATTCAGCAATACCGCGTAAGTCAACAATTTGCGTGTGATTTGTTTTTAAGATGTTTTGGAACTCGTCCAGAGAAATCACATTTGCTTTTTCCAGCTTGTTACCAAGCCTTGTCCATACATTTACGTTTTCTACGTATCCGTATATATTATCCATACCTATACGCATAAGCTTGCGCGTCAGGTCATCAAGTTTGTCGTCTTCAGCAATTAGAATAAAAGGTTCTTCATAAGTAAGAAACCAACCCATCCAGGTTGCGAATGCATTGTTTCCCTGAATATTAATGCTTCCTGGAATAAAGCCCTGAGCGAAATCTGCTTTCAAACGTGTATCAATAACTTTGATACCTTTATCCATAGCTGCTTTCAAATCTTGTGCAGTAAGCTTTTTCAACTTAGGCACTTCAGTGAGGAGCGGACGTTCTACCTTATTTAATTTCTTCATCATGGCAAAGTATTTAGGAGGCTCTGGTTGGTCTTCCAATAAATACTTAACAAAACCAGGTTCATTATTTTCATATTGCAAAGCCCAGTTTCTTACCTTCTCATAGCCAACCGTTGTGCTTGGTACAGCACCCAGTGCCTTACCACAGGCAGATCCTGCACCATGACCAGGCCATACCTGTATATAATCTGCTAATTCTCTGAAGCGTTCAACAGATTTGTACATCTGTTTAGCACCTATATCTTTAGTGCCTATCATACCGGCCGCTTCTTCCAATAAATCAGGACGACCAATGTCACCCACAAACACGAAGTCGCCAGTAAACATCATTACCGGCTTATCGCTGGCGGGTGTATCGGTCAATAAGAAACTGATGCTTTCAGGGGTATGACCAGGGGTATGCAACACTTCTATTTTCAGGTTACCCACTTTTATGATATCCCCATCCTTTACACCTTCATGTGGAAACTCATACTGCCATCCTTCACCTCCTTCATCAGATAAATACATTTTAGCACCCGTCATGGCTGCCAACTCACGCGCACCTGAAAGAAAGTCAGCATGGATGTGTGTTTCAGCCACGTGTGTGATTTTCATATTGTTCTGTTTGGCAATTTCCAGGTAGGTATCAACATCTCTTTTAGGATCGATTACCATGGCCACACCTGCTTTTTGACAGCCAATAAAATAACTTGCTTGTGCTAGGCTTTTGTCATAAACGTGTTGAAAATACATAGTCTATAATTTGTTGTTTGATTACTTATTTAACCTATTGTCCGACTAAAAAAGAAACTGACTTTTGACCACTTGATTTTCTTGATGCTTCTCTGATTAGCCTCGCTCCTACCTCTCTCCTTTGGAGAGAGATAAGAATCAAGAAAATCAAGTGGTTACAATATGTACATCAATTTTAGTCGAACAGTAGTGACTTATTTAATTAACGATACAAAGTTCAGGATTCTGAAATTCTTCTACAGTGACGGATGTCACACAGATTGATTTTTTGTTGTTTCGGAAAATTGATTTAACACCTGCTCTAGTTGGTTAGCGTTAAGCACACCTGATTGTCTCCAAAGGGGTTCACCGTTTTTAAACACCATTAAAGTAGGAACACCCTGAATGCGATAAGCGCTGGCAACAGCAGGATTTTTGTCAACATCTATTTTAATAATACTGGCTTTATTGCCAATACGTGCTGCTAATTCTTGTAAAATGGGGTGCATCATTTTACAGGGACCGCACCAGGTAGCAAAAAAGTCTATCAACACTGGTTTTTCGCTGTTAATAATGTCATGAAATGTTTTTTTCTGTTCCATAAACTGAATATATACTACAAAACTACAGTTGATGGATAAGAAGTTCCGTGATCTTCGTCACATAGGGAAAAATTGCTTTTAAGATATTTTAAAGGTGAAAAGGAAAGTTTATTAAGATCAAAGCGCAACTAACGAAACTCATACCCAAAACCCATCAATTGCGTTAGTAGGGTATTGGGTGCATCTGTGGCGGTTGCTCTTCCTTCCAACTTAGGGGCTATGGGGGAATGCTTAGCCAGGTATTCTTCTATAACTCTGTGCAAGGTAATACCTAAGCGTTTTGGCGCTATTACATTTTCTACACGGCAAATCGTTGTGTCCGGGTCTCCTTCCCGCTCGCATGCCACAAAACTGTATATTTTGTTTAAGTCAACAGCTTTACCTTTTACTTTTATCCAATTAACGCGTTTGCCTGCATCATTGGCTATTGTAAAATTCACTTCCATGCCTTTAAAGCGGACTACCCATCCTCCGAATCGTTTTGCCGGATCTTTTGCAAAAGCATTTTGTAACTCCTTCTCCATCCAATCCCATAATTGCTTTCCAGTAATCTCACCTTGCTTTGCTTCACTATCAACTGGTAGCATACTCCATAAATAATCCATGGTTATTTCGGCCAAACCAGTTTTGGGATCTGGTACTAGTGGTGGGCAAAAACGAAAACCATTACTAAGGGCTATGTCTGGTCTAAACTTCCACATGATGGCATCTGTTATAAAATTATCCATCGGGGTTTCATTTACATAATACCTGACCAGGGGTGTTTTTGTAGTGCCTATTACACGATCGAGATTTTTTGCATAAGGTTCCCGGGTTTTCTTTACCAGGGCTTTCATCTCCTCGTCCTCTTTATACACATCGGGATCTACATCGAGCAGTTGATATGTGTGGTCTTTGATAACTCCTTCTTCCACTACAAAATCGAGCTTGGCTACAAAGGAGCCAAAGGCACCCGGCTCTGTTACTTTGGCGTGTACACCCTGAATAGGTTGGCGAATGCGTTCATGTGTATCAGCGCCCAGAATATAATCTACACCTTTTACAAAAGGCATGTTTGCTAAACCAATTTGCTGCGCAAGCCCCATGTGTGTTAATAGTATCACCATTTGGCAGCCTTCATACTCGCGGAGTAATCTGATATATTTAGCCACATTTTTTTCAGGATGTGTAAACTGAATGCCTTCACTATACGCTGGCGACTGACGCTTTGGTGTAAGGGGGTCGTTGTAACCAACAAAACCAATTTTAATACCGCCCAATCTTTTAACAAAATAAGGCGGAAAAATTAAATCTCCATTCAGTTGATCATTGGTTTGATGAAACATATTGGCACACACCTTAGGAGCATCGTAGCCAAACATATCTTTCATCATCAGCTCTTTGCCATACACCACTTCCCAGTTACCCGGTAACATTAAATCATAACCGATGTTATTCATTAAGGGTACGATTGCACGCCCTTCGCTTAATGCTGCCACGCCTCCGCCCTGAAAACAATCACCGCCATCAATTAAGAAAGTGTTTTCAGGATTTTGCGAACGCAAACTATTGATCATTGACTTTAACGTAGCATATCCGCCACGTTTTTTATAAACAACCTTTCCCTCTTCAATAAAAAATTCATCGTGTATGAGTAACTGAGCGTGAATATCTGCTGTCTGCAATAAGGAAATCATAGTGGCCTTACCACTTTTTACAACGCCACTGCCCTTCATCTCTTTACTTTTTAAAGCAGCATCTTGCTCACGAAGTGCCGAAGCGGCAAGCGGACTGACCAAACCACCACCAAGGCCTAGTGCTAAACCAAGGTTGCCTGCCTTCTTAAGAAAATCGCGCCTGCTCGATTCTGATATGGATACGTGGTACTCTTTTTCTTTATCAGTAACACGCTCAACACTGCATGAATGACAAGCACATGACCTGGTGTGATTTTCCATATGGATTTAAGATCAGTTAAAATCTGTTCTTACTTGAATATTCTTTAATTCAATACGTGACAGCTCTATCAACTTACCTTCTTTAAACAAAGGCATGAGTTGCAGCAGGCTTGTTCCTTTTTCGTCCGCAGCTTTGTAGTTGACATAATCCTGCCAAAGTATACCTCCAACTTTTTGGGGATTAATTGCTTCACGGAAGCGAATGCCCCCTCCATTGGTATGATAGCTGTATGCCAGATAGTCGACAGTGAATTTTTCAGTCTCAATCCAATATAGAAACTCATCCTCAAAGTCGGCACCGCCACCCTCTTGCTTAAAAGAAATTTTAACTACAAAATATTGCTTTCCTCTAACCTCTTCCTCACTAATCAATTCCTTTACGACAGCGGCATCATTTAAGCCGAAGGGTAATAATGCAAAGTAGATTACACTATTTACTGAGTTCGTAAAAGCATTGCTCTTTTCACTTGTTAATGTTTGCAAAGTATCGTTTCTGAATCTGGAAAAACCAGCGTTATTCAGTATATCACGGTAGGCGCCAGTAGAATCTGTAAAGGCGCGTACATAGGTAAACTCACCCCCTTTTCTGATGGCTGTGTAGTGTTTGTCTCTGAAATCGAAATCGGCCTGAAATTGCTCGAAGACTTTCCCACCATGTGTTGAGATAGCTGAATCAATAATTTCCTGAGCCGTAGGCTTAATTGAACAGGCGTGAAACAAGATGGGAATGATAAGTATTAGCCAATATTTTTTCTGCATTTAATTAATTGTTTAGTGCTATGAGTAGTTTCAAATTTCTTAATTCTTTTGTTTAAATAAAGGATAGGTGATTTGTTTCCAAAAAGTTTTAGGGAAAATCTCATCTCCATCAAAGCCCAGTTTTTCATCACGCCCACTTTTAGGAATATAAGCCGTACCAAAAATATAATCCCAAATACTTAAACTTAAGCCATAGTTTACACCATATTGATTTGGCAATTTTTTAGCGTGGTGCCAAATGTGCATGGTTGGGCTATTCAATATATATTTTAATGGACCGTACGTAATATTTAAGTTTGAGTGATTGAGATGGCCAATGGCGACTGCTGTGATGTGTATAATAAAGAAATCCTGCAACCCAAAACCGATCATCGCCAGCGGTATATATTGGATCACTTTATAAATGATTGTTTCCATCCAATGAAAGCGCAGGTGGGCAGCGAAGCCCATTTCTTCAACAGAATGATGTACTTTATGAAACTCCCACATCCACGGTATGCGGTGTAATAAGCGGTGGATGTTCCATTGAATAAAATCGGCTATTACAAACATCGTTAGCAGCTTAGCCCACACCGGCCAGCTTTGCACGTTGATGGCTACCAGATTAGTGATGCCAAACAAAGCAAGAAAATCATTAAAGGCATTTACGCCAATGTTCGAGATGGCATTGTAACCAATTAATGAAAACAGAAAGAAGTTAAAGAACATATAAAAGCCATCTAGCCAGAAATCTTTTCTTATAATGGACTGTCCTTTACGCCAGGGAACAATTATTTCGAGTATCCACACAAAAAGTGATAAACCTACCAGCCACCAGAAATAATTGTGCCACCCCGGATAGGCCACTTCATTAACAAAGTAGTTCCAATAACCCGTGTACGAATCAACTATAATTTTCCAATACGCTCCCATACCTAACTTAAATCGAGCAATAAAACAATTGCAGTAACAATGGTTAAACACATGATGCAAACAATGAGCAGCTTAAGAACAGTTTTGGATGCTTTCATGGTTCGTAAACCTTATTACCTTTATTTAACCACACACCCCAGGTTTTGTTATAAGCATGAATATTGCTGGTTTCCCTTTCATTACTATTGACAATCTTATTTCCCTGATTTACCCATTCAAAAATACCTCCATACAAATTTGAAACGTTGGTAAAGCCAGCACTTTTCAACTTCTCAGCAATCTTCTCACTCCGATAGCCCACAGAACAATACACAACTATTGCTGCATCTTTATAGATATTTTTTACTGAATCAATACTGAAATTATCATAGCCAACAAACCTGGCTTTTAACAAATGACTTACATCGTATTCTGCTGCCTCTCTTGCATCCAGTAAAACCACGTTTTTCAACTTAGTTAGCTCAGCCACAGAAATCTCTTTGACGCTATGCGACAATAATGCTTTCAGTGTTAGATTAAAAGCGGAACTTTCAACCTGTGCTTTTGACCCGAAAGCAATAAACAACAAGAGTATTGACAAGACAAATCGCATTATTTAACAAAAGGCTTGTTTGCACTACGCCATCCGTTAAATCCGACTTTCAGTTCATATACTTCTTTAAAGCCTAATTCCTGTAGTATGGGGATTGTCTTACCACTTCTTCCTCCGGAAGCACAGTAATAGAATAAGGGTTTTGATTTATCGAGCTTACTCAATTGATTCTTAAAATCGCTGCTGTAGTAGTCAATCATTACCGCCTTCTCCAGATGACCTTGTTTATACTCATCTGGGGTTCTGATGTCAACTAAATTATATGTGTTTGTTTGCTTTAACTTTTGTTCAAATGCCTGTGCCTCCAACTGTTTTACGGCACCACTCTGCGACTGACAACTTAAAGTTATCAACATGAACGTAGCTACAAGGGATATTAGTACTAATTTCATTGCTTCTGTTTTATCTGTTAAAAACCTGCTTTTACGTATAACCAATTTTCGTTTTGTTTGCGCACAATTTCAACTATCCCATGAGAAACAACCCCACTGTATGGGCTAAGATCAGCTTTCGCTATTTTTCTTTGCGCCATAGTAAACTCACAAGCAACAACCTTAACATTGGATAGGTTCATTTTCGCCAACCGGTCGATGTAAGTACTTTTGTTTGATAACGTGAACTCTACACCGGGTCCGTTGCAAACTACCAGTACCTCTGCCGTTGGGATCTCCTGCTTCAGATTCTTAATCTGTGTCACCACCGATTTATGTACCAGCGTATCAGAAGATTGCAGGTGAAAAAGCACCTTGGGCGATTCCTGGCTGTAGCCAAATATAGAAAGGCCTAATAACAGTGATAAAAGCAGAAAATTCCTCATATAACCTAAATTTACTATTAACAAAAATGAAAAAGAAGTATTAAAAGTTCTGTGACTAAGGTTACAAATGCATAAATTGAGCTCTATATAATAAGCCCTTTTTTATGTTTCAAAATGTAGATAACCAACAATTCAGAGAACTATTCAAAAAACCTAATACGCTTGTTATTGATGTCCGTACCCCTAGCGAAGTAGCGGAAAGTCATATTCCTCAAGCAAACCTATTTTTAGACTTCAATAATGGAGTCTTTGAAAAAGAAGTAGATAACCTTGATAAATCAAAAAACTATCTTGTCTATTGCCGAAGTGGTGCCCGTTCTGCCAGGGCTTGCAAACTTATGGAAGAGAAGGGTTTTAAAGGTGAACTCTACAATCTGGCCATGGGTATTACCGGATGGGATGGAGACGTCAAAAAATGATTCGGTAATTCGTTGATTCGATGATTTGGTGATTGACCTCATCCGCAACTATTTAATCATTATTGGTTATTCGAATTGGTATAAATCCGAACTGGTTACCAATCATCTGAATAAATAATTTTCGAAAAACGGTCTCATAATACTTAATCTAAGCATTATCCGTCTGACCAAACTTACTTTTATAAGTAGCAGTCAGACGGATAATTGTTAAAGGCACAGATTAGCGATTACAACTCGCTTATCATTTCTTTATGCTCTGTACGCGACAAATGTGTTTCGCAGAGGGCCTTGTACCCGCCTCGCACATTGACAATGTTATGGTATCCCCTTGATTTCAGAATAGAGGAAGCAATTACAGATCTGTATCCGCCAGCACAATGGATGTAGTAAGTCTTATGCTTATCCAGTGCACTCATATTCTGATTAATGGTATCCAAAGGAAAATTTTCTGCCAGTACAAGGTGCTCTGCATCAAATTCACTTTTTCTTCGGGCATCTAAAATATTCATTTTATCGCCTAGTAGTGTAAGTGACTCCAGTTCCTGTGCACTTACTTCATCAAGGGTATCAACGGTATTACCTGCCTCTTTCCATGCTGTAATTCCTCCCTTAAGATAGCCCAGGGCATGGTCGTAACCTACTCGCGCCAAACGAATCACAACTTCTTCTTCTCGCCCAGCATCTGCTATAAATAAAATAGGTTGCTTCAAGTCGGTTATCAAGGCACCTACCCACGGTGCGAAGTTATCATCAATACCAATGAAGATCGAACCAGGAATAAATCCCTGAACAAATTCTTCTTTCTTTCTGGTATCAATTACCAAAGCTTCATTCCCCTCCCAGGCAGCCACAAACTCTCTCACGGTTAAAGGTCTTGTACCCACGCTTAACAATTCATCAATACCTTTCACCTCGCCCAATACATTCATCAGTACATTCGCAGGAAAATATTGTGGTGGTTCTGTCAAGCCCTCTGTTACAGCTTCAATAAATTCTTCTTTTGTCATATCTGCCCGTAAAGCATAATTAAACATTTTCTGTCTGCCTACTGTAGAAACTGTTTCCTTGTCCATCTTCTTACCACAGGCACTACCAGCACCGTGACCAGGATAAACAATTACCTCATCAGGTAATGTCATGATTTTATTGCGGAGTGAATCAAATAATAAACCCGCCAAGTATTGTGGAGTAACTTCAGCCTTTAACTTCTGCACCAAATCAGGTCTGCCGACATCACCTACAAACAATGTATCGCCAGTAAAGACTGCGTGTGAATTGCCTTGCTCATCCTTTAAAAGGTATGTAGTGGATTCCAATGTATGGCCGGGCGTGTGCAGCACTGTTATGGTTATATTTCCAACAGGGAACACTTCTTCGTCTACCGCCACGTAAGCTTCATATCCGGGTTTTGCAGTAGGTCCAAATACGATGGTCGCTCCTGTCTTCTTTGCCAAATCAATATGGCCTGAAACAAAATCAGCATGGAAATGAGTCTCCATTACATATTTAATCTTTGCACCATCTTTTTTTGCTCTTTCTATATAGGGCGCTGTTTCCCTCAGTGGGTCAATGATTACTGCCTCGCCTGCGCTTTCGATGTAGTAGGCAGCTTCTGCTAAACAACCTGTGTAGATTTGTTCAATTGTCATATATTGAAATTTTAGTGTTTGAGTTATCTGATGCAGGCAAATTTGAAAAAGCGCAATGATTCTGCATGTGACAAGCGTTACAGTAACAGGCTGATTTTTGTCAGGAATCAATAAGAAAGGCGGGGTGTGTGACAAATGTCACAATAAAGTGAGCTAGTATTCAGCTACTTTGTATAGAAACAAACATCAAAAAATACTTTTATGAAAAAGAATGTAGGATATGCCGATAAAGTAATCCGCATCTTGCTTGCGGTAGTTTTTGCAATACTCTATTTTACAAATACAATAAGCGGAACGGTAGCGTATGTAGTACTCGGTTTGGCTATAGTGTTTCTACTCACCAGTCTTGTCGGGTTCTGCCCTTTATATGCGCTTGTTGGATTAAACACCTGTCCGGCAAAGAAACAATAATTTTCCTGCTTTGACCGGAAAGGAAGCTCGCACGTTAATACAAACTTTCGTTGCTTAGCTAATAAATTATTAGTTTTATGTGTGAGAAAAAAATTAGCCGAACAGGCAGAAGAAAGAAAGACTTTCAGGGCTGTACTGAGTCGTTTTGGTAAAAAAACTAATTTCAAGGGGTTTTCTGAAGATACACTTTTATTCACACATGTGGTTGATGTCGACCTTAAACAAGTGGTATCAGATCATGTGTGGTTTACCTACAGCAAAGCTTTTGAAAGTCTTTCCCTTAAACTTGGCGATGTCATTGAGTTTGATGCCAGAATTAAAGGCTATCAAAAAGGTTATATTAATAAAAGTTTAGGCTTCCATAAAAAGACAGCGGATTATAAATTGAGTCATCCTACGAAGTTGAAAAAAGTAGAAGAATGACTTCGTATTATTCAATGACATGTCTGCTGCTACTCCACGTCAAAGTGAGAATTCAGCTGTATCTGGTTCATCTTTAAAAATAATAATCCAGTACAACAGAAAGGTGGTGAACATTAATCTTGTTGTGATAGAACTGCACCGACCCTTGCAAGTTTGGCTCCATATTACCTTTGTACACGTAAAGCAAATCAGCCTGCAGCCCTTGTAAGAATCCTGTAAACTTATACTTCGTCCGCAGGTTCGCCTGAAAGAAATCAGGCATTGCATATTTATTAAGTACGGCATTATCCACATCGCTCATCCAAAATGAACCAATACCCGCTGAAACCAATACATGGTGTGCCTTATCTGCATAGCGTTGATGTTGTAGCACAATGGCATGTGCATCCCCTGACCCCTCCATTCTTTCGCGCTGCATAAAGGTGTAGAGTGGTTCAACACCCCATTCGCGGGGAAAAAGGAAACGGCCATGTTTTGTTATTCTTGTGTAACTAAGGTTCCACTCAGCGTTGGTATATAAATTAGTTCTGGCAATTCGTCCGCTAAATGTATGCGATTGCTCCCCCTTGCTTACATATTGTTTCTCTACAGCAAGGGTATCGTTAAAAAGAGCATGTTGCCAAATATATTGTAAGCCTGTCATCCATTGTACATGATCATTTTTCTTTTTCCACTCTGTCCTATGAAATAGCGTGTTTTGTAAATCCGGTACAAAATAATTCCAAATTTCAGATTTCAAATTCTTGTGTAATACTAAGCTTGCGTTAAAAATGGTTATACCCGATGTTTTCACATAACCGGCATAGTCAGCTTTTAATCCATTGATCGCTCTTCCCATTGGGTAAACACCAATTGATTTGCCGATATCATACCAATGAATAGTTCCGCGTGGAGATGTCTTCCAAAAAAAGCCTCCTTTTAATTTAATCTTCTCCCAATTACTCCATTCAGTCCATATACCCTCTTGTAGGTTGGGGCGCATACGTCCATCCTGTAGATTAATCAATGGTGTAATTAAATGGAATTTGCCAAACTGCGCATAGCTATGTTTGTCTGCATTTAAATAATACCTGATGTATAAATCTTCTAACCTGTCAAGGTCTTCATGGTTATCAGGATTGCTGACATCGAATAGACCAAGCTCATACCTGTTTGAAAAACCATTCCGTGGGCCCAAATGCGATGAAGCCATATTGTAGATAATAAAACCCGACATGCCCACTTGAAAGTTTTTAATAATAGGTGAGTAATACCCAAGGCCCCCACCAACGCCTAAAGCATAATAGTCAGGATATTCATGGTGATTTGTCGTGCCCATAAAAAATGTTCTTAAATGCCCTTCGAAAGTACCCATCTTATGCAGCACATTACACAAACTGTCGTTCTCCACGCGTTGCTGGTTAATGATTGCCCTGCGAACAGACCAACTGGGGTCCTGATGTTGGGCATAGGTATATTGCACACTTAAAAGTGTAAGGCTGACCGCCAGTATTACATACTTCATTACTTGATTATTTCTTACCCGACACTTCCTTTCGTTTGCTCACAATAGGTTGATATGGACCAAACTTGTGTTCTTTTTCATTAAAGCCATCTGCAAAAGGACCAAACGGATGGTCTATTGGTTTTTTAGAAATATCAGGCCAATCCTTACTGATGTCCATTTTAGGTCTATCCATAGCATTAACATAGGCTGCTATATCCCAGGCTTCTTCATCAGTCAGCAAGGGTGTTTCATGCGTTGCTCCCAGTGGCATGTTTGCTTTGATGTAGCCAGCAAAACGTGATAACCTGAATAAACCTGCTCCATCATTGTAACTGTTCTTGCCCCATAAGGGTGGGTAAGTCCAGGCATTACCACCTTGATTTATCACACCTTGTCCATCACTACCATGACAAACCGTACATTTCTCTTCGTAGAGCATCTTTCCCTTCATTGGATCAGCAGCTCTCTCTAAATAAGATAGCTCAACCAGACCAGCACCTTTGGGTACCTCACCCTTAGGTACTCCGTTGCCCAGCCAATGAATGTAGGCTACTATTGCCTGCATCTCCATACTATTTTCAGCTAAGGGCTTTCCATTAAGGCTGCGTTCAAAACAATCGTTTACTCTTTTTTCAATCGTTTCTTCCGAACCAGATCTTGCCCTGAATTTCGGATAGGTAGATGCAACTGCACTGTAATTGTTTCCAAAAATCTTAGTGCCTGCTTCCAGGTGACAGTTCTGGCAGTTCATACCATTGCTTATGTTTAACACTTTTCCTTTCGGCCCCAGGTATTCAGCGGTATGAATAATTAATTCGCGTCCATAACGAATTTCATCTCCGTCTGCACTTGATGGAATGTTGCTTACATCTGGCGCCTCCCAAAACGACAATGCATTCTCAATTTTAATGACGGTAACAGCAGTCTCATTGGTTTGAACCAGGTCTGAAAAGAAAGTGGGTTTAACGTATAGGATACCAACAGCTGTGCTCGTCAGGATCACCAAAATAAATAAAGTGATGATCAGGCTTGTAATAAGCTTTGTAACTGTTAGTATTTCTTTAAACTCAGTTTTCATTTTGCATCTGCTGTATCATTATCATTTAGCTTTTTCTAAAATACTTTTGTTACTTCGAGTAGTGAGCCAAGCTTTGGGTTCTTGTAAGCTTTCAAAATTTTTGATTTGCATATCCGAAACATCCGCCATGTTTTGTACTGTTCTTTCTGCTAATCTGTTAAAAGTATCTTTACTTAAAACTGTAGCCATTTCTTCAATACCATGTTCTTCTGCTTTTGGAAACCAATGACTTGCAGCCCAGCTATAATCGTTTGGTGAGATTATTTTCCATTCTGTGTTATCAGAAAGAATTTTCTTCATCTTGATTTTTCAACTGCTTTAACAATTTCGCAGGCAAGTGTTCTGAACTCTGTGCTGGGTATAAAGCCTTTCCATGTCAGCAAAAGATATTGATCAGTTTTATAATGCTTAATAGTCAGGTGTTTATTTTCAAAAAGTAAGGACAACATATAATCTTGTTTATATCATACAAAGATCGCTCGTTGTCCTTTCCTTATCTGTGACTTTGATTACAGTACCTATAAAATTAATGGGGCAGTTTATCACGCAACAATCCGTATACCCATGTTCCGGCAATGGCGCTAAGCAGGGTGACAATCACTACCAGAAAACCACTCCCAATTTGTGCAAACAACGGCCCCGGACACGCTCCTGTAATGGCCCACCCTAAACCAAACATCAAACCACCAATTACATTTCCCCAATGAAAAGTCTTGTCGTGAAATACAACCTTCTCGCCTTGCATGGTTTTAATAGAGAATTTTTTAATTAATAGTACTGAAATAAGTCCTACCACTACTGCAGTTCCTATTACGCCATACATATGAAAAGAGTGCAGGCGAAACATTTCCTGAATTCTATACCAGGAAATAATTTCCGCTTTCACAAATACAATTCCAAACAAGATACCAACAACCATATACTTGATGTTTGCGGTAATTAAAGGCTCATTGGCCACCTGATCATTCGGTGCTTCACATTCAATAGGATGCTGAACCACCTGCGTATCTACAAATTCGTCATTAGTTTTTTGCATACAATATCTTCTTTATAATTAAAGTGTCATTAACCAGGGAAAAATGAGGTGTACCATTACAAAGCCACCTACCATAAAACAGCATGTTGCTACCAATGACGGCCATTGTAAGTTTGACAAGCCCATGATGGCGTGTCCGCTGGTGCAGCCTCCCGCATAACGTGTACCGAAACCCACCATGAAGCCTCCTACTACAAAGAATAAGAGGCCACGAATGGAGAAAAGATTATCAAAACTAAAAATGGAGGCAGGCATTAGTTCATTATGAGTTTCAATATTCAATGCCTGTAATGCCGCTATTGTTTTTTCAGAAACAACAATAGGGTCTGGGTTGCTAAGCCATTGGGTAGCGATCAGCCCACCAAACAATACGCCCGCAACAAAAAATAAATTCCATACTTCCTTCTTCCAGTCATATTTAAAAAAGGAAATATTGCCAGGAATACAAGCGGCACAGATGTGGCGCAAGGAGGAGGAAACGCCAAAATGTTTATTACCCAATAATAGCAAAGCTGGTACCGTCAATCCTATAAGAGCGCCCGCCACATACCAAGGCCAAGGTTGCTGAATGGTTTCTAACATAGATTATTATTAATATTTAGTTCAATTTAATACAAAGATAAAAAGATGACTTCCGTAAGTCCGTAACAAAAATTACGCAAGAAATTTTCGCTTAAGATTAAAAAAGTGATTCTGTTTGGGTAAATGTTTCCTGCAAGTTCTGTACGGTTACTTCCTATTTTTTTTCTTCAATGCTTTCTTATCAAGTTGCCTACTGATTTTATCCAACTTCGCCTCGAGCTCAAGGAGTTTACTGATAATAATAATGTGGGTGTGTTTGGCGTCAATGCCGACAACGCTTTCAGCACTCTTAATAGCATCACCTATTATTTGATAGTCAGGATGATGCTTTTTGATCAGTTTCTTTTCTACTTTCATTTTCAGATTTAGTTTTTTGTTTCTCGAATACATTCACAAATAAAATAGCCATGATACCACCATAGATAGAACTATTAACCGGTGAAGAAGTGATGGCACAACTGCCACTATTACAACCAATGTAATACCAATACACAAAACCTGCTGTTGCACCAATTACTGCGGCAATAGTCCAAATTACGAATTGCTTTGTATAACTATTCATCATAAATATTAAAACAAAAGCTCTTTTCCTAAGATATATATGCCCATGATCAGTACAAACCAACCAAAGGCCGGTTTTAGTTTCTCGTTAGGAATAAATTTGGTTAAATAACTCCCCAACACAATGCCGACAATGGCAAAGCCCGAAAATAGCAGCATAAAGTTATAATCGATGGCAAGACCAGATCCCAAATCGCCTGTAAATCCAACCAAGGATTTTAAGGCAATAATAAGCAACGAGGTGCCTACTGCCTGTTTCATGGGCAGGCCGGCCAATAACACCAGCGCAGGTATAATGAGAAAACCGCCACCGGCACCAACCAACCCCGTTATACTACCGACTAACAGACCCTCAGCAAAAATAAGTGGATAGTTATACTTGACATCACCCTCAATATGCCTTTGATACTTTGGTTTGCGTATCATAGAAAAAGAGGCCAGCAGCATGAGCACAGCAAACAGAACCATGACAAACAAGGCTTTGCTAAACACAAAATCACCAATACTGAAAAACGGATCCGGAATAATGGGGACTACAAATTTTCTGACTGCATAAACAGAAATAATAGATGGTATACCAAAAATAATGGCCGTCTTCAAGTGAACATTACCTTGTTTAAAATGTGAAAAAGATCCGATAAGACTTGTTAAGCCAACTACAAATAAAGAATAAGCGGTGGACAATACAGGATCAGCACCAAAAAGATAAACCAATATGGGTAGGGTTAGAATTGAACCGCCTCCTCCGACCATGCCTAACGATAGCCCCATGATAATTGCTGCAGCAAAACCAATAATTTCCATGTACAATAATTTTTATGCAAAACTACCGTACTCATTTACAGCCTACCGTAACTTAAGTCACATAGCTAGAGAATTGTAATCTTATTTCTAGAAAGCGTAATCTTTTTGCTCTTTTCTAATTGTTTAAGCAAGCGGGATACTACTTCCCGGGCTGTGCCTAATTCATCTGCTACTTGCTGATGGGTTACTGCCAATTCCCTGGTTTTATTCATTTCCGATTTTTTCTTGAGCAACTCCCAAAGTCGCTCATCCACTTTTTGGAAAGCAATGGCATTAATTACGTCCAGTAATTCTTCAAAGCGTCTGTTGTATAGTTGAAAAATGAACTCAATCCATTCCGGAGCGCTGCGAATTAATTCTACCGCCTTGCTGATAGGCAACATAAGGATTTCAGCTGGTTCATCTACAATTGCCTTAATCTTACTGCGCTCATTGCAGGTTGCACCCAAAAAGGACATAACGCAGCTCTCGCCTGGTTTTATATAATAGAGAAGTATTTCTTTTCCGTCATCATCTGTGCGCATTACTTTAATTGAACCATTCAATACAATTGGGATGGCTTGTATGTAATCATCTTCGTTCATCAACACGGCATCCGCTGCCATCCTGCGCATACTTCCGATTGATTTTAATTTTACGAGCAGTGAATCACTGATAAGAAGAGGTTGCATAAAGTTTAAAGTATAGGCGTAGGTTGATACAAAGATATTTTTTCAGGATAACCGAAACTACTGAAAGAAGGTTCACAAAAAAAAGCAGGTTACTTTTTGAGTAACCTGCTTTTTATTACACTATTAAAGATGTTACTTAACGTTAGTAGAAAGCTTGGCGATGATCACTTCTTTGGCTTCGCGATGGCGGCAATAAGTGCAGCGGTAGTGCTTCAATAGCAATCCGGTTTCATTGGCTGTTGGCTTAACTTCAATTTCTTCGTTTACAATTTTTGAAGTGAAGAAACCACATTCGGAACATTCTTCAGCATGCTGGTAGGCCATATATTTTTCAATTTTTTTATAGCCACTCTTCTCATCAATCCAAACATCATAATCGACAGAGTGTATATCACTTGATTCCTGATCAATCTGATCCTGATCCAAATGCACGTCTTCCTCTTCTTCAGTTAATTTACGCATTAGATTTCCAGAAGGAGATACACGGGGTTTATTTCTGATTTTTTGTAACCTTCTTTCTACAACACGTGGATAAAGTATACGCACTAAGCTAGATAAGGACACATAAGCCAGCGCAGCAAAACCAACTGTGTAAAATATACGCACGATTACTCCTGTAAGACCCTGCACATCGAATACATCTGCCACAATAATATTGGTATATAGAGCGGTTCCTACTATTAAAGCTATAATAGCATACCAGAAATATTGTATCTCATGAAGGTTTACATAGTCATACTTCTCCTTCAAATCTTTAAGCAGTAGGAGTCGCAGCTCGTGATATAAAAGAATAATGATGGCGATAGCAAAACTTGTGTATGCGCCAAGTGCAATCAGGTTATCCCATGATCGGTAGATTTCGGTACTTTCCATTGTTAACGGTTTGGTTGATGAAGGGAAGTTAATAAGTTTTCCTTACAAAAACCACAATCAAGCCACAAGGAATAACCTTAGGCCCTCCTAGATGATTATCATCCATAGCCAAGGGCTACTCAAAATCACAAAAAGTTTATCCTATAAAATCTGTAGGCCAAAGATTAGCCTATCTCAATGACCACATCGTCTGTCATAGGGTGCCCTACACAGGTTAGTACATAGCCTTCTGCCCGCTCTGATTGCGACAGGCCTTCCTCCTCATCTAATTTAACCTGGCCACTTAATGCCTTACCCCTACAAGCTGTACACAAACCACTTTGACACGAATATGGTAAGTCTATACCTTGGTCGAGTGCACTTGCTAAAATAGTGTCCGATGGTTTCACTGTTACTTTGTGCTCCATGCCATCATAGCGAATGACTACCTCCCTGGTTTTTACTTCACCGGATACAGCAGCACTGGCTTCCTTCTTAGCATCTTTATCAATAGTACCTTGTACAAAGCTCTCTTTAAAAATTCTATCCTTGGCAATGTTATGTTGTTCTAATAAAGAATCAACATTCTTCATCATGCCTTCGGGGCCGCACATCAGATAAGTAGTTTTATCTATTCCCCAGGCTGGTATGCGTTCAAATAATTTTTTGAGCATCTCATGGTTAAGCAAGCCAGAGTAGCCCTGCCAATTCATGGGTGCATTATCCAGCACATGTATTACATGCAACCGTCCCTCGTATTTTGTTTCCCATTTAGTCAACTCGTCTTTAAAAATAATGCTGTCAATATCTCTGTTGCAATAAATTAAGGATACGATACTTTCAGGCTCTTGGGTAAGCAAACTTTTGATAATGGAGAACATGGGTGTAATGCCAGAACCTCCTGCAAACATGATAATGTGACGTTTTTTATCTGAAGCATAGTCGGTGGTGAACTGGCCCATAGGCTCCATGATTTTAATGCTTTGCCCCTCTTTAAGATTATCGGGCAGCCAGTTACTCATTAACCCATTGTCTACACGCTTTACGGCTACTGCCAAATCTTCATCAGTAAAAGGCGAAGAACACAAGGAGTAGGCACGTCTCACCTCTTTACCAGCAATGGGAATAATTAACGTTAAAAATTGACCAGACTTGTAGAGTATTTTTTTATCCTTCGGTTGCTCGAACCAAATTGATATGGCATCTTTTGTTTCTTTAACCACGCGCTTCACTTTCAGGTCATAATAATGCGGACCACTGTGTTGCTCTTCTTTCTTTGATTCGGATTTCTTGAAAAAACTAAAAGCCATTTTGTATCAATTATAAAATGAAAAAATTTAAAGATTAAACCAGTATGTGAGTTTTAAAACCAAGGCCCTGTTTTTACTTAAGAGTCCTTCTGGAAAATAATTCTCGGTATATACAACAAAGAAATCGGAAGCTGGTTTAAAACGCCACTGAAATCTTGCGTTCAGGTTGATATTATCAAACCTGCTGTTGTATTGTACAAAAGTAGTAAGGAATAACTTATCTGTGAAGGTAAAGTCAAGCCTTGGACTCAAGAGTACAAAAACTGCGCTTCCATAAGGCTGTCCCAGTTTTATGTCGTTGTAGTCGCCAGAAAGTGCAATGCTGCCAAAAGGCTGTACCCGGTACCGTAGCGATGCATTGAAATTAACACGTTCTCCACTATAGTAAGTGCCATATAACACACCGGCATCCCAATTGAAAAGTTTACGTGTATCCGAATTAAAACCAAAGGCGAACTCAGACCAGGTATATTCTTCACCCGCCTGAAAAGCAATTTCTTGTTTTGGAAAAAGTGGGTTAAAAGATCCGGGTAATACCTGAAAAATATGGGCGTAGGATATGCCTAAACCTGAAGTATTAGAAAATGTCATCCCAAAATCTGCTGAGAAAGTCTGATCTGTTACTTTGCCATCGGGTGTCATCGTAAAATTATATCCATAGCTCGGGCGAACGTTGATGATACGCGTTGACTTAGGATAAATAGGATTTTCTACCCTGAAAAAGCCATTGGCATAGCCAGGATATACTTGCATGAGTGGTACGTAACCTGACTCAGCGTTATAATTTTTCCCCAGGTTTTCATGCCCGGCATAAACAGTGAGGTTACGACTAAAGTAGCCAAGAAATGCACCATAGGCATAGTTATCGCTTTCGGTAAAGTTATCGAGGGACTTAAAAAAGTATACGTCACTGTTCCATCGATTTGTCTTCGTAAATAAATTAAAATCACCACCGATAACCCTGTTATATTTATTAAACGACAAGGTGGTATCTCCATTCTCAACCTTATTCCGAAGCAGCGATGCATTGTAATAACGGTTGGAGTCGTACTTATCTAAACCTAGTGATTGTTTATTAATAAAAACCAAATCAACATTCGATCGCTTAAAAATCTGGCGCTGCACAACAGCAACAGTATAATTTTGATCTGGTAAGCCAAGCTTCTTCTCTTCCCGCGTTTGTAAATTCATTACCCCAATACGCCAGTCTGGTCCAAGCTTGCCGCTTAAGCGTGCTCCATATACAAAAGGTACTTTTGCCAGATTGCCCAGGGTATCTTGCGCAAGCCCGATACGTCTGGAGAAAAAAGGTCTGGTCTCACCAAAACCGGGTGTAGAAAATAGATCAGTATTCTCCAAAAAGAATTGTCTGCGTTCAGGGAAATTAACCTCAAAGCGAGTTAAGTTAATTACTTGCCGGTCAACTTCTACGTTAGAGAAATCTGGATTAACAGTCAGATCCAGGTTGAGTGATGGGGTAACCGCAATCTTCGCATCAAAGCCTGCATTTACTCCATAATCAGAAGATTCACCTGCTACTTTGTTACCTTCTGTAGTCAGATAAGGTATTACCGAAATATTCATACCAGGCTTGGGTAATGGCTCCTCCCAAACCATCGTTCCGGAATTTTGAAAAGAGGCTGGCATGTATTGAACAGGTGTAGCAATCCAGCTTGACACCTGATTACGACTTACATCATTGCGCAACACATTAAAATTCCACTCGCCAATATTGTATCTAATCGATTTAAAGGGGATAGCAATTTCTGCCACCCAGCGATCCTCATATCGTTTTACAGCTGAGTACCATTTGTTATCCCAGAAAGAAGAGTAGTCACCATCGGAAATGCCTGCATTGGCTACCGTGCCCTCTCGTTGCACACCGTAAGGTGTTATGTTAAAATAGAAACCGTTGGTAAAGTCATTGTAGGTGTTGAGGTAAATGCCAACGTTATCATTGGGTCCAAAGGCAAAATCTCTTCGTAAAGACTCTACGATAGGTTCCTTTGCCTCAGACATGCATTCAAAGCCTATATATAAAAAGTCTTCATCGAAGGTTATATAAAAATAGGTTGGGTTTGCAGGAGCGATCGAATCTATGGGTCTTGCTACCCAAAAATCTTTGCCTTTTTGAGATGATTTCCAGCTTTCTTCAACCAGTTCACCATCAATTTTAATGACATCGCTGGCCTTTTTTACCAAAAAATCAATACCTGCAATATTTTTCTGGGCAAAAGCAGAAAATGATATCAGAAAAAGTATCGGCAGGAGTATTAATTTCATAGCTCGCAAAGCTATAAAAAGTGGCATTCAGCGCCCTACATGGGATAGTCTTTTATAGCCTCTACTATTCGATTTTTATTACTTTTGTCTCTTAACGTATATAACGTGCAACTCAATCAGCTTACTGCCATTTCGCCTATAGACGGCCGCTATTTTAACAATACCCAGGCGCTTGCCCCATACTTCTCAGAATTTGGTTTGATTCGCTACCGCGTGTTGGTAGAAATTGAATACTTTATCAGTTTAACGGGTGTGCTTCCAGAGCTGGAGAGCTTCCCTGCCCGTGACCTTGAAAAACTCAGACTGATTCATAAAAACTTTTCGGAAGCAGATGCTTTGGTCATCAAGCAAATTGAGCTGACAACCAATCACGATGTAAAGGCGGTAGAATACTTCATCAAACAAAAATTTGATGATTTGGGCCTTGCTGATTTCAAAGAGTTCATTCATTTCGGGCTCACTTCGCAAGACATTAACAATACCTCTATTCCGCTTTCGCTGAAGGAGTTCATGGACAAAGAGTTTTTGCCTGTCATGCATGCCTTTGTTGAAAAACTATCTGCTAAAAGTCTGGAGTGGAAAGATATTGCCATGCTGGCACGCACACACGGCCAGCCCGCCTCTCCAACTCGCTTAGGCAAAGAAATCAGTGTGTTTGTAGCACGCATTAATAAACAATTAGAGTTATTAAAAACAGTTCCGCATTCAGCTAAGTTTGGTGGGGCTACTGGTAATTTCAATGCACATCATATTGCTTATCCGGAAGTAGACTGGAAAAAATTTAGTAATGAATTTGTCAGCCATAGACTGGGTTTGGTCAGGAGCCATCCTACTACACAAATAGAACATTACGATAACCTGGCAGCCATTTTCGATAATCTGAAACGCATCAATACCGTGTTGATCGATTTCAGTCGCGATGTTTGGCAGTATGTAGCCATGAATTATTTCAAGCAGAAAATAAAGGCTGGTGAAATTGGCAGCTCTGCCATGCCGCATAAAGTAAACCCTATTGATTTTGAAAATGCTGAAGGCAATTTGGGTTTTGCCAATGCCATTTTTGAACACCTCTCTGCCAAACTTCCTATCTCTCGTTTGCAACGCGACTTAACAGATTCAACTGTGTTGCGTAACATAGGGGTTCCATTGGCACACACTTATCTCTCAATTAAATCGTTGCAACGCGGTATTGATAAACTGGAATTGAACAAAGCCGCTATTGATGCCGATTTAGAAGACAACTGGGCTGTGGTGGCAGAAGCGATACAGACTGTATTGCGCAAAGAAGGATATCCGAACCCTTATGAAGCGTTAAAGGATCTTACCCGCAAAAATGAAAAAATTACGCAAGCTTCAATCAGTACCTTTATCGATGGTTTAGCCGTAAAGGAAGAGTTAAAGAAAAAATTGAAAGCGATTACGCCTTATAATTATACTGGGATAGAGTAAGCTTGCCGTTCAGAAGTAAATTGCCTGTGGTCGGTGAAAACAGCGACCACAGGTTAATTGCTGTTAACGCAGCTGCACCTTCGTATTCGCTCAATCATAAAACATCAGGTTGTTTTTAGGCTACATGAATATTTTTCTTATCCTATTTTTGATATGAGTAGATTCCTTTTCAGCTTAATACTAATTCTTGCGGGCAATATGATACTTATTGCTCAGCAAACTGAATACGTGTGTACGCCCTGTGGGCAATCCTGTGATGAACATATATTTCATAAGCCCGGATTTTGCCCTGATTGTAATATGAAACTGATACCAAAATCAGAAATTACGTTCGAGAATTTAAGTATTGAAGAGTTTTGTAATCGTATCACAAGTAATCCCTCAATCATTTTGCTTGATGTTCGTAGCAAAGCTGAGTTTACAGGTGAAAGACGAAATAGCTATGGTTATTTCAAGAATGCAATCAATATAAATATTGATGACCTCGAGAAAGACCTGGTTAAACTGGAGGATTTTAAAGACCGTGAAATTCTCATCTATTGCAGTCATAGTATACGTAGCCCACGTGCTGCACTTATCTTAAGTCGAAATAATTTTAAAAATCTTAAGAATCTCAAGGGAGGTGTATCTACCATCACTTCATCTGAAAGTGTATGCCTCCAGAAACATTTTGTGACCTTCAGGTAAATTGATAGCTTACTCTTTGCATGTTAATGACCTGCCAGTTTAGGACTAAAGTATGTGTAGCTGACACTCCATTTGATGCGTGTTGCTTACAAAGTTATTTTATGTAAGACAATTTATAACTAAATATCTCAAGCCACCTGATGAAGTAAGTTGCCTCTGGTCGGTGTTTTCACCGACCGGCTTATTTCTTTTACAAATAATCCTCAAAATGAGTGATAAAACCTCAATCGTCTTAGTTGAGTTCATAAAGCCTGTAAGTGAAGTATTTGTACTCCTCTGAAATTTACACAAACCCGCCTTCACTGGATTGTAATGTACATAGTAGCCTTGTAAGATATTCTCTCCCATAAATAATTGAGTCGATGTTGCTGCCATACTGCTCCAATGATGTTGGCGCAGATTTTATTAGGTTAAACTTAATCTACTGTGCTGTAAATTTGAGAAAAATCTGCTCATTGCTTTTATTAACCCAAGCATCTTGTCTGCACGATAGCAAATGAATGTGATTTGGTCTAATGACAAATCCATAAAGCCATATACGATTATCCTTCACTATGAATTAAGGTTTTCAATTAAGATGTCCTTCCGCTCATCTAGTAACAAGAGCGGCTACCATACTAGTCAAGGCATGCAGCGGTAAAGAACAAACGCTGTTCGAGATGTTAGCGCAGCGCATCTTGAACTACAAATAAGGCCGGATTTTAAATCCGGTGCATGAAAAGTTCCAGATGCCCTTCGGAACATCTGGAACAGCAAGGTGGGGAAGAGTGGTCAGCGTGGTCGGTAAAAACACCGACCACAGGGTAAAACGCTGTTCGAGATGTTAGCGTAGCGCATCTTGAACTACAAATAAGGCCGGATTTTAAATCCGGTGCATGAAAAGTTCCAGATGCCCTTCGGAACATCTGGAACAGCAAAATGCACTCACAGGGATTACTTGTACGCGCAACTATGCCGCACAACCCCTCGTGATCCAACGCTGTTCGAGATGTTAGCGTAGCGCATCTCGAACTACAAATAATGCCGGATTTTAAATCCGATATATAAAAGTAAGGGGGGGTCAGTAGTGCACTCGCAGGGATTACTCATACACGCAGCCATGCCGCACAGCCCCTCGTGATCCCCACCATTTATTAAATGATATATCCTAAAACAAAAAACCCCTCACATAAGCAAGGGGTTTCAGTAGTGCACTCGCAGGGATTCAAACCCCGAACCTTCTGATCCGTAGTCAGATGCTCTATTCAATTGAGCTACGAGTGCGGTTCCAATCAGCTGTTTTTAACTGAATTGGGTTGCAAAAATAAAGAATAATTTATCTCTCACAACATCGTTATTTGGGTTGCCCCATAAAAAAACTATTTTTGAAGCTTGTTATGATGTTTTCAAAGGAAATAATGAAGAAACTACTGATTACCGCCCTTTTTGCCATGCTTTCTACGGCAATTTTTGCTCAGGAAATTGCTAAAACCAGCAAAGGACGCCCAAATATTCCCGGAACTCTCCAATTAGACCTTGGCATTAACCGCCTGGTTGATGCTCCCAACGACTTAAAAATTGGTTTGTGGGGATCACGTACCTTAAATGTTTATTATTTCCACGATATCCGTTTAGGAAAATCCAAGTTTAGTGTCCACCCTGGTATTGGTTTCGCCTTCGAACGTTACAAACTGCTCGAGTTTGATAAACGCTGGACAACTGACACCATCAGAAGAGCAACGCCTACCCTATCGGTAAATGCCGCAGGCAACACTTTCCTTCAACAGTCGGCTCGGGTGCTTTATGGTGCTGCTGATACGGTGAGTGCTATCAATAAATCAATGCTAATTACCAATTACCTGGACGTACCCCTGGAATTCCGTTTCACCACCAACCCTGATGATCCTTCTCGCAGCTTCAAAGTGTCAATTGGCGGCCGTGTGGGTTATTTAATTGGAGCACATACTAAACTTAAGTATAAAGAGGATGGCGAGACCAAGAAGTTAAAAGACATGCAAAATTTTAACCTGAGCCCGCTTCGTTATAGTGCAACCCTGCGTATCGGCATTGGAAATTTCAACTGGTTTGCACATTACAATCTCAACCCCTTATTTGAAAAAGATAAAGGCCCTGAAGCTACCAAGGCAAACAACTACACCGTTGGTATTTCGCTTTCTGGTTTCTAAAGTAATGTTATTTAGTTAAGCTGCTTTAATTATCCTCTCCTTCAAGAGAACTAGAGGTGAGCTTGCCTGCACTTAGCCGTTATGGCAAAGGCAGGGCCAATAAAAAGGTTTAACTAAACAACATTGGGTTCTAAAGTCCAACCTTCTTTAATCGTTCCACCATTTCAAATACGGCAGGACACACAAGTGTATTCTTGTGTGTTAATTCCATGATCTGCACCATTTTTTTTCGATCTGTGTGTGGGTACTCACGACATGCCTTGGGTCTGCTCTCATAAATAGAGCATTCATTATCATTTCCCAGGAAAGTACATGGAGAAGACTGAAGTACGTAATCTTTATCGGCATCCATTCTCAAGTATTGTTCGACAAAATCGCCTGGCTTCATGCGCAGGTATTTAGCAGCACGCTCAATATCTGTCGGGTAAAAAATGGGGCTGGTGGTTTTACAACAATTGGCACAAGCAAGGCAGTCGGTCTTTTCAAATACTGCCTCATGCAAATCATGAAAAGCTGCATCTACCTTTTTAGTGTCCTTTTTCTTTAAACCTGTCAGAAACTTCTTGTTCTCATCACTTAGCTTTTTAGAACGATGAGAAAAATATTGCAAATCCATAGTTCAAAACTACGCAATGAAGCCATTAATCAGTCAGGGATTTAATTCCTTTTTTGGGAATACTCAATTTCCAAATAGGAAAATTTATCGATGAAATGCTGAAAATAGCGCTAAAATCCATCAGGACTGATTTATGCGTATGTAGAGAAAAATTATTGAGGCGTGAGAATTGCTATTGTTATCAACACATCCTGGAACATTTATAATTTCAGGATGAATTTTGTAAAAGCACTATTGGATCAAGGTCATGAGGTCCATACGATTGCACCCAAAGATGAGTATACGCATCTGCTTACTGAGATCGGATGCAACCACCACAATGTTTATATGGACAGTCGTGGTGCTAATCCATTAAAGGATTTTGCGCTGGTAGTAGAATTAACTATGCTCTACCTGAAAGTAAAGCCAGATGTAATTCTCCATTACACGATTAAACCCAATGTTTATGGCTCTATGGCTGCAGCCCTTGCAGGGATACCTTCAATTAACAATGTGTGTGGTTTGGGAACTGTCTTTTTGAAAGAAGGACTCGTATCTACGATAGCCAAAGTTCTTTACAAGATTTCATTCCGTTTTCCAGAAAAAGTGTTTTTTCAAAATCCTGATGATCTTCAGCTTTTTCTAGATAAAAAAATAATTAAACGTGAAAAAACTGAACTGCTGCCTGGTTCGGGCATTGACTTAAAGCAATTTGTACCGAAGCCTTTTAAAAGAAACAGCACCTTTACTTTTCTGGTGGTATCCAGAATACTTTTTGATAAAGGGATCATGGAATACATTGAGGCCATCAAAATACTAAAAGCAAAAAGTATTGACGCCAGATTTCAACTGCTGGGCGGTAAAGACCCTGAACACAAAAGAGGTGTTCCACTGGCTGATATTCAGGCATGGATATCAGAAGGACTTATTGAGTACTTGGGCAAAACAAATGATGTACGCCCCTACCTAGATGCGGCTGATTGTATTGTATTACCATCTTATCGTGAAGGATCACCGCGTTCACTTATGGAAGCAGCAGCCATGAGTAAGCCTATTGTTACAACGAATGTGCCAGGCTGCAATCAGGTTGTAATTGGTGGATTTAATGGATTGCTTTGTAACTCACATGATGCCGTAGATCTTGCAGATAAAATGTTGCACATGATGAAACTATCAGATGCTACACTCCAACTGATGGGTGAGTGCGGTAGAAGGAAAATGGAGTTGGAGTTTAGTGATACCATTATTGTTGACCGTTACACGAAAGTATTGAATCAGTTAAGGCATGATGCTGTTGTAACACAACTGGCCTAAATGGTTTTATTTTTCCATCGTCCGGATTTCATATAAAAGTATGCCATGGTAAACATACTGGTCCAGTATAACCATTCACTGGCCCAACCCCATGTGATAGGCAAATTCAACCATTCTAATACCACAAATACATACACACAGTAGAGTACAATAGTGATTAACTCAATGAACAGGTTAATTTTAGAATTTCCTGTACCTGTTACAGCATTTAGCCAAATGGTACCAAACGACATTAACACGAGCGCTATCGAAACAATACGCACCACTGGAATGGCCTCTGCAATGAATTGATCATCTTGTCCATAAAAAGAAAGGAAAAACTCGGGAAAGATATTGATCGCAGCACAAAGAAAAGCAGCAATACTAAAACTCATCGTAACTATTCTTTTGATCAGTGGCAGCACATCTTCCGATCTGCCTTGACCAATTACATTGCTTACCAGGGTGTTGGTTGCAGAGGCAAACGCCCAACAGAAAATACCAAACAAACCAAAAATATTTCGCATGGTGTTTGAAATAGCTAAGGCTCGCGGCCCATGGTGCTCAATCAGTATGTAAAAAAACTCCCAACTAATGATGCTGATAGCAAACTGCAAAATTAATGGCAGTGACTGCGTAAAGATTAACCTGGTAATGGTAAAGTCAATTTTTGTTTGTTCAAAAAAAGAAAATTGCTTGTGAATGCCTTTAAGGTGAATAACCCAGTAGATGACAAGTAAGCCACTTGCCTCTGCAATAATTGAAGCATAGGCTGCACCATTAAAGCCTAGGTTAGGCAGGCCCAATTTTCCATAAATAAAGCCATAGTCCAATACAATATTCACTATGGCCTCCGACAACGTGCCCCATACTAAGAATCTGGTTTGGTTAGTACCAACCAACAACGCATTACGCATTACATACAAATACAAAAAAGGTAATCCCCATATTCGAATCAGCAGAAAATCAACAACCTGTTCTGCAATGATTGCATCATGAATGGTGGCTCGTAAAATAAAAGGAGCCAATACGTAAGTAATACAGATGCCAACCATAGCCATGGCAAGAGCTACCCACACGCCATTATAAAAAAGTCTGCCGATTTCTTTGGGTAAATTTTGTCCAGCCCTGCGTGCAATCAATGCTTGCAAGCCATTATTAAATCCACTTCCTATTACTGCAAAAATAAGGTAATAAACACCGGTTATACCTGCACTTGCTAGTTCTTGCTCACCAAGCCTGCCCAAGAAAATATTGTTGGTAATGAAATTAATTTGTGGCACCAATAAAGCCAATGAAATAGGCAACGCCAATTTCAATATGCTGCTATAACTGGTTTCTAATTTTAATTCCATTTGTTATGCCTGAGCAAGTATTAGCATCGCATGGTGGTCTGCTATTTGGATTTACCAAAAAGCTGGCGATCCATAAAAAAAGTACCAAAGGGTAGAAGACTTGAAAGAAAAACAAGCACTATTTTGAGCAGCCCCCATCGAAAGCGAATAATCATTTCCAGTAGACTGATACAGAAGCCCACAAAAAGCACCCCATGCAACATACCCACTATACGAACTGCTATTGGTAAATCTGCCAGGTATTTCAATGGCATGGCCACAAATAAAAGAATAATGTAGGACCATCCCTCAGTGTTAGCGATAAGCCTGAATCGTTTTTCAGCTGGTGATGATATAACTTCCGCTTGCATATTTTCTTAAGGTTTGCTTTAAAGCCTTTGTTCTTAAAACCCATGTGTAGCTTATGCTACAGGGCATTCAATTCAAGATTTAAGCCGCAAATCAACAAAATTTTGAAGAGAATAAGAAAACCAAAATAGCTACAGTCAAAAACGGATACGTTTTCCCTATCATGATAAAACTTTGGGATTTCAGCGTATATAAAGAGTAACATCAAACCAGGTATACATATTATGAGACCAAAAAATAAATAGCAAAAGTGGAGATGGTGAATTGATCTTGCCTAAAAATTATCATCGTTTTTTCTTGAAATACAGCTCCATGTGTTTATCTCTTTTAACACTTAATTTTACCAGGCACTATCGTTCGTTAGGAGGAAAATGTGCCTGATAATTGTCACCTAACAGCTGTTACTACATGCCAGGGATCTATCTTTACGCAGGCGTAGGTAAAGGGTTTTCACATCTGATACTTACCTATTTTTTTAATAGAGTGAGTAGTCACTTTTAACATTTTAATTCGACTAATGTATACATCATTCATTGTAGGTACAGGTTCCTATATACCTGAAATTGAAATTCCAAATGCCAATTTTTTACAACACAGCTTTTATGAAAAAGTTGGCGAACCTTCTTCTAAAAGCAATCAAAGTATCATTGATAAATTTTCAGAAATTACGGGTATTAAGTCAAGGCGATATGCGAGACCCGATCAGAATGCATCAGATCTTGGAACACTTGCTGCTGAGGCTGCTATTGCCGATGCAAAAATTGATAAAGAGAGTCTCGACTACATTATCGTTGCCCATAATTTTGGCGATGTGCGATATAACAGTAACAAAACGGATATACTACCTTCGCTCGCCTCGCGAATAAAATCGAAGTTGCACATTGAAAACCCAAATTGTGTTGCCTATGATGTGCCATTTGGTTGCCCGGGTTGGGTAGAGATTTTTATTCAGGCTAACTATTACATCCGCAGTGGTGATGCCAAGCGCTGTCTGATTATTGGTGCTGAAACCTTATCGCGTGTGATTGATCCGCATGATCGTGACTCTATGATTTACAGCGATGGAGCCGGTGCTGTCATTATAGAGGGGCACAATGATATAAGCAGAGGTTTGTTGTCGCATAAAACGCAAACCTATGCATCGCAGCATGCTTATTTGCTTACGCTTGGCGAGTCGTATGTAAATACTCCGCAAAAGGAATTGTACATTAAAATGAATGGTAGGCGTGTGTATGAATTTGCCATCAGTCATGTGCCCATGGCCATGAAGCTTGCGCTGGATAAGGCGGGCATTGCATTAAAGGATGTGAAGAAAATTCTGATACACCAGGCAAACGAAAAAATGGATGAAGCCATTATTCATCGTTTGTATAAACTATTTGATATTCATGAAGTGCCAAAAGGCATTATGCCCATGACCATTGGTTGGTTAGGCAACAGTTCTGTCGCCACTATTCCCACCATGTTAGATCTGATTTTAAAAGATAAAATGACGGATCAAAAAATAAAGGAAGGCGATGTAGTCATTTTTGCATCGGTAGGCGCTGGTATGAATATTAACGCCATTGTTTACCGGTTTTAGTAGCCACACAATGTTTGTGTGGCTACTAGCACACGAGTATCGTGTGGCCACACAAACATTGTGTATTATAGGATACACGAGCATCGCGATTATAGGATACACGAGCATCGCGATTATAGGATACGCGAGCATCGCGTATTTACTAATTATGGGGTAACTTTAACGCGTACTGCGTTCAGGCCTTTTAAACCACGTTCCACTTCAAAAGTAACTTTGTCGTTTTCTTTGATTGGTCCAGTTAGTGCGTTGATGTGCACAAAGATGCTTTCCTGGCTTTGTAAGTCTTTGATAAAACCATAACCCTTAGAGTCGTTAAAGAAAGTAACCTTTCCTTTGCGAATGGCATCAGCCGGATCAAGTTCTACGTTATTGCGTGCTCCCAAAACGATGTCTTCTTCACGAATAACTGTTTTCTTCTTGGTAGGATCTGGAGGAGTTGATGTAATGTTTCCATTCTCATCCACATAAGCCAACATTTCATCGAGGTTGTTGCCATCTTTTGCATTGGCTTTACGATCCTCTTTACGTTGTTCTTTTTCTTTTCTTTTTTGAAGTTTCTTCTTCTCTGCTTCTTTTTTGCTAAAGGTCTCTTGTGATCTTGCCATACTTAATTTTGATGTTGCACTTTATTTTTAATGTTTTCCTTGCAGATAAGATGGGAGTCGG
The DNA here is from genome assembly GCF_057350905.1 of Chryseotalea sp. Classification (NCBI taxonomy): domain Bacteria; kingdom Pseudomonadati; phylum Bacteroidota; class Cytophagia; order Cytophagales; family Chryseotaleaceae; genus Chryseotalea; species Chryseotalea sp. The sequence goes on along the minus strand of NZ_JBMRCF010000001.1, from coordinate 153,223 downwards.
GAGATAATTCCCTCAAATAAAGAAAGGAACTGCAAGGTACTTGAATTAAGTGACTATTGCTAAAGCAAAAACGTATAAGTCAGTACAAGCAAAAAAATCCTGTAGTCTAAACCACAGGATTTTTGGGAATATTTATGCTTTTTCCCTTAAAATGATCTATTCAGAATGATTTTAAAGTCAGGTTGATGTCATCCGTTCACTTCACACTCATTAAAATTCAATGATAAAACCAATGGTAGGCACAAAGAAGGGTGAATCATCATCCAGCAATAACGGAATGGCATTTGAACCATCCTGTTTTACCGGCTGACCATCTGTAGTCGTATAGGTGCCATCTGCATTTCTCTCGAAAGTATATTCAGCCGGCTGAGGGGTAGTGCTGCGGAAAGCATTCTGGATATCCAGATACAAATCGAAAGTAAATTGCCTGTAATTCCATTTCTTGTCTACGCGCAAATCCACCTGGTTAAAAGCATTCAGCCGTTGTGAGTTTAACAGCGACAAATCACGTACACCAACACCCTGGCTCAGGTAATTAGCACGTGAAGCTTCTAAATCAAAAGGTGTATAAGGTGCACCACCTGCATAGCGAAACTTCAATCCCAGCTCCCAACCTTTCTTCAGTTTTTTGCCTAACAAGGCAGAAACAAGGTGTTGGTTATCCCATGAAGATGGAACGAATACACCATCTACCCCAGCGAATTCACTTTTGTAGTAAGTGTAGGCCAACACATAAAACAGACTTTTAGTTAGTTTCTTTTGGGTGAAGAACTCCACACCAAAACTTCTGCCCTCTCCTGTGCTGGTTACTGCCTCATTGCCAATGGCGCCAAAGCTCGCCCCCTCATTGGCCAAGGAAATACCACGACTCACTGAAACAGGATAATTGTTATATTCTTTATAGAAACCCTCCAAGGTAAAACGCAAGCTTTCATTTGGTAAAAACTCAATGCCTGTTACGTAATGGTCGGATTGTATGTATTTGTTAGATCGGTTAACAAACTCGGCCTGATTATTTTGGTAACCTAACACAGTATAAATAGGAATTTTATAATAACTGCCGAGTGAAGCATTCACATTCCACTGATTATTTACGGCATAGGAAAAGGAAACTCTTGGTGATAATGTTTCTAAAGGATTATTACCATCATCGGTAAAGCTATTCATGTCTGTACGCACACCGCCAGATACACTAAAGCGGTTGTTAAAAAATGATCTGGTGGTCTGGAAGAAAGCACCATACTTCACAAAATCCAGCTCAGTATTGAAATCAAGCAACACTTGTGGTTGTATCACATTGTCATTTACATCCCTTAACTCCTTTTGCAATACATTGAACACATCATTTTTAAACTGCACGTATTGAAACATAGCTCCATACGAATACTTCCAGGCACCGATGGATTTATTAACATCAATGCGCAGTTTATTTTCAACTTCATCAGAACGGGTTTTGAGTGTACGCAACGATTCGTCTCCATTATTTCCATCCTCAAACTTATCCAGTCGGTTATCTAAATAATTGCGACTTAGTGAAATATTCATGTATCCATTATTAAGCAAATGCTTTAAGGCAAAACCTATGGTATAGCTATTCTGATTGATTAATGGATTAGAGCGTAGTGTATATTCTTTTTCAGGTGTGCTCTCTTTAGGCACCGCAAAACTAAATTCATCAATAGCCCCGATACCAATAGCTGTAAGTGAAGTTTTAGCATTGAATTTATGCGTAACCTTATATTGAAAATCCCAATAGCTGGGACGAATTGGTAAATCGATCAGTTTAAAAAATGCCTGTAAATACGACCTGCGTGCAGACGCGAGGAAAGTTGTTTTGGAAGAGATTGGGCCATCAAACGTGGTAGCCAGTTCTGTACCGCTTAAGCGAATGTTCCCCTGAATACGTTCTGTATTTCCATCGCGCTGCTTAAATTGAAACACAGAGGACAAGGGATTATCGTAGCACGCATTAAAGGCACTGGTGCTCAGTGTTACATCTTCAATAAAAGAAACGTTAAGGATACCTTGTGGGCCACCCGAACTACCCTGTGTAGTAAAATGATTGATGATGGGCACTTCAATACCATCGAGATAAAAAACATTCTCGTTCGGTGCACCACCACGTATAATGATATCGTTGCGAACGGTGCCGCCCGTGCCACCACCCACGCCAGGCAAAGATTGTATTACCCGTGATATATCAAAATTACCACCGGGGTTACTCTTGATTTCTTCTGTAGAAAGTTTTTGTATGGAGAGCGGTGTTTCTAAAGTAGCAACAGCGGCAGTCTTGCCTGCCTTCACTACCACTTCGTTCAGTGTGGTGAGTTCTTCTTCCAGGTCAAAATTGATGATGGCAATATTGCCCGAGGTGAGCACCACATTGTATTTTTTCACTTCGCGATAGCCCACAAACGTAGCTTTAAGCGTATAGCTACCCGTTGGCGCATTGAGTTTATAGTTACCATCAATGTCTGAAGAGGTGCCGATGATTGGATCGCTTCCTTCAATAAGGATCGAAACACCAATTAATGCCTCCTGAGTGTTGGCATCTTTAACCTTACCCGAAATAGTACCTGTTTGTGCCCATAGCTCAAACGTCAAAAGCATCAAAGTCAAAATAAGACCTAATCTAGCTGATATGTTTTTCATGTATCTTGAATTAAATAGGATGCAAACATATTATAATGATGTAATATATAAAATGTTTTCATTATAAATATAGTTAAAATATTGATATTCAGATAATTAATTTTTATTTTTTAATAAATTATATAATGTTATCATTTTATTTTATAAATTTGACTTTATGAACCAACACCCGTCTATAGTACCCCTGGTAGAGCAATGGGAAGCATTTGTGAAAGCGAAAGCAGGGTCGACTGTGGATGATTTTGCTAAATGGGTTTTGTTAAAGGAAAGACCAGAACCAAAAACGACAGCTCCTACGACACCTTTCTACGATCCTTTGTTAAAAGAAGCTCAACTCCAGGGTGACTATCCTGCCATACCCACCAGTCAGGGTTTGGCCATTCATATTGTGATACGTTTGTTCAAGGCCATACGCTTTTATTTCAAACCTACCTTGCAAAAGCATGGCTTTAAAAGTCTTGAGGAGTTTCTCTTTCTGGCGACCCTTAGCTGGAAGAATAACATCAGCAAAAAGACTTTATGCCGCACCAACATGACAGACATACCCACAGGTATTGATATTATTAAAAGATTGATTCAGCAAGGGCTGGTGGACGAACTGGAAAATCCGGAAGACAAACGCGAAAAATTATTGCGCGCAACAGATCTAGGAAAACAGAAGTTGTTTCAACTTTTTTCAGATCCTGAAGAAACTGCCGATGTTATGGCTGACATGAATTCCGAAGAGCGTTTAATCTTTATGCGCATGATCGATCGTCTTAATAACTTCCACACGAAAGTGTATCATCAACAGATTGACGAAAGATAGCCTGCAGGGTCGTGATGAGGTTTACCTGCAGGCTACGAAGTTTGATAACAAATTTTCTATTCCTGTTTGAGCGATTGTATAGGATTGTGTAGTACAGCTTTAAGCGATTGATAACTCACCGTAATCAAAACCAATACCAATACAAAAAAGCCAGTCAGAACAAATGCATTAGGACTCATCTGAATTCTGTACTCAAAAGCACTCAGCCACTCTTTCATCATGTACCAGGCGAGAGGACAGGCCAGCACAAAAGCAATGAATACATTTTTGGTGAAGGAAAACGAAACCATGAAAAAAAGATTTATTGCATTTGCACCTAACACTTTGCGAATACCCAGTTCTTTGGTTCTTCGTTGTACATGATATGTGGCCAAACCCAACAACCCCAGACAGGCAACAATGACACTTAATATTCCTGCCATTTCAAATATCTTACCCGCCTTTTGTTCTGAAGTATAAAATCTGTTTAATTGTTCCGATAAGAAATGATACTCAATAGGTGTTTGCGTATCAAATTTTTCATGCACTTTAGTGGCATCCGCTATTAATGCTTGCGAAACCCCCGATACTTTGAGTGTAAAATAATCAATGGAATTAATCGGGTTGTTGCGATAACCAATAACAATGGGTGCAATCTTCTGGCGCAAGGATTGGAAATTGAAATCCTTCAAAATACCAATTACATTCATTTCTAATGCAATACCATCCACACTGATTCGAATTTTACTACCCACAGGATTCTTTAAGTTCATAACTTTCACGGCTGCCTCATTCAACAGAATGTTTAAAGAGTCTGCTTCATTTCTTCCCGTAAAGAAACTACCGGCACTGAGTTGCAACTGGTATGTCTTTAACATATCTTCATCAAATCCCATAAAGAAGGTTTGCACGGAATCAACGCCCCCCCTATCTGTGCTGGCGTATACTTCATCGAGCTGCTTCCATTCTCCAGGTATATTCGATGAGACCGCTACCTCCTTTACTCCGGCCAAACGCGCAAATTCATTTTTCATACTTTGAAATTGGCTCCTGGCTGCACGGCTATTGATATCAATAACCATCATCTGTTCTTTATCAAAACCTATATCCTTATTCTGAATAAATTGAATTTGATCGCCAATTACCAAAGTAGATACAATTAATATGATGGTAATGGTAAATTGAAAAACAACGAGTGATGTACGCAAGTCAAACCTGCCTTTAGTTACTACAGGTTGGCCTTTCAGTGTAGCAACTGGTTTCAGCTTTGCCAGATAAAAAGCAGGGTAACTTCCTGCAATAAGTCCGATCAATAAGGTGATCAGTAGCAATGAGGGCAGGAACTGACCTAAGGTATCTAAAGTAAGATCAAAACTTTTTCCAGTAATCGTGTTAAAAAGCGGGAAGCATAAATCAATGGCAACGATGGACAATAGCATAGACAGCAGTGTAATCACAAATGCTTCTGTAAGGAATTGAAAAACAAGTTGTGTTTTTACTGCGCCTACAACCTTTCTTAAACCAATTTCCTTTGCCCGCAAAGAAGCTTTAGCTGTAGTTAAGTTAATATAGTTGATGGCTGCAATAATTAAGAGAAAAACAGCCATGGAAGAAAAGACATAAATGTACAAAGGCTCACCGTGTCCACGTTCAATACCCGACTCAATACTTGCAGAGTTGAGATAGATATCCTGAATGGGTTGAAATTCGGTGGTGAATGAGGCAGCATCGGCCCCCGCATATTGGGCAGTAAACGCAGGTATTTTTGATTTTAAGTCCTCAATCGATGCTCCTTCTTCAAGTACAAAATAAGTTGAGGCACCTATGCGCTGCCAGTTATTGAGGTAACTTTCCCACTCATCTCCAGTGCGCACGTTCGAAAACAAGAGGTCAAATTGTAAATGAGAGTTGTCGGGGATATCTTTTATTACTCCGGTTATTTTTACTTCGCCTGCTGATGTTGTGATTGTTTTGCCTATCGGATTCTCATCTGCAAAGTATTTTTTTGCTATTGATTCTGTGATGACTAAAGAAAATGGATCCTGCAAAGCAGTGGCTTTATTACCTGCTACAAATTCAAAATCGAAGATGTTGAAGAATCCGGGATCAGGCGTGGTAAACCAATTGCGCTCATTGTATTTTGCCTCACCAATGTTTACAATTACCTGACCTGATAATCGGAACAGGCGCGTCATTTCTTTTACCGCTGGAAATGTACTGACCAAGGTTGGCCCCATGGGTGGGTTAGTGCGTGCAATGGTTCTTACTTCATCAGCAGAAGATTCATCCCTCGTAAGAATTCTGTAAGTCCGGTCTGCTTTGGAATGGAACGAATCGTAGGATAATTCATGACTTACATACGTGTATAACATCGTGCTGAACGATATACCCAATACAAGACCCAGTATGTTAATTAAGGTAAATGCCTTATTTCTGATGAGTGAACGAAGTGCGATTTTAAAGTAGTTTTTGATCATAAGTATAGTGCTTGGCAAGGCTACGTTTACGATTTTCGTGCCAGTCACTAAGCTTTGATTTTATGCTTTAAACAAAGCTGTTTAAAATACGGCATGTTCGGAATCAGGTAAACTTGTTCGAAAGCGGGCAGGATAAATGAAGCTTATTTCTTACGCATAACCATGAAGGGAGCGCTTTTAACTACAAGTCCGTTTACCAATATTTCAAGTTTGTGCTTACCTGCGAAATGTTTTCTGGTTGTAAAATCCTGAAAGCTTTGTTTCTTTGAAATGCTCACTGTTGCATTAGCCTCCAGATTAACTTCTTTGAGCTTAAACACCTTGGGAGAGGTGTCACCGCCCTTTTTAACATAATGCACACGGTAGTCCACCATTAGTTTTTGTGCTTTAGTATGCGTGGAGATTAGTTCAAACTGAAAAGTGATGGCCGCTCCTATCCTGATTGAGTCGCTGCTTAGTTTGAACTTTCGAAGCGACACTTTTACATTTTTTGTGAAATTAAAAGCAGCCAATGATTGTGGGTCGCCTTGCTTAAAAAGTGAACGACAGCCACGTTTTACAATCCAGGCCGTATGCGGATGTTGCTTATCCCATGCTTTAACCAAACGCAATACGTAGTCGGGTGTATCTTTTGAAATATCATTGATATGGTTAGCAACCGACTTTCTCACATATAGAGAATCATCTTGTTTCAGGTTTTCAAGGATGGGTTGGGTTAATGCAGGGTTTTGTATGATGGCATCCAGCTTGAATGACCAGGGTAAACGCGGACGGCTACCTTCGGAAGATAACCTGCGCACATGCTCATTATCATCTTCCGACCATTGGTACATGGTTTTGATGGTACGGTCGATGTCGGCTTTTAAAAAGGTGCGGATAGCAAATTCTGACGAACCGAATTGAGTAAAATAATGCAGTGCATGCAAACTCGTTTTTACATCATTTATGCCAAACTGACTGACAAAATCGGGGAAGACTAAATTAGTATAGCCAGGTTTAAGTAAGGGAATGGTTTCTTTTAAAATACCTATGGCTTTTTCATACTCTGCCGGTAAGTAATGATGCAAGACAACACTGGTATGGCGCATACGCTCGTTCAGCGACAAGGAAGCCAATGGTTCTATAGCTTGCTTTAAAAATTTTTCAGAATCAAAGGGTCTATACACCTGTTTGATCTGATGTGCCAGCCTTGCATAGTAGGCTTGGTTAAACATTTCTTTGAGTGGTTCCATACGTGAGTACAAAGAAAGCAATCCCTTATGACACCTGTATGTCAGCAGTAATTTGCCTGGAAAAATACGCCATAAAAATATGGTTAGACCTAATGGAACTCTTGGCACTTCCTAAACCAATATAAGTAAGGGCGAAAGCAACTAACATAAATTTTATTTATGTTTTATATAATTAATATAAATAAAAATATATAATTCTCACCACCCATTTTTGCAGCAAAAAAAATATGAAACTGAAACAGTACATCATTCTCCTACTTCTGAGTACGCTTTTCAATTATCTATTACAGGCACAGCAAAGACTTACACCCGATCAAGCACTTGCTTTATTACAAGCAGGCAACAAACGATTTACCACCGGAAAATCCATTCATCCCAACCAAGATCTACAACATATAAAGGCTGTTGCTGCTGCCCAGTATCCTATTGCCACCATTATTGGTTGTTCAGATTCACGTGTACCCAATGAAATTATTTTTGATCAGGGGGTTGGCGATTTGTTTATAGTGCGAACAGCAGGCCAGGTTTGCACCTATGCCTCCTGGGGCAGCATTGAGTTTGCAGAAGAAGTGCTGGGAACAAAATTGATTGTGGTACTTGGGCACACGCAATGTGGTGCTGTAAATGCCGCTGTTAAACTAAATGAAGTGCCAGGCCATATTGTAACACTAATCAATGCCATCAAACCAGCTGTGGAAAGTGCAAGAGAGAAACATCCAAATGATTTATTAGATGCTGCTATCCGTGAAAATATTAAAATACAAGTTGCGCAACTGCGTAGCCTGGAGCCGGTGTTAGCCAAGCGTGTGCGCGAAGGCAGCATCAAAATAATTGGTGCATTATATCACCTGGAGACGGGAGAAGTAGAGTTTTTAGAATATTAGGCAGATATTTCCTCCGGGCATTTTAAAGCCTTGATGATCTATTGCCAAGGCTGGATTTAAAAAAGAAAGACCGATAAATTACCGGTCTTTCTGGTTTTGTAGTCATGATGTTACTCATATCGTACCAATTATTCAAAATTTAAAGAAATTCAATAATCTGATATTTTATTAAGATACTTTTAGGTATGCCATTACTGTACCTCTACAAAAATCATTTAACAATAATAAGCTAATTAATTGGGTGTTATATATGTTTACCCTATCTATAATTGTGCGAATCCATCAAGAAAATTCGTTATTCAGCAAAAAAAGATTTGCCATTAATCACATTTAATAAATTATGACGATACACTACTATCATACATAAAACAAATATTATAAGTGGAAGTAACCAGTAAAACCATGTAAAGTTTTCAGGCTGCTTACTAATGACAAAGCTATTTACAGCTACAAAAAATAATGCAAGATATCCGATCGCGCCATCTCCTATATTTGGAAACCCAACTACGACAATTAAAGATAAGAATAGTAATACAGAATTAATCAATCCCCATTGCAACATGAAGCCTGCGCGAGTTCTGTAATGGATCAAGAGGGTACCCATAGGATTATATTGTGCTTGAAGCTGTTCAATTATTTCTTGTTTATTAATAAGTTGTTCAACATATGAATCCTCAATTTGATGAAGTTTAGAAAGCTGACTTACTTTTTTCAAATCATCTAAAAACGCCCATAGCGGATATTCAATTTCTTTGGAATTGTTTGCTTTTTTCAATATACTTTCTGCTGTTTCCTTTAACAAAGGATGGATAATTGCCATCCTAAACTGCTCTGAATCAAAATAAAGCGACTGTAGCTCAAAGTTAAAAATTGCTATGGCTGTTCTTTCTACTGATTTCTTTGATAAACTTGAGCCTAATAGAATTGTGTGCCCTTCTAATATTGTTTGGTGTTGAAATACATCTGAGCTTTCATTCTCCTTAAGAACTGTCTCAGTGAAAAGCCAACGTTGTTTTCCAATGATACTTACGATTGCAGATTTTTCAAGTTTGTATGGTGTAATGGGCCCGTCCAATGAATTATCTCCGCTTATTTCGATTTCTCCTTGGATCTTAAAAATACTAGAGTCAATTGCACTTCCAACAATTACAGTCTTACCATCTGAAAAGTCGCGTTCCTGATAGATCTCATGAAATCTTATTTGAGGATCCAGATTTGTTCGTTCTATCTTTATTTTTGGTTCTGTTTTCGAAACTACAAATTGCAACAGTGTTTGCTCATGAGAGATTACAGCTAGCACGTCAAAGTTTGTTTTACCCGCGTAACGAAATTTATCACTAAACCTTAACTTCGCTGCTTCGCTTAGAGTTTCTTGGAAAACGTCTTTGTACACCTTGAAGAAGTGCCTAGTTAGCCATTTAGCAATTTTGTCCGGATCAGTCTGAGGGGGAGGATTATTTGATTTCGTGATCACATTATTAGGATCTATTTTCTGAATTGTCTGCATACTGATGTTAGTGTCTTTAGGTTGACTAAATGCAATTGTCAGAGGTATTAAAACAAAGTACCATAAGAATTTCAATCGTAGAGTGAGGTTTGGCATACCAAGACGAGGATAAAATTATTTTCCAGGAAATATTTTAGCATCTGTAATGTAATTTGATTCTCCAATCTTTGTTTAGTGGGAGCTTCCGGTCAAAACTCAGATTAAAGCACTTTGAGCTTATCCTCCTTTGGTTTGTATTCTTCACCAACCAACTTTTAATTCCCGTAAACCACCGAGCTTTAAACAAGTTGAGAAATGTAGTCCCGGTAGGAATCGAACCTACATCTTGAGAATCGGAATCTCAAATACTATCCATTGTACTACGGAACCAGTTAATTTGATCTAATATGCCAGAAACTGCTTCAAAAATACTGCTTTTCGCTTACTTCAAATAAAAAAAATCGCAAACGCCATCGCTCCTCGTTTTTTATCTCCCAAAATCATCCTGAACCCGGACAATATCATTCTCATCTGAGGGTGCTGAGGCATCGGTATGCTGCCAGATTTCGGCTAATACCCCCCATTCTTTACGTCCGACCAAGCGGTGACGCTGGCCCTGCGCCAGGCGTATTTCATCGCCCGGATTTAAGATATGCTCTTCACTTTCTACATCGGTAAGGCTGGTAACCACGCCCACAACGCCCGCCACACTTCTCCAGATTTCTGCACGCCTGTGATGATATTGCCACGATAAACGCTTACCCGGCTCTACTACGAGTATCTTAGGGCTCAACTTACCACTTATGCGCAAAGAGGCTAGTGCTACATCAGGGAAAAATAACTTTGCAAAAAGTTCTGCCTGTGTTTCATCTAATACAAAGAAACCTCCCCAGGGCCGATTAAAATCATTAGCCACAATTTTCAGTTGCAACTTCAAAAGGTATGCATGTATCTCAGCAAACACCATTGATCGGTCTGTTGTTGTAAGTTTCAGGCTTTCCATCTTATAAAATTCTTCAAAGATAACTTGAAAACATGTAATCAAAATAAAAAAGTGCTACCGACTTACATCAGTAGCACTTTAAATTTTATTGTTTTGAATACCATGTCGTTTAGTTAAGCCTTTTTTTGGCCCTGCCTTTGCCGAAGCGGCTACGTGCAGGCAGGCTCACCTCGAGTCCTCTCCAAAGGAGAGGATGAATATGGAAGCTTAACTAAACGACATGGTATTTTGAATATCCTACTCTTTTATTCCGGCTAAATCTAAAATGAAGGCGTACTCCTGTGCCTGTTCTTCATAAACCCGGAAGCGTCCTGTTGTTCCGCCATGTCCGGTTTCCATATTGGTACGCAATAGCAAAGTATTATTATCAGTTTTCATTTCGCGTAACTTGGCTACCCATTTAGCCGGTTCCCAATACTGCACTTGTGAATCATGCAAACCTGTTGTCACCAGCATGTTAGGGTAGTCTTGTGGTTTCACCTGATCGTAAGGTGAATACTCTAACATATACATATAAGACTCAACATTATCTGGATTACCCCATTCATCAAACTCATTTGTTGTCAAAGGAATACTCTCGTCTAACATGGTATTGATCACATCTACAAAAGGCACTTCGGCTATCACACCTTTGTATAAGTCAGGACGCATGTTCACCACCGCACCCATCAATAAACCGCCTGCACTTCCTCCATTGGCAAACATCTTATCTGCACTTGAATATTTCTCAGCAATTAAGTGCTCCGTACAATCGATAAAATCTGTAAAAGTGTTTTTCTTTTTAAACATCTTGCCGTCTTCATACCACTGACGTCCCATTTCTTGCCCGCCACGGATGTGTGCAATGGCATACACAAAGCCACGATCCAATAGACTAAGACGTGTGCTGGAGAAAGTAGGGTCTGTGCTTGAGCCATACGATCCATATGCATAAATCAGGCAAGGGTTTGTACCGTCTTTCTTCAGGCCTTTCTTGTAAACCAGAGACATCGGTATTTGTGTTCCATCATCGGCAGTTGCCCATATCCGCTCGGTTGCATATTGTGAAGCGTCATAACCACCCTGTACTTCCTGTTGCTTTAACAATACACGATCCTTCGTTTTCATGTTATAATCATAGGTAGAGAAGGGTGTGGTCATGGAGGTATATCCATAGCGCAATAAGTCTGTATCAAAGTCGCGATTTACTGAGGAGTAAACCGTGTAAGCAGTTTCTCCAAAATTTAAATAATGTTTATTACCGGTTGGTTGGTGTATAATGCAAAGGTGTGTGCTTGCTTTAGCGCGCTCACTCAATACCAAGTAATCTTTAAATACATCTATGCCTTCCAATAAAGTATCCTGACGGTGTGCTACAGTTTCCTTCCAGTTCGGTTTCTCCGTTTTGTTTACAGGCGTTTCCATTAAACGGAAATTCAAGGCATTATCGTTAGTTACAATATAAAACTTGTCCTGATAATGATCGATAGAGTACTTATGGTTTGGCTCTCTTGGTGTAAATTCTTTAAACTTACCGTTAGGTGTATTGGCGTCAAGAATCTGGTTGCCATCGTTCATCGTACTGCTGGAGCTGATGATAATGTATTTCTTAGATTTTGTCTTGCCCACACCTATATAGTAGGAAGGATCCTTTTCTTCATATACCTCTACATCTTTGCTTGGATCAACACCCACGGTGTGACGCATAATCCAGCGTGAACGGAGTGTAACGGAGTCCTTACGCGTGTAAAAAAATGTTTTGTTGTCGTTTGCCCAAACTGCATAACCTTCTGTATTGGCTACAGGTGTATCTATAATTTTACCTGTGCGCAAATCTTTTACATAAACCGTATAACGCCTTCTGCTTACTGAATCTTCTGCATACACCAGCAAATTATTATCCTCACTTACAGTCAAACCGCTGATCTGGTAATAACTGTGACCCTTAGCCATCTCATTGACGTTAAGAAGTATTTCTTCTTTTGCCTCTAAGCTTCCCTTCTTGCGGCAATAGATAGGATACTCCTGCCCTTGCTCGTAGCGGCTATAATACCAATAACCATTACTCTTGTAAGGAACAGATTCGTCAGTCTGCTTGATGCGACCTACCATTTCATCGAAAAGTTTCTTTTGTAAGGCCTCGGTGTGCTTGGTTTTGGCTTTCAAATAATCATTCTCTGCAGTAAGGTAAGACAACACCTTTTGTGTCTGCTCATCTTTCTCAGTTGCGTTTTTCTGTTCATCACTCAGACGCATCCAGAAATAGTTGTCTACGCGGGTATGACCGTTAGAGGCTATTTCAAATGGTTTTTTCTCAGCAACCGGTGCCGGAATGTCGTCTGTCTTCTTTTCGCTTGTGCTGCAAGCAGTGGCGACAACTATCAGTGCCAGTGCAGCATACATTTCAATGGAAGGTAAATGCATATAAGGTTATTTTGCCACAATCTAAAAAGTAGAAGGGACAAGAGAAAGAAGAATTACATTAACGTTTCAGGTATAGGTAACCGTTTTTGGGCGAACGTCCGGAATTGAACTCTATTTTATAAAAATAAGTCCCTGTTGGCAGCTCTTTCCCCGAATTACTTAAACCTTTAAAGACTTTCTGATCGTTATCATAATCAGAAACACTAAAGACTTCATCTCCCCAACGGTTATAAATGGTGACTTTATTATTCATGGTCTCCGGAATGCTGTTGATATATTGAATGATAAATACATCGTTAAGATCATCTCCGTTTGGTGAAACAGCATTGTAAATCGCGACATCTCCTACTACCTCAATTTCCAGTGTCTGTTGCGTGCAGCTACCCAACAAATCACACACCTGAATAACGAGTATGTCTGTTCCCGTAAAACTGACATTTACATAATCTATTTGAAGACTACCATTTTCAATAGTCGCTAAAGCGCCACTGGCTGGCTGTGATATAATCTGGAGGGTAGTCAGATCCAGGTTATCATCCGGATCGGTAAGCAAAGCCAGTAAGTTAAATGTCAGTACACTGCCCACTTGCGTTGACAAAGGAGTAGTGTCAATTAAAGGTGGTTGATTATTGCAGTTTATCAACGTAGTCACTACTGGCTGCGAAGGTAGACTAGTACATGTATTAGCATCTGTAATGCTTACTGTAAACGACCCTGCTGTGCTTACATCAATGCTTTGTGTAGTTTCTCCAGTCGACCATACGTAAGCAATAGCCAAGGGAGCGGTTAATGTTATGTTCTCACCATTGCAAATTTCGCTGCTGCCTGATAGTTGAACGACTGGTTGCAAAGGCACAGGATTGATGGTAGCAGAAACCGGTGCCCGTGTACTTTCACAATTGCCGTTGCGAAGTGATACATAATAGATTGCATTGGAGGTGAGTGTGGGTGTTGTAAAGGTTGCACCTGTTTGTCCAGCCAATGCTGTTCCGCCCGTTTCGTTTTCATACCAGTTATAATTTCCATCCACACCTCCCGAAGCTGTCAATACTAATGATGAAGTTCCGCAAGCCGATGCATCTGTTGTAGTAGGCGCAGCGGGTGTATTGACTACAGCAGCCAATACCGCTATTCTGTTACTTTCGCAAGTACCATTGTTTACCGATACATAATAGACTACTGAACTGTTTAGCGTTGGTGTTGTAAAACTTTCATTGTTTTCGCCTGTTTGTGCACTTCCACCTGTTGGGGTTGTATACCATCTATACTGTCCGTTACTTGCCCCTGACGCTGTTAATACTAGTGAACCACTATCGCATACTGAAGCGCCCGTTGTGGTGGGAGCATCAGGCACATCCACTACAGTAGCCGTTACTGGGACTCTACTACTTTCGCAAACACCATCACTAATCACAGCATAGTAAGTTGCATTGTTTGTTAATGCCGGTATGGATAAGGTGCTGTTAAACGCGCCTGCGATAGCTGTTCCTCCACTCGCCATATCATACCATCTGTACTCACCATCCGCAGCACCTGAAGCTGTTAGTATGGCCACACTTCCTTCGCACGCTGTTACTCCATTTACAGTGGGTGATACAGGAACACCAACCACTTGTACTTGTTGCGTTTCACTATATGAACAAGATGATACCGCATCCACATAGGTATATTGAAGCAAATGCTGACCTACACCAGCCGTAGCAGAATTGAAAGAACCACTGGTAACACCTGCTCCAGTAAAAGTTCCGCCAACAGGCGTGGTTTGGGTTTGCAGGTTAGTTATTTCTCCTTCGCAATACAGTGTGGGAAACTGAAAGTCAAAGACTGGTTCTTCTGTAATCGTTAATGTTGTTCCTGTTGAGAATAATGCGCATCCCCCCGATGCACCAGTAATTCTGACCTGATAATTACCTGTTGTTTGTGCCTGATAGGTTGAAGTAGTGGCACCTGCTATAGCTTGTGAATCTCTAAACCATTGTAAGTTGTAGCCTGGTTGTGATGTGCTCAATGTAATGGGTGTTCCACAACTCGTCACTTGTCCGCCAACCACAGTAAAAGTGGGTTGAACAGAAGTAACTATTTGTAAATCCGCACCATTATTAGCACTCAATTCATTGGGGTTACTCGCACGTACACGCAGGCGATAACCCACACCTTCTGTTAAACTTGCAGGCAAAGTTGATGTAATAAAACCTGTGCTATTGGTTGTGCTTTGCGTTCCTAGTATAAGCGGAGAAGCAAAACTACCTGTAATGTCTGAGAGCTCGACTGACATAACATTGCCCGCACTTAACACACCAGTAAAAACATAAGGCACATCAACCTGTTGTGAGGGACAGAAAGTAATTGCATCAAAGCCACCAATAGCTAAACCACTTGCGGGAAGCGTTGTGAAAAATCCACGCAACGGTTCTGAAGTGTATACAGGTTGAAGACCACCATTATATTCAAAAATGGCAACATGATACGTAGTGCCAGGTGCAAGGTTAGTAATATTTACGGCAGTGTTGGCTCCACGTTGAATATGTCTGTGGTCGGGTGGCAAGACTGTGGCAGCAGTATAGTTTGTTGAAGCAGTTCCATGCGTTGTCAAATTAACTGGCGAGAAAGCTACAGGCTGGAAAGGTCTCAATACGATCATGCGTCCTTGTCCGCTTCCTGCCGTCCAACTCAAATTAATGGATGTGCTGCCTAAGGCGTTGTACAATAGTGAAAAGGTAGGGATCGTAGGTGTTGCAGATGTCTTTACCAACTGGTTTATATAGGAGGTGACGAGGTAACGTTCATTACCCGCAGCACCATCCAGCTCAAATACAGCCACCCCATACGTTGCGTTCGGTTCTAAACCACTTACTGTAATGAATCCCCCATTTGAAATTAGTGCAGTAACAAAATTACCTGTTCCTATTTGTGTACCAACACCAAAAGCTCCGGGAGTATAGGTGGTTAAATCAGCAGGTACAGCATTTACTAATCCGCCCTTTCGCAGAACAATAAGCCGCCTTGTTCCGTTGCCAACGAGAAAGCTAAGGGTAAACCTGTCACCATTTACATCTTGTACATTCAGATTTTCAGGAGCTTCTGAAGGGCGGGGTGCAGTTGTAAAAGATGCGCGACCTACTGAAGTAGTGAGGTACACTTTACCACCCGTAAGACCATTAAACTCAAATGAAGCAATATGATATGTGGTGCCCGGTTGCAAGTTGGTAATGGTAAGATTATCGCCAGGACCATCGAATACTACATAGTTACCGCCACCTAAATCCGATCCCGAAATAAAACTCGAACTAGAAGCATACTCTACTAGATTGGTCGGAACAGCATCTACTGCCGACCCTGCCTTAATAACAACTAAACGCCCAACACCATTTCCATTGGTCCACGATACATTCATTCTATTACCAGTAATTCCGGTTCCAAAAAAGCTTGAAGTAGCAAGTGTTGGACCTGATAGTGTAGATTGACTACTTGTTGCTACAATAGCAGGAAGCTGATAAAGGGCACTACTACCAGATCCGTTAAACTCAACCACTGCAAAATGATAAGTAGTGTTTGGCTGTAATCCTGTTATATTAAAAGATGATGTTGAACTAGTAGTTTGTGCTACCACAAAGTTATTGCCTCCAAGATTAGAACCGGTTCCAAAACTACCGGCCGAATACCCAGTGTTATCAAGTGGCCAGGCATCTACAGGGCTTCCCTGTTTAGCCACAATCATGCGCGAAAGCCCATTTCCCCGGTTAAAAAGTATGCCTACAGAATTACCTGAAATACTTGAGAAAGTAATATTAGTCGCTGGTATATCTGGACGATCTCCTACAGTTACTGTTGAGATAAGCGGATCTGAAGTACGGTACACCGGACCACTGGTTCCATTATATTCAACGATGGCAATATGGTATAAAGCGGGTGACATACCCGTGATGGTAACAGAAGAACCTGTGTTGTTATAAACAATTTGTGAAGTGCCCAACGAAGGACTTGATGGATAAGAGGAACTGGCAGAATAGGTGGATAGATTAACAGGAAAACTAGTAACTGCTTGTCCTTCTCTGATTAACACCATTCGTCTGTTTCCATTTCCATTTTGCCAATTGATCGTAACACCCGTAGCAGTGATATTGGAAAAGGAAATGTTACTTGCTTGTGTGGTGGGCTCAGTGAGTGTAATCTGATTTCCAGTAAGGGCTTCAGCGGGCGTTACATAAATACGTTCTGTACCCGTACCGTTGTACTCGATGATGGCAAAGTAATAGGTCTGCCCGATCGCTAACCCGGATATATTGGTGCCAGTATTCACGCCTAAATCACCATTATTTTGTATTACGTAGTTGCCACCTCCCAAGTGTGCAGAAGCAGTTCCAAAAATGGAACTTTCAGGATACGATGTAAAATCAGTTGGGAATACATCAACGGGAGAACCTTGCTTGGCGATAACCATCCTGCCAAAGCCATTCCCTGTTGCGTAATTAAGTGTCATAAAATTTCCCTGAATACCTGTGTATGTTAAGGTGGAAGGCAGTGCCGTTGGTTTTCCTTCTGTAGTGAAGGAACTGATCCCCGGGTCTGCTTGCTTGTACACCGGACTTGTAGTTCCGTTATATTCAAAAATGGCAAAATGATAAGTAGTGTTCGGCTGAAGTGTATTAATGTTAAAGGTTGTACCATTACCATCGTAAACTATTCTGGAAGTACCCAATATAGGAGCTGAAGGATAGCTTGAAGAGGACGAATAATCCACCAGGTTTACTGGCACATCCGTAACGGCTGAACCTGCTTTTGCCAACACTATTCTGCGAGTTCCATTTCCTGCGGTAAATGTAACTGTCGCTCTATGACCATTAATGGCTGTGAATATTGGATTACCAGAAGATGTGCTGGGAGGTGATAACGTGGAAACTGAACCTGTTAGTACTTGTGCTGGTGTGGTTAGGTAAACCGTGTTGGTGGCAGTACCGTTATATTCAAACACAGCAATGTGGTAAGTAGTGGCTGGCGTTAAGTTCAATATGTTTACAGACGAACTTGTGAAATCAGCTACGGCAAATGTATTGCCACCAAGATTATCACCTGAACCAAATGTTGTACTCACATTATAATCTACGCCATCCGTTGGTGTCCACACAACGGGAACATCTTGCCTCATAACTACGAGACGTCTTGATCCATTTCCTGCATTAAATGAAAAACCAGCACTGGCACCTTGTATACCCGAGGGTGTAAAACTTGTACTTCCTACTGTGGGTGCTCCTTGTGTAGTGAATGAGCCTGTAAGCATATTGGATAAATCATACACAGGTCCTGATGGGCCATTTGCTTCAACTACTTTATAAAAATAAGTGGTGTTAGGAGCAAGGTTAGTAACATTCACAACATTGGTCGAATTGAAGTGTACAACACGACCTGTGCCAATAGCCGAACCTGAGCCAAAGCTGGTGCTGGCCGAATAGTTAGTATAGTCTATTGGATTGTCAGGTGTTGCGCCTGTTTGCAAAATCACTAGCGAGCGAGTACCGTTACCTCTTGTCCATGTAAGAGAAGCTGAGTTACCTGTAGATGTGGCTATTAAATTGGTTGAGCCTACCGTTGGTGGTGTAAAAGTTGTGCCGCTTCCCGAAAGAAAATCAGCGACATTATAAACCGTATTGGTAATAGTACCATTAAACTCAAACAAACGAAAATAATAAGTGGTGCTGTGTACCAGCCCGGTAACCGTAACACTTGTGCCAGTGCCTTCATATACTACATAGTTATTTGTGCCCACAGGGTTGCCCAATCCAAATTGTACATTCTCGGTGTAGTCAACACCATTAGCTGGCAGTCCGCTACCGTTAAATGTCGGACTCTGGCTGGCCACCACCAATATCTGACTACCATTACCACGCGTCCAGTTGATGCGAAAGCGATTGCCATCAAGATTAGTAACAGAAAAAGCAGTAGCAGGTGCGGTGGGTGCACCTCCTGTAGTGAACGACCCTGTAAGTGTTGTAGTCAAATCATATATCGGGTAGCTTGAACCATTATTCTCAACTACCTTATAGAAATAAGTAGTGTTGGGCTGAAGGTTAGTAACGTTTACGGTATTACTAGAATTATTGTACACCACCCGACCGCTTCCTATGGCTGATCCTGATCCAAAACTTGTGCTGCCGGAATAGAGTGTGTAATCTACTGGGTTATCAGGAATGGAGCCTATTTGTAAAATTATCAAGGAGCGAGAACCGTTACCACGCGTCCAGGTGAGGGAAGCTGAGTTACCTGTTGGAGTAGCTACTAGAGCAGTTGAACCAACGGTGGGGGGAGACACTGTACTACCGCTACCCGATAACACACTGGATGTATTATAAAGTGTGCCAGTACCTGTTCCATTAAATTCAAAAATTCTAAAGTAATAAGTGGTACTGCTTGTCAAAGCTGTTACAGTAACACTACTTCCTGTACCCTCATATACAACAAAATTACCAGCACCTACAGGATCACCAGCACCCAGATCAGCATTTTCATTATAAGCAACGCCATCCACCGGTAAACCTGTACCGTTAAAAGTAGCGCTAAGGCTACCCACGACTAACACCTGTGCCCCATTACCTCTTGTCCAGTTTACACGCAAACGATTACCATCATTATTTGTAATAGAGAAGTTGGTAGCTCCTGTTGTTGGTGCCTGCGCAAAAATTAAATTGTTAGCAAAAATTAAAGCAAATAGAAAAATAATATTTGATAAACGCATAAAGGAGAATGGTTTAGGGGGTGTAAACAATTCATGACAAACATGTCATTTATATAATTAGAAGTTACTCAAGGAACGTTCATGAAAGGGAAGCACAGAAAGTAGAATACCCAAGCTGATCTCGTGTGTAGTTACATTACCTCCTACCGATTTATTTGTAGGCAACTCAAAAACATAACCAAAACGATATTGCTCTTTTAAAAGCGTTTGCACTAAAAGCCCGTAGGTATTAAAATTTCTGGTAAACAGACCTGCTGTATGGATAGCATTCAGGTTAACATTAAAGGCCAGGTCAATTGAAGCGGGTGCGCCCTTAACACCACGGAAAAGTATCGATGGCTTCAGCCGGATATTACTGCTCAAATAATGAACATAAGACCCTGCCAAATAATAATGCTGATTATACAATTCAAACTCCTGACCACCGTTCTCAAAGGTTGATGGCATCAGGCGTGGTACTGATATACCGATAAAATATTTCTCACTTTTTAAAATGGCACCTGCTCCAATATTTACACGACTGCCCTGTTCACCTCCTATAAAAGCATTATCACCGGGATCAAAAATATTCAATTCTGAAAAATCGGTTCTATAACTTTGAAAACCGGCTTGCATACCAAAGCTCAATACCTGTTCTTTAAATTCCAGTTTGTAGGAAACAGAAAAATTAGTTTCTGTGTTGGATATATTTCCGATTCTGTCCTGGATTAATAACATACCTACGCCCAGCTTATTATCCATCAATGATGTGTGAGCACTTGCGTTTAATGTCGTTGGTTTACCCTCAAGCCCTACCCATTGTGTTCTGTAACCCAGCATGGCATTTAAATTATTGTTTAAGCCTGCATATGCGGGATTAATCAATAAGGGGTTTAACATGTATTGTGAATAAAGAGGATCTTGTTGTGCGTGCAGACAATAACTTAACAACAACAAGCAGCAGGGGAGCAATTTCTTCATATACCAAAGATCGTAAGATTTGAGAGCGTGGGGCATCACATGATTATGCGATGTTTAAGAACGAAACCTATCAGAAATGGTTTTAAAGAATTAACTCAATTTAAGCTTTGCGCCCTACATTAGTTGGACTCGCCATGTAAATCTTCACAATATTCAATCCTATCCGTATAATGACCTGCGCAGCATCCCGGCTCTCCATACCTGATCATCGTATTTACGCGGAAAAGGAATTAGTGTAGTTTTACCCAGAAAGGGTTTTATTTGTTGAACTGTATTGAAACCGGCTCCACAGAAAATACGCGCTGCCAGCGGAAACCAGTCTACAGCAGGAAAATAGCGTATACATACTCCGTTGTTTACCTTAATTTCCTGATCGCTGATGACAACAAGATAAGGATTAGATTTTTCCTGTTGCGCAACTGCTTCAGCATATTGCAATAACATTTCAACTTCATCTGCATCAAAGGCGTGTACGATCAGCCATAATGCTTTATCTGTTGATATTTTAAAAGCTGCCAAATCAATCTTTTCGGATTGGGGATAGTGTAATGTTAACTGTTGTATCTTTTTTGATTTAGCCTTAACAAAAATCTGATGATCATCTTCCAACTCCTCCAATAGATAAACAGCTTCGAAATAAAAATTATTATACTCAACATTGGACTGATAGTTGTTCCATTTCAATCTTCTTGCCAGGTAATAAACCGGATAGTTTACGGTTGGCCAACAGGAAAACTCACCAGTCAGGCCGTTTGGAAAACTATCAATAAATAATTTTTCTATAGCAAGTTCAGGCAACTTTTCATCCGTGAAAGATTTCCATGCATTTGTATAATTTTCAGGTGGAAGAAAAATTATTTTGGATTCGGGAAAAAGCGTAAAAGCTAAAGGATTAGAAGATAGAATAGCATAATCTTCAATGGCAAATTGTTTAATGAACACAGTGATGCGAAACAAATGCCCCATACCCCCACCCATCACATAAAAAAGATTCACTTTCCTTTTGCTTTTATTTCAGCCATCAGAATAAATTTTTCCATATCCTTCAATTCCTCAATTAATAAAATAGCCGGAGCCAGGGACAGGCCTGTTCCACGGGTAGTGTAAGTTTCATTTACCTGAAACCAT
Organism: Chryseotalea sp.; assembly: GCF_057350905.1. Classification (NCBI taxonomy): domain Bacteria; kingdom Pseudomonadati; phylum Bacteroidota; class Cytophagia; order Cytophagales; family Chryseotaleaceae; genus Chryseotalea; species Chryseotalea sp. The sequence continues at coordinate 131,481 of NZ_JBMRCF010000001.1, read as the reverse complement.
TCAGCTTCATTATTCATTCTCAATTCGGTCACTAAAGCATCATTCCTTTCCAATTTAATTTTACCCTCTTCTCTCAATTTTATTTCATAAGCATTATTCATTTCTTCATTATTGGCCAGCTTAATTTTATCGTCATACAGTTTCACTTTCCAGAGCAGTTCTTCGTTATGATTCCTCAGCTTAAAGCCATCATCTGAAAATTTAACTGCATACTGCATGGTATTGCTCCCATCGTAGTATTTTCTTTTTTCCTTTTTAAAAATGCCTGTCAGCGAAAGTGCTTTTGTATCAATACTAAACTCGTCACCTACGCTAATGGCTGCCAGTTGTTCTCGTGTTGCATCATGTACAGAAAATTTAGCTGGTTCACTGGTTGGATTGCAAGCGGAGCTTACGATCATTAAACCCAGGCATAGCATCCATAATTTTTTCATAAGCATCTGTTTCATGGTTGTTTGTAAATTTGGTTTCAATATTTTTTTTCAAATCATTCCCCCATTTCAATCGCTGTGCTGTGTCAGCTTCCAAAAATAGGGATAAAACATGGTGGCAAGCCTTGAAGTCACCAGGATCAAACAGCAGTTCATCAGTGATCCCCTGCATGACATCCTTCATTCCATCAATGTTAGAAGCCAGCACTGGAATACCCAAGGCACCTGCTTCTAACAATACATTCGGCATACCATCGTAGTAAGAAGGAATGGCTACTGCATCACAACACAAATAATATTTAATCAATTCGTAACGATCCATAAATGCATAATGAGAAAAACTTAGGTTCGCCCCTGTCAGCATGTTGTCTATTTCTTCACTGATTTCGCCAACCAACAGTAAGTGAAAAGCCTCATTACGCTCCAGCGATATCATGGACCGCACAAAGAGGTCTAAACCTTTTTTAGCCTTCAACTGACCAAAAACACCAATGCAGATTTTACCAGCGGTATTATCAGTTCGCCACTGCCTGGCAAGGCTCTCTTCACTGGGGCTTACCTGCCACGATGCCAGCGCAATGCCATTGGGCACAAAGCTTATCGGTACATCGGGAAATAGTTTAGCAAGTTTCCATTGTTTATCGCTGCTTACTACACAAACGTGCTTAGATGCCAGTAAGGCATCTTTTAACAAATCTCTTTTACGTGGGGTAAAAATAGCCGCATCAAAATCATTGCCTCTCAATAAGGTAAGCAGGGGTGCGTTCATCCATTTGGCATATACAGGTGCTGCGAGCACAGGCAAATATCCACCAAAGCAAATCAGCAGGTCGTAGGTTTGTCTTTCCAGATAATTCCAGGTAAGATTAAGCGTATGTGCCTCGCTGTCTTCAAAAGGAATACTAATGTAGACGCCATTAAGTTGTTGCGTAGTTTTAATAACACCGTTCCTGCTTGCAAAATGCAGCACATCAATCGTATAGCCCCGCTTTCTAAGTCCATCCACTATCCGATCGCAGGACTGCGACATGCCGCCCCGTTGTGGTGGATAATTCTCTGTTAAGAAACAAATTCGCATGATGTTTTCAGCTATCGAATATATTCATCTTTACATCTTCCTCTGCCAGTCGGTTCATATCATCTCTGTCGCGCATGGAATTAAAATCATGTCTGTCAAAATAGTCGTTAGACATCATGTATGCAGGCAACACAGGATCCATGCCCGCATCTGAACCACCTACACCAGCATTAGTCACTTTATTGAAAGGCGCAGTCGATGAATTTGGCAGTGGGGTACTAAGCGGCTTGTTTAAATCTGCTGGTGGTTCATTAACATTTTGCACCTGGTTATAAATGTTCCGGATGCCCTGCATATATTCCTGCAGGGTAAGAATTTTATAGTCCAAAGTTTTACCCTTGCCTTTTAATTTAAAAACATAGCTATCTTCCGTTTCTTCCAATTGCATATGACTTAACAACTTTAATCCTTTGAGTTTGTATGTGCTTTTAGGCAGTGTAAGACGCTGAAAGTAATGATGTACTGTTTTCATTTTCGATTTATACTTTCCTCTCGGGTTTCTATAGCTGATTTTTTTGATATCATCTGCCACCACGGTTTCCAGGTAAGCACCATCGCGAAGTAAAATTTTGGCTGCAATGTATTTTGCTTCATAAGTTTTAATATCTCTACCGCTGACTTTGCTTGTTGCAGGCTGTACGTTTCTTAATGGATCACGAAAGTCAACTGCGGCTGAAAGCTTAGCCTCCTCGCCCGCGAGGTCTTTCATTACATTAAGAAAAGGCATAAAAAATAAACGCAGGTAATTGTTCAAATCCCTTTTTTTAACAGTGCTCTCTCTCATGATAAGCCAGGCTGCAAAAATGGCACACAAGGTTGGTGCAATAATCAGTAAAGGCTCCTGCAACTGATAGTAGGCTATCGATGAAATAATGGTCAGTATAACAAACACTGTAATCCAAATGGTTGAACTTGCGGCATGTTTGTCGCGGTGAGCATCATAGGCGCTGGCACGTTGCAAAAAGGTAATCCAATTTTTCACGCTCAAGGTCGTACTCATGGTTTTATCTTCGATAAAACGTTTTTCCTGTGGTGAGAGCGCGTCATAAAATTTACTTGCACTAGCCATATCGATAATTATTTTTTGAATAGCCAAAAGAGAAATCATAAACCTGATCATACAATTTTGTAAGATCACACTCAATTTTTTCCCAGGTAAATTGATCCATTATTGTTTGCTTCGCTCTTTCACTCAGCGTTTTACGCTGTTCCGGATAATCCGATAGCATGCGAATAGCCCTGGCAAGTTCTGCTGGTCTGCCTGGCCTAACCAACACACCATTTACGTTGTGTTGAATAATCTCTCTCACCACTGGAAGATCCGAAGCAATAACCGGTGTTGCACAAGCCATGCTTTCAAATATTTTTAAAGGCGAACAACCTTGCTCCAGGTTGCGGCTGCACTCGGTAAGTGGTGCAACACTGATGTACGCATGTTGAATTACCTGTTGCAAAGCATCTTTATCCAATTGATACTTCCAATCAATTCGTTCACTCACGCCAATTTTATCTGCAAACTTTCTGTACGCCTTACAATGGTGTTCTGTGTGTGAAGCGCATATCACCAGTTTTAAATTTACCTTATCTTCAAGGTAACGCATGGCCTTCAGCAAAACATCAAGGCCCTGCCAGGCTTGTAACGCTCCGAAGTACAAAATATAATCACCTGAAATAATAGGTTGAGGTGATCCCGCAGGTAAATCAGCACCATTACTAAGCACTTTTATTTTTTCCGGAGCAACACGCCTGTTCACTAAATGCTTTTTGATAACCTGCGAAGGTGTCAGCACAAGAACCGATTCTTTCAGACACTGATCCTCTAAATGCTTTAATTTCTCATGCATAGCATTTGTGAGATTCGGATAGCGGTATGGCCATTCCATGCTGGGTAAACCGTTCACTTCAAAAATCGGGAGTATGTGCGGGTTTGCCAATACGGCCATAGCGCCCCATACATCCCGGAAGTGTCCTACAAGGAGTGTGTCTTGGGCATTCAATATATTTTTAACCCATGCTGAAAAAAGTAAGGCACGCTTCAACACATGCTGTTCCTCACTTACAAAGCAAAGTTGTTTTATCTGTCGATTGTCTATTTTGGGTAATGGCCCCTCCACCGTGAGCAGCAGCGTTGGCCCATAGCATTCGCTCAGTACTTTACACATATGCGTAATATGGGTGGAAGCACCTTTAAAGGAAGGGTGCTGATCAAAAGCAATGTATACTGAACGAAAATTTGACTGCACGCTACTGCTACAATTTGAATTTAAGAGTAAAATACGAAGCTTATTTGACTATAGTCATAAAAGTCATAAAAACTTCTTTAATCTTAATCAGGGCAAACTCCCTGACCTGCATTTTTTTTAAAATGCACTACTACACATTAGCCCTAGCCATCATAAAAGCGCGTCAGTTATTAGCTCACCACTTTAATACGCTAACACTTTAATACTTGAACACCTTAAACCTACACAAGCCGTTCTTGTATGGCTTTGCTTACTGCTTCTGTTTGAGAATGCACATGCAGCTTTTCATAAATCTTTTTTATGTGACTTCGCACCGTATCCATGCTAATGGTAAACTCAGCGGCAATTAATTTGTAACTGTTGCCTTTACTTAAGGAGCTTAGTACCTCCTGCTCACGGGCGGTAAGCTGATAAGGATTGTTAATTTTTGCCTGCTGTTGCATAGAGGCTATGACCATACGCGCAATGCTTGGAGACATCGGAGCGCCACCTTCCATGGCTTCCTCAATGGCCGAAAACAATTTAGTTGATATGTGTTTTTTTAAAATATAACCAGAGGCGCCTGCACAAATAGCATCAAACACATGCTGATTGTCGTCAAAGACGGTCAACATAAGGATGGGAATTTCTTTATTTATTTTTCGCACCTGTGTTACCGCCTGTATGCCATTCATAAAGGGCATGTCAATATCCATAATTAACAGATCAGGTTTGTGCGTTTGCAGGTGAGTGCTTATTTCTACCGGGCTTTGAAATGCGCCTAGTAAAGCGATGCTCGCATTTAAGCGAAGCATGCTTTGTATGCTTTCGCTCAGCTGCAGATTATCTTCGTAAAGTAGAATTGCACAGGCCATTATAGAATCTAGGTAAATATCAAAGTCTTTTAAGAGAATAGCATCACATCATGATGTGATGCCCACCTGAAGCTCCATACTTGTTCCTTCACCGACAATACTTTTCAACGTAAAGTGTGCATTTATCTCAGCAGCGCGCTCTTTTTGATTCCGCAAGCCATTACCGGATTTAATGCGATCTGTCTCAAAACCTTTGCCGTTATCAACAATACGCATCATCAGGTTGTTTGCTGTTTGCTGCAACGTAATGTCTATCCGCTTTGCCTCACTGTACTTCGCTGCATTGTTAATGGTTTCTTTAAAAATTAAGAAAATATTTTTACGCTGCTCTGGTGTAAGCCTCATGCCCTGTGTGGTAAGGTCAGTAAATTGGTAGTTAATATTTTTTGCTTCGAGTATTTCTGCTGTAAACTCACGCATGTGGGTAAGCACTTGCTTAATAGAATCATTGTGTGGATTAACCGACCATACCAGGTCACCCATGTCTTCCATTATCCTGGCAGATTGGTCGCCAATCCGCTGAAGGTAGTTTTGAACATTCCCATTCTTTTCGCTGAGTGCCACCTGACTTAAAATATTGATACTCGAAAGTGTAGAACCAATGTCGTCATGTAAATCGCGGGCAAGGTTATTTCGCACTTTTTCAATCTCCAGCAGGCGCTGTGTCCGGCTCATAACTCTGTAGCGGTTTACTAATAAAAAAGCAATCACAATCAGCGATACCAATAAGATAATAATGGCGGTGATGATGAGTCGTTGCCTGCTTAAGGTAAGATCCTGTACGTTTTGACTAGCCTTCAACAATTCAATTTCCCCAGCCTTCTTTTCATTTTGGTATTTCACTTCCAATTCATGAATCGCCTCGATGCTACTGGCTTCACTCAAGCTATCCTTCAAGGTGGTAAAAGCACGCTGGTAGAATAGCGCTTCTTTGTAGTTTTTCTGTTCAGCGTAAATATCTGATAACACTTCATACGAATCCAGTATGGTATAAGGGTCATTTATTTTTTTTGCAATATGCTGGGCTGAATCCAGGTAAACAACAGCTGACCCGTATTGCTTAAGTTGGAAATGCGCAAACCCCATAGCAGCATAAACGCCACCCAGCAAGTGATGATTTTCGCTTTTCTTAGCAATATGAATGGCCTTTTTATATTGATCCTGTGCTTGTTTAAAATCTCCTTTATCAAAATAAATATTGCCAATATTCGAATAAGTTTCAGAAGCTTCGCGGATATAACCCAATTGTAAATACATCTCCAGCGCTTGTTTATATTTTTGCAGGGCTTCCTCTAACTTTTTTTGCTTCCGGTAAATCCTGCCCATAAGCTGAGCAATGTAGGCAATGTGTTTTTCTATATTATGCTCAACAGAAATTACCTGTGCTTCACGCGCATAATCAAGTGCCTTATCATAATCTCCGATGAGGTACTGCACATTACCTATGTTAACCAAGGCTCTTGACTGCGCTACAGGGTCATTTAAAAGACTGTCTTGAATTTTAGCAGCCAGGATATACTGCTTTAAGGCTTGCTCGTAATTATCTTCCTGCAAAAAAATGTTCCCCAGACTGTTATATATTCCCGACAGATCCTGATAATCTTTACTTTTTTTCGCAATGACTTCGGCTTGCGTTAAATAATACCGGGCGGAATCATATTGGGTTAACCAAAGCAGACTCGCTGACAAACCCTGGTAAGCTATTGAACGCTGCTTCTCGTTTTTAATACTCGCATCCAGTGCTTGGTGGTAGTATAAAGAAGAGGAATCATATTGTCCCTGATTGTGGTACAGTGTGCCCAACTCATTGTAACAAACAGCGATGCTATTATTTAACTCTAACCTTGTTGATAATTGAAGGGCTGAACGAAGATACTGATATGCCTGACGGGGATTTTTTCCTTCATTATTTATGGCCAGCCATATCAGGGTATTTATTTCACTTGTATCTCCCCGATGCATCCCAACTATGGCAAGGGCGCTATCCAGTTGTAGGCGTTGCTGCGCACTGTCATCAGCCGGAGCTTGCGCAAAAGCCTGTATAAGTAATTGCAGCCAAACTGCGGTAATAAGTAACTTTTTCACAACTCTGTTTTAGTCAAAACCATAAGCGTTTAAAAGTACAGGGGCTTGTCGGAAAGGTATAGTAAAAATCCGAACTGACCGGCTGATGTTAATGATGAAGATAAGAACGTCCCATTTCAACATTACTCAACAAATAATTTGAGGGAGTATGCCCGGTAAAGCGTTTAAAATCTTTGATAAAGTGGTTCTGATCATAGTAGTCCTGTACAAAATCCATTTGTCGCCACCGAGGGTTCGTGCAAGCATTCAGCTGTTGCTCGATTTGTTTAAAGCGCAATATGAGAGAGTAGGTTTTGGGTGACAAGCCTACATATTTTTTAAACTGCATCTCTAAATATCTTTCGCTGACACGAAGGTCTTGTGCCAGTTGCTTTATTGAAACTGTTGCATGACGGTGAATATTCAGCAGTGTAGCATCTGCTAGCGTGTTACTGGCCTCAATATCAGCGAAGGCTTCAACAAAATACGCGTTGAGTAAAGCCATTTTCTCTGTCAATCCAGTTGATTCTTCCAGTTTTATATGCAATTCTTGTAAGTCCTTCCGGATAAGCCTGCCATCAAAAGCCTTGTTGGTAAACTCACTCATGTCGGCACGCAATAGTTTCGAAAGCGAAGTGGGTTTCAAGAGTACGCCCAGCGAATAGAATCCTGGAAAATGGATGGCTGTAAAATGATGGTCGATTTGCCCGTAGATGCTGACAGGTGCGATGGTATAGGTTTGCTTCAGTATCAGTTTTCCGGGCACACCAAAGTTGAAGAATATGCCTGAGAATCCGTTGGGGAAAAGCCGATGCTCCCCGCCCTCCGTACTATGCATACTGTTTGCCTCTAAATAACCCTGAATATGGGGTAAAAGTATTTTAGTGGGGGCGTGGAAGTTAAAAACCATACACTAAATATAATTCAAGAGATTCATTAATTTTAACCACTTTTTAAACTACATGGCAGAGAACACCTACAAAAGCAATACTTTCAAGAAACCTGAAAAGGAGAAGGAAAAGAAGAGCAAAAAGGCAAGTACAACAGACAAAAAGCCTTTCTTCGCGTTTTTGCAAGATCCACGATTCACACTCGCTACAGGATTTGTACTAATCGTGAGTGCACTTTTTCTGTTTACCAGTTTCTTGTCGTATTTGTTTACTGGCAAGGCCGACCAAAGTGTTATTGATGCCCTGGCTTCCGATACCATCCTGGAGTCAGGCATGGAAACCGATAACTGGTTAGGTTTATGGGGTGCCATTGTTTCGCATGCTTTTATTTTTCGCTGGTTTGGCATTGCCGCATTCTTTATACCCCCGATTGTTTTCATTGCAGGTTTCCGCATGGTTTTTAAAAGAAGCATCGCTTCCATTGTTAACGCTACAATCTTTTCAATTTTCTCTATTCTCTGGCTTAGCCTTATGTTCGGTTACATCACGCTGCAAAGCGATGGCGTTTCCGAATGGGGTTTTCTGGGTGGTGGCTTAGGCTACAACCTGGCCTTGGTGAGCGAAAGCATATTCGGATGGGGAACTTTTCTGGTGCTGATTTTAACCCTGCTCATCTTTATCATCTTTTATTTTAATGTTACTGTTATTAATGCTTTCCAGCCTAAGGAGAAAGCCATGGGTAATGCTGCCTTTGTAGAAGAGAACGGAGATGAAGACGATAAGCAGGCAGACGACAAGATTATTCCGACTTACACAGATGACAAAGACGTTTGGGTTGAAGACCTGAAACCCGAAGAAATTCCTGATCCGGTTTTAGTTACACCTCCGGTAATGCCAGCGCATGAAATAAAACTGGAGATTGAAAAAAGCGAGCCTGTAAAAAATACACCTAAGCAAGACCCGCTCTTTACAGTAGAGGAACAACTTGAAACCGATAAATTGGCCGAGCAACTGGTAGAACAACAGGGTGCTTACGATCCTACCCTCGAACTCAGTCATTATAAATTTCCACCGCTGGAGTTGCTGCGAGAATATGAAGTAGGCAAAGTACAGGTAACACAGGAAGAACTTAACCAGAACAAGGATCGCATTGTTGCTACGCTGGTTAACTTTAAAATTGGCATACAAAGCATCAAAGCCACCATCGGGCCAACGGTTACGCTATATGAAATTGTTCCCGATGCCGGTATCAAGATCTCGCGTATTAAAAACCTGGAGGATGATATTGCCCTGAGTTTATCAGCCCTGGGTATTCGTATCATCGCCCCTATTCCTGGTAAGGGTACCATTGGTATAGAAGTGCCGAATAAAAACCGCGAGATGGTGAGCATACGTTCTGTGCTGAGCATAGAGCGCTTCCAGAAAACAGATTATGAGTTACCCATTGCCTTGGGTAAAACCATTTCCAACGAAGTACACATTGTTGACCTTGCTAAAATGCCGCACTTATTGGTGGCGGGTGCAACTGGTCAGGGTAAGTCAGTTGGCTTGAATGTGATTCTCGCTTCCTTGTTGTACAAGCGCCATCCAAGCACCTTAAAATTTGTTTTGGTCGATCCAAAGAAAGTGGAGATGTCCATTTTCTCTAAAATAGAACGCCATTACCTGGCTAAGCTTCCCAACACGGAAGAAGCCATCATTACCGATACCCGCAAGGTTGTGCATACGCTCAACTCTCTGTGTATCGAAATGGAAAATCGTTACGAGATTCTGAAAGATGCAGGTGCCCGTAACCTGAAAGAATATAACGCCAAGTTTGTAGGTCGTAAACTTAATCCAAAAGAAGGCCACCGTTTTCTGCCTTACATTGTGTTGGTTATTGATGAGTTGGCCGACTTGATGATGACTGCAGGCAAGGAAGTGGAAACCCCCATTGCACGTCTGGCACAGTTGGCACGTGCCATTGGTATACACTTGGTGGTGGCAACGCAACGCCCCTCGGTAAACGTTATTACTGGTGTGATCAAAGCCAACTTCCCGGCACGTTTGTCTTTCCGTGTTACTTCCAAAGTCGATTCACGCACTATTCTTGATGCTGGCGGTGCCGATCAATTAGTGGGTCAAGGCGATATGTTGTTGTCTACCGGTAATGATGTTATCCGTCTGCAATGTCCGTTTGTAGATACACCTGAAATTGACAAGGTCTGTGATTTTATTGGCTCACAACGCGGTTACGATTCTGCCTACATGTTGCCTGAATACGAAGGCGATGATGAAGGAGGCGCCTCTGATGTTGACCTGAGTGAAAGAGATGCCTTATTTGAAGAGGCCGCGAAGTTGATTGTGATGCACCAGCAAGGCAGTACTTCCCTCATCCAGCGCAAGCTGAAATTAGGCTATAACCGTGCAGGCCGACTGATTGACCAACTCGAGGCTGCTGGTATTGTTGGCTCTTTTGAGGGCAGCAAGGCCAGAGAGGTTTTAATAAAAGATGAGATGAGTTTGGAACAATTATTGTCATCTCTTCGCGAAAAACACGGACAATAATATCTTTGCATTTTCATTAACAGCGCCCATAACATGAAAAACCTGATTTTCACAGCATTAGCCCTTTTTACAGTCACTTTCGCCTTCTCTCAATACGATGCCAAAGCCCTCGAAACACTGGAGGCCATGAGCAAGAAGTACAAGGCCATTCCTGCTTTCGAAGCCAACATTACCTCAACCATGACCAATGAAACAGAGGGCATTAAGGAAGAATTTAAGGGCAAAATCACAGTGAAAGGTGATAAATTCAGGTTAGCACTCGATGATCAGGAGATTATTAACAACGGTGTTACCGTGTGGACCTACCTGCCGGCTGCCAAAGAAGTGAACATTGACAACTACGATCCAGGCTCAGACGAAATCAATCCTTCTAAAATTTACGAAGCCTATAAAAAAGGATTCAAGTATTTATACCTGGCTGATAAAACAGAAAACGGTGTTGTATGCGAGGAGATCGACTTAGTGCCAGAGAAGAAAGACGCTCAGTATTTTAAGATTAAAATGATGATCGGCAAGAAGGATAAAAATATCCAGAGCTGGACTATGTTCGACAAGAGTGGCAACAAGTACAAGTACACCATTAACAAGTTCACACCAAACAGTGCTATTACCGATGCCTTCTTCACTTTCGATCCAAAGAAATATCCAGGTATTGAAGTGATTGATTTGCGATAGATAATTAGCTGTGCTTAAGCATAAGCACCAAGGCAGCACTGGCTTAAATATCATTAGGTTGTCTCATCTGTGATGATTTGTGAAATCTGAGGCAAAAGAAAATTTAGCATCACTACCAAAAGCTGATCCATAGGGTCAGCTTTTCTCATTTATAGGCAAGCGTAGTAAATACTCCTTTGTCGCCCGCACAACAACTTTTCCCCAGCCTTTCTTTACATTCGTTGTCATAAAATTACTGGCCATGAATCCTGATGAGAAAATAATCAATGGTTATCCATTTTTGCGCTACCACCAAAATGAATACAATGGTGATCATATGATGCAACGCAGTAAGGACTTTTATAATTTTATCAACCAGCGAAGAACCGTCAGAGATTTCTCTTCACGCCCCGTGCCCAAAGCAGTTATTCACAACATTTTGCTCAGCGCCTCTTCTGCCCCATCGGGTGCACACAAACAGCCGTGGACTTTTTGTGTAGTGAGTAATCCGGAGATAAAAAAACAAATCAGAGCAGCAGCAGAGCATGAGGAATTTGAAAGCTATAACGGGCGCATGAGTGAAGAGTGGAAAGATGATTTAAAAGCACTCGCCACCGACTGGCATAAACCCTTTTTAGAAACTGCACCCTACTTAATCATCGTTTTTAAAAAAGCGTATGACCTCACCGCTGAAAATGAAAAACGTAGCAACTATTACGTAACCGAATCAGTCGGACTGGCCTGCGGATTTCTACTGGCCGCTATTCACAACGCAGGGTTAGTGGCATTAACACATACACCCAGCCCTATGAATTTCCTGACTAAAATTTTAAACAGGCCTGAAAACGAAAGACCCTTTTTATTGATCCCTGTAGGCTATGCTGCAGACGAAACCTATGTACCTAAACTGGAAAGGAAGTCGCTTGAGGAATTTGCTGTTTTTTACGAGTAGAAATGCATTGAGAGAAACCATTCAAGGCATGTCATGGCTATTGACAAGCACATAGCACCATTGCACTATTCCTTTAAAACAAATCGGGTTTAGCCTTGTTATCTTTGCACACCAATTAACAAAACGCTGTGCAATACTACTTTCTACTTTCTTTAGCACTTTTATGTGGCTTCTCAGCACAAGCCCAGGAGGTTTTTTCTGTTAAAGGAAAACTGACGGAGCAAACTACGCAGCATCCTGTACCCTTTGCGAATATTGGCGTGTATACAGAAAAGGGGCTTTATGGAGGCGTGAGCAGCGACTTAAACGGAAACTTTACTATTCAAAATTTAGCACCGGGCACTTATACTTTTGAAATACAGGTAATCGGTTATCAAACCAAGAAACTGAGTAACATGAAGGTGCAGCAGAATATTGATCTCGGCACCATTAACCTGCTTGAGTCGACTACCGTACTTAACGAAATTGTAGTGAAGGGCGAAGCCATTCGCAAGCCTGTAGAAATTACAGCAGAAGGAATGACCATCAATCCCAACCAGAATATATCCAACACGGGTGGTAGTGCGCTGGACGTACTGCGCAATACACCCTCTATCAATGTAGATGCTGAAGGCGGCATATCACTGCGTGGCAGCAATTCAACCAACATTTTAATCAACGGTCGTAACTCTTCCATCAGTGCCAATCTCGATCAGATTCCGGCCAGTGCAATCAAGTCCATTAAGATTGTAAACAACCCGGGCGCCAAGTATGATGCCGATGCCAAAGGCGGTATCATTAACATAGAATTAAAAAAAGGAGATGACCTGGGCACACATGGCAACGCAGAGTTTACCATGGGCACAGCAGGCCGATACAACGGAGCCGTACAGATGAGTCACCAGACGATCAAGTACAATATGTACGGAGGTTACGATATACAACGCCCCATCCGGCCGAGCAGCGCCAGCGTTTACCGACAAAGCTTTGGAGAGAATCCACAAACACTCAGGCAAGAGGCCACTTTCGAAAGGAGTTCGCTTAATCAAAACATTAAACTGGGTGGTGACTATTTCCTGGGTAAAAATCAATTTACCTACGAAGGTGTTTTTGGCAATGGTAAAGACGATGACACTGAAAACAGAATCAGCAATATTGTTGACAACAATGGTGAAGAAGACATACTCAGAAATAATCGAGAAACAGAGAATGGTTTCTCTTACGATAATGCCTTGATCTACGAACGCAGTTTTGATAATGAAGAGCAATCCTTAAAAATAGTAGCGAGTAATTCCGCAAGAAACAATACAGAAAAACAACTGGTGGAAACCGATCGGATGAATGGCAATGTGCTGGAAGAAGGCATAGAGCAAAGAAGTGCTACACGCGAAATCCGCAACATCAGTGTTTTTCAGGCTGACTATGTGCACCCCTTCAACATGGACAATAAACTGGAAACCGGATACAAAACCGTTATCCGCATGTTCGATAATGATTTCAATTTTGAAAACCTGGACAAGGCCAGCGGAAACTGGGTGGAAGACGCTGCTGTGAGCAACCGTTTTAAATACCAGGAAGTAGTGTATGCCGCGTACGCCAGTTATGGGCAAAAGTTTGAACGCTTCAGCTTCGCCTTGGGTAGTCGAGTAGAAATGACTACTATTCAAACCCGGTTGTTCAATAACAATCAACGCAACCAACAGCAATATGCCAACTTTTTTCCGAGTGCTAACTTTCAATATAAACTCAACAAAAAGCAAGAGTTGCGTTTCACCTACTGCAAGCGCATAGACAGACCGGGAGGCGGCCGCTTAAATCCCTTCCCTGATATTGCAGACTCTTTAAACATCCGCAGCGGCAATCCTGACCTGCGACCAGAATACATACAGTCCTTTGAATTAGGGCAGCAACTTACATTAGGACGTGTAGATCTTACCACCACTGTTTTCTACCGCTACACCACAGGCATTATCGATTACATTGTGCGACTTGAAGATGGCATCGCCTATGGCAGACCCGAAAATTTAAATGATGGCTATGACCTGGGCTTTGAATTGATTGCCGTGTCTCCCCTCACCGCATGGTTAAACCTGAATGTGGGTTACTCACTCTTTCAACGCACGGTAGATGGTGCTAACGTAAGTGCAGAATTTGTCAACAGCAACCTTGCGTGGAACACCAAAGCTGTAGCTGACTTCTTATTACCCGCGTCTGTTAAGTTTCAGATAACAGGCAATTACGAATCACCAGAAATAGAAGCGCAGGGCACAGATGTAGCACGCTACAATGTAGACTTAAGTTTATCTAAGTCCATCAAAGATGGCAAGGCCAAAATCAGTTTCTCTGCCAGAGATGTATTTAACACCTTGCGTTATGGCGGCACCTCCTTCGCAGACTCCCTCCTGCAAGAGCGCACCGTAAAACCCCAGAGCAGAATTTTTCTGGTGAGCCTTGGTTTTAAAATATAACATCGTTGTTCGTTGTTGGCACCAATTTGTCTAAGCCGAATAAAATCTAAAACCCGCATCACTTAAAGCACACTTCAACCATGCGCGTCATTGCGAGCGAGTGGTGGCTTATGCGGTGGGGCGAGCGAAACAATCTGGGAATTGTTGATGGTTGATCGTTGTTAGTTGTATGCATTGAGTTATTCATAAAGAACAGTATCATGCAACCTTGTCCTCGCTTGTGCTGCGTAAGCTGACCTTACTAATTGCCCAGCATGTTTTTCTCGGTATAGTCTTTTACTTGTTTCTTTGTTGCAAGTTCTTTCCAACTTTGCTCCAGCACTTCCCTTAATAGAGCTTTATTATAGTTATGTATCCACATACAGATATATGGATACGGCTTAAAGTGGTCAGGTAAGTGAAAAATCTCAGGGTGACTCTCAAGATATTTATTTCTAATTTCAAAGCTGAGGTGAATTGGTATAAATTCACCGTTATCATGCAGTCTGCACATCAATTTTCCGCGAACCTTTACTGAAGGAGTTCCCTCATGCGAAATGCCTTCTTCCGTGCCGGGAAAAGTTAAAGCAATATTTTTTACAACCTCGAAGTCTTTATAATCAAAGTTTCTTACTTTCTTTTTCATGAAGATTATGTCAGTTTCGAACACTTCAATTTACAAATTATATACTACACAGAGGTGCGAGCGATTCGCTTCTGCTACCCTACTCTTATTGTTGAGCGATAGGATGGCGTGTAGGGCCACAAATTCGTATATCAGTAATCGGAAGGATTATTCATGGAAGCCATTGTTGCTGGCTGCCCATTAAGTCAAATCTGTTTTAATTCGCTTTCTGTGTAACCAATCTTTTAACTTGCCCTCAATGTCTCTCTTCTCGTCCGTAGTCAATAATTTTTTCTCTGGGAAAAACCACTCATTGAGTTGGTCGACCGCAACTAATATGTCGTATTGCTTAACTCCTGATAATTCAAAATATATTTCACACATTCTTTTGCTGTTGCAGTAATAAATTGTCCCACTCCGTCCATCTTCAATCATATGAAATCCGTCTTTGTCAACGAACCGTTCAACTCTATCCTTTTGTCGTCTTTTAATGTCCCAAGATTCCATCTCCCCTTTCGGAATATGATGGATAAAAATATTGCCCGTAATTTTTTCAGCGTCCCAGCTGTCGGGAGTTTTGAATTCATCCTTTTCTTTCTTTGTCCCTTGTCCAAATATTTTTTTAATAAATGTCATCATTGTCAAAAAATGGGGTGGCGCAACGTTAGTATATGCGCTGTTTAAATTTTCCTTTAAAATTAACAATCAAATTTAGATTGCGCATATACATTGTTAGCCACTGTTTTTAATCTATTTCAAACACCTCTTTAAAAGGTGCTCTTAATTTTTCCCTCTCCGATTCGGTTAAAATATTGTCCGAAGCATATGACATTCCAGCGTGAAGTAGTTTTTCTACAGCTTGTGCCCAAATAGGCATTAAATAAATCTCTCCATCTTCATCGATTCCAAAAGCTGAATCTCCAACTAATTCTCCTGCTCTAATATTAAATTGAGATGAAATAATTGATAATCCCTCTTTAATTGGCGAACAGTATCTCTGATTTTTAGGCACAAGTTTAATTGTATCGAAATGGTCATCATTCACAAAAGGATGATTAGCATCATAAATTTTTATCCAATTCCTCCAAGCTTTTGTAAATAGTTCATTATTCAATCCTTTGTCAAACTTCGATAATTCCACAATTTCTTCTTCTGTGATATTTCTTGTTGAGTTGATAATTTGCTCGACCTTTTGTCCATTGTCTCCAAATAATTCTTTGATTTCAACTTCTTCTAATATTTTAACTCCAAATGTTCGTGTATACCATACATCCTTTACTAATCCCATATTTATTCTTTTCTCTCTTGAAGGATTAATGACTTCGACTTTAAATAGCTTTCCTGGCCATTGAGTGATAATCTTGGTATCAAGTGAATGGTCAACAACAATGAAAGGAGGTTTTTTGTCTTTTTTAATTATTTCGTCTCCAACTTTAGCCTCTCCAAATAATTCGTTTTCATCTCTCGATGCATAAACGTATCCTTGAATTTTCCTTTTATTAAAATTGAATAGATTCATTCTCTTTAAAAAGCACCTAACGCTTGGCTATTTGCAGTTGCGGGCATAGGAGGCCTTAAAAATGCAGCGCACCGGAATGCTAAAGCCGACCTGCTGTGAAATTGTCCCTCCTGACCGAACTGCATTGTGAAACATAAATTTCAATTTGACACCAAAACCCGCAATTGCAAATAGCTTTTGTTAGCGTTCGTGCCCTTTGTCCGCTCCTAATAGTAAACGTATTCAAAGAATTCTGGAACATACCCTTCAGCTTTAATCAAAAGCCCTTTGTCGTCATAAAAGTACTTTGTCGTTTCCATTTCCTTTTTTCCGTCAAATCTCACAAAGCTTTTAACACGACCATTCTCAAACTCATACTTAAATGTATAGTTCCATTTACTCTTTTTTCCATCTCTAATTTCCCATCCGTAAAATTTCTCTTTATGAAATTCGGTCAAGTACTCAGTTGTACTTTGCTCTGTTAGCTTTCCATTTCTGTACCAGTCCCGAACTTTTCTTTTTCCGTTGTTCTCAATGTTGTCAACAATGTCAAGTGAGCCGTCTGGGTTGTATTTCGTTACTTTTATCAATTGGTTACCGGAATATGTCAACTCGTATTTTGCAACTTCAACTGGCTGTCTATTTTTATCTTTTTTGTTCAATTTATTTGGGTCAAGTCCCATTTTCTTCAATTTCTCTATTTGTTCTTTACTCGGTTCACCATTTTTTGTCGTGTCGACCATTGCAATAAGTCGTCCATTTGAGCCATAAGTGTAGTGAGTTGTCCGTTGGGCTCCGTCCATGAAAGGTTCAAGTTGATATTTAATAAGTCTTCCATTTGTATCATAAAACGTTGTTATCCCCAATTGCTTATTTGTCCCCAAATACCAGAGTCTTGCCTTAACCTTATTTATTTTGTAAATACTGTCACTTTGATACGTTCCTGTTTCTTGTCCAAAAACTGAAAACGTAATAGCTGTCAAGGTGATTAAAAAAAATTGCTTCATAATTTCTTCTCTGTAATTGTCATTTGTTAAAGTTAGCTACTTTGTCCGTAGTAAATGGTTGCCAACGCTTGTGTATGAGCAGTTTAAAATCATCAAAAGATAATTAATAAATTTACACTGTGCATACACTTTGTTGGCATCAGTAAAAATTAACACCCAACGCTGGTATGTCGCCCAACTACTTTCAAGACGTTTTCCTTGTCAGAAGGTTTGGATAAGTAAAGTGTCGGCCTGAATGCATTGTAGTGATTAGAAGTATTAATTAATAGATCTAAAATCCCGTCACCGTCTATATCGCCTGAAAACATTATGTCAATCATCTCATCATCAAACGCAGGTTGAGCTACAAGCAATTGAGTTACATTCTTGTCTGCAGACTTAATTTTGATATAGAGTTTATAATTACTGTATTGAACGTAACCGTCTGATTGCTGTTCCTTTATCCCAGTAGCAAACAACTCGTATTCTGCATTAAGGAATTTAAATTTAACCGTGTCACCTGGAAATATCTCTTGTTTTACTAAGTCAACATAGTCAACTTTCCGAATTGTCGCAAAATCAAGTCCGCTAATTAGTACAAGTGATGTGTCTTTGGTTGATGTTGCTATATCCCATCCTGTTTCATCGCTTTCGTCATCGAGAATTGGGTCGTTGACTCTATTGGTCAAAATAGTTGTCTTTTCAATATAGTACTGTCCGACTTTGCTGAACAATCCAAACCAAACATCAGCTTCAATATTATCCCATACTTCGTCTGAATGAAATTGTCCAGTAGTTATTATATTCGCAGGGTAATTGTCGCTAGGTCTTGGTAATATTGTTGTGTCTTGGATAGATAAGATTTCATTGTTTTTTATTTCTTCCTTCGTTTCAACAAATTCAAGTTTGTCATCTTGAACTGTATCTATAGTAGTAGCTAATTCTCTATTGTCAGTCTTCGCGCAAGCAAAACTGATAAGAAATCCTAAGATGATGGTGTGGTTTAATGCTTTCATTTTTATTGCTGCCAATGTCTAGCCATGAGTCGTTGTTTTGGCCTTTAAAAATAATTAATAAAACAATGGCTCAAAGCTTTTGTTAGCGGCTGGCCAATCCTATAGCCATAAAAATCAAAGCAATAGTTCCAAAAGTCATAAGAAATATCCAGGGAATATTTTTAGTCCAGTCGTTCGGAATGATTTTTCTTGGGTTCTTTGGAGCATATATTATATCAATCTCACTTTTGTCGCTGTGTAAATTATCATCAAGTTTGTTCTTTATTGTTCGTCCAGTCTTGTCGACATATTCAAAAACTGGAACTTCAATTTTATCATTGTTATGATCTCGAATTGTCGTAAAGCCGATGCGTTTTCCTTTGACCCTAACTCCAACCCTCGGAAGCCTCCTAAGCCGGAGGAGTTCAATCGTACCAGTCGCATAACACAAAATTGCAAGTCCTATTGATATTAGTATAAAGTTGTCCATTTTTAATTGGCTTGTCGTCAACGTTAGTGTTTATGCAGTTCGGGGTATAGGAACGCTAAAAAATGAAGCGAAGCGGAATGTTTAGCGCGACCATCTCCGAACTGCCTCACGTTACCGAACTAAATTAGGAAAATACTTTTAATACCAACACTGAACCCCCACATTGCATAAATATTTTGTTAGCGGCTGTTATTCTTTTCTCCCAAGTGTCCACAAGTCATTACTGTATCTAAAATCCGGTTGATCAGGTGTTCCACCGTACTTACCGCCAGTTATGAATATTTTATCCTTATGAACTGTTGCTGCAATGCCGCCTCGTGGTGTCCAAGGCGCGTCTTGGCCAGTCCAGTTTTTGCCGTCTTCACTTATTAGTACCTGACTTGAAAATTGGCCGTTACGATTACACCCCAGTAGCCATATTTTATCGTCATATACTAAAGCCGCGTACCCAAAAATCTTTTCTCCCTTAACAATTTCACTTGTGACTAAGCTCCAATCTATACCATTTGTTGAACTCCAAACGTCATTGTCAAGCAAGTACAATTTATCATTTAGTGTCACTATTTGACTCCCACTTCGCTTGCCGAAACTCAGGTTGCCTTTCTGTTTTGTCCACGTAACACCGTCTGGCGAATTCCAGATATCAGAATATTGAGTGTTTTTATCCTCTCCACCAATTATCCATATCTTGTTCATGAAGGTAAATGGGTGGTAAAAAAAACGTTTTGGTAGATTACTGTTATATGATAGAGTCGTCCATTCTTCAAAATCATCAGTTCTATATATTTCACTCTTGAAAGTGAACTCTTCAATGTTTCCTGCGAAATGTCCAAGCCCGTAAATCGCATTATTGAAGTAGACGTAGTCGAGAAATGCTAAGTTGAATATTGAATTTGGAAGTTTTGATTTTGTCCAAGATTGGCCATCGATTGAATACCAGTTCCCATCTGGATGAAAAGTCCAAAGTGTGTCGCTAACACTGAACATTTGAAAATTGTAATTCTTTCTCCATTCAGCACTATCAAGAACTTTGGTCCAGACATACTCCTTTTTATTGGTTGTTGTTTCACTCTTCTCCTGTCCTGTATTAGATGTTTGATTTGAACAAGATATTGTCGTAACAAATAGAACCAAGTAAATTATTCTTCTCATTGTTTCTCGGTTTAGTTGTCCCCTGAAGTATAGTCGCGAACGTTCGGCTATAACCAGTGGTGGCTTTTGAAAACGTCATTGTCCACCGTCACCAAACGTAATAGCGAAGATAAAGCTTTATCCTTACACATCACCCAGTCATTGCAAATAGCTTTTGTTATCGGGTGGCATTTTTCTCCCCTCTCCAAACTAAATCTCCGTTTCTTTTTTTTAAGTAAAGTCTTCTTGTTATCAAATACCTGTCACCGAAGAAAAGGAATTTCTTGTGTCTGCTTAATCCCTTTCCTTTTTTAACAATTTTTCCATCAATGGTGAATTCATGTAGTCGTCTGCCTTTGTACAGAAGCTTTTGGGGTCTCTTTCCGTTACTTGATAGCACTCTTTCAATTGTCGCTAGTGAATCTTTGTCAAATGCCAAGTGAATTGTTTTCTGGTTTTCAATTCTATACTTTCCTGTCCCTTTGTTATATATCATGTCTCCGCTGAACTCATATTTGAATGTAGAGTCTTTGTTCAGTTGAATTCTAGTCACGAAGAATCCCATATCTGCCGTGTTACTTGAATAGTAGCCTGTTATGTCTCGTTGTCCGAGTGCAGATATTGCAATTGTCAGAAATAATATTGTCCAGTATATTTTCAATGAATAGCTTTAAAAATGCTTGCCGCCAACGTTTTGTTTTAAGGCGTGGCGGTACACAAAAATATAAAAATTAGTCATCCAAAGTGCCTCCATGACTTATAGCTTTTTGTTGGCAGCGGTATTACTTACTTCACTCTTTTATCGTCCTCAAATTTTTCAATTTTTAAGGTGTCACCAGATTCGGAATAATATGTCCACGTACTATCTCTCAACCATTTAATTGAATTGAATGAAGTATTGTCCTCAGTCATTATTTCTTGACTTTTATAAATTTCTCTTCTCTTTGTCGCTGAAGACGATTTGTAACCATATGTAACTATTTTATATCGATGCCCATTTTTATAAGGATACCACTCCGATTCAATTTTGTCAGTCATTGATAGTCCGACCGAAATTGTCAATAAGAAGATTATAGGTGTCGCTAGAAAAAGTCCGACTTTGTCCCCGAGTCTACTAACTATTATTTTTTTTCTCATAACCAGAAAGGTTAGAATGATCCCAGAAATTATCCAGAATCCCAAGATGTAAAATCCATATCCAAGTGAACTACTTGAATCGGATCGTCCTTGGAAAAATAATATCAAGGTCCCCAGGTAATAACCTAAATTAAAAAGTATTAGTCGTGAATTCATTGTCCAAGTAACATGGCTGCCAACGTCTAGCTATGAGCCGTTGTTTTGGCCTTAAAAAATAATTAATAAAACACGGGCTTATAGCTTTTGTTGGTAGTTGGCTTTCTAATTCAAATCATTAACTATCAATCTTGTATATCGGAACATCATGTATTTTTCAAACTTCATTCTAAAATACACGAACATGGAAAAAAAAGTCCAGCCAAACGCAACTATCATTAAGGAATATATCGAGCGGTCAATAAGAATTCCGAAAACTGTAAGAAAAACCCCGAATGCAATTAGAATGGGTCGTCCCCATGGAAATAATTTGTTAAAGGGAATAATCTCAAATTTCAAATTAGTTTTCGCTTCGGCTAATTCTTCAATTAATAAATCTATTTGACCGAATGTTGTCAAATTGTTCGGCTTCCTCTTTATTTTAATTTTGTCATTTTCAATTTTAAATTCTTTGTAGTCCACATTGTCCGCGAGGAGAGCATTTGTCCAAGTACACTTATTAATTCGTTCGTGAATTTTGTCCAAAAGAAGTTTCTTGGAGATGTTAACCTCATAAGTTATTGAGTAGTCTGTCTTGTTTTTCTCGTTTATCATCAGTTGTCTACTCTGTTCAAAAAGCTTGCTGCCAACGTTTATGCATAAGCCGTGGTGCTGCGCAAAAATAAAAAAATGTCCTCCTTATCAGCAACATAGATTATACATTTTATTGTATGCTGTTATGCCCTTACTCAATTCTATTTGTCTGCCAACAGTTTATCAACTTCTTTATTGTCTGGCCACCCGTTACTTTCTTTCATTGCAATCGCTAAATACATTGCCGATTCATTGAGAGTCGGAGCCACTCCTTTGACAACTGCATAAGGCCATGGAAATTTGTCCTCAGGCATCCGATATTCAAAATTATATTCCTTTGTCCCAAAATTACTGACAGCGACAAACCAACCCGATTCCCAACCGTCTTTTGCTTGCAATACCAAGGTATCGTGCGAGGTCATTCCCCAAATTTTTGTTTCCTTGAACTTTTCGTCAATCATGTCAAGAAAGTCCAACATTGCTTGTCCTTTTTTCTCGCAGACTGGATTTGATTTTTCCTTCTTCAGCTCTTTGTAGAATTCTCGAAGTGACTGGCTCTTTTGGTCTGAGCATCTTTCTATTGGCATGTCGTAAACGTAAAATTGTCCAAGGGCATAATTGCACACAACCTTTTCTTTAATTCTTCCGGTGTTAATATCATCATAGTCTAATTTGTCTCGCGCGAATGACCCACAACGTCTGTGTATATACACCTATTGTATATATTTCTCTTATATAAAACGGCATAAAATACCCAATAATTACTTTAAATAGACTAAAAATGCGTATATATTTTTTGTTCAATTGACATGGTTTTTCGAGAGTAAAATTGTTGTTTAAAGAGCCACACTTCAGAGTCAAGCTTCTTGCTTGTGTCAATATCAATTAACTAAACCCTAGCTGGTCTTTTGTGCAAAGCTTGCGCATGATGTTGCCAACCAACGCAAGAAAAGACACTTGGCGAAATAAAAAGGCCCCTATCCCATTTGGATATTTTGATGTGAATGTTTAACTACGTAGTAGAATTAAAAAAGTGCTATAGCCTTTTTTGATTGGAATAATTAGTGAACGTGCAGTGATAAGCGGAATATGCGTAAGTTTTTAAGAGAGAGGGAACGAAAGGGGCGGGTACAAGAAAAATATACGCATGTTTTTAACACAAAGCACGAAAAAGATGTGTATATACAAATGTTGTGTGCAACCCCATCTGGACAGATTTGACCAATGACAAAAAAGACACTGCTTATCATTTCAATAGTTCTAGGTGGACTATTTCTCCTATACAAACTTGCGGACATGTTTTCTCCTGGGAGTTATGGACATGCTGAGAGATACGAATTGGAATATCCAGAAGAGAAAGTAATTGAGGCTATAAAGAAGCTTAAGGACGAAGACAAAGACCTCGTACTCCCTAAAGTCACTATTCAAAACAGCGGACAATGGGATTTGGATGATGGAAAAGTAAAAGAGACGGACTACTGGTACAAATTCTACTTCTACGACAAAGAGAAAGATCAAATATTGCTTACGTGGACGAGACCATCAGGACCCAACACTACAACATTTGCATTTGTCTCCATTAGCAACGGACTTGACTTGGGACACTGGAAGGACATAAATAACGACTTTGGATTTTTTGAGAATAGAGAAATCAAAAAAGATTTCGAGGAGACTATCTTAAAGAAGGTACAGGACAATCTTGGTAAATGACAGTGAAGATGGGGCAGCACACAACAAAATGTATAATCCATGGCGCTGATAAGGAGGACATTTTTTTATTTTTGCTCAGCGCCACGGCTTATACATAAACGTTGGGCGCAAGCCGCGGACTTCGTAAAAAGTGACAGCAAAATTTATAAAAATTCAATCACGGTGGACTTTTAAAATAAATGACATTTGTGAATAAAAATGTAATGAGAAACACCCTGACAACTAAAATTAACGTCCTAATTTTTTTAACTGCACTACTGACATCAACATCAGTTCTCTCTCAACCATACTTTCCGATTAGGCAGAACAAACTTTGGGGAGCGATTGACTCTACAGGGACTCTTATAATTCAACCCCAGTATGACAGACTACATGTTACCGGAGAGAATAGTAATTTCATTGTTGCTTACAAGGGAGACTCTACTTTTCTAATAAACTCTAAACTAAGCATCATTGCTAGAACGACATACGCAAACATTATAGAAATCGGTGAAGGTATATTTCAAACAACAGGAAAATCCAACTCTTATCCTTGGTTTTATGGTTTGATGGATTCGAACGGGAAAATAGTCTCGCAACCAAAATTCTGTTTGGTGTATCAATTCAATGATAAAGTGACTAAAGCGGACATCTACACGGATACAACCGCTCCAAATTTTAGAGATTGGAAAAGGAAAAGCGGAATAATTAACAAAGAAGGTAACTGGGTTATCCCTCCAACTTATGAACCTAAATATATTCAGCCTTCCAGTGAAGGCCTGATAAATTTCTACGAACGTGACAAAGGATGGGGCGCTATGAACATAGAAGGAGAAATTATTATTACTCCAAAATATTCCCATCTGGGTCCATGCAAAAATGGCTACATGGAATATAGACAGACGCGCGGTAGATCTGGATCTGGTCTTATGAAGAAAGATGAAACAATCGTAATTCCAGATGATACCCAACATATGACAAGCTACTATCCAAGATCTCCTTATGATACGCTTGTTGTTGTACATACCCTGGAAGTAAAGAATGATTTTTTGGGATATGGGTACTTCGACAGCAAAATCTATACTGTTAGTGGTGAGTACCTATTTGAGTCATCCTTCAGAGGTGAATGTTCTCATCAATGCAACGGTTTCTTTTCTGTAAGTAATAAAGAGAGAAAGCAAGGAATGATGAATTCAGCAGGAGAAGTTGTTATAAAACCTAAATATGACGTTCTACAATTTTGCCAAAAAGCCTTAAAACAAGTATGCATCGGTAGGAAATGGGGTTTTGTAAATGATAAAGGTGAAGAAGTAGTTCCTTGCACTTACGATGATTCAGGACCATTTAACAATGGTCTGGCAGCAATATATATCGGAGGTAGTCAGTTTGACTACACATCTCCAGACAAGTATCCAAATGTAAAAATGGGATATATTAATCGTTCAGGTGACATTGTATGGACACCGTCATGGTAGATTAAAGAAAAGGACATCGTTCCCACAGGCTGACCAAAAGCAAAACTGCGACAAAGTAACGTTCGACCAAAATGATATCACAACCGACAACGACTCATCAAATAAATAATGGTCGACAGAACGGCCAGCGCCCAACAAAAGCTATAACCAATGGCGGTGTTCAGTATAAATTTGTAGTTTAGTTTTGAAATTACGTTTGGTGTCGTGGGACAATGACGAGCTTCGAAATCCCGCCACTGGTTATAGCCAAACGTTGGCAGCAAGGCAGTAAAATGATTGCCAACAGAATATGGTTGAGCCTACGGACAATATTTTAATTGAGAGGGAGTTAAAGAATAATCGCACTAACCTCTCAACCTATGACATCATCGAGAACTATCGGTTTTTTCTCATGTGTTTTCTTCTTGGCAATCACAGATTGTTTTTCGCAGAAAACCGATACCAAATCTCATTGTGAACAACCTGCGACAATAATACTGTTTAGGACTTTTAACTTCTTCAGCTTTAAATTCAGTTATAATTTGTTTTCGGGAGATAGTTTGTTGGGACGTGTCAAAACACATGATGTTATTATCTTGGAGACCTACGACAAAGGGGTTTCTTTTCATGCTACAACGAAAGCTCCCTCATTGAATGCTGACAAGAAAGGAAATTACCAAAAAAGAAAAACAATAAAATACCCATTTACTCTTCAGCAAGGACAAGTTTACTTTGTGAAATGCGATTTTCTTAATCAAAGTCTTTTCGACTACCCACGACAGCCTACTATAAGGTTGCTAAAGAAGAATGAAATTGATAAGTACATGAGAAGGCGGTTTCTGAAAAAGAAGGTTAAACTGTACTTGTATAACGAGTGGTTATCAGAGAAGAATTTGAAAAAAACACAATAGCAAAGATTGTCGCATTGCCAAGCCGCCAACAAAATGTTTATGCCAGCTTGGGGTGATGTGTAAATTTAGAGTTTTGTTTTGTTAATTTCGTTTAGCCACGTGTAACAAAAACGCACTTCGAAAGCCCAAGCCGTCATAAACATAAACGTTAGCTGCAAGCATGAGAGAACCACATTACTGCCAGACATTTTGTAAAACGTTTGAAGCACATACACTCTTTCAAAAAGATGACACGAATTAATATTATAATATATGATAACAATTATTCGACATGAGTAAAGACATCTACCTTATATTGACACAATCTACAGTAATTCTTCATGTATTATTCATTCTATTTGTTATTTTAGGTGGGTTTTTCATACATAAGAAACGCTGGATTATGATTGTACATTTGAGTTCATTGGTGTGGGCTATATATGCTGAACTATCCTCAGGTGTAAAATGTCCACTGACAACCCTTGAAAATCATTTTGGACAGCATGCTGGACTATCGACTTACAAAGAAGATTTTATTACTAGATACCTCATTCCTATTATTTATCAGGAAAGCATTACTTATAACTTTCAAATAGCAATAGTTGTAATAGTGATTTGTATTAACATAATTGCTTACAGAATAAGATGGAAACAAAAAAAGTGGATTTCTTAACAACAAAACGTTTAATTACCATGTAAATAATGCCAGCAGCTAACACGGGTTTGGCAAAAGTGGCTGTTCAGTGCTCCGCAGACACATTTGTGGTTAATCAAAGTTTGGTTCGCCGCATCAACATTTGTGGTGAAAATCGCCCCTTCGCCAAGCCCGAAACCGTTGTAGGTAATGCGCTAAAAAAAATGAGACTACTAATTGACTTACTAATAATACTTACACTAACGACCTCGACACTTTTCGGACAGGATATAAAGAAGTGTGACATAACAATTCTAAAATCAAGTGCTGACAAAATTGGGCAACTAAACCAAAAAGAGATAACAGACTTTCTACTAACATTTGGATTTGAATGTGAAAACAATGTAGAATACTCTGAGTGGAGCAACGAATTACTTTTTCAAATTTTATACGAACAGACTGAATTGACTTGTAAGATAATCGAGAAGAAAGAGAAGAAATTTGACAAAAAAGCGATACTCAATGACTTAAGCGATCCAATTACGGACAGAATTAACATCTTAAAACTTATTACAAAGATCGAAAAAGTAAATTTTAACGAAAGAATTAAAAGTGAAATAATACAAAATCTCAAAGCTGCTGACGGAAAAAAATATTAGTGTGGGCGCACTACCTACAACAATAGCCACATTCCATGCTGCGTATTTTGCCAATTACGCACAAACTACTAACTTCGTTTTATAACGTTGGAACCAATCGTGCTTCGCTTAGCGGCACGGCATGTAGCCGAGCGTAGCACCCATACCAGTGACGAGTAAAAAATGAGACACATTGTAACTTTAATATTTACTCTTTGGACAACGATTTGTTTGGCAACTGGACAAGGTGGTGAACTAGTTATTTACAAGGGCGACACCTTGACGATGTTATCGGAACCACTTGAGATTTACCTACGAAATAACGAACCAAGACAAAAATTTCATCCGTCATTAGAGAACGGTTGTTCAACGGCTCTCTGGAGAGGTTACGTTGGGCTTTGGAGAATTCAAAATGGGAAACTGTTACTTGTTGATATTTACGTTTGCGGTAACAGGACTCAAAGTATCAAAGGGACGATTTTTAAAAATCAGAATGGGGAAATACCTGCTGACTGGTTTACTGGAGACCTTTTTATCGAGAAAGGCAAGATGATTAAATACAATCATTCTGGTTACGACAGGTATTATGAAACCGAGATTGTGGCAACTGTTAGTGAAGGAAGTATTCAGACAGAAAAAGAATACAAGAACGGTGTTAGGCCTGACGACAAACGATTTTCGAGCGACATCAATAAAATAATTGAAGAAATTCATAGACGAATAAGCTGGGACAAACTTCCCAGACTATCGAACGACAAAAGAGTATTTGCAAATTTAAAACTTGATAATGGTAAGCTTGTGACACTTGACTCGATAATTGACAAGCAGAATATTGAAGACGTTTACAAAATGGAAGTTAAACGTGTCATTTCAGATTTTCCAGATGTTCAGGTTTTCTACTCACGCGGACAACCACTAAGAGAAGGTTATTATGGGGCTATAATATTTAGTAGACAGAATAAGAGGAGGTACGCACGCTAACAACGGCTATAAAGCATTACTTTTGATTAATTATTTTTTAAGAATAAATGTAACGGTTCATAGCCAAACGTTAGCGGTAATTATGACAAAGGATCAACCAGTATTAAGATCACAGTCACTAATTGGTGAAAAAGTATCTCTTCGTCCTTTGACGCTATCGGACAAAGAAGCATTTTATCAATGGGCAACAAATTCAGATGCGACTCCTTTCTGGTATGGCGAATTATATGGAGACAATATCCCCGACAGAGAAAAGTTTTTTAATGACTGGACAGACGAATATTTTTCTGATGCGTCAATAAGGTACAAAAGAAGTTTTGCTATTGTTCTTACCTCAGAAAATATTGAAATCGGACAAATTAACTATCAACTAGACCAAGATGAGGATAATAACACCGTGTATGATATTGATATTATTATTGCAAAAGACGAGCATAAGGGATCGGGGTTTGGTTCTGAGGCGATTTCAATTCTTGACAAATATTTAAGTGATACTTTCCCCAATGTACCATTCACAATTTATGCTTTGACATCTAATAGTAGAGCAATAAAGGCCTACGAGAGAGCTGGTTTCATGCAACAAAAGGCATTTTTAGATGATAAAAAAAATGAATGGACAAAACTTGTAAAAAGCAATAATCACTACCGCTAACACGGGCTTTGCATTAGTGTACGGACAGTACGAATAGAAACATTTGAACAATTAATTAACTTTGGTGCTGGCAGACAATTTACTGTTACAAAAGCCCCACCAACGCAAAGCCCCAAAACACTATCCCCTCCCATTCCCTACAAGCTTTTCATAAACACCTTTCGCTTCCTCCGCCACTGACTCACCTTTGATCCCGATCTTACTGGCATGCTCGTTCATAACAGCAAAGTAGAAATCAAGAGTGGCGTTTGAGTCATCGAGTCCGAGGCAGGCCATAATGGCCTCATCGAGATGGGGCTGAAAGTATGAATCATCGAGACCCAGTTCCTGTAACGTGTTGAAGAACCTGCGCGATTTAAGCTCTTCGCCAATAAGAAAAATGATGTGATCGGTGGTGTTAATGGCAGCTGACATAGGATATCTTGATTACAAAACAAATATATAACTACACAAAAGATATAGCAACATAAAAGATATATATTTCTCATGTACACATGCCCTATTTTTGGTATATGGCAAAACGGCTGCATCGCATCAATGAAGTATTGAAAGAGAAAGGAAAATCTGGTTATTGGCTAGCCCAGGAGACCGAGATTACATATAACTCTATTAATCGATATGTAAATAATAAAGTAGAGCCATCCCTCACTAACCTTTTCCGCATTGCGGCAGCCCTGAAAGTCGACCCGAAGGAATTGATCAATAGCTGAGGGTTGGCATAGGAGTTACTCCCATAAAAGGTGCTATATCTGTGCTTTCCCCAAGCAGGCGAAAGCATCTCACTTGTGCCAATATCAATTAACTAAACCTTAGCTGGTCTTTTGTGCAAAGCTTGCGCATGATGTTGTCAACCAACGCAAAAAAGACATTTGGCGAAATAAAAAGCCCCATCCCATTTGGATATTTTGCCGTGAATGTTTAACTACGTAGTAGAAACAAAAAAGTGCTTATGGCTCTTTTTTGATTAGAACAATTAGTGAACGTGCAGTAGTAAGCGGAAAATGCAAAAGCTTTTAAGAGAGAGGGAACAAAAGGGGCGCATACAAGCGAAATATGCGCAAGTTTTTAATACATAGCGCACCAAAGGTGCGCATATACTAATGTTGTAGCCAATGCGGTGAAACAGATGAGACATCAAAGTAGTAAAAATGATATCCATGGATTCTTGACAAATTTGCATAAGGCAAATAAGTACTTTCTTTATCACAAGGAGTTATCAAACTACTGTTATAAAAAAGCTTCTGACAAATACCCTATAATTTCAGATGCCAGACAAACATTTTACTTCAGAGCCGTACTTCATTTGTGCAATTTTTTGCATAAGGGACAAGACCTTTACCTAGGAAAAGTAGCAGATACTGTGACAAATGAAAAAATTAGAAAGGAAATCGACTACAAAATCCAATTCCTCGAGACAGATTCCAATTTCAAAACTCTATTCAACTTAAGGGACAAATGGATCGGACACAGAGACAATGAGTGGTATCTATCGCCTCAAAATTTCCCAGACGAGACATTTGAACTCTATCTTAAGACGATAAAAGAGATATTAGAACAAGGGCTAGAAATGCAAATACCCATTACTTACAAGAAGGATCTAATTGAATCGGCTGAATTATTAGATCATATAAAAGAATTTGGTTAATTGCCCAATGTGACAAGAATGCTACTTTACCAAGTAAGAATAGATATTTTGATATAAAAGCGTTTTGACAAATCAGTTTCGAGGACTTTTAATACAATTGTAATTAAACAAATAATTCAATGGAGACAACGAAACAAAAGTTCTACGACAACGGAGACGAGTTTGAATTAACAGTCATGGAATCAAATGAAATTCTTCCACAACGAAAGACACCTCCGGTGAAGAAGGGATTTTGGTGTTATTGGACTGTCAGTAGAAATGGCAAACCAATAACAGGACTACCTGTACAAGATGGACATGGGAAAATAATGATCTTCAAAAGTGTTGACGAGGCAATAACAGAAGGAAAGATATTTATGGGATTCTAAATAAAGAAGAAATGGAGTACTAACACTAAACTTAATTTGAACTGAATTAAACCTATAAAATAGCACTGGCTACAACAACGGCTATAAATCATTACTTTTGATTAATTATTTTTTAAAGGATAAAAGTAACGCTTCATAGCCAAGCGTTGTGCGTTATTCATATGGACACTCTAAATATCATATCATTTATTATTGGAGCAATTGGCTTATTCGGTACAATTTATTTTGGACTGGAGGCAAGGCGGTTAAAAAATAGAAACATTCGTTTCGATTGGGATGACATACAACTTGGGACGAGAAAACTATCTCAAAAAATTTTCAAAGAATTTGCACCAGATTTTATTTTTTGCTCTTCTGGACCAAGTACATTAGTTGCCAATCTAATGATGACAGAGATTGACAGATATATTCCAATCTATGTCGGCTTTTCTCAAAAAATTGACAGAGATGATTTCACTCTAACTTCATCTTATCAATTAGAAATAACAACAACAAAGTGGAAAACATATCTACCGAATGACCTATTTATTCTTAATGACAAAAAAGTACTGATAGTGGAAGATTGTGTTATTACGGGCGACACTTTGAGTGAGTTATTGAAAACATTTATCTCAAGAGGGTTTAAAAGGGAAAATATATTGGTTGCAAGTTTAATAGTGACAGATTTTGCGTTGAACTCTAATAAAGGTGCGGATATGTATTATTACAAGGTTTCTGACAGTAGTGTTTTCTACATGCCTTGGGGAAAAGGTATAGGGAAAGATTATTGACAACGTACAACAGCAGCTATTTGGCGATTGCGGGGTGTAGTGTTAAATTAAAGTTTATGTTTCATAATGTAGTTTAGTCACGGGGGGCAATTTCACAGCAGGTCAGCTTTAACATTCCGCTGCGCTCCATTTTTAAAGCCTCCTATGCCCGCAACTGCAAATAGCCAAACGTTATAGGCTATTTTAAAGAGGCTATGTATTTGAGAACATAACTTAGAAATTTAAATCATGTATGCCAAACGAAATACAAATTGAAGATATACTTAACTATTCGGAAAATGAATATTCAGAATATATTTCCAAAGTCTTAAAAGAAGATTCCATATTTTATTTACTAGATGAGATTGATGATTACCTCCATAAAATAGTAGAATCAGCCCCGGAAAAAGTTGAAAGTATCTGTAAACAAAATGCCAAAATTTACAATAGCACAAAGTCAAGTGAGCAACTTGACCTAGCAATAGGTTACAATTATAATACTCATTTGATTGCACTTATTTATAAAGGAAATATAGAAGAGTGTAAAGCCTTATTTCTTGAAGCAATTTCTTTTTGCCTTCAAAAAAAACAGTATCATTCAGGTAAATCAATATCCCAAAATATTGTTAATATTTTTACTAAACAAAACATTCCAAATGATGAATTAATGTTTTTCTTATCAAGAATAACTCAATTTTATAAGTCATTAAAAAAATATCAGGACAGTATAGATGTATTATGTGCTGCAGCAAACCATTTTGCTGATGCTTCTGCTTTTCAATCAGCCTACCGCGCTATACATGATGCCCAAGAAATAGCAAACTTGCATAACAAATCGCCACATACACAAATTCTTATTAGAGAAACTCAAGGAATGATTGCTCTTCTCGAAGGAGACCATGATTGTGCTGAAATTGAATTTCAGAATTGTTTTAAAATATATGAAAGGATAAATGAAACCCCAGCACTACAACTTAGAGTAAATGCAGCAACTGTAAAGTTGCGTAAAAATGATTTCAAAGGAGCTCGGGCGATTTACGAAACCTTAAAAGACAGTTCTGAAGTAATTTATAGCTTCCAAATAAAAACTAATCTTCTAGTATGTTATAGAGAACTGAAAGAAATTGAACTCTTTGAGCAGTTATCTTCAGAGATCGAGGCAAATCTTGTGACATTTAAACTTGACCATCGAATCGAATCAAGGCTCATTTTAGCTAAATCGTATTTTCATTTCAATAAGAATATCCAAGGTACAACCCAGCTAACAACAGCGTGTATTGACATTCAAGAAAAAATCAACCAATATCAACGCCTGCATTATCGAAGAGGTGTTCGTGAACAGTATCTACCTCGAATTAAAACAATGTTGAATGAAATAAAAGCCTCTGGCAAAGCTGATGAAATAACTTATATCTTATCATTTTGCTCAGCAAATTCCATGTTTGATTGGATTTCTGTACTTGAATGGTTCGATTTGTTTAATTCTTCAACAGATATTTCATCTCAAGACAGACAAGAACTTTCAATCAAAATAAAGGACTTGATAAATTTTGGGGCACCTTTTTTATATGGTTTTCGAGAAAAATATGACGACCCTTTTGAACAATCAAGCCCAGATCTTCAAAATAAAATTGGTTTACAAGCAGCAAGTGCACTAGATTATAGTCTACCATGGCGAGAGTTTAATGATTTAACATCTAAGATTAGTCATACATACTCTATTTCAATGCCATTTGACAATGCGACAATTCAAAAAAGTACTGATATAATAAATATCGCTAAATCATCAAAAACAGCCTTTCTTTTCTCTTATGCGTGTCATGGTAATTGTATATTATTTTTTATTTATAGAGATAAATATAAAAAAACAGAATTTTCAATTGACAGTTTATTACAATACAGTGCAACAATTAGTAGTTATCAAAGGGGACAGGCTAGTAGAGCTGAGTTTATTAATGCATTAACCAAGCTTGAACAAATTATAAAACCAGCATTGAAGGAATTCCTTGACGATTTTTTAGATGCTAATTTGAGTGAATTTGTTTTTATTCCTGATTCTTTAACTGAAAGCATACCAATATTATCTATTATTCTCGATGACGGTAGAATTAGATTGCTAGCAAAGAATTTAAAATTTAATTACAGAGCCTGCCCTGCACTTAAAAATGAATTAAAAAACACTAATAAAAATGGAGATGGTATATTTATTTCAAATAGTGATGAAGAGTTAGAGCTTTGTAATTCCGAAGAAGAGATTGTTAATAATAGTTTACAAAACAGCACACTTCACAAACTTGATTTAGCATATGATAAAATTGATTTTTCTGTCAGTCCGATAAAAGAAGCCAAGTTTATTCATTTGTCAACTCATAGCGTACCAGCAAATGTATTTACAGATCCTATGTTTATTTCTACTTCGACTAATACTTCAAAAAAAGGTCTATGGCTTGAATCTGTACAACGAGAATCGTTCCAACTCAATCTTGATTTTATTGTTCTAAATGGCTGTAATACTGGATCTACAGCTAATCGCAACTATTTTAAGGGTTTCTCAACAAGTGAAAGGACAGGATTATCTTCGGCTTTCTTATTAAATAGACATTGCACTGTTATAGGTACACAATGGAATGAGCCGGAGATTGTGTCTTATGTATTTTCATCACTGTTTTACAAACATATTCAAGAACAACGATCAGTAGTTAATGCCTTTATTTTATCATTGGTGGATTTATATGAATTGAATATAAATGCTACTATTATATTACTTGACGAAATAGAGGACTCCATCTTAAAAGAACAAAAGATTACTATGATAAAAAAATCAGGTATAGAGTTTCCATTCCGTTCTGTATATATTTTGAGTATGTTTCAGTGTTATAATTTAATAGACTAGTAAATAAAAATGAAATTATAAAGAAAAACAGCCTATAACACGGGTTTTGCATCAGGCGGGCTGACGTACAAACTTGGAGCTTTGTACTTCTATTGAACTTTAATAATAAATTGAAGCTTTGTGCTCTGAAACCCGCCCGAACGCAAAGCCCGAAACCGCTATCCCCTCCCATTCGCTACAAGCTTTTCATAAACACCCTTCGCCTCCTCCACCACTGACTCACAATTGATCCCGATCTTACTGGCATGCTCATTCATAACAGCAAAGTAGAAATCAAGGGTGGCGTTTGAGTCATCGAGTCCGAGGCAGGCCATAATGGCCTCATCGAGATGGGGCTGAAAGTATGAATCATCGAGACCCAGTTCCTGTAACGTGCTGAAGAACCTGCGCGATTTAAGCTCTTCGCCAATAAGAAAAATGATGTGGTCGGTGGTGTTAATGGCAGCTGACATAGGATATCTTGATTACAAAACAAATATACAACTACACAAAAGATATAGCAACATAAAAGATATATATTTCTTATGTACACATGCCCTATTTTTGGTATATGGCAAAACGGCTGCATCGCATCAATGAAGTATTGAAAGAGAAAGGAAAATCTGGTTTTTGGTTAGCCCAGGAGACCGAGATTACATATAACTCTATTAATCGATATGTAAATAATAAAGTAGAGCCGTCCCTCACTAACCTTTTCCGCATTGCGGCAGCCCTGAAAGTCGACCCGAAGGAACTGATCAATAGCTGAGGGTTGGCATAGGAGTAAATACCCCATGCGCAAGCGTATCGCTTGTGCCAACATAAATTAACACCCGCCCTTGTTGGTGTTGCGCGACAGGCTCAATGGGCAGGTTCACCAACAAGTTACTTCGCTTTATGTGTTTTGTTGCTTACCCGCTTTAAGGTATGCAAAGAAACAGCCTTCTACATATTGTAGTCTTAATTTGCTATTCTGTACAAAACTTTCCGATATTAGTAATTATACGCACATCGATGGGCTCTAAAAACGAAATATATCCAATAATTGTATGTAGCCAGTATTTATGTGCAAGCTCCAAGCGTCACGGTAAATGGTATTTTGGGAGTTAGGTTATATCGAAACTATGAACAAAAAAATGAAAGTTGAGAACTCGTTGATCATACCACTCTCTTGTAACCGCCCTAATACTAATGGCCCACTATAAATTAACACTATGAATGATAAAAGAGGCTCTAAATGGCGAAAATGGGACTTACATGTTCATACTCCCGCTTCTCTTATTCAATCCTTCAAAGCAGACGGGGATGATGATGTATGGGAAACCTATATTAAAGATCTTGAAAGTCTTCCAAAAGAAATCCAAGTCATAGGAATCAACGACTATATCTTTATTGATGGCTACAGGAAAGTTCTTGATTATAAATCCAAGGGTCGATTATCGAATATTCAACTTATACTTCCTGTAATTGAATTTAGAATAAAGAAATTTGCTGGACATCGTCAATTCAAGCGTATTAATCTGCATATAATATTCTCTGAAGAGGTTACCCCAGAAATTATTCAAGCTCAATTCTTGAATGGATTAAGTGCTAAATATAGTTTGACACCAGGGTTAAATGGTGGAATTTCATGGGGTGGATTAATCACCCCTGAAAGTTTGCTCGATCTTGGTCGCCAAATCAAAGCCGGAATCCCAGCTCACGAACTGCAACATTTTGGATCAGATTTAGAGGAGGGCTTTAATAATCTTAACTGTGATGAAGACGAAATAATTTCTTTCTTAGAAAACTCTACGTATTTCACAGATAAATTTTTAATTGCAATTGGCAAAACGGAATGGGATGCTTTTTCTTGGAATGATAATAGTATTGCAGAAAAGAAAGATGCAATCAATAAATGTCATATAGTTTTTACATCATCGGAAAGTATTCTAGCTTTTTATAAGGCCAAGGAAAAACTAACAGAACAAAATGTAAATAATCTATTATTGGATTGCAGTGATGCGCATCATAATTCAAGTACGAAAGAGAAAGATCGAATAGGGAAATGCTATACTTGGATAAAATCTGACCCCTCTTTCGAAGGATTAAAACAAATCCTACATGAACGTGATAGAGTCTTCATTGGCGAAAAACCCGAATTAATATATAGAATTGAGGGTAATCCAACCAAATTCATTGAAAAAATTAGCATAACAAAAATTCCAGATTCTCCACTTAATGAAATATGGTTTGACGGACTAGATATATCTCTTAATGCGGGGTTAGTTGCTATTATTGGTAATAAAGGAAATGGTAAAAGTGCATTGGCTGATATTATTGGACTATGTGGAAACACCCATAACGCTGACAACTTTTCTTTCTTAAATAGTGAAAAGTTTAAAAAAAGGAAGCCATCAAATAAAGCAGAGGAATTTGAAGCCACTTTGACATGGAGAAATGGAACTACCAATACTAAACGACTTAGTGAGGATGTCGATCGTAGTTTGACAGAGAGGGTAAAATATATTCCACAAAATTTTCTCGAAACATTATGTTCTGTAGAAGATGGCATAGATTTCGAAAAAGAACTTCGGAAAATCATCTTCTCACATACCCCACAAAGTGATAGAATTGGAGCTAACTCACTTGATGAATTAATATCTAATAAAAGTGAGGTTATTCAGCAGAGTATAAACAAAATCAAAAATGAAATCACAACACTAAATAATAAAATTGCAGATATTGAATCTAAAAGAAATCCTAATTATAGAAAAACAATACAAGACTCACATGATAAGAAAAAGACAGAACTTGAAGCTCATGACAAAATTAAACCTACTGCAGTAGCTGCGCCACAAAACAGTGGCAATCAAGAAGCCATAAGCAAACAAATAGAAACTCTTAGAGAAAAGCTACTTAAGCTAGAAGAAACAACAGTAGAAAAAAATCAAGAAAAAACAGATTTAAATGTTGCCATAAACGAGCTAACTAAAGCTAATCAAGCAATATCAAATTTATCCAATGAATTTAACTCCTTTATAGCCGCTCAGAGGCCTATTTACGAAAAGTACAACATTCAACTTGACAAAATAATTACTCTTAACGTTAACAGCGAACCACTAACGTCACTAATTTTTGAAAAGCAGAAAGGATTAATTGCTGTAAACAACTTATTAGGCAATGCAGATGACAGTTTACCTTCTCAAATAAAAAATATACTTGATGAAATCACAACATTTAAGGAAAAATTAGACGAGCCTTCTAAATTGCACCAACAATATTTGAGTAATCTTAAAGCTTGGGAAACAGGTCGAGCCGCAATTGTAGGCGAAAAACAAGTTGAAGGAACTCTTAAGTATTTCGAAGAAGTATTACGCTACATAGATAATGATCTCAAGACCGAATTTGAAACAGCTAGAAATGCGCGTAGAGCCCTTGTAGAAAACCTATATGAGAAAAAGAACGAAATTATAAGTCTATATAGACAGCTCTTTAAGCCAGTGACAGATTTTATTGACGCGGATAACAATTTAACTGATAATTATAAAATTAAACTTGATGTTTCCTTGCATCTTCAAGGATTCATCGAAAAGTTCTTCGACCATATAAGTGTTGGTGCAAAAGGTAGTTTTATTGGAAAAGAAGATGGCTATAAAAAATTGGAACAATTAATCGAAGTTTCTGAACTCAATACAAAAGAAGGATTTATCCTTTTTATTCAGGACCTTATTACCCATCTTTTTTATGACAAAAGGACGGATCAAGACAATGCTGCACGCAATCTTCACGATCAACTAAAGAAAGGCTATGGTCCTGTAGATTTCTACAATTTCCTTTTTTCAATGGACTATCTAAATCCAATTTATAAATTAAAATTAGGTGACAAAGAATTATCAGAACTTTCTCCGGGTGAACGAGGCGCTTTACTTCTGATCTTTTACCTCTTAGTTGACAACGATAATATTCCTTTAGTTATTGACCAGCCAGAGGAAAATTTAGACAATCAAAGCGTCCATACAATAATTGGGAAATTCATAAAGCAAGTAAAAGATAAGCGTCAGATAATTATTGTTACACACAACCCTAATTTGGCAATTGTATGCGATGCAGAGCAAATTATTCACATTAAAATAACCAAAGAGGATTCTAATAAAGTCAGTTATTCTACAGGAGCAATTGAGAATCCAACGATTAATAACAGTGTTGTTGAAATTCTTGAAGGAACGTTCCCTGCTTTTGATAATAGAACTGAAAAGTATAAAGTGACTAAAAGATAAGTAGCAAAGACTTGATGAGAAGTAGAGAGACATTCTACTTCTCAGAGTCACTGGGCAGGTGGGGAGGATGAGCGTAAGGACTCTGAGAATCAAAGTAAGTCCATATCAAGCTCAAAGTTCCCTCCAGGTAACTCTGAGTAGGGTAAATTATGAATTAGAGTAGATAACATAGCGAGCAAGATAATATGAAGGATAATGAAAAAATAAATGATTTTCTAGGCAGAAACTTAGATCCATTGGTAAACCCTGACTTTGGAAGCCAAAATTTTAAAGACATTTTGGTTATCTTCAGTGAACTTCGTGATCTAATCACTGAAATGATCAATATTGGAGTTAATATAAGTCTTCCAAGAGGCATAGAAGAAAGGATCATCTACTTTGCCTCACAATGGAATTCACACCATAATAATATTAGAAAATATAACTTTGTTGAAGACGCCAGAAATGGATTCGCTCAAAGACAACAAATTTTGAATTCGGTTATTAGCTGGCATAACTCATGTTTAATTGGAGCAGACCCACAACAAAGCAATAATCCAAACAATTTTTTTTCAATTTACAGCACAGTAAAGTCTCTAGCAAACAAGGATATTGAAGGTGACAGAATTCGTCTTAATGAGTTAATTGCTGATTTTGAACGAAAGAAAAAAGATGTTGACGAAATAACAAATGAGTTAAGGAAAAAATCCAGTGAAGAAACGATTTCCGATTATGCTCAAATATTTAGAAGCGCTGCGGACGGCCATTCTTCTTTTGGATTAAAAGGAGGGATAAAACTTGGATCAGCAGAAAAGTGGCTTACACTAGGTATTGTAATGATAATTGTTTTTGCATTGACCATCAATAAATTAAATGATTGGCTGGGAATAAGCTACACCACAAGTGAGCCAGGATTATTGACAATACAAATAATAAGTAGACTGTTAGTAATCTCAATCTGGGTTTATGTGATCTCATTCTGTTTAAAGCAATACTCTGTTAACAAGCATTTGGCAACATTAAATCGGCATAGGCAGAACACATTAAATTCATATAAACTATTCTTACAAAGTATTGATCCGACTGACGGGATTACAAAGAATGCATTAATGATGGAGGTGGCTAAATCTATTTATGAGCATGGTAACACTGGACATTTATCGAGTAAGGCATCAGACAATAGCCCATCCATTATAGAGTTGACAAGATTTATTAATCAAACAAGTAAGTGAGCCAATGCTCCTAATTTCCTCCTTCCTCTCAGACTCAAGCATCTCGCTTGTGCCACTATCAATTAACTAACATTCATAAGATCAGAAGTACTTAAAACAGAAAAGCACAAGCGAGACGCTTGCGCTTGTGTAAAAGGGAAAAGGAAACTTACTTCTTCGACTTAGTTGGTATTAACAATTCTGATATATCCACATCAAGAGTAATTGCCATTTGACGAAGAAACTTTAATGAAGGCTGAGTTTCGTTATTACAAATTCGTGTGATTGTATTAGGGGTTTTCTTAACCATCTTAGCAAAATCCTTTTGACTTATTTCCTTTTCGGTTAGCACGACCTTCAAACGATTTATTTTAACCTTATCTGCCATTTCCAGTAATTAATCTGATTCACAAATTACTGAATCCTGATATGACTATCATATCTAAATGTTTGAGTTTCAATCGTTTAAAAGATTATAATAACCATAAAACGAATTTATATAATCTTATTATGAAATATAATCACCATTTTATGTATGTTTAATCATTCAAAAATATTTAGCTATGAAACTCAAAAACCTCAAAACCCGACTCATTAAGCTGCCAACCAACATCGAACTCACACTCTACCTGATCAGACAGGATCTGAAATCAACCAAACTTGCTAACGGTCTTGCAGCCATTGGTTTTTCAGACAGTTTATTTGAAACCTACTACGGCAGTCTTGTACTCTCCTACCTGGGCTTTGCAGAAAATGATGATGCCACACATAAATTGTATTTTGAGCTGCTGGATAAATACAGCAACAAGATTGATTCAAGCAACGAAACGTTGATGAAGTATACCATGAAAATATATGTGGAACTGCAAATTGCTAAAAAGGCTAAAGAAAAGTTGAAGGTGTTGAAGTGAGATTGCACCCTCTCCTTCTCAGCGTCACTTAGCAAGCACATGTAAGTATAATTTTTATAATGTGTTGGCGAACGTATGGCTCACTTGTGCCTCATTAGCATCCATCTATTGTCTCGCACAGGCATACCCACAGGCTGAAGACTTGCACTAGGTTGAAGCTGAAATTTTCAATGTATTCGAAAAAAACTATGCGTTGTCGGTATGAAAGACATCGATTACTGATAGGGACAGCTTTGCTTTTGTATACACCGCAGTAGCTCATTCACTTTAGCAATTTCGGCACATTTGCTCATCACGCTTTTGTCTACTTTTGAACGAACTTAAAATCATTCAAATGATGAAATCAATTTCGCCTACTATTTTTGTCAACGACATCAAAGCCACCATCACCTTTTATTCAAAGCTGGGCTTTACGCTAGCCGATGAAGTGGCCACACCTGATGGTGAGAAAATA
The DNA here is from genome assembly GCF_057350905.1 of Chryseotalea sp. NCBI lineage: Bacteria > Pseudomonadati > Bacteroidota > Cytophagia > Cytophagales > Chryseotaleaceae > Chryseotalea > Chryseotalea sp. The sequence continues at coordinate 90,365 of NZ_JBMRCF010000001.1, read as the reverse complement.
TTTGCCCTGATGAAGAACGGAAGTGTTACTTTTATGTTTCAAACCCTTGCCAGCATTGAAGGCATGCACCCGATGGTAAGTCGTAGTAACGGTGGATCACTCCTTTTATATATCAGTGTCGATAACATTCACCAATATTATGATCAGATCAAAGGCAAGGTAGATGGGCTCACCGAGCTGAACAAAACTTTTTATGGTGCTACTGAATTTTCACTCATCGACAATAATAATTATCTATTAACTTTCGCAGAACATGAGTAAAGAGGAACTCAATCCGCTGGAAGTTACGCCAGAAGAAGTAAGGAAACTGCGCGCACATAAAATCAAGAAGGGTGAAATCCATCTGCACACAGTAGAAACTTTACAAAAATTGCTCAACACATCCAAGATCAGAGCGATGGAACTCTTTGCACTTTCCCAGTTTCAGAGCCTCCCCTCTATAGGAATACGTTTTGCACACGACCTCATCGGGATGGGCTATTATTCATTACATGATTTGAAAAGAAAAGACGGAGCAAAACTTACCGATCAATACGAAAAGCAAATGGGTGTTTGGGTAGATCCGTGTGTGGAAGACCAGTTTCGGCTTGTGGTGCATTTTGCCAATCACCCGGATAGCAAACTCAACTGGTGGAACTTTACACCCGAACGCAAAGCCTTTCGTGAAAAGAACGGCTATCCTGCTAATCGACCAAAGAAGCCATGGTTTGAGTTACCTCAATACCAGACGGCCAAAAAAATACCCGCTACGCATGAGTCTACACAGAAGGATTTACATAAAAAGTTAAAGCTGGCATTGGCCTATATGGTCAAACATCCTGAAAAAAGTATGACCATCGCCCAATTGGCGAACTTAGCACACCTCTCCCAATATCATTTCATCCGCTGCTTTCGAAGTGCCTACGAACTTACCCCGCTGCAATACCTCACGCGAATACGATTAAAGAAAGCATCACTATTATTAAAAAAGACAAATACTTCCATAGGCAATATTGTGCCTGAATGCGGTTTTGAAAATGAAAGTGCATTCATCCGCTTGTTCAAAAAAGAATTTAGAATGACCCCCATGGCTTATCGGAAGGCCTTTAGTAAAAAGAAGTTATAGTTACGCTGCTCTTGTTGGTGCTGTTCGTCAGTATTACTTGCGTTTTTCCTCTTAAGCGCCATGTCTAGTCCTAAAACAGGTTTACACAAAACTTAAAACAGGACAAAATGGAACACAAAATTGAAGTAAGGCAACAGTACGATGAATCATTCAAGCTCAAAGTTCCCTGCGGATAACGCTTAGTAAAGTATTTTTTTATGATCCTTTTGGGCTACTGACACGAAAGCTTTTGAGTGAGAATTTTGTTTCATGAAAGGTTACAAAAAAGTTCTTAAACTATCGCTGACCATTTTAGCCTGCGTTGTTCTGGTATTGATCGCTTCAGTGTATGGGATTAGTGAATACAAACTTCGGAAGGAACATGAAGTGAATGACTACAGTTCGCCCGGTTTTGTATCAGATAGTGTTGCAGTCCTGCGAGGTGAGTATCTATCAAGTGTTACCAATTGTACCCTTTGCCATGGAAACGACCTTGGGGGCGCAATTTATTACGAGGGTTTTCTTGGAAGAATCATCGGGCCCAACCTAACGCAGGGGAAAGGCTCCGCGGTAAAAGGATATACCGATGAAGACTGGATCAGGTCGATCAAGCGAGGTGTTGATAGAAACAAGCGATCCTTACTCGTCATGCCAAGTGAAGTGTATGTTAAGTTGAGCACTGAAGATGCAAACGCTTTGATAGCCTACCTGAAACAAGTTTCACCTGTCAATCGAAACTTAGGAAAATCCGAACTTGGGTTTGCTGCGAGAGCCTTGGTTACAATCGGAAAATTACCCTTGCTTGCTGCTGAGAAGGTAAAAATAACAGACGCTGAGAATCCTTCTATTGCAGACTCTACGGTAACCGGAAGTTATCTAATGGAAATATACAGTTGTAAATCATGTCACAAAAAGGATCTATCTGGAGGAAAGCAAATGGGAATTCCTGGTGCTCCGCAATCGACTAACCTCACGCCTGCTGAGATTGGCCATTGGACGAAAGAAGACTTTGCAACAGCGGTAAGGACTGGAATACGACCAGATGGTAAAAAGCTTAATGATATAATGCCATGGAGGAATTATTCGCAACTGACCAACGAAGAAATTGATGCCATGTGGATTTATCTCCGGGGACTTCCTCCAACGCCCAGTAAAAAAAACAATTAACGGCCTAAAACATATAAAGACTTCTAAATGAACAGTATGAAAAGACAACGAGTGACTTTAGTTACCGGAGCAACGGATGGAATTGGACGCGCAGTTGCAATAAGTCTAGCCGCAGAGGGTTGCACAGTCATTGTGTGTGGCCGAAATAAGCAACGAGCAAAAGAAGTTTTAGACTTACTCTTTCATCACAATCCAGCAGGCAAACATATCTTCATTTGTGCTGACCTTTCTCTGATGGCTGATACTGCGCGTGTCGCTCAAGAGGTTAAGGTTGCCACTGAAAGGTTAGATTCAATTATATTTTGTGCAGGCAATATATCGTTTATACCTTCTTGGACATCCGAAAATCTTGAGCGAAGCTTTGCACTCAACTATCTTTCACGCTATTTACTTTCACGGTTGCTGCTACCCATGATCAATAATTCAAATACTGGTGCTTTGATTTATGTAGCAAACCCAGGTGTTTACGATGATACATTGAATTTTGATGACTTACAATATAGAACTGGCAAACGAGGATTGCGCGTTGCCGCTCGCGCACAAGTAGCAAACGATCTGTTTACACTGGAATTGGCAGATAGGGTAAAAGGTACTTCTACATTGGTTGCATGTGTGTGGCCGGGAATTGTTAATTCCGAAATCTTCCAGCATGGCGTTGGCATCAACCCTTTTCTTCGAGGATTGATGAAACTCGTGCAGCGTATTATAGGAATTTCGGTTTCACAAGCTGCGATCACACCAACGGTGCTGTCGCAGCGAGAGTTCGGTGAAATACTTCCACCAACAAACTTCTTCGGACCAAACATGAAACCGAAATATATCCGCCAAGCAAAGATAAATTCGAAAAGGCGAAAACAGCTTTGGGATGCAAGCGAATCTATAATTGAAGGCTATTTGAGTTCAAAGAATGTATAATGTTTTATAGTTTGAATTTCTTAGTATCCGCTTTGAATCTCAAATCAAGTGAAGACTTCTTGCGTATCGGGTAAGCTCCCGGCTATTGTTCACCTGCGCTTTTTTAAACATATTCTGTTTATGATTTTTTACCGTGAAAACGCTTATTGAAAGTGCCTCTGAGATGCTAATAGTATCAAGACCCTTGTCCAGTAGCTTGATAATTTCTAGCTCTCTCGTTGAAAATGGCTTGGTATTATCACGAAAAAAAAACTCATAAACCCGAATCATTCGATTGCCAGCAAAGCGTTTGTATACTTCAAGTTTTACAGGACTCTTCTCATCCTTACACTTGCTATAAATGTTAAAATAGGTAAGTGTACTACTCGGAGTTCGCAAGCAGACCTTTTCATCATGCACAATAATATAATTGCCGTCCAACATCCGTACTCGATAAGTAAAGATCACTTTTTTCTCAACTGGTGAAATGTCTGAAAACTCCTGCAGTTTTGTGAGGCCAAGCTTTACATGTTCTAGGTCTTCAGGGTGGATGATTGAAATCAGATTTTCTAAAGAAAACGATTCAAGTATTTCTTTTGAATATCCAAACAGGTTGACAGCGTTTGCACTGGCATACTTAAAAATTTTGTGATGTTCTTGGCACAACAATACCACCTTATCCGGATAAAGCTGCTCAAGCATGTGTGCACACTGTAAAATTAAATCGATATCTTGATCAGACTCAATCATGGGGTTCGCAACTTTTTCTAGGCTCAACACCCGCGCCACGCTATTTTTTACCGCCCTGGATTCTGGTGCTATAGACTTTTGCATAATTGTTTATGATTATCAGCTAAAATAAAATTTGAGAACGGATTAATGCACTTAAAGGTTATACTATCATTCTGTCATAATATCGGAATTACCAGGTTACCCATAGCGTAAAGAGCTTGTATCAATCTTTGACCAACTGACTTATTTTATTAAAAATTGATTTGACCAATAAGCGATAGTACAGTGATGTTAAAAATTTCACCAGGGATCACCAGTCAAAATTAGTTGATCGATGGAAATATCAACATAACTATACTTCAATCGCCATAAGAAACATTGACGACATTAAGATCCGAACCCTTCAAGTGCTTTGACCTAACGACAGCCACTCAACCTACAACAAGTAAGACGGGCCACGAAACAGATATTCTTCATTGTTAAACACATTCACCAGAACGCTGAATCGTCCCCTGTATAGATTTTGACAAAATACTTCTATAAACAAGAGTTCTTCTATAGTACAAAAGAACTATTTTTTAAAGTTTGTACTCTTGTTAGTGTTGTATGTATGTATTGGCAAACCTCAGGCGCATCGCTTATGCCACTATCAATTAACTTAAAGCACAGTATCCAAAACAATATCCTTCTACGCGTATCCTGGCAAGAGTGAACGATGGGTGTAAAGACTCTTAGAATCCATGCTTGTCAGGCCAAAATTCCTTACGGATAACTCTACGTAGGCTAAGAATCTACTCATTGCTATTGTTTATATTTTTATCTCTGCCAGTGCAAATTTCTAAAAAGGGATCGTTCCAGAATAGGCATAAAGTACTAATGCTTATTTTAGTTGAAAGGTGGGTATACAGTTAATTATTATTAATTTCATTAAATCATTTCAAAAACCCGCTTAGAAACACAAAAAGTTGTTAAGATTAACATCAACTATTTAAAAATGACCATAATCACTATTTTGATATTAAACACAATCCAATTGTATGCTTGCTCCTTATTCAGTTTATAAGTATTTAATGGCAAGTTTAATGATATGTTTTATGGTATTGGCCTGTAAAAAATCCAATTTTTCGTACCAATATCAAAAACCAACGGTAGAAGATAAAGCTACTTCTCGAATACATTTTATTTCGTTTAAGGCAACTGCCAGATATGATAGTTCGACCCTTATTGAACAACTTGATTTAAGGGAAGTAGCTGGATCATTTAAAAAAACATTCATACAATCTCAATCCTCCAATCGTTTGGAAATTAAATTTCTGGACGCTGTTGAAAAAGAACTGGGTTCATATGCCATTGATCATCCGCTATTCAAGAATGTTGAATACCAGGATGACAAGGGTCAACTTGTAGTAAAATTAATTAAATTACAAAAAGAAGAATTTTTCATTAGGGTTACCCTTCCCAACAATACAGCATTGTTGCGTATAGATGAAATCAAACAAAACAAAGTTGTTGATCAAACTTTTTTCAAACTGAAATAATATGCCATTCTGTAAGCTAAAGTTCATACTGATTATATGCCTTGTTCTACGAGTTATAATGGCAAGTGGTCAGACTTTTTCAGTGGATACACTATTTAAAAATGGAGATCTTCAAAACCAAATCAATATTGTTTTCTTAAGTGATGGCTATCAACAAACGGAGATGGACAAGTACATAACAGATGTTAACTTAATGTTATCGTCTATGTTCGACCAAGTACCTTTTAAAAATTACAAGAACTATTTCAATGCTTTCGCTATAAAAGTTCCCTCACTAGAATCTGGTGCTATGCATCCTCAAAATACCACTGATCCTGATTGTGCCGTTGTACCTATAGCACCAACCATTAATAATTATTTTGGCAGTACTTTCGACTATGCTGGAATCCATCGATTATTAGTAATCACTAAACCTAGTGCTGCTGCTTTAATTTTGGCCAATCAATTTCCTCAATATGACTTAGTGTTTGTATTGGTTAATAGTCCATATTACGGAGGCTCAGGTGGAGCTATCGCCACCTCATCTACTCATGACATTGCTTCCGAAATTAGTATTCACGAAATAGGTCATTCATTTGCACTTTTAGCTGACGAGTATTGGGCTGGATCCAGCTATGCAGCAGAGAAACCAAATCTAACCCAGCAAAGTAGTCCATCAATGATAAAATGGAAAAACTGGCTGAACATCAAAGGGATCGGGATTTATCCACATGCTGAGTCACCTTCTTGGTATCGGCCTCATCAGATGTGTAAAATGCGATCATTAGGAAATCCGTTTTGCAGTGTTTGTACAGAGAATTTTGTAGAGCGAATACATTTATTGACCAGCCCTATCATATCATTTGAACCAAAAACTGATAACTTAGATTTAGGAGATACCGATCTGCAATTCAAACTTTTTACGCTCAAGCCAGACCCCAACACGTTAAAAATTGAATGGAAAAAAGCCAATACGGTTATCGGCAAAAATGTTGAATCAATTACTGTGCCTGTGAGTGATTTCAATGCTGAGGTGACCACTATCACGGCTACAGTAATTGACACAACAGCGCTCACTAAGAACGCTAATCATCTAACTACGCATCTTTATTCAATTCAATGGACAGTAAGAGCAGATAATATTGTTACTGAGGTAACTTCATTGCAGCAAGAATTTCAGGTAAAGGTTTTTCCTAACCCTATTAAACTTCAACTGAGCTTTACTTTTGCAATTCCAACTTCGGGTAGCGTGTCAGTTGTATTAACAGATATAAACGGGACAGTAACAAAGACATTAGTAAATGAACACATGAAGGCGGGGGAACACGCATATCAATTTACAGCCTCCGAAGTGATTCCTGTTCCAGGCATATACTTTCTAAATTTTAACCTGAATGGCAATTTAATTACTCAAAGAGTTATTCGAGAGTAGATAAATGATAATACAAATTATTTTCAGGCTCCAATTAATATCCTGCTTACCAACAAGCTAACATAATATAACTCTTCTCAGCAACCCCTTCAGGCGCAAGCATCTAGCTTGTGCCACCGTCATTTAAATAAAATTCATAAGATCAGAAGCACATAACATAGAAAAGCACAAGCGAGAAGCTTGCGCTTGTGTAAGAGGGAACAAAAAAGAGAACTCACTTTTTCAATTTAGTTTGTCTTAACAATTCTGAAATATCCTTCGCCCTTGTTGGCTTTGCACGATGGGATTGGTGGGGAAGATCACCAACAAGTTCCTTTGACAAAATTGTAAAGCTTTTCATTAATTTTATGTTCAATGAAAGAACAACTCGTTTTCTCAAAGGAACATCCGGAGTTTACAACCATTACCTGTTTGGAATGGACGCATATTTTAAAAGAAAACAAGTTCAAAATATTATTAATAATAGTCTAAACCATTTGAGTATAACGAAGCGGGTAGCCATTTATGGATTTGTTATTATGTCGAATCATTTTTACATGATATGGCAAATGTTAGGAGATAATAAAAGACCAGATGTACAGCGGAATTTTTGAAGTTTACAAGTCAGCAGGTAATAAAAGTATTAAAAGCTGAAAAATATCACTTACTTGGCAGCTTACTCGTTAATGCGAAGGACAGTAAGTAACAACTATGGGAACGAAACTCGTTGGGAATTCTCTTGTGGACAGCAGATGTTTTTGAGCAAAAGTTAGCTTACATTCATGATAACCCTGTAAAGGCCGGGCTTTGTGAATTACCTGAAAGTTATAAATACTCAAGCGCTCTATTTTATGAAAAAAAATGAAAAGAGTTGGCCACTTTTATCACATCATGAGGGTTGAATAAAAGAAGTAAGCTTAATGTTGAACTGAGTATATACGTGCTACACAACAATAAACATGAATGAATCAGGATTGGCGGGTAGGATCAACAACAAGTTTACTTACCCCTTTCACTTCTTCTCAGCGACACTTGGTAAGTGTGCAGTACACACGGGAAATCAGCTAAGCATTTACAAGCTAAGTAAATAAAAAAGCGCCAGCCAGTGGCCAGCGCTTGTCTAAAATACCATATACGTTACAAATCTTCTTATTCGCTTCTAAGCGAATCGGTAGGATTACTCATCGCTGCACGCAAGGCTTGTGTACTTACAATCAATAGCGCCAATATAAGCGCAACACCTCCAGCTGCCAGTAAAATCCATCCGGAAATATCCACACGATATGGATAGCGCTCCAAGTAATTTGTCAGTACCCACCAGCCTATAGGTGAAGCAATAAAAAATGCCATAAACACCAGTTTTGAAAAATCGCTGCTTATTAAAATAACAATACTGCTAACGGTGGCACCCAATACTTTACGAATGCCGATCTCTTTGGTACGCTGCTCAGCCATAAAGGCGGCTAAGCCCAACAAACCAAAACAAGTAATGATAATAGCCAGGGCAGCAAAGATGAAAGAAAGTTTACTCACTAAATTAAGGGAGGAAAACTTCCCTTGAAAATCAGTATCTGCAAAACGAAACTCGAATGGATACGCTGGATTTAATTTTTTAAACACTTGCTCAACCTGATCAATAGATGCCGACATATCCTTGGTTGGCTTTAGTCTAAGTGTAATCGTACTTGTCCAACTCGGATCAAAAATCATTACCAAAGGTTCCACAGGTTGATAGGGAGAGTCCATGACAACGTTGGCAGTAACACCAATGATCTCATGAGGTTCCCTGTTGTAAATTAACTTTTGTCCGATCGGATCTTTCATTCCCATAAAATCAGCAGCCGCCTGGTTAATGATTACAGACATCGAATCACTTGGAAAGTCACGTGAGAAGTCGCGGCCCGCAACCATTTTTACACCCATCGTTTCGATGTAATCGTATTCAGTAGCAATGGTTGAAAAAGAAACGCGCTCTTCTGTATTCATTCCCTCCCATTTTACTTCGTTGCTGGTAAAAATAGAAGTAATGGGGCTATTGCTTTTACAAACTGACTGAACAACACCTGTATTAACCAAGGCTTGCCTGATGGTCTGGAAATTTCTTTCTAATTCATTATTAGTCCATATCTGCATCAGGTTTTCACGATCATAGCCAATATCCCTGTTTTTAACATGCATAATCTGCTGGTAGATGGTAAGTGTACCAATGATGAGAAATATCGAAAAGCCAAACTGAAGTGTTACCAATACTTTGCGTGGTGTGCTGGCGCCTTTTCCTATGTTCACTTTTCCTTTCAATACTTTTACTGGCTTAAAAGAAGATAGATAAAATGCCGGATAGCTTCCTGCAATTACGCCTGTAACAAAAATGATAGCCAGGCCAGAGAGCCAAAACATAGGATTGCCATAATCAAGTACAATGTTTTTACTTACCAGGGTGTTGTAAAAGGGTAGTGCAATTTCTACCAGCACAATTGCCAATAGAAATGAAAGAAATGTAATAGCCAATGATTCTCCGAGGAATTGAAATATCAATTGTTTTCTTCTGGAGCCTACACTTTTGCGAATGCCTACCTCACGCGCACGGTTCTCGCTGCGGGCAGTAGCCAAATTCATAAAGTTGATGCACGCAATGATCATAACAAAAACGGCAATTATCGTAAACAACTGCACGTATTCAATCATACCGCCTGTGTTCTTTCCGTTTTCGAAAGTAGAGTATAGGCGCCACTTACTCATGGGGTGAAGGAAAAGCTGAGCTGTTGGTGCTTTCGGATTATTATCTTTTATGATATCTTTTATACTATTGGTTACACTCGCCTGTGTTGCATTGGGCTGAAGCTGTACATACATCTGAAATGAGTTATTATTCCAGTTATCTGATGAATTACGTACCCAAGGTTGTGTGGCTACATAATAAGCAAATGGGAGTACGTAATCAAAATCAAAAAACGATTGTCTTGGCAAATCTTGCACCACGCCTGTCACTTTTAATTCACGACCATTATCAACTTGTATCAATTGGTTAAGCGCTTCTTGCTCACCAAAAAGTGCCTTGGCGGTAGACTCAGTAATAACAATAGAATTAGGATCCTGCAGGGCTGTAGCAGAATCGCCCTTTATCATGTGATAACTAAACATGTTAAAGAAGTCTTCTGTTGCACTAATGCCGAATTTAGATATACGCTTTTCCCCCACCTGCAGCATGTTGCCTTCGCCCCAGTTGGTCATAACCAGGTATTTAACTTCGTTTGTTTTGTTGAGCAAGGTTTCTTTGAGCGGATACGGCATGGAGGTACTTGTACCGATACCCTGTGCCCACTGTTGAGACTGATACAGTTTGTAAATACTGTTGTAATTCTTATGAAAACGATCATATGAATATTCATCGGCCACCCACAGTAATATTAAAATACTGGAAGCAATACCAATGGCTAAACCACCAATATTGATAAATGTGTAAGAAGGATTCTTGATGAGACTCCTTACTGCTATTTTGAAATAGTTTAGTAACATGGTGTTTTGCTTAATAAAACTTTAACACTTTAACATTCTAACGCTCTAACACTTTAACACTTTCATTCGTTTCTCAAAGAATTCACTGGATTGTTAATGGCTGCCTTCACAGACTCAAAACCTACAGCAAACCAGGCAATAAAAAAGGAGACCAAACCGGCTACTATAAAAATCCACGCACTCATTTCCACCCTGAATGAAAAGGTCTGTAACCATTCGCTCATCAGATAATAACTAATGGGTACAGCAATGAAAAAGGCAATGGCTACCAATTTTAAAAAGTCGGTTGAGAGCATGCCCACAATGCTGGCAATAGAAGCGCCCATTACCTTGCGAATACCAATCTCCTTTGTTTTTCTCTCGGCTACATAAATAGATAGTCCATACAAGCCTAAGCATGAAATAATAATAGCAATGGAAGTGAATGAAGTGATCATCATGGCCATGCGGTTATCCGCTTCATATTGTTGCTTTACCTGCTGACTTAATAACATACTTTCAAAAGGCGTGTTTGGGTTCAGGTCTGTCCACGTTTCTTGTACTTTTTCCATAAATGATTCGTAGTTACCCGCTGCAATACTGGTTGTAACGAAAACATATTCATTACGGGAAGCAGGCACCTGAAAAACAAGAGGCTCTATTTTTCGGTGAAGCGACATTTGATGGAAGTTCTCCACAACACCCACAATTTCATGCGCTTTAATCTTTCCACGCCACTCTGTATATAAGGTTGCACCAATGGCTTCGGCCAATGGGATTCCCATTTGCTTCAGACTTTCTTCATTTACCAATACATTCACTTTTTCAGCACTCCAGGATGCGGAGTCGCTGCTATAAATAAACTCGCGTCCGGCTACTAATTTAATTCCTAAAGTTTTAAAATACTCTTCATCATTAAACACAACAAAATGGTGGACAGCCTCCTGCATGGAACTTCCCTTTTTATACAAGGAGAAGTCGCGCATCAGGGGTGTGGCTGGCAAACTGGTTGAGGCAGAAACACCGGATACACCGCTCAAATTTTGTAATGCATTTTTTAAGTTGTCGTAAGATTCCTTTGCCTCCACTGTACGCAATGGAATAGTAACATTGTATTCGGGATTAAACCCAAGTGATTGTGATTGAATAAATTTCATCTGCGAATAGATGATCGCCAAGGCTGAAATGAGCGTTATCGATATAACAAATTGCACTACTACCAGCCCTTTGCGCAACCAATTACTTCCACCACCACTCAGGCGTTTATTTTTTAATACAATAGCCGGTTGAAAAGATGATAAGTACAAAGCCGGATAACTGCCGGCACCAATGCCCGTTATTAAGGCGATAACAAAGAGCGATCCCATTAGAAATAATAAATTAATGCCTGTTAAGTTGAGATCTTTTTGTGTAACATAATTAAAAAATGGTAAGGAGATCTGCACTAACATAACCGCCAGCAAAGTTGCCATTAACACCAGCAAAATAGACTCGCCTAAAAACTGGTAAATCAAACTATTGCGTGTAGCGCCCATTGTTTTGCGCACACCCACCTCACCTGCACGCTGGCTTGCTTTAGCAGTAGTCAGGTTCATAAAATTGATGCACGCAATCAGCAGGATAAAAATACCAATGGAAGAGAGAATGTATAAATAAGTGATGTTCCCCTTCTCTCCCAAATCGCCCTGGTAATGCGAGGAGTGTAAATGAATATCGGTGAGTGCCTGCAGGTGAAGTGTTTTGTTCATGCCCATTTCGCGCAACTCCTTACCACCATTTTTTTCCAGAAGTGTTGCGAGCTTACTTTCTGTTTCGCTAACCGAGGTATGTGCTCTCAGCAACAGATAAGATTGGATAAAGTTCTGGCCTGCCCATGTATTAATACTGCCAATCCATTGTCCCCAGCCCTTACTATTCATGCTCATGTAAAAGTCTGCATCCACATGCGACTTATGTTTAGTGGGTTGCAACACACCACTCACACGAAAAGTATCAACCGAACCACCACTTGTAATCACCAGTAATTCATCAAGGGCAGATGCTTGTCCAAAAAGTTTTTCAGCTACTGGAGCACTCAGCACCACAGAGGATGCCGTGCGAAGTGATGTAGTAGCACTGCCCTCTTTAAAATCATAATTAAAAACCTGGAAGAAGGTAGAGTCTACTAAATAGCCTTTGCGTTCATAAAAAGATCTGTCTTTGTATTGTATCAAATGTTGCTCCACTTCAGGCGGACTTACAACACGCGTTGCTTCTACAACTTCCGGCAAGTTGGCGCGCACGGCCATCGCAATGGGTGGCGATGTGCGTGGGTTGTGCAGATCACCATCGCTGGTTTTAAAAGTACTTGTGATGCGATAAATCTGATCAGCGTGTGCAAAATGCTTTTCGTAACTAAATTCATCCTTTATATAAAGTGCCAATAGTGTACAGCACGCAATACCAATCGCCAGTCCTGCGATGTTAATGATTGAAAAAACTTTGTGTTTAAGAAGATTGCGGACAGCGATGGAGATATAATTTTTGAACATAGTTATGGCTTTGATTTGATCTGTATATCAATCTCAATGCCATTGAAAAAACCTTTGATTTAACGCAGAATCAAACTTTTAGTGAGTTGGATGAATGCGAAAATGGACGCCCCTGTCCGCATCCGGTCGATTTAAAAACAAGGGGAATGCTCAACAATCATTGTCAATGCTAACCCTTTCATTCAATCAATTACAAATCCTTACCACAATGGGGGCAGCGTTTTTCTTTACCTGCCTTATGGCTATTTAAGTGATCAGAAATACCGGCTGATAAAATACCGGCCGGGAGTGCATACATACCCACACCAATGATGGCAATAATACCGGCCAGAAATTTTCCGAGCGTGGTAATGGGCACCATATCCCCATAGCCAACCGTTGTAAGCGTGGCAATGCCCCACCACATGGTAGCCGGAATGCTGGAGAACACATCCGGTTGTGCGGGGCCTTCTACATAAAACATCACTGTAGCAATAATCACCAGCAGAAAAAAGATGAACATGATCACCACCATCAACTGTTCGCGTCTGTCTTTTATTACAGCGAAAATTAAATTCAAGGCCGACAAATAGCGCGCAATTTTAAGCATGCGCAATAACCTGAACAACCTGAAAATTCTTAGCCATCGCAAATCGATCGGTAAAAAATTCAGGTAAAAAGGAAGTATAGAAAATAAGTCAATTAAGCCAGAGCGCGACATGATGTAGCGAAACCTTCCTTTGAGGGGATTTCTGTAGCGGAGCATTTCTGTAGATGTCCATATCCGCAGTACATATTCGATGGAGAAGATGATCACCGAAAAGATTTCAAAATTATCGAAGAAGCGTTGGTAGCGATCATAAAAACGGGGTACGGTTTCCAGTTGTATGGCGGCAATGTTGCAGATGATCAATCCAATAAAAAAATACTCGATTACTCTGGCGCTACGCAAACCAGATACCGCAGGCTCCAGTTGTTCAAAAACTCGTTTCCGAAAGGACATAGGTTAAATCAGGTAAACAACGAATACGTTGATTAAAACTTAAATATAGCCTCTTTTCTATCAAAAAAAGCATGTTAGCCTATTTCAGAAGCCTGTTCAAGTATAGGTCAAATAAAAAATCGAATTAACTTTGCACCCTGTTTGTTAAAACCATATGGCCAAATCAATGCCGTTTAGTTAAGCTTCCATAACCATCCTCTCTTTTGAAGAGGATTGGAGGTGAGCCAGCACGTAGCCGTTATGGCAAAGGCAGGGCCAAAAAAATCGCTTATCTAAATGATATTGTATTGCAAACTGGTAATATCTACTTCTAAAAATTCCGGCACATGTTTGATAATTTAAGTTTAAAACTGGAGAAAGCCTTTCAAACCCTGAAAGGCCAGGGACGCATCACGGAAATCAACGTAGCCTCAACGGTTAAAGAAATACGCAAAGCATTAATTGATGCAGACGTAAACTATAAAGTTGCTAAGGAAGTAACGGACGATATCCGGGAGAAAGCCATGGGGCAAAATGTACTCACGTCCATCTCTCCAGGGCAACTCCTCACAAAAATTACCAACGATGAGCTTACCCATTTAATGGGCGGAGAAAGCGTTGACATTACTATTCAGGGCAATCCGGCCATTATTCTTATTGCCGGTTTGCAAGGTTCCGGTAAAACTACTTTTTCGGGTAAGCTCGCCAGCTATTTAAAAAAGCAAGGCAGGCAGGTACTGCTTACGGCCTGCGATATCTACAGACCAGCCGCCATTAAACAGTTACAAGTACTGGGTGAGCAAATCGGAGTAGACGTTTATGCTGAACCTGAAAATAAGGATGCCGTAAAAATTGCCAAAGCTGCTATTGAGCACGCTAAGAAAAATAATCACCGCATCGTCATTGTCGATACTGCCGGTCGTTTGGCCGTAGATGAGGAGATGATGAAGGAGATCGCCAAATTAAAAGAAGCGCTCGCTCCTTCCGAAACTTTGTTTGTGGTGGATGCCATGACAGGTCAGGATGCGGTAAACACAGCCAAAGCATTTAACGACCGCCTTAATTTTGATGGTGTAGTTCTAACCAAATTAGATGGTGATACCCGCGGTGGTGCTGCCCTTTCTATTCGCAGGGTAGTAGAGAAACCCATCAAGTTCATCAGCATGGGCGAAAAGATGGAGGCATTGGATCGCTTCTATCCTGAACGTATGGCAAGCCGTATTTTGGGCATGGGCGATGTAGTGACACTCGTTGAAAAAGCACAACAAGCCTTTGATGAAGATGAAGCCAAAAGATTAAACGCAAAACTTCGTAAAAACCAATTCGACTTTAACGACTTCCTTACGCAGCTAGAGCAAGTAAAGAAGATGGGTAACATCAAAGACCTGATGAGCATGATACCAGGTGTAGGTAAAGCCATGAAAGGTGTTGATGTAGATGATAATGCATTCAAACCGGTGGAAGCCATCATCAGATCTATGACTTCACAGGAGCGAGAAAATCCGGATGTTATCAATGGCAGCCGAAAAGAGCGCATTGCTAAAGGCAGTGGTACTTCCATCCAGCAGGTAAATCAATTGCTCAAACAATTTAGCGATATGCGTAAGATGATGAAAACAATGAATAAAATGGGTGGTGGCAAGCGTGCCTTAAGCGCATTAAATCCTTTCGGACGATAACATTTTAAACATACCTTCTTCTTTATCATGAAACTAACTGCCCGCTCTGTTCACCGCGACTTTGCTTATTTTTATTTAGGCCTGATCATTGCCTTTTCTTTTTCTGGTATTTTTCTTAACCACAGGCGCGACTGGCACCCAAGGCGCTACACATACAGTGCAACTGAAATCACCATTCCTGCCATTAGCAAACCCGATAGCATTGTAAATGATGCTTACATAGCTGCATTTACAGAAGCGCAGGGTATTAAAGATAATTTGAGAAGATTTACAGTAGACAAAAATCAATTGAGCATCTCGTACGAAAAGCATGATGTTAAAATTGATCTGAGTACAGGCAAAGGAAAAATTGAAGAATACAAAACCACACCCGTGTTGGGACAAATGACCCAGTTGCACGTTGATACCAGCAAATGGTGGATTTATTATTCCGATTTTTTTGGTGTTGCGATGCTGGTCATTGCCTTCACCGGCATGTTTATCCAAAAAGGTGAAAATAGTTTCAGAAGTCGCGGCTGGAAATTAGCCCTAATCGGCATTATTTTCCCACTTATATTTTTATTCCTGCTTTCTTAAGCTAAAAACCCTTCAAATCCGGAAACTTTTATAGGCCTTCAACCGTTCTTAAAATAGTTACAGGTATATAATTAATAAATAGAAAATGCTCCGAACGTTCGGGGCATTTTCGCGTTATACCCATAGTTGAAACTCATTAAAACCTAACATCATGAAAAAACTACTTGCCTTATCATTACTGTTGATGGCTTTTGTAAGCGTAGAAAGCCTGGCACAGGATAAGAAACCTGCCAGCCCTAAAGAAACCGTTGAAGGTACTATTGATGGCACCAAAGTAACCATCGTATACCACCGTCCATCTGTTAAAGGTCGTAAAGTAATGGGCGATCTTGTTCCTTTTGGTCAGGTTTGGAGAACCGGTGCCAATGATGCAACCACCATCACTTTCGACAAAGCCGTTACCATTGAAGGAAAGGCCTTGGCTGCTGGCACTTACAGTCTTTTCACCATCCCTACTGAAAATGAATGGACCATCATTTTCAACAGCGAAGCAAAGCAATGGGGCGCTTACAAGTACAACGATAAAAACGATGTGCTGCGCGTAAATGTGAAGCCTAGCAAAGCCGAATTCACGGAATTGTTTACCATTTCTGTTGATAAAGGTGGAGTAAACATTGTTTGGGAAAATACATCTGCTTCTTTCAAAGTAAAGAAAGGTTAAGCTGATAAAGCGCTAAAAACCCTTGCTAACATCCTTAGCAAGGGTTTTTTATTTTATACGAATGCCAAATTTGCGAAGGCCTGTTTTTTTTACAACCTTTAATAATGGAGGTTTTAGGCCGTTACGATCGCGTTGATTTACCCGGTCTGGGATTAAAAAATATTCATGCTAAAGTAGATACGGGCGCCTACCGGTGTAGTTTACATTGCCAGAGCGCTAAAGTTGTTAATGGCATTCTGGAATTTGTGTTGCTGGACGAGGAGCATCCCGAGTTTACAGGAATGAAGTTTACATCAGACACTTTTCATGAGCGGGATATAAAAAATTCATTTGGTGAAGTGGAGAGACGGTACGTTATTACCACTACCATCAAAATTTTTAACGAAGAAATAACAGCAGAATTTTCTTTAAGCAACCGAGGCTCACTTAAATTCCCGATCTTAATAGGACGAAAAATATTGCAGGCGCGCTACCTGATTGATGTTAAAAAGAAGAATCTCTCTTATAAATCGAAACAACAAGCATTACGCGAAATGCGTGAAAGAAGAATAAAAAAGAAACGCTAACCCCAATCAACCCAGGAATTATGAACATCGCCATATTATCACGCGACCCTAAACTCTATTCCACACAGCGGCTAAAAAAAGCTGGTGAAAAACGTGGTCATAATGTTGAAATTATAGATCACATGAAATGCGTGCTCTACCTGGAAAAGAAGAACCCAATGGTATTGTACAATGGGCGCAAGCTGGATTACTTCGATGCCATCATTCCACGCATTGGTGCTTCCGTTACTGTTTATGGAGCTGCTGTGGTGCGCCAGTTTGAAATGATGAAAGTATTTACTGCGGTGGAATCGCAAGCCTTGATTCGTTCACGAGATAAATTCAGAAGCTTGCAGATACTTTCGCGTGCTGGTATTGGTTTACCTAAAACCATGTTCATGGACTATACGAAAGATACAGAAGGTATAGTTGAAGCAGTGGGGGGTGCGCCCGTAATCATTAAACTGCTTGAAGGTACACAAGGACTTGGTGTAGTACTTGCTGAGAATAAAAAAGCAGCTCAATCGGTAATTGATGCTTTTCATGGTTTAAAGACACGCATCATGGTGCAGGAATTTGTAAAAGAATCCAAGGGAGCAGACATCCGTGCCTTTATTGTAAATGGCGAAGTAGTTGGCGCCATGAAGCGCCAGGCAAAAGAAGGTGAGTTCCGGTCTAATTTGCATAGGGGTGGAAAAGCAACGCTCATCAAATTATCATCCGTTGAAAAACAAACAGCCATAACCGCTGCAAAGAAAATGGGCTTAGGTGTGGCGGGTGTAGATATGTTGCCATCTGCCCGTGGCCCATTGATTATCGAAGTCAATTCATCACCAGGTCTGGAAGGCATTGAGGGTGCAACCAAAGTAGACATCGCAGGAAAAATAATTCAGTATTTGGAAAAAAATGCCATGAAGAAGAAAATTCAGAAAGATAAAATCAATGCATGATTTTAATGGTCTGAAGTGAAATGGTGGTTTGTCGCTTCCTCTCCCTGTCATGAAACAATTACTTTATAAATTAATATTACCCCTGACGATTATTTCATTCACAATTTTTTCTAAATGGTGGTATGTCCAGGTTATTGATGGACCTGATGAAATTCTAACAGGTTTTCCAATTCCCTATATGTGCCGAGGATGGCACACTTCACTCTCATTACAAATTTTTGTTTTCGGTTTAATAATTGATCTTTTGACATATTTTGCCTTTTGGTACATCCTGGTTTTTATTGTGAACCAATTTGTGGTGAAGATTAAACCGAACAAAATCTTCACTATATTCATCTTGATTATATCTGGATTTTTATCAGCAGTTATGATTTTGTTTGGCAGTAATCCTGAAAACATTTATACGTTTCGCATGGGTTTTGAATCAGAAATACTCGAGACAGGATACAAATTTATTTGGGAGAAGGAACCTCAGCCTGATTATTATAAATATCAACCGGAAATGAAGAAGTAAAAAAAAACGCAGAAAAAAGCTCATTGCCATGCATTTTAAACACTTGACTAGCACTTAATTTTGTACAGGTAAATACAACCGTGCTTTTAAACTCAGATCGTCACATATAGCTAATAGTGACATGGTGTTGCTATCAGTCCTATCGAGAATTGAAAATCAATCTATTTCTTATTCTATTCTTAATAGACTTAGGTCTATTTTTCGTAGATTCGAAGAGTGAAACAAAGAATTTATATTGACACATCTGTATTTGGTGGTTACTTTGATGAGGAGTTTTCTGAATACACTATTCCATTATTTGAACGACTCAAGGGCCATGAGTTCACCCTACTCTTTTCGGCAGTGACTCAAGATGAGTTATACAACGCTCCTGATCAGGTGAAAGATCTCGTAAAAAGCCTTAGAACCGATTCGACTGAGTTTCTTGATGCTACTGACGAAGTCGTTGACTTGGCAACACAGTATATAGTTGAAAAAGTAGTTGGGCAAACCAGTTATGCTGACTGTTTACATATTGCCTTAGCAACAATAAATCGAGCTGATTTTTTAGTAAGTTGGAATTTTAAGCATATTGTTAATGTTCAGCGAATACGTGGTTATAATTCTATCAATATAAAAAATGGATATAAACAGTTAGAGATACGCTCACCTAGAGAATTTGAAAAATATGAAGACGATTGAAAAACAATTTGATGCTGTCAAATTTATGAGAGAACAGCGCGCTAAAATTAGCGAGAAGCTATCAAAGATGACTAAAGAGGAAATCATTGCTTATTTTAATAAGCGCAAAAAAGAGACATCAATTAAGCCCAGTGCATAACAACTATCTACCTTGGCTGGATCTTCACCCTACAGTTTAGTAAAAGTAAGCAGATACAGTTTAAAAAATCAGCCGCTGTGAATAATATACTATCGACTGCTCAGTACACATGAAAAAAATACAAATTGCCGGTCAGGAGATAAAACCTGGCGAGTTTAAGGAGATCAACATTAACATCGCACGGCTTCCCTCCCACACACAAATCGATACACCGATTTATGTTTCCCGCAGTCAGGAAGATGGCCCTACCCTCGCCCTGATGGCCGGCATGCATGGCGATGAAATTAATGGTATGGAGATCGTACGCAGAATTATTGAACGCAACCTCCACCAACCTAAACGCGGTACTGTTGTTTGCATACCCATCATCAACGTATACGGATTTTTAAACTTCTCGCGCGATGTACCCGATGGTAAAGATGTAAACCGGTCTTTTCCGGGTAGCAAGTCAGGCTCCCTGGCTTCTCGTGTTGCCTACCACGTTACCCACGACATTATTCCTAACATCGATTACGGTATCGATTTTCATACGGGTGGGGCCATGCGCACTAACTATCCGCAGGTACGTGCCACGCTGAGCGATAAAAAAAATGTTGAACTGGCCGAAGCTTTCTGCGCACCTTTTACACTCGATGCACCTTTCCGTCCAAACTCATTAAGAAAAGAAGCCTCTAAAAAAGACAGAAATATTATTGTTTACGAAGCCGGTGAATCCTTACGTTTCGATCAGCATGCAGTTGAAGAAGGCATCGAGGGAACGTTGCGTTTAATGAAACACTTAAACATGATTGATGAAGCGCCAGCGCCAAAAGAAGTAAATCGCATTATCTGGCATTCATCATGGGTGCGCGCCAAACATGCGGGGCTCTTTCAAACACAAGTGGCGGCTGGTCAATTAGTGCACAAAGGTGACTGGATTGGCACCATCACTGATCCCTTTGGTGAATTCAAAGAAAAAGTAATAGCAAAAGAGACTGGTTATGTTATCGGACTTAACAATATACCTGTAGTGAATGCCGGGGATGCGCTTATGCACCTAGGCATGGATAATCTTTGTAGGTTAGAGTAAGCGTCTTTGTTTATTAAAAACACTTCCATTCAATTTAAAAGCAGAAATAGTCCGATATTAAATAGTTGATATAAGGAGATTTATCATTTTACCTTATGGAATTTATACCCTAAGCCTACTGACCAAACCCACGTATCTGAAGTATCAAAATGGAAGAATGGTGCTATTAATACAAGGTGCTTATAGTCAATTCGCGGTGACACACCCAGTTTCGCACCTGTCTTCCCCTCTTTAATGTAAAAAGAAGGCAATGCACCAAAACCAATCTTCAAATCTTTATTCAATCTTAAAAGAAGGCTCGGACCACCTACATTGAAAGCATAAAAATCCTTGCCTGTTGAAAACGCAAACATACCCTCCAATCCTAGGTCCCATGCGACATCTTCTTTTTCCTGGCCATAGATTGATGTTGAAATAAGATACAGCATCATTATTAAAACAATTCGTATAATATTCATTCTTCCAATTACTGTTTAATAAGTATTACCCACTCTTAACTTAGCATCATCTTGTCCTCTTTAACCATTAGCGCTTATCAAGTATAAGCCTTGCCTCCTCCAGGTCTAGTTCATACTCTAATTTTCTCAAGGCCTCGTCACTGATTTTACCAGACCTGCGCATCGTATTAACATGAAGGCGCTCCATTTTCAACAGCTCTTCCTGTATCCGATGAAACTCAATAAGCTGTGCATCATCTAACCTGCTTCTTATTTTATTTTTGGTAACGCGCTGAATCCTGATTTCATATTTTGTTTTGATCTGGTTAAGCACATCTTCACTTAAACTCAATGAATATTCTTCTTCAATTTTCTCAATCACTGCAGAAGCAATTTTCAGTCTCGCCTCCAATTCATCTTGATGCTCGCGATCGTCCGGTTTTATGCCTAACCATTTAATAATGGGACGTAAGCTGAGACCTTGAATAACTAATGTTGAAAAAATAACACAGAAGGTTAAGAAGATAATTAAACTTCTGTTTTCAAAAGGCTGATTATCTGAAAGGGTGAGCGGTAAAGCCAAGGCTGCTGCCAAGGACACCACACCACGCATGCCCGACCAGGCAATGACAGTAACCAGGCGCACATTGGTTTCCGGCTCCTGCTCTCTTACTTTTTTAGAAAGCCAACGGGGTAAGTATGCGCCCGGATATACCCAGATAATTCTACCTACAATTACTGCAAGGCTCACAATAGCGCCATAACCAATAAGGTTACCTAATGAAGCGTGATCAATGTCTTTTAATATGACAGGCAGCTGCAAACCAATCAGAATAAAAATAATACCGTTTAGTAAAAAGATAACCGTGTCCCAGGTGGCATTCGCTTGCAGGCGTGTACGTTGCGAAAATATGTCTGACGAATTCCAACTCAGGTATAAACCCGATGCCACCACAGCCAGCACACCCGACATATGAAATTCTTCTGCACCTAAATAAGCGATAAAGGGAACCAGAAAAGTCAGTGTTGTATCTGTAGTTGGATTATCCGGTGTGATTTTATGTATCCATTTAAAAATAAAACCAAGTGCCAACCCAAATACAATGCCTCCACCCGCTACATAAAAAAACTGAATGCCAGCTTCTGATAAACTGAATACACCTGTAACCACGGCCGCGACTGCATACCTATAGGCAATCAATCCGGTGGCATCGTTTACCAGGCTCTCTCCTTCTAAGATGGTTACCACACGTTTAGGTACACCCAGACCTTTCGTAGCAGCTGTGGCTGCTACAGCATCGGGAGGGGAAATAATAGCGCCCAACACAAAAGCCTCAGCCCATGAGAAATGAGGAATAAAATAATGAGCAACCACTGCCACTGCACAGGTTGTAAAAATGACGCAACCAATAGCCAACAGTGTTATAGGTCTTTTGGCGCGCTTAAAATCTGGCCAGGAAGTTGTCCAGGCGGCTGCATATAAAATAGGTGGCAGAAATATCAGGAAAACAATATCCGGATGCAGCTCTACGGAAGGTAAGCCTGGTATAATGCCTATGCCCATCCCTGCCAGCACCAATAAGATCGGATAGGGTATGCGAATCTTATCGGTAACCTCAGCCAATGCGGTTACCACAGTCAACAAAATAATAATAACAGCCAGGTTACTCATCTGCTTTTAATCGTAAATAGACTTGAAAATATTAAAAAGAATTTAGGCTAACGGAAGTAAAATTGAAATAGTTCTCTGAAATAGGCGCATGTATCAGGGTTTTGTTTAGTTATTTCAAGAAAACCTTGAACTATTCAACATTTTCTCTGTTCTTGAAATACGATGAAGGTTAAAGTCTCCCGAAAAGAACATTTCAACGCAGCACACCGTCTCTATAACCCGGATTGGACTGACGAACAGAATGATAAAGTCTTTGGCAAGTGTAATAATCCGAATTTCCACGGCCACAATTATGAATTGGTTGTTAGCCTCATTGGCGAAATCGATCCTGCCACGGGTTACGTATATGATTTAAAAGAGCTCAGCGATATTATTAAAGAAAATGTATTGCTGAAACTCGACCATAAAAACCTAAATTTAGATACTGAATACTTTCACAGTCTCAATCCAACAGCCGAAAACATTGTACTGGTCATCTGGAGAATTTTGAGGCAAAAAATAGACCCTAAGTTTGAACTGAAAATCACCCTTTATGAGACAGAAAGAAATTTCGTTGAATATCCGGCCTCTTAAGCCCATTGATGATGAAGATGACGATCACCACTCGTCATCTGTAGAGACGCCCATGCGCAAAGATGCTTTCGATCTCAGCGATGAGGAGAAAATTGAACGCATAGAATCCCATTTTCGTCAGATCATGGAAACATTAGGGCTTGACCTTACAGACGACAGCCTGGCAGGTACACCCAAGCGTGTGGCGAAGATGTTTGTAAAAGAAGCTTTCAGCGGTTTAAATCCAAAAAATAAACCGGTAGCAAGACTCTTCGAAAACAAATACAACTACGACCAGATGTTGGTAGAAAAGGATATCACTTTCTACTCACATTGCGAGCACCACTTTGTACCTATTTATGGAAAAGCACATGTGGCTTATTTCAGCAGTGGAAAAGTAATCGGACTGTCGAAGATCAATCGCATTGTACAATATTTCTCCAAGCGACCACAAGTACAGGAGCGTTTAACAGTACAGATTGGTAAAGAACTGGAGCGCATCTTGCAAACCAAATCGATTGCTGTGGTCATGGATGCTAACCACATGTGTGTAGCCTCCAGGGGTGTAAGCGATACCAATAGTAAAACAGGAACTGCTTATTTTTCAGGTAAGTTCAAAGAAGATGACAATGTTAAACGAGAGTTTCTTAACTACATCAATAGCAAGTAACATCTTCATATAATCAACATTAGTATCAGAAGAATTATTCTCTGAGTTACTTTGAATCGGTTACGTTTTCATACAATGCCTGGTCATATACTGGAAACGTAACCGTAAAAGTAGTGCCCTCATCTAAAACGCTTGTCACTTCAACATGACCATTAAGCGACTCAACCTGGGCTTTAACAAGATAAAGACCCAGCCCCTTTCCTTCAATGTGGGTATTAAATCGTCTGTACAGGCCAAACAATTGATTTTTGTACTTCTCTAAATCGATACCTATCCCATTGTCTTTCACCACCAACACCATATTATTGCCCTGAAGTCTTGAGCTTACTTCCACATAACAGGGGCGATTGGGCGATTTGTATTTAATGGCATTACTAATCAAGTTGTACAAGATGCTATCAATATAAGCACCTACCGATTTGATGATATTCACCTCTGAAAAATCCACCTTTACCTTTGTGCTGCTCTTTTGCATGACCTGCTCCAGCGTAATTAATGTTTTGTTTGCTCTCTCCTGAAGATCAATCGATTCAATCATTAACTGGGTACTGTATTTTATGTCCAGAATTTTAACCAGGTCTTTTATTACCTCATCTAACTCCAGGGCACTATCCGCGACTTTGACTAACATAAAATTTCTGTCAATAGTCTCTGGATTGACCAATAACAGATTAGTAAGCCCTAACAATCTTGCAATAGGCCCTCGCAAATTATGCGAAACAGTAAAAGCAAATTGTTCCAACTGATTGTTATACCGAATAAGTTCGTGGTTGGCATTCTTGATTTCTTTTACCCTTCGGTCAATTTCCTCTTCCAGGTTGCGACTATATGAAAGGAGTTTCTTATTCTGCTTGTCGATTATTTCCTGTGCCTGGGTTAGTTGGAGGTTTTGTTTTTCCACTTCACTGGAGCGGTCGTTTAAAGTATCGTTCAAGGAAACTAACTCCTCATTTTGGGCGATCATTTCATTGTTGAGGTTGTTGATAAGCTGGTTTTGTTCAGCCAACTCCAGGTCTTTTCTGTTTCTGTAAAAATATAATGCAATGGCTATGGCCAATAAAATCAACAGTAAACCTATAATGATAAAACTGTATTCTTTTATTTTACGCTGTTGTTGCTTTGCATCCTCCAGCAATTCAATCTCTTTTTTATTTTTTGCCAGGGTAAAATCCTGAAGCTTTTTATCTTGCTGAAGTAGTTTAATTTTTTGTTCCTGATCGGCAACGGCTGCTTTCTGTTGCACAATTTCTAATAACTGACTGATCTTCTCTTTCTCCAGCAATTCATTCTGATAACGGATTGCCTGGAGATCGTTCTCATTCTTTAAAAATGCGAGCTCCTTCAATTTCAACTCCAGCTCGCGTTCTTTTTGAAGTGCCGTTAGCTCAGATTGAACAAGCTGAACTTTGTTATTTTGATTCTCAGAAATTAGCCGCTGGATCTCACGCTCTTGTTCCTCTGTGGCAAACTGTCGTTCCAATAAAAGTCTGTATCTTCTTTTTTGATATTGTAAACTATGTTCCCTTAAGTCATCGTATTGCTTTTGGTAGAAGCGGAATAATTGAAGGTCGTTTTTCTTCAGCATTAATTCAGCCATAAGTTTATAGCAATCCGAACGTATCGCATCCGACTCCTCCGTTTCAGCCAGCAATTTTAGTATCGACATCGATTCTTGCAAGATGGTAATGGCATTATTTACTTGACCCCTGAGGTAATTTCCAGTGGCTGTAAAGTTGAGTGCTCTTGCTAAAATCAGAGAGTCACCCTCCTTTTTTGCAAGCTCAACAGCCTCAGCAAATAAAGCCTGTGCTCGTTCAGGTTGGCCAAGATTTGCATTAACAACACCCAGGTTGATGAGTATCTTCACCCGATCCGGGTTCTTAATGGAAATTCCTTTTGTAGTGGTTACCGCATAACTCTTGTTGAAATATTCAGATGACTTTTTAGAGTTGTTCTGGAGATGATAAATATAACCTAGGTTATTATAGGCCTGGGTGATTAATTGATAGTCTTTTTGAACCATCGCTTCTTGCAAGAGTCGTTCAGTATATGTTATAGCTTTGTCATACTTTTTTGATTCGAGATATAAAGTCGATAAGGCCTGAATATTTGATATCGCCATAGCCTTGTCCTGAGCAGCAAAGCGAAGTATTTCTTCCCGCACCTCAATCTCTGAACCCTGTTCGCCCAATTCATGGTAGCAAAAAGCCATGCCTACACGTATTTTTTGTGCTCTTAAGGTATCTAAGGCCCTTCCTTTCAACGCTTTTTTATAAAATTCTATGGCCCTGGAATATGCTTCCTGATCCTGATACGTCCAGGCCAGTCTTTCTTCAATGGTCGTGCGTTGGATGGAGTCGCGGGTGGTATTATAGTCCAGCAACAATTGATCTATAGACTGCGCCCATGAAGTTGCGGTAATCATCCAAAAAACTAAATACGGCAGTATCCGCAATGCCATTCTTTTCAATGGTCTGAAATTTAAAATTGTGTTCAAAAGGGCTTAAAGCATTAATCGGATATCCAACGAAGACTCCCCCGATTGTTGATAATCAAAGGTAAGGTTAATGGTAAAGTTTAAGATACAAAATAAAAAAGTGAAAGACCATCGTTACCACCCCGTAACCTACCAATGGACAAGAAAATAAGGGCATATTGTCTAAAATTCAGTCTTTTTAGTACTAAAAATCCGTAGCTTAGTACCTTAAAATTTCATCCACTATGACATTCGATTTAGACATGATCAAAGCGTTATATGCAGCCATGCCTGGCCGCATTGCCAAAGCCAGAAAAGCCGTTGGCAAACCGCTTACCCTATCTGAAAAAATACTCTATTCTCACCTCCACAGCGAGCAAAAGCTGGAGAATTTTGGTCGCGGAAAGTCTTATGTAGACTTCGCACCTGATCGTGTGGCCATGCAAGATGCTACTGCTCAGATGGCCTTGTTACAATTTATGTCTGCTGGTCGCCCCAAGGTAGCTGTACCTTCTACTGTGCATTGCGATCACCTGATTGTAGCCAAGACGGGTGCAAAAGATGATTTAACTGCTGCAAATAATGAGAGCAAAGAAGTGTTCGACTTCCTCGCCTCTGTTTCAAATAAATATGGTATTGGCTTCTGGAAACCAGGTGCCGGTATTATTCACCAGGTTGTATTAGAAAACTATGCCTTCCCAGGTGGTATGATGATCGGAACTGACTCACACACGGTAAATGCCGGTGGTTTGGGTATGGTCGCTATTGGTGTAGGTGGTGCAGATGCTGTTGATGTGATGGCTGGTATGGCCTGGGAATTGAAATTTCCTAAGCTGATCGGTGTAAAACTTACTGGTAAGCTTAACGGCTGGACTTCAGCGAAAGATGTTATCCTGAAAGTGGCCGGTATTCTAACAGTAAAAGGTGGTACAGGTGCTATTGTTGAATACTTTGGCGAAGGTGCAACTTCTATGAGTTGCACGGGTAAAGGTACCATCTGTAACATGGGCGCAGAAATCGGAGCTACCACTTCTACTTTTGGTTATGACGAATCAATGTCGCGCTACCTGGTAGCAACAGGTCGTGCCGATGTGGCTAAACTGGCCGATAAAATCAAGGAACATTTAACAGCCGATCCTGAAGTATACGCTTCTCCTGAAAAATATTTTGATCAGGTAATCGAAATCAATTTATCAACCCTTGAGCCACACCTCAACGGTCCGTTTACACCAGATTTGGCTACACCACTTTCTAAATTGAAAGACGAGGCCATTAAAAATGGTTGGCCAACAAAAATTGAAGTAGGTCTGATCGGTTCATGTACTAACTCTTCTTACGAAGATATAGCCCGTGCTGCCAGCCTGGCTAAACAAGTGGCCGACAAAGGACTGAAGACAAAAGCAGAATTCACCATCACACCAGGTTCAGAGCAAGTGCGTTACACTATCGAGCGTGATGGTTTCATCAGCACTTTCGATAAAATTGGTGCTAAAGTATTTGCCAATGCTTGCGGTCCATGTATTGGTATGTGGAATCGTGTTGGCGCAGACAAGAAAGAGAAAAACACAATTGTTCACTCTTTCAACCGAAACTTCCAGTCACGTAACGATGGCAACCCGAACACTTTTGCATTTGTAGGTTCACCTGAATTAGTAACAGCATTGGCCATTGCCGGTGATTTAACTTTTAATCCGCTTACAGATTACTTAACAAACGAGCGTGGCGAAAAAGTAAAACTGGAGGCACCTACCGGTGATGAACTACCGAAGAAAGGCTTCGATGTAAAAGATCCTGGCTTCCAGGCACCTGCTAAAGATGGCAGCAAAGTAAAAGTGAGTGTAAGCCCTACATCAGATCGCTTACAATTGCTGGCACCATTCAAAGCCTGGGAAGGCACAGATTTAAAAGGTCTGCGTTTATTAATTAAGGCAAAAGGTAAGTGTACAACCGACCATATTTCTATGGCAGGTAAATGGTTAAAATACCGCGGTCACCTGGATAACATCTCAAACAACCTTTTGATTGGCGCCACCAACTATTTCAACGAATCAATCAACAGCGTTAAAAATAATTTAACAGGCGCTTACGATGAAGTTCCTAAAGTGCAACGTGCTTACAAAGCGCAAGGCATTGGTTCCATCGTAGTCGGTGACGAAAACTATGGTGAAGGTTCATCACGGGAACACGCAGCGATGGAACCACGCCACTTAGGTGTGCGTGCCATTCTTGTTAAATCATTCGCTCGCATTCACGAAACCAATTTGAAGAAGCAGGGTATGCTTGCACTTACCTTTGCGAATAAAGCCGACTACGATAAAATCCTTGAAGATGATGTGCTCGACATTGTTGGCTTAACCAAATTTGCTCCTGAAAAGCAACTAGAGTTAGTGTTAAACCACAGCGATGGCAGCAAAGAAAGCATTTTAGTTAACCACACTTATAATGCTAACCAGATCGAGTGGTTTAAGGCAGGTTCTGCATTAAATGCCATGAATGCTGTTAAAGCAAGTAATGGTAAAGCAAGCGCTCCGAAAAAGAAAAAAACTGTTGCTAAAAAGTCTGCTAAGAAAACTGCTAAACCTGCTGCTAAAAAGGCAGTGAAAAAGGCAGTGAAAAAAGTGGTAAAGAAAGCTGCCAAGAAAACCACTAAACCCGTTGCGAAGAAAAAAGCTGCTAAAAAGGTAGTGAAGAAAGTAGCCAAGAAAAAAGTGGTGAAAAAAGCCGCTAAGAAGTCTTTTAAGAAAGTAGCTAAGAAGAAAAAGTAAGCTTAGTTACAATTTTCAGTATAAGAAAAAGCCAGGTGTAATGCCTGGCTTTTTTATTTTACTTCAAATCAACGAATTACCACATCAGCACATCAACACATCATCAAATTTTCAAATCAATTAACGAATCACTTCTTTAAGCGCATAGTATTGCTCAAATACGTAGTGTATTGATTTATACGAATTTTGAAGTGAGTGATAAACTTCTTTAGGATTCATCCATCTTACCTCCTCAATATCCTCCTCCAGCATGGGTGCCATTTTGCTGTCGTCTACAATGTCCATCACATACCACTTTGTCTTTTTCAACATGGCGTGTTTATTCATGGTATAGGTGTGCCACGTGGTGCATAATTTTTTTCCAAGCTTCACACTTACATTGCACTCTTCTTCAATTTCGCGAACAGCAGTCTCTTTATACTTCTCGCCTCTCTCCTTCTTGCCTTTCGGCAAATCCCATTTCTTCAACCGGTAAATCATCAGGAATTTATCCTTTTTACGAACCAAGCCGCCTGCAGCTTTTACCACCTTAAACTTACTGTAAAGAAAATCCTGAATGGAATCATAATCCTTAACCGACAAGTGAACAGACAATACATTCAAGGGCACCTTAGAATTGAGTAATTCCAACAACACATTCATATGCTTGTCATCGGCATTTTGTATCCACACGTGGTGTAATAGCCCCGCAGGGGTTATTGGTTCCACCTGAGCGTCAACCTTATGGTTGTATTGGCCAGAAGCCGGTTGCTCATTTGATTTATAAATGGTGAGGCGTATGTCGTTTACAAATAGAACCATCAGGCAGTGAGGGATTAACCCTCTGCAAAAGAATAAAATATTTCCATGCTGGCAAGTGCTTCTGTATTTTTTACCATTTTCGCACTATCAAATTTTGAGATATGACGATTGTACAAAGCACTGCCCATCCTGTATCAGAAGCACTTTTAAGCATTGGAGCCATTAAATTGAACACAGAAAAGCCATTTACATGGAGTTCTGGCTGGAAGTCCCCTATTTATTGCGACAATCGTCTGTCCTTATCATTTCCTGAAGTACGAACACTTGTTAAGAATTCTTTGGCACAGGCCATTAAAACACATTTCCCCAAGGCTGAGGGCATTGCGGGTGTAGCTACTGCAGGCATTCCACAAGGCGCGTTGGTTGCAGATGCACTTAATCTTCCTTTTGTATATGTCAGACCTAAGCCTAAGGATCATGGCATGGAAAACCTGATTGAAGGCAAAATTGTGAAAGGTCAGCGCATCGTGGTTATTGAAGACCTGGTTTCTACTGGTGGCAGTTCTTTAAAAGCGGCAGAAGCTTTGCGCGATGCGGGCTTTATAATTGAAGGAATGCTGGCTGTATTTACCTATGGTTTTGATGTGGCCGAGCAGAGCTTTGCAAAAGCAAATATCCCTTTAGTTTGCCTGAGCGACTATAATCACCTGATCGATTATGCATTAACCTCCAGGAAAATTTCTGATGAACAGCTCATGTTGTTAAAATCCTGGCGCTTTGATCCTGCCAACTGGAAGGCCTGACGATGACTGATTATTGCTTAGCCACTCCGTTGGCTTCAATTTGATCCAGTAATTGCAATATAGCCTGTTGAATCATCTCCGGATGTGTCCAGGGAATGAAGTGATTTACATCTTCTTGCAGCACTACTGTTACAGGTGCATTGGTTAGCATGCGTTTAGCGAAAACCGCATTGCCCGGGGGTACTAACTTGTCCTTGGCACCTTGTAAAACAATAACCGGACACTTGATATTCTTCCATAAGGGCAGCATGAGCTCCAGTTCCTTTTTTGCTTCTAAAATTTCATCGTTAGAGGCTTTAAATGATAAAGGCATCAGCCAGTTGAAAAAAGGTGTTGCCAAAGGAACTCTGAACCAACGTTCATTGGGCTCGAGCTCCGGATCAATAGAACCTGCCACCATGATTAAACCATCCACAAGGTCGGGATAATCCATGGCCATGCGTGCAATGACGGGACCGCCAAGTGAATGCCCCACTAGAATAATTGGCCGGTGCTGTTTTCTTAATGCAAGCAGTGGCTGAAGTAATGCAGCCTGCTTTTTTAAAGACGGCTCTGCCATTCCAAAATTAGAGTAGCCAAAACCCGGCCTGTCAATAGTTACTAAATGTGCTTTTGCCAAGAGCAAACTATCGGAAAGAAAATCGATAAAAGCACTGAGTGAACCGGGTGAGCCATGAACAAATACAACGGTGGGTTTATCTTCTTTTCCGGTAGCTACAAAATGCTGTGTGCGTTTATCTATTTTAAGTGCATCCTGTTTTACAGCAATATTTTTTTCTTTAAAATGTCTGGCTATTTCTTTTTCCGACATACGGAAAGTCATGCAGGCATGCGACACAAGCATAAGCCCTGCTATGCAAGCTATTGTGATGAGGTAACGTTTTTTGACAAGCTTCACACTCTGTTTATTGTACTGCAATCTCAGAACAGATTATGCACCTAATTGTTCAGCAGAATTTTATTGTAGTTATCGGTCTTGGCCAATAATTCTATTGATTTGGCCAACTCTTCATCATACTTAAAGCCTGCCTCCACATAACCCTTCTCCAGGAAATAACGTGAAAGTATGTCTGCCTCCAGTGCTTGTTTAATCTGATCTTTATGCACCACGAGATCATTTTTTCTTTTATCGCTTACCGTTGATTCAATTTTCTCTATCATCGATTTAATTTCTTCATAATTCTTCTCCCGCTTTGCCTGCTCTTTTATTCTTAATAAATCTTCATCAAGGTTTGTTGTATAGTTATACGGCTTGTCTTTCATCCATTGAACAAAGGCATTATAATCGGCATCACTTAATTGAAATGATTTCACATCCACCGGAGCGGTTCGTTTGGCGGTGAATGCTGTAGCGTAATCAAACAAGTAACCTGATTCAAACAATACCTGCACGATAGGATGATAGGTTTGATTAACCGTAAGCAGATCGGGATCAATACCTCCACCATCGTACACAACGCGACCTCTACTGGTTTTAAAAGATTTTTTCAATGAATCCGGAACAGAACCTACGCTGCCATCTTCGCGTCTGCGCGAATAATCCAATACCTGTATGCAACGACCACTCGGAGTATAATACTTGGCGGTGGTAACTTTTAGTTGTGCTTTATAAGAAAGAGGTCTGCTGATTTGCACCAAACCTTTTCCGTACGATTTCTCTCCGATCACCACTGCACGATCGTAATCCTGCAAAGTACCCGCCACAATTTCTGAGGCCGATGCACTTCCTCTGTCTATCAAAACAACCAGTGGTATTTCTGTATCAATCGGTGCATTTAAAGTTTCGTAAGAAAAATTGTGCTCTGGCATCTTGCCCTTAGTGCTTACTACCAATTTTCCTTTAGGTATAAAAAGATTACAAATGTTTACCGCCTCCATTAGCAAACCACCCGGATTACCACGCAGGTCAAGCACTAATTTTTTGGCGCCTTTTTCTTTCAATGCAACCAAGGCATTTTTCACTTCTTTGCCTGCATCGGGTGTAAAATCTGTTAATTGTATATAACCTGTATCATCACTCAGCATTGTAAAGTGTGGCACATTGTTGACCTTGATTTTTTCGCGCTTAAAACTCAGGGTAAAGGGCTCGGCTTCTCCCGGTCTCTTCACAGTTAAACTCACTGCGGTACCGAGTTGCCCTTTCATGAGCGCTCCGGCTTCTTCACTGGTTACACGGGCCAATTCTACCTGATCTATTTTTAAAACTTCATCACCTATTTTCAAACCTCCGCGTTGAGCAGCAAAACCCTCCATAATCATGGTTACTACCGTTCTGTTTCCGATTTGCCGTGTTACTGCACCAATGCCTCCATATTGTCCTGTATTTACAGTCCTGAAGTTTTCTACCTCATCTTCAGAAATGTAATTGGTATAGGGGTCAAGCGAGGCGAGCATAGCATCCATACCGGTACGCATGAGTTTGCCTGGATCTACTTCGTCAACATACAGCGCGTTAACTTCTTTAAAAAGCGTTGCGAAAATATCGAGGTTCTTGGCAATTTCGAAGTAGCGTTCGCTCGGTGAACTAGCAGCAATCAAAAGAATTACTGCCATAAAACTGCTTGCCATCAATAATCTTCTTCTCATAAATCTTTCTATTAAATAGATGCTTGCAACCAGGCAGCAAGCCTACTTTACAACGTAAAAGTTAGTAATTCGTGTTCAAAAAAACTGAGGAATTCTATTAATGGTCGCACAAGTGTCGTTTTTCACTGTTTAATGATACACTCGCCATCAAAATGTTGATTTTTACCCTTTTCATTACCAAGTCATCATGGCAAGACCATAAACCACTGGTCTTTCATCACTGATAATGGGTGATTGGTTATTAAAATGAATGTCTCAGGGTTTAAGGAATTACAAAGGAGGCAGCCATCATTAAATGATGGCTGCCCTCTCATTGCACCAAATCAATAGATGCCAGGAAAACGTTCCGGTTCTGCTTCCTGCATCATGGCATAAATCTTATCGAAAACAGTTTCCGGGTTCGGCTTAGAGAAGTAATCTCCATCCGATGCATAAGCAGGACGATGCTCTTTAGCCGCAATGGTTAATGGTTGTGAATCCAGATAGCGGTAAGCTCCTTGCTCTTCTACCACTTTCTGCATCATATAAGCACTTGCGCCTCCGGGCACATCTTCATCTGCCAGTACAAGTCTGTTCGTTTTCTTTACCGACTCTACAATGCTGTGATGCACATCAAAAGGCAGGAGACTTTGCGCATCAATTACTTCGCATGAAATACCCACCTTTTCTAACTCTTGCGCTGCATCTAAGATAATACGACACATAGAACCGTAGGTAACAATGGTTACATCACTTCCTTCTCTCAGAATTTCAGGCACCCCCAGTGGCACCGTGTATTCTCCAAGATTTGAAGGCATCTTCTCTTTTAAGCGATAACCATTCAAGCATTCTATGACGATAGCTGGTTCATCTGATTGCAATAAGGTATTATAAAAGCCTGCTGCCTGCGTCATGTTGCGTGGCGTGAGAACATGCATGCCTCTCAAGCTGTGTAGCATCATACCAATGGGAGAACCTGAGTGCCAAACACCTTCCAGGCGATGACCTCTGGTGCGAATAATCAAAGGCGCTTTTTGTCCGCCTTTAGTCCTGTATTGCAGACAAGCCAGATCATCACTCATGATTTGCAAAGCATACAACAGATAATCCAAATACTGTATTTCCGTGATCGGCCTCATGCCGCGCAACGCAGCCCCTATACCCTGACCAATAATGGTACACTCGCGAATACCCGTGTCAGTTACACGGAGTTCTCCATACTTCTCCTGCAAGCCGGCAAAGCCCTGGTTCACATCACCAATCTTGCCCACATCTTCTCCTATAGCGAACACGAGAGGATCGCGTTCTAATGCAATATCAAAAAATGCCTGCATCACTTCACGCCCATCTACCTCGGGGGCATCTTCTGCATACATTGGTTTAATCTCTGTCACTTTTAGAGCAGCTTCTTCCGATTCGCTTAATAAGTGTGAGCTGTAGCGTCTTTCATTTTCTTCTTCAAGGCGCTTTAACCAGTTAATCAAATTCGTTTTGGCCACTGAACGCTCAGAACGCACCAAACGGAGTGCTTTCTTTACTGCCTTGATGCCATCCAGGCGAATAGGGTTCTGTGTTTTCTCTAAAGTCTCGGTAAGTGCACTTACTTCGTTGCCCGCGGCTGAAGCAGAAGCTAGTTCTTTCAATAAGGATAAAGCCTCTTTGAAATCTGCCTGCATCGAATCATTGAAGGCTTTCCATGCTTTTTCTTTAGCCTCCTTCGCTACCTTCCTGGCCTCAAGTTCAATATCATCAAGCTCATCTGGTAAAATATTAACTTCATCAATAATCCATTCACGCATTTTGCGCAAGCAGTCATGTTCTGCCTCCCAGGTTAAACGCTCCTTTGATTTATATCGCTCATGCGAGCCCGAAGTGGAATGACCTTGCGGCTGGGTTACTTCATCCACATGCACCAATACAGGCACATGCTCTTCACGACAAATTTTTTCTGCCTGCTGATAAGCTTCTACCAGTGCAGGATAGTCCCAACCTTTTACATTGATGATCTCAAAACCTTTTTCACGCTCATTACGCTGCAAGCCTGCCAAGGTTTTTGAAATACTTCCCTTGGTTGTATGGTACTCCTGAGGAACAGAGATACCGTAGGCATCATCCCACACACTCATCAGCATAGGCACTTGCAATACACCTGCTGCATTCATGGCTTCGTAAAACATACCCTCACTGGTAGAGGCATTGCCGATGGTGCCAAAAGCTATTTCATTGCCATTAACAGACAAGTTGGTGTAGCTGTGCAGGGCTTTATTATTTCTAAAGAGTTTAGAGGCATAGGCCATACCCAGCAAGCGTGGCATTTGACCAGCGGTGGGGGAAATGTCGGCACTGCTATTTTTACTTTCTGTTAAATTCTTGAGTTTACCCTGATCGTCCAGCATGCGGGTGGCAAAATGGCCATTCATGAGGCGTCCGCCAGAAGCCGGGTCAGCTTCTACATCGGTATGGGCGTATAATTGTGCAAAATACTGTTGCAGGCTAAGTTGGCCTATGGCGAACATAAAAGTCTGGTCGCGGTAGTAACCCGACCTGAAATCGCCATTTTTAAAGACCTTGGCCATGGCCAACTGGGCAACTTCCTTACCATCACCAAAAATGCCAAATTTGGCTTTTCCCATGAATACTTCCTTTCGGCCAATTAAACTAGCCTCCCTGCTTTCACAAGCTAACCGGTAATCAGCTAAAATTTCCTTGATTTTAGCCGGGGAAAACCTCACGCGTTCTTTCGTTGCACTCACAGTATATCAGTTTTACGGTTCAGGGTGTAAAAATACGGAAATAGACTTTCCCCTAAAACTTGCTTTTCTATCGATTGCAAACCTTTGCAAAAACTACCTGCCAAGCGTTCGGATTGCTATATTTGCGGCTCTAAATCAATGTTATGATCATAGGCGTTCCAAAAGAAATCAAGAATAACGAAAATCGTGTTGCCCTAACTCCTGCCGGTGCGCAAGAGCTAATTAAGCGCGGACACACTGTATATGTAGAAACCAATGCAGGTGAGGGCAGCGGTTTTAGCAATGAAGAATACATAAAGGCTGGTGCTCAGATGATTAAAACGGCTGCTGAGGTATTTAGCCTGGCTGAAATGATCATGAAGGTGAAGGAGCCGATTGAGCAGGAATATAAACTGATTAAAAAAGATCAACTTGTTTTCACTTACTTCCACTTTGCTTCTTATGAGCCCCTAACCAAGGCCATGATTGGTAGCGGAGCCGTTTGTTTAGCTTATGAGACTGTAGAACGTGTGGACGGTAGCTTACCACTGCTTATTCCTATGTCTGAAGTAGCAGGTCGTATGGCGATACAAGAAGGTGCGAAGTATCTTGAAAAACCATTAAAGGGTCGTGGTATTTTATTGGGTGGTGTACCCGGTGTAAAACCTGCCAAAGTATTGATTTTAGGGGGTGGTGTTGTAGGTACCAATGCAGCCAAGATTGCAGCTGGTATGGGTGCTGATGTTACCATTATGGACTTAAACCTGAACCGTCTGCGTTATTTGGATGATGTAATGCCAAAGAATGTACACACGATGGTATCTAACGAATATGCTATTCGCGAAATGGTGAAAGACCATGATTTGATTATCGGTGGTGTATTAGTACCTGGTGCAAAAGCGCCTAAGTTGATTACCAAAGATATGTTAAAGACAATGCGTCCTGGTACTGTGTTGGTGGATGTGGCTGTTGATCAAGGCGGATGTATTGAAACTTGTCGCCCGACAACTCACGAAGACCCTACTTACATTATTGATGATGTTGTTCACTATTGTGTGGCAAACATGCCGGGCGCAGTGCCTTACACTTCTACCCTGGCTTTGACGAACGCAACCTTGCCTTATGCCATTAAGTTGGCTAACCAGGGCTGGAAGAAAGCCTGTCAGGAAAGTCTTGAGTTACGCAATGGTTTGAACGTAATGTTTGGCGATGTTGTGTACAAGGGCGTGTCGGAGGCATTCAACCTGCCTTACACTGATGTGAAGAAATATTTGTAGTTTTTTATTTGAGTGATAATGAAAGGGGTTGCTAAGTAATTGGCAACCCCTTTTTATTTTGAATTGCTTCGTCAATTATTATCAACTGTGTAGGGGGCGATACGATTTTTACTATTCGTCAAGTATCGTCTCCCGCTAGGGGACGATACGATTTTTATATTTTTAAAATAAGTATTTACAAAAATAGCAACAATCAAGTTTTCGCTCTTAGCCTGCAGAACCTCACTTACCTCTAGAATGAATTGTGTTTTTTTTGCATAGGGAGTAGTATCCAAATAAATCATCGTCCCTGCGGAGACGATTATTAGACGGAATAAGTGTAGGGGCGATACGATTTTTACTATTCGTCAAGTATCGTCTCCCGCTAGGGGACGATACAATTTTTATATTTTTTAAAATAAGTATTTACAAAAATAGCAACAATCAAGTTTTCGTTCTTAGCCTGCAGAACCTAACATACCTCTCGAATGAACTGCGTTTTTTACGTAGGGATGAGAATATAAATAAATCATCGTCCCTGCGGAGACGATGATTGGACGGAAATATTTTTTAATAACGATGGAATTGCACAAAATTATTTGAGTAGAAAGCAACAATCAAGTTTTCGCTCTCAGGCCGCGAGGCCTCGCATACTCATTCAGGGCTGTATGCTATCCGCACATACCCTGCCAGGCCGAGGATAGCATAATGCCCTGCCTGAGCATGCTGTGATGAAGCATAAGAAATTCAATTTCGACAATGATTTTGTAGGTGGATTTCCATTTTCAAATCAATCAGTTTACTCAATGAATTAACGAATTAACTCATTAGCACATCAACAAATCAGCACATCAACTTCTTCTATTCAAAAGCCGGAAGTGCATCCAATCGTTTAATTGTTTTTTCTTCCCAGTTGGTTTCAAAGTAATAGTGCTGCATGCCATTGGTAACCACTACATATTTTGCCTGCATGGTTATGTTATAGTTGCCCACCTGATCTAAGGTGGTTTGATTAATTGAGATCAATGGATTCTTACACTCTACCAACATCCACGCTTTGCCCTCCCGGTTAAAAATCACTATGTCGCTTCTCTTGCGTAACTCATTTACAGACAAACCGCCCTCAATCTTAAAAAGTGACTTAGGGTAGTTTTCAGATATCAAAAAGTTAATAAAATGCTGTCTTACCCATTCTTCAGGCGTTAGTACCAGGAACTTTTTCCGTATCACGTCAAAAATCCATATTTTACCAACGCTTTCCTGAAGCCTTGCCTGAAACGGAGGGAGATTAAGTTTGGGAAGCATTTGTAAATGAAGAAATAAAACTATGAAAACAAAAGCAGATATTGTTAATAACTGGCTGCCCCGTTATACCGGCCTGGCCCTGGACCAATTTGGTGAATACATTCTACTGACCAACTTCGACAATTATGTAAAGATGTTTGCTGAATGGAATAATGTACCTGTTATAGGTCAGGACAAAGCCATGCGCTGTGCTACTGCACAAGGAATCACCATTATTAACTTTGGTATGGGTAGTCCGAATGCGGCTACCATTATGGATTGTTTGTCGGCCATTAAACCAAAAGCCTGCGTGTTTCTTGGAAAGTGTGGCGGACTGAAAGCCAAAAATGAAATCGGTGATTTGATTCTGCCCATCGCTGCCATTCGTGGTGAAGGTACTTCGAATGACTACTTCCCGCCTGAGGTTCCTGCTTTGCCATCATTTGCTTTGCAGAAAGCTATTTCTACAACCATCCGTGACTACAACCAGGATTACTGGACCGGCACGTGCTATACCACCAACCGCAGGGTTTGGGAATGGGATGAGGACTTTAAAAATTACTTAAGAAAGATTCGTGCACAGGCCATTGATATGGAAACGGCCACCATTTTCTCAACTGCTTTTTATAATAAAATTCCGACAGGTGCACTCTTGCTGGTATCCGATTCACCGATGACACCCGATGGCGTAAAGACTGAGGCCAGTGACAAAGTAGTAACTACCAGTTATGTTGATCTACATCTAAAAGTAGGTATCGATTCATTAAAACAATTGATCAACAATGGTATGACAGTAAAGCACCTGCGTTACTAAATAGCCAGTTGCTTACGCTAATCGAAAAATCAATGTCGTTTATTTAAGCCTCTTTATTGGCCCTGCCTTTGCCGAAGCGGCTACTTGCGGGCAGGCTCACCTCCAGTCTTCTCCAAAAGGGGGGAATGAGCATGTTAGCTTAACTAAACGACATTGAATTGAAAATCTGAAAAGATTATTTTTATGGTTAAGTGATTACATCACTGTATTTGGATAATTAGTTATAAAGTTTTCGCTCTCATGCCGCGAGGCCTCGCATACTCATTAAAGGATGATTTCACAATTTTCAAATTCTCAAATTTTGAAATCAATCAACGAATTAGCACCTCAACAAATCAGCACATCAATTAAATCCATTTATTCTTCACAACATCTTTTGCCTTTACGGTCATCAGCACGAGCATTCCTAAAACAAAAAATACAGCCAAACCCAAGGCACTGTTACGCATATCACCCGTAATCTGGTTGATAAAACCAAAAGAGAAGGTGCCTACTACAATAGATAAGTTATAGGTAACATCGTAAAAACTGAAGTAAGAAGTGTTGTCAATCGTATTTTGCGGAATCAATTTGGAGTAAGTAGCCCGCGACAAAGCTTGTATACCACCCATCACCATACCCACCACAACTGCCAGGGCATAAAACTCATACTCTGTGGTAATTAAATATGCCACAATACAAATGCCAATCCAGATGGTGATCATTACTGAAAGTGAAAAACGATTTCCCTGCCAGACAGACAAACGTGCAAAAAGTGCAGCACCTACCGAACCAACCAACTGTATCAACAAAACAGTAACTATCAATTTTGTGCTTTCCAGGTGCAATACATCTGTGCCGAATAAAGCTGCCAAATACATCACTGTTTGCACGCCTGAATTATAAAAGAAGAAAGCAAGTAAATAACGTTTCAGATCTGGTAAGTTTTTAAGACTGTGCCATACTTTAACAACCTCCTCGTAACCTTTATGCCAGGTGTTTCCCAAAGTGGAATCCTTTACTCTTACGGTTTCAGGTAAAAAGCGAAAAGGAATAAAAGAAAAACCAATCCACCATAAACCAACTAAAAGAAAAGAAACACGTGTTGCCTCGCCTTCGGTGGGAAATCCAAAAGTCTGAAACTTAATAATTAAAACAAGGCAGATCACCATCAAAATGACGCTACCTATATAACCCATGGAGTAACCTCGTGCACTGGTAATATCATACCTGTCTTCAGTAACAATCTCTGGAAGGAAAGCATCGTAAAAAACCAGGCTGGCCGAATAACCGATGCTGGCCAATATTGAAAAGATAATGGCTAGATCTAAACGGCTCACATCATCAAAAAAGTAAAGCCCCATACACGACAAGCCCCCCAACCACACGAAAAACTTCATATACCTTTTTTTCCTGCCTGTATAGTCAGCCATGCCTGATAACAAGGGTAGCATCAAAGCCACCAGCAGAAAAGAGAATGATAAGGCGTAGGAATAGAGTACAGAATTCTGAATAGAGAAGCCCAAAAACTGAACAATATCCGAACCTCCATTTACTGCTACAACCTTGTAATAGACAGGGAAAATAGCGGACGTTATTACTAAAGAATACACAGAGTTGGCCCAGTCATACATATACCAGGAGCGAACTACTTTAGCATTATTGAGTTGTTGCATAG
Source organism: Chryseotalea sp. (assembly GCF_057350905.1). Taxonomy (NCBI): domain Bacteria; kingdom Pseudomonadati; phylum Bacteroidota; class Cytophagia; order Cytophagales; family Chryseotaleaceae; genus Chryseotalea; species Chryseotalea sp. The sequence continues at coordinate 49,335 of NZ_JBMRCF010000001.1, read as the reverse complement.
TTAAAGCCAAAAGGGCTTACGAAGATAGAATAAATAATGAGTTGATGTGCTGATTCGGAAATGAGTTAATTCGGTGATTAATATGATCAGAAGAAGTCATAAAAATAGCTGGCCATTTCAAAACCTTTTGCGTGTCTTAAAAATATAAAAGCCCCTACGTCAGACGCAGGGGCTTTAACCTTTTGAAAAAACAATATTAAATCTCTTTCTTATTTACAGAAGAGTAGCTGATGATACGTGCATTGGCACGTCTCAGCTCGGTTTCCACATCAGATATAATGCCTCGCTTAGCATCACTATCTACTTTGAAGGAAATCGTTAGTTGATCACGTTCAAATTCATTCAACTTAGCTTTTTCAACATTAACCCACTGGATAATATCCTTAGGTTCGATGAAAACATCGTTTACCTGAATTTTAGGCTCTTTACCATACTGCTCAGTTTTGCTAGGCTCACCGATGTATAAGTAAGTAACCAATGATTTACGCATCAGTTTACGCAATTGCGTTGCCTGAGGCATTTTTTGCTTCACCATAATGCTTGAGTCACGCATCTGTGTTGTTACCATGAAAAAGAATAACAACATGAATACAACGTCAGGCATGGAAGAAGTTGGGATCTCCTGCTTTACGTTTGCTTTCTTTTTAAACTTCGACATATTACCCTCCTACTTTAGTTGGTTCTGCAATAGAAATATTCATAGGAATACCTTCCCTTGACTTATTATATTCTGCCTTCTTTTCAGGATCAGAAGCGATGTCTCTCCACTTATCCACAGTGACACCAATTTTTGAAGCGTAAATTTCGTAATAGGCGCGTTGTGCTGCATCCAAAACTTCTACAAACTTCTTATGACTGGTACCTCGGTCGGTCTTGAAAGAAACAATTGCTTTATCAGGACTGTCTGAAGATTCAGGATTAACGCCATTGTTCTGTACAAAATCCTTGATCATATCCGACAACTCACGCATACTGCCAGTGTAAGGTTCCCCTTCAACCAACAAAGCATCAAATGAGTTGATTTGAATTTTGAAAAGGTTACGCTCCTGAATTTTTATATCCAGATCCGGAGGCAAGGCCTCCGGTGGTGGTGGTAATAAGAGTGTTAACCCTTTATCATTGGCTACCGTTGTTGTCACCAAAAAGAAGGTAAGCAACAAGAAGGCTATATCAGCCATTGATGCATTCGGGATATCGGGTACGGGTCTAGGCATTATTTTAAAGCTTTAGAAATTTCAGAATAAATAATTCCAATTATTGATCCAAACAAAGTGAAGTAGAACATGGTAAGGCCTGCTCCAATTAACTTAGAAGAGCTCTCATCCACACCCATTGTCATTTGTTTAGCGGTAACACCAGAACCAGACAACGCATAAGAGATTACAAATACTACAGCAATTGCTCCAACACCTATAAGTGACTTTTTAAAGGTACCTGGTGTTTTTATTGCATGAAGTAAAGGAAATACTACGGCCGTCACAATACTGGCAAACAGGAGTATGTAGAATATCCACATACCTGCATTTATTAAACCATCATTTGCTAGCATCGTATTTTATTTATTTGTTATTAACCAACTTGTATTTCACCAAGATATCTACCAAAGAGATAGAAGCATCTTCCATGTTATTGCTGATAGAGTCGATCTTAGAAACTAAATAGTTATAAAGAATCTGAAGCACCATACCTACCACAAGACCACCAACGGTTGTGATCAAGGCCACTTTCATACCACCCGCAACGATGTTAGGGGAGATATCACCGGCAGCTTCGATATCAGAGAAGGCCTGCACCATCCCGATTACAGTACCGAAGAAACCAAGCATGGGACCAAGGGCAATGAAAAGGGAGATCCAGATCAAACCTTTTTCTAAACGGCCCATTTCAACACCACCGTAAGAAACGATTGATTTTTCAACCATGTCTATACCTTCGTGGTAACGCATTAAACCTTGTGTGAAAATAGAAGCAACAGGGCCTCTTGTGTTCTTGGTCACTTCAAGCGCGGCATTAACACCACCCTTGCTCAAGGCCTCTTCAATAGTACCTAGTAATTTTTTGGTATTTGTTGTAGCCAGGTTAAGTGTGATGATTCTCTCGATCGACACAGCTAGACCCAAAATCATACAGATAAGGATTGGCCACATGTACTCAACACCACCCTGGATGAATTGATCTTTCAATACCTCGTGGAAAGATGCTTCTTCTTCGGCAGCGGCTTCTTCAGCAGGAGCGGCTTCTGGTTCGGCAGCGACAGCAGTTGTCTGAGCAGAGTCAGCAGCAGCTGTTTGAGTTGAATCCTGTGCGAATAGGGAAGTGGAGAAGAGAACCCCCACCATAGCGAAAATCGCAAGTTGTTTTTTCATAGTTAAAGGTTTAAGTATGCTTATAGCGTTTTTGAAAGTGCCAAAATTAAAGGTTTTGTTGATTCATAAACACTTTTCAACATATTTTTCTGTGAATGGCCACATTAACCATAAACTATACCCCTAATTCGTTACGAAACAGAAAGTCACACGGTCTGGGGGACTATTTCTTTTATAAGTCCAGATCTTTCAAAGCAGGGCTTGTTTTCGGGATATTTTATCGATTGTTTTGCAAACTTTTTTTGGAGAGGTGTCCGAGTGGTTGAAGGAGCACGCCTGGAAAGTGTGTATACCTGAAAGGGTATCGCGGGTTCGAATCCCGCCCTCTCCGCATTTATTTAGAAATTTTAAGCTAACACTTGTTGGCTTAAAGTGTCAACTCGCCTGATAAGGACTTGACAATTAACTCCTTTACTTCTGCTTTCTGGTAATTACCCAAGAGCAACATCAGCTTAGTCAAGGCTGCTTCCACGGTCATATCTGCACCCCCCAACACCCCTATTTCCGCTAATGCTTTTGAAGTTTCGTACTTTCCCTGTGTAACCCTGCCGCCTGAACACTGAGATACATTCACTATTACGAGTCCTCTTTGTATGCCCTGGCTAAGTTCATCAATCAACCATGATAGGGTTGGTGCATTGCCACTGCCATAGGTTTCAATAATTAAACCTTGTAGCCCGGGTGTATTTAAAACTGCTCTGACTGTGTTCAGGTTAAGTCCGGGGTATAGTTTTAGCACAGCTACCTGTGTGTCAAAGTTTCTTATCAAGGTAAGCGATTGACCATCAGCTTTATGAATAACACGCCTGTCGTAGTCTATCTTCACCCCAGCCTTGGCCAGTGGCGGATAATTGCCGGAGTCGAAAGCATCAAACTGCATGCTCTCTACCTTTTTTGAACGATTGCCCCTTAACAACTCAAAGTCGAAGAAAATACAGACCTCAGGCACGGCAGGTTTTCCATCAATGGTTGCTGCTGCAATTTCCAGGGAGGTGATCAAATTCTCCCGGGCATCAGACCGGGGCTCACTAATAGGCAGTTGGGCGCCTGTAAAAATTACGGGCTTGCTCAGTCCCTGAAGCATAAAACTTAAGGCAGAAGCTGAAAAGGCCATGGTATCGGTTCCATGTAAAATCACGAAACCTTCATATTGCGTATAGTTTTGCTCAATAATATCAGCCATTACCTGCCAATGATCCGGTTGAATGTTGGAGGAATCAATGGGCTTATCAAAAGAAATAACTGTGAGCTCAAGTGCCAGGTTACGCAAGGTGGGTAGATGCTCCAAAATATTAGAGAAGTCGAAGGGAGCCAATACACCTTGATTGTTACGCATCATACCAAAGGTTCCTCCAGTATATATAATGAGTACTTTCGCCCTTGCCTTACCCGATAGCGCTGTATTGATATAAGTCTTGTTCAACTTCATACAGCAAAGATAGCTTTTGCCGTTAAAGTGGTTTGTGTGATTACCTCCCCAACGCTGATGTTTTTAACCAAGGCAATTTTTTCGGCTATGTAATGGAGGTAGGATGGTTCATTTCTTTTCCCCCGATAAGGTACAGGCGCCAGGTAAGGACTATCAGTTTCTAAAACCAGGTATTTAAGATCAACTGTTCTGAGTAAGTCGTCAAGCTCACCCTTTTTAAAAGTGGCCACGCCCCCAATACCCAGGTGAAAGCCTAACTTAATGGCTTGTTCTGCCTGCGCAAGTGTTCCACTGTAACAATGAAATACACCTTTCAACTTACCATCCTGAAGTTTTTCAACTATGGCCAAGGCCTCAGCGGTACTTTCTCTTGAATGAATGGAGACTGGCAAGGCATACTGTTTGGCCAGATTTAATTGTACCTGAAAGGCTTCCTGCTGTTCTGCCCATAAAGATTTATCCCAATACAAATCGGTACCGATCTCTCCTACTGCACAGAATTTCCTTTTAGCTAACCAGGCTTCTACTTCGTACAAATCCTTTTCGAATCCTTTTTTAACATAACAAGGATGAAGGCCCATCATGCCCACACACAAGTCGGGTGCTGAAAATTCGAGCTCAAGTAAACTGTCTATCGATGTACTATCGATATTGGGCATTAGAATTTTTTGTACACCTCTTTCACGGGCCCGATCCAATAAGGCTGAACGGTCTTCTTTAAATTCATCGAGGTAGATATGGGCGTGGGTGTCAATCATTTTAGATGGTGAATACTTGTGAAGGCAAATTTAGAATTTAGAATTTAGAATTTAGAATTTAGAATTTAGAATTTAGAATTTAGAATTTAGAATTTAGAATTTAGAATTTAGAATTTAGAATTTAGAATTTAGAAGTTAGAAGTTAGAAGTTAGAAGTTAGAAGTTAGAAGTTAGAAGTTAGAAAAATTAAAATATAAACGAATGAGCACATCTAATCAGATTGCTTCGTCACCCACAACACATACCACGCTTCTTTCCTCGCAATGACGTGGGTTTTAATTTAGGATTTCAACCCAATTACCAAATCCGCACATCAACGAATTTACACATCAGCACATTAACTCATCAGCACATCAATTGAATTGCCTTCAATAAGTATTGTCTTCCTGATTCACTTTGCTGAAAACCTGTGTATGATTTCGCTTGATCAATGGCCTCATGCAAATTAAATGTATCTTGATTTTCGCTATAAACAATATTTGCTCGCTTCAGTTTTTCTGCCAAATATTCCTGCTCCGTTTGACCAGGTGTCGGGATAAATATCGCTTTACTTTCTAATTCATATAAGTCCATGACAGTTGTGTAGCCGGAGCGTGAGACAATTATTTCACTGCTTTCTATCATGTGCTGAAGTTCAACTGCCTTTAAATGGTTGATCATTTCAACATTGGCAGGATGTGTTTGTATTTTTGTCTGAACACCTGGAAGCCCTCTTATAAACATTACTTTACCTTCATAATTTTTCAACTGACTCAGTAATTTTTCTTCTAATAGGGTACGCTGCGGTTCAGGACCGGAAAGTAAAATCAAAAGCTGGTAAAGTTTTTCGGGCCGCGAAGCACTTTTGGTAAACCTGGAGATTGATCCAATAAAAAATACAGGTAAGTAAGTTGATGTCAGCACATTCGTGAGTCGCTGATCAGGGAAGTCAGGCACCCAACACATATTAAAACGTTTAATAAGTGCATGATGAAAATAACTAATGGATCTCTGCAACCAGATCAATCCTTTCGGCATTTGAATAGTGAGCTGATGGGTAATGAAAATACTTTTTACTTTTATTGAATAACAACCATAGCGATTATCTGAAATAACGATATCAATTTTATGATCGTCAATTAACTTATTTACAAGCGCGTGCTCTTTCCTGATGACATAAAAGAAATAAGGACTTTGCCAGAAAACCTTTAACATTAAAGGCAACCATCTGGCATAGGTGGCTTTATAAGAGGGAAGTTCAAAAAAAGTAAGCCCCGAAAATTCTTGCTTTAACAAATTAAGTGCTAAACCACTGCTGGCTACCATCACCTCATTACCTTGCTTTAATAATTCCTGAATGATGGGGATGCATCGTGTGGCATGACCAAGTCCCCAATCCAATGGCGTTATGAGAATGCGTTTACCCACGGAATGCTGCAAATGTATACCCTTGAGCTAAACAGGCTTCGATATATTTTGGTAATACCTCCCGTAGATTTTTTTCAGCTTTCACGCTATCGTGAAATACAATAATAGAGCCATTGCGTGTCGCTTGTAGAGAATGCTTAAGACATCGTTCGGGAGACAGGGTCACATCATAATCGCGGGTGAGTACATCCCACATCACAATTTTTTTATTGGCGAGTGCCTTTATTTGCGCACGCTTAATCCGGCCGTAGGGTGGTCTGAAATACGTAGCAGCAGGCAAAGAACTATGTGAGTTAATTACCTGATCGCATTTTTTAATATTATCAAGATAGGCGGGTGTACTTGTTTGCCAGCCCTTCAAGTGATTAAAAGTGTGGTTAGCAACAGCATGGCCTTCGTTGATGATTCTTTTAAATAACTCAGGGTGTTTGTGGATATTATCACCAATGCAAAAGAAGGTAGCAGTTAACTTGTGTTTTTTCAATTCATTCAACACAAATTCAGTAGGGCCAGGCACAGGGCCATCATCGAATGTTAAATAGACTTCTTTTTTGTTGGAGGGCATGCGCCAAAGTAAGCCAGGGTATAGAAGAGGAAGAAAGAAGGGCGTACGGTGCAACATGCTTTTTACTTTTCTGGGAATTACGTGATTTCAATGACGCTCTACTAATTTTCAAACCCACCAATCTTCAAGTTGTCAAAATTAATTAACGAATCATCACATAAACGAATCAATTAATCAAAACAGATTGCTTTGTCATGCCACTACACAGTCCCACGCTGATTCCTCGCAATGACGGGCTTCGAATTTTCGAATTCCCAAATCTTCACATCCTCAAATCAATTAACGAATTACCGAATTAACTCATCAGCACATCGATAAGATTGCTTCGTCATGCCAGCACACTACCCAAGCAATTCCTCGCAATGACGTGTTTTTCATTTTCAAATCTTCAAATCAACGAATCAACGAATCAGCTCACTCTACACGAAAGCATCGTAATATCATCATGGTATGCATTGCGGCCTTTGTGTGTATCAAGGGCAACGATTAAATCCTGATGGATGGTGCTTAAATCTTTTAATACATTTTCCTTTTTACTGAAATAATTCAATAAGCTTTCCTGACCAAAATCTTCACCGTTCTCACTGGATGTTTCTGTAACACCATCGGTATAACAGAATAGAAGAAAATCACTTAGCCCTGTAATGAAGCCTTCATTGATAAAGGGTAATTCTGGTAAAGCGCCCAATACAATACATCCTTCTTCCAATAACACTTGCTCTCCCGAAGATTTAACCAGGATGGGTGGATTATGTCCGGCATTAATATAAACCAACGTCTTTAACTCCAGGTCATAAATGGCGCCAAAGAAGGTTATAAATTTTTCACCCTTGGCATTCTCCATTACCTGAAAATTCAAAGCCTCAACAATTTCGCGCAGGTTGGGTGTTTGTCTCAATAAGGTTCTTAATGAAGCCTGAAAGTTAGACATCATTAAAGCTGCTGCTACACCTTTGCCACTTACATCGGCTACACAAATCAGGAACTGATTTTTATTGATTGGTATAAAATCGTAGTAGTCACCACCCACCATATCGTGCGGTAAGTAACTGGCTTCCATTTTTAAACGCTCTGTATTGGGCAGCTTTTCTGGGAAAAGGAATTGCTGTACATCACTGGCAATTTCCAACTCCTTGCGGTAGGCTTCTCTTTCTAATTGTTTACGCGCCAGTTTTTTATTCTCAATGGCAACAATGGTGATATTGCTGAGGGCTTGTAAAAATTTCAAACCATCTTCAAAATCCAGGTTATGCGTTTCAAGTCCACCAACAAACACCAAAGCCAATACCTCGGTTTTGTGCACTACAGGAATGAGCATTTCAAACTCTGCAAAGTCAGGTTCATTAAAGTCAACAATTCTTCTGATACCTGTCTCTCTGTGGAAAACCAAAGGCAGCTTGCACTTATTTAATGACTTTGTTGTGCCGTAATTAACCTTGCAACTCCAAACCTCATCAAAGACAAAGAGTGCCAGCTTTTTAACCTGCAGGTTGGCGCGAACTGTAAAATTGAAAATTTTATAGAGCTCCTCCTCCGTTTTATTCATGTTAATGGACTGTGTTACCTCCAGCAAAGCATTGAGCTCAAGGTTTTTACGGTCAAATTTATGTTGGAGAGGTAGGTCGAGCATAGACAAAAATAGAACTTAGTAAGGAGATTTAGAACTATTATAACCTCTTCCCTTCCATTGATAACCTACGACATTGGCCAATAGTCCAATGGTTACAACGTAGTAGGGGTAGATAAATTGTAAGGTAATAAAGGCAGGTAGATGGAGAGGTGAGCGTAAGAACCTGAGCACGGGGATAAAAAAGAACAATTCGGCAATAACCTTAAACAAGATCAGGCCAAGTACCAGCCTCAAGTTCAGATAGCCAACGAGCATGAGCCAGGGGCTTAATAGAAACACCAATTGAAAGCTGAAGATTAGCAGCGCCAGGAATTTGCTGAAGAAACCTTGGTGTAAGGCCCATTTGCTTGCCCAACGGATACGCTGATTAATAAAAGACTTTATGCTATCATGGGTGTGGGTCTCAACTACTGTTTCCGGATTATGGTTAAAATAAATACTACCTGGAAAGCGCTCATGGATTTTTCGCATCAGAAATTCATCATCACCTGAGGCAATATGACTATTTCCTTCATACCCTCCCACATCATTAAATACTGACTTTCGAAAAGAGAGGTTTGCTCCATTGGCCATGGTTGGTAGCTGCCATCCGAGCGTGGCTGCGCCAGAACCAATCAAACTGGCAAACTCAAGTTGTTGCAAATGGTCTGTGAAAAGCTTGCCCTTCATGTGCACTGCGCCTACGATAAGATTGGTTTGGTCATCAAAGTGTTCAACTGTTTTACCTATCCAGGTGCCCGGCAATGCACAATCGGCATCGGTGGTCATGATGAATTCTCCCTGTGCGTTTTGCACAGCGAGGGTTAGTGCCGCCTTTTTTCCTGCTGCCTGGTTAGTAAGAAGTTTGATAAAATCCGAATTAACCTCGTTTACGACAAGCCAACTTTCAATAGTTTCACTACTTCCATCTTCAGAATGATCATCAACAATAATCACTTCAAATTTCGGATAGTCCTGATGCTTCAAATCATTTAATAGTCTTGTTATGGTCAATGCTTCATTACGCATAGCCACTATTACTGATACAAAAGGTTGGGTCGTATTTACTTTTCGCTTGTTACGTGCACTCCTGTTCCAACCCATGCTAAGCCAGATGAGCAAAAGAATGTAGAGAATAAAAAAAACTGAGATGAGGATGTTCAAGCTTAAATTCGCGTAAGTTTACAAGCGTGAGTAAGATAGTAAAAGAAAAAATTATACTAGGCCTTGACCCCGGAACGAATGTGATGGGCTATGGATTAATTTCTGTAAAAAACTCTTTGGTCGAATTACTCCAGTTTGGTGTTATTCACCTGAGCAAGTATGAGGGCCACGAACTGAAGCTTAGAAAAATATTTGAACGTGTTACACACATTATTGAAGAGTACCACCCTGACGAAGTAGCCCTAGAAGCACCCTTCTTTGGCAAAAATGTTCAGTCGATGTTAAAATTGGGAAGAGCGCAGGGTGTGGCCATGTCTGCTGCCTTGGCTCGTGACATTCCCATCGTTGAATATGCGCCTAAAAAGGTAAAACAATCAGTAACCGGCAATGGCAATGCCTCTAAAGAGCAAGTTGCCGCCATGCTGATGACGATCTTTAAATTTAAGGAAGCACCCAAACTGCTGGATGCAACGGATGCACTGGCAGTAGCACTCTGTCATCATTATCAGAAAGGGAAGCCAGAATCGAAAAACAAATCGTGGGAAGCCTTTGTAACGGAAAATCCCAAGCGCGTAAAAAAAGCAAAATAAGTTTAATTAAGCTGCTCCTCTTTTTTTACTAAGGGATAATCGAACAAACCTTGCTCTTTAATTGCTTCTTCTACTTTGTGAGGCACAAACTTTTCCCAACCCTCTTCTCCTTTTTTGATCATGGCTAACACGTTGTCAGAGATAATATGGAGATTGTTGATATTGGCATCTTCTACATCCTGCAGCTTGTTATTATCCATTAAATATCGGAACAAACTCTTCAGATTAGCCGGCAATTCTTTTTCGAAAGTATTCAGCGTAAATAATTCGTTGTTTGCCTTTACTGCCGGATAGATATAGAGTTTGATGTTAGAACCAAATAGTGAAGCGAAGCATTCTAATATACCACCACGAATATTTTCGTAAGTCTTTTCTTCAAAAACTTTCTGTAAGGCGTACACGCCCATGATCATACCGATTTTCTTGCCCTTTGTGATTTTAGACAAATACTCAGCAAGTCGGTAATATTCAAAATAATTGGAAACCAGCACGTTTTGTCCAAGCGAGCAAAGAATCTCAGCCCTGTGCAAGAAATCCTTTTCGTCTATTTTACCATCAGGACTTAAGTCGTTGAGTGTTAGCTCACTGACGAGCATGATTTTAGAACGGTCAACATCAGGCTCTGTTTTAAAATGCCTGCGTGAAGCCAGCAACATATCAACGTTTACGTGTGTAGGTGGTCTGAAGCGTCCGCGCAACACGAGCACATTCTTTTTGTAAAGGGCTTCTGATGGTTGCATCACATTACCGTCCGGACCAAACATGGCTGCTTTGGTCAAACCATTTTTCACCAACTTCAGCGCCATCAAACGGTTATCGATGTGTTCAAAGTCAGGACCTTCCAGGCGGAACATGTCAATCTCAATTCTTCGGGTTGTTAATCCGTCCAATAATGAAAGCATGATTTGCTCCGGATCGCTTAACTTATAACATCCGAAAATCATGTTAACGCCTACTATGCCCAAAGCATATTGCTGCTGGAGCGGATCGTTGTCATGCATTTTAACATGAATGACATAATCGTTAATGGCTCCATTAGGCTTTAACTGAAAACGTAGTCCAATCCAACCATGTGCCTGGTTGGTTCTTTCGTAATTGAGTGTTTCTACGGTATCCGCAAAAGCAAAGAAACAAGTATTTTCAACCCTGTGTGGTAATCTTTCGGGCAGCAAATCATATTCATGATCCAGCATTTTTCCCAGGCGGTCTTCGCATACATAACGCTCGCAATGCCCATAAATGGCATCACTGAACTTCATGTCGTAGGCCGAGATTGTTTTGGCAATTGTTCCAGAGGCGCCTCCTGCCTTAAAAAAGTTGGCTGCTACCTCCTGACCGGCACCTATTTCGGCAAAAGAACCATAAATACTGCGATCGAGGTTAATCTGAAGCGCTTTCTCTTGTGTAGTCAGTCTTCTGTATTCTTCCATAAAATGCTGCTGCGAAGTTATGTGTTGCGGACTAAAAGTTGACGCTAAATCATCAATACTTCTTAAAACAAAATGATAAACACTGTTTCAGGAGAATAACGGGAATTTGATTATTAAAGTTTAGAACCTATTTTGCCCGACATTTTTGAACTTAAGAACGTATGTCAAGCAACAGAGGTAACTTTTCCAGCCGTATAGGTTTCATTTTGGCCGCTGCCGGCTCCGCAGTAGGGCTAGGCAATATCTGGCGATTCCCCTATTTAGCGGGACAAAATGGAGGTGCCGCCTTTTTGCTGATTTACCTGATCTGCATTTTCCTGCTTTGTTTCCCTATTATGGTTGGTGAAATTGCCATTGGCCGGGCTGCAGGCAGTGATGCTATGGGCTCTTACACTAAATTAGGAAACAAACGCTGGGGCTATCTTGGCCTGTTCGGAATCCTGGCAGGTATATTTATTCTGTCGTTTTATAACGTTGTGGCTGGTTGGGCCTTTGGTTATTTTCTTGAAATCTCCTTTGGCAGTCTTCTTGCCGAACCCGATTTCGGTTCATTCTTTGGTGCTTATGTAAATGATATCAGTGATAACCTTTGGTTTTCCTTAGGATTCATGATCCTTACTGCATTAATCGTTTCGCGTGGCATCCAAAAAGGGGTTGAGGCCGCAAACAAAATTATGATGCCATCGCTGTATTTAATTCTTATTCTCCTCATTATTTATAGCCTTACACTACCCAACGCCATGGCGGGTGTACAATTTTATTTGATTCCTGATTTAAGTGAGATTAATGCGCAAACCTTGTTTGATGGTTTGAAGCAGGCTTTTTTCTCTTTATCGCTGGGTATGGGGGCATTGATTACCTATGGTTCGTATGTAAACAAGCAACAAAATATTGTTTCATCAGCGGCAGTAATATCTATTGCCGATACCTCGGTTGCATTTTTAGCTGGCCTTATGGTGTTCCCTTTGGTGTTTTCACAAAACATGTCACCTACGGAAGGCCCCGCCCTGGTATTTATGGTACTACCCGAGGTATTTCGTGATATGGGCCCTATACTAGGACGTGTTGTCGGTGGTAGTTTCTTTTTACTCCTTTGCTTTGCCGCGTTAACTTCAACCATTTCTTTGTTAGAAGTGCCAACGGCTTATCTGGTTGATCAGAAAAAAATAAAGAGAACTACCGTGGTCTGGGGCTTAGCCATTTTAATTTTCATTTTAGGACTACCCAGTATGATGAGTCAGGGTATGGTGCCAGCACTGAATCAGTTACCTTTCTATAAAGGCAGAGATTTCTTGACTTTTATTTCTGATATGTGCGATCTGACACTAACCATAGGTGGTTGCTTGATGTGTGTGTTTATTACTTATCAGTGGAAGATTAAAAACATGGACAACGAACTGGCTATTGGAAGTGCAGGGTACATGAGTTCATTCTTCAGGTCATACCTCAGCTTTACCATTCGTTACGTTTGTCCACTTTTACTGGGTGTGCTTTCCATCCTTATCATCATCGATAAGTTCTTCGGTTTGAGTAACGTATTTTAGATATCATTATTCATAATATCACTGAAAAGCCCTTCTGATCCAGAGGGGCTTTTTTTGTTTGTATACTATGTTCTGAATTCTGGACTATTATTATGATCACTCATTTTAATAACTATCAGTAATTCACCCTTTTGTACCGTTACGAAATAGTTAATCAGTTAAACAGGCAGCTGTTATTAAAAAGAGGGTGCTTTAAATCATTTGAATAAATAGCAGAAAGAAGGTTTTCGCTCTCAGGCCTCTGGGCCTCGCATGCTCATTCAACGCTGTATGCTATCCCTGCTTGCGCTAAAGCTTCAGCGAAGGCAAGTGCACATACCCTGCCAAGCCAAAGATAGCCTAAGGCGTTGCCGGAACATGCTGAAAGAAAGCATAAGAAATTCGAATTGCGCTGATAAAATTTTGATGTCCCTGTGTTTTAAATAAACATTGTCACTTAGAAAATCTGGCAATCATTCATCTAACTTTTGCGAAATCGCTGGCAATCGTTTTGATTATGTGTAAATTGGTTGACTAAAATCAAAGCATGTCTTATCCTTTTCAAATTACATCGCAGGAAGCCTACAATGAGGCTTACAAAAAAAGTGTACAACATCCTGAAGCGTACTGGGCAGAAGTGGCCTCCTCTTTTGTCTGGAAGAAAAAATGGGATAAGGTTTTAGACTGGAATTTTACTGAACCAAAAATTTCCTGGTTTGAAGGTGCTCAACTGAACATCACAGAAAACTGCCTCGACAGGCACTTACCAAGCCATGGCGATAAACCTGCTATTATTTGGGAGCCGAACGATCCTGAAGATCATCATAGAATACTTACTTACCGCGACCTGCATTTTAAAGTAGAGCAGTTTGGAAATGTTTTAAAAAACAATGGCATCAAAAAAGGTGACCGGGTTTGCATTTATATGGGTATGGTACCTGAACTGGCCATCGCTGTATTGGCTTGTGCCCGCATTGGCGCGATTCATTCTGTTGTGTTCGGAGGCTTCAGTGCGCAGAGTATAGCAGACCGATTGATTGACGCGCAAGCTGAGTTTGTAATTACCAGCGATGGTGCTTATCGTGGTAACAAAGAAATACCACTGAAAAGTGTCATCGATGATGCTTTGGTGCAATGTCGTTTTGTAAAAAGAGTTGTTGTACTTACCCGCACCAGAATACCCGTGAGCATGATTAAGGGAAGAGATGTGTGGTGGGAAGATGAAATCAAAAAAGTTGAAACACAGGGTAACCCTGCTTGCCCCGCAGAAGTGATGGATGCTGAAGATCCTCTTTTCATTCTGTATACCTCTGGCTCTACAGGCAAACCCAAAGGTGTAGTGCATACTTGTGCAGGCTACATGGTGTGGACTACTTATACTTTTGTCAATGTATTTCAGTATAATCCTGAGGACATTCATTTTTGTACAGCTGATATTGGCTGGATTACAGGCCACAGCTACATCCTTTACGGCCCCCTGAGTGCAGGTGCCACCACCCTTATTTTTGAAGGTGTGCCCACCTGGCCTGACGCAGGTCGCTTCTGGGATATTGTAGACAAGTATCGTGTTAATATTTTATACACCGCCCCTACTGCTATCCGAAGTTTAATGGGTTTTGGCTTAGGCCCATTGCAAGACAAGCACCTTACTTCGCTTAAAGTATTGGGCACAGTAGGCGAGCCCATCAATGAGGAAGCCTGGCATTGGTATCATGAACATGTAGGTAAAAAGAAATGCCCTGTAGTAGACACCTGGTGGCAGACTGAAACAGGAGGCGTGCTTATTTCAAATTTAGCAAATGTTACTCCTGCGAAACCAAGTTTTGCAACGCTACCCCTACCCGGCATTCAACCTTTGTTGGTAGATGAGAACGGGAAAGAGATGGAAGGCAATAACGTAAGTGGCAATTTATGCATCAAGTTTCCGTGGCCTGGTATGCTCAGAACCACTTACGGAGATCATGAACGATGCAGACAAAATTATTTTGCTACCTATCCCAATCTATACTTTACGGGCGATGGTTGCTTGCGCGATGAAAATGGTTTTTACAGAATTACCGGACGCGTAGATGATGTGTTAAATGTAAGCGGACACCGTATCGGCACTGCCGAAGTAGAGAACGCAATCAATATGCATACGGGAGTTGTTGAAAGTGCTGTAGTTGGTTATCCGCATGATGTAAAAGGGCAGGGCATTTATGCTTACGTTATCTATACAGGTAACCATGGCGATGAAAATCTATCCCGGCAAGACATTACACAAACCGTCAGCAGAATTATTGGTCCGTTGGCAAAGCCTGATAAAATTCAATTTGTAAAAGGTTTACCCAAAACGAGAAGCGGTAAAATAATGCGTAGAATTTTACGCAAAATTGCCGAGGGCGAACTTTCAAATTTAGGCGATACCTCCACCCTTTTGGATCCAAATGTGGTGGATGAAATAAAGGCGGGAAAAATTTAACAACTGGCAACATCATTCGAGCCACAAGCTTATGGGGCATAACTTGCGACTTGCAGTCAAAGTTGTTTATTTGTGGTTCCTTATGTTAGCATGAAACTGGATCTGAACAACAAAAAGATATTCTTTGCCTCTGACTTCCACCTGGGTGTGCCTAACCATGCCGAGAGTATAGATCGTGAAAAACGCATTATCGCCTGGCTGGAGTCCATTCAGCACGAAGCACATGCCATCTATTTACTGGGCGATATTTTTGATTTTTGGTTTGAGTACAAACACGCCATCCCAAGAGGACATATCCGTTTGCTCGGCAAGTTGGCAGCACTCAGGGATGCCGGTATTCCGATAAGTTTTTTTACCGGCAACCACGACATGTGGATGTTTGACTACTTCCCTACAGAATTGGGTATTCCTGTTTATAGAAAACCCCAAGTGCTGGAAATTGGCCAACACAAAATTATGATTGGACATGGCGATGGTTTAGGGCCTGGAGATCATTTTTACAAAATCCTGAAGAAATTCTTCAACAGCCAAGTGTGTCAATGGCTCTTTGCACGTCTTCATCCAAACTTTGGCATAGGGCTTGCAAACTTCTGGTCGCACAAGAGCAGAATCAGCAATATGAAACGTGAAGAGAAATTTCAGGGCGAAGAGAATGAGTTTTTGCTCACATATTGCAAAGAGGTTGAACAAAGTGTGCATCACGATTTCTATATTTTCGGGCACAGGCACTTGCCGCTTGATTTAAAAGTAGGAGAAAACAGCCGTTACATTAATATTGGCGAGTGGGTGCATTTTAATACGTATGCAGTATATGACGGCAAAACAGTCGAACTCAAAACTTTCACACCGTAATGCGAATTGTATCCATACTATTCTTTCTTCTGGTATTCAGTAAAGTTTTTGCTCAACACAAAGCACTTGCCTCCCTGCAATTCGACAAACTTTATCATGCAGGCATTAATCCGGCAGGCGAGTTGTTTACTTTATCAAAAGAAAAAATAAATCGTTTTGATAAAGACGGACAAGTAGCACACGAAATAAATTTTACCAAAGCTGCAGCGGTTACCCAGTTTGATGCCTGGCATTTAACGCAACTGGTGCTCTATTACAGAAGCACGCAAACTGTAGAATTTTATAACCCTGTGCTTGACCTGCGCAATGCATTTGTGATTGACTCAGTCTTTGCCATTGAGCCCGAATGGATCGCTGCATCTTTCGATCAGCAGCATTTCTGGATTTTCGACAAAGCCGATAAGAGCATTAAAAAAGTAAACTACAAAACACAGGAAGTAGTGGTAGATGAAGTCGTTCAAGTATTCAGTGACCAGGAATTAGTAAAGGGCATGCGTGAGTACCAACGCTTTTTATTTGTGCACACCACTGCCGCTTTGCATGTATTCAGTGCCATGGGACGCCACATAAAAACAATAAACATAAAGCCCAACCAAAGTTTTGATTTTTTTGGTGAAGAACTGGTCATCTTAGAAGCAGATCAATTGCTTATGAGTAGCCTCTTCACAAACGACAATCGGAAAGTATCTGCATTTTCAACTTTTGATAAAGTCTTCCTGACCGATGAGAGGCTTTTTGGGATCAGAAAAGACAGGATAGAAATTTTCGAATTCAATCCCCAATAAGTGTGTTCGTTTTTGAACATTTTTGTACCTTTCCGGTCGTGGTGTTCACATTAGAACGCTGAAAATCAAGTGTTAAGCACTTGGCACAGATTTTTCCTATATAGCAACTTTACATTTTAAAAAACCTACGCTGTGAGTCAAGAAGGTGGCAAAATATTAATGATTGATGATGATGAAGATGTTTTGCTGGCTGCCAAAATGCTGCTCAAAAAACAAAATCATCAGGTTTTAATTGAAAAGAATCCCAACAAGATACCCTTCTTGCTTCACAACGATACATATGATGTGATTTTGCTGGATATGAATTTCAGCAAAGACATTACCAGTGGTAAAGAAGGTTTCTATTGGCTCGAACAAATACTTGGCCATGAGCCCAATGCCGTGGTGATTATGATCACGGCTTTTGGCGATGTGGAAATGGCGGTGAAGGCCCTTAAAATGGGTGCCACTGATTTCGTGTTGAAGCCCTGGCAAAATGAAAAACTAATTGCCACCATCAACACAGCTATCAAGTTAAAGCAATCCTATCTGGAAGTAGATAAGCTGAAGAAAGCAAAAGAAATGCTCGAAGAGCAAATCTCTAAACCTTTCGGTGACATTATTGGAGAAAGTCCAGCCATCAAAGACGTATTCACCATTATTGACAAAGTAGCCAAGACCGATGCCAATGTCTTGATTCTGGGTGAAAACGGAACCGGTAAAGAATTAATTGCGCGTGCTATACATCAACGCTCTTTGCGCAAAGACAAGAGCTTTGTGTCGGTTGACATGGGTGCTATCACTGAAACACTTTTTGAAAGTGAACTATTCGGTCATAAAAAAGGCGCCTTTACCGATGCGCGTGAAGACAGACCCGGTCGTTTTGAATTAGCCAACGGTGGTACGCTTTTCCTCGATGAGATTGGTAACTTGAGCATGAGCCTGCAGAGTAAATTACTCAGCGCCCTACAATCGCGACAAGTAACACGTGTTGGTGCTAACCAGGCTTTGCCTGTAGACATACGTTTAATTTGTGCCACCAACATGCCTTTGCAGAAAATGGTGCAGGAAGGAACCTTCCGTCAGGATCTTCTTTACCGCATTAATACAGTGGAATTACAAGTGCCACCATTGAGCGAACGCATGGATGACATTCCATTGCTTGCCAAACATTACCTCAATTATTACTCAAAGAAATATCATAAAAACGTGGCCACCATTGCACAAGAAGCAATGGATAAATTAAAACGTTACCCGTGGCCAGGTAATATCCGCGAGTTACAACACGCTATTGAACGTGCTGTAATCATGACCGATTCATCCTCTTTACAAGAAAGTGATTTCCTGTTTAGTCGAAGCATGAATAACATGACCTCCACCAACGATACACTGAACCTGGATGAAGTAGAAAAAACTGCGATCGTAAAAGCACTCAGCATGCATGGTGGCAATATTTCCAAGGCAGCAGATGAGTTAGGCTTAACCCGCGCCTCACTTTATCGTAGAATGGAAAAGTATGGACTTTAACTGGCGCTCACCGATTGTACCAAGAGTAGGCATACTCACGGCTACATGGATTGCGTTTGGTTTTTTTGCCTTTCAAGCAGATGACTTCTGGTTTGCACTTCTGTTTGCAGGCATAGGCGCTTATCAGATTAAATTGCTGGTGCGTGATTTAGACAGCTCTAACAGAAACATTGCCTCATTTTTAGATTCCATCCGCTTCGATGATTTGTCGGCCAGTTTTAAAACCGACAGCCAGGATCCCACTGTGCAAAGACTGCACGGAGAGCTTAACGAGGCTATTACTAACCTGAGAAATACCAGAAAAGAAAAAGATGCTGACCTGCTCTTTTTTAAAAACATTGTAACCCACGTGGGTATCGGTCTTATCGTTTTTAAAGAGAATGGCAAGATTGAAATTATCAACAGCGCGGCACGCAAATTATTACGGGTAAACCGTATTGATAAAATTACTGACCTGATGGAGGTGAGTGAAAACCTGGTAGAAGTATTCACAAAATTGCGCACAGGCGGAAGGGAACTTACCCGCATTAAACTTGGTGAAGACCTCTTACAACTCTCCATCTATGCGATAGAACTCACACTGCGCAACGAAAACCTTAAACTCATTTCTCTTCAGAACATTCAAAGCGAACTGGAAGAAAAAGAAATGGAGGCCTGGCAAAACCTGGTGCGTGTGCTTACGCATGAGATCATGAACTCCGTAACCCCCATCTCATCCCTGTCTGATATGGTAGAAGAGGATTTGGGCAAACACCTGGAAAAAAACGGTGATCAACCCGTAACCAAAGATCAACTGGAAGAGATTCACTTGTCGCTGAAGACCATCAGTAAGAGAAGTGAAGGCCTGATCAATTTTGTAAAAGAGTTCAGAAGTCTGGCGATGGTACCCAAACCCCGCATGTCAGACATTAACCTAAAAGATCTGTTGGATGAATTATGCCAGCTACACAAAAAGGAAATGGCCGATGCCAACATACAGATAAACATGAGTGTAATACCAGGCACCCTGTCCATTCACGCTGACAAAAGCCAGATTGAACAAGTGGTGATTAACCTCATGAAAAATGCCATGCAGGCCTTTGATCGACCTGATAACCGCATGCTTGAGGTAAAAGCCTACCTGAACGACAAACAGCGGGTTATTATCGCTGTAAAAGATAATGGCACTGGCATTGATCCGGAGGCCCTCGAAAAAATCTTCATTCCTTTCTTTACCACCAAGAAAAATGGCTCTGGCATTGGTTTAAGCCTCTCCCGTCAGATTATGAGACAGCATAAGGGCAGTCTTACCGTAAAATCTACTGTGGGTGAGGGTACAGAATTTTTTATGCGCTTCTAAAAAAAAATCAACAATCGCATAGGGGTGAGTTGATCTCGGGTTGTCTTAGTACCAAACAACCTTAAAAGACATGAAAACCTCATTTTTAAGAAATACCCTAGCGATTGGCTTTTTAGCCCTAAGCCTTACTGCCTGCTTTGATTATGAAGATGAAGGGCCCCTGCAATACGAGGAACAAAGATTTACTATTACAGACTTTGACAGGCTTGAGATTGGTGACGCCTTCATTATTCGTGTTACGGAAGGTAACTACTTCAGCGTAGAAGTTCGTGGGGATCGCAGAAATTTGGATGATTTAGATGTATACAAGAGTGGCAACACCCTGGTTGTGCGTTATGACGAATATGAGAACAGAAGACACGAAACCTATGTAGACATTGTGATGCCCGGTATTAGTGCGGCTGTTTTTTCAGGGGCTACCAATTCAGTAATCACTGGTTTTGATGATCTTGAATTACTAAACCTTTCGCTATCAGGTGCCTCTGTTTCACAAATTGATATAGAAGCCAATCAATTAATCCTCAATCTATCGGGTGCTTCTGTAGCTGATTTACGTGGAGAGACTAACCAACTGAATGCTGAAGTATCTGGCGCCTCATCCATTAAAGCCTTTACCATGCCTGTAGTCAATGCTCACCTGAATGTAAGTGGTGCCAGTGTAGCGAAGGTAAGCGTAAGCGATAACCTTGAGGCCATTGTGAGCGGTGCCAGCACAGTTTTCTACCGTGGAAATCCAGTTATCACCCAAGAGGTAACGGGCGGCAGTTCCCTGCAACGCGACTAAAACGTTTGTTTAGGCAACATTTACCGGAGCCTTCCAACAAGTTTGGAAGGCTTCGGCCGTTTTGATACTTTTGCCAAACCTTTTACGATCATATGCAGAATGTAGCTAAGCGTGTAACTGAGATTCTTGTTGAGAAACTTGGTATCGCAGAATCTGAAATAACTCCGGATGCCAATTTTGTTAAAGACCTCGGCATCGACTCACTTGATTATGCAGAGATTGTCATGGAGTTTGAGCAATCTTTCAATATTCGTATACCTGATGAAGATGCTGAGAAAATGCAAACTTATGGTCAGGCTGTAAAGTACATAGAGTCTAAACTTGCCTGATCACCTTTACTCTTCAAAATAACTTTTTAAGCGCATAAACTCAGCGGCTTCTTTAGCCAGTAGTGGTTCATGATTTTCAGGTGCACTTGCCTTGGAGTAGCACCAGCCATTGTTTACTTCATCCCACCTGACCAGGTACTTTACATTTCCTTTTAACAGAATATCCATTTCGTAAATCTCTTCTTCCTGCTTATCGAACATACCAGTAAACTGCAGGAGGATGTGATTTTTCTTAAAAAGCTCTCCCCTGTTGCAATCGATGCTGTTCAATCGCATTAATAGTTTCTCCTCCTGATTCCAGGCTTTAAACTTCAATTTACGTGGAGTAAAAATTTGCATAAAGAAAGTTAATGATATTTAGAGCACGTACTGCATGTCTATTAAACAAAGTTAGAACACCTGCAGGGTCTGTTCATTGCAAGATTCAAATAAGAACCACTAACTTAGCGCTATGGCTAATCAGTCTGCGCTTTTCATTATTAACAAATTTGCCGGAGGTGGCTTTCAACCCAAAGTGGAAGGCAAAATTCTTGATATCTGCGCAAGACACAATGTAGAATGCAGTATTGAATTTACCAGAGAAAGAGGCCATGCAACTGCTTTGGCGCAAGAAGGCATTAATAAAAAATTCACCAGCATTATAGCAGTTGGTGGCGATGGTACCGTGAATGAAGTAGCCAGGGCTTTGGTGAACACGGAACAGATCATGGCCATTGTTCCCAAAGGATCAGGCAATGGATTAAGCAGGCATCTGAGTATTCCACTGTCATTTGAAAAAGCAGTTGACAATGTATTTACCGGTAAGGTACTGCGCATGGATACCTTTACCATCAACAACAAACTTTCTTTAAATGTATCCGGCATTGGCTTTGACGGACATGTGGCCAATCTTTTTGGTAAAGATGGTAAGCGTGGTTTATTAGGTTATGCTAAACTAACCTTAAAAGAATTCCTGCGCTTCAAAGCCTTCCCTATCGCCATCAACATTGATGGCAAAGAACAAAACACGACTTCCTTTATCGTGGCCATTGCCAATTCATCACAATATGGAAACAATGCACGCATTGCTCCCTTAGCCTCCGTTACTGATGAACAACTCCATCTTTCCATCTTAAAGAAGGTGCCATCGCGGATGAGCCTTCCTTTCATGCTTAAAATGTTTGCAGGCAAGGTTCATCAATCTGCTTATTGCGAAACTTTAGCAGGCAGCCATATTTCTATCAGCACCACACAAGCACAACCTTTTCATGTTGATGGGGAGCCTACGGGTTACGATCAGCAATTCGATATTAAATTACAGCCCCATTCGCTGAGCATCATTGTGCCTCAACACGCTTCAAATTACTAAAGCGTAAATAAATACCGTTAGGCGGGTTAGACCTTTATTGCTTGATTTTCGTAGAATACAAATCAATCAATTTTCAAACCTATGAAATGGTCAATGCAAAATTTGTCTTCAGACATTATATTGAGCTTGGCCATTCCATGTTAACTTAACTTTAAATTATTAAACCATGAAAAAAAGCATTACGCTGGCATTATTCCTTTTTGGAATTTTAGTGGCACAAGCACAATTACCCTTACCGCCTAGTGGCGATAATCAGAAGTCCATTGTATCACAAATGATCGGACTTGTTAAAGTTACCGTTGACTATAGCAGTCCGGATGTACACGGCCCCAATGGTGAAGACCGAACTGGTAAAATCTGGGGTGAAGTTGTTCACTACGGATACATTGATCAGGGCTTTGGTACATCGAAGGCAGCTCCATGGAGAGCCGGTGCCAATGAGAACACCCTTATTACTTTTTCGCATGATGTTACCCTGGGCGGTACCATTGTAAAAGCAGGTACGTATTCCTTACTTCTTGAAGTACAAAAAGAAGGTGCCTGGACATGGATTATCAATAAAGACATCAATAGCTGGGGAAGTTATTTCTATGATGCACAAAAAGATGTGGTTCGTGTAAAAGCAACTCCGGAAGAAACTGCTTACACTGAATGGTTAACTTATAACTTTGAAAACCGGAGAAGAAATGCGGCCACGCTTTATTTACAATGGGAAAATAAAAAAGTGGGCCTCCCTATTGCAGTACCCAATACAAATGATCTGTATGTAGAGGCTATTAAAAATACTTTGCAGGGCACTACCACTGGTTTTACACATGAAGCTTATATTCAAGCGGCTACGTTTTGTATGCAAAACAACGTACAACTGGAGCAGGGTTTACAATGGGCGGAGTATGGACTTACCGATCCATTTGTAGGACGCGAAGATTTCAATGCACTGGCCGTTAAAGCACAATTACTTACGGCATTAAAAAGAGAAAGTGAAGCGGAAGCTGTGATGAGCAAAGCCATTGTACATCCAACCGCCAGCATTCAAAACGTGCATCAGTATGGAAGAAGTTTACTTACTGCCGGTAAGAATGAAAAGGCCCTGGAAGTATTTAAGCTGAATGCCAAGAATCATCCTGAAGATAAGTTCACTGTAAATGTCGGATTAGCGAGAGGCTACACTGCGGTTGGTGATAAGAAAAATGCCATCAAATACTGGGAACTTGCCATCAAGAACCTACCTGAAGCCCAAAAGCAAAACCTGAATTTTTACGAAGGTGAGCTAAAAAAATTAAAAGGATAAATGGAGACTTTGTGTTTAAGTAAGCTTAACACAAAAACATCAATATTCATTATAGGCTGAAGTTATCAAGCATAAACAAAAGCGGGCATTGAAAGCACTTTCAATGCCCGCTTTATTTTTCAACTTAAAATATAATGTAGTTTAGGATATCCGGGGTGTGTATTAAAATAAAAAAGACTCCCTGACGAGAGCCTTCTTATTATTTATATGTTGTTCTTGAATCTTTAGAGAACGCTCACTTCAGCATTCGCCACTACAGGTGCAGCAGGCTCCACTTTTTTTACACTGAGTACAAACTGCTTATCAAGCACAAATTCATATACTTCTTGTGCTAATAATTCAGTGGCTTTAGGCGATTGTTGTAATACACTTAAAAGACCCTGTGCTACTTCAGAATTTTTGATGTTGTTACTTGCCTTGCTTTTGTGCGCATGCAAGGTGAATGCGTAACCGCCCTTTTCTTTAGGGTTTACACCTTTAAATTCATGACCAGAAAGCGAGTATTGTTGAGCAGCTTCACTTGTTGTAGAAACCATCAGCTTTAAAATAGCCGGACGGTACTTACTCCAAACGTGCGAATAAGCGTTAGTAATGATTGAATTGTAGTAAGAAGCTGCCATGTTACGGGGTAATTGGTTGAAAATAAAAGAAACAATTCAGCTAACTCTTACGTATGAAATTGCTGATGTTGTGAAATCTTCTGCAAGATACGGATATTCCTTGGTTAGTCGTTCATATTACGCGATTATCGCTCAAATATTCAATACTTTAGCTCAAGGGGCGGTAAATCCGTATAAAAATGCTAACTTGCGCACTTTCCAATCATGCTAGCAGCAGATAGCATTTCTCAAGATATTTCTTGCTGCATTTCTGGTTAATACGCCTTTTCTTCATTTAAGTTGATTGCAGGGCATACATCCTGCGATAACGCCACTAATTTCTACGTATCGATGAGACAGTTAAAAATCAGCAAACAGATCACCAATCGCGAAAGCCAATCTTTAGATAAATATTTACAGGAAATCGGCAAGGTAGACCTTATTACCTCTGATGTTGAAGTGGAGCTGGCCAAGCGAATAAGACAAGGTGATCCGATTGCGCTGGAAAAACTAACTAAAGCGAATTTGCGATTTGTAGTATCTGTCGCCAAGCAATACCAGAACAATGGCCTAACACTTGGTGATCTGATCAATGAAGGCAATCTTGGTTTGATTAAGGCAGCAAAACGTTTTGATGAAACAAGGGGATTTAAATTTATCTCCTACGCAGTGTGGTGGATTCGTCAATCCATTATGCAGGCACTGGCTGAACAATCGCGCATTGTACGCCTGCCACTTAACCGTGTAGGATCGCTGAATAAAATATCAAGAACCTTCTCTGAGCTGGAACAACAGTTTCAACGCGAACCTTCTGCTGATGAATTAGCCGAAGTGATGGGCATCAGCCTGGAAGAGATCAGTAGCACCATGCGTGTGGGTGGAAGACACGTATCAATCAATGCGCCCTTTGCGCAGGGAGAAGATGGCAGCTTGCTTGATGTATTGCAGGATGACTCTGAAGTTACACCAGACTCTGGTTTGATGAATACTTCACTGCAAATGGAAGTATCGCGCGCCCTGGCCACACTTACACAGCGTGAAGCAGAAGTGATTTCTTATTATTTCGGACTTAATGGCTCTCATGCCCTTACGTTGGAAGAAATTGGCGATAAGTTCAATCTGACCCGCGAACGCGTAAGACAAATTAAAGAAAAAGCTACCCGCAGGTTAAGAACCACTTCGCGCAGCAAGACGCTTAGATCGTATTTAGGATAAGCAATTTTAAAAAGCACATAGTGAATGAGTGATGGTATTAAAACCGTCACTCATTTTTATTTTATGTCACTCAATAACGCATCACTGCACCTAAACACCACTCTTATATAAAAATATTAATCAGCAATTTGACGCAGATTCACAGTATATCAGCGAAGTAGAAAGTAATTATAGGTTAATGAATTAATTCGCTGTATCTTTGATAAGTAATATCATTTAAGGCTCTTCCAAGAGTTCCTTTGTAGTTCAGAATAATTCTCCTCTTCTTCCTTTATCGGAATTAAATCAGAATCTTCCCTGCCATTATTGAGGCGAATGCTTTTACGCAAATAAATTTTTAATTATTACAATTTTTACAATGCAAGGAACAGTAAAGTTTTTTAATGACGCCAAAGGTTTCGGTTTCATTAAGCCATCAGATTCAAGTGAAGACATTTTTGTACACACTTCAGGTCTTATCGATGAAATTCGCGAGAATGATTTAGTAGACTACGATCTTGAAAGAGGCAGAAAAGGCATGAATGCCGTTAACGTGAAAGTATTGAACTAATCATACAATTACATTGATTAAAAAGGTGTCTCACAAGGACACCTTTTTTTGTTGAGATACACCAACAGTAACCTTGCCCTATGATTTTCCTGCTTACCCTGCTTTTAATAAAGCTCCTCTCTCGCAAAAAAGGCATGGCCACCATATCAAAACCATGATGCCCATCATGCTAAGCACCTATTAGCGCCACTGCAACATCACCTCCAATTGCCATCATCACGTCTTTCTTATAGGACTGCGTCATAATGATTATAAAAGCTGGAGATGCTTACCTGCTTTATTAGCACTCAAAGCGCTTGCAAAACTGAATAAAATCTTCCGATATTAGATTTTGTAGACAACGCACCGGGCTCTTATAGGAGAGATTTATTCAAGAGTTGAATATAGGCGGGGGTTGTTTGCTATACTTCAGGACAGATGAGAATTCTACTAATAGTGATATTTTTCCTTTTGACAATTTTCCTTTACGGACAGAGCACAGGTGACTTAGTATTGACTCAAGAACAAAATGACAAATGGTTTGCGTCATTTGAGCAACTTAGACTTGAAAAGCAAATAGAGTTTCTAAACATGAGACTATTAGCTGACACAAACATTTTTGTGCCAACAAACTTTGAGTTACTTGAGAAAGTTCAATTGAATGGAAGGCATATTGGATTTTGCAAACCGCTTATGATAGTTAGTGGAATCCAGATATCAATTGAAAATCGAACAATGACCGAAGACGTCAAGAAATTGACGTCACTATTGACGACTAAGACAGTTAAGGAAATAGAGGTAATTAGTGGGGATAAAGCTACCAATCTTTTGGGTTCGCGAGGTACTTGTAATGGAATAGTCATTACAATAAAAAGTAGACGGATGAAAAGAAGTTTCGAGAAATTGGCAGACGACATGTATCCATCAATCAAGGAAATTAGATGGAGACATTGAAGCATAGCATGCAACAAAATCTATTTGCAATGGCTGGAGGAAGTGTTTTAACCTGTGGTCGGTGTTTTCACCGATCACAAACCTTACTGTCAAATTTTGACCTGAAAATAGAAACAAAGTGAAGATAAATGCGGTTCGGTGAAAACACCGACCGCAAGTGAAATCTACCGGCCTCTATCCTATTATGCGTCAAAGCTAAAGAAGGAATTTTTGGCTACTGGATATTTTCATTCGATAAAGAATTAGGCCTTGTTAAAACTAAGTTCGTTGGTGATCTGATTTACTTCAACATATACCTGTAAAAAAAACGAATGCAATACAACTACTATAAAATATCTCTTTTGATTTAGTATTTTTAAAGAATAAAAGTAACACTTCGAAGTCAAATTCTTAGTCTATAGTAGGTGTTAACCTGTGGTCTGTGTTTTCACCGATCACAAACCTTAGATGCTGTGCGGTGAGAACACAGACCGCTGTTGAAAATAGAAACACCGTGAAGGTAACCGTAAAGTAGATGCGGTTCGGTGAAAACACCGACCGCAGGTGGAACACCGACCGAAGGTGGATAAAACATTATCCGACAATAGAAACTAAACTTTTCTGGAGATAAGCATAGCTTACACTAGTTTACAACGAAGCGCAGGTATTTTACTCCACCGCTATAATCCATTCTTAGTATGTAACTGCCTGGGGGTAGCGGATGCAAATCCATGTTAACATTAAAGTCCTTGTCGGATTCAAGGTTAATTTGTTTAACTGTTTTGCCCGTCAGCACTTCCCAAATACTTAAGGTTGCCAATGTTTCTTCTTCAAACTGAAGTCTTACCATAAACGCACCCTGTGTAGGGTTGGGATATATTTCAAAAGTTTTCACAAATTCCTGATACCCTAATAACTCGTCTTGCGCTAAAGCTGCTGCTCCTGCAATGGAGATGGTTTTTGTTATTTCATCATGGCAACCTGCCAGGAGTGCACGCAAACCAATGTTGTAAGTACCCGCCTTCAGAAACTTTCCATACACAACTTCGTTCAGGTTTTGTATCACCACCAAATCTGTCGGCAACTTCCAACTGATACTTTCGGCCATTGGCCAGGTTATATCAATTATTACAATGGTGTCATTCACATTGGCTTCTGAAGGAATGATGAAAGAAGCTTCTAATAAATCTGTTGAGGTTTCAAGTAAAAAAGTATCACGCGCCACACAGCCTAAGGCATCGGCTACTTCCAGCCAGTATTGTCCCGCCTGACTTATTACAATTTGCGGTGCCTCACTTCGAAAATTTACATTACTGCTCCAATCGTACTTTAGCCATACGCCTTCCACACTCAAGGTATGGGTCTGCCCTTCGCATATGGTTCTGTTTTCCCCGAGATCAATCGCTAATGGCGCAGGATTTTCCAATACATGTATTTGCTGCACTTCGCAGGCATTTGCATCCTGAATGGTAATCGCGTGAGTGCCTGCACACAAATCGACTGCTGTGGTGTTTGTCTGCCCGTTTGACCATGCATAAGTATAATTGCCTGCGCCTCCCGTGGCATCGACTACAAGTTCACCATTGCAACCATCATGGCAGTCAGGTGCTTCGCGTGACAATAAACGCGCTAACAATGGTGCTGGTTGACCAAGGGAATAGTTTCTGGTGAACGTACAACCCTTTGCATCCTGTACACTTACAGTATGATTATCTGAACATAAATTAGTGGCTACTGCCGCTTCGCTACCAGAGCTCCAGTTGTAACTATAGTTCCCATTACCACCCATGGCTACTACTTGCATTGCTCCATTACATTCACCGTAACACCTTGGCAAAACGCGGGAAACTAAATCTAAAGACAAGGGCGGTGGTTCAGACATGGAATAACTTGCCTGCGTACTGCACTGATTGGCATCATACAAAGTAAGGTAACTGTTTCCTTTACTTCTTCCGCTAAAGAGAGAACCTTGAAAAATTCCCCAGTCGTAGGCATAAGGAGCCGTTCCACCTGTACCGAGTACTTCTATACTGCCGTCACTTAATCCATAACAAGAAGGTGGTTTTAATTCAAGCAGTGTAACAGCTAAGGGTGTTGGAGCACTTACTATGGCCGAACTTACGGTCTGACAATTATTGACGTCTTCAACCATTACAAAATACTCGCCTTGCGACAAGTTTAAAGCAGTAGCAGATGTTTGTCCATCCTGCCACTGAAAAGTAAAAGGTCCATCTCCTTGAATTACCTCCATCGTAATACTGCCGTCTGATGAATAGGAGCATTTTGCCGGAACAATTTCACGTGTAGTTAAGATTGGTCCATCAGTTGCCTGAATGCCTAAAAATTTCGATGCCTCGCAATTATTTCCATCAATAATTTCTAAAGAATACAAACCTGCTGCGAGATTCTCAATGAGGTGATCTTCATCAATTATCTCAGCTACATTATTTTTCCATCGGTATACATAATTCATGACTCCACCCGTAACAAGAGCCGAGGCCCTTCCCCGAGGGTCACTACAAAAAGCGGGCTCTATATTCTCAAATGCAATCTCGATTTGTGAAGGCTGCACAAGGGTGTGTGAGGTGGTTGCGTGGCAGTTATTCCAATCATAAACATGCAAGGTGTAATCGCCTGCCGTTAAAAGCGAAAACTGATTTTCATTTGTAGCATCCAATTGATTGATAGCAAATGTATAGGCATCAACACCACCATTGGCCTGAATACTAATTTCACCATTGTTGCCACCAAAGCATGTTACATCATGTTTATCTATAACCTGTAGTGTTAAGACCTGAGGTTCGGTAATCACATGAGACACATCATCGCTACAACCATTGTTATCTGTAACAGTTGCTGTATAGTTACCCTGCCCCAGTCCTTCCAATACATTGCTTGTCTCCGTCTCATTTAACCAGCTATATAAATAAACGCCTGTGCCACCTACAGCTGCTACTTCAATAAATCCATCCATCATGCCTGCGCAAGAAACACCAAATCCATTGTAGTCAGATGTATTTAAAATCGAGACTGATACCGGTAGCGGTTCAATAAGGGTTTTCTGGTTCACAGCCTGGCAACCGTTTGCATCTGTTGCCAACACTTCGTAAAGTCCGGCAGGTAGACCATTTTGAATAGATCCGTTTGTTCCCATACTCCATGAATAGGAAAATGTATTAGTTCCTCCTGTAGCAATTGCTTCTAAACGTCCGTTTGCTGCACTGGCACAAGTAATATGCTGGCCATTGTAATCCGATAGCACGAAGATGGATACTGCTACCGGTGCAGGGTCGCTTATACTCAAATTGGCTTGCGCAGTACATCCATTCTCATCTGTTGCCATCACTTCATATTCGCCCGCAGGAATATGCGTGAGTGCAGCTGTATGTACGCCTGTATTCCATTGATACGTATAATGATCGGTACCACCAGTAGCAGTAGCCAGCAAGGCGCCATCTGCCTGACCATGACAACTGATAGGAAAGCTGGAAAAATCAGAAGTGACTTCAATAGAAGCAGTGAGTGGTGGCGGATCTTCAATAATAAAGTTTGAGAATGCAGGACAATTGTTGATATCATGCGTAGTAACCGTATATACGCCTGCACCAATATTTTCGAGTAATGCGTTTTCAGTCCCAGTATCCCACGCATAAGTATATGCTCCCGGAGTACCGCCACTTGCTACCGCCAGCAGGGCCCCGTTGTCTGCGTCCACACAAGAGATAACATAGCCGTGATAATCAGTGTTCGCTTGTATTTGTACATTAACAGGATCAGGATCAGATAATGTAATTGCACCGTTCGAAGTACAACCACCCTGATAGGTAGTGATCACACTGTATTCACCCTCACTAAGATTATGAATACTGCTTAGCAATTCACCCGAGGCGAGTGGCACCCCATTGCGTGACCATGCATAATATTCAACGGGAGTTGGCTCAGCTGCTTCATTAAATAAAGTGACAGCAAGGACGCCATCGCTGGCACCATTACAGCTAATGGTTGCCCCATGGTAATTGCTCTGTACTGAAATAGTAGTGGTATACGGTTCAGGAGCGTTCAAGAAATAAGTTTGCTCTGCTGTACAATTATTTCCATAACTCGCTATTACCCTGTAATTACCTTCGTTGAGCCCGTATGCTGTTGCACCAACACCAGCTGATACCTCACCTTTGTACCAATTAAAGCCTTGTGCTGTTTGAATACCTTGATTTGAGTCAAATAGGGTCGCTTGTAAGATACCGTCAGCGGCACTACTACAACTGATATAATGGCCATCGTAATTACTTTGCGGTGCAATGCTCACTGTATAAGGCGCTGGATTTGTCAAACTTCGCTGTGCGTAGGCAGTACATCCTTGTTCATCGGTGATGGTTACATGGTAATTTCCGGCAGGAAGGTTTTGTATTGTATTGCTAGCGCCTACTACTCCATTAGACCATGCATAAGAAACAGTGCCGATTTCATTTTGAATATCTGCAGGATTAACGGACAATGAGCCTGTTGAAACATTAGGGCAATCAATGCCTGATACTTGCTCAATTGAAAATGCAATAGGTGGTGGTGCTGTTAAAGTAATATTTGAATTGGCCATGCAACCATTACCATCTGTGACAGTAACACTATAATTACCAACGCCTATTCCCGAATAAATTGCGCCACCATTTCCATCACTCCACTGGTATGAATGCCCACCTGCGCCCCCGCTTGCATTGGCAGTTATAGAACCATTAAGTGCACCAGAGCAGCTTACATCAAAATTATTATATATGGTTTTGTTATTTGATTGAATTGAAACGGAGAGTGCAGGAGGTTGTGTTATGGTAGCATCACCTGAAGCTAAACAATTGTTACCATCCTGATAACTAACTGAATAATTACCCGCACTAAGCCCTGAAATACTTTGCGAAGTTACGCCATTACTCCATAAAAAATTCTTAAAGCCGCCAGCACCCCCACTGGGTGACACACTTACCTGACCATTACTTCCACCATTGCAACTGATATCATATCCGTTTTTTAGCGATCGCATAAAATTGGTGGTAATAGGATCTGGGTTAGTAAAATTATAGTTTTGTGATACTGCAGTGCACGAACCATAAGTATTGTTATCAGTATTATTCTGAACCGTTACATAAAATGTTTTTGAAGAATTACCTGTTACCCCCAAATTTTGAAATGAATAATTTGATGAATTCTCCAATTGAATCTCTGTAATAGCCGGTGCATATCCTGTTTTTGGATCTACAGTCTGTGTGGGATCGTGCAAGCTAACAATAAAATCATTCACAGTTGGTGGCAAGGCACTTGTAATTGTAACCGCTAATGAACCATTCATGATATCACGGCAAGTCTGATTAGTAAAAATAACCGAAATTGCAGGAGCTGGAGCATGAAAATTAAAAGCATCTGAACTTGGCCCCTGCCTATTGGTTAAACATCCCGATTCTACTACTCTGACATTTCTGGTGGCATAAGCGCCATTGCCGGCTGCTGCCTGTAGTTCTTGTCGTGTAGCAACAATAGCATTGGAGGCATTCTCTCTGAATGTGATCCAATTGCTTAAGGGATTACGTACCTGCCAGTTATATGAGGGAGCGGTATTGTTAACCTGAAGATTAACAAAGTCTGTATTACAAGTTGCAGAAACGGGAGTAACTTCAGGAGCGGTCATTGCAAGCGTGAAAGAATAATACAATGTAAAGTTTGCTCCATTATGACTATACACAGAATTATTAATTAAGCAACTACTATTGAAGTTTATTGGAATAATTTGATCTATAAAGGATCCACTAAGACTTGGACAGCCTCCAGGTGCGGAGCCCGTACATTCACATAGGTCGTAACTAAATTGAGCTTGAAATCGAAGATTACCGACAAAGCTAGAACCTATTAATGGAATCTGATGAGAAACAATTAAACCAACTGAGGCTGGCTGCTGCTCATTAATAAAGTTAACATTCAAATTATTACGAAGTTGAATTGAAATTGAATTCATAGCTACTGGTATCACATTCAGCTTGCAATTATTTATGGATGTTAACTTCGCTGAAATATCTACCAATATAGTTTGTTGAGCACTTATATTTTGCAAAAGCATTAAACATAATGTTGCCGTAAGAGGGATTTTAGCGCAGCTCATAAAATTAATTTAATAGTTTACACAAATCATTTCACTCAATTTTCCCTTTTTCCCGTTCTTGAATATTGGTAAGACAGCGTAGTTATATTTCTTCATTGAAAAAATTCTATCTGTAAATTGATTGCTGATTGCATCAATAGTTCTAAAAAGACTTAAGTCATTACTATCAACCGATCTGTATATATGAAACTGCGCAACTTCTTCATTGGAGTAGTTCCAATGAAGTGTCAGGGTTTTGGTCTCTCTATCGATCACATAGTCCTTCCATTCTATTGCAGGCCTTAATAAATTATCAATCTTTACACCACGCACAGGCGCAGCTGGATCTGATTCAAGTCCTGCATCGTCTATCGCAATAATGGTGTACAAAGGCAATTGACCCGCTTCCAGGTTAGCATCCACATATTGAAAAACAGAATCGTTGGTGGCTGACATCATTTTCAGTCTGATCCAGTTATCCTGATTGCTTTCACTCCGGTAAACATCATAACGCACAACATCGGCACTGCCGCTAGGTAACCAGCTGAGTGAAACTCCATTTTCAGAACTTGTAATAGGTAATAAAACAGGCGTCTGTGGTTTAATTTTATCAGGCAGCAGGAGTTTAACGCGCGGAGAGATCTGCGACTCATTCTGATTATGATCTACTGCCACCACACTGTAGAAAACTGATTCCTGCAGAGAATTTACATTTACTTTGTCTTTATAAAAGTTAGCTTGTATGGGTGTGCCTGTGAGCATGACCAGCTCTTCATCTGAAAAATTACTGCGATATACCTTATAGCCAAAAAGGTCTTCTTCTTCATTCTGTGTCCAGTTCAATTCAGTATTACCAAATTCATCCACTTTTACTTTCAGATCAAGTGGTGTCTGTGGTGCTATGCTATCGATACGCTGTACCAGGTAGGGTGGTGAAACATGTTCATCGCCATTAATAACAAAGGTCCTGATTCGAAAGTAGTTGATTTGTTTTGTGTTATAATAATCGAAAGTACGATGGTCTGATGGAAGAAGTTGTTGATTGATTTTATGATATTCACCTTTTGCTTTATCTGCTCTTTCAATGGCAAAACCATTAATTAAGGAATTCTCTTGTTCATCCAGCGACCATGTTATCCTGATTGCACCCGTCTTCAAAACTTCACTATTCGTGATAAAAGGAAATGAATCTAATGACCTCATGCTTTTCCCTTTAACCACCTCTGATGGTGGTCCTAGTTCGCCAAATGACGAAATGCCTCGCACACGGTAATGATACTCCATATCAATATGATCTATCGTATCTGTTGCATATTCAAATCGATTTAGAGATGTATTGTCAGGGCTTAGGGTTATTAAAGGATTATCTGAAATTGTTTTAAAATTAACTCCATCCTCAGCACGTTCAAGCCGATAAGCTGTATAGTAGCCAAATAGGTTGCTATCCCATTGCAGAGACACTGAGGGAAATTTGAAATCCGCTTTTAGATTTTGAGGTTTAGGTAATTCATACACATCATTGACTCCAATAAAAGCACTGCCTCTAATTGAATCCTTGCTATTAGCGATTTCAATTCTGTACAAGTATTTTTCATTTTTTCTCACTGCTGTATCCACATACCAAAGACCGGATGCCATGGCTACAAGTGTTGACATGTCTGCACAAAAAAGTGCAAAGTAAAAGCGCTGTTCTTGTTCGCGCACTTTATTTACGATCGTCATAATATTGCTCTCACCAAGATTTACTTCAAAACGATCTCCATAAATAGCTTGAGCGGCTATGGCTACGTACTTGTCTCTGGCAATAATTGGTTCCCATTCATTCAGTGATTTTACTTGTACAGGTGTGTTATTTAAAATTTGCATTTCCGGAGGCAGCAGTACAGTGCTGTCCCTTATGATAGTGTAACGTTTTATGGTATACCCGTGCTTATTTCCCATTTGCCAAGCGCTAAAATTCAATGGTGCCCAACGAAGTATAATCGAATCTGGATTGGGTCTTCCTACTACTGCTATAAGCTCTTTCATTTTTAGGCTATCTTGAGCAACGGAGAAATGAGTACTGATGTGTATTAAAAATACAGTTATACAAAAAACTCTTTTCACTATCTTCAATCTTTTGTCAGTCATTAGCTGATTAATCATTATTGTATCTTATACTGTTGAATAGTTCCCATTGATATTCGCTGGTTTGTACGTTTACGTAAGGAATAACATATTTAAACCGGATTCGGTAAGCCCCATAGCGAATGAAAGGTGTTCTACTTAAAATAATGCTTTGTAAACGAGTTGTATATCCTGCAGGATTATTAGTTATGTAGTTTACTGCCTGTCGCTGGAGATCTATATAATCTAAATGGACCGGAATATTCATTCCATAAACAATGTAGTCACTGGTAAAGCCTGGCATTGTATAGGCTTTTGCATCATCTGGAAGAGAAGTTGGCGTCTGTCTGTTTATAAAGTAATTAAATCTTACTGGGGGCAAGCCAAAAATTGCTGGATCTCTTTTTATACGAAGACTACCTGCTATCGGATAATCCTGGTACAACAAAGGATAAACAATATTTTGATACCAATCATTACCATCCAGTATTGATTCCATCTGAATAAGTGGAGCGCTGTTATTGAGACCGTTTAACTCAGCCATGTCCCAAACTTCATTACCTGCGAGATAACTCGATATAGTAAAAACATTATTCTCCACTGAGTTCCTCACGGCAGGTATCAGTGTAATTGCGGCCATCTTCTCCCTGAAGGTATTGTACCGACTGGTTCTAAAATAACTTGAGAAGATTGTTTTCATTTCAAGCTGTTCAATATTTCCTTCTAAAGCTTTGGTACTTAATGTGGCTTCGTTACCTGTGTCTTGCTTCAGTTCTGTATCAACCTGACGAACATTAGCATCTATTGCATTATGTTGACGTGGTATATTGAGGATTTGAAACTGGTAAATTTTATTCAGATCAAAGCCAAGTGGCATTCTGAAATCAATTCGTTTCAATTGTTTATCATAAGTAAAATCAGTTTCTGCAAAGCCATTATCGGTGGTCATTCTTACCTTTTGAATCCAACCAGCATTTCTTTCAAAAAGATAGGCCTGCCCTTCTCTTAGTTGTATAAAACCTCTGTCATACTCTTTGGGGTAAAAATTTAACTGACTTTTAATCGGATATGAGTACCCTACATTATGATCAGGTATGTAATCGGGAGCTTTATCTGTTTCGAATATTGCACTGGCTGCTTCCTGTACTGCCTGATTATCAAATCTGGCAATAGCCCACACACCATTAATTCTCTCCTGAAAAGAAAGTTTTACGTTAACTGTAATTTTACTTTCACCAGGCAATATTTCCTGGCCATCAAAGACAACTACATCTTTTGTTTCATTCCATACCAATACTCCATTTAATTGTGTTGTCTCTGTTTCAACTTTAAATTCATCCAGCACTGCCTTATAATAATGTTTTTTATTTTCTACATCCGCAATTTCGAACACCTGCCCTACGGGAATATTAAAAGCAACCTGAGGTGCATTAAAAACATCCACTTTATCACTCCCATTGGCAGGACTTACTTCAGCTATCATGTTTACATCAGCCAATAAATCCTGCTCGCCCACAGGTATACACTCCTGACCTACTGTTACTTCAAATCGACAATTTCCTTTTACCAAACCTCCCAATATGTTGTAATTCCCACCTACAATTCCTTTCATCCAAAATGGATTAGGGCCTTTCGTTTGCATAACTGTAGCAGCTCCTATTGATAAGATATCATAATCACCTTTATAGAATTTCAGGTTAACCTTAACTCCAATTTTACCAGCAACAAAAGCATATGCCTGTCCATTGGCAAACCAGCCATTGATGCCCATGGGCTCAGATGATCCGGCACAGTGATAACCGTTGCCATAATCTTTTAACATGATATCAAAACCTACCCCGGCTGCAAACCTTCCGTAGAACATTAAAAATTTCAAGTCCCCAGTATCTACAGTGAAACCCATTCCGAAGGCAAGACCAGTTCCGGATTCCAAATCATTCAAGTTCCGCATGTAATCGAGATTCACATTACCAAGCAACTCACTGACCTGTGCTGGTGGTGGTGGACTACCCGGTACATTTTTTCCTGCCATGAAATAGGAACGTGATTGAAAAATGCCAGCGAAACTGGTTCCGAGGGGTTGATCTGGGGTACCTATTAAAATTTGCCAATCATTTTGCTCAAAGTGTATCACTGCCCAACCAGCTCTGTTACCACTACTTACACCACGTACAACACCGCCTGCTACATTAACAATTACCTGCATGGTTCCATGGAACACATCATTTACATTATCGAATTGTAAATGCATACTACCACAAACCTGACCTGCTAACATGCCCGCAAGCTTTGAAGCTATGTTACCACCTGCAGCATCACCGGCCAGTTCTTTAATTTTGTCTTCTGCCAAATCTTGTAAGCCCAGGAAGTTTGCATTACCCGCCAGGGTAACAGTATTAATACCCCCACTACTATTCATTACAATCTCCAGAGTAACTACACCATTCATGAGTTCAGGTCTTGGCGTAGCAAATTTCATTAAAGCTTTTACGCCTCTGCTTTGCTGATCTGGTATGTAGCGAATGCCAGAAGGCGTTGTGCCGACCGGTGTTGAGAAAGATTCATTGCTTTGTTTCATCCGGTGATAATAGCCGCCACCAAAAGCCGTGGCATTGAGTACACCTGGAATCAAAGGAACACCTGGTTCAGGTAATTTTACAAGCGCATCTGCAAACCAGTACCGGTAGGTTTCTGTTCTTCCGAAAAGTGCATAAACTTGAAATCCACTTTGGAGTTGACCGAAGGTTCCGGTTATCTGTCCGGTGAAACCATCACCATAGGTTGCATCGTCTTCAAAAAATCTAACTTGTCCAACAATCTTAATAACATCAGGCTTATTAAAATTTATTCCGATAGCGGTAAGTTCTGTTTTATCATATTGCCAATGATCTTCAGTTGCTACGGGTTCTCCTTCGGCTCCGTTGATTTGTTGCACTTCATTTTTTGCCCACACTATTAATCCGGCTGAGCCACTTATTTCTGCCACCGAGGCACTACCTGCTATGTTTACATTTAAATCAAAGCCAAGACCAAAACGGTTTTCTTCTTTCTTCACCATGATGCCTGTAATGGAAACTGGAAATTTTGATACTTTTTGTTGTTGCCCTTCTCTGCCAAAACCAAGTGCAGTAATATCAAATTTGGGATACTCTGTGCTGATGCGCATACCTTCAAAGTGTATTCCGAATAATTCCGCTTTCGGGCCAGCTGCTGTTCCTTTTATTTCTAATGATCCATTCAGCAGAAGCGTTGGATAAAATTTATCGTTCCGTTCCCGCACCGTAACGGATGATCCTTCAGTCAGATTTAAGTCTGCTAATAATAATGGCATGCGAAGGTTGTTACTTACCTGAACAGCAAACAAATATTCTCCATTGATGCTCCGATGTGCTCTGTAAACAAAGCTTGTCGGATTACCATTTCTCTGTTTGATAACAGGAACAGAAAGCGTGCCCGCCAATTCGAAACCTGTAACCTGATTTGCAACAAGGCCAAGGGCTACTTTATTTAGCGTAAAATGCCATCCTTCCATATCACCAGCTTCAATAATCGACCCCTCGACAAATGCAACACCCGTGAAGCCCTGATCGTCCAGTAACATGTGCTCAACACCAATTGCTGTTCGCTTTGTACTGTCGCCTTTCTGCTTTAAACTTTTTGGCAAGCGCACTTCCAGGCGTTTCATATAAATGCCTTGCCATAAATTTGGGCTACCTGCCTGTAGAAAGGGCGAAGTATAACCAGTAGGAAAAGTTAATTGTGGCGGATTGGCCAAATCACTCCAGTCGAGGTATGCTTCTGTAACACTGAAACCAAAACCTTCTAAACCTTTTACCTGAAAAGGTGGCAGCGTAATGCCCACCATCAAATCTGTCCAGCTTTGGCCTTGCACAGCGAATTTAGTTTTTACACGCTTACTTACATCGGTTTCAATCTCTCCATTCGGTTTTTCAGGAACTATCAAGTCGCGCGAAAATTGAATCTCTGCTTCAATGCCCATTCCCTTAAACCCATTACAATCAAACTCCACGAATGAATTGCCTTTACCCAGCAACCATGCCATGGTTTTATCTCCTAAGGGGATGTTATAATCGCCCACCAACTCTAAGCGCCCCTCACCTGCCAAACCACCCTCTTCTGAAAATCCGATATTTTTACCCTTGAAGGCAATCTTAGTATTATTGGCATTGGGTAGTGTTAATAATAGATAGGCTTCCAAAAAGGCACCTTGTGCATTGACTTTAACTTCAGTAATGATAATGGCATAGTTAGGATCTTCATTATCCGATGTAAGTCCTACTGGTAACTCTAGGGTAAGCAGTTCATGTAGATCGCTTACATATGCGTTCTGACTAGTTACTTGTTGATGGTATTCTTCAGCCTTGGCGCGATAATAGTTAACTGAATCATCGTTACTGAATGTCTGCAATATAATGGGGTCCTGATGATCAGAAAAATCAGTGATCGGCAAATTGACAAATTTTCTTAAGACGCTATTTTCATCATCATGTAATAGTCTTGTTCGCTTAGTATTATTGAGCGAATCTTCTTTACAATTCAGTTCCAACCCCTTTACAGAGAAAGAGAAAAGCAGGAAGGCGATTATTATAGTAAATATTCTTGCCATCAACGAGTGTTAACTAAGCAACAAGTTAAATCACCACTGAGGAAAATGAAAGAAATTGAAATTTGATGTAAGGAATTAGATAAGAAAGATTAATTGAACTTTGGGAGATATAAAAAATGAGCCAGTCATTATGGTGCTATTTTATAAATGTTCAAGATCTATTATATAAAGATCAGCATTAGACTTCATCCAATTTCTAACCATTTGTAAAGCTTCTTCATAATTATTAACCCTTAATTCACCGATAGCATCCGTTCGCACAGGAAAGTTCGTAATTACCCTTGCCAGATACTCCATTATTCTATAGGCACAAGACATTGTTTGCTTACGTTCAGCATTAGAACTAGTACAATTTTCCTGATCACTGTAAAGTTGCTCAACTAAATAATCAAAGGCTATCCTTTGTCTGGTATAAATAAGGTCAGGAAATAAGACATCAGTCACCTCATCATTCACATTCTTCGCTTTAACCTTATCAAGGACCAGTTGTGTGGCCTTACTATCGCCCATACGACTTAAGGCCAAATAAGCAGACCAACGCATACGTTCACTTTTAATACTCTTGGTATCTAATTTTTCTTGTAGCACAGGTATCAAAGAATCCATCTGCAAAAAGCCAGCTATTCGAAGTAACTTATCATAATAGCCAGGAGATTTGCTGATTAACAAACTTATGCTGTCTTTAGCTGATGAGGTAAAATCGCCTTTTACGTAAGTGGAAAGACAGGATGCCACAAAACCATGAATGCCTGTATCCTCGTCAAACCAACCATGCAATAAGTTCAATACAATTTTCTGTCTATCGGTTTGCTTTTCACTTCGCGTGCCCCGTTCGTGCAATAAGCGGTATGCACTCAGTCGAATTACAGTAATAGAATCATTCAGATGAGGCGAAACAAGTTTGCAAAGGGTGCTAACTTCCATTTGTTGTATCTTATCAATGCTTGATGGCTCCGGGCTCTTGTTCTGTCGAATACTCAAAAAATACTCTTCGATAAGATTGCTGTTCGATTGAGCAAAAGACGATATACAGACAAGCAAGAATACAAGAGTGATGTAACGCATAAATAAATGTTCAGTTGAATAAAGCTAAAGAATCTTCGATCTAAAATGCGCTATTATGCATGTGCATGTAAGTAATTCTCAATAAATGAAGAAATGATCTTTGTAGAATATAGACATGAGCCTATTTCAACAGAGTTTATATATTTATGAAAAAGTGAGATGAGTCAACTTCTAATTAATGCTGAGCAATTAGGAAAACTGATGTCTATTTCAGGTCAAGTTTTATTTTCAAGAGTCAACTTGTTGATATTAAATCGTAATCATCGGTGAGTGTTGGATCATTCCCTGTTTGGCGCTAGTGATGAGCGATGGCTAGAGCATGGCCCTCTTGGGGCATGGTCCAAAGTAATGGTACGTTTTACAATTTTTCCCTGGTAGCTAGTCTTAGCGTCTCGCTAAGACTAACTGTATTTTTCTCTATTTTGTTAGGTTGTAGGGAGACCCTACGACCTAGGAGGGGTTTTTGACTACTCTTGTTAGGTTGTGACACCGTAAGGGTAAATGCGGTTCGGTGAAAACACCGACCGCAGGTGAAATCCACTTATTGCCCATCGGCAAATCTTCTGTATATTGACGGTGTGAGCCCATCATTGTTCTGCCAAAAGGCGGAAAGATGATGGGTTTCTGATTTGTGGCACTTTATTTTAAAAATTATAATTTATATCAATTGTCGATGACCATGTTGAAATGGAAACAAAATACAAAGACTATTTAAGGAGTATAGGTATTGACATTTTACAGGGAATTCATCCTCTGGCAAAAGAATACTTGGATGTCAAGAGCCTTGGTGATGAAATATCTATAAAATGCTTCGAGCATATTTTGCTTATGCTAATTCTTGATCTGGAAAAAATCAAGGAGAATAATTTGGAAATGTATAATCATTATTTGAAACGTATTAGAGCTTCAAACACATCATTTTGGGGGCAGCGGTTTGAGATTTTTTGGTATTCTTCATTAATTTCTAGGTTGAAGACAGAAATTCGAAATTTGAAACATGGTAAAGATGGTGAAGAAGCAGATTTTATTTTTGAATATGGGGGTAAGCACCTATCAATTGAAACAACCTCTGTAACCTACGAGCCTACATCTAAAATGAGTAATCCGATTTCAAAGATTAAGGGGGTAATTGGTGAAAAAGAGAAAAGAAAGTATGCTTGTACTGACTGCTGTTTAATTATCGATATCACAAATTTGAGTTTTTACCGAAAAATAAAACAAAATTTCTCAATAACGATCAGTGAATTAATTGATACTTTGACAAGTAAATTTGGAATAATTCTTTTTCATGAAAGCTTTCATGTAGGTGTATATGATAATCCTCAATATGTCACACAGGTTTATAGCTGGGTAAACAAAGATGCTAACCCTGAATTAACAAGATTTCTAAAAGACAACTTTAATAGGGACGAAAATCAAGAATCCAGACGAGTTTTCTTTAGAGTTAGTTGAGTATTATATTCAAAATATTCCATACGTGAGATTGGTGTTAGGCTTTATTTTTGATATGCACTAAAATTATGGAAAGTAGATAGCAGAATTATATATCAATTATGATTTGTACACCAAATGAATTCAAACCGTCTAACATTTGACTTTAAAAATTCAATCGAGCTTTTTGAAAATTTATTAGAGGAATTTGAGGATTTTAAGAAAGACTCAACAAAGTCAAGATTTGCAATGAACTGTGTAATAAATACATGGCATTTGACAGACTGGACTTACCATGAATACTTTAATAATGATTTAAGATTTCAAGAACATATTAAGGTAGACAAGAATGGTTGCAAAGAAGTAATATCAGGCCTGTTAAAATATCAAGATTTTGTGATCAAAAGCTGCCCCGAAATGAAATATATGCGCTTGATCACAAATGGAGTTAAGCATTTCAGACTGAGAAATCCTAATATAAATGCAAACACCATCCATCATACTGGAGAATTTAGCAATGAGTTTACTAGGGAATTTAATGTTTCGCGCTTTATAATTGTTGTTGGAGATAATGAATATTTAGATTTCTACCAAACTCTTGAAGAAACCATCCGATACTGGGCGGGTATCTTAAATAGAAATGTAAAAACCTAGCCTAGCCTTATAGAAGTCTTTAGCAGTATGAGAAAGGAAATGGGAGACCTTTACCCTGCTATTTTTAGCGGCTTGCTGAGACTACCTAATTACATCTTTCTTTAGTTGGTTTAATTCCTTTAGTTATGCTAGGTCATAGAGATCCCCTATAACCATTGGAGTATACTCTTAGATATAAAATGATCCACATAGAATGTAATTTAGTACTGGCCATTACTAAATTTAAATATTACAATAATCAATTAAACCACATGTTGATGGCCCGTTATGACATTAAAATAAACACAATGAAGAAAATTGGATTGACTATAATCATATTAACATATTACTCGGTGACTTTTGGTCAAAAGAAAGGGCTTGACTCTTTTTTAACTCTTGACTCTCTAGAGATTCCAGTTAAAAATTTCTGTCTTCCGCGTAGCTTTGTAAAATTTGATCCAAAAAGCACAACAGTTTACGGAACGAATTTAGATATCAATCTAGACACACCTGTTAACCAAGAATATTCAGTTGGGAATGATAATATAAAATTGATCAAAACAAAGATTGACCCAAAGGAAAATAAATACTACTATATCAGTTTTGGATCCATTGACGGACCTTCATTTGGATTTACAATTTTTGAGGCAGATTTACCAAATAGAATAATTGGACAAATTCAGGCTGTTAGCCTAATCGTTCCGGGAAATGGAAGCTTATACTCAATAGACAGGTGTTGGGAAGATTTTATAACTAAAAGGAAGCATTCAATAACCGCAGACAAATTAATTGAAGATAAACAACCATTTTATTCAGTAGATATCAAATCATATGCTTTAAGACCAATTGAAATATACGCTGACTTTAACTTCAAAGACAAATTAGCAACAATACCCGTTAACGGTAAAATTGAAGTAATCTTATGCACAGGATCTAACAGTAGCTCGAACATTTACCTTGTTCGCACTAGTTTTGGTCTACTGGGATGGGCTAAACTTAGAGCCGCACAATATCAGTCTGTTGATGTTGAAGGCCTTTTTTATAATGGAGATTAATTTCACTGTTAGAGAGATAGATATTCGTAAACTTACGAAAGTGTTGTGTGGTGACTAGAGTACGGCCCAACTAGTCTTAGCGTCTCGCTAAGACTAACTGTATTTTTCGCTATCTTTTTTAGGTCGTAGGTAGACTCTACGGCCAGAGAGGGTTAGGAACCCAAATCTTCACACGACAATTGCTCTTGAGCATGTTAATCATGACTTTCTTCTAATTCACTTTCTCTGATCCGCTTCTTTAATTTATCAAAGGCCGGGTCCCTATAATTACTCAATAATCTCAACAACTCCCTTTGCATTACGGCTCTTATTGGCATCAATCCATCATCTTCTTCTATCGTACATAGTAAAGGCAAATACACAACACCATCTTGGCTCACCGACTTATTTTTTATCATAACATCTTTATACAAAATCGGATCATAAATCAAAAAAATGTATTTGCTATACCCCGGGCTACATTCATCCTCTCCTTGAGTTATCCCTCTTTTCGCGCTATCAAATCTTTTTAATAAAAAATCCTCATCAATCGTAAAATTGACTTGAAATTCTTTTAATCGATCTAAAATAAAGATTTTTCCTTTACGCTGTTCTTCAGTATCAGGTTTTACATCATTTACTCTTTTGTAAATCATACTACACACAACAGTAAATTCTTTAGCATTAGCCTCTATCGTCTGTTCTTGAATTGATTTCAATTTTACAAGTGACTTTTCAAATTGATTTTGACCAATGGAATCTTTACAAAACTCTATCAATTCAATTTCACAAAAGATCAACTTATGGAAGCTTATTGCCTTAAAATCTTCTTTCATTAAGCTCAATACCGAATGGTTAATCTGGGCTTCACCAAAACAGGCAATCATAAGGAATACAAAGAATAAAATCGCTCCTCTTTTAATCATGAGTCAATTATTTCGAATGATTCATCAATTATAATTTTCTTAATAACGGCCTGTTGTTTAGATCTTTGCTTTATTTCTTTCTCCAATTGCCTCATACTCGTCTTAGCATCTCGCTAAGGCTAACCGCTTTTTACTTCTTAAATCGTAGGGAGATCCTGTGA
This sequence comes from Chryseotalea sp., assembly GCF_057350905.1. Classification (NCBI taxonomy): domain Bacteria; kingdom Pseudomonadati; phylum Bacteroidota; class Cytophagia; order Cytophagales; family Chryseotaleaceae; genus Chryseotalea; species Chryseotalea sp. The sequence continues at coordinate 4,419 of NZ_JBMRCF010000001.1, read as the reverse complement.
CCAGAGAGGGTGTTTAATCATACTTAGCGTTCAAATCAGCTGATTTGATTATATTCCTTAATTGTTCAAAATTCACACCATTATAATGAGCTATTTTTTTTAAAAACTCAGATTGCAACTTTGTTTTCATCTCAAACGGCAGCTCACTTAATTCTTCAAGAAAACACTTTGATGGAAAAAGTATTTCTCCTGTTGGATTGGCGATTTTATCATTTATCGTAGAATTCAGATATAACTTAGGATCATATAAAAAGAAAGTATATAAGGTGTAATCAAAATCACATTCTTCATCACCAAAAGGCATACCTCTTCTTTCTGGATTAATCCTTTCAGACAAAAAACCTTTATCAACAACAAAGTCGAGCTTTTTGTAATCCATTAATTTTTTTAATAAATAGCTCTTACTATTCTGTAGTTCTTCAGACTTTACAGAAACTTGATTAATTCTATGGTAGAATGTATATAGAAAAATTTGCCTCTCTTTAGAAATTTCAGAATTTGATTTATTGATTTTTTGGATTTGTTGACTTAGAACAGTCTCAAATTGCCTACGGTATGAGGTGTCTGTTAATATTACTAATAGCTCGTGTTCAAAAAAGACGTAATACTCAAGATTAAGATGTGTTATATTCTCCCTAAAATATTTAACAAACTTATTATTTGTCTGAGCATTTAGATTTAGTGTCATTACAATGAGTACTGAAATTAATCGCATTTTTTTCATAGTTCTTCTTTTTCTTCTGATTCATCTATTATTAAAATCTTACGAACTCCAGCAATCTGTTGTCTAACCTCAATTTGCTCTTGCATTTCCTTAACCTTATTTCTTAATTTTAATGCTGGATTAGATGGTTGAGAATGTGAATTAGGTTTAGGAGGATACGGATTCGCGACAGTCGCTTTAACAACACCTTGTCCACGCAATTTTTCATCTTCATAGGCGTTTGGATACACATCAAATTGTGGATTAAATTCATTTATCAATAAACACCCATTTGACTGATCAACCCGATTACCACAATGCATCTTATAGGCACTATGATCCACAAGATAAAGCGTAACATTATTAAACTTTATATCTCCGCCAGAATACTCAGAGTAGCTTAAAGTGTATGTACCAGCTGGAACACGTTTGTTGGTTTGAAATGTTGTAGGCTTATCTCCCTTTGGCCTCTCCAAAATATACCCTCTATAATCAGTGCCCACAATAGTAAACTCTCCCCATGTTCTATATTGATTTCGTCCTTTACGCTTATAGTGTATTACAATCTCTTCAGGGACTATAATTTCACAATTCTTCAGGTTTTCGTACAAAACATCAGCCCTTTCTTTCAGCGCTGCATCTAATCCATTTACAAATGTTTTTTTAGTACTGCTCAGCAGGTAATCATTCACAGCTTTTGTACACGCTGATTGCAAGCCACTAACCGGAAAAAAATTCTCTCTAAAAGATACAGTTTTTAATCCGTCTGCTAAAGCTGTATCATACTTGGCATTTACAATGGCCAGCAGATTAAAGTTCTCTGTTTCAATGTTTCGCTTAATGCTATCTATTGCATGGTTAAAACTATTCTCAATCAGTTGATCGAATCGATCTATGTTTCCGGGATGAAACCAAATGTAGGCGAAATATATATAGGTCTTTACATCGGCTGTATCCAGTTGATACAACTTAGCATCAACATAATTAACTGCATCTTGTGTGAATTCATCTGCTCCCAGGCTGGTGGCATATGCTCTAGTGCTGAGTTGATCATGCATAAATACATACTCACTTGTTAAGAGGCTTTTCATCGCCCCCTCTTCATCCCCATCAAACAGTCCCAACATCGCCACTGGGTTGTGTATGTAATCCCATTGTGTTTTGTATAAGTTTTTGCCTGTAGCACTGTAGTCCATCAGGTTGTCGCCTTGCTCTGGCAAGGGTGGGAAGCTATGCTCTAAACGGAAGGCACCATGGGCCAGCTCATGGGCGATGGTTTTGGTAATGTTTGTTGCGCTTACTTTCTCCGAACAGATAAAGCCTATCTGTTTCTTACGCGGCATAAAGCCCATCACGCGTGCATCGTCTGTTTTGGGTACAATAAATAAGTAATAGGTGTCAGGCATGATCGATCTGTCCCTTAAATAATGATTGATGATGCTGCGCATCTCGCTGGTGTAGTTGGAGTACCAGCTGCTGTTGCCATATTCAAGCCCGTTTCTATCGGTGTCATATACTACTTCTGTTATTGTTTGCATGTCCTGCACCTGCCAATCGACAACAGCCTGCTTGTAAATGTCATTGAGTTCTCTTTCAAGTGTTTCTTTCGCGATGGATAGTTGTGCGCCATTTACCGAGATCAACACCAGATTCCTGAAGGCCTTGTTGTAGCTTACTACATTGAGTTTACCAACAGCTAGCCTGTTTGTCGTAGAGTCTGTATTATTCTCTTGATTGAGATAGGCCGTGATTTGATCTGTGTCTTCATGATCTTTTCCCTGCAAGGTTACGATCAGTTCATGGGCATTTTCTCCCTGTTGCTTAGGCAGAGAATCTGTTCCTGTGCTAAAACCTACTTCCCGCAGCAAGTTTTCACGTTGTACAGAAGCACTTACCTTAACCTGATCAAAACGCCCTGTCTCTACGGATTTCCAGGGGATGGTGTAAGGATCGTCTTCTATTTCTGTTGTTTCATAATGGTTGAGTACCGCGTGTACTTTCGCATCAAAGCCATAGTCCTGTTCTTCTTTGGCGCTAAAGTTTACCTTATAATGTACGCTTGAAGCCACCGTACTGGTTGCACTCGATCCGTTGTTACTTACTTCTCCTGCTTCATTCACCGTATAAGTATTGCCCACACTATCAGTGAGTACAACTGCTTGCATTTCTCCACCCGCAGTTGTTGGTCTTGTTATCTCTTCTTGTGTTCCATCTTCTCTCAGTACGATAATCACACTGTCTTGTACCCACACACTGTCGATGATGCCTGTGATGCTGATGGCCACTGGTGTGGGGTTGGCAGCACTGTCTATTTTATCTTGGGCTGTTTTCCGGTCGGCTCCGATCTTCTCCATTTCATCTACCACTCGGCCCAGGGCACTGTTCTTTCTTGGCAGACTTACAATCTCGCCTGCCAACTCATAGTTTTTATTCACCCTGCCACTGAAGCGCACTTTCACGCTGGCTTTGTTAAATAGCGACACAGGCATTAAACCTATTCCGCTGAAGTTGCCATTGCTGCCTTCTACCGTCAAGACCCGCACCCGAAAGTTGTGCATCTTGATTTCATCTCCGGGCAGTAAGTGTTGCAGGATTTCTGTAGTGGTGGGTGTGGTCAGCACCGGTGCCTGTCCGCAGGTATAGCCTCTGTCTTCCAGTGAAGTTGTACTCATCTGCAAGGGTGCACTGTATTCACTGCTGATGCTGTTGCGCTCTGATCGCACCTGCACAAGGTAGTTGGTGGAAGGACTCAGTTGGCCTAAGGTATAGTAGCGGTTGGGTGTAACAGATTCAAACCAATTATCGGCAGGACTGGTAAAGGGCTTGTAACGGATGCGGTACTGGATAGGCATCTCGCCTTCGCTGGGTAGTTCCCATTGCAAAGCAAGTGTAGTGGCATTGCCTCCTTGTTGTAAAACGTTTCGGGGTACACCTAGTGCATCCCCATATTGAAAAACGAAGACTTCACTTTTTCCATTGTTTCTAAACAAGTCTCTGCCTTCTGTGTCGATGGCCTGTACCTGCCAGGCATATTTTCTACCTGCTAACAAAGTGGGCTCTGCAGGACCGTACACAAATTGGTTTTGACTCAGTGTTGTTTCGTATAACACAGGCTGACTTAAAAATGCAGCGTTGGCAGATTGTGTAGTGGCATTGGGTGCCAGCTCGATCAGTCTGAATATATAGTTTGTAGTGAAGGCTGCATTGGGTGAGCCGGTGTGGCGTGGTGTCCAGGTAAAGGGAATGTTGATGGGTTCGAGGATCGTGATTTTACTATCGTGGCGTGGCAGATTTAGTATAGGCGGGGCGTTGAGTACGATCCAGGCAGTGGTACCTATTTTAGTACTCACCACGGTACCTCTATGGTAATCGAGTACTTCTATGCTGAAGCGATAGACGCCTTCGGGAAGGCGTTGGGTTCTTTCATACTGGCTGCGGGTGAGTCCGGCAAAGTCGAGGTTGGCAGGATTGAAGTAGGCTGCCAGGTCATCACCATAAAAAAATTGGGGTATGCCTCCACCTTCTAAAGTAATGGGTGGTGGAAGAAAACTATTCTTCGTGCGTATAGTAATGCCGACACCTTCTATGGTCAGGCGCAGTTTACAATTATAATTAGCAATGGTAGGATCCTGCAGTCGCACGCTAAGCCAAAAGCGTTGTGAACCGATGGCAGTTAGGTCAGCCAGGTAGGGACTATAAGGTGGATTGAGTACAAG